>JBDWHY010000060.1:0-311774 GCA_039974975.1 Fuerstiella sp. | reverse complement strand
AACAGCCCGGCGGGCAAGATTTTCAAAACACTCCTCCATGAAACAACTTACAGCGATTTTTACGAGCGAAATCCTGTGATCGCCCAGACCGCCATACCTATTGCAACATCCATACCTTAAAAAAATGAGTCGCCGTGCCTGATCACCTCAAGTGACGATTCGCTGTCGGCGGGGTTGCAAGTCCTGATTGGGGTGACTGTGCGGGTTATTCGGAAAAATCCAGAAAGTTGTGCTATTCCAATTACAGAAATAGAACGTATCGCGCCGATCACATCACTGAGGAACAAGTCCGCACTCTTGCAGCCGAAACATTCGGTTGTTGGTTGATACAACACTATTAGGAATGATCACGATGCGAACGCACACACTTCTGACCAGAGCTGCCAGCATCGCCGTGTGCTTTGGTATCCTGTTTTCCGGGCCGGCAAGCATGGCAGGACAGGCTCGAGTGATTCGAGATGTCCAGTTGACTCAACAGGGAAAATTTCAAGGTCAGCTACTGACCCCAGCTGGCAAAAGCGTTTCAAACGCTGTTGTTCAGCTTCGGTTTCGAGGAGCACCTGTTGCCGCAGCGAAAACCGACATCAATGGCCGTTTTGCAATTTCTGGCGTTCGTGCTGGTGCTCATGAAGTTGTGACAGGAGCTGTGCACAGCCCAGTACGACTTTGGTCATACGGTGCGGCTCCACGTGGAGCAAAAACAGGCATGGTCGTGGCTCTCAACGAAACTGTCATTCGTGGTCAAGACTACTGCGAAACTGGTGCTTGCCCTCCAACAAGCGGGTTTGGCATGTTAGACGTCATCACACTTGCGACTGTCGGTGCTGCTGTCGGTGCATTGGTTGTTGGAATCGACAACAACAACAAGCTGGAAGATCTTGAGCAAGCTGCAGCAAACAACCCAGCCAGTCCATAACGTTTGTTTGCCGCGTCTTGAACGCTGGCGAACCGTCAGGACTTGAAATCAAAAAAGAGCGCGAGTTGCCAATGCAGCTCACGCTCTTTTTTTTGTTTGTCAAATCTACTTTGCGGTTTGTTCTTCTGCGCTGCATCGATTGCAATTCAGCAGAATGGTAGCTTGCTACAAAGCACCTTGCCCTGTGATGACAACTTTGACCGTGCGGATCAGAATTTTAATGTCATTCAGCAGGCAGCAGTTGCGAAGATACAAAAGATCGTAGCCCACTTTTCGCTTGAAGCCTTCTAGCTCGTTGTCATAGCCATTGACAACCTGAGCCATGCCCGTGATGCCAGGTTTCAGTCCGAGACGATTCACGTAGTTTGGAATCTGTTCGGACAGATTTTCCATGAACTCTGGACGTTCGGGGCGAGGTCCAACCATAGACATGTCGCCTTTCAGCACGTTCCACAACTGAGGCAATTCGTCAATTCGAGTTCGACGAAAGAATCGTCCGATTGACGTGACTCGAGGATCGCCAGCTTGTGCAAATTGGGCACCCTTCTTTTCTGCGTCGTTTCGCATTGTACGAAATTTGTACATGGTAAAAGGTCGACCATAGTTGGCGTTTCCTCGACGATCTTCACCTTTGCCTCGGCGTTCTTCTTTGCCTTGAGGAAGTCCTTCCAGAGAGACTCGACGATCCGACTTCTTCTTCGTACGCAGATTCAGTCCGATACGTACCTGCGAGTAAATCATGTTGCCCGGAGATGTCAGTTTTACCAGAATGGCTGAAGCAATCATGATTGGGCCGCAGACCAGCAGCAGTCCTGACGCAACGACAATGTCCAAAACGCGTTTGCAAAACCGAGTGCTAAGAGGCAAGCATCTTAGATTTTGGCGAGGTTGTTCAAGGTGTAGTTCGGTCAGCCAGCCCGTTTGGGGCAGTACTTCTGAGTAGCCAGAGACAATGTCTGACAGATCAGACTCATCCAAGGGAGAGTCGTGGTTGGGCTTTTCCAGCAAAAGATCGGTGCTCATGTCGCTCGTGATTACAAATCAGGGATTCAGGTGCATTCAATGACATCTGGCTGGCCCAGCAAACGCCATCATTTGTTACGACTCTAGTTCACTCTTTTACGTCATAAACGAAGGACTTGCTCTAGATCGATGAACAAGTGGGTAGTCGATGACGATTTTGTGACCTGCGAAACATAACTCGCAGTTCCGCGGTGCCTTCAAGCATCGCGAGGGAACGCATCTAAAATGCAAGACTAGGGACTTTCCCGTCCGATCGTAGCGCATTGATGCATATTCGCATCATTACACTCGCCGCGAGCCTTAAAGTCGCTGTAATCCTCACAAACGGATTCGCAAGATCCACCAATTAGCACAACCCTTTTGTTTGATTTGATCCGCAGAAACGGCCCGTAGGCCAGCCGTCGAAGGGGCAATTCCGGACCGTTTTGGGCCGTTGGATGACTGTTATTCGCCCGAGCCGAATGGGTCGTCATTTTTTGACTTTGATCGCGATTTCAAACCAGACGCTTCTTTTGCAGGTTGAGACCGATCGGCGGCTTCGGGGAGCGGGATCGACCGGTTGTTTGAGCGATCCGTGTTGGCTTTGGAATCGGTACCCTGTTTGTCGGTTGAACTGGCTTCTCGCTGTTGACGAGCTTGCGCTCGACGCCCCGCCAAAGCTGCTGCGTATCTGAGCAGTTCCTGTTGGTTAAGGCCAGAATCTTTGTCGAGATCAAATGTGAGTGCGAACTTCAGTATCTGAGCTGAATCGAGAGGACTGCCGGGGCCAGAAGTTGCTCGTGCCGGGCCACGTCCTGTGCGCCGCCGTGCGGTCCGGCTTCCACCGGCTTGTGGCTTTGTTAAAGCTGCAGATTCTTTGGCTCGATCTTGCATCGCTTGTCGAGACACGGACGAAAGTTCCTGGGCCGTCCACTTGCCGTCTTTGTTCAGATCAGCATTCGCGATTCCCGCTAACACAGATTTTGGAAGTTCATCGACCGTCAAGAATCCGTCTTGATTGCGATCCATGGTCATCATGCGTTTTGCAAATGCAGATTCTTCTTGAATTGGCGATGCGGCGACAAGTTCATGCTTAGGGAATATGCCTACGAGAAGCAAAATCAGGGCCGACACAGATAACTCAGTTTTTTTGCTGAAAGTGATCATCACGCGACCTCAGAAGTTGGCTGTGCAGCCAGAGACAGTTGATTTGGCGGTTTGCACGAGAACGAACTCGAATCATAGCCAGATATCGACGATGTCCGAATCGTCAAAGTATATTTTGGCTGAACCAGTTTTCTGATTTTAGCAGAGACGCTAGGCTGTAGGTGAAGTGGCAGGCAAGTTTTGAAGAGTTTGGTGTTTGGACGTTTCCCGTATGTCGACAGAAAATACCCTGAAGGTCATTGGGTTTGGTTACCCTCGCACGGGAACGATGTCTTTGAAGCACGCGCTTGAAATGCTTGGTTTAGGCCCGTGCTATCACATGATCGAAGTGTTCCGTCGTCCTGCCGATGCCAAATTCTGGCTGGATGCATGGCAAAAGCACACTCAGGGTGCCGCGGCAGATACGATTGACTGGCAAAGCGGCTTTTCTGGATTTCAAAGTACGACTGATTGTCCGGCCAGTGGGTTTTGGCAGCGCTTGGTAGAACAGTATCCCAACGCGAAGTATGTGCTGACCGAACGTGACCCTGAATCTTGGTATCGAAGTTTTAGCAACACGGTCTTTCAGGCGATGTCTCATCCTGAACATTCGACAGCCGAGCATCAAGAAGTTCAGGTGATGGCGAAGACTTTAATTTTGGATGGGCTGTTCGAAGGTCGCTTTGAAGACAAAGATTTTGCGATTGAAAAACTGCTCGACTACTCGCGGCAAATTCGATCGGCGGTTCCGGCTGACCGGTTGCTGGTGATGGATATTTCGGAGGGTTGGCAGCCACTGTGCGATTTTCTTGACCTGCCGATTCCCGCGGACAACTTTCCGTGCTCGAATACTCAGGCTAACTTCCAGAATCGGCTGGCTGCAGGCCGAATGACGGATCTTTCCGCGGGCAGTGGTGCGTCAACACAGTAGTGGCTGAACTGTCCTAGATTTTTGCGGTGGCCCCAGATTTCGTTTTCAGGCTTCAGGACGCTGGGACGCTGGGACTCAAATGCTGCGAGAGCAGAGTTCTGGCAAAAAACTGATGACCCCTGACCTGTTCAAGGTGTTGCTACGGTCGACACGCGAAGCTGATTACTGATGCTGTGCTGAGTGGTTGAATGCTCAGTGGTTGAATTGACCGTCGCCTTAGTTCTTGGGAGTCAGTTTTCTGCCAGTGAAGGCAGAATAGTCTGGTGGATACCGATAGGCACGAAACATGGCCACGCCTCCTAGGGACCGACCAGCTGCTGGCCGTTGTGAGTCGGGTGATTGTCCCAACACATTTTCGTAGTCCCAAACGACTTTGCCAGAGGTCGTGACTTCGAAGACTCGCCCTGTTTCTCCTTCGCAAATGAATGTGTTGCCGTTGGGTAAACGTTGAGAACCCGATACTCGCTGTGAGTACAGTTGATTGCCCGCTTCGTATCTCCACGACAATTTTTTGGGGCCGAATGGTTCTGCGTTTGAAGACAGATACATTCCGTTTGAATCGACCGTCGTTTGCAGTTCGTCAACGGTCGAAAAAGGTCGCTCATCCAGGTCACTGCCGTTATTGAAAACGAGTACTCGACCGGCTCCTGGCAATCCTTCTGGGATCCAATGAGGATCATGTTGGCCGAAGAGTTTTTGATCGAACGGAGTGCCAGCAAAGTACGCAAAAGGATTGCCCCATCGATATAGCAGGTCGCCACCGTGTCCTGACTGACCGCCCTGCCCCGTGGCAGCTTCGGCCGTTGTTGTGCCGTGATCGATCACCCACAGTTCATCAAATGTGCGGCCACATAGCATGATTTGATCAAGCTGCGGATTGTAGTCGATGGAATTGCAGTGAATCCAATCGGCGATCGGTCGATCGACGTAGTTCAAGTCGACTTTTTCACGGTGTTGATCAGGGCGTCCATAGTTGTTCTTTGATTCGTCATGCGACTGGACTAGATGATCCCATAGCTTCCACTGCCACACGATTTCGGCATCGTTGAGGCCCATTGGTTTCAGTTCGAGAATGATTTCTGGCCAAAGGCAACCATCGGCCAGCTTTTCGGGATCTCGACCAGCAGCGATTGCCTGCTGTTCAGTTTTTAATTCCCATGCGACAACTAATACGTTTCCATTTGGCATCGGTTCGATGTCGTGATGAGACATCATGAGCTGGTTACTGACTTGGTAGTCCCAGATGAGTTTGCCATCCCAGTCGAACTTTTGGATTCCGCCTGCCGGGCCTCCGGGAACGTTGAAGACTTCGTTGGCCACTTTATACGTGCGAAGTAGGCTGCCGTCTGTCAGCAAATAAGCTGCTTGCGAAGGGCGTCGATCGGTCGTCCACTGATGCACCACCTGACCATCAAGGTCGATGAGATATGTGGACTTCCCTCCGAAAGGTGCAATCAGGGTGTAGCCTGGACTCGCCGCTTCCGTTTTAAGTACGAGTCCCTGATTGGGCTGCTGTGCAAGCAGCATACCTTGAGGGGATGTGAAACATAGAATTGCGAGAATAAGGGGCGTTGAAATCTTCATGCCACGATTTTGACTCAATCCCATGTTCAGGGAAAGTCAGTTGCTAAAATCGCCGCCTAAAATCTTTGAAGGTGTTTCGAAGGAATGCGGCGGCGTGGCTGATGATTTGATTCGTTGAAGTGGAAAGCCTTTGGAACGTTTCGGTTCGTAAGCAGTCCAGCTTGGTGAGCAACAATGGCTGAATACTGAGATGCCCGTATTGCTGGCGGCCGATGAATCGATCTTTAGGACGTTAAAGTCGGCATGACTTCAAATGCCGCTTTGATTGTCTCGGCGATGAGTTCTTCTGAATGTTGAGCTGAAAGGAAGAGCGCTTCGTACTGGCTGCAGGGAAGATAGATACCGCGATCCAGCATTCCGTGAAACCATTTTTTAAATCGTTCGGTGTCTGAAGCCGTGGCTGTGTCGAAGTCAATGACGGGAGTGTCTGTGAAAAATAACGTCAACATGCTGCCAACTCGATTCGTCTGAACGGCGACACCTGCCGCCGCAGCGGCGTCAAGGAATCCTTGTTCCAATTGCGTGGCTCGTTCTTCAAGAAACGGGTATGGGTTGTCCAGCATCAATTGCTTTAAAGTTGCGATGCCACTGGCCATCGCGACTGGATTTCCTGACAGAGTTCCCGCCTGATACACAGAGCCAATAGGGGAAACGGCATCCATAATATCGGCTCGACCCCCGTATGCTCCGACCGGCATTCCGCCCCCCAAAATCTTACCTAGGGTTGTCATGTCGGGTATGATGCCAAGGCGGCTTTGAGCGCACTTCATTGCGACTCGAAAGCCCGTCATCACTTCGTCAAAAATCAACACAGTGCCGTTATCTGTGCAGTGAGATCGCAGGACTTTTAAGAATTCGTCGGTCGGAACAACGCATCCCATATTGCCGCAAACAGGTTCAAGGATAATGGCGGCGAGCTGCTGACCATGTTCTTTGAATACGGTTTTGATTGCATCACAATCGTTGTACGGCAGCACGAGCGTGTCTTTCGTACATCCTTCAGGAACTCCTGGACTTGATGGGCTACCCAATGTGAGTGCTCCGCTGCCAGCCTGCACAAGCAAACTGTCAACATGACCGTGGTAGCAGCCGGCAAATTTTACGATCAGGTTTCGTCCGGTGAACCCACGAGCAACTCGGATGGCTGACATCGTGGCTTCGGTTCCGCTATTGACCATGCGGACTTTTTCCACAGATGGAACCAGTTCAATCACCAGCTTGGCCAGTTCAGTTTCCGCGAGTGTAGGAGCTCCGAAGCTTGTTCCTGTTTCCAACGCCTTGTGGATTGCGGCGATCACGGCGGGGTGCTGATGGCCCAAAATATGAGGGCCCCAAGAGCAGATGTAATCGATATACCGGTTGTCATCGATGTCGAACAAAAACGGGCCCTGCCCCTTTTGCATGAAAGGAGGTGTCCCACCGACAGCTCCGAATGCTCGAGCCGGGCTATTGACACCACCGGGAATGAGCTGTTGAGCTTCTTGAAAAGCGGTTTCACTGTGAGAGCGAGAAGACGTCGTGTTGGTCATGGATTTGTCGTTCTTTATGTTCGCACGTCGGCTGCTTTAGGTGACACTGTGATGTGCATGATGCGGCGACGTGCATGACGCTGCGATCTGCATGGCACTTTGGTGTGCATGGCTTGGCGGTCTGGTTTTGACCGGACCTGCAGATCGTTCTGATGTGAATTCGTTAGCGGTGACAGAGTCTAGTTTTCGTATTCGACGACCGTCAGGCCCTCTTTTTCAGCGAGCTCATCAATGATGTCGTAGCCAATGTCTGTGTTTGCGACGTTCAGTTCTGCAAGATTTGGAAGCTGAGCCAGCTTGGAAAAACCTTCGTCTGTCAAACTTGTTCCCGCAAGATTCAGTTTTCTTAACGCGGTCATCTTCAACAAAGTGTCGACACATTCGTCTGTGACGGAGGTTGCCTTCAGATTAAGGTCTTCGACAGATGTGAGGTTGGCCATCGAGTTCAAGGCTTCGTCGTTCAACTTCGTTTCCCAGAATCCGAGAAGCTTAAGGCTGGTCAGTTTGCCAATTGGTTTCATTCCTTCCGGTGACACCAATCGGCATTCGCTGATGTCTAGGAAATCAAGTTGGGGCAGCCCAGCGATGACGGCAATTCCGGCGTCATCCAATGATGTGTCTCGTAACTCAAGTCGTTGCAAGTTGGTGCAGCTTTTCAAGTTGGCGAGTCCCGCGCCTGTGACATCGCAGCCTCGAATTCGCAGTCGCTTAAGCTTGGTCAGTTTTTTGACTTCTGCCATGCCAGTGTCGCTGACCTTGGTATAGTCAAGTTGAATGCTTTCGAGTGTCGGCATGGATCCGAATACCTTCATCGATGCGTCTGAAATGGTGGTGCAGTAGTTAAAGTTGACTCCCTTTAACGGCAAGCCGGCCAATTCAAGAATTCCAGCATCAGTGACCTTTGATTTTTCCAGCTGCAGGTCTGCCAGAGACTCCAGTTTTCCAAGGTGCACTAAACCTGCGTCTGCAATGTTGCTATTTCGCAAATCGATGGCTCGCACTTTGGAAAGACTGCTGAGAGCCGCCAGGCCTTCGTTGGTGACTGCTGTGCGTCGTAATCCAAGAACTTGCAAGTTCTGCAGGGGCTTAAGATGAGTCAGAGTGATATCTGAAATTGCTGAGTCGCTGAGATCAAGTCGAACCAAGCTTGGGAGCTTCTCTAAAACCTGCATGCCATCGTCGCCAATTCCCGGGCCGGAAAAACCAAGAGACTGGATGTTGGGGATGCCAACAAGATGGCCGAATGATTCGGAAATGTCGGTGTCGCTGTTTACGGTCGCCGCAGTAACGTTGCCGTCTTTGCCTTTGGTCAATTGAAATCCGGCCGCCGTCAACTTCTCGATGGCTTTGCTGTCGTCTGGCAGCGGCTGACTGGCTTCCTTCTTTTTCTTGTCGTTGGCGGCTGAATCGTTCGGAGTGTCTGTGCACCCGGAAGTCAGCAAGCACGAACAGAGAGCGAGAAGGCAAAGCGATTGACTAAGGCGGCGATAATTCATCGTGGAAATCTGAAGTTGGGAGGGAAGTTGAGCCGGTATCTGCGAAATGTGCGAACGGGAAACTGGTCCCGTCATTCCGGTACTGCAGTCTTAGCTTACGGTCGCTAAAACGGTCTGGCAACGCGATTACCCTGAGCATTTTCTTTGATGAAGCGACTTTTGCGAACAGTTTGTTTTAAGAGTTGGCGATGAGAATTATTGGCTCGGTCAATGGGAAAGGTCATTCTTCGTGGGTGTCAAGGTTCCCAACGATCATCTGTACGTGTGGCCATCTTTTTCAGGTTTTACGGCGAAACGGTCGAACAATCGCTGTGTTCGTGAGTAAAATCGGACGACGCGAAGTGGGGGTTCACCCACTTTTCTTGGTCATGCTTCCTGCCTCTTTTAGCTCGCAAAGGTATTCTGCTTTATGTCAAAGAACACAACTCGTCGTCGTTTTATGGGGTCCTCAGCAGCCCTCGGAACAGCATTTTGGGTAGGCGGTCAAACGGCCGTGAAGGCCAATCCTTCTGCCTTAATGGGATTAAGCGCAGCTTGCATCGGAGTTGGTGGCAAAGGGGGCAGCGACACCAGCCATATCGCCGAACAAGGAGTTGCGATTGCGGGTTTGTGTGATGTCGACGGATCGACCTTAACGAAGAAGGGGCGAGAATTTCCCGACGCCGCTAAGTTCACAGACTTCCGCGAAATGCTGGAAGCTTTGGGCGAAAAAGTGGACATCGTGACAGTCAGTACGCCTGACCATACTCACGCCGCGGCCGCGATCAAAGCCATGAAAATGGGCAAGCATGTTTACTGTCAGAAGCCGCTGACTTGGTCAATCAAAGAAGCTCGCATGATGCGAGAAGTTGCCGCCGAATCAGGCGTGGTGACTCAAATGGGCAACCAAGGGACGTCGGAAAACGGGCTGCGTGAAGCTGTCGAAGTGATTCAGTCTGGTGCCATTGGTGATGTGACTGAGGTTCACATTTGGTCAAACCGTCCGGTGTGGCCTCAAGGTCTTGGACGTCCTGCAGGTGAAGACAAAGTGCCGGACGGTCTGAACTGGGATGCATGGATCGGGCCAGCCGCCATGCGGCCGTACAAAGAAGGTGTGTATCACAGCTTCAACTGGCGTGGATGGGTTGATTTCGGCACAGGAGCTCTGGGCGACATGGCTTGCCATACAACCAATATGCCTGTGATGGCGTTGAAGCTGTGGGATCCAATTGCTGTTTCGGCTGTGAAGAATCCGGGTTTGTTTGAAGGCGAAACTTATCCGGCTGCCAGCGTTCTGATGTTTGAATTCCCTGAACGTGAAGGTCTGCCGGCCTGTAAATTCTACTGGTATGATGGCGGCAACTTGCCCGATGATTCGATCTTGGAGCAGCTACCAGAAAGCTTCAAGAAACGAGTGGCTCAGCAAAAAGAAGGTGGTCGTAAAACCAGCGGAGCCATGGTCATCGGAAGCAAAGGCAACCTGTTTTCCGGCAACGATTACGGTGCCAAGTACGATCTCCTTCCTGAAGGTCAGTACAAAGATTTCAAACTGCCAGAACAAACACTGCCTCGAATTCCTCACAAAGCGGGTGGTGATCAACGACAAAAATGGGAATTCGTTCAGACCTGCATGGGTGAGTACGCTCCCGGAACAATGGCAAACTTTGGATACGCTGGTCGTTTGACCGAAACGATCTTGGTCGGCAACTTGGCCATGAGATCAAAAGAAGGCAGCCGCATTGAGTGGGATGCCAAGAACTTGAAGAGCACCAATATGCCAGAAGTGAATCAGTATGTGGCTCGCGAATATCGCGAAGGTTGGTCGCTGTAGTGTTTTCGTCGCTGTTGTGATCTGATCGTTGCAGTGAACTGGTTTTTGTGATGATCTGTTCGCAGGACTGCTTGACCTGACCTGACCTGACCTGACCTGACGTGACTGATGAAGCAGCGTTGGGCAAGCAGCACGGCTGTGTGCTCATCAAGTGGAATCGTTTCGGAGGCTGGTGCGGTCGAGGCGAAGATCTGAGTGAGCGGGTGAAATTACTAACGCGGGCAAGTGTCTCGCAACAAGCAAAAGCTGCCGATGTCGTTTCGACGTCGGCAGCTTTTTTTGTGCGCAACTTGAGCGAGATTTGGCTGACTCGGCAAAATGCTGGAAAGCGCTGGCTTTTCGTCGTGATCGTGAACCCAGCAGAACCAACAGATTCAGAAGGATTCCTATAACCGTTACATTTTAACTCAACAGAACCCCCACTGCGTTCCGATTGATTGGATAACCGATAGTACCGGTGCAACCGGTATAGTCTGCCTTTACGGATCGATCGGAACAACCGATGAATACGAAACGCGTCTTTGCTTCTCTCTGTTTAGCTGCCAGCAGCTGTGCCTTGTTCACAGCTGCCAGTGTTTCTGTGGGCGATCAACCTGGTGTTGTTCGACTTACAGCGGGTCAACAGAATTCTCCCCCTCCACTCCCCGCGCCACCTGCTCGAGAATTTTCGAGCGGAGCTTCCGGTCCGACGTCAGGAGGTATGGCCTCTGACGCAGGTACCGCGTCGATGGCCGATTTATCGTATCCCGGCGGTGGAGCTCCTGTGCAAAGCAGCCCGGTTGAAGGGGTGCCGATGGATGGTGGTTTCACTGATCCGTCGACCTACGATCCTTACTTCCAGCCAAGCGGCGGGGCCACAGAGTCTCCTGTGTTGGGACGGATGTTGGCTCCGAACAATCCATTGTTTGGTCCGAGTGTCACCTTCGAATCGAACTTCGAAGACGGCCTCGGATTCAGTTCAGCCTTCCATCGAGCCAACGTTCGCGTGCCTTACCACGTGGTACCCGGCAGTTCGGTGTTGATTGCTGATCTGTCGACCTCGGTCACCAACCAAGGTAACTATGCTCACAATTTCGGAGCGATCTGGAGAAACTTCGACGCGTCTCGCAATCGAATTTTCGGCTGGAACGCTTACTTCGATTTGGATGACGGTCAAGGTAACACCGACTGGCAACGTGTTGGTTTTGGTGTGGAATCTCTTGGCCGGTATCTCGACTTTCGAGCGAACGGTTACGTCGTCACGGGCGACGACAGCTTTTTGCTGTCAGACACTTTGATCGGTGATCTTGTTCTGAGCGGCAACGGAGCATTCCAAGTCCGCAACCAGACTCGTGAAAACGTCTATTCTGGTTTCGATGCGGAAACTGGGGGCCCACTGCCCGGACTTGGCCGTCGAGGAATCAACGGGTACGTTGGTGGATACTATTTAAACAATGACACTGGCTTCGAGTCAGTGGGTGTGTCGGCTCGAGTCGAAGCGTTGATCACGGAAAGCGTGACAGCCAACTTTCGCTATACGAACGACGATACATTTGGATCAAACGCTTACGTCAGTATTGCCTACGAAATTCCAAGCTACCGACAGCGGGCCATTTTTCAGCCACGACAATCAGTTCAAAGTCGCTTGGCTGACCCTGTTGTGCGTAGCTCTCGTATTCACAGCAACATCGACGATGTCAACGCTTTGAATGCGATCCAAAACGAAAAGACAAACCGAGCGTTCCGTTTGGCCTATGTCGACCCCAACAGCAGTGTTGAAGGTACGGGAACACTGGAAGATCCGTTTGGTTCATTGCAGTTGCTCGCAGTCAACAACGATCCCACGATCGACATCATTCGGGTTGTGCCGAATGCAGACGATTCTGGAACGAACTTGACAGTCAACGGTGGTCTCCAGCTGTTCGACGATCAGCAATTGGTTTCATCCGTTCAAGACTTCCGATTGTTTACCAACGACGACGGCTTGGACTTTGTGATTCCAGGAACGCCAACGCTGTCGGGGCTTGGACCACTTGTCAGTAATCCGACCAACGGTCCTGGCGGCAGTGTGATTCAACTGGCCAACTGGAACACCGTTCACGGACTTCGTATTGATGGAGCCAATGCTGCAGGCACAGCCTTCGGAAACGGCATCAGCAATCCTCTTCCGTTCGAAGACGTTGCAATTCTGAACAACACGTTCACCAACTATGTGACAGCCATTGATCTGCAAAACGCTTCAGGCGACATCGAAATCAGCGGCAACACGATCGTTGGTACGACTGGTGTTGCGGAGAATGGTTTGCTGATCAGTACAGGCAACGGTTCAATCACCAACCTGTTGATCCAACAGAACACGGTAAGCAACAATTCGACGACCGGAATTCAGGTCACGGTTGCTCAAGATGCGACATTGAATGCTGACAACACAACAGGATTCAATGGAGTTGGTAACTCGGCGATTCAGGCAACTGGAATTGTTGACAACGTCGTGACGAATGGTGGCCAAGGGATTGAAGTTCTTGCACAACAGGATTCTGAAGTCTTCTTGGTAGCAGAAAACAACACATCGACAGGAAATACGGCAAACGGTTTCTTTGCTCGAGCTGATGGTGGACTCTTCAACCTTCGCAGTCTTCGAGGCAACACGTTCAGCGATAACGGAGAAAACGGTGCCTTCCTGAACTATCGAAATGGCGGCCGATTCCTTGCCGTTAGCGAAGATGCGAATGGTGATGGTGTGCCAGATGCAGCCGAAGTGGGCAGCAACAATATTCTGGATCAGGGAATTGTTAGTAACACCTTCAATGGCAACTTGATCGCTGGAATCTGCATTGTGGGTGAAGATGATGCCACAGGAGAATTCGACATCGGTGGTCCAACGGAAGAATTGGGCAACGAGCTGATTGGAAATCAGGGCGGCGGTATCGTCGCTGACCTTCAGGACACTGCCACAGGGCAGATCGATGCTATCTTCAATACGATTTCTGCTGATCCACTGACCGCCCAAGTAACGCCTGCTCTAACGCTTGTTCTCGACTTTATCGAGCCTGGACAGAACGTAACGGACACCTTCTTCGGTGGTCAATTCGGAGACTTTGACGTCACTGGGTTTGGATTTGATCAAGGTGATTTTGGTCTGATCACAAATTCTGTGCTGGATCGTGTGACAACTCAATTCCAGCAAATCCCCACGGTTGGACAGGATAGTCGAAGTCCAATTCCTGACGGTCAGCAGCTTGCAATTGATTTCGTTATTGGAGACATCGGAGATGTTCCGTCAAATGGAGCGACAGAGTTTTACACGGCTGTCATCGGCGAAAACACATCGCCACCAGCTGGAGTATTGGGAGTCGCGACTCTGGCCGCCATCCGAGATGCGACTGGAGCTGGGCCAAACTTTGGGTTTGTTAACGGCGATATTACGTCCAATATTTACTCAAACTCCATTGCTCAAGTGGGGGGAGTGCAAGGGAACCTCGATGCAACGGTCAACATCTTGTCAAACGTGATTTCTCATGAAGTGGGACACTCACTTTCTCTGAATCACGTGAGCGTGGCAGGATCGGTAACTCCGTCCGGTGTTGCTCCCATCTTAGGGACTGGTGACCTCGATCTGACCAATGCTGACCTTATCAGTCCGCTCGAATTTTCTTTCTCTGGTGTTGATGGAGAAAATGGTGATGCTCCATCACAAAACGTAGCTCA
This sequence comes from Fuerstiella sp., assembly GCA_039974975.1. Classification (GTDB taxonomy): domain Bacteria; phylum Planctomycetota; class Planctomycetia; order Planctomycetales; family Planctomycetaceae; genus Fuerstiella. The sequence continues at coordinate 297,673 of JBDWHY010000060.1, read as the reverse complement.
GTTGTTAAGTGCACTTGGCAGTCGAAACGCTGTTTCTCCAGGACTTTCCGGAGAAGGCATTCTTGTAACAGCCAATGGGAGTGCTCGCCTGCTGCCCTCAACGTTCACCAACAACACGATCACCGGTAACGGTGGATCAGGGTTGTCGGTTTATGTGTCAGAAAACGCAGTTGCTGAAGGGGTCACAATTCAGACCAACACAATTACCAACAATGGCGGTCGTGGTATTGACTTCTCTTCAACCGGTCCTAATTCTCAAATCATCGCGGATGGCACCATTGGTGGAAGTGGGATCAATACCATTCAAGGCCGTACGTTTAGTCAAGGAAACACGATCAGTAATAATACTCTGGATGGGATTCGAGCCTTCGCTGAAGACAATGGGACTATCTTAGGGAATGCTATCAACAACCAGATCCAACAAAACGGAGGCAATGGGATCGCTTTGTTGACAGAAAATGGCGGCATCGTTGATTTTGGAACTCCAGCAAGTAATCGCTTAATCGCTGGGAACAGCATTACAGGTAACGGTGAAGTTGGGATTCTTCTGTCATCCAATGCGACTGCCAATTCAGAGTCGCAAATTGACGCTGTGATCCAGGGGAATGATATTTCTAGCAATGGTGCAGGCGGAATTCTGACAGAGCTAAGCGGAACAAATAGTGTTCCTCCTGCTTTGCCAGTGAACGCTGAAAACAACATTGTGAATCTGACTGTCGGTGGCACAGACCTGGAAGCTAACACGATCAATGCTAACAGTGACTTCGGTATCGGTATCAACGCGACGGGGACTTCTCTAGTCAACTTCGAAATCCGCAATCAAGAGATTACCAACACAGTCGATGGCCCGAATCCTTTATTCGGCGGAGATGGAATTTCCATTCGACGTGCAGACGCGGCTTTACTTCAAGGAGTGATCGAAAGTGTGACGGCTACAGGAAATGTTGGCAACGGCCTGAATATTGAAACTCAAGGTAACAACCAAGATGACCCGACTCAGCCTTTGACTGGAACTGTGAATACTGTTGAGTGGTTGAATAGCAACTTCAGCAACAACGGTGCCAACGGAGCACGATTCCGTACCCGTGGGGATAGTCTGCTGATTGCAGACGGAGTTGGAAACGTGGTTTCCGATAACGCTGCTAACGGAATTTTGGTGCAGACATCCGAGAACTCAGAATTCGGTGACTCCACCGGAGCACTTCTGCCTCCCGGTCGCCGTGTTGTGTTTGATGGCACGACCGCTACTGGAAACGCTCAGGATGGCTTGAATATTCTAACACAAGATGACTCAAGAGCATTGATTGAAGTCACCAGCAATCGAGCGGCGGGTTCAACTGCTGCTCACGCAGCACTGAACACCGATGGCGATAGTAGCTTTAGCGATAACGGTGAAGATGGAATTCACATTACAACCTCAGACAACAGTATCGCAGACATCTTGCTGACATCTGGGACGGGACAGACGACCCTGAGCAACAACGGTACGATCGCCGGTGGTAATGGACTTCGCGTGGATGCTGACGATGCTTCTCAAAGCTTGGTTCGAGCTGAACTGCTAGATATCTTTGGCAACATTTCTGGGGCGACCGAAAACGCGGCCAACTTCGGCAACGGGGTGCTTGATCCGGGTGAAGATGTGAACCGAAATGGAATTTTGGACACGAACCTTGCGGCTGCCGGTGGGATAGGAATTGGCGGTGAAGACGGAACGAATGATGACCTTGATACCGAAGATGGAGACGGAATTCAGTTCAACGCCTTTGCCCAAGCCGATGCAACTCTGATCGTTGGTGGTGTTGGTCGAGGCAACTCGATTCAGAACAACGGAGACGATGGAATTGCCATCACGGCAACTGGGAACGGTGGTCTACGGCCGAACATCACAATCGTCGGTAACTCCATCGGTGGTTTGCGAGATGGGATTCAGGCTGGAAATGGTGGTGATGGTGTGAGTGTGAATGTGTTCGGTGGTACCATTGCGGCGGCTCCAGGGACTTCGCCAGTGAATGGTGTGACTCAATCTGGTCCAACCTTGCAGTTCGTTTTGGAAGATAACGTGGTCACTAACAACGCTCAACGTGGTGTGAACTTGTTGTTGACAGGAGCTGCCGGGGAACGTGATCGTGAAAACGGAAATGCGACGTTCGATCCAGGACGATTCACTCTTACTAACAACATCATTAATTCTAACGGAACTGAAGGCCTCTTCTTCCGAGCTGATGCGGAGTTGAATCAAAGTCGAGCCGTACTGTTACCGAACTTCCCGTTTCCTAATCCCCCCAACAACCCTGCGAATCAGCGACCTCTGGCTGCTGCGTTTTACAATCCCAACCTACCCGAGTTTCAAGCTAATAACATCGGGTCCTTGGCAGGGCAGTCGGCCATCGCCAGTGTTGCTCCCGATGGGGCCACTGCTTTCCTGAACCTTCGAACTGTTCAGAACAGTTTCCTGACTGTTGAAAATAACACAGTCCAGAACAACGGTGTTGGAGGTGTCACGGGTGAAGGGGTCGTCATTTCAGTTGGTACGGGAAGCTTTCTGGCAGCAGATGTTCGAGACAACGCTTTCGGAGGAAACCTAGAAGAAGACTTCCGAACCGAATCCTTCCTGTCCTTCGGGCAAACCTCTACTTCTATTGATGTCCAAGGTGATGGGACGTTCGATACGGTCTTCCTCGATGACAGTGCTCAACTTGACCTGCGTTTCTTCGGTAATACGGGCAACCAGATTGCAATCAGTAGCGATGGGGCGACGTTTACGAATGCCGATCCATTGAAGCAACTTGTGCTACTTGGTGGTGTGACAGATCGCGATGCAGCGTTCTTCCAAGTGGACAACGGAATCAACCTGAATGTTCTGGGGAACGACTTCATCAGTTCTGGCATTACTCAACAGGTTGATGTGGCCTTCCAAGGCGGCGGCTTCAACCTGCGAAATGCAGCTGACCCACTGTTCCCGAATCTGTTGTTCGCCCCATTCCTACCATAAGCAGGATGGTGTGAGCTGACAGAAGCGGCAGGTCTGAAAACGAAAAAGGGCGAACATCAAATTGATGTTCGCCCTTTTTTTGTTTGCTTCAGAGACTGCCTGGCCTGGTCTAAGCTTCGTCTAAGCTTCGTCTAAGCTTCGTCGCTTGATTCCAGACGATCGGTTTGCCAGCTGTGAATTTTAGAAGGCGTCCAGTTCAATGAGCTCGCCTTCAACAATTCTTGACTGTGAAACGCCTTGAACCGGAAGGCTTGATGTCTGTGTGCCCAGTGGAGGAAGGCTGTTGAATGCGGCGTCAGGTGCTGGCGCGGGAACTGAACCTTGGTTGCCGGACCCGAATGACGCGTTGGAAGTGTTTGAATTCATTGAAGCAACTGGTGCTGGCATCATTCCTGGGTACATCGGAGGCAGACCAGCGACTTGCGGTGTTGCCACCGGGCTTGTGCCCATTGGTGCAAATGCAGAACCATTTGCCACAGGAGACCATGGAGCACTTGGAATTCCGGCATGTGCCTGATGATCGCTCGCAGGCATAAACGCCTGTTGGTTCATTGGAGGCTGGCCTGGAAATCCAGAATTGGCCGCTACCATCGGAGCTTGCATGGCTGATTGAGGCATGGCTTGCATCGCGAAGTTTTGCTGAGCTGCCCCAAACGCCAGTTCCTGACGAGGAATGTCTTGCGGGTGGACTCCACGAGCCATCGCAATCTGCCCCATCGGATGGTTGGCTCCGGTTGATTGAGCAACAGCTGCAAGGCGATTGTGAACATGAGGCTGATCCCAATCAGCCTGCAATGATCTTTGATACATTGCCACGGCTTGCTGAGGCTGTCCGTTGTCATGATAGAACTGGCCCAAATGAGCCAACGCAGTCGGGTGATTTGGGTTGGCCTGCAAGGCTGATTGCAGTGATTGAGCAGCGGCGTCGTGTTGGCCAAGTTCACGTTGCAGCCACGCCATTTCAACATGAGATTCAGCAACATACGGCTGAGTGGCTGCCCAAGTTTGCAACATCTGAGTTGCTTCCTGAGATCGGCCCTGAGCGAGCATCAATTCTGAAAGACCATGATAAGAAGGCTGATGCCCTGGATTGGTGGTCAAAGCCTGTCGGAACAGTTGCTCGGCTCCTGTTCCATCTCCCATCTTCATCCGAGCCTTTGCCAGATTGCTGACGTAGTCTGGATTCTGTGGGTTGTTAGCGACGGCGGTTTGAAAATCTTGGGCTGCTAGAGCGTAGTTGCCCTTGTCATACAGGTTCATGCCAGATGCGTTCAGCATGTAGCCATTCATATTGTAGCAGCCAGAAAAGCAAAGCACTGATGCAGAAAGAGCAGTGCCTGCGAATCGTTTAAGCCAGGTGACGGGCATAGGATCTGCCTTGAATCACAGGAGATTGAGTGGAGAGAGTGGAATCAGCGAATTGCAAAAGAGAAGGGATTGAAGTCGCAGTTCGATGATTGAGAGAAGGGAGAGTGGTCGGACTTGAGGCAAATACTGCCCAAGAAGTGATTTTTGTCGCTCCCAGAATATGACCTTGCCAAAAGTGCTGCAACGTTGATTCGCTCGCAAAAAGTGCGGTTCTGATGGCACATTTTGCAAACCGGCTGAATCCGCTCATCGAAGTTTCACCGCGTCATTTTCAGCCGTCCAACATGGCAGATTTTGATCTCGGGCCGAGATTTGAACGTCTTTTGATGTCTCCAACGGCCGCGAAAACTCTTCATGACCCCAGTCACGCGTTCAGACGGTCGGCCATGAAATTCCCAAACCGCGCATTTTCAGTGCCTCGGCATCGCGATCTGACAAGCTCGAAACCCCGGTTTTCAGCGTCAACAACGTTGCAGAATGCTGATCCCACACAGCGGATCCAGCGGAACAACCCTTCCCGTATCTGAATTGTGTTCCTTGCGGACTGTGAATAAAGTGAGATCTCCTGTCGCAATTGCGGCTAGGCATTCCTTCCTAACGCTTCCGGAATTGCTTTCACCATGGCCGAACAAGCTCTTGAAGTCGTCCTTAACGGGCTGATGCGACGCTATCGCCAACGAGTTCCCAACGTCGGCCGAATTCTAAGCTTGATGCTGGATGAGCAGTTGATTCAGTCGGAAGCCGAGATCGAGAACGATCACATCGCCTTTCGAACCATGGGCGTTCCTCAGCTTGGTCTTCAGTCGTTTGAAAAGATCTTCTTGCACTACGGATACCAGCGTGAAGACGCTTACCACTTCGAAGGAAAGAAGCTGGACGCGTTTTGGTATTCACCGCCGCAACCGATTTACCCGCGTATCTTTGTTAGCGAGCTTCGGGTGTCCGATATGCCCGAAGACATTCAAAAAGTGATTCGCTGCTACACAGATCAGGTGCCTTCTGATCCCGTTGATGCCTTAGATCTCGACGATGGAAGGGCCGTTGACCAATTCTTGCATCAACCGCTCTGGGGAACTCCGACGTTATCGGACTACCAACACCTTGCGACGGTCAGCGAATACGCATCTTGGGTGATCTACAACCGCTACTACTTAAATCACTTTACGATCAGCATTCACAACCTGCCTGCTCCGTGGAACACCGTTGAAGAATTCAACAAATTGCTTGAGGCGGCAGGCATCATTTTGAATGCCGCTGGAGGCAAAGCGAAAGTCAGCGGCGACGGACTGCTGATTCAAAGTAGCACCATGGCTGAGATGGTTGAGGCAGAATTTTCTGACGGAGGCAACGGTATCGTCGTAGAGCAAATTCCAGGTTCGTACATCGAATTCGCTGAACGCCGCGCCCTGCCCGAATTCCAATCACTGCCGCCCGGCGATCTTCAACGTCATCATCGCCGAGATGGCTTTGAAACAGCCAACGCCGACAGCATCTTCGAAAGCACCAATCAGCGAAGTTAGTGGATTGCTGCACATCAAGTCTTGCTTTCGACTGTTGCTGGATTCGCAATCGTCGGGTTGTTTTTTACGCTGGAATCTTGATGTTTGGCGACTCTGACTACTGCAGAATTCAACACTGCCAGACCACAACCCTTGTGAACAATCGGTTCAATTGTTGATGATCACTGAAACGTGATTTTCGCCTTCAGCACGAATCGACTGATGAAGCTGCGACGTTTCATAATCACCGTACTTGATAGGTACTGGCCTACCGTGGTCGATCGTGTGCTTGAAAGATCCATCTGCAATGACAAGTTGGATGACAATCACGTCGTGTTCACCCTCTGCAGCTCCGTCGTCCGCCGTGTAGGTGCCCAGCACAAACGATCCGTCGTGTTGAATCTTTCCTGAAGCAGTCGTGCCATGATCGACTGATTCAAATTCGATTCTTCCGTGCCTTACTGGACTGCCGTCACTAAATTGGATCTCTCCAGAAACTGGATAGGTCGCGACGCGATCGTCTCCGCATCCAACGCCCGTGGCAAAAGCAAGCAGTATCAGAAGTTTTCGCATAGCACTTACAATTCTTCGATCACTCGATGGTCTTTTCGATTCGTCAGATTGCCCAGCAGCCGCGTACTGAGAGATGTTGAAATCGGTCGAACGCTTCCGTCTGTGAGAGCAAACTGAACAATGCCATCGTGTGAACTTCCAAACGAATAAAGACTTCCTCGTTGATCCGTCGGGCTGTGGGCAATTGGTATTCCTGGGCCGCCCACTCGAGCAAAGTTTGTCAGGTGACGACCATAGTACGCCGGTCCGTTGTAAGGACTTTTTTTGTCCTGACTAAGCGGCACATGAGATTCGCCAAACAGAATGGTGTTGCTGTTCCCATCGGTGATGTCTCGCATACGTACTTTATCGATCCAGTCACGTTGGATCTCGCTAATATTTCCAGCTGGACGACTTGAAACGATTACACCTGTTCCGTTACCTCCCCAGTAAAAATCGGTCGGCGAATTTACCGCACCAGATGACAGGTCTCCATGATTGGCGACGTAATCCGATACGGCTCCGCCCGGAACTTGCTGCCATCCAAATGGGCAGCCGCAAGGGCTCATGATCAGGACCCTGGAATCTTCCGTTACGGCGGAATCAACGCTGTGCCTTTCAGGGCACAGAAAAGTAGAAACCGCAGTCCTGCGGGCAGTCGTTGGGTGCGATCCGTAAGTTTTGTATTCGTCCCATTGGCTGTGGAGATTCGACTGCTCGATGTACGGCAACAATCTTACCAGCCAAGATGCTTCATCCATCCCTGTCCGAGTGGCATCGTCGTTCGTGGTTCTTGGGCTATCTAAAATCAGTCGGGCTGGAGGGAATGCTCCGTTTGTGTCGTGAAACGAATGTGTCGCCAGCGACAACTGTTTCAAATTATTGGCACAATGAACCCGTCTTGCTGCGGATCTGGCGTATTGAACGGCTGGTAGCAGCAGGGAGGCCATGATTGCTATGATGGCAATGACCACCAGTAGTTCGATCAGGGTAAATCCTGATCGTTCACGTGCAGACGGACAGGCATGATTAGCAACGGTCGTCTTTGGTGAATTCTGCATGAGAAATACGTCTTCTGTAGGTGATGAGAGTCTCTGCGAACCGGGAACAACTGCCGACTTCCACTCCCCTGCGTGCATCGGTGTTCTTCTAAATATGCTACTCAGCGATGGGTGAGTCAAAAAAGAAACCTCACTTTCTGAGGATCAGCCTAATTCGGTCGATCTGGCTGGCCTAAGATGGGCTCAGTTTGTGAGGTGTCCCGCATCTGATGACCAAGGTGAGCAAGAACACGTCGTGGGTGATTTACTAACGGTTCTACTGAAATCACCCCACGGTCAGCATCCACGACCGCCCTGACCCGTTCAACACAGCCGACCCGTCTAACAAGCTGCACAGATTGCCTTGAATGCAGTCGGAGATAAAGCGACGGTCAGCGGAGACAGCCAGCGGCGACAGCCAGCGGAGACAGCCAGCGGCGACAGCCAGCGGCGACAGCCAGCGGCGACGGCCTGCTGATTCAAAGCAGCACTATGGTCCCAGTGATTGACGCTGAATTTTCTGACTGAGCCACTGGCACGGGCGACAGAAAAGATCCTTGGATCGTACGTCAAATTCGCCAATGGCCCGGCTCTGTTCGAATTCCCGTCACTGCCTTTCGGTGACCAGGAATACCATCATCACGTTGGCGGAGTTGGAAACCGCCAACGTGGACAGCATGTTCGCATACACGAACCAGCGAACTTGAACGGCCTTTTCGCGAACAATGATCGCGATGTTGTTCGCAGTGAAACAGCATTTTTCTCTACTGAATGCAGTACAGCTTGCTGTTGGATCTCAGGTACATTTTTCCGTTGGCGATTGCAGGAGAAGCGTTGAAATCGGATTCATCTAAGGCTGGGTTGTGTGCTACTTGTTTCATTTCAGGAGTCGCTTCGAAGACGAAAGTTCCGCTTCGTCGAGTGACCACATAGATCAAGTCGCCAGCTTTTACAGGAGATGCATACACAGGGCGTCCGCCGGATGCCAAGCCGCTTAGGCGAGCTCTGGTGACGGTTTCTCCAGTTTCAGCGTTCACACAAAATGCCTGCCCCTTGTCGCTCACCCAGTACAAGTGATTGTCATGCAGCAATGGAGTGGGCACGTAACTGCTATCTCGACTTTGCCATAGCCGGTGAGAACCAGAAACGTCTTTGCGGCCACCTCGTTTGATAGCATTCGTTTGCTGAGCCGGATAACCGCCGAAGGTGTAAAAGGCGTTTGGTCCAACAACAACACTGGGACTGACATTGCCACCGTTGTCAATTTCGCAGTACCAACGCAGCTTTCCGTTTTCCGCATTCAAGCCCCAGACTTCACCAGGCATGGAAATGACGGCTTCCGTCAAATCTCCATCGCCCTTGATGATCACAGGAGTTGCGTAGCACAATTCCAAGCGGTCGTATTCTGCTTTCCATTGTTCTTTTCCTGTGGCAGCTTCCAGCCCGTAGATGGCTCGTGATTCTTCTGACGCGTTGACGATCAAGGTGCTGCCCGAAAGCACGGGGCTGGCTGCAGAACCCCAGCGTCGGTTGCTAGACATTTGTCCCAGATCTTTTTGCCAAAGCTTCTTGCCATCCACGGTGAAAGCGACGACGCCCGCTTTGCCGAAGAATGCAAAAACATTTTCGCCGTCGCTGACGGGAGAACCGCTGGCGTATCCATGTTCCTTTAGGTAGCCAGAATACGAATCTTCTCGTTCGGGACCGGTGATTGTTTCTTTCCAAATTTCTTTCCCCGTTGCGGCATTGAAACAAATCAGACCGCGTGTTGCGCTGGATCCTGATTCACCATCATAGAAGGTGATGAATAGGCGATCACCAACGATAATCGGAGACGACGATCCAGCTCCGGGAAGGTCAACAGCCCAAGCCATGTTGCTGCTTGAATTCCATTCGGTGGGCACCGTTGTCGGAGACATGCCTTGGCCATCGTTGCCTCGAAAACGAGTCCAATCTTCAGCAGTGGCTGTTGATGCGAGGACGAACAGGGTGGTAGCTGCGGTCAAAAGGCAACGATTCATTGGACAAGCCCAGCGAGATCAGTGAGTGAAAAAATCTGAGTGTGCAGACGAGGATCAGGACATGGGACGCCTGCCCCTTTGTTTAAACCTGAACGGTTGAAAATCGAGTCGTCGATCTTTCGAAATCGGCCTCTTCAGTCTCGAAATAAAAAATACATCGCGTGATCGTTGAAGATTGGCCACGGCTTCTTCTTCGCGAAACATTTCATAATCAATCTTTGAGTCAACCGTCCTCAGCCAAATTTGGCCCTAAGACAAAGTCGGCAGCTGCCAACGCGTGGATTTCAGTGGTGTCGAAAATCGGCACAGGCAAGTCCTGTGGCTCAAGCATCAATGGAAATTCCGTACAGCCCAGAACAACGCCTTGTGCTCCGTCTTCGATGAGTTCTAGCAGTTGGTCAATCACCCATTGCTTGGATTCAGGGAGCACTTGATTGAAAGTCAGTTCCTGCTGAATGATTCGATGCAACTCTTTTAACACGGCTGAGCTGCTAGGCACAACAACTTCGATGTCATTGGCGGCAATTCGACCTGTGACAAAGTCGTCCTGCATGCTGTACAAAGTGCCAATAAAGGCAACTCGTTTTAACCCCGTTTTTCGAATGGCGGCTGCTGTGGTATCGGCAATGTGAAGAATGGGGACGTCGACGGAATCACATACTTGGTCGTAGACCTTATGAGGCGTGTTTGCGCAGAAGCTGATGAGTTCCACGTCCGCTTGTTCAAGGCACCTAGCAGCTTCGCTGAAAACGTGAGCAACTTCGGCCCAGTTGTCTGTTTTCTGGCATCGATGCACTCTTGCCTGATTGACGTTAAACAACACCAGAGGTGGATTGGTGTTGTCCCCAAAGTGATCGTTTACAGCTTGATTGATGACGGTGTAATACTGCACCGTCGAATGCCAAGACGTTCCACCGATTAGTCCAAGTCGTTTCATGGTTGTCGAATGATGCGGGCGATCCGTCATGAGCCTTCTTGTTTCTGGACATCAGAAGATGGAACATCCCCTTTGGGGCTGGCTTGCATCGCACTTTGCTTGCGAATGATGATTGGTTTGGCAGGCCAATTGGGGGAATGGATTTCGTGAATGGTGCCGTCATGACTTTCGACGACATAGGTGCCTCCAAGGCGAGCTTGAAAGGTGATGTCTTCATTCGGAGCAATCCGCTTGCCTCGATTTCGTTTGCCGGCGGGGGTGATCGGATACACGGTGACGTCTGTGTCGGTTTTGTTTTCGAATGAAATTTTCACCGACAGCCGCCCAGTGCCTGAAGGGCTGGTGTGGACCGCTGGGACCATTTCCAGTGGCTTTGCCGGATGAGAAACTTTCAGTTGCCTGCTGAGTTCCTGCAGTAAGTCTGCCGACACGGTCGTTGCGATGTTCAGAGTTTCTTTCTGAGGCGAGTTGTGGTCGTATAGTTCTTGGTCAGTCGTTGTTCCGGTTGTGAAGTCTCGCCATTCGATGTAGCGATACTGATCTGTTCGCATGGAATAGCCCATGTATTCTCGGCCTTCGTGTCTGCGGTAGTACTGGCTGACGGCCGAGCTTCGGACTGAAGATGATGTGTCATCCAGGATGGGGACAAGGCTTTTGCCTTCTGCAAAGTCGGGCACTTCGGTTCCAGTGAGTTCACATAGTGTCGGGTAAAGGTCTAAGAGTTCGGCCAACGCGTCTGTTTGCTGCCCGGCAGAATTCATGCCAGGAGCAGAAATGATCAAAGGAACTCGAGCATCGATTTCGTAGTTGGTCATTTTGCCCCAGCCTCGGTATTCGCCAAGCTTCCAGCCATGGTCGCTCCATAAAACCACGATGGTGTTGTCTCGAAGACCTTCATCATCCAAGGCATCTAACAGCAGGCCGATTTGAGCATCGACGTAGCTAACGCAAGCGTGGTATCCGTGAACCAGTCGTCTCATTTGCGCTTCTGGCAAAGTGTCTTCATCCCACGGCTTTGGCATGTTGATGAGATCAAAGTAGTGAGAAAGTTCGCTGTTGTTATGCATTGCAAATGCAGGAGATCCCGTTGGGATTTGTGCATCAGTCAGAACCGGTAGCTGTGCTGGGTCGTACATGTCCCAATACTTTTTCGGTGCAACGAATGACAGATGGGGCCGAATGTATCCCATCGCTAGAAAGAAGGGTTCATCGGCTTTGCCCAGACGTTTTAAATCTTTGATGCACATTTGGGTTCGAGCACCATCCAGAACTTTGTCGTCTGGGAGATCCGGAGATGCACTACTGGGACCTCGCAAGTTGTTTTTTCGCCAGTCATTCTTTGGCAGTTTTTCTTGAGCATCCTTAACTTGCTGCCGGGTGCCTTCAGGGTAAACGTAAGGCAACTTTGGCGAGCCTTGAATCGGTTCGCTCCACGACTGTGGGTCTGGAGTCGGGTTGTGATAGATCTTGCCATGACTGACTGCCGTGTATCCTGACTTTCGAAGCCATTGCGGCAACGTCACCGCGTCTGGCATGGCTTCTCGAAAGTGAATCGGCAGAGTCCAAACTCCAAGTGTGTCGGGTTTCAGACCTGTCATCAAACTGGCTCGAGACGGATTACACACGGCCACTTGGCAGTAAGCTCGGTTAAACTGCACTCCTCGTGAAGCCAAGCGATCCATGTTAGGAGTGATCGCTAATTCGTCGCCGTAGCAGCCCAAGGTTGGTCGCAAGTCGTCGACTGAAATAAACAGAATGTTTGGTTTTGATTGATTGCTCACCACGGATGGTTCTGGAGCTTTGGCTTCATCAGTAGCGGCAATGGCCATTAAAGATTTGGCCGTGCGAAAGTAAAGAATGCCTTCCGAAATCGCGGGCGTGGCAAGGCAGGGTTCTGACAATGAATTCTTGGCCAGAACTTGAAATTCGGGACCAGCCGCGATGACGTAAACTGTTCCGTCTTCCGCCGCGCAATAGATTTTATCTCCTGCAGCCACCAGAGATGCGACAACGTATGCTCCGCTGTTCAAGCGTTCTTCATACATGCTTTCACCTGTTACGGCGTGGAAGCATCGTAGCACTCCATTGGTGTTGCCAAGGTACAGATAGTCTCCGACAACAATGGGGGTCGACATGTAGGACCCGCCGCGATCGGTTCTCCAGATCAGACCGGCGTCTTCTGGTGATTCCGCTTCGCTGAGATTGCCTTTGGAATCTGTTCTCACGACGACAATGGGAGACTTACCTCCGTGAGCACTCGTGACATAAATTCGGTCGTTGGCAATGAATGGAGTGGGAATCGGATTGTCTCCGCCTCCTTTGACTCGCCAAACTTCGTCCCCAGTTTTTAAGTCGTAGGCAACGATCCAAGGCCAACCGTTGACTACGATGGTGGATTGCTTGCCTTGGTCGTGGATTAACGGAGTGCCCCAGCTGCGTTCGCAGTCGCCTTCACGAGGTTTTCTCCAAATTTCTTCGCCGTCTTCCAGATCCAGTGCGACGATGTAAGGGGCTGAAGGATCATCGCAAACCAGAACAATGTGACCGTCATGGATGGCAGGCGAACTTCCGTAACCCCAGCCGATCCCATATTTGCTGACATCGACAACTCCCAGATCCTTCTTCCATTTCAGGTTGCCTTCAAGGTCGTAGCAATACAGGCCTTCGGATCCAAAAAACGCCACGACGTTGTCTCCATCCACGGCAACTGTCGTGTTGGCATGAGTCGCTTTTGTGTGCCGAGTCGCCTTGGGGGTACCCGTGTGAGCAGTTTGACTCCAGAGTTCTTTTCCAGTGGTCTTATCGAAACACAACACCCGCCAGGACTGTTCACTGCCGTCTTCTGCCGCCTTGATATTGCCGCCTCGACCCACTTGTAATGCGGTCTCTTCGCCATCTGTCGAAACGGCTGTTGCAACGAAGATCCGCTGCCCGACAACCGTCGGGCAGGAATGACCAAGGCCCGGGATAGGTGACTTCCACAGGATGGCTGGATCATCGGGATTGGTTGCGTCCCACTGCAGCGCGGTGTCAAATCCATTCGCAACACCTGTTGCTCCGGCTCCGCGAAACGCAGGCCAATCTGTACTGTCGCTGGCCGCAAAAGTCAGAGAAGAAGTTGCGAAAAAGGCGACTGTGATAACGAGAGATCGAATTCCGGAATGTGTCACAGAGACGACTTTCTGGCAGGCTGGTTAATGTAGACGTGATTTTGTTGATCGGAATTTGCAACCGCAATATCGACGAAGCCATCGCCACTGAAGTCACCCACACAAAGTCCGTAGGTGGCAGAATCCACTTCACCGAATGGTTGCCCAGTGAATTGCCGACCTTTGTTTGTATTGAAGAAAACGGCGTTGGGTTGCCGCATATTGCCAACGATCAAGTCGGGCAGTCCATCTTGATTTAAGTCGGCAGCAGCAATGCAATAGGTCTGGCTATCGGCTTGCCCAAATGGGACTTCTCGAGCTGCACTTCCGGACCCATCTCCAAAATACACAGTGTTTGCTGCTCCAAGGTTTCCGACGACCCAGTCGGTATGGCCATCGCCGTCAAAGTCTGCCGTTGCGATGGCTCGACTAGAAACTTTTGATGATCCAAAAAAAGCGGGTTTCGAAAATTGGCCCTTCCCCATGTTCAACAGAATCGAATTTGGTTGAGCATCTCGGTTGGCCAAGATCAGATCATTCTTGCCGTCGTTGTTCAAATCTGCGACAGCAACATCGATGGTGGAATCGTTTTGCGTTCCAAACGTTGTTGAGTTCGAAAAACCAGCTTTGCCATCGTTGAAGTAAATTCGATTGGGACGGCTTCGGCATGTGGTTAATAAATCGATGTGCCCATCCTCATTGATGTCAGCCGCCGTTAAACTACGCACGCTACTGGGGGTTCCAAATTCACTGTCACGTTGAAAGTGCCCGGCTCCGTCGTTTTTAAAGATTAAACAGGGAGCATTGTCGTTACCAACAGCGATGTCCAGATCTCCATCGCCGTCTAGGTCTGCAAATTCACAAGCGTAGCTGGTGGAAAGGTCGATCCCCATAGGGCGAGCCACGCTAAAGATTGCTCGTTCGTGGTTCAAAAACAACATGTTCTGTTGGGGCCAGTGGCGGCCATTAGCGACGACGATGTCTAAGTCACCATCGGAATCGATGTCAGCCGCTCGCACTGATGCAGTCCGTCGAGCTTCGATTCCCAGCAACAGCCGGCTGTTGGTGACGAAACGTCGATCTTGAGCCTGAACACTGACCGCGATGCTAAGCACAGACAACGTGACCAACCAATTCAGCTTGGGAACGGCTGATCGACCAAATGTAAAACGCACTGCAAAGGACCTTCTTGCTGAAAAGTTCGACATCATCCAAGATGATTTTGATCCGACACCTCTAAGAAGGGCGTTCTTTCACGATGTCAGTGGCTGCTGGCCTGCTGGTCATTGTTCTGTCGCCGTTGTCGAAATGCAAGGATGCAGGAAGTACGTATTTTTGCAATTTGGCATCGGTTGATGTCAGTCATCGTGACATTGCAAGGATGAAGGAACGCGGAGCGGTTGACCTAGGTAGGTGCGAGGGGCGGATGAAATCCTGAAGCTCTCGTTTTACACTGTGACCTTTCAGGCTGGGGCGCTGATTCGCTGTTCGAATGGCCCACGAAGACGCTGGTAACTCCTTCAGATTCAGTGTTGAGTGTTTCTGTGATCGGGTTCCCGTACACTCAGGCGTCAGATTTGCCTTCCTTCCTTTCTTCCCCTTGATCGAAAACTATCGCAATGCATCCCGTTTTGAATCGGAATCTGTATCTGGTCAAAGAACACGTTGGAATGTTCAAAGCATCAAACAACTTTGATATTTTCGACTTAGAAACTGGCGAGCAGATCATTAACTGCCGCGAACCCAATCTTGGCATGATTTCAAAGATGCTGAGATTCACCGACTACAAACGGATGACACCGTTTAATGTCGAGCTGCGAACTGTGTCGGGCGATTCTGTGCTTTCTGTTGACCGAGGCGTTTCGCTCTTCCTATCGACTGTCAATGTTCGAGATGAAGATGGTGATCGCATTGGTGGCTTCAAACAGAAGTTCCTTTCGATTGGTGGTGCGTTTCGAGTGCTTGGCGAAAGCGATCAAGAATTGTGTGCCTTGAAAGGCAAATGGACGGGATGGGATTTCCGTTTCATGGCGGGAGAAACTGAGCTTGCTCATGTGACGAAAAAATGGGCCGGCCTAGGCAAAGAAATGTTTTCATCAGCAGACAATTATGTCCTAGAAATCAGCGAAGATGTACCGCCCGATAACCCGTTGCGACAACTAATCATGGCGGCCGTTATGTGTATCGACATGGTGCTAAAAGAGTAATTCCACGCCGAGAAATAGTATGAGATATTGCTTTGCGGATCTGTTTCCAAGCGAAGCTGGACTGGATTTCGAAGAAATTGATTGTCAATTTACGGAGTGCATTTGATGTTCAGAATTGTATGTGTGGCGAGTCTGTTGGGATTGGTGCTGGCAGATTTTTGTCTTCTTCAGGCGGCCGAAAAGAACATCATCTTCTTTATCACCGATGACGAAAGTCCAACGCTTGGGTGTTACGGTGACATGGTCGCGAGGACTCCTGCAGTCGACGCTCTTGCAGCTGACGGAACCATGTTTCGAAATGCATTTGCGACGACCGCCAGTTGTAGTGCTAGTCGATCTGTCGTGATGTCTGGTTTACACAACCACGCCAATGGTCAATATGGACATCAGCATGCTTTTCACAAGTTTGCGTCCTACAACAATGTGATCAGTTTGGCGTTGCCTCGAGTCATCGCGAATGCTGGTTACCGAACGGCTCGTGTCGGCAAGTACCACGTGGCTCCCGAATATGTGTACCACTTCGATCAGACATTCTCTGGCAATGGCCGAAACGCGGTCCAGATGGCAGATCACTGTCGAGAATTTATCACAGCAGATTCTGAAGAACCATTCTTTCTGTATTTTGCAACCAGTGACCCGCATCGAGGTGGTGGAGTCGACAAGACATCGAAATTACAGCTGAAGCCCGATCTGTTTGGGAATCGCCCTAACCACGGAATGCATGATGGAATCGAAGAGGTGTTTTATGATCCTGCTGATGTGAAAATTCCGCACTTTATGTCTGATACCGCAGAAGCTCGCGAAGAGCTGGCTCAGTACTATCAATCTTGTGCTCGGATTGATCAAGGCCTTCAAAAGCTGGTCGATATCCTAAAAGAAGCCAATCTTTACGACAAAACCATGATCGTATTTACCGCTGATCATGGAATGGCATTTAGCGGTGGGAAAACGACTGTCTATGAAGGTGGCCTAAACGTGCCATTCGTGGTCAGGAACCCTTACGAGGAAAAGAGAGGTGTGATCAGTGATGCTTTGATTAGCCACGTCGATGTTACTCCGTCTTTGTTGGATTTCGCAGGTGGTTTAGATTCAAAAACAAATGGGCCATCGGCGTTTGTGTCGCCCAAGAAGTTACTGAAAAAAACAATTGCAGCGACTGAAAATAATGGCAAAGAGTTGAAGGAATACCACGGTCAATCGTGGATTTCGATATTGGGAGACAGCCATGCAGAAGGTCGAGACCAGATTTTTGCGTCTCATACCTTTCACGAAATTCAGATGTACTATCCCATGCGAGTTGTTCGAGATCGAAACTTCAAGCTGATTTGGAATATCGCTCACCCGCTGCCTTATCCATTCGCATCTGATCTTTGGAAAGCGTCCAGCTGGCAGGCTCAGTTTCAGAAAAGTATGGATGCACCGTATGGGCTGAAGACGGTTGGTGAGTATATCCATCGGCCTGAGTTTGAGCTCTTTGATATCAAGAATGACCCACATGAATCAACAAACCTAGCGAGCGATCCAAAGTACACAGAGGTCCTTGTGAAGTATCAGCAGAAATTGAAAACTCTGCAGAAGCAATTGCGAGACCCTTGGGTGATGAAGTGGAACTACGAGTAGAGATCAGTGGTGAAATGGAAGCTGACACGAAGCGCGGCTGTGATGTTGCCGAAAATCAACGTCAGGATTTTAAGCGAATAATTGGATCCACCATTTCCTAGGAATGTAATTCGTGACGTGATCTACACCTCTGCGACGGACTGCATCAGGTAAGTTTGGCTTCGGTTTGACACTTATACCTATGAGGATGGCCCGTATCTTGTCACAGAAATACTCAGCTAAAATTCGTCAACAACTACGAGTCGAAACGCTTGAGCCTTTGGTGCTGATGTCTGCAACTGCGGGCGGCGACTTGATCGAAGGCACAGCCGACAACGACGTCTTGGTGGGCACCTCTGTGGGGCAAGCCATTGACGGAGGAGATGGCCGAGACTTGATGCTGGGTATGTCTTCAGGCCATGTTTTGAATGGCGGGGCCGGTGACGATTCCATTTTTGTCACGGATGGTGCGAACACGGTCGACGGAGGCTGCGGTCTTGATTCAGTCACCTTCTGGGGATTGAATCGCGATGATGCGGAAGTGATTCGTCGCCCAGATGGTTCAATCGCCATCGTCAGTGAGCATTTGAGTGCTGAGGTTGTGAATGTTGAAACCTTCATCTTTCACCGTGAAGAGTTTTCCATCGATGATTTGAACGCCGTTGATGAAGTGAGAAGTGCTGACGGAAGTGGCAATCAACTTGATGACGTAGCAGCTGGCAGCACTTTTCAGCAGCTCGTGCGGTTAAGCGATGTGGCGTATGCGGATGGAATTGATGATCCTTCTGGGGCAGATCGTGAATCGGCTCGGCAGATCAGCAATGTTGTGGCTGCTCAGGAAACGACAGAGCGTAATGATCAGCAGTTGTCGGATCTGGTTTGGGTTTGGGGGCAGTTCCTAGATCATGACTTGTCTTTGACTGAGCCAGATTCATCCAATGAAGCATTCGATATTGAAGTTCCAGAAGGTGATCCTTGGTTCGATCCCTTGGCGACCGGTGAAGTGACGATTGGGTTAAACCGCTCGTTGTTTGATGATGCAACGGGTGATTCCGTCGACAATCCGCGGCAGCAAGTCAACGAAATCACGTCTTGGATCGATGGAAGCATGGTGTATGGTTCGTCTTCTGAAACGGCGGCGGAATTGCGTTCGTTCGATGGCGGTCAGCTGTTGATGTCTGATGGAGACTTGTTACCGATTGCTCCGGCAGATGATTCTGGTGGTCATGCGGCTGCAGACCAGTTTCTTGCCGGAGATATTCGCGCTAACGAAAACGTGGCTTTGACTGCCATGCACACGGTTTGGGTGCGTGAACATAATCGGATCGCGGCGGATATCGCAGCTGCCGATGGTAGTCTTTCGGATGAACGGA
The DNA here is from genome assembly GCA_039974975.1 of Fuerstiella sp. Classification (GTDB taxonomy): domain Bacteria; phylum Planctomycetota; class Planctomycetia; order Planctomycetales; family Planctomycetaceae; genus Fuerstiella. Next base: position 278,936 of record JBDWHY010000060.1, on the reverse strand, counting down.
TCTATCAGGAAGCTCGCCAGCAAGTGATTGCTCAGATCCAGCACATCACTTGGAATGAATTCTTGCCCGCCCTTTTGTCTCAGGACGAATTTACAGAGTACTCGGGCTATCAATCTGATGTTGACCCATCGATTGCCAACGAGTTTTCAACGGCCGCGTTTCGGTTTGGCCATACGATGTTATCTGGCGACTTGCTGCGGTTGAATGCGGATGGATCTGAAGCAACTGAAGGTTCGATCGCTCTTCGCGATGCCTTCTTTTCTCCAGATGAAATTCGTGAACACGGCATTGATTCGGTCTTGATGGGGGCGACCGTACAGCTGGCCAATGAAATCGATACTCAAGTGATCGATGATGTCCGGAACTTTTTGTTTGGTCCTCCGGGAGCAGGCGGGTTCGATTTGGTCTCACTGAACATCCAGCGTGGTCGTGATCACGGGCTGGCCGACTACAATTCTGTTCGCATCGATCTTGGTCTAGAAGCGGTCACAGGTTTTGGTGACATCACATCTGATGTCGAACTACAGCAGAAGCTTGAGGCGGTTTACGGAGACGTCAACAACGTGGATTTGTGGGTCGCAGGGCTGGCTGAAGATCATCAGGACGGATCAAGCCTTGGTGAAACTTTCTCAGCGATTATCGCTGACCAGTTTACTCGACTTCGAGATGCTGATCGGTTTTGGTACGAAGGGATTTTGGACGGTGATGAACTTGCTGAAGTTCAGTCAACCACCTTGTCCGATGTGATTGCTCGGAACACAAACCTGAATCAGTTAAGCGACGATGTCTTTCGAGCTGGCACTGTCGTGTGACACAGATTGGGTTTCATGAGTGGCGAAGGCGATCTGCGTCTCGGTCATCGTCTTGTCAGTGCAATCACCGGCCGTTGCTGAGTCGTTGGTTTTTCGCACAGACTACGAAGACGCTTTGCCGTCGGGGTCCGCTGTTTTTTCGCGTACCCTGTCACCTCAACGGTGTTTGTTTGAAGCAGTCTGTGGGTTCTTAATCGCTTTGCTCGAGGCACAAAGCCTGTTTGGATTCATCCTCTGTTGGTGACCGCAATTTGTAGGTGCTGATCCAGCGACATCGTCATTGATGGTATTACTGAGAACCACCGGCTGTTTTCGCGACTTCAATTTCAGCCGACATGTCTCGGTTCTTGGTTGGTGCGACAACGATTTCTTCGATGACTGTTCGAGGCGGCAAGGTGGCAGCCAAGTGGATGCAGGCGGCCACATCTTCTGGTTGCATCATCACTTTGCGAGCCTCATCAGAAGGGACAGAAGGGCGTCCATTCAAAATGGGGGTATCGACTTCTGCAGGGATGATCGCTGTTGCCCGAATTCCAAGATCTCGCAGCTCACTGTTGAGTCCATGACTGAACGCTCGAGAAGCAGCTTTTGCTGCAGAATATGGTGCGCCTCCGAGGACTCCGGGTTTCAATGCTGACATCGACGAAGTTGTGATGATCGTGCCCTGCCCTTGTTCGATCATTTTCGGTAGGCAGGCCTGAGACAATCGATAGACGGCTTCCATATTCACCTTGAAGACGGAATCCCACTCGTCGGGTTGGACGTAACGTACGGATCGAACCTTTGAAGAAAACCCGGCGTTGTTTACCAAGATGTCAACCTTGCCAAACTGTGCGATGACATCGTTTGCCAGTTTGTCTGCCGCTGCGCCGTCGGTTAGGTCGGCCGTCATGACGACTGCCATTCCGCCTGCGGATTCAATGTCAGTTTTCGTAGATTCGAGCGGCTCGATCCGGCGACCCACTAAAACGACTGTCGCTTTTTCTGCGGCAATCATTTTCGCCGCAGCTGCTCCGATTCCTGTACCTGCTCCGGTGACAATGGCGATTTTGTTTTCGAGCGTCATGATTTTTTCTTTGGCAGGCGCTGTTGCTGATGGGGATGATCAAGCGGAGACAGCGGAAGTGAGGGAGGGGAGAGGTGGGTGAAGTGGCGGATTTGTCGTGGGGCAGTTTACACGCCCGGCGTATCGACCACGGATGAAATTTTATCGAGCAGTCCGTTAACAAATGATGCGGAATTTTCTGTGCCAAATTCTTTGGCGAGCTCGATGCACTCATTCAAGACAACTGGGATTGGGGATTTCAGGTGCTGAATTTCACACACTCCAAGTCTCAGCAGATTTCGATCGGTGATTGCCATGCGGTGCAGTTTCCAATTCTTGGCGACACCAACGATCAGTTCGTCGATTTCGGATTGGTTTTCTCGAACAGCGCTGAACAAGCTCCACGCGAACTCTGAAAGTTGCTCGTTGTTGAGGTCATCTTCAATCTTTTGGCGAATCCAATGAGGATCCTGTTCGCTGTTTTGGTCGACAAGGTACAGCATTTGGAGGGCAACTCTTCGAGCGTCACTTCTGCGATTCATAGTTGAGTCTTCTGTAGCGTTGGGCCCGCTGCTTAGCTGTCATGAAACAGCGATTGGGTGAAGGAAGGGGTGTGTTTACGAAGCAAAATTTCTGTTCTGGTGAGCGATTGTTAGGTGATTTTTTTGAGCAAGTTCACCATTTCAATTGCTGCAAGTGTGGCTTCAGTGCCTTTGTTGCCCACTTTTCCACCAGCACGATCAAGAGCTTGTTCCATGGATTCGCAGGTGATGACTCCAAAGGTGATTGGAATACCGGTCGACTGCGACGCACTCATGATTCCGGCGGCCACTTGGCTATTAATGTACTCGTGATGAGACGTGTTTCCCTGAATCACTGCTCCAACGCACACGACGGCGACATACTTTCCAGATTTGGCAAGTGACAGGGCTGTCAGCGGGATTTCAAAAGAGCCGGGGACGCTGACGACGTCGACTTGATCTTTTGATCCGCCCGCGCGAATGATGGTGTCAATCGATCCATCGACAAGTCGTGATGTAATGAGATCGTTGAACCGTGAGACGACGATGGCAAATTGACCATCAGGACAATTCATTTCACCAAGAATTTGGTTGGGCATGGTGAGTCCTTTTTTTTTGGAGTGGTAGGTGGGTGATGTGGAAGCGGCCGCAAGTGGCAAACCTGCAGCTGGTCGAGTCGGCAAGTTGAATTTGCTTGAGGTTATTTGAGATCCATCTTGAGTAGGAACTCTTCATTGGATGCTGTCTGTGACATCCGGTCAGACAGCAGTTCCATGGCGTCCACGGGATTCATGTCGTTTAAGATGCGACGAACTGACCAAACTTTTTTGAGTTCGTCTTCGTCCATCAGGAGTTCTTCTCGGCGAGTTCCCGAGCTATTTACATCAATGGCTGGCCAGATTCGTTTTTCGACCATTTTGCGATCGAGATGCAATTCGGTGTTTCCAGTGCCTTTGAATTCTTCAAAGATCACATCATCCATCCGGCTGCCGGTATCGACCAATGCTGTGGCAATAATGGTGAGGCTGCCACCTTCTTCGACAGAACGAGCGGCTCCGAAAAAACGTTTCGGATTCTGGAGTGCTCCCGCGTCGACTCCGCCAGTCAGCGTGCGTCCGGTTGCCGGAGCTTCCGTATTCCATGCACGGGCCAATCGAGTGATCGAATCCAAAAAGATGACGACGTCATGGCCGTATTCGACCATGCGTTTTGCCTTTTCGATGACCATTTCAGACACTTGAATGTGTCTTGCGGGGGCTTCGTCGAACGTGCTGCTGACAACTTCGCAGTTGCTGTTCTTCAGTCTCCGCTCCATGTCGGTGACTTCTTCTGGACGCTCGTCAATCAGCAATACGATGACGTAGGCATCCGGATGATTCTGCTTGACGACATCGGCCATCTGTTGCAGCAGCATCGTTTTTCCAGCTCGCGGAGGCGACACAATCAGGCCTCGCTGCCCTAGCCCGATGGGAGCAATCAGGTCGACAATTCGAGTACTCAGATGAGGCGAATTCGTAGACAGGCTCAGTCGTTGTTTGGGATGCAGCGGAGTCAGATCGTCGAAGAAGACCTTTGCTGTGAGCAAATTAGGATCTTGACCGTTAATCGCTTCAACTCGGAGTAGCGCGAAGTATCGCTCGTTTTCCTTTGGAGGACGAATCTGTCCAGCAACGGTGGCTCCTGTCCGCAGTCCAAAGCGACGAATTTGACTTGGGCTGACGTAGATGTCATCTGGGCATGGCAGATAGTGGTAGTCGGGACTCCGTAAGAAGCCGAATCCGTCAGGCAAAATTTCCAGAGTGCCTTCGCCGAACATCAGTCCGCTAAGTCGCGTGCGTTCTTTCAAGATTCGAAAAATCAGATCTTGCTTTTTCAGCCCGCTGAATTCGGTCAGGTTGTCTTTCTTCGCGATTTCAAGCAGTTCAGTCATCGACATCCGCTGAAGATCAGCGATATTCAAGTCGGATGATTCGGCTGCCGGCTGTGAAGTGGCAGGAGGACGGCTTCTGGCAAAGGGTTTTTCGGGTTTTAGCGTTCTTTGAGGAACGTTCGGATCTTCATCCGAATCGGGTGTTCTTGGCATGGCCGAATGGCCTCCTGGGCAGGATTATCAATCGTATACTGCGGAACGCAGCCTGAAGGGGCCTGCTTTGTCGCCTGAAGCGTCTCCAGAATCAAGCAACGATTTCGCAGGTGTCTGATTCTGACAGAAAGTATCAGTTCTGGCTTAGCGATTGCGTCAATATTCGTTCGAGTATGTTTCTCATTTGCCGAGATGACTGTTCTAGAACGCCCGAATTATCCACTGTAAAGTCGGCTCGCTGTCGTTTCACGGCAATTGGGACCTGAGTTTTTTCCCGTTTTGGCAGCTCTTCTGCATCCCAGCCTCGGTTTTCTTGGACTCGAGCCTGTCTGATCTGTGCATTTGTGTCCACAAAGATTAAGTGGTCGCAATGTTGGTCCCAGTTTCCTTCCAGCAGCAGTGATGCGTCCAAAATGACGGCATCTGCCGTGTTTTTGGCAGACTCGATTTCTTTGTGCAATCGTTTGCGAATTTCTGGGTGAACGATGGCATTAAGCTTCTGAAGATTGCTTTGACTGCCGGAATTTTCGCCAAAAACCATTTCACCCAAGCTGCGTCGATCGATGGCGCCGTTTTTTAAGATACCGGTGCCGAGTGCTTTCGTCAGACGGGCGATGACGTCTTGAGATTTCAAGACTTCGTGGCCCACGACATCGGCGTCAATAATGGCGAGGTTCAGATCTTGGATCTCGCGAACAACGGATGACTTGCCAGAACCGATTCCGCCTAAGATTCCAATGACAGGGGCAGACGTCATGGGGCGATTTTCTTTATGACCTGAATGTTTAGACTAGGGCGGGTTCCCCCTAGTGTTTCCAGAAAATCAGACTGCAACGCCAACTGGAGTCGCATCTGATTCTGAAAGTATGTGGCAGTGGTACTTAGCCTGTCAAACGCTAGACTCGGACAGCTCGATCGGACCCTAAATTTTCAACCTGTTCTGGCCCGAAAATCGGATCAATGGCAATTTTTTGTCTCTGTGACTTCGTTGCCTATCCGATGTCGTACATTTTTCCCTTCAGCTTGCTCTACGAATCATTATGTCTGAACAACTTTTGGAATCACTGAAAGCGGCGGCGGCTGCTGGAAAACTGTCACAGGAATCTCCGGCGAACGTAGAAAATTGGCTGTCTCGAGACTGCATGAGCCAGTACCACGACCGCATTCGAGAACTGATTACCAGCGAATCTTGGGAAGCCTTGGATTCCATGTTCTGGACGGCTATTCCATTTGGAACCGGCGGGCGCCGTGGGCCGATGGGTGAACTCGGCCCGGCTACGATTAACGACCGCACCATCGCAGAATCGGCTCACGGGTTGGCGGCGTATTTACGAAAATCTGGCGTGGCCGAGGGCGGAGCCGCTGTTGTTACCAGCGATACTCGTAACAAGTCGCCCCACTTTGCCCGCTTAACTGCAACCACTTTGGCAGCTCATGGGTTGACTGTTCATTTGTTCGCTGAACACCGCGCGACGCCTCAACTTAGCTATGCTGTTCGGCAGTTAAACTGCGACGTCGGAGTGATGGTGTCTGCGTCTCATAATCCGCCTGCGGACAACGGCTTTAAGGCTTATTGGTCAAATGGAGCTCAGGTGATTGCCCCGCATGATAAAGGCATCATCGCCGAAGTCGACCAAGCCGAAGTGATTCCTTCTGTCGATTACGACGAAGCTGTTGCGGCAGGTCAAATCAAAATCATCGGGCCAGAAGCCGACGACAGTTACCTATCTGAAGTGGTTGCCCTGAGTAAAACAAACAACCGCAATGTGTCGGCCGTGTTTACTCCGTTGCACGGTGTCGGTGAAACATCGATCTACCGAATTTTGCAGAAGGCGGGTTTTGAACAGGTCCATATTTTAGAAGAGCAACGAGAACCCAATGGCGATTTTCCGAACGTGCCCAAGCACCTTCCGAATCCAGAATTGTTGGAAGTATTTGATCCTGCTCTGAATTGGATCAAACAGAATAACCATGATGCTGATTTGGTTCTGGCATCTGACCCTGACGCTGATCGCCTTGGAGTCATGGTTCGCAGTCAATCTGGTGAATTCGTTGCGATTTCTGGCAACCAAACAGGGGCTCTGATCACCGACTATCTTCTTACTAAGCTGAAGGCGTCAGGAGATCTCACGGCCGACCACTTTGTTGTCGAAACCTTGGTGACGACTCCTCTGGTCAAGACCATTGCGGAAGCTCATGGGGCAAAAGCGTTTCATGAACTGCTGGTTGGGTTTAAGTGGATCGCTCAAACCTTGGAAGCGAACGGCCCCGAAAAATTCGTCTTTGGCTGCGAAGAATCCATTGGTTTTTTGGCCGGGCAGTATTGTCGAGACAAAGATGGCGCCATTGGAGCACTGTTTATTTTAGAGCTTGCTGCTGAGCTAAAGGCGGAAGGCAAAACCTTACTTGATCATTTAGATTCGCTGTATTCGAAACACGGATATCACAAAGAGGATCAGACATCGATTTACTGTACAGGCCCATCTGGCAAAGCAAAAATCGACGGGTTGATGCAAACGTTGCGTGAAAATCCTCCGGCTGGATTTGGTGATGTGAACTTTGAATCTGTGACAGATTATTCAACGGGAACTCGTAAATCGATTCCTGCTGCAGAACTGCTTGCCGACGGTATTCAGCCCACCGGTGACCTCTTAATTTATCGATCGGATGAAACAAAGCCGATTCGAATTCAGATTGCAGGGCGGCCTTCGGGCACTGAACCTAAGATTAAGTTTTACTTTTTCTGTCAGTCGGATCTGTCAGATTCGGTGAATCTGGCGGCAGCTCGACAAGCGGGCGATGTTGCCTTGGGTGATCTGAAAAAAGCTTTAGGAGAATGGGCAGATCAGCAACTGGCTGATTAAGCGACCGTCTGAAGTCTGGCCTCCCGCAGTGTCAGTTTTTTATCCCAAACGTGACCTGAGAATCATTTGGCTCGTCCGTCCATTGATCGGATTGGCTGGTTCCACGATATTTCCAAGCCTGCACATCGATTTCAATACAAAAGAAGAGGCATCAATACGATCGCCTCGGTCTGTTTCAAACAACGAAAGTGAGTTCAGTCATGAAGGCGATTGCTGTCAAACCTGGCACTCCAAATAGTGTGCATCTCGCCGAACTGGATAAGCCAGCTTTGGCCGATATTCCCAATGGTCGTGGTGTTTTAGTTCGAACCTTAAAAGTTGGAGTCGATGCGACGGACCGCGAAATTAACGACGCGCTGTACGGCAATTCTCCTCCGGGCTACGAATTCTTAGTCATTGGGCATGAGTGCTTTGGAATTGTCGAGGAAGTTGGAGCCAACGTTAAGAAGGTGAAGCCGGGCGATTATGTGACGTGTACGGTTCGTCGCCCAGGCGGTTCAATCTTTGATAAAATTGGTCGCTCGGATATTACGAGCGAAGAAGAATACTTCGAACGCGGAATCAACCTGAAGCACGGTTATCTGACGGAATACTTCGTTGATGACGAAGAGTTTATGGTGCGGATGCCGGTTGGACTCAAGCACCTACACGTGCTGGCGGAGCCCATGAGCTGCGCTGCAAAAGCTGTTGAGCAAGCCATGTTGGCTCAACAGCGACTGCAGGTTTGGGAACCAAAGATTGCTTGGGTGACCGGGGCTGGCCAGATTGGTCTGCTCACCACACTAATTCTTCGCTTGCGTGGTATGGAAGTTTACACGTTGGCTCGAGGTCCAAAGCCCAATTTGAAATCTGAAATTGCTGAAGGCATGGGAGCTCACTATGTGAGCACGGCAACCAAGTCATTGCAGGACCTAGCGGCAGAATCTGGTAAACCAGATTTGATTATCGAAGCCACGGGCAACAGCGCTGTTGCGTTTGAGTGTATGGAAGTGCTGGGACATAACGGCTGTATCGTGTGGACCAGCATCACCGGTGGAGAACGCAAGATTGACGTTCCAAGCGACGCTGTGAATCTCAACTGGGTGCTTGGTAATAAGCTGCTGGTAGGATCAGTCAACGCCAACTTCCGACACTTCGAAAGTGGGATTTCTGATTTGGCTTTGGGCGATGTGACATTTCCCGGAGTCATTCCCAAAATTCTGACGCATCCCGTTGATGGCTTAGAAAACTATGCCGAAATGATGAGGCTTCTGGTGGAAGATAAAGATGCGTTGAAGGTCTATGTCAACGTGGCTGAAGGATAGATGCTTGATCTGAATCGCAGCTTTGCACCGCAAGTGAAATTGTTCTGAAAACGCTGGCTTGAAAATCTGAAGGTGGCCTCAGTGAGGCCACCTTTTTTCATGGGAACGCCCCGTCTTTAACAGTCTTTAAGGCGTGTCATGATGAAACGTATGTACTGTTCGTGCGTTACGAAGTTGACGGTTTTCCAACACGTAGCCGTCTTTGCTTTCGCCTTCTGTGCAGCAGGATTCGTCGACCCAGACCTGCTTTCCAGAGGCTGATCGCAACGGCAATCCCAAAGCTCATTAGGCCCAAGATTATCTGTTGAGACCCTTTGGGCAGTGGCAGCTGATAGGCAAGTCTAAGTCCCCAAGCCAGCAGTGCTGTCCCACAAACGGAAGCCATGAATCGGGCTAACATTCTGATTGCTGGCCAGTCGGTCAGCCTTCCAATCGCGAGAAGCACGGTCGTCATGAAAAGTATGTAGGCAACGGTCTGTGTGATGCCTGTTTCGCGAACAGTGCAGACGGAAGTTGCGATCACGATCAGCAGGAGGGCGGGAACTGCGATTTCTTTTAGTATTTCGGCGAATTCAGATTTGTCGACGATCGCAATCAGCATTCCAATGGTGAGCAACAGGTGCCAGCAAATCGCAGTGGCCCACGGAGCAAGAAAGGCCCATTCTGAATGAGCGGGAACTGCGTTCAACTGCTGATGCATAATGAGCGTCAGTATGGCGCTGCTCAGGAAGATTTTTCCTGCGGCTTTTTGACGAATGCCAACCGCACATTCAATTGCAGCAAACGCAATCAGAGGCCAAGAATTCCAGTTGTGTTGTATGGTGATGAATTGAGATTGGTGGAATGATTCCGGTTGGATGACTGTCGAAAGCAGGACCATGGACAGCAGTCCCCAATGTGCCCCAGCAACTCTCTTATGGCGAGCTCTCGCGTAAAACAGGATGAGCGTGATCAAGGTGCAATAAACAGGAGATGGGTGGTCGGCCAGCATTGCTAATGTGGCTGATCGGAATCCCGAAAAGTTGCTCCAAGGGACGATCCATGGGCATGCGATGACCAGTAAAACGGGAGCCGCCAGCAAGCAAAACGACTGTAGCTTGCGTTGGTTTTCTCGGATGCCGATTTCCATCAGGATCACGAGTGTCGCGATGAAGATTGGAGTGAGTTGCCAGAGACCAAACGAAGTGTCCCAGTAGTGGCCTGATGAGCTCAGCACATCGAAGGACATTGTGAGCGAATAGGTTCGCAAGCAAACGGCGAGCAGCAGGAAGAGAAATGCCGTCCATGGGTAGAGTGGCCATGTCCAGGGGCAGCTTGAGGTTCGAGCTCTACTTGAGCCTTGCCAGACTGCGGCCAGGAGGCTCAATATCATGATTCCGCAGGCAACGGGAAAGATGGCGATGCGCTGTTGTATTTGGTTGACTGTGACTTCTGAGATTTCGGGGACCAACAGAATTGGCCAAGCGATCATCAGTGACAACAGCAGGTGGAGCGGGAGTCGGTAGGTGGCGGGAAGCCGGAGTTTCAGTCCTTGTAAGACGGTCTCCACTGTGCCGATGCTGAACCCAATCATCAGTCCAAAGAGCAGCGCTAACGGTTGCAGTGAGTCGCTTTCGTCAGCGAGCTGATTGACCAGTTCGTCTGTACTGACCGTCATTGCAAATAGCATCAGCAAGATGATCAGGGTCAGAGAACGAGCGTCTTCCCAAACTTGTCCCAGTCGAACAATCAGGATCGCTGTGAAGGTCATCAGTGCCGTGATTCCTGCCAGTGCCGCCAGCAGACCCCAAGGTTCGATGTAGCCAACGGAGCCTTGTTGAAACAGAATAGGAGAAGTTCCCGGACGAAGCAGCAATTTCAAGCCATACACGAACAGGCCGGCACTGATTAGGTAGAACGGATTATTGACATACAGAAAGTCGATGAGTTTTTTCGCCGTAGCGCGCGACATCACTGATTCTCCTTTGTAGAGAACAAGGAGTAGAAAGACGGGATGATCTCGCGCGAAGCAGACGTGTTTGTCCAATCTGTAGTGATCCGGGTTTGACGGTGATTTGTCTTCAGAAATTGGTGACTGAGTCAGAATTTCCTGCTTCTTTCGTAACCTTTGTTTCGATATTTAAGAACTCATGACAGATGCCTCGATGAATCCAGAACGCCTCACTGCCCTTCTTGAAGAAGTGGCATCAGTGAATGAACGTCGAGACGGTTTCTGGAATGTGGACTATCTTGATCGCAATTTATTGATCGTGAATAAACCGATTGATTTGCTCAGGATTATGACACCCATTCTTCCAGCGGAAGACGTGGACGTGGCGATTCTGTTTCAGGTGTTGCAAGCGAATTTCGAGAGGACTCGGAATGCTCGATATGCGTTGCATGGCGACTATCTGTGGGCCACCTTTGGGTACACGTTCGAAGTGTTGACGGATTCAGAAATCGTCACCGCGATGAATCAAGTGACGTTACTGGCGGATAGCTTTGGGGCCACGTTTTCAGCCAGCCTTATTCCGTTTGACGAAGGTGTTTGAATTGTTTTTCACCGTGGCGGATCTTGCCGCTGTCCCAGCATCAATGGCCGAATGGGGAACTCCGAATGCACACGAATCAGCATGAATAAACTGCGGGGTGCCATTCGGAGATTGAGAATTCATGGCGCGGTGGTAGGCGTCTGTTTTCCGCAATGTAAAGCGGTCCAACATCGAAAGAAGAGGCCGCGCACCCCCCTTTGGGAAAAGCCTGATTGATGGGCCGATTGCTCAATTCCGCTAAGGGCTTTGTTAGGGTTTGGTGTTGTTGTTGGGTACGTTTTGTGGCTCAAGGCTGTGTTGTAAATCGCGTTTGGCGTGACTGTGAAATGATCCGCGGAGAACTTGATGTCTGAAAATGTTTCCATTGCCGATTGTCAGATTCCAGAGCGTCACCACGACGGTCATAAGGGCACGTTCGGGCGAGCTTTGATTGTGGCGGGCAGTGATGGCATGAGCGGAGCGGCGTGTTTGGCGGGCAAGGCGACATTACGAGGCGGAGCTGGGTTGGTCACGGTGATGGTTCCCAAGTGTGTGCAAGCGATCGTCGCGGGGTACGAGCCGGGATATATGACGGTCGGTTTTGAGGCGACTGAACGATCATTTGAAGATGTGTTGCTTGGTGAAGATGGCGATGTGGCGGATCTCTTGAAAAGGCATGGGGGCAATCAGGATGTGATCGCCATTGGGCCGGGGCTGGGAACATCTGCTGAAGCCGGCCAGTTGGTGAAATGTGCTGTGACGGAATCACCCTGCCCCGTCATTTTGGATGCCGATGCACTCAATCTGTGTGCCGATGAAAATTTCTTGGCCACTTTTGCAACGGATGAGGCGTCGGAGTTGAGTGCCGTGGTGACTCCTCACCCGGGCGAGTTTGCTCGACTGACGGGCGAGCCGATTGCCGACATTCAAGCCCACCGAGTCAGTTCAGCAGTGCAGTTTGCAAAACGGCATCATTTGGTCGTCGTGTTAAAGGGGCCACAAACAATTGTTGCTGATGCAGGCCGTGTTTATGTCAATGAAACGGGTAACAGCGGAATGGCGACCGGCGGCAGCGGAGATGTGCTTACCGGCTTGCTTGCCGCCGTGATTGCTCAAGGGGTGCCGCTCTATGATGCCGCTTGTGTCGCAGTGTGGCTGCATGGAGCCGCTGGTGATTTCGCAGCCGAAACATTTAGTCGTGAAGCGATGATTGCATCCGACCTGCCTCAGCACTTTGGCCAAGCTTGGCGGAAGCTGCGTTCATTGAAGAGCTGAAGGATTGAAGTTGCTTGCTTGCTTGAGATTCGATTTGAGTCGGAACGATCTGAGATTCTTAGTGGTTCGGTGGTCTCAAGTTTGTGATTTAATTGACCAGTTTGAGGGCGGGTGTGCGTGCTTCGCGGCTGTTCGGGGACTGATTTGTTGACAGTCGCTGATTCGGACCGATACGATGTATGGGAAGCACGTTCTGTGCTGATTTGGCCATGCGTTCTGTTTTGGTCAAGATTTCCTGTGACTCCAGCGGTCAGCTAAACCTATGTCGACGTCTGTTCCAGATCGTAAAGCTCTTCGAGTCGCCGGTCGTGCTCCGGTGATGAATGAAACGTCGTACGACGTGACAACGTCGGCTCAAATTGCCATTGCTTTGGGGCTGGCAGCCATCACGGCGTTGCTAATTGCCATTTGGTTAAGCAATTTGCTACCGGAAATCACCACCGAACCCATGATGCTAGAAAATAGCACTGGGGGATTTGAAGATGGTGACCCGGATGAGACTTTGGATGTTGAATCTCCGGAAGATCCAACAGAAGACCCGTCTTTATCCAATGATCAAAACATGACTCAGTTGGAAGAGATCACGGATCAAATCGTCACTCTGTCTGAAAATGCTTCGCAGCTGGTCCAGCCCAACGAGTACACGGACGCGGAAGCGGGTGGAAATCCAGGAAGTGCAGAAGGTTCTGGTGGACGTCCCTTAGGTGTTGGCGGAGGAACCAAAGGTGGAGAAAAACGTGAGCAACGGTGGCTTGTAAAGTTTGCAGATAAAGGCAATTTGAAGCTGTATGCGGCTCAATTGGACTTCTTCAAAATCGAAATCGGAGTCGTCTTTAAGGACGGCCGGATTTACTATTTGAGCAATATGTCGAAAGGCAATAGTGTTCGAGAATCGCGGCTGAGTGCTGATGATCCACGTCTGTTTATGTCGTGGAAAGGCGGTGAACGTAAAAAGGCGGATATCGAGCTACTGGTTGCAGCCGGGGTGCCTGACCCTGCGAGCGGTCAGATTTTGCACTTCTATGCTCCCGAAACTGAGCAGCTTTTGGCTCGTCTTGAAAAGTCGTACAATAATAAAGCTCCGGGAGAAATTCGTCGTACGTTTTTCCAAATTCGTGGCAGCCCGGGCAGCTTTGAATTTTACGTTTCCAGCCAGAAGCTGAAATAGCGGGTGTCTTTGGGGGCGTGTCGTTTGATGGGTTGAGATCAATCCTGGCCGACAATTTGTTCACGGCCAAGCAATCCATTGGTCTTAGCCTGATACAGCTTCAGATGTTGAGACCATCGAAAAATGGCTGTTTCCGGATGTGTTGCCAGCCTCAAGCTCAGGTTTCTGACGATTTTGTTCAGTTGGCGTCCATCAATTTGGTTGTGACGCTTTGTTTTGATGATGCTGCACATCAAAATCCGGGTTTGAAGTCTCGCAAGGGTTCGTTTTTGAGTTTGGCGGTTTACACTTCGAACGCAGAGCCTGCATCGTGCAAGACCACTAACTGTTGATTTGTTGTCGTTTTCTTCTCTGAAAATTGGGTGAGTACACGCGTGAATTTATCACAGACTTTGACCATCGCAGAAGCGATCGACATTGGGCCGATTCTGTATTGGTTTGGCAACCTGATTTATCTCGCCATGGCAGCCTGTGCCACCTACGGGTTGTATTGCATTGTGATGTTGGTGCGTCGGGTCAAGCAGAAGAGCTTTCCTGGGCGAGAATCTGCAGCGACTTTCCTTGATGACATTGGCGAGCTGCTTGAGCAGAACAAATTTGACGAAGTGCTGGAAGTTTGTGACCAGCCGGAGTTGTGGTCTCGAGCAGTTCCTCAGCTAGTGACCATTGGTGTTGAAAACCGCCACAAGCCGGTGAAGAAGGTTCGTCAGATTATTGCCGACTTCTTCTCGCGAGAGATTCTGTCTGAATTTGATGTTCGAGTCTCTTGGGTGAACACCATTATCAAGTCGGCTCCGATGTTGGGCCTCTTGGGTACTGTGACGGGTATGATTTTGGCGTTTAAGCAGATCGCCGGAAGTGGCGATGCGGGCGTGAAGCCAGCTGCTCTGGCGGATGATATTAGTTTCGCTTTGTGGACCACCGCGGGCGGACTTGCGATTGCCATTCCCCTCGTAATTTTGATGTCGATGGTTCAAACTCGGATCACGGGTTTGGAAGACAATGTAGACGACCAAGTGGGCACATTTCTTGATGACCTCGAAGCGGCTCAGGTTCGTAGCGCCCAAGGTTAATCGACTGTCTCTGGCTGATTGTTTTCACAACTGACAAGGGTAGAGCGTTTTGGCTCGACGCAAAAAGAAAAAGAAGGAAGAAGCGGAACTCGACATCACTCCGATGATCGACGTGACTTTTCTTTTGCTGATTTTCTTCATGGTCACGTCGACGATGCAGGCGACTCCTGACCGCGATATTCCACCGTCAAAATCTGGCCAGAATGTGGTGAAGAGCGACGATGTCAAAGAAGTGGCAGTGTCCATGCCTCGAGCAGGTGGTGACGAAGGCGAGTATCAGTGGGAAGGTAAGGACGTCACGCTGGATCAGTTGAAGGCCGAAATGACTCAGGCGTCGACGGGAGATCTTTCAATCCTAATTTATGCCGATCGCGAAGTGCCCAGTGGTGTCGTGGGCGAGGTTGAAACTTTGATTAACGAGGTTGCCAAAGAAACTGAAAAAGAGATCGGAATGGATTTCGCCGTCAAAGGCGACTAGCGGATTGATAACGTTGAAGGTTTGAGTGGGTGGTTTCCGTTGAAATTGCCAAGCATGTTTATGACAGCAAATTTTGATTTGAATGGGCGATCAGTTTCGTCGCAATAAGATTCCAGCCAGACGTTTCGCGAGATCTTTTGGTCTCGCTTTGACTCACATTAGAAAAGAAGCCAGACAACATCATGGTGGACCTTGTCGATCAATCACTGGGTGAGTTTAAGATGCAAAAGCATCTTGGCAGTGGCGGCATGGCTGATGTGTACCTTGCTGAACAAACTTCCTTGCAACGCCAGGTTGCCGTCAAGGTGATGAAACGTCAGTTGATGGCAACGTCTGGCGACGTGATGCTGGCTCGATTTAAGCAAGAAGCCATGATGGCCGCTGGCTTGAATCATCCGAATATCGTGCAGGTTTACACGATTGGCGAAGAGGATGGACTCCACTTTATTGCTCAGGAATTGGTCAAAGGCAAAGACCTCGCGTCGATTTTGAAGGCAAAGAAAGTTCCCGATTTGGGGTCATCTTTGCTGGTGATTCGACAGGTTGCATCGGCTCTGAAAGCTTCAGGCCAAGCAGGAATTGTTCATCGAGACATCAAGCCAGAGAACATTTTGGTGACTCGAACTGGCGAAGTCAAAGTTGCCGACTTTGGGTTGGCCCAACTGCATGACAATTCCGACGGAGGCAGTCTGACTCGCGAGGGCATGACTTTGGGAACTCCGTTGTACATGAGTCCCGAACAGGTCAGTGGTAACGAGCTTGATCCTCGCTCGGACGTCTATTCCTTTGGTGTCACGTGTTATCAGCTGTTGTCTGGCAAGACTCCGTTCGTCGGAACCAGTCCGATGGCGATTGCTGTGCAGCATCTGAACACATTGCCTCCGCAGCTGAAGCAACAGAATCCGAAACTGCCCGATGTGATTTGCCGAATGGTGCATCGGATGATGGCGAAGGATAAAAACCTGAGGTATCAATCCGCTGGCGACGTCGCATCGGATCTTAAGGTTCTGATCAACGCATACAAACAGAAGCAGAACCTTGATGTTGTCAAGCTTCCAATTTTGGAAGAACTCGATGCCCGTGCAAATGGCTCGACAACAAAAAGTAAGCCTGCCGGAAAGCCTGTTGCTGCTGGATTTAAGACAGCCAGTGGTTCTCATCAAACGATACCTGCTGCGACGTCTACGAGCCGCAAAAGTTATGAAAATGCGGCTTCTCAAGCTCGCCAAGCCGATGTTGGGGCTGCTGTGGCAATCCCCATCGTCACTGTCTCGCTTCCATCTTGGGAAGAAGACGACGAAGAAGAGCCGATGGGACGCGAAAGCCCAGAGTTCGAGGAAATGGACCTGACACCGATGGTGGATGTGACATTTCTGCTGTTGATTTTCTTTATGATCACGGCGTCTTTTAGCGTGCAAAAACAGATGGAAGGACAGCCGGCAACAACTGACGATGCTTCTGCTGTATCGGTGCCTCCGCCAGATAATGCTCAGGTGGAAGCGACAATTGATGCTGACAATCAGATTGATATCGCGGGCACACTATGTGCTACTGTTGCCGAAATGGTTGAAGCGTTGCAGGCTGCACAAAGCGATACAGACACGGCAGAATTGAAAGTGACCATTGATCCACTTTCGCTGCATGAAAGCCGCATCATGTTGGCAGATGCTGCCAGGCAGGCGGGGTTTACAAGCATGAAGTCACGAATGGTTGAAGTGGAATAAGCGTTCAGAGGTTGCCATCAGTGTTGATTGGCTTCAGGGAAAATGCATTGGCCAACCGGTCAGTGTCAGAAACATCACCGACTGAAGAAAATGGGTGCCGGAGTGCCTCGAGACGAATACGAAGACGATTTTGAAGACGTCGAAGAAGTTGATGAATTTGAAGATGACTTCGAGGAAGTCGAAGAATTCGACGACGACGTTGAAGAAGCTGAAATCCTTGATGAGGCAGCCGATGCCGAAGAAAGGGGTCGGCGTCAAATTCAGCGTGGAGCAGCGTCTCGGC
Source organism: Fuerstiella sp. (assembly GCA_039974975.1). Taxonomy (GTDB): domain Bacteria; phylum Planctomycetota; class Planctomycetia; order Planctomycetales; family Planctomycetaceae; genus Fuerstiella. The sequence continues at coordinate 261,796 of JBDWHY010000060.1, read as the reverse complement.
TCAGCGACCGCCTGACCGGTGGAGCTTCGCGCCCGGGTGAAGAAGAGGTTCGTCGCTCGCCCTTTGTGATTGCGATGTTGGTCACTGTTGCTTGTTTGGCTTTGGCAGCCATCGTGTTCGGAATCTTGATCATTAACGAAGGCGAAAAACGCGCCTATCGGTCGGCCGAAACCAAGCTGAAAGAAGACAACTTTGGTGAGGCTGAAAAGAAATTTAAAGCCTTCCTGATCGCCTATCCCGAAGGCGAATATGCTGAACAGGCCAAGATTGGTTTACATACCGCTCGTGTCCGCCAGTACACCAAGTCGGTTTCAATGACTCCTAAAGACGTAACTTCTGGAGTCGAAGCTCTGGAAGACTTTATCAAGGAATGCCGAAACCTAGATGGTTTTGAAACACAGGGCGACAACGTCAAGCGATGGGCGTCTCGAATGAGCGAAGTGGCGGCGATGGTGGCTGCTGCAAAATTTAATGAAACATCGTTGGAAGACAGCCGCGTTGCTGAGGCAATTTTAGAGAAGCAATGGAGGCCAGATTCTGTCCCCGTGTCCGTGACAAGTAAGTTGATGGACCTGCAGCGGAAAGCGGAAAGCGCGATTGTGAAAAACAATTCGCTAACGAGATACCTTGAAGAGATCCAAGGGTACTTGGCTAAGAAGGAAACATTTGCAGCGTTGGGGACTCGGCAAGCATTGTTGGACGCCTATCCGGTTCTAGACGGAGACGCCGAAATCCAAAGTGTGCTGAACCAAATTCTTGATGTCGAAAAGTCGTTGGTGGTCACCGAGGCGGTTGGTACTGCCGGAATGACTGGCGAGCTACCCACGGCGACCAAGTCTGGGTTATCGCTTGCCCTGCGAACTCAAAAGTCTGTTGACCAAGTGTCTCAGGGGCGAGTCGCCTTTACGATGGGGATCGATAGTTGCTTTGGTGTTGATACGGAAACCGGTGAACCTCTTTGGAAAAGAAAAGTTGGCGTCAATCCTGTGTTTGCGCCCGTTCCCGTGGACGGAGCAACAAAAGGTGTCCTGCTGTATCACACTGGTCTCGATCAATTGATGTTGCTGGCTGAAAACGATGGTTCTTTGCTTTGGAGACAACAGCTTGATTCTCCACCATCCTGCCCACCCTTGATTTCTGAACAGCAAATCTACCTGACGACATCAGCGGGGCAGATCTTAAAGATTTCAGTGGACAGCGGGCGAATCAATTCGAAGGTGACGTTCAATCAAAAAGTGGTGGGCCCGCCAACGTTAAGTCGCGATAAAAAATTCATGTTGATTCCGGGCGATCAGTCGATCGTCTACAGCTTGGATGCAGTGTCTCTAAAATCATCGGCTGTGTCTTACATCGAACATCGTCCTGGAAGCATTGAAGCTCCTCTGCAGACAATGGGATATATTCTGTTGCTGTGCGATAACGATGCTGCTGAAGAATCGCGAGTTCGAATTTTGGAAGTCTCAGAATCAGACGGTGCTGTGTCCACGCGGTATCAGACAACGATCGCCGGACAGATCCGTGATCAATGTATTTTACGTGGCACCAATCTGTTTATCCCCTCGACTCCTCAAAGAGTTACGGCTTTCACCGTCAATGATTCGCCAGATGCGGATCCTCCGATTGCTCGAATCGGTGGAAACCAGTTAGAGGAACTGACGAACGCTCCCATCCATCTGACGGTTGGCCCAAACAATAGCCTTTGGATGGCCAGTCAGTCGTTTCGAAAATTTCAAGTTCGCTCGAACGCGGTTGAGTTACTTCAGGAGGAAATGGACAATGGTCTCCATGTTCAGCCTCCACAATTCGCAGACCGGGCAGCCTATTCCACGACTGTCGCTCCATATTCGTCGTCCGTCTTTTTTACCCGAGTCGATCCTTCGGCGATGAAGGGGGAATGGAGAACGGTTGTAGGTACGAATGTTGTTGCAGCAGGGCCTGCAAAAAGTGGCAGTCAGATGTTGTTGGTGGGTGACTTCGGGTCTGTCTTTCGGGTTCCCTTGAATGCGATTGGCTCTCAGTCGTTTTTCCTTGATCAAATCAGCACGTTTCAAATTCCGGACAAACTCGATAGCCCTGTGGGTGGCATCACTCTTCAAGATGGTCGAGTGGCCGCGTGGTGTGGCGGTGAGCAGCCAGCAACATGGACCTTCACAGAAACTGGTCAGCTTGAAAGCCGTTGGGACTTGCCCGCAGAGCCCGTCTTGCCTCCCGTGACTTTGGCCGATGGAGTTGCCTTTGCCATGCAGGGCCGGATTCACATGACGGCTGTTCGAGGAACCAAAGTTGAAGATTATCGTGCTGCTCAAGGCATTGGTTCCAACACCACATGGAAAAGTTTGACGGCGATTGGTGATCGGCAACTGCTGGCCATTTCTTCTGACAACCAAGCCGTACAGCTTGAGTACCGTTCAAGTACTCGACCGAGTTTGGTGGAAATTAGTCGCGGAGGCTTGCCTGCTTCGATTGATTTAAAACCGACCGCTGCTGGTGAACTCATCATGGCCGTGTCGGCTGAAGGAGAACTGTTGGCGATGTCAGCCGCGGATACTCAGCTGTTGAAGAAAGTTGATCTAGGAGGCCTGCCAAGTCAGCCAGTGCATGTGGCTGGAGACTTAGTCTTCACGGATGTTCGCCGGAGCGTGATGAAGGTGTTTCGTCGTTCACCGGATTTGGAAATGGTTGCAGAATACCCTTTGACAGGTGGGCAGCTTGTTGGAAGTCCTGTTCCTGTTCGAGATGGATATGTGGCCTGCTTTTCGAACGGTGCTGTGATTCGCTTGGATTCCAATGGGCGTCCAACGGACAAGCGGTTGGATCTGGGGCAAGCGGCATCTCAGGGACCAATTCTCGTCGGCCAGTCGCTTGTTGTCATTAGTGTTGATGGTTCGCTTTACCTGGTCGATGAATTGATTGGTCAGTAGCTCGATTCTTCTGTTCTGATGCAGAATCAGGATTCGATTATTTTATGTGTGACACTGTACTTAGTAAGGCATTCTGGAAATCGTCGTTGGCGATCATCCTGTTGACAACATGCGGCCTGTCGCTACTTGATGCTGAAAAATTGCACGCTCAGGATCGGGCAACGGCTGAACCAAGCTTGCCCAAATACGAAGACATGCAGTTGCCATCGGCTCGTGTTTTAAAAAACGAAGATTCCGTCGACTGGATTGTTTTAACAGATGGGCGAGTCCTAGTGACGACTCCCGTTTATCCGCGTCCCAACACGCTGAAAACGATTCAAGACGAGCTTCGGACACTTGAAAAAGCAACTGGCGGCAATGCAGCTCAGCGACGCGCCCGAACGGAACGCCGCAAGCGACTACGCAATCTGACAGTCGTCTTGCCGTCAGATGTATCGACAGACTTGTATCTTCCGGTCAGTCAAATTGACCAAGTGATCTTGCACGAGGATTTATGTCTTCGTCGAGTCGATCAGTTGTTGGAAGCAGATGAAATTACTCAGGCGTACGAGTTGTTATTACACGTCGAGCAAGAGCTACCCGGTTGGGACAATTCACAGCCTTCGTTTGAAAAATTATTGGCTACTGAAGCTCGCTTGAAGGTGAAGAACAATGATGATTCTGCGGCGATGGCCATCTTGGACGAATTGGCCGGACGTAATATCGACAATCCAGACTTGCGTGAAATTCTTGCTGGAATCGTCGATCGACGTGTCGCAGATGCGGCGAGCGATAAACGGTTCGATTCTGCTCGGTATAATCTCAGCCGTCTGACTCGGCACTTTCCCCAAGACGCCGTCGCAGAAAAATGGAAGACACGTTTAAAAAATCGCAGCGACGAATTGTTGCGACAAGCTCGCGAACTGTTTGATCAGAAAAAATATCGAGACGCCGCTTTGGTGGCTCAAGAAGCCGACTTTGTCTGGAAGACGTCTGGCAGTGCTCGAGCAGTCTACACGGAACTGGTCGCTCGATATCAGTTTCTTCGAGTTCCCGTCGGCGGGTTCGGAGACGTCGAAACTGTCTTTCCAATTTCGAGTCGAGATCAAAGAAGAGATTCGCAACTGACGTCTGTGCCGTTGTTCGAAGCTGCGGCTGCTGATGAATTGACCTATTTTCAGTCCAGCTTTTTTGAAGACTGGGATCCTACGGATCTTGGTCGAGAAGTCGTGTTTTCTGTTCGGCAAACTCGCCCGTATTGGCAGTCTCAACCCCTGCTGACGGCAAATCAAATTGCAGATAGTTTAAGCATCCGGTTAGATTCGAGTTTGCCAACCTTTGATGCCCGCTTGGCATCGTTTGTGAAGGAATTTGCAGTTCGGTCTCCGACTGAACTTCAGGTCGTGTTCAACCGAGTTCCCTTGAATTTAGAAGCCATGTTTCGGTTTCCTGTGACTACTCTGGAACGAGGCGATGATCCAGATGCGGGGCCGCAGTCCAAGTTGTTGTCGACTCGATTCGTCCCAGCGGCAAAGTCGGATCGTTCTCGAACCTATCTTCGAAGTGTGGATGAACCAGATGGGCTGTTGCGTACTCAATACCACGTGGCAGAGCTGATTGAAAAGAAGTACGAAGATCGTGAATCGGAAGTGAGAGCCTTCTCGAAAGGTGAATTAGATGTACTGCCGCATCTACGTCCTTGGGAAATCGATATCTTTAAGTACTCGGGCAGTTTTTCGGTTCAAAAGTACCGGTTGCCGCAAACACATGTGCTGACCTTCAATCCCAAGTCTGAAGCTGTGACAAACCCTCAACTTCGTCGAGCATTATCGTTTGGTGTTGATCGAGAAGGTTTGCTGAAAAAAGTTATTCTTCGCGACGCTGAAATGCAGCATGGTCGTCCGGCAAAGGCGCCTTGGAATTCTCGAAGCTACGCGAACAGCCCTTTGGTGCAACCACCGAAATACGATTTGTATTTGTCATTTCTGCTGAAGCTTGCAGCACAGGAGAAGCTACGAGTTCCCGGCCGGTTAGAATTTGTGGCAGCCGCCAAAAAGCGGATCGAAGATGCGGGAGAAGAGTGGAAGCCAGACGTGTTTCGAAGAGAAAACGCTGCAGCGATCACCAAGTCTGTTTCACACATTACCCTGCCTCGTCTGCGGTTTGTGGTAGAAGATGATCCTGTCGCGATGCTGGCGGCCGAGAAAATGGTTGAACGCTGGAAGGCCTTAAAATTCGATATCGAGTTAATCCCTGGTGGTCAGCCTGGCAAACCCTTGGCTGATGACGAATGGGACGTGATGTATCGAGTGACTCGTATGGAAGAACCGTTGCTGGACCTATGGCCTTTGATGCTGACGGATGAACAGCTGGATGTGTCTCGATTGGAAACATATCCAGACTGGATGCGGCAAGAATTGATCAACTTGGATTATGCCACGAGCTTTCCAGATGCTCGCGGAAAGCTATTCCAAATTCATCGCCATATGTCTGCTCAGGCATTTATCGTTCCATTGTGGGAACTGGATGATTACATAGCATTCCAACGGTCTGTTGCGGGATTTGAATCGCAACCGCTTTCGGTCTATCAGAGCGTGGAAAAATGGCAGGTGATTCCGTGACGAACATTTCAGCAATCTCGGGACAAGGCGTCGCAATCTTGTTGGCATTGGTGTTTGGCTTCGGCGATTCCAATGCGTTCGCATTTCAAACGAATCCGCCGTCGGAAAATACAGAAGATCGTTCGTCTGCTGCAGCATCAGCAAGTGAGGGGGCAACAAAAGCGACTGCACCGACATCAGCTGCACCATCGTCGACGAACGATGCAGTGGCCAGTAAGAAAGAGGAAGAAGCTAAAGAGCTTCGTTTTACGGAGCAGCCGTATACGGTGCTGATTTCTGTTGGTTTTGAGGGAGATCTTTTTAAGACGTCTGCGTCACGAGAACAGATGTTGATTGAAATTCAGCAATCCGTGCAGCGTCTCTATGGAAAGCTTTGGAAGGTCACCATTCGATCCAACGAATGGATGATTCCGGGGAACGCAGATCACCTTCAGCGATTGACGGTGGAAGGATTGTTAGCGAGGTTTCCTGAAGAGGAATTCCAAAAAGTGTTCTTGCTGACGGTCGCTGGAACAACGAGCAGGCAGCATGTTGCCTGTCGAGAATTTGATACTCGAATGCATGAAATGACGCCCGTGCGACAAATGGCTCTCAGAGATGCTCGGTCGATTTCGAACACGTGTGGGCGTTTGATTCGTGACTCATTCCGACCCGTCCTGATGTTTGTTCGTAGGTTTCTCGACGAAGAGCAGCATACTCGAGTTGAAATGCAGGCACAGGGTGGGCAGATTTTGACGCCTGACGCGTCGGCCATTCAGGTGCTTCCAGGAGACGTCTTGCGTCCCTTCCGCCGAGAAATGGAACGTCGTAACGCTAAGAAGCTTAAACTGCTCAGACCGTTCCCTCTCACGTACATGCGTGTGATGTCGGTTGATACTGAAATCAGTCGAGGCATGGCGAATACGATTTTCCTTTCGCACTTGTCACCTGATTCTTTTCTCGGAAAAGGTCGCCGGACTCAACGACTGGCTTTGCGGCAACGACCAACGGCCGAACAAAGTGTGGTACGTTTGGTTTTGACTAATCGACCTGACAAGCCTTTGATTTCTCATCGTCTAGCGCTAGCCTATCAGTTGGGGTACAAAGACAAAGAAGCACAGGATCAAACCAAACTTGTGAGCGATCGAAACGGTGACGTGACGATTTCTGTGAGTCCCGATCATCCGACGTTTTGGATTCGTGTTTACAGCGGTTCTTCGTTGCTGGCACGAGTGCCTTATGCTCCGGGATTGATTCCGTTTGACACAGTCAAGTTGCCGGACGATTCGGTTCGCTTGGGTGTTGAAGGCGAGATCCAGTTACTAAGTGACGAACTCATTGACGCCATCGCTAAAAGAGAAGTTTTGATTGCCCGAGCTGAAAAGCAGGCTGATGCTGGTGAAGTGGATTTGGTGACTTCATTGCTCGAGCAGTATGCAGAAATTTCAGGCAAGGATTACTTCATCGAACAGGTGAAAGCGATTCAGACGCTTGCGGAAAAAGAGGCAAAAAGCAAAAGGGTTGGCTCGAAACGTTTGGCTGCGTTGTGTGAAAGTTTCAAGGGGTCTGTTGAGACATTTTTCACTGATGAAAAGCGAGCGACTCGACTTCAACAAATTCGTGAAATCAAGGGCACGGCCGAGCGGAAAAGCAACGAGACGCTGTGAACTTCGCAGCAAAAAGAGTGCGGGGTGTCCGCATGAGCCGTCATATCCGACGGAATTTGGTTTTCACTTTGCCGCAGTCGATTGGAAGAGTCAGGTTCGTTGATGCAGGACGCAGTTCGTCAGGAGGTTTTTGCTGCCAGTCGTACGGTGATCGTCAAGATTGGGTCGAACGTATTGACTCGAGAAGATGATCAGCTTGATGACGAACGGATTCAAGCATTGGCCATCCAGATTGATCGAATACGTCAGACGGGCCGCAAGGTGGTTATTGTATCCAGTGGAGCTGTGGCAGCTGGCATTGGTGCCTTGGGCATGACAGGCCGGCCTCGTTCCTTACCTGAGCTGCAAGCGACCGCAGCGGCAGGACAGCCAAAGTTGATGACAGCTTGGGCCAAGCACTTAGGGGAAACGGGCCATTTTGTTGCTCAGATTTTGCTGACCATCGACGATTTTCGAAGCCGGCATCGCTATTTGAATGTGCGGAATACGGTTCGTACTTTGCTGGCTCATCAGGCCATTCCGATTGTCAACGAAAATGACAGCGTTGGTATTCAAGAAATTGCTCTGGGAGACAACGATCAGTTAGCCGCCATGCTGGCGACTTTGGTTCCCGATCCTTTGCTGGTGATCTTGTCGTCAGTGGATGGCTTAATGAATCACTCTGTGGATGGATCCCCATCACGACAGATTTCCATTGTCAGCGAACCTGACGAAGAACTGCTTAGTTATGTGACCGATGATCGAAGCAGCCGAGGTCGCGGTGGTATGGCGTCTAAATTGAAGGCGATTTTGAAGGCGACGGGAATGGGAGAAAGCGTCGTTTTGGCGAATGGTTGCCAAAACGGTGTCTTAGATCAGATCCGCTGTGGCGAAGACGTTGGAACTCTGTTTCTTTCAACAGGCGGCGTGGTGGCTGCGTGGAAGAAGTGGATCGGATTTGCTTCAGGATCAGAGGGAGCTTTGCAGGTAGATGCTGGAGCTCGCAGCGCCCTTCTTGACGAAGGGGCTTCTTTGCTTGCCGTTGGTATTACGTCTGTCAGAGGCACGTTTCCCCAAGGAGCCACCGTTGATGTCACGACTGAATCAGGGACTGTGATCGGACGCGGACTCGTCAATTATTCATCTGTTGAAATCACATCGATCATGGGGCAAAGTTCCGAGCAGATCGAAGGCGTGCTGAATCATGTGCCTTACAGTGAAGTGATTCATCGCGATAACCTCGCTGTCACCGGCACCACTCATCGTTAGTGGGTTTGGCAGCTGGCAGTCAAAGTGTTCTTCGTGGTTTCAGTGCCCGCGGTCGTTTCAAGCACGACACTGGTTTCAATCTCTTGGTTTGACTGTTCCTTGAAAGTAGCGTCTGTCAATTTGGCGTTCTGGCTGCTGCTGTCACCTGTGCTGGTGATAGACTTGGAACCGGAGGCATGCGAATTACTCGCTACAAGCCGCATGACGTGACCCTGAACTTCATTGAATTGGTCAGAATCCATTTGGTGGTTCTCCCACATACCCGATTCATGACCAACTCTTCACGCGATGCGGCAACGGTAAACCACCCAGTCACGTGTTTTTCATTCAGTATTTTGATTCGAGAAGTCAAATGGTCAGCGAAGCAAAATATCAGATCATGCTGTGGTCGTCACAGATGCAAAAACTGGCCGGCAGTTCCTTTGGGAAAATGGATCCCCAGATGTATTGCATCGGTGCCGTTTTTGTGATCTGCGTTGGCTTTGTTCTGCTTTCCGGAAAACGCTAGGTCGCTGCAAGAGCTCTTGTCTTGCTTTTGATTGCAATCCGGACGGTGTCACGAACGCAATCAAAGCGAGGTTGGCCGGCACATAATGATGTGTTGAACGGCACGTCTGAACTTCTCGTCTTCGGCTACTGATCTTCTGTGAGCTGCAACGCAAACTGGATCATGCTGATTCGTTCTGCGTCGGAGAGAAGTGGAGCCGATACAGCTTTCAGCTTCAAGGAGTCTGGGGTCAGGCGATCTGTGAGCGGTTCTCTTACAAACCAGACGCCAGCATCTGCATTCACTTTGGTTGCCACGTTGATTTCGTGACTGGCATGACCATAGATGACAATGGGAACGTCTGACGTTCGGTAGTCAGCGCGAAGATTGGCAAGAGTGACTGAAAGTGGCCACTGCAAGCAGTTGCTGTGTACCATGATGAGTTCGCATCGAAGCTGTTTTGTTGCCGTTGAAAAACCGTCGCGTCCTGTTCGTTCGAACGCGACGTCGTAGCCCATTTCGCGAAGTACGCCAGCAGCAACGGACCCATCTCCGACGCGCGGATCGATGACCACAGCTTCGGCTCTTCTTGAGCCATCCATGATGGAATTGATCGTAGCACTCACGCGTTCGGGACGGTTTCCCTGTGTGGATGCCGCGGCCGCTGCCAACAATCGGACTCGCGGGTCACGGTAGGTCAGGCATTTTTGCATCACCAATGGGGCAGCTTCAAAGATTTGAGATGTGTTTTTTAGGCCGGCTAGCATTTTGAGCAATCCTGCCGTGCTTTTCGCTTCCAAAGCCAGCTGAATACCGGCTGTCATGACATCCAAATCACGTTCTGCCAATGTCCCAGAAACCGGAGCAAGCGAAGGTGTTTGCCAGGTGGCTGGCCATGCACTTGCAGCCGCTTCAACCGCGTACTTGGTCCCTTCTGATTTCGTCGATGGATTTAATGCAACCGCTTGAGCGGCAAAAGCCAATGCAGCTTCCAGCTGCCGTGTTTCATCCAATGTGGTCGACATGAAATCATCGCCTTCAGCAGCCTCTTCTCCATCGATGGTGGCGGACATCATTGGTTTCAGTTGGCGCTGACTTGCGGCTTGTAGTGAGGCGAAGCTTTGTTCTGATAGCACATTGGAGGCTTCGGCTTTTGAAATGCCGATCCACGCGAATGCTTTGAGTTGTTTTAAAGCGTTCGAAGCCGCGTTGGCAACCTGAGGATCATCTGAGTATTGCAAAGGGAGGATTTGAGGGCTGACATCTGGGTCCGCTGTTTTTGCGAGGTAGTTCAAAATGCGAGTTTGAAGACCGCTTTCCGATTCAGGGAGTGTAGACAGCAATCCATCCTGAAAGCGTCTCGGGTAACGCGACAGCAGCTTGTCGGCGATGTTTCCTGAAACGCTAGTGATGTCTGCATTCAGCAATGGGCCAACGGCATCGGCTCCAGCAGAAATGAGCTGTAGCGAAGCGTCCGTAGTTGTTTTTGGTGATTCCCCGAGCGACTGAACTAGGTCTTGGATCACGGATGGAGAAAGTTTGGGGTATGGATTTGCCGAATTAACGAGGCTGAGGACTTTGGTTGATTCTGGTTGAAGACGCTCTGTTGCACTGAGCTTCAGAAAGGCTGTGATGCCAATTTTCTTTCGCAGGGTCTGCAAAGTGACTTTGCCGGGTTGGTTGTCCAGGAAGGTGGCCAAATATTGCTGAGCCAAAAGGGGCCGATCCAGTTGGTCAGCCAAGATGGCTGCGCGAATCAGTCTTTCGGGTGTGCGTGGCGGAAACGCAAATAGGTCGTCGTTCACGGCACTTTGTGCCATAACGGGGCTCGCATTCGCTCCGATCAGCAAGAGCGCCGTCGTCAGCAAAACGCTGGTGAGTCGTGGGAAATCAGCGGATGATTTTCGGATGGCTGGCACCAGAGAACTTTCTGAGACGGTATAGCAGCGGTTGATCAATCGTCACCGAATTACGGAACGGGCAACGCGATATTTTGGTCACGCTGGGTTTTCAAAGTCCAGAAAACACTGGCTCAGACGAAGAAAACGCACCTCCTTCTGATCGTTTTCGGCAGAAAGGGACGTCTGAGTCGCGAATTCGTCGTTCCGTCCGCTCAAATGCCAACATCCGCACGATCCGAGTTGTCTGCGTCGCAATTGGGGATGACATGCTGTTTTTTAGTACCCTGTGCTGAAACTGTGTGTCCCTTGCAGCTGAAAGCGGGCTCGGTCGAACGTCCACGGGATCTCAGAAAACACCTACCTGTCCCGGTTGAATTGTGTGAAAACGCACTTCACACTGCGGAGCCATCAACGTCTGTATCTTCTCATTTCGCAGTTAAAGCGACCATAATGACAGCGATTGCCAGCAAAACGCTTCCTTTTACTTTGGAACAGGTCCGCGAGATCGCTCGTGACTATCCGACTCCCGTGTATTTGTACGATGAACGGGGCATTCGGGAAACTTGCCAAAATCTGAACGCGGCGTTTTCGTGGCTCCCAGATTTCTGCAACTACTTTGCTGTAAAGGCCACGCCAAACCCTCATATCTTGGACATCGTGATCGAAGAAGGATTGGGAGCTGACTGTTCAAGCAAAGCAGAATTGATGCTGAGCGAGCGAGCAGGACTGAAGGGTGAACAAATTATGTTCACCAGCAACAATACTCCTGTGGATGAGTACGAAGCTGCGAAAAATCTGGGAGCAGTGCTGAACCTAGATGACATCAGTCACATCGAATACGTCGATCAGCACCTGGGCCTGCCCGAGCTTGTTTCGTTTCGATACAACCCCGGCCCTGCCCGCAAAGGAAACGTCATTATCGGCAATCCGGAAGAAGCGAAGTATGGCTTCACCGAAGAGCAGCTATTTGAAGGCTATCGATTGCTGAAGGAAAAAGGCGTTCAGCGATTTGCTTTGCACACCATGGTGGCGAGCAACGAATTGGACGGAAGCTTCTTCGCAGAAACAGCTCGCATGCTGTTCGATCTGGTTGTTCGAATCAGCAGAAAGCTGGACATCCGAATCGAAATGGTAAACTTGGGCGGAGGCATCGGCATCCCGTATCTTCCCGAACAAAAGCCTGTTGATTTGGCGTCAGTCGGAGAACAAATTCATCAGCTTTATGATCAGATGATCGTGTCAGAAGGCTTGGATCCATTGCGAGTCGTGCTGGAAAATGGCCGCATGATTACTGGACCTCACGGGTACTTGATCACTGAATGCATTCATAAAAAACACATCTATCGAGACTATGTGGGCGTGGATGCCAGTATGGCAAACTTGATGCGACCCGGAATGTATGGTGCCTATCATCATATTTCGGTGATGGGCAAAGAAAGTGCGGTTGCCGACCGGATGGTCGATGTGGTTGGTTCTTTGTGCGAAAACAACGACAAGTTTGCGATCAACCGACAACTGCCAGAAGTTGAAGTTGGGGACATGTTGGTGATCCATGACGCGGGAGCTCATGGGCATTCGATGGGCTTTCAGTACAACGGAAAGCTACGGAGTGCCGAACTGCTGCTTACGATGGACGGCAACGTTAAATTGATTCGTCGAGCCGAAACCTATGATGACTACTTCGCAACACTTGTCTGATGCATGAACGCGGCCATCGGAAAATGAGTTTCCGTGAGTCGATCAATGCAATAAAAAAAAGAGCCTTCGATTCATTTCATCGAGGGCTCTTTTTTGTTTGCTGCTACTGATTGTTGCCAACAGTTTTAGGAGGCTGGTTTTTGCATGTGGTGAACCCATGCTGGTGGAACGTTGACAAATACGTTGTCTCGGCGAACTCGATACTGCTTAAAGTTTTTGCGTACGATTTCGTTGATTCGTCGCATTCGTTTTCGGCTTGCTCCTAAGTCCACAATTCCTCGAGTCGGTCGAATCCCCATGTACTCGAAATAGCTGAGAGTTCCCCCAGGTTTCAGCAATTCGTAATACCGAGTCATGATCGATTCGACCAAGTCGGCGGGGAAGATTGTGTGAGGCAAGCCAGAGATGATGAAGTCGTATGGCTCGTCAGCCTGAAAGTCTTGCAACGGAATTTCATGGATTTTGGAAAGGTCACGAACGGCCTTCCAGTCCTCTTCTTTTTCGAAGCGTTCGTTCAGCATGGCGACAAAGTTGTCGTTCAGTTCGACAAGGTCAAATTGGTCGCCTTCTTTCAGAAGGGGGACGATTTTGGCTGTGGCAGGTCCCGTGCCTGGGCCAACTTCTAGTACCCGAATCGGGCCGTCGCCTCGTTCTTTCAGGAAGCTGGCTAAAGCTTTGGCCAGCCCTGCTCCGCTGGGGGCGATTGCTCCGGTGGTATCGTATCGACGTCGAATTTCGCCGAAAAATGTGCTGTAGTTTTTAAAGACTGAAGCCATTTGGTCACCTTGGTGCAAAGAAAAAAGCCCGACGTATTTCCGAGGAAAACGTCGAGCTTTCATAATATCCGAGAGGCGGGAGTCGAACCCGCACGCCATTACTGGCACAGGATCCTAAATCCAGCGCGTCTGCCAATTCCGCCACTCTCGGTGCGGGCTCTTTTTAAAGCTTTCGCCGATGTTTTGCAAGCGGCAGATGGCGTTCCCCCGCGCTTTCTTGCTGGTCTAGCGTTTGGTGATGAATATTTCGTGGATGGGCAATCCACAAAGCTCGTTTCGTGTCTCCGTCGTGTGGTTCTATTCTGCGTTCTGCCAATGGTCGAAACTCGTGCCTTGGTGCGGTTGCCATGGGGTTGTAACAAAGATGATTGCGATTTTTTTTTGTCTCCAAGACTAAACAAGCTGGTTTGTTGTTCACAGAACTTCAATCGCCGATGAATCACAACATGGTTTGGTTTAAGAGACGCAGTATGTCGGTCGATGGTGCGAACAATCTGAATTCCCCCGCATTCTGCGTCGTGCTGCATGATGTGGCTGGCCCATTTCGAATTCAGATCCAACACATCGTGCGGCAAGTTTTTGGCTTGGTTGGCAACCGTTTTGCTTGTGCCCTTGTTCCGGCATGGCATGGCCACTGTGATGACGCTGCCCTGGCTGAACTGATTTCGATTTGTGGTGGGTGCGACGAATGGCTGGTTCATGGAATGACTCATCGCCGTGAATCCGATGGCCACGGCGGTCAGAGTGGAACTTCCCGTGGAACTTCCCGTGGATTTTCCCCTGGATATGGAGGTCGTCTGGTGAGTTGGCTGACCAATGGGGCGGATGAATTTGGTGGCTTGCCACTGATCCAGATTCAGGAACGAGTAACGAGGTCTCAGTTCATCATTCGTGATCTCACGGGACGTCTTCCCACGGGTTTGGTGGCTCCGTGTTGGAGTCTGCCGGTCAGGTCGAATGAATTGAAGGGGATCGATTACGTCATGGGTTACAACGGATTGGTGCCTTGCTGTCGAAGTGAAAATGATCAGCCAGAGGCCACCGTGCGAATAGCAAGCTGGTCCTACGACTGGGGGCGGTTTGGGAAGGTGGCTTCCTTGGTGAATCTATTTCCAGAGGTGCGGTTTCGAAGTTTGACCGACATCGTTCCCTGCGTTGTCATTCATCCGGCCGATGTGGGTCGAGGTTGGTTGCCCGTGGCAATTCGGAAGATTCAGAAGCTGCTGGATCTTGGGTACCGACCCGTGGTTCCGGCGTCATTGATGTCGGCTCGTCAAGCGAGCATCTTGTGATTCGATTGATCGCTAATTGGATTATGTTTCGCCGTGCGAGCACATTGGCCAATCGTCTGCTGCCATTTCTTCCTAAGCGGGGATTGATCGCCGATGTGGGGGCGGGGACGGGGCACAATGCGGTCGTGTTGAGACAGCGCAGTGAATGTGAAATTCGGCAGTGGGATGTAGCCGACATGCATTGGGTGGGGGAAGGTGCTGAACCAATCTCCGATGATTACAAGACGCCGTTCCTAGCTGGGCAGTCTGTTCAATGCGTGCTGCTGATTTATGTGTTGCAATATCCGCAAGATCCAGTTGAGTTATTGAATTGGGTTTTGAATGAAGAGCCACAGCAGTTGCTGGTGATGCAGTCGACATATCGAAACCGTTGGGGCAAGTGTGTCTTCCGTATTCAGGAAGCGATCTTTGGACCATTGGCTTTTCATGTGGCTCGTTTGCTTCGGTTGGTTCCTCATCAAAAATGTTCCGTGAATCCGATACGCTACTTTCAAGCTGCTGATATGGTTGATCTATTGACTGGCGTTGGGCTGCAAGTTTGTCACAGGCAGGCTCATTCGAATTGGTTGCTGGGAACGGGGTCAGATCTGTTCGTTTGCCGAAGGGAAACCGTATGACCACTTGCGATGTGTCGGTCATTATTCCAGCTCGCAACGAGCAGACGTTGATCGCTGAAACTGTGCGACACGTAGTGGAGGCCTGCGACGAGTATCATCGCAGAGTATCCCACGGCGATGGGCAACAGCGATCTTGGGAAGTCATTGTCGTCGATAATGATAGTTCAGATGACACGGTGGCAAATCTTGAAGCGTTCGTTCATGAGCCTGAGGTTCGTGTGGTGAAATGTGCAGAACTCGGCGCAGCGAAGGCTCGAAACTTAGGCCGTCGTCAGGCCAGCGGGCGAGTGTTGATTTTTATTGATGCCGATACGATGGTTTCTCGCGACACCGTGAGTCGTTTCGTAAAACACTGTGACGACGAAACATATCGAGCGGGAATCACATGGCTGGGAAACTACGATGGGGGCTTTCGCAGCCGGTTGTGGTGGCTCTTTTGGAATTGCGTGCGTTGCTTACCGATGGCTCGCGCGAAGGCGATGCCAGCCGTCATGTTTTGCACATCAGAAACCTTCGATCGCTTTGGGCCTTTTGAAGAAGGCATCGCGATTGGCGAAGAATGGCCCATTCTTGCGGGACTGTACCGAGCAAATGCAAAGCATGTGATCTACGACAAAAATCTTGTCGCTCGTTCTTCCAGCCGTCGCATGGATCGGCAGCCGTTTGGGTACAGCCGAACATTGTTGCGATACGTGTGGGCCATTCTTCACCGCAGCGGTCGGATTCACTATTCCGATCGAATCCGGTAAGCGGTGAAGGCCTCGTTGTGCTCTCGTGGAGTAAACAGAGAACGTTGGGATTGCACGGGCTTGCCCGATGGAGATTACTCGGCTTCCGATTGCTGTCGAGATGACCTTAGAAAATCGATCCACTGTTTGAATTCGGCCTCTTTGCCTCGATCAACCGGCTGATAGTACTGCTTTTCGACTCCCAGATAATCCTGTGGAACCCAGCCGTCGGGATGATCATGCGAGTACAGATAATTTTTGCCATGGCCGAGCTGTTCTGCTCCCTTGTAGTGAGCATCTCGCAGATGCATGGGAACCGGCAGAACAGTTTGAGTTCTAACGTCGTTGAGCGCGGCATCGATCGCCGTGTAAGATGCGTTGGACTTCGGAGCACAAGCTAAATAGGTGGTTGCTTGAGACAAGTTGATTCGGCATTCTGGCATGCCAATGACTTCGGTGGCTCGAAAAGCGGCAGTGGCAATCAGTAGTGCTTGAGGGTCTGCGTTGCCGATGTCTTCGGAGGCAGCAATCACGAGGCGACGAGCAATGAATCGAGGGTCTTCCCCAGATTCTAACATTCGAGCTAGCCAGTACAGTGATGCATCGGGATCACTGCCTCGGATGCTTTTGATCAACGCACTCGCGACGTCATAGTGATCGTCTCCCGCAGGATCGAAGCGAATCGTTTTCTTTTGCAAAGATTCCTGAGCGACTTCAGTGGTGACGTGTTGCGTTGTTTGAACCACCGACAGGACGGCGATTTCTAGGGCCGTTAGGCTTCTTCGAGCGTCTCCATCGCAAAGCGTGGTGATCAACTGCAATGCTTCGGGATCAACTTTGACATTGTGTTTGCCGAGACCTCGTTCGTGATCTGTTGCAGCGTGTTCCAACAGAGTCATGATGTCTTCGTGTTGCAGTTCTTGAAATTCAAAAATCTGACTTCGGCTGATCAGTGGAGCAACCAGTGCAAAGAATGGATTGGCGGTGGTGGCTCCGATCAAAGAGATGGTTCCTGATTCGACATCTGGTAGTAGGATGTCCTGCTGGCTGCGGCTGAAGCGATGAAGTTCATCAATGAAAATGACAGTCTGGGTGCCAGTGGTGGAAAGGTGTTGTTCTGCTTCGGCCAACAGAGATCTGACCTCTTTGACTCCGGCCATCGTCGCATTCAGTTGCCGGAACCGGCGTTTCGTATGTTTTGCGATCAGGCTCGCCAGAGATGTTTTTCCGGTGCCAGGAGGGCCGTAAAAAATGATGGAACCAATCCGATCTGCATCCAGCATTCTTTTCAGCAGTCGGCCTTCTCCAAGCAAATGCTGCTGGCCCGCGAATTCTGCCAATGTGCGAGGTCTCATGCGAGCCGCCAGAGGCTGAGCTTTCATGCGGTTTGACGCTTCTTCGTCAGCAAATAGATTCATGATTCAAAAGCAGTCCGAAACTGCACTGTGAAGCGCTGCAAACTGCGATATCCTAGCGACAGCTGAGATTTTCGCATGATCGCTCATCGCGGTTGAAAGAAACGGCTGAGTCAACAGATTGAGTAAGTTAGCAGGATTGATCTTCGACTGGGATCCATTGGGATCAGGTAATTTTGTTGGTTCTGCGGGCCGATGCTAAGGTCAAAGGGTATGCTCGAGATGCGCGACGAGGTTTAAGGGCTGGTGCAACGAGCGTGAACGAATTTGGATGAGATCTTGCTGATGAGCGTTAGGTTACTGAGGTGTTCAGAAGGAGTGGCGTTGTGATTGCGGTTCTGAGGCAAGTTGATCGAAAACGACTGATACCCATTGATCGTGCCGTAATTTTGGTAGGCCGCAGCGCAGAGTGCGATGTTGTCATTACAACAAGCCAAAAAATATCTCGGCAGCATTGCTGTTTGGTTCAGTCTGATCAAAGCTATTTTGTCCGAGACTTAGGCAGCATGAATGGTGTTTGGTTGAATGGCCAGAAGGTGAACCGTGAGGCCGAAATGAAAGCGGGTGACCGGCTGTGTATCGGTGACGTAGAATTTAAACTGTTCACGAACGTGAAAGTCGAATCCAAGAAGCAGTTACGGACGGATGGTGTAACCGAAGAAGATTTGGCCAGTCAGGCAGTTCGAACGAATTCGATCGAAAGCGGCGATGAGAGTTCGGAAGAAGAATTCTCTGGTGAGCACGTGATTGACGATCCAGAAGAATTCGAAATTCTGGACGATGTGATTCCACTGAATCCTGCCGTGCCCATGGGGTCAAAAACGAACGAGCTTAAGGCGAGCGACGAATTCGTTATCGACGAAAAATCTGCTCAAAAGAAAAAGCCGAAGGCCAAGGAACACAAGTAGCTTGATGTTGAAGTGAAAGACGGTTGGACCATTCACTGGTGGTTTGTCGTTGATCGCTTCGTGGTCAGAACATTGGATTGCGGAGCAAGCCACGTCATTCATGAATTGTGAAAGCGACCGCTGGTCTTCATGTCATGGTCTTTGGGGCCTAGTTCGCGCTATTGTCCCACGCAGATCTGGAGTCACAGCGAGAAGAGCTTTGGGCTGGTCTGGAAAAGACGTCTCGCAAGACTGTCCTGAATGACGAGGCTTTCCGGCCACGCTAGCAGTTTGGTAGTAGGTTCGTCAGGCTGCCAATGCCGATTTGTTCTCGGTTATGCAGCGGTTCGGCATAAGCTTTGCCAATTGTCCAACCCCAATAACGACATCGGTCTTTGACATCATCGATGACTGTGGGATGTTCTGGGCTTCGTCCTTGAACCAGCTGACTTTGCCACGCTGACACAGCTTCCATTTTTGTTTCGATGTGGTCAGACACATCGACGACAATTGAGGCGGCTGGGTGAATTCGAAGATGAATGCTGAAGTAATGCAGCAGCATGGGAGGCCAAAAGCGTTCTCCGGCTAAATCAGATCGGCTAAGTTTCGACCAGAATCGAGCGTCGTCGCACAGCTTGCTGGCGGAAACATGATCGGGGTGTGCGTCTTGCCAATAGGGTGCCAAGATTTTGGCTGGGCGAGTGTCTCGAAAAACCTCGGCGAGCTTGCGGCGAGCATCCAGAGTTGGTTCTAAGCTTCGATTTGGCAGATTCAGGTTGTGGCGGTAATTCAAATCTAAAACCTGAGTCGCCTTTTCGGTTTCGGCTCGACGGATTTCTGGGGTACCGTGAGGCGTTGGTTCACCACTGGTGAGTTCCAGAACCCCCACCGTCAAACCCTGTGCTCGGCTGAGTGCAATGATGCCTCCCACGCTGATTTCGGCGTCGTCAGGATGAGGGGCAACAACCAATAAGTCGAGCGGTTTCATCGGTTTGAATTCCTCTTGGCACGTTCTTTGTTTTGTGACAGCATCGAAAGCTACTAGATTCTACCTGTCTTTGAGATTCGCGTTCGGTTGTTCATCCATGAAACACACAAAAATCATACTGTTTGCTGGCCTTCTGGGTGCCATGGCAACTGGGTGTACCATGACGGATTCGGCAAAATCTGCATTCAAGCCCATGACGAATTTTATTCGCCCAACTGCTCAAGACGAACCTTTGCAGCCAGACGTCGAAGATGAATGGGCGTTCGTTGGCGAAGAAGCTCGAGGCAATGCGCCTCGCGAACGCGACCCCGATCGATGGTGGCGAAACCTGATGATGTCTGACCGAGCCAAAAACATCGAACGCAGTTTGGGCATTGATTGATACGGCCTCCACGGCGTTTGGGCAGTGAGGATGCGGGGGCGGACTTCACGAAATGAGTCACCGTTCACCGGACTCATGCCCGACGAGATTGTTTGGTTAGCAATCGTTTGGGGGAAGCGAGGTGGCCAAAGGTGGGGCTTTCTGAGTGATCTGACGGCACCCCGCAAGGCACCGTGTGAGGCAATGCGAGCGATTTCGTCGCACGCTGACCGGAAGGCCTTCAGGCAGAAATTGCCGGTTCGCGATGACATATTGACGGAAATCGGCGAGTGGCGGCTGCCAACAGGCAAGAACGGCAGAAAGGTCTAGACACGATTTTGAAGATGGGTTACATCTGCATTCTGTGCCGAAATGATGGACCGATCGGCATAAATGTGGTTCCCTTCTCTCCTCCTGTCTCGATGACATCGTATTTCTGTCGTTTTCTCAAACGGCCGCTTTGCGACTCTCACTCATTTCTCTGCAAGCGCTCAAAGTCGAGGGATCGATGATTGCCCCTTCACACTCCGTCGCGCGGATTTCGGCCTGTTTCTGTGCCGTTCTGCTGATGTCTGTTACTGGATGTTTGAATCCCGGGATGTATCAAAACTATCCGGGAGCTTATGGACAGCCTTCGTATGCGCCACCGCAGACGATTAACCCGGCTGGGCCAGGAAATCTGTTTATCCCCGAATCTTCAGCTCCGGCCTACAACCCCGGCGGGACTTTCGATGAGCTTGGTGATGGGTACAACGACGATCCTCAAGCCGACGATGATTTTCGTCGTCCTGCAAACGATCGGTTCTTCGAGCCTGATGCAGATGATGGCGTTCCAACCCCTCGAGATCCAGGCTTCAACAGTTCAGACGATCTTGGCCCAGGTGTTGAATACCGCCCCGAGATGTTTCCTGAGGATAGCCGCATTCGCCAAGTGTCAGATGTACGTGGTCCCAGTGAGTATGGATTCGATACTCGAGAATATCGATGGCTGCGCGGAACCATTCAGCGTGATCCCAAAAGTCGTCGCTGGCTTGTGAATTATAGCCCCGGTCGAAACGATCAGTATCGAGGAATGCTAAGCCTAGATGCCACCGGGCAGCAGATGATCGGCGTTCGATCTGGAGATTGGATTGACGTTCGAGGCCATTTGCATTCTTCTCAATTGGATCGTTCCGGACGACCATTGTACGTCGTTGATAGCATTGTCAGACTGGATCCCTAACAGGTGCATGACGCGGCCGTTCATCATGAAACGATGAAGACCGCATTTGATGAATTGCCATTTGATGGTCTGCTGAGACTTCGTTGATATTGGCAATTCGCTATTTGGAAACGGCACCTGTTGAACGCCGTTTTATTGCTCTTGTGGGAACGGAACGCTGAACATTTTCGGATTCATTATGCTGTGTCTGATCCTTCCCGTTGCTTGGGGATTGCTGGTGCACGTACTGTTCGGTTTGCTACGCGATTCAAATGCAACATCGAAAGCCGATTCGGACGGAGCTGACTACCAAATCTGATGCAGATCATGATCTGATTGTGATTCGGTAATCCTTGAACTGCGAAGGTTTTTTGCGTGCTGCAGCAGGATGCATTCGTGTGCCGATTTCAGCTGGCAATTCAATAAGGCTGTGCCGGTACTGTGTGTCGTATGGCTGTGCTGATGCGCGGCTGTGCTCGTGAATGGCCGGGTTCATAAATGGCCGTGTTTGCTCATTGGCGTGTTTGCTCATTGTCGTGTTGGCGCATAGAAAAAGGGGATTGCAGTTATGAATTGCAATCCCCTTCTGTTGTCGATCTGCGTGAATCGCCGAGTGATTTCAACTGCGGCAGCTTTGATTGGCCAGACTATTTCGGTGTGACTTCAATCGCATACAAAGTCGATCTGTCTGATACGTACATCATGCCGTTGGCAATTGATGGAGTGCTGTAGATTGAAGAATTGAAAACTTTCGTTTCGATTTCTTCTTCGACGGGACCCGCTTTTAAGATGACCATTTCGCCATCTTCGTCACCCATCAGTACGTGACCGTCAACGACCATTGGTGATCCCCAAACGGCTGCAAACGTATCATGAACCCATTTCTTTTCGCCCGTCTTGAAGTCGATGCAATGCAGGAAACCGCTGAGATCGGGCACGTACACCAAGCCATCAGCAACAGCGGCTGTGGAAATGGTGCGACGGAAGATCAGGCCATTTTCTTCGCCAGTGATGCTGCCGTCTTTGTCGACGCCACCAACTTCCCAGATTTGACCGCTGTTTGGATTGGCTTTCCATCCATCGGCGTCTGCGATTTGCGTGCTAATATCGCCCTTCTTAGTTGCGTCAATTCGGTAGAAGTGGCCAACTCCTTCACCGTGTTCGGGGTCTTGACCGACAGCCAAGAGAACGCTGTTTTCTTGGAAGACGGGAGTTGAAATGATCGCGTTTCGAGTTCCTCGACCGCCCAGTTCCCACGCTGAATCCTTAGGATTCAAATCGAACCACCAAATCAATTCACCAGATTCAACATCGTAAGCGTACAAGACGCCGTCTCCACCCGGCATGTATGCTTGAGTCTTGCCATCGACAGTGCCCAAGGCTGGAGAGCCCCATTGACCGTGCAAGATATTGTCGAATGGTGCAGGAGCTTTTGAATCCAATGCTGGACTGTTGTCTTCCCAAACAACTTCACCCGTGTTTTTGTTAACTGCAATAAAACAGGGAGCTCGAGGTGATGGGACTTCAAGATGAGCTTCATCGACACCGTTTGATGTGACAAGCAGAATTAGGTCGCCGTGGATCACGGGTGAACTGGTGGCGAGGTTGTGAGGAAAGACTCCAAGTTCGTCAATCATGTCGAGTGACCAGATGATGTCTGCGTCTTCTTTTTCTGAATCCACTTCGTCTTGATAGACGCCATCGTTTTCATCGTCATGGAAGCCTTCAACGTCGATGCACATTAACTCGCAACGATTGGTGGCCACGTACAGACGACCATTTTCGATGCATGGAGTTGAACAGATGCCCTGCTCTGGCCAGTCGTTGACTCGACCCTGAGGCAACTTTTCACGAGTTAACTGCCAAAGGAACTTGCCGTCCTCTTGGTTGAAAGCAATCAAGCAACCTCGGTCGCCCTTGTGTTGCGGTCGAAATTCGCCGCCATTGTTTGTTCCAACAAACACTTTGCCGCCAGCGACCACTGGGTTTCCGTAGGTTTGAGATCCAAGTGGAGCCGTCCATTTGACTCCTTTGCCAACTTCAACGTCGAAATCGAATGACAGGCCCGTCGACGAGTTCACCATGTTTCGTGTTGGGTCTCCACCCCACATGCTCCAGTCACCCGTGACTTCAGCGGCCGCATTTACGGCTGCTGCCGGCTCTGCCACTGGTTCTGCTGCTACGGGTTCTGCAACTGCGGCCACTGCAACTGCGGCCACTGCTGCTGCTGGTTCTGCTGCTGGCTCTGCAACTGCGGGTTCTGCAACTGCGGGCTCTGCTGCGGCCATTGCTGGCTCAGCCACTTCCGGTGCCGTTGCAACATCCATCTTTGATGGTGTTTCTGTTGCTTCAGTGATGGCTGGTTCTGCTTCCGTATCGTCGATATACATCGCCGCGCCACCAGTAACATAGCTTCCGGCCTCACTGCCAGCTTCGTTTGTGCTGACTGCCGCGTCGCCTGCAGTTGGTTTTGTTTCTGCACATCCTGCAATCAAAACGATCGCACACAGTGACAGCAGGGGTAAGCCTGATTTCGATTTCATGTTTGTGATTCCAAGTAGAGTGGTTTCTCGGCAGCCATCCCGAAAGGACCGGGCGGCCGGAAGGAGTTTGATGTAAATGCTAAGGTCAGCACTGCAACATTGGTCTGGCAGCAACAGAAACTTGAGGGAGCTTGTGAAAGATTTTTTCATCAAGTTCCCCCCTTCAACCAAGGCACGATCGCAAATTCGTAGACTTGGCTTGCTTCTTCACATAATCGACGTTCAGTGACTGTTTGCTGCGGGCAGCGATCTTAGTGTCGGTTTGAACGGGAGGATGACTTCACTTTCAAGGAACAGTGTTCACCTGAGCAGCGAAGTCATTCACTGTCCGCTGGATTGTTGCCGAGACGCTATTCGGTGACTTTAATATTGTCGAAGAATCCGTCCGCCAAAGTGTACATGTACAAGCCAGGTGCTCCTTCGGTATTGGGATGAGGGTCAATGGCTTCGAGAGTCCATTCTTCGGGCTCTTCTGTTCCACGTTCCCAGACCTTACCTAGCACATGAGCACCGTCGTCTTTGATTTGCACGGTCGCCTTGATGGTGTACCACGTGTCTGGATTTGAACGGAACTTGATTTCCTTCGCCATTCGCAAGTGAGGTGCCCAACTTTGCACTCCAAATTTGCTGGTGTTCCCTTTCAGGATTACGTTGTAGCGTTGGACGGTCACTCCCATGTTCGGAAGCTTTCGTTTTTGTTCTGTCATGTAGACGTCGGTCTGGACCGTGTAGCCACTCATTTCAGGTGGCCCAAGCCAGAAATAGGTGCTGGGCCGGCCTTTGCCGGGCGAGCGTTTCAGGGCCATTGTGCCTTCGATTTCGTTGGGCTGCAGTTTTAGGAATGCATTCACCCAAGTCGATGGAACTTGCTTCGGCTTGTAACCTTCGAAGTCCCATGTCCATGGAGCCTTCGGGAAGGTTCGTAGGCGAGCGAACGCCGTTTTGCCTTCGTAGGTGACATTGATTTCATTGCCTTGTTCAGCGGCGTCTTCAGCGACTGTCACGGTGGTGCCATCGATTGTGACACCCGTCCAGCCTTCTGCTGGTTGAAGTTCTGCTTCAACTTCACCAAGCGACTGTCCCAGTTTGTTGAATGCGATGACCTTGTATTCGATCTGGCCTCCACCCTTTGTGTAGGCTTCGAAAGGACGCAGTTGAATGGAAGCAACTTCTTTGCCTCCGTCGCCTTCTTTCAGTTCAGAAGCTGCGATTGTCTGCGACTTGCCAGCGTTTTCGTTGCCAATGCAGATCGTGCGGTCACGAGTCACAAAGAAGATTCGGCCGTCTGAAATCGCTGGAGTTCCATAGATTTCGTCATCGCCAACGCCATTGCTGGCTACCAGATGATTCTTCGATAGAGATTCACATTTTTCTCGTGAGGGCTTCAGGATATGAATGTTGCCATTCACTTCCATCACGTACAGCTTGCCGTCTGCCCAGATGGGTGATCCTTTGCCAACGGTTCCTAAACTGAATTCCCACAGTTCTTCTCCGGTCTTGCTATCAAAGGCATGCAGCATGCCGGTATCAGCAACGACGTACAGGATTCCATCTTTCAATGTCAGAGCTGTGTAACCCGCTTTGACACCGTCAACTCGCCAAACACCGTTTGTGTCTGTGATATCGCCTGTGCCTCGACCATCAATACATTGGACTCGTCCGAGACCAAATTCACTGGTGTCGATATCGTCTTCACCGTGTGAAATATAAACCATGTTGCCATCAACAACGGCAGACGCGTTTAGGCCACGCTTAGACATTCGGTAAGACCAAACGGGTGCTCCGGTTCGAGCATTAATTGCGTGAATTCCGCCGTCGGCTCCTCCGCCAATCAACAGGCGCTGCCCATCGATGACAGCAATCGTTGGGACAGAATAGTTGGTGTCCAAAGGGGGCTTTCCAACCGGAGATGTCCAAATCAATTCGCCCGTTTTCTTATCGAAACAGTAGTAGGTCATCTTGGGTGGTGGAGACTTGTAGCGTCCCCAGTTGAGTCCAAAGAATCCAACGATGACTCGATCTTCATCGATCACAGGCGCTTGAGTTCGACCTCCGTAGCCTGAAATTTTGCCATACTCTTCGAACAGTGATTTTTCCCAAACGACGTCTCCGTCTGGTGAATAGCAACGAAAAATTCCACTGACAGAATGCACGAACACGTTGCCCGTTTCAGTATCACCCGCCATGGCCGCCCAGCCTACTCGTGGAGCAGGAATGTCGGTTTGGAACACATTGAAGCGATCCTTCCACAGAACTTCGCCGGTGGCAGCGTCGAAGCACACCACTTGCTCTTGGGCGTCAATTAATTCTTTGCTACTTGAACTGACATCGTGCTCGGTACGACAGTCCAAGAAGACTCGACCGTTCATGACGATTGGAGCCGCTCGGCCACCGATTTCAGATGTCCAAAGCACGTTCTTCTTGGTTTCAAAATCCCAAGTTTCGACAAGTCCTGTTTCACTTGAAATGCTGTTGTGATTTGGGCCTCGCCATGATGGCCAGTCACCTGCCGACGCAATGGTGTTGCAGGAGTAACAAGAGAGAGCGAAAAGAATCGCCATCTGAAACACGTGTCTCATGGTGGTTGGGTCCCGATTGGGTGAAACTGGTTGGACGTAAGCTGTTCAATCAACGCAGCCAGATGTTTTGATGTCTGTCTGGAAAGATCAGCTGAAAAAGGCGGGAAATCGACAAGGTTCCATCCTCTCCGGCTTTTAGTGTATTGCAGCCACGATTGATTTCAATCTATGTGCCGGTCCAGCGGTTCCAGAGCCTGAATGTCTCAAAAGATATTGTGAGATTGCCGCGTCTGCCTGAAAAGAACCCGGAAACTACAGCAATGGTGTCGAGTCCATTGCCTGAAGTTGGCTGAGTTCTTGGATTTTCCAGTCCGTTGCTTTCTTGGCCAACGTGAATTCCCCCGAATATCGGCGATTCACCTGATGAGCATGTCCCCAGTGATAGGCCATGCCCTGCACTTCCCACTGACAAGTGATTTTCAGGTCGTTGTGGGTGATGACTTCGGTCTGTAATTCTGTCAAATGGACATCCTGAATGCCTGTCCAGGTCGCCTGTTCTGGTTCTGCCGCCATTTGCTGGCAGACCGTCAAATAGGTGGATTCCACCAACTCATCCGACAGCCATGTGCTTAAATTCTGAACAGTCTGAGCTTCTGAAGAAGCCTGAAGTGTCTGATAAATTGTCTTCAATGCGGCCGACATCCAGCCATGGATTTGGGCAGGTTCTTGCTGGTTGATCGTGGCGGGCAAACGCGTGATGCCCAACGCAACCAGTATTAGTCCGATGGCAACAATCCACTGAAAGGCGGACTGACGATCCTGCAGCCAATCAGAAAATTTGCGAAAGGCAAATGCACAAGCGGCCAAAACAGAACCACAGGCGATCAGTGTTAATGCGAATGGCCGACCGGGGGGCGTTGTGCGTGTTGTTAATTCTTGAGAAATGTCTGTGGAAGATTGAGCGTTGATTTGAGTCTTCGATTCGTCAATCGAAGTCGACCATTTGTGCAACGTCTGGCCTGCGTTTGAACTGCCTTCGATGGTTTGAAGCGACGTGCTTGCCGCGTTGTTGGCGATGGTTTCGCAACGTATTTCCGAAGTACCTGGAAACTCAGCCTTCAGTTTTAAAGAGCCGGCATGCGAAGTACCTGAGCGAGCGTAGGTTTGACGAATGCCAATTAAAGTACCGGGGACACTCACGGGGGACGAAACCGAATCGGGGACAGGCTGTTCGGGAATAATGCCGGATTCAAAGAACTGCACAGCCACCATCCGGGTTGTCATTGGTTTGCCATTTGTTTCGACGATTGTGTTTTCCTGAATCCAATGGTTCAGTTGCTCACCAAGTTGCTGTTGGTGACTGACCGAGAGGATGTCCTGCTGATCCTTCTTGTTCGTTTCAGTGGCTTCGGAAACGTTGGGGAATGCCGCAAGGACGGTGGCGAGTGGTAATGTGACTTCGTGCGTCATTGCAAACGGACTCACGATCATTCGGGAAGTCGTTTCGTTGGCAGTTGCGGTCGCAGCCGTCGAATTTCCTTCCTTTCGATAGGCGACCGTGTATGCAAGTTCGGGAGGGATGACGGCGTCAATTCTTTGTTTCCAAGCTTTGTGTCGAGAATGCAGTCTGAGCTCTCCAGGTTGCTGGATCCCCGGCGGGCTAAACGAATGGCGAATCGTCAGGCTTCGCAAGGGAGAACCTGAGTACTGGAATGCAAAGCTCCACGAGTGTTTGACATTGGCAGAACCCACGATATCAATGACGTCGCCGCTTGCCCAAGAATCAGGAACAGATGTGACTTCGCCGATCAATCTTTGGCCACCGGCATAAAGCTGAATTCGTCGAAGTAATTCAGGCGTTTGGCGGTCCAAAATTCGCTGAAATTCGTCAGCACTCAGGCGTTCTGGCAGAGGCTCAGAGCCCCTGTCGTAGCGAATGATATCGTCGGTGAAGAGCCCCAGCTTGACTTCGATGCGGTCTGATATCGTGACCCATGCTTCCGTAAACGAAAGTGGGTGCATGACGAGGGGTTTCGGCGCCGCAGGAAAAGGCGTTGCATAACAAACAGCCGCAGTCCAAGTGAAGCTTGCCATCATGCAACATGCAGCGGCAAACAGATATCGATGGGCTTGGGGAAACATGCGGTTGATCAATGAAGGCAAATTTCAAATCACGTTGACGGCCGTTGCACGTTCACTTTCTTCGAACTTGAGATCGCCTGACCATGAGCCATCAAACGTGGTTCTGATTCAGCTGTTGTGATGCCAAGGCACGGCGATCGGTCCTTCGTTCGTGAACGACAACCAATGATTGTAGCGGCCCACGATTTCGGCGCACGAAAAAAGGTGGCATCTCTGCCACCTTCATCGTTTCGATCGCCAATGTGAATCCAACTGGACCGCGTTTCGCATTCCAAGGATCACGTTGAAGCGTTTGAAAACTATTTTGCTGGAGCAGCTTCAGCAGGTGCTGCTGGTGCTTCTGCTGCTGGTGGTGCAGGAGCGTCTTCAGCTGGAGGAGCAGGAGCGTCAACTGGTTCTGCTGGAGTCGCAGCCGCTGGAATAGAATCAGCAACAGGAGCAACAACTCCGCAACCGCCTGAAGGACAACCTGAAGTGGCTGTTCCACAAGAGCTGCAACCTGAAGAAACGGTTCCGCAAGAGCTGCATCCTGAAGAAACAGTTCCACAAGAACTGCATCCTGAAGAAACGGTTCCACAAGAGCTGCAACCTGAAGAAACAGTTCCGCAAGAGTTACAGCTTGGAGCGACTGGTGCGCAAGAGCTGCAGCTGCTGTATGAAGGAGTCGCACAGCTGTTGCAAGAAGACTGGCAAGTCTGCTGGCATGGCTGGTAGCAGCAAGATTTTGCTTTTCGAGATTTACGAACTTTGCCACAACGACGACCAGCTTCAGCGGTTGTAGAAGCAACGGTCAGCATGATTGCGACTGCAAGGATCAGAAAACGTCTCATTGAATTTCCTTTATGTGAACAAGTGAGTCCAAGTCTTGGAGGCAGCTCCACGAGACAAAATGACCCCCGGGCGCCACTGGGAATCACATGATCCCCGAATTAACGAATCGCGGAGATTAACCGCTACTGTCCTCAAGAGTCAAATTATTTACCCAAACCTCCTATAATTTACAACTTCCTGTGATGTCGATCAGGTTTTCCGGAATTCGCTGCACTTCACCAGCTTGATTGACGCAAGCGATGACCGATTCTGCTGCAGTCAGTAGCTCGTCACCGCGTTTTAGAACATAGTCATGTTCCAGTTTTGCAGGCGTTTGGCGTCGGATCGATGTTGTTAACGTCAGTACATCGTCGTATCGAGCAGGTTTTTTAAAGCTGACATTCACTCGTGCGACCACGAAAAACAGGCCCAGAGCTTCCATTTTTCGATAGCTTCCACCTTGAGCTCGAAACAATTCGGTTCGGCCCATTTCGAAGTAGGTCAGGTAGTTGGAATGGTGCAGCAACTGCATCGAATCGGTTTCGCTGTAGCGAACTCGGATCTCCATGGTGTGCTGATTCAAGAGTTCTGACATGGCACAGTTTTCTAAAGTTGAAGAGGCAAGACCAACAGCCATTGCGGGCCAGTCATCGGGAGCAAAATGTTAGCTGATTCTTCACTCGTGTTCGTTTATGGCTCGCTGAAACGTGGTTTTCCTCTGCATCAGCACCTTGCGGGGGCAAACTTTATCGATGATGCAAAGACCGCATCGATGTACTTTTTGGTGAATTGCGGAGAATACCCTGGGCTGCGTCACGCCACGAATCAGCAGCCCGGCGTGTCGATCGTGGGAGAGATCTTTCAAGTGGATGCAAAAACGCTTGTGTTGTTGGACGAAGTGGAAGGCGTTTGTGCAGGTCTGTATCGCAGAGAAGCCGTTCAGTTAAGGGGAACACATGAACACAAGCACGTCTGGGCCTGGTTTTATCTGAGTGACGGGTTTGATCAGCAAATCGTCGGAGATGCTTGGGTTTGACGGAAGCCTTGCGAATGTGAATGCGAAGTCGATATGGTTAGCGTCCCCTTCTTCTGATTTCTGAGTGATCGCCACGCACCGCATGTCCACTGCTTCCACAGAAACACCGCCGTCAATTCCCACAGACCCTGTCGGGAAATCGTTCGTGGTTCGATACGGTTCGATGCGGCATTTGGGTGAATTCCACAGCCGGAAACCCGACGGAATCCGTCGTGGTTCAGACGTGATTGTCCGTTCGGATCGAGGTGTCGAAATGGGCGAGGTCTTAAACGTCGCCAATGAAAAAACTCAGCAATTACTGGGAGAAAAGTCTCGTCCCGGAAGAATTTTAAGGCTGGCTTCCGATGAAGATCGTCTGAGTGCGGAAGAAATAGCGGGCAAGGAAAAAGGGTATCTCAACGATGCATCTGAATTGGTAGCCACGCGCCGCTTGCAGATGCAGCTGGTGGATGTGGAACAGGTTTTTGGTGGCGAGCGAATCGTCTTTTACTACCTTGCTGAAAAACGTGTCGACTTTCGTGAGCTTGTGAAAGTGATGGCCCGAGCTTTCAATACTCGCATTGAAATGCGTCAGATTGGGGTTCGCGACGAAGCTCGGCTACTTGCCGACTATGGCGACTGCGGTAAGCCAGTTTGCTGCAGCACTCACCTGAAAGAAATGCCTCCGGTGTCCATGAAAATGGCCAAGTTGCAGAAAGCGACTTTGGATCCCAACAAGATTTCAGGCCGTTGCGGTCGGCTCAAATGCTGTTTGAGATACGAATACGATACGTACGAAGCTCACCAGAAAGAGATGCCCAAGGTGGGGGCAACGGTGGTGACAAAGGAAGGGCAAGGCAGAATCATTGCGCAAGAACTGCTGGTTAGGAAGCTATTAGTGAGCTACCCGGATGGTCGGCGTATGATGACTGACGAATCTGACATCGTTACGGTTGTTTCCAGAGGAAAACAGGGAGGCGGTGGCACTCGGCAGGCCGAAGGACGCAAAAAACAGGATTAGAGACTTCAGTCGTGTCGGTCGCCGTTGTAGTATCAGCCAGTCAGCCAATTGCTGGTGTCAGTTTTCTTTCGGGTCAGGGACAATCGAATGGCAGCCACTCGCCAAACTCCCACAAAGCGAGCCTATCACCGAGACGGTTATACGTTCATTTTTTCTGGCTTGAAGTATGCCCAAGATCATTTGGGGAGAGATCGGTCGAGTTCGAACACAGGTCACGTTTCTGGCCCCGAACTCCTGATTGGTATCAAAGGTTTGGCTCAAGAAAAATTCGGTTTAATGGCCCGTTCTGTTTTAGGAACTTGGGGAATTCAATCCACAGCCGACATTGGCAAGATGGTGTTTGAATTGATCGAAGACGGAGACATGAGCAAGACCACAGACGATCGCCTCGAAGATTTCGTCGACGTCTATGACTTTGCTGAAGTGTTTGACCGTAGCTACGAAATCGACACCTCACAGGCGTTTTCGAAAGCCTAGTCCATTCGCTGCTTGTGAATCGAGTGTTCATTCCCGGCGTACTACGCCGATGATTCTGATCACATTCATCGGCCACGGGGCTACGTTTATGGAGCCAGGTTTAAGAGGCTTGGTTTACGAGGCCAGATTCACTGGCCCAGATCCGACGGCAGCGTTTCACAGGTACACTCAGAAAAAGTTTGCGTTCTTCGCCGCTTGGCGCGAGATCCCAAACAGCAGCACATCTCTGATCTGTACATCTCTGATCTGCCAAAACTGGAGTTCATCGGGACGGATTGCTTGCTTGCTTGCGACATGGAAACACGGCTGGATCAGCTGCTGTGGGATTGACCAGCAAGTCGCTGCGAAGTTTATTTCGTGCTTCGCCGCCATCACGGCCTGTCATTAACTGGCCAAAGCACGCACGCTGTGTTTCAGCGTTCAAACAGGCTTCAAGATCTGTGGCGATGATGCAGGCTTGAATTGTCCAGCAACCGGCAACGTGAAATGCGGAAGCTCGCTGAACCGAATGGAACTGGAGGCAACGCTACAGGTCTTTCATTTGTGTCGCTATGATTGATTTGAACGGCCAGATTGTGTGGTCGGTATTTGGCTAGGTGTCTTCAGGTTCTCAAGGAAAGCGACTCGTGAGTAACAATTTTTTCGTGGCCATTGTTTTGTCAACGGCATCTTTGATTGTTCCAATTGGAACTTCTGCCCAAGACACAACAGCTGAGCCCACAACAGCTGCGTCCACGGCAGCTGCGTCCACGGCAGCTGAGTCCACAACAGCTGCGCCGAAAGTTCAGTCCCTCAAAGGACTCTTGATCACAGGAGGCTGTTGCCACGATTACGAGGCTCAGAAAAAGATCATCACCGAAGGCATGTCACAAAGAGTGAATATTTCTTGGGACGTCGTTCATGAAGGTGGTCGTGGCAGCAGGCACAAGATTTCAAAGTACAGTGATCCTGATTGGGCCACGGGATACGACGTGATTTTCCACAACGAATGCTTCGGTGGAGTGACGGATGCTGATTTTATTCGAGGCATTACGGCCGCACATCACCAAGGCGTGCCTGCGATTTTTGTTCACTGCAGTTTGCACAGTTATCGTAACGCCGGCGTCGCTGCAGATTCATGGCGAGAACTGATTGGTGTGACATCACAACGTCATGAAGGCAAGCGAGCTGTCACTGTTCGAACGATGAACGATCAACATCCCATCATGAAGGGCTTTTCAAACAACTGGAAGACTCCGAATGGCGAGCTGTATAAGATCGAAAAGGTTTGGCCCAATTGTGTGCCATTGGCGGAAGCCTATGGAGAAGACACAGATAAAGACCACGTCGTCGTTTGGGCCAACACGTTTGGAGCAGCTCGAGTATTCGGAACGTCTATCGGCCATCATAATGAAACGATGAACACAGATGTCTGGCTAGACTTGGTGGCTCGAGGTGTGTTGTGGAGCACTGATAAGTTGCAGCAGAACGGCAAACCCATGAAGGGGTATGCGGGCAGTGGAATCAAGCCAATCGTTATCGAAATGAAACCTAAGGCTGACCCTGCGTTTCAGAAAAAAGGGGCGAAGGCAAATGTAAAAAATGGGGCAACGTCGAATCGGTAGTTTTGATGGAATCCTGTCATCACAAGTATCCGAAACGTGGCTGATCTTGATGCTGCGTTTGTTCCCTTGAATTGCAGGTTGCCTTTGTTTCGCGAAGCTTGCCTGCTGCCATTGAAGAGTCGTTGGTTCCATGAATTGGATTTTGGTTTTTCGCCTGTTGGGCTACCTCTCACTGATTATCAGTGGCTCGATGGTGCTTTCGTTGCCGTGGTCGTTTGAAGCTCTTGGTGAAGCTCCAAGCTTCGAACGCGCGTCGTTTTTTGGAATGTGCAAAGCCATCATCTTTGCTTTTTCTATCGGCTGCATCTTAGTCATGCTGGGCAAAGATAGTCGCAAAGACACGTTACTGCGGAAAGAAGCCTTAGCCGTTGTTGGGTTCGGTTGGATTCTTTGTGGAATTTTGGGAGGACTCCCATACTGGCTGACTCCTACCTATCGTCTTGCTGGCGTTCACATGAGTCTTGCGGATTCGATTTTTGAATCGGTGTCTGGATTTTCAACCACCGGAGCTTCTGTGTTGACTCAGTTAGAAGTTCCGGAAGGCATCATCAGCTGCGAAGACGAAGCTCGAGCCGGCCGACTTGCCTACATACCTCGAAGCGTTCTGTTCTGGCGATGTTTTACTCATTGGCTAGGCGGCATGGGAATCATTGTCCTGTTCGTTGCCATTCTGGGGCAATTAGGAGCAGGCGGTAAGGCATTGATGAAGCGAGAAGTTCCGGGCCCAGTATCAGATTCTGTCCGCCCGCGAATTCGAGAAACGGCTTCCGTGATGTGGTCGATTTATCTCGGGCTATCGGCGTTGATGTTTATCGTTCTTTGCTTTCAAGGATTGAACATTTACGAATCGTTGTGTCATGCCTTTGCGACACTGGCAACGGGCGGTTTCAGTACTCGCAATGCCAGCATCGGTTCGTTTCAGTCTCCGACACTCGAATACACCATCATCATTTTCATGATTTTGGCGGGCACAAACTTTAATCTTTACTATCTGCTTTTAAGAGGTTCGAACCGCATTGGTCAAACTTCCATTCGTGGGCGGATCACAGACGTTTTTTCTGATCCCGAATATCGAGTTTACGTATCCATTATCGTGGTTGCGACAGCCGCCATCAGCTTTCTGCTGTGGAAAAATTCTCACTATGAAACCATTTTGGAAAGCGTTCGCCATGCATTGTTCAATGTTGTGGCCGTGATGACAACGACGGGATTTGGAACAGAAAATTTTGTTATTTGGCCTCTGTTTACTCAGGGCCTGCTATTGCTGTTGATGTTCGTGGGAGGATGTTCGGGTTCGACGGGCGGAGGCGTTAAAGTGATTCGCTTTATCGTTTTGTTTAAAGTGCTGCAGCGTGAAGGAGAACGATCATTTCGGCCCAATCTGGTTCGCCCGTTGCGTTTAGCAGGTCGAAAGATCCATGATTCGGTCGGGCAGGATGTCTTGGTTTATTTTTGCTTTATCGCTGCGATTGTGGCTGGAAGTTGGCTGCTGATTATTGGAGTCGAGCCAAACGATCAATGGGCGAATTCTGGCACGGGCAACAAGCTGATGGACTGCGCCAGTGCGGCGATTTCTTGCCTGAACAACATTGGACCCGGTCTCGGAGTCTGCGGGCCTCATTCTAATTACACGGCGTTCAGCGATACTTCCAAATTGATCTTTTCGGTTTTAATGCTGCTGGGGCGTTTGGAACTGTTCGCCATCATTGTGTTGTTGATCCCGGACTTCTGGAAGATTCAATGACCGTCGCTGATCAGATTTCGGCATTGACGGATCAACCTGAAAATGCAGACCGAACCGTGTTGGTGCTCGGAGCCAGCAATGTGTCTCTGGCTTGGTCGCAGATTGTCAGTTTGGTGCTGAGCTCATCCACTGGTCGCGCTGATTTTGTGACAGCTCATGGAATGGGCAGAGCTTACGCATCGGCTTCAAGTGGGTTCGTCTTTCGCCGCTTGCCTGGCATTCTTCACTCTGGGCTTTGGGCAGCGTTGCCAAAGTTCAATGATGAGCAAGCGGCGTCTGTGCTGATCACTGACCTTGGCAATGACTTGCTGTACGGCTGCAGTGTATCTGAAGTGGTTGAAGCAGCCGGTGAATGTGTGTCTCGTGTTCGTCAATGGAATTCAAACGCCGACTTTGTTGTCACTGCACCGCCGTTAACTTCTGTGTTGAAGCTACAGCCGACTCAGTTTCGAATCATGAAGCAACTGTTGTTTCCTTCGTGCCCGCTGAAATTGCCGCAAGTGCAACAGGCGACTCAGGATCTTTTCGATGGAATCCAGACGTTGGCCGCTGACCAAGGCTTAAAAATCTACGAACCGCCCGCCCGCTGTTTCGGGTACGACCCCATTCACATCCGCCGTCGGGATCGTCGTGATGTGTTTCACAGCATGTTGAAATTGTGGGAACACACGCCCGCATCCCCGGTTGCGTCCCCGCCCGCATCGCCGGTTGCGTGGAAGCGATTTTCCAGTCCGGTTCCGGAAAGTCGAACGATCATGGGACGCAGTCGTACGAAGCGTCAGCCGGCCATTGAATCGGATCGCCTGCGAGTCTTCGCCTACTAACTTTTTAAGCCTCACGCCTTCGCGGTGATGTGGGTTGAGAATGAGTGAAATCAAACATTGCTAAGCACCAATCTGCAATGGGAACGTCGTTCACAGGTTCCATGATGATTGAGACCACGTTTGATTCCAGCAAGACGGGAATCAGATCTGAATGTTGGGGGCTTAACACGGCCGCCATTGGGCATTCATGAGGATCGTCCATCAGTCGACTTAAGATCGATAGGCACTCTTTTTCGATTCCATCAAAGAACAGAATCAGGCCCTGCGAAATTCGCAGGTCAACGCCTGTGTGAAACTGTTTTGAATTCGCCCATTCTGCCACGGCAGGAGTGCCTGGCCTGGGATTCCATCGATCGCCAAGTTCACGAGAGACCGCAGGAGCCCATAGAGCGGTGGGATCGAAAAGATCGAAGTGATGAACTGTCCAGCTGTCGTGACCGACGAAAGCGTTCGAATGATTGAATTCACGCCCCATCATTTTCCCTTACGAGCCGATTTTTCAGATTCTACCAACAATGGCGTGTTGAAAAATGGCCACACGCTCATTCAGTTTACTGGCGTTTTGAAATTGCTGCAGTGGAAATTGTTTCCTTCTGTCGATGGCCCGTTTTTCTTCGACAATTTCCGTCAGCCTCGCGCGTCTGCGAACTCATGATGAGCTCCGCCCGTGTTGAACGAGGAACGAATCCTTGCTGATTGACCGGAGATCGACTTGTGGACAGTTGTATCAAAAACCAGACTTTCGATACTGACTGCATCGCGTGGGATCGACGGACCGATCTTTTCGCTTCGACTTTGGATACTACGACCATTGGGTTTCGATGTGCACCATCGATTTCTCTGCCACTGACTGGCGACGATGATTTGTCGAAGTCAGCCTCTTTAGAAACAGCTGAAGCAAAGGAATTGCAGCTCTTGCAGGACGAAATTGGAACTCGAATGGCATGGGATCAAAGCCGACGGAAAGCTCGCCGTCGGTCTCAGCTATGCCTTGCCTTGTTTCTGGCCACGTTTGCGAGCACGACTTTGGTAGGAGCCGACTACTGGCCGATCGAAATCCTGTTCGGTTGGATCAACCCCGTTTATGGCAACGAATTGTTGGCGTACTTGAACGGTTTTCCGTGGCCTTGGAAAGAACCTTTGACTTTGCTGGATCATTTTTGGATCAAGCTGCAACAGGGACTGTCCTATAGTATTCCTTTGATGTTGATTTTGCTGTGTCATGAAATGGGGCACTACCTGCAGGCTTTAAGATATTCTGTTCCCGCGTCACTGCCCTTTTTCATTCCTTTGCCGTTGCCTCCCTTGGGCACGATGGGAGCCGTGATTTTGCAAGGGCGAGGTAAAGCGGATCGAAAGCAGCTTTTCGATATCGCTGTTTCTGGGCCGATCGCTGGGCTCGTGGTGACAATTCCTGTGTTGCTGTACGGCATCTATTCGTCCGGATATGTGATTGATTTACACAACCGGCCGTTCGAATTTGGGCAACCGTGGATCGTGAAGTCGGCGATTGAATTTGTCCACGGACCTCTGCCCGCTGGCATGGTGTTTCAGTGGAATGGATTTGCCACAGCGGGATGGGTGGGTGTCTTCATTACCGCATTGAATTTGCTGCCTGTTGGTCAGCTCGATGGTGGGCATCTTCTTTACACAATGATTGGCCGACCGGCTCACTATGTCGCGTGGGGCCTGATTCTGGCTGCCAGCGGCTACATGATTTCTGTGCAGCAGTATTCCTATGTACTGTTATTGATTCTTGTGACTCTGACAGGACCGCGACATCCTCCAACCCGAGATGATCACATTCCTTTGGGCTGGGGAAGACGACTGGTGGGCCTTGGAACTTTGTCATTTTTGCTGATGGGGTTCACCGTTCAACCGATTGTGATTAGCCAATCTGGACCCTATGGCGATCCGTCTGATGTCACTCAGCTTGAAGCTGTCGAAAGTCGAGACGGTTGGCAGTTTGACGACTATGAACGGCTGAATGAACGGGCGGACTACCAACGAGTCCCGGCAAGCAGGCTGTAGTCTGGCACTCGGCCGGTCTATGGTCGGCACATGGCACTGAAGTCTAGTCGAGAATCGACTGCACTGAGCTTGAGGACCATGGGGCTTGAGGACCATGGGGCTGGATGACAGTGGGGCTGGATGACAGTGAAGCCGACGACAATGACAGATTCAATGTTCGATTGAAAACTAGGCTGTTCGATGCCCCCGGAACCACCACATCACAAATGTCGAGCCTGCCGGCTGGGTAATTGTTGAGCCTTCAGTTGATCTTGAATTTCGTGTACAGCGGGCAGTTGGAATTCTCTTAAGAAGTGAGGTTTGTCTCGCCGCCCTCCGCCAACGTAGTCTTGCCAAATGCTTTCTGCGATTGGTTGAGCGTGTTCTGCACCAGGCTGAACTTCAGTGGTTAAGTATTCGAACAGGCGTTCGGTAAGTTTCGGCAGTGCGATCCCATGAGTTCGTTGTTCGACCTTGTAAATCCAATCGCAAAATTTCAAGAACTGATGGAAGGCCGAAGCGTCTTGCCATAGCAGGGGTAAACTGGATTTGAAATTGCCGCTGTTCGCGAACAAGTCCCAGAATCGTGAAAACCTTCTCAGCCGATGCATGGTTTGGAAGTCAATCAAGCGATTGGCAAGGATTTCGAATGGGGCATATTTGCTGTACACCATTTCCCATTCGATGTCGTGACGGGTAATCGGAGTTCCCTTGAGTGACTTCAGAATGCCCACTTGAATTTCTTGAGGCTGCAAAGCCAGCAACCGATCAAAGCCCTTGCCAAAACTTTCGACATCTTCACCCGGCAGTCCGATGATCAAATCTGCGTGAATGTGTACTCCTGTGTGCTGCCGTAAAAACTGGAAGTTGTCAGCCAGCTTGTCGTTGTTTTGTTTGCGACTAATGTATTCTCCGGCGACGTCGTTAAAGGTTTGAACTCCGATTTCAAACTGGAGTGCTCCGTCTGGAAATTTGGCAATGATGGCTCGTAAGGCTTCGGGCAGACGATCTGGAATCATTTCGAAGTGCAAGAACAGATCGGACGTGATTCGCTCTAAGAAAAAGTTCAGAATTTGCGTGCTGACTCGCATGTTTAAATTAAACGTGCGGTCCACAAATTTGAACTGACGAACTCCCCGATCAAACAGTTGCTGCATGGCGCTAAGAAATTCGTCAACGTCAAACAAACGGACGGGGATTTCCAATGCCGAAAGACAGAATTCACAGGTGAACGGGCAACCTCGAGACACTTCCACGTAGATGATGCGATGAGCGATGTCTTCGTCGGTGTACAGGTGATAAGGAAGTTTGATTTCCTTTAAATCGGGTACTCCGCTGACCACCACTTTGGGAAGTTCTTGAATTTGTTCCGGCGTGGAATTCAGCAAAGTGCGACACAATTCCGGCAAAGCCAGATCACCTTCGCCCGTCACCAAAAAATCGGCCGCTTCGACAACAGGTTGCCCTTCGTATTCGTAACTGACTTCGGGACCACCCAAAATCACGATCAAGTCCGGTCGGACGGCTTTTAGGTCAAGGACCAGCTGAGTCACTGGATCGGTGTTCCAAATGTAGACGCCGAAGGTCACGATTTTTGGATCGTGGCTCAGAATTTTATCCAGCAAGTCGACCGGGCGATCACCGATGCCAAATTCCAACAGCAGAGTGCGATCGGTGAGATCTCCCATGTTGGCCATCAGGTAACGCAGGCCAAAACTACTGTGCCAGTAGCGAGCATTTAAGGTTGTGAGCAGGATGTCGGACACGAGAGAGAAATCTACTGATTTGAAAATGGAGTTGAAACGCGAAAGACGCGGGCAGGCTCTGTCCCGCAACGGGTGAGAGCCGTGCGGCTCACGAGATTCTCCGTGAAGTTCGAATGAAGGGGCAAAGCCTACGGTGTGCCACCCGTTGATGATACTTGTTTTGCTGACGCTGGCCCCGGTATCGCAGTTCCCAGTATCGCAGTTCTCAGGATCGCCCGTGATTCAGTGGCGCCCGTAATTTGGCTCACACTGCAGCGGTTGGAATCGGCCCTTGATCGCCGCGGCCTGCGAAGGACGATGGAGGTAAAAAAACGATGGACAGGTCACTCGTTTCGAAATGGTGATCGAGACGATACTGTGTCTGCGACGAAAAGTGTTTGTGACGATAGAGCGCTTACGATGGCACTGTACTTGAGCCACACGGTGTTTGATCCAACACGGTGCTTGATCCAACACGGTGTTTGAGCCAACACAGCGTGGCGATGACGGTTGTTATATTCTCCAAATGGCCCCGCTACCGGCTGTGATTTGAAATTCCATCGAACCATTGCCGATATCGCTGTGCTGAATTGTGCCAAGCTGAATGTCGGGTTTGTCGGCGATAGCGGAACATGGAACCGTAAGAGACACGGTGTCTGAACCAGGATTCATGATGAGCAGAAAGTGTCCCCGGTCTGCTTGAACTTGGAATGCCGTTGCTGTGCCCGCAGCGCAAAGTAATTCGGGGCGACGGTGTTGGCCCAACCCTGTGCCTGTTCTGATTTTGATGCACGCCTTGTACCAATCAAAAAGGGCTTGATCCCAATCCGTTTGATTCCATGGAAAGCCTTTTCTGCAGTCGGGGTCGTGGCGGCCATCCAGTCCCACTTCGTCTCCGTAATAAACGCACGGAGCGCCCGGAAGACAACAGGTAAACAACCACGCCAACTTCAAAGAGGACGTATTGCCTTTGCAGCATGTTAAAAATCGAGGCATGTCGTGGCTGTCCAGCAAGTTTAGCTGACAGGCCGCAATTTCAGGGCCGTACATCGAGGTGACTCGCTCCACTTCCGCCGCAAATTCTTCGCCTTGCAGATGCTTTACATTGCTGAAGCTGGATGGTCGTCGAGTTTCTTCAAGGTCTAAATGTTCGGCCCCAAAGTATCCCAAGCAAGCTGCCGTGATTTGATAGTTCATCACTGCATCCCACATGTCTCCTTGCAACCAGCGTTTGGCTTCGCCCCAAACTTCACCCACGATATATGCTTCGGGATTGATGGCTCGAACCCGCTGACGAAATTCTCGCCAAAAATCATCGTCATCGATTTCGTTAGGGACATCCAAACGCCAGCCATCGATTCCAAATTTGATCCAGTACGTCGCGACTTCCAACAGATAGTCTCGAACAGCTTTGCAGTTTGTGTTGAACTTTGGCAAAGCGGGAAGATTCCACCACGCGGAATATCCGATTGCCTCCAAACTGCCCTGCCCCGAATTCAATGCTTGTTGAGCGTCCACGCTGGGGTACGGCTGAAACGGACGTTCTCCGTTCATGCAAGCTGGATCCATGTGGAACCAGTCTTTGTAAGGAGACGCAGCGCCATTTTCTAAGACATGATGGAATTGCCAGAACCCACGGCTGGCATGGTTGAAGACTCCATCAAGCACAATGCGAATGTTGCGGGCATGAGCTGCATCAAGCAGTTGTCGCAGTGCAGCATTGCCTCCCAGTAAAGGATCAACCTGCATGTAATCGTAAGTGTGATACCGATGATTGGCGGCACTGGAAAAAATGGGACAAAAATAAATGGCGTTGATGCCAAGATCTTGAAGGTGGTCTAGGTTTTCAGTGACTCCGTACAGGTCGCCTCCCTTAAAGCCGTAGGCGGTTGGAGCAGAATCCCAAGGTTCGAATTCGGCACCCACCTTGACCTGACCGCTCTGAGCAAAACGATCTGGGAAAATTTGGTAGAAGACGGATTGACCGACCCATTTCGGAGTGTCGATTGCCATGACTAAACCTTCTGAAGCAACGAAAGTCATCAGGGGGAAATGATTCCTGAGATCTGCAGCATTTTAGGCTTTGCAGGTCACTCGTCGAACGGCTTGATGGCTGGTAGTTCAGATCGACGGGAATTCCTAGTTTCATTCGGTAAACCACTGTCTGTTAGACGTTTATTCCGCAATCTTGAAACCGTTCGCGAACCGACGGCAACATCATTATCATCAACGGCCAAGGCTCTCTTGAACCAGAACGATATGACCAGTGGCACAATCTGAAATGACGGCGGAACAGCTGCTGGCCGAATCGGTTACAAAACGGTGCCAGTTCTTTGAAGGAAAGCTGATCGAAATGCTACTGACTGGATAGGAACACGAAACACAGAACACAGAACACGAAAAAACAGACATCTTCAATCTGGCACCTCTTCTTTTCGCGTTCGTCAGTCGAGCGAATTTTTGCAGAAGTCGTCGGCGCTGAAACCAGTTTTTGAATCGCTTTTGATCTTGGCACAGTCCGCCCCCCCACAGTCTTTGAGAGAACACAACGACGAGAGGCTGTGGATCAATGGGCCGATGTTTTACCACTGGTTCTTGATTTCGTGGCCGAAGTGATTGCTGCATCGCACAGCCATGGGGATGAGCCGGCCCACGTGTTTCAGTGGTGAGACTGCCAGATGGCTGTGGTTTTGGGGGCATGAACCGAATTCTGGGCAGGTGACGGTTTATGAGACCTGCGATTTGATTTGATTCGAATTGTCGGCGTGGTTGAAAAGCAGAAATGTGAAAACCTGTTGCCCAGATTTGAAGTGAATGTCAGCAACTTGTTTCCAATGAATGAAATTTTGATTTTAAGCCACAAGTCACTCACATTGAATTCGATCATCACGGATCATAAAAGTGAGCCAGCATCGTGGCATTTTTTTGTGCATAGATATTGCAAAGTAAGACTGAAATGAAAAACGATTTGTTTGATCTGTCATCTGATACGGCCGTGGTTATTGGAGGCACCGGAGTGCTTGGCGGAGGCATGGCAGATGCCCTGGCCGCTTATGGAGCCAAAGTGGCTGTATTGGGACGGAGTGAAGAACGCGGTGCTGCCAAGGTGAAGGCGATTGAAGCAGCGGGTGGCACAGCCATGTTTCATTCGGTGGACGCCTTGGACCCCAATTCGATGAAGGTGGCTCGAGATGCCATTAACGATAAGTTTGGGCCGGTCAGTGTTTTGGTGAGCGCTGCAGGAGGCAATCATCCGGATGCGACTTTGCCACCCGGGAGTGATTTTTGCAAACTTCCGACGGAAGCTTGGAACACGGTGTTCGATTTGAATCTTGTCGGAGGTTCGCTTTTGCCAGCTCAGGTCTTTGGCGAAACCATGCTGGAAACGGGCAAGGGAAGCATCATCAACATTGCCTCGATGGCTGGCATGATTCCGTTGTCTCGAGTCGTCGCCTACGCTGCTGCGAAGGCGGCCGTCTTGAATCTGACTCAGTTTTTGGCTCGAGAATGGGCGACTCAAGGAGTTCGAGTAAACGCAATCAGTCCTGGATTTTTTCCAGCAGAGCAAAACAAAGCGTTGCTGTTTCATGATGATGGCAGCTACACCGAACGCGGCGGGCAGATCATCGGCCATACTCCGATGGCTCGTTTTGGTACTCCCGAAGAACTTGCAGGAGCCGTTGTTTGGCTCGCCGCCAATAAAGCATCCAGCTTTGTCACGGGCCAGAATATTGTGGTCGACGGCGGATTTATTTCGACCACGATTTAGCAAGGACGGTTTTCGATTTTCGAGGTCAGATTTCAGTCGTGCGACGCATTGTTTTTTAGACAAGTTGCAGCAGGAGCAATGCGGGGCAAGCGGCATTGTTCCTTGTGACTGAAAGTCTGATCATGGCCAACTGCTCGTGCTCCGTTTTCGATGATTTTTCGTCCTCGGAAACGGCTTCATTACCCCGTTGTCATGTTGTCATGTTGCTTGGATCTTGAACGGCCAAGCTTTCACTGGCCAGCAGGCCTTCCAGAATGACTTCAAAGCCGACCATGCAATCAGGTACAAACTGCCGCGGTGATGAACCATTCCTAAGGGATAAACTTCTTGCTCAACCGGTTCCGTTGCTTGCATCGACCGGTACACAATGATGGTGACTCGCCGGTCTTCAATCGCAACCATTAACTGGTCGATCAAAGCCGCTCGTTGGCGATAGTCCCCTGCTCCGACGTTGGTTGCCTGCAGGCCGGCTGATAGCTTTTGCAGATACCGAATCGCGGGTTCACCGATTGCACTTTGTACTTTTTGAAAGACAGATTGATTGCCATCCCAGAAAACGGTGCCTGCAAGTGCTTCCAAAAATTGTTGACTGATATGCAGGGCCAACAGTTCGGTCAGGTTAAAATTCAACTGTTCGGATATCGGTGGCATTTGCCAAATTCGATGACCGTTGCGAATGAAGCTTTCAATCTGAAAAATGGATTCCAAAGTCTGCAGGTCTCGGCGAACCGTCTTTGCCGAACGATCAGTCAACTGCACCATCTGCTGCAAAGTGCAGCCATGACGTGCTGATTCCAAAAAGCGAAGCAGGTTCCACTGCCGCTGAAGCTGTTGTGATTCCGACATAGCGACAACGTAGTGAGTCTCAGGGTCAGATCATGTCCCACCTAGTAACACTTTTTTGAAGTCTTAGGAAACGGTCATGGTTTTGTTGCAGTGATGTCTTTATTTACCCTGAAGGTGCGTTAAGGCTTGATGTTGGAACGACGGTTGTTCCCGGTTGCCAGCTGGTGGAATCTGAAGGCCGTTTCGAATCTCTGCGTGGTGTTCATGAACGCGTTGTTCATGATCGTGGTGTCAGTGAAGTCGGTCGTGGTCAGCCTTGTAGCGCCGAGCATCGCTGTCTTGAGTTTTGCTGTCTTGAATCTTGCCGCGTGGGGTTTGTGGTTCGCCTTCTGGTTTCTTGGAAGAACGGGGTTGCGGGTCGTGAATGGCTGTGCCATCCAGTGTTTTGATCGCACGGCAATCAACGTCAAATTCGGAGCGTCAGTACCGGCGAGGCTCACCAATCCGTGGTTGGCTTGTGCGATGGCGTCAGTCTGTCACGATAGTGGCCGTATTTTGTGACTTCTGAGCTGTTAAAAATTTTGTCCGAAAGCCATCGTTCGATGTTTTCCCGTACCAAGCGCGCCGTCGAAGAGCTGCGTAGTTTTCGTTACTTCGGTCCCGATGATTTGCGTTCGTTTGGCCATCGTTCAAGGCAAAAACAGGCGGGTTTTGGTTCGGAAGAATTCGAAGGCAAGCCTGTCATTGGCATCTTGAATACGTGGAATGATTTGATCAGCTGCCATGCTCATTTCAAACAACGAGTCGAAGAAGTGAAACGCGGCGTGTGGCAGGCCGGAGGCTTCCCAGTTGAAATTCCTGTGATGGGGCTTTCGGAAACCTTTATGAAGCCCACGTCGATGTACTATCGCAATTTTTTAGCGATGGAAGCGGAAGAAGTTTTAAAGACTTATCCCATTGATGCGGCCGTGTTGATGGTGGGGTGCGATAAGACGACTCCTGCGTTGTTGATGGGAG
The DNA here is from genome assembly GCA_039974975.1 of Fuerstiella sp. Lineage (GTDB taxonomy): Bacteria > Planctomycetota > Planctomycetia > Planctomycetales > Planctomycetaceae > Fuerstiella. Next base: position 217,004 of record JBDWHY010000060.1, on the reverse strand, counting down.
CATTAAGCGCCGAAGTGCCATCGATTGTGATGCCGGGTGGGCCGATGAACAAAACCAGTTGGCGTGGTGATCAGCTGGGAAGTGGCAGCGACGTTTGGAAGTACTGGGCCGAACGTGGAGCCGGTCGATTGGGCTGCGAAGCTTGGTGCGAACTGGAAGATCATATTGCCGCGTCTCCGGGACATTGCATGACGATGGGGACTGCGTCGACAATGACATCGGTTGCGGAAACGATGGGGATGAGCTTACCTGGCAGTGCGTCGATTCCAGCGACTCATGCGTCTCATTCTCGAATGGCGAGCGCCACCGGTCGGCAGGCCGTTGAACTGGCATGGTATGACGTCAAGCCATCTGAAATCATGACACCAGATGCATTCGACAACGGAATCACAGCGTTGATGGCCATGGGAGGTTCCACGAATGCCATTGTGCACTTGATGGCGATTGCTGGACGAGCCGAAGTGCCCTTGGCTCTGGAACGCTTCGATCAGATTTCTCAGACGACTCCTGTGGTCGGCAATTTACGTCCGGCAGGAAAGTATGTGATGGGCGACTTTTTTGAAGCGGGTGGGCTGAGAGCATTGCTGAGTCAAATTTCTGATTTGCTAAAACCAGAGGCAGTCAACGTGGCAGGCACGACGTTGGGAGAGGCCATTAAGGATGCGGAAGTCTACGATTCGGACGTGATTCGCGTTCGTTCAGAAGCGATTTGCGAAAAAGACAGTCTGGCTGTCTTGCGAGGCAACCTTTGTCCGGATGGTGCGGTGATCAAACCTGCCGCTTCGGAAAAGCACTTGCACGTTCATTCTGGCCCGGCTGTTGTGTTCAAAGATTACCCTGATTTGAAGGCTCGTATTGATGATCCCGCGTTAAAGCTGACCAAGGATCATGTGATTGTGCTTCAGCATGCGGGGCCGTTGGGTGCTCCGGGGATTCCGGAATGGGGCATGTTGCCGATTCCCAAGTATTTACTGGAACAGGGTGTTCGAGACATGTTGCGCATAAGTGATGCCAGAATGAGCGGCACCAGCTACGGAGCCTGTGTGTTACATGTGGCTCCTGAATCTTTTGTTGGTGGTCCGTTGGCGCTTGTGAAGGACGGCGACGTCATTTCGTTAAGTGTGCCAGAGCGAAACTTGACGTTGGAAGTCAGTGACGAAGAATTGTCGGAGCGCAAATCAAAGTGGGTGGCTCCTGAAGAAACGTTTTCACGAGGCTATGGGAAGCTGTACTTTGAACAGACGACTCAGGCGAACTTAGGCTGCGACTTTCGATTTTTGCATGCCGATGGCAGTCGGTCTGTAGAGCCTAAGATTCACTGATTGAGCCAGTTTTGGGGCTGAAAGTCTGGGCGTCCTTCTTGAATCGCAACCAGGGGGCGTTCTGTTTTTATTGTCGCTTTGGTGAGGCCTGCTGGTTGGCTGACGTGTCGATGAGAAACTGGCCCGTGATTTTGTTGTCTGAAAAATTCAGCGTGAACAGAATATTGCTGACGGCGTCGAAGGCTTTTGCGAACGAAGACAATTTGTTTTGCGGCGGTTCTTGAAGCGCGTTTTGGCGGTTGCCATAGACGGTTGAAGTGACCTGTTGGGTGGCGTCGTTATAAACGTATTCTCCATCGGGGCAAAAATAGGTGACTCCGTACTTTGCATCTGATAGTGAGTCCACTTGATCGATGGGAACTGCGTACAGGTTCAACAACGTATAGATGGGCATGATGTTGTTGTGAGATGCGATTCGAGCGTGTTCTTCCCAGTACACTCGCAAGTCTTCTCGAAATTCTCGCATTGCCTGAGGGTGAATTTGCACGGCCAGTTGTCCTTCCACGGTTCGTGGTTTGGCATTCAAGAGCGATGCGTCAATGACTTCTCGAAGCAGGCCGGATTCTGTGGCGATGATGAGCTGGTCGCCCACGGCGGCTAAGTAAAGCCTAAGTCTCAAAGCGTAAAGTCGATAGGTGACGACCGAAATGGAATGCTCTTTATAATTTGGCAGTCGGTAGGAATCCAATTCGCTTTCGAGCGGTCCAAGTGATCCCGATTTATGCAGGAAGACTCGTGTGGTTAGCATCTGCAGGAAGCGTTCCGACTTATCTGGATCGTCCACATCGATGGCGAGGTAGGCGGGAGCATCGGTGCCATAAATAATGGCTGCCAAAATCGTTTGTTGCATCGAAGTAAGTGGAAGTGGAAACGACTGCGGCTTCAATCTGAGTGGATCAATTTCGAGGATTGAATGAGTATCGCTGAAGTTCAAAGACGCTCTGTCACCGAGCCATTGCAGATCGGTGAGTGTGGGGTCATCTTCCAGCACAGGAGCGACTCCGGGCAGATCACGTACGAAGTCGCGGATCATGGATTCTGAAGTGCCCACATCAATGCGAGCGATGGTGGATTTTGCGGGTTGCTGTAACTTGATTGGGCCGCGTTTTGAACTGGCAAGTTGGCTACGCATTGATGACCAGCTTTTGCTGTTTTGGAATGGGAGAAAGCAGTAATCAACTTGCAGACTTTGAGCCGTGGAAAACCGGAACGCCATGGGCGAAAAATAGTCTTTCCAAAGTCGTTCGTATCGTTGACGGTACCTTCCGTATTCCTGTGCTTCTTTGTTTGAAATTCGTAGCACATCAAGTTCACGAATGGGCGTCAAATATTTGATTCGATTGAAGACAGAATTCACGCTTGAATCTGTGGCTGCGTCAAACGAATACGCTCCGCCTTGAGGGCAAACCAATTGGTTGCGACCGATAAATCGCCCTTCAATCAGTTGTTCTAGGTTTTCGGGTGTGGTGCCGTATTCCAGTCTCCAAAACAGCGATGCGTTGTTCAGCATGACAAGATGATTCATGCTTTCTTTGCGTCGGCGTTCGGCGATTTTGAATGCTGGGCTAAACAGGTATCTCAGGAACGCATCGGACGCATAGACGTAGCCGTCATCTGCTGCGTCTGTCGGAGGATGCAAAGCGGTGACGTATTTGTAGTCGTGGCATTCCGCGAGTGACGGCAGCCGGCCTTGAATGGTGTCAACGATGCGTCGAATGCCCACGTGGCTGTTGGAAATAATCAGAGAACCTTCGTTGAGCACGGCGAAGGAACTGAGTGTTCGGCTGGGCGTATAGCGAGCCTGAATTTGTACTCCTCGGTAGTTGAAGGTTCGATCCTCGGCGTTGGCATCATGCTGCTTTTGTGCGGTGATCCAAGACTGCAGCCGATTGATGATGGGTTTCGAGTCTGGAGTCGACAGGATCAAGGTGATATCGGTTCCCTCGGCGGCGTACAGATCAGACCCGGTCACCGTCAGGCTGGTGAGCTGATCTTTAGAGAACCATTTTTCAAGATCCTGCATGCGGATGCCCAATTGAGCTTCATACTTAGCGATCAAGTGATGGTCTCGCGAATCTTCGGTCATGATTCGGTAAAGCGGTTCCAGCCACTGTTGATTGCTTTGCCGCAATTTGGCAATCGCATCCCATGAATTGAAGTGCACCAAGTATTGGTCTTCTGGGATTAAGCCTGATGTCGGATGCAGTTTGGGTTTGGCGTCTCCGTCTTCTTGCAAAGTCTTCAACAGAGCTGCGTAGTTGGCTGACTTGATGGAGGGTGCTCGAACATCTTTGATGTGGTTGGTGAGTTCTGCGGAAACTGTGGCGCCACTGAGTGTGCTGCGTTGCAGAGATCTTTGAACTTGCAGGCCACCAGAAAACAGATGGTAGACTTCTTCTTCCAGTCGATCTGAATCAGACTTCAATGCCGCAAGCCGGGGCGGCGTGATTCCGTAGCGGCTTTTCGATTGCAGCAGTAGGAATTCAAAAAACGTTTCATCTGGATAGTATTCCAGTAGCTTTGCGAAATGCTGGTTTTGTTTTTCTGCCCATGACTGATAGATGGCTTCAGAGCCAGTGGGAGTCGTTGGGATTTTGATTTTTACTTTCGCAGCTCGGCTATCGATGCGACGAGATCCGTCTGCGTTTTCAGAAACAACTTCGTACGACAATTCGACTTCGGCTTCACCATCGCCCTTGAGGCGTCCATAGAATTCGGCATGTCTTTGTTCGAATCGAGTTTCACTGGGGTAGATCAGAAAGGCGTTTTCATCTGTGGCCTTCATTCGGATGTAATTGCTTTTTTCAAATTCTTCAGCCAGAAACGGCTGCCGCAATCGGACGACAAAGGCAGAAACGTCGTCGGATTCGTGGCGAAACGATTCAACGGAATAGCTGAAGGGAAGCGTGTCCTGAGCGTGCACGGTTGCAGTTGCTAGGGGGGCAGTTGCGAGAGCGGCAAAAATCAGGCCGAAGCGACGAATGGAACAGAGCATGGTGATGATTTCAGCCGAAGGGAAATGGTTTTCGGGCAAGCTGCCCGATGATGGTGAGCCACAAAAATCACGGCGTTCACGTCATAACGAAGTCACAGGTGGGATTCGAACGTTGCTTTATTTTGATCATAGTTCGATACGAAACACAATCGCTTAGCGATCAATCATCGGAATAGGCGCCCAGACGAAAAAGACTTCAGCTGAAGTCGGTGGCATGGTGAGTACGGTCAGATTGAAGGCGAAGGAACATCCGACGCTTTTGATGCTCAAGTTCACGGTTGTGCCTGCCAGTGGTGCTGCAAATGCGGCCGTCAGAACTGCGTTGCCGCAGCCTCCGAAGACAAGCCCCAGTGTGCTTAGTGATTCGGCAAGACTTCGTTTTCCTAACTGCTTGGCGTCTCTGGATTCCAATGCGAGGCAATTGGACGTTGATTGGCCGTTGAGTCGAAAATGACACCACAAAGATGTTTTGGTTTTGAATTTTGGTTTTGAATCGAGATGTGAATTTGGTGAATCGCATGGGCCCGCAAATGCGAATTGAGTGCCTTTTCTCTTGGTGTGCAGCGAAGCCTGTTTGAAGGATCACTGCGATTGCTAAGTAAGGTCAGGCGGTCGTCGAGGGCGTTTGATTCAGCGGACTCGATTGGTGAATTCGGTGAGTGAACGCGTTTGGTGAATGCTGAGCGTTCGTTTGGCAAACAGCGTGGTTGAAAACGAACTTTCTGAGGAACCACGTGTCTTGTTGAGCAATCGGGTGAACGATTGGCAAGGCGAGAATTCGCGGTGATTCACGGAATCTGAAGATTCACCTGACGTTAACTGTTCTGGGTGGTGCCTGTGATCAGCACTCGGTAGGGTTTGATTGCCAAAGCTGTTGCTAAAGTCAAATACTGAGTGAAGGATCGAACAGGTCTGACGGACTTTGCACTTTAGAGGCAACTGTGTCCATCGTGTTGATCGTGTCCACAAGTGTTCTGACAGGAGGGTGTGTCCCGTGGTAGCTTCAGTCCTTGAAAGACCCACGCTGGTTTTGAATCGCAACTGGCAGCCAGTGGGCGTCGCGCCTGTGTCTCGAGCTCTGGTTAAGGTTTGGAACGAGTCGGCTCGCATTGTCGACCCCAATGACTTTCAGCAGTATGGCTGGGAAGATTGGTCACTGCTCGAACCGGAAGCAGACGAAGCGTTTATTCAGACTCAGTGGCTTCGCCTGAAAGTTCCAGAAGTTGTCACTCTGACGAAATACGATCGGCTGCCAACGAAGGTTGTGGCCTTCAGTCGTCGTAACGTCTTTAAGCGAGACAATTTCACCTGTCAGTATTGTGAGTGTCGACCGGGCAGTGAAGAGCTAACGATCGATCACGTTGTGCCTCGAGCTCAAGGTGGAACGTCAAGTTGGACGAACTGTGTTTTGGCTTGCGTTGATTGCAATCATCGCAAGGGAAATCGAACTCCTGAACAGGCGTTTATGCCTTTGCTCAGACCGCCCGCTCGCCCCATGTGGAACCCGGGATACGCTCGATCTGGAGTTCGTTTGGAAAGTTGGTCCAAGTTTGTCAGCGATGCCTATTGGAACATCGAGCTTGAGGAATAGGCAAGATTTTGGATTTCATTCAACAACAAGGCCGCGTGTTACCAAGCAGTAACACGCGGCCTTTTTTCGTCAACTGTTTTTTTCAATGTTGGTTTTTCTCGGGGCGAAAAACGAAATTATCTCGATTTGCTCGAATCTTAGTGAGCCGAAGTAAGGTTTCTTCCGTTGAATCGAACAGACTTCTATGACCAATGCTGTTGAAGCAATTGGTTCCTACCTTACAGCGGAAAGTGCTTCGATGAATGCTCCCTCCATCTCCTCTTCCCATGCTTCTCATGCTTCTCATGCTTCTCATATCAGCGGCGCCCTTCGTTACGAACGAGTGGCAATTTTAGAAGCGGCTCTCACCATCAAACGACAGCGGAATCGACAGTGGTGGGCCAAAGCTTTTGTTTCTGTCGGAGTCATTGCTTTGACTGCCGTCGTTTTCATGATGTCGATCAATTAGAAAAGTCGTCAGCTGCGACTTCGGTTTTACCGAAGTCTTTCGTGTCGCCAAGCTTTGGGAATTTCGCTTAAGGCAGAACCAAGCGATCGCCAGTCCAAGCACCAATGCAACCGCCGCTTGCGTTTCCAGTGTGCTTACATTTTGATCGTCGCCGAAAGTTCTTGCTCTGCTGAAACGAAAGCCTTGCGGCTATTTTGTTTTGAGCAGTCGTTCAGCGAAGAGATTCGTAAGGACGGATTTTGAATGCGTCAAAGCGAACCTTCGGTCAGCCGACTAATGACCTGCCTAGCCCTGTTGCTTGATGGCATGGTCTTTAATTCCCAGCAGCTCAACATCTTCAACGTTCTTGCTGGGGAGCACGGGAATCGGTTCGTAGCTGAACCATTCTGTCATGGGAACTCGCCACGTGGGCAGCTTACGAGTTCGATAGAGAGCTCCCATAAATAGGTTGCTGTCTTCCAGAAGCACGCCGGCTTCTGTTTTTAGTTCATAACGAACTCCGTAGTGATACCGTCCTCCAACCTGTTGCTTGCCGAACGTTGGAATGCGAGACATCTTGAAGTATTTCTCGCAGACATAGACAGTGCCAGATTGATCTTTACTGCAGGCACATGTGCCGCACGATTCGATTGGAAACAAAGCTTCCCAAGCTTGCATGGGTTCTGTTTCCGTTAGGGCAACCAAGTCTTGCACAGGCTCGCTGCGACCCAAGAATGGGTTGGCTTCCTGAGTCAAAAACATGGTGTCCATCATTTCCGGGTTGTACAGGAAATCGGGTGTGAACGGTGGCCGATCAATTTGAAAGCGAACAAACAATGGAGTGTCAGCGATTTGATCTCCTGCTTTCAGTTCGTTGCCGTTGTCATCCACAAGGCTGATATGAAACGTGGCTGTGCGGTAGTTTCCGTTATTAAACAGCCGGGGGCTACGTTCATCGTTTCCTCGGTAGAATGATCCTTTCAACCGTGGTTCGAGTGCCGGTTGACGCGGAGTCGGCGGGAATCCAAAGTCGTGGAACGTGGCAAAGTGAATTTCATCTTTGAGGACTCGGTCGCTGACATCCTGTTGCAGCTGCCAGACTTCGAAACCTAAAAATCCACTGACTGCCATCAAGGGGACAGTGGCCGTGGTTCGAAAGGTGATCAATTTGGCCAAATATCCGTTGCTGTTCTTAAGCTTAGCGCGACCTAATCGCAGCAGCACAAGAATTGATAGCAACGCAGGCACAAGCAACGTGAATTTGTGTTGAGTTCCCCAAAGCTTGGCTCGATCTAGCACAGAAAGATTGCGAAGCTGAGGCAACACGTTTTCGTAGATTTCGGGGTGCTTGTTGAATTCGATGATGCATTCGCTGCAGCAAAATCGAACTTCCTTGCCCTTGTACATCACGGAGTATTCTGCGATGGCTTCTTCGTTAGAAAGCACGGGGCACATTCGATTGACATCGATATTGTCGCCAAGAGCCGAGCTGTCTGCAGAACTTGTGGGCGTCTCGTTCGAGGCTTCCAAGGCAAGTCCGGCTGTTGGCTGAAATGCGGCAAGAAGGCCGATGACGAAAACAAGGAACTGTTGGCTGGGGCGGCAGCAAAGCATGGGGAGGCCTGCAAGGTTCGAACTCAGTTTATGTCGCGCCACGAAGAAGCTTTCCAAGTCGAAAAGCGGATTCGTAGAAATCTTTAAAGCGCCAAGGGGAAGTTGGAGCGTTCAAACACGACAGAGGATGTTCAAGGATTAGCTCGTGAGAGCACTGTTGCCAAAAAACAACAGAGAAACCCGCAGATGTGAGGCGAGCGTATTTTGCCTAACCGGTCTAAACCGAACTGGGGCCGGCAAGCAAGGCAGAGCAAGATGTCGTTGTCGTTCGAAATGATCGACAGAAACGCCCGCTTTCTAGCAGCGATTCTAAGACGACAGCAATGATTTTTGTTTGGTCGCTTTGGGCTTCGTCACAGCACGATCGGCGGATGTGGCGGCCGGATCGTGAGCATCAATTCGCAGTTCGCTGCTGATAGCATCTTCAGATGGCGAGGGCAAAATTGAAGCTTCTTGCTTCGACTGTTTTGATGGCTTGTTTTCTCGTACCCATTTCACCAGAAAGTAGGTCAAAGGATAAGCGACGGCGACTCCAATGGGAGCGGTCAACAGTGCTCCCAGACACATGGGGAAAGCGACCTGAGCTCCCAGTGCGCACATGGCAGACCACCAACCAGCAAGGCCTTCGAATTGCATGAGCTGTTCGAATTCGGTTGCTGTCAGGCTGCCCGAACAAAACCACGCTCCAATCCGATACCACCCGTAGTACATCGGCAGCATGGTGATTGGGTTCGACACGTAGGTGGATGCCATTGCGGCGGTCGCGTTAAAGTACACGAACTTTCGCGTGGCAAACACGACACCCAAAATCAGAATCGTTTGCACGCCCACTGTGGGAGTGAGGCCTACAAAAATGCCAACGCCGACTCCTAAAGCAATCGCGTGTGGAGAATCATTTAACGCGAGGACCTTGCGAAGCAGTGCTCGCGGTCCGGTCGTCATTTGAACAAGTTTTTTCCACATAGACTGATTGTGAGACAGCGGTGAGGGGGCCATTGGGCAGAACTATACTTCTGAATTCGTAAACCCGCAAAACCGATTTGCGAAGATTTTAACGCTCAGCGGCTGATTCGCTGGGCTGACTGGATGATCTGATTTCTGCGGATTTTTTGATTGAATCCTCCAACGATCGGAATTCTACCAGAGTTATTGTTAGGCAATCAGATCTTCCACCACATTTCCGTGTACGTCTGTCAGGCGAAAGTCTCGCCCTGCGTGCCGATAGGTCAATTTTTCGTGGTCGAACCCCATCAACTTGAGAATGGTGGCATGCAGGTCGTGGACATGGACTTTTTTCTCGACCGCTCGAAATCCCAGTTCGTCGGTAGCACCGTGAACATACCCACCTTTGATACCACCTCCGGCCATCCACATGGTGAATCCCCAATGGTTGTGATCGCGTCCGTTGATTTTGCCTTGGTTGGAACCCTTTTTCGGCATTTCAACAACGGGCGTTCTTCCAAATTCTCCTCCCCAAATCACCAATGTTTCCTCCAGCAATCCTCGTTGCTTTAGGTCCTTCAGCAGTGCTCCAATGGGTTGATCGCATTGCTTCGCCAGCTTGCGGTGACGAACTTCCAAATCGTCGTGGTTGTCCCACGGCTGCCCTGCTCCATGCCATAGCTGCACAAAACGAACTCCGCGTTCGACAAGTCGTCGTGCGATCAACGTTTGTCGAGCATGAACACCTTCACCATACATTTCCTGAATATGCTTGGGTTCTGAATTCACGTTGAATGCTTCTGCAGCTTCGGTTTGCATGCGATAGGCGAGCTCGAAGGATTGGATTCGAGATTCCATAGCGCTTTCGCCGGGCCGAGAAGCTGCGTGAGCCGCATTTAAGTTTCGCAGCAAATTCAATTGCTCCGCCTGCTGTCGTGGGGCGATTCGATCGTTGCGAATATTGGCAATCAGTTTGTCCATCGCCGTGTGTTGGCTGTCGACGTACGTTCCTTGAAAGACGCCTGGTAGAAAACCGGATTGCCAGTTTTGTGATTCCTGAATCGGATAGCCTCCCGGACACATCGACACAAAGGCGGGAAGGTTTTGATTGTCGGTGCCGAGACCATAGGTCAGCCATGATCCGAGACTGGGCCGCACAAGTCTTGCTTCTCCACAATTCATTAACAGGAGCGATGGTTCATGATTGGGGACGTTGGCATGCATCGACCGAATGACGGCGATATCGTCGATACTTTCGGCGACGTTGGGAAACAATTCACTGACTTCAATTCCACTGTTGCCGTATTTGCGAAAACGAAAAGGAGACGGCATCGCGGCTCCCGTCGGGCGTTCTGTTTTTAAGTTGCCACCCGGAGCCGTCTTGCCTGCATATTTTTTTAACGCAGGCTTGGGATCAAATGTGTCCACCTGAGACGGGCCGCCATTCATGAAAAGATGAATGACTCGTTTTGCTTTCGCGGGGAACTGAGAACCTTTGGGAAGCAAGGGGTTTTCAGCGTCAGCGAAAACACTGTTTTCCGCCATGAGTTGGCTTAACGCGAGGCCGCCCAAGCCCATGCCGCAACGAGCCAACATGTCTCGTCGAGACGTCGCGATGGGGTTCCCAATTCGTGGTGGAAGATGGTTCATGTGTGAATCCGGCGGGAGGTATGGTTGGTGGGCTTTGCTGTCGCGAGTGAATCGGCAAACTTGGGTTTGGCAGCAAGAAAAGATTGTGTAGAAAAAACGTTTCGACTGGTCTGTCGTTGAACTCACCAAAGTTCAGTTTTCGTTGCCTCGAATCCTAAAGTCTGATGAATCCGGCTTTCTGTCAATCGAATTCTCACGAGCCATTAATCGATGAAGACAAATTCATTTGTCATCATCAATACCTGAGCCAGTTGAGCCCACGGCTGCAAGCGTGTGATTTTTGAAGGCGAAAAGTCCGATTCGGAACTCCATTTTCGCACCGTCTGACCATCGGCAAACTGAAAGATTGTTGCCTGCCAATCAAAGCTATCGTGGCTTTCGTTGGTTTGGCAGTAGGTCACCAGGTCAATGGTGTCTCCCGCTTGAACTGTTGTTCTGGTATCAAACTTGATCGATTGGTTGTGAGCCACTTTTTTCTGCAACTGCTGATCGTGATGGATCATCAATCCCAGTACGCCGTCTCCCTTTTCGCTTTTATGGGTCAACTTTCCCGTGATGTGCAGCGGGCCACTGCGATCCGCGATCCATCGACGAATGACGCAATGAGCGTGGTCTCCACCGGGATGTCCTCCTTTTGCAGTCAGGCTGCTCCAACCGATTTCTGGGTCTGGCAGTTTTGCACCGCCGGAAAAGCGGCCGTCGTGAAATTCGGTGAATTCATTGAACACCACGACTTTGTTTTGCCGTTGATTGATTTCTCCCCAACCGTACCGCCAACCAATCTGAGTGGGAGTGCCAGTTGATTGTTTGACGTGTGAGATGAAGTTGAGGGCTTGCGAAGTTTCAGTTTCGTTGGCGGCGCGTTTTAAGATTCTTCTGTACAAGGCTTGAACATTGCTGACTTGAACTTCAACGTCATTGGCTTCAGCCGATGGATTCAACAAGCTTGTCGCTGCATGCTGAGCTTGCTCCATCATGAATGGACTGTTGAATTGAAAAAGGGCTTGTTGGGGGACGGTTGTTTCGTGTCGAGTTGCCGCATGACTATCTGGGCTGGCAAAGTCGAATGTACGAAATACTCCGGGCAAGTTTTGACGATCGATTTTCGCGTACACCGTTCGTCGAGGTGTAGAAGGCACAGTCGTAATATCGATTGATGTTCCTCCGACAGCGTTTTGCTGTAACTGCCCCGAAGCCGACAAAATTGAATCTCGCAAAGCTTCGAAGTTCAATCGCCGTTTTGGCATCCTTGCTAGGAGTCGGTTATCTGGATCAGAATCAAATAGTTGGGGACGAGCTTGACTGCTTTGTCGATAGGTCATCGATCTTGTGATGTAGCGAATGAGCTGTTTTCGAGACCAGTTGTTGGCAACGAAATGATGAGCAAGATGATCAAGCAACTGTGGGTGTGAGGGGGGTGGTGTGCGAACTCCGAAGTCACTCGCTGATTCCACGAGTCCTTGGCCAAGCAGTCGTAACCAAATTCGGTTCACGGCGACTCGAGCGGTGAGTGGGTTGTTTTTTGAAGCGATTTGTTCGGCCAGTTCTAAGCGTCCACTGCCATTTTGAAATGGTTTTTCGTCGCTTCCACCCAATGCTGTTAGGAATCGACGGGGAATCGTTTCGCCTCGATTTCCCGCTTGACCTCGGATAAAGACGAATGGCTGTCTGGGCTTTGCTTTATCGACTAACTGCAATGTCGACTTGCCATCCTTGGGTTCTTCGCTGGAATCAAACACACCATACAATGAGTAATAATCTGCGGTGGGGATGGGATCGAATTTGTGATCGTGGCAACGAGCACACGCGACGGTTAGTCCCAACGTGCCTCGGGAAAGTACATCGATGCGGTCATCGATGATGTCGTGTTTGTTGTTTAAGAAGCGTCGCCCAAGAGTAAAAAATCCCATGGCGGCTAGCTGTTTGGGATCGTTGCGATCTGGAAGTTGATCGGCCGCGATTTGGCGTTTCAAAAATTGGTCATAGGGCATGTCGTCGTTTAAAGAGTGAATGACCCATTCTCGAAACTGCCAAGCATCCGGGTAGGCTCGGTCTTCGCGAAATACATAACCTTTGGTGTCCGCGTATCGCGCGATATCCAACCAGTAGCGCGCCCAGCGTTCCCCAAAAGAAGGCGAGGTTAGCAACTGGTCGGTGTACTGATTAAGCCACTGGTGAAGTTCAGTTTCGTTGGTGAACGACGCCGCGACATCTAAGTCGTCTTGATTCGGTGGCAACCCGGTGAGGTCGTAGCTGAGTCGTCTTGTCAGCGTGCGGCCATCTGCAGTTGGTGATGGCAGGACGCCTTCTGTATTCAGTTTACGGCGAACAAAAGAATCAATGGGATGCCAGTTGGTTTGATGATTGGCGGGTAACAGGGGATCTGTGACGGGTTGGAAGGCCCAATGTTGTTTCCATGCCTCGGGGTCGAAGGCGGCCGCTTTTCCGAACTCCGATTTCTTTGGCCAACTGGCTCCGTGTTGAATCCAAGTTTTGACATCTTGGATTTGCTGCGGCGACAGTTTGCCTTTGGGGGGCATTTGAGAATCGTCTTCAGAATACTGAATCACTTGAAACAGCCGGCTTTGTTCCGGTTTTCCGGGCACGACAAGACGTTCCACTTCTTCGTTGCCGTCGATGACCTGCGAACGTGAATCGAGTCGCAGGTCATTTTCCTGAGCTTCTGGCCCGTGGCAGGAAACGCAGTGATGAATCAGCAGCGGGCGAATTTTTGATTCAAAAAAATCTTCGCGTTGATCTGCGCTGATGGAATTTGCGCTGAGGCAGACACCGCAGACGATGAGTAAACGCCACATGAAATCACTTTGCAGCTTGGAAATTGGGATCGGTGGGAATCGGCGATTGCAAAATCGTCGATACGATCTTAAGGAGGGACGTCGATTCATGCTGCCAGCTGGCGGCACGTCAGACGCTTTAATTCTAGACTCAACGATGGGGGATCGCCATGGTGGTCTGGAAATCCATCGGTGATTGAAGCAGGGTTTTTAAATCTTCGGTCTACCATCGCTCTGCCATCATTTTGGAGATAACCTTCGCTGCTTTGGCAGTCGGTTGAACAGTCCTTCAATAGGAAAAGCTAGGGAATGGACCCTCAGCAAGGATATCAGGATCTAATTTGGGCAGCGCAAAGTCACTCTCTTTTACGAGATGATCTTGCAACAGATCTGTTATCACACGCGCAACAGGAACGTCTGAAATGTGGCGACTTCGTTAATGCATTCGACAGATTTCTTGCTCGACGAACCGGATTGATGAACCATAAAGTGGGTTTGTACTTTGAACTTCTTGTCGAATTTTTGATTGCCCATGTGCTTCAGGGAAAGCTCGTTCATCGTGGTCAACAGGTGATTGAAAATGGCCGAACGATTGGTGAGGTCGATTTTGTTTTTGAACATCACGGAGAGACTTGGCATCTGGAAACAGCTGTGAAGTTCTATCTGTTTGTCCCGGAGGCCTGTTCCGCTGCCGAGTGTCTTGTCGGTCCGAATTCGAGTGACAGCTTTGAGTCCAAAATGGATCGACTGTTTCATCACCAGTTGCCGCTTAGCCAAGAAGCTTTCCCGGAGGTCACGAACAGAGTTGCCTTCGTGAAGGGCAGGATCTTTTATCCTCATCAATTCACTCAGTTCAATGCTGTCAGTTCATGCTTGTCTGAGCTGCCTGACCGCTTGAACCCAGAACATGAAACTGGTGTTTGGTGTCGTGCTGCAGATTGCCATGATTTCTTCAGGCAACTAAAAGCGAACCGATACGTAATCAGAAGGAAACCTCATTGGTTAGCCGATTCATTGAGATCGTTTGATTCAGCCGATGTTTTGACCCGCTTAGAAATGATCGACTCTTTATCACAGCATTTTCAAAGTAGCAAACGTCCCCTGATGCTGAGTTCATTCGTCGCAGCCGATGGGCTATTTGAAGAGGTTGATCGAATTTTTGTCGTGGACGATACGTGGCCCTGGCAGTGATGCAAAAGGGGGCAGAGTATTGCTGCGATTGAAACACGGTGACGGTGGATCATTTGCAGCGCATGAAAAAAGACCGGGAGGTTATCCCGGTCCGCGTTCTCTTACTTTTTTTCCGTTGCCCATGCGGGCCACCGACTGTTTGCGATGTGCAGGGATCGCGTTTCGCTGCAGTTAGCTGCCGCAACCACAGGCAGGTGCTGGCATTGATGGTGCACAGCAAGATGGGGCTGCTGGTGCACAGCATGAAGGAGCTGGCTCGCAGCATGGTTCTGGGCAGCAAGAGCTACGACGCTTGTTGAACATCTTTTTGAACAGTCCCAAACGTGGCAGTCGACACTTTTTAGCACAAGGGTCTGGAGCACAGCATGGTTCTGGTTCGCAGCATGTAGGAGCAGGCGCGCAGTGAACTGGAGCTGGGGCACAGTGAACGGGTGCCGGAGCGCAGCACGTTGGTGCGACGGGTGCACAGCAGGATGGTGCTGGTGCAGAGCATGGTTCTGGGCAGCACGCATTTCGCTTTTTGAAGCAGTCGAACAATCCAGCTTCGGCAGATGCGGGAGTGAAGATGCTTGTGAGGGCGATCGCTGCGGCGAGTGTCAGTACTTTTTGCATGAATCAGTTTTCCGTGAGTCGTTGGCGAGTGAACCTGTGAAGTAACGTTTTTGTGACTTGACAGAAACATGACCCAAATTCTTTGACCAAGTCTGATCGTCGTTCGAAAGTTCACTGCAATTCTGGTGAATTCGTTTTGTTGAAGACCGGTCCGGGACTTTCAAGGATCAATTCCGGATAGGTGCTCGTGTTTGGTTGTGCCGATCGTGTGGGGTGCCTACGTCTCATAATGGGCGACTGAATCAGGCAAGTTTTGCAGAAGGCGTTTTTGCTTCAATCTCTGAAGCAGACCTTGCCGATGTTCCGTTGGCAACTGCTGAGATCTGCCTGTTTGCTGGCAAACGACATCTAGACGATGGTTTTCACCGGTTGATTGCAAGGCAACTGTCTGGTTTCGATGAATTCGAACCAGTTAGACTCAACGGCTGCCTTTGCGAACTGCAGCTTCATTGATCGCGGTGAAGTTTGGAACGAAGACCGCCTTGGGCCAAGGCGTTTCGAAATCAGCGAATTCACAGCTACCACTTTATCGACTGACCTGTTGAAGTCGTTTCAAAACGTCAGTGCGATTGACCAACGATTTATAGATAGATTGAAAGATGGCCACTCGAATTCTGAGCATCTCTGGATTGCGGGGAATCGTCGGTGACGGTTTGGATCCGCTGTACGTGACAGAATTCACGGCTGCGATGGGAACCATGTTTCAAGGCGGCAAAGTTGTCGTCAGTCGAGATGGTCGAGCAACTGGTTCCGTGATGTATCACGCCGCCGTAGCTGGACTGATTGCGACGGGATGTGAAGTCATCGATGCGGGCGTCGCGACGACTCCGACTTGCGGAGTGTTGATTCAACATTTAGGAGCATCCGGTGGTCTGCAGATCACCGCGAGCCACAATCCGATTGAATGGAATGGACTGAAACCGTTTGCCCCAGATGGCAGTGTGTTTAATAAAGATCTTGGCCAGCAACTATTAGAAATCTTGGAAGAGCAATCATTTCACTGGGCCACTTGGGAGGGTGTCGGCCGTGTTGAAACGCTGGAAGATCCAGCGGGCCCTCATATTGAGCGAGTCCTAAAGCTGGTTGATGTTGAAGAGATTCGCAAGAAGAAGTTCAAGGTTGTCTTAGACTGTAACCATGGCAGTGGGGCCACCTGCGGACCTCGATTGCTAGAAGCTCTTGGTTGTGAAGTGATTGTGCTGGGTGGGACCCCCGATGGCCATTTCGAACATATTCCTGAACCGGTGGAACAGAATCTGACGGATCTGTGCCGCATCGTAAAAAGGGAAAACGCTGACGCTGGCTTTGCTCAAGATCCAGATGCGGATCGCATGGCGATCGTGGACAATCATGGTCGCTACATCGGTGAAGAATTGACTCTGGCTTTGGCCGCCGACCATGTCCTTGAAAATCGGAAGGGGCCGCTGGTTGTAAACGGTTCGACCAGCCGAGTGAGTGCGGATTTGGCAGCAAAGCACGGTTGTGAATTCCATCGTTCGTTTGTTGGTGAAGCTCACGTGTGTGCTCGCATGCGAGCTGTCAAAGCCGAACTTGGCGGAGAAGGAAACGGCGGAGTCATTGAACCCAAGGTTGGCTATGTTCGGGACAGTTTGGTGTCCATGGCCTATGTGTTGGACGGACTTGTCCGACAAGGTTCGGACTTAGCGACGTGGACTGATTCGCTGCCTTCTTACACCATCGTGAAAGACAAGCTGACGTGTCCTCGATCAGCCGTTGAAAAAGCGTGTGCTGCTTTGCAGAAAGCCTTTGGCGATGCCAAAGCAACGGACGGTGATGGTTTGCGATTAGATTGGCCGGATCGTTGGGTGCAAGTGCGAGCCAGCAATACCGAACCGATTTTACGAGTGATTTCAGAAGCTCCTGATGCGGAGACGGCGAATGAACTTTGCCAGCAAGCAATGGATGTTGTGAAGTCCGCTGTTGCCTAACTTCGGTGACTTGCCATTCACATTGAATCAACTTCAGACAAGGAAGTCTGGCTATGAAGAACGAACGAATCAATCTGGCGATGATCGTGATTGCTGGCTGCAGCATCGTGTCAGGCTGCACGGCATTGTCGTCTGACGGAACAACACTCAGCAAAGCGGCCACGGAAGCAAGTGGGGCACCTCAGGTGTCGCCCGCTTTTCGGGCTCAAAACCATCGTCAATGGGTGATGAGACTGACGATCGCAAAGCCGATTGAAGGGTTGGAAGGCCGAGCGGCCGTTCAAGCAGCGACAACGTCTTTGCCAATTCCGTTGCCTCCCAGTTCGATTGATCAGTATGCACTCGTTGTGGATCAGCAACAGCAGTTGGCTTGGCTAAAGGGCAGCAATCAGTACGGGCCCTTCCCGCTCGCAAATCCTGATGTGACTCATCTGATGAATTCGGTTGCGGCCGCGTATCACGAACAAGCCGCATGGCAGGCTGCCTATCAAGAAGCAGTGTATCAGCAATCAGCAACGACTCAGCAACCTGTGACTCAGCAGGCGGTGATGCAGCAGGCAGTGATGCAACAGGCTTCGATTCCTCCAGAATTTCGAACTGCCCAGCCGTCAAACACGGCTTCCTTTGGTGAGTTCTCATCCAAGAAAAATGTTGCTGAACCTGAATGGGAATCACCGGTCGTTCCACCGGTGAAGTCATCAAGCTACGCCAAAGAGTTTGACGAACTTTAAGTCTGCATGTCGCCATTGCATGTTGTTCAGACTTAAGATCCAGTCACATCTTTTCGGTGAGTTGGCGGAGCTTCTTTCGCTGCGCCATGATTGTGGCTCACCATGCCATGATCCACTTCTTGAATTTGTTGAGGAACCGTTCTTCGTACGGAAAGCTGAGACAGGTCGACGGGACACAGGTTCCCCTGCTTTGAGTGGCAGCGTTTTTGTACTGCGAATTTGCCGTATTCTTTGTCGCGATTGACAAAAATCAGAACGAGGCAATGTGAATTCCGTTTCGAACCAGATTGTGTTCGAGCTCTGGATCTTGTCTCATGAATGCGTTCGATTTGTGATCATCACAGAACGCGATTTCGGGTTTCACGCTCTTTTCGACGGACTGCATCGATCGCACCAGCTGATTTTACGTCGGGTTGGCAGATGCTGAATGCAGCTCTGAAGGAATCATTGTTTGCGTCCGGTGTCCGCTGGCATTTTGGGAATGCGGCAATTGCAGCCCCCTTTCGTCTTTTTGCGGGAGGGATCTCTTAGAAGCGTCTTTTACTGTTGGCTTTGGATCTTCAAGAGTTTTATTCCTGTCGAACCGTGAAGGAGCTGTGTGTGGCGCATTGGTACAGGCCTATTGATTCAAATGACAGAGCCACTTGGTTTTGGCAGGATTCACGCAGATCCGATGGGAAGTTGTCGCTGTTGCTGGTCGCGGATGTCACTGCAAAATAGACTGAACGCACACTAAATTTGAGGAGAAAACTGAAGATGCACGATCACAAATACATCGAACGCTTTGTCAATTTACTTGATGGCGATGCCAACATTCTGTTCAGTCATTCGCAAGACGAGGCGACTGAAATTTTGGGCTCGGGTGATGCGGCGGCGTTAAGAGCAGTTGATGGTCAATTTGCGCTCGTGCATCGCAATGGAAACATCGTCCGCATGGCGCGATCCATTGGACGACCCATGCGATACTTTTTAGCCAAGCAAATTGAAGGCCCTGCTTTGGTTGTGGCTGAACGGATGGAACAAATTTATGATTGGCTGAAAGCCGAAGGATTCGAAGATCAATTCCATCCGTCTTATACTCGAATGGTGCCCGCACATCACATTGTTGAAATCGCGTTGTTGGGGTGTCCGGACCCCAATCCAATTTATTCGCGATGGTTTGACCCTGCTAGGAACAGCCAGTCATCCGATTTGGATCAAGTGGGTTTCAAGTATATTTCTGCGCTGCATTCTGAAGTATCAAAGTGGATCGATCGGTTGCCGGCGAAGGAACCCATTGGAGTCATGTTTAGCGGTGGCATTGATAGTGGAGCCGTGTTTTGTGCGGCTTATGACTGCCTGTTGAAACGTGGCGATTCTGTTTCTCGGCTGAAAGCATTTACGCTGTCGTTAGATGAATCGGGGCGAGATGCAGAACAAGCGATGCAGTTTTTGAGTGATCTTGATCTATCGTTGTTTCTGGAAGTCGTCGATGTGCCTGCGTCCGCCGTTGACTACAAGGAAGCGATTGCAGTGATCGAAGACTACAAGCCCTTGGACGTACAGTCTGCTGCAATGGGAGTTGCACTTTGTCGAGCCATTCGAGAACGCTATCCAGATTGGAAGTATTTACTGGATGGTGATGGTGGGGATGAAAACCTAAAAGACTACCCCATCGAAGAAAATAGCGAGCTGACTATTCGTAGCGTGTTAAACAACCAGATGTTGTATCACGAAGGATGGGGAGTCGACGCGATCAAGCATTCATTGACGTACAGTGGCGGTCAAAGTCGAGGCCATGTGCGCACGTGGGCTCCGGCTCGCAAATTTGGCTTTTCGGGGCTGAGTCCGTTTGCATTGCCAAACGTGATTGAAGTGGCGGAAGGAATTCCGTTTATCGAGCTGACCGATTGGGATCATGGCAAGCTCTATGACTTAAAAGGCGAAGTTGTCCGTCGAGGTGTTGAGCAAGTGACTGGTTTAACGATGCCAGTGTTTGAAAAACGCCGCTTCCAGCACGGTGCGACTCAGGATGGCACATTCAATGATCTTTTCCCCGCCGATGAACAGTCATATCGAGACGCGTTTCGTGAAGTGTATTAGGTTGTTGTGAGACTGTGGATGTGCTGAACGAGTTTTGGCGTCCTATGATGTGAAGTCGAAATTGATTGAGTCCGAAGGCTTACGATGGACGAAATGAGTGTTCCAACCACATTGCAGATTTTGGCCGCTCGTCCGGACGGCAATGTGGTTGATCCTTCCATGCCTTACCATTTTCTGGTTGAACCCGAGTATTCGAGCGCGGGGACAATTCAGGATGTTGCGACCATTTTTCTGACGAATCGCGAGTGCCCTTTTCGATGTTTGATGTGTGATCTTTGGAAGAACACAACGACGACGACTCCGGCCATGGGAATGATTCCTGAACAGATCGAATTTGCTTTACGTCAGCTGCCATCAGCCAGTCAGATCAAGCTTTATAACAGCGGCAACTTCTTTGATTTGGCTGCTTTTCCAAAATCCGACCGTCGGGCAGTGGCAAGTTTGGTGGCTGAATTTGACCAAGTCATTGTTGAAAATCATCCTCGGCTTTGTAACGGCCAAGTTCTGGATTTTCAGCAAATGGTATCTGGGCAACTTGAAGTTGCATTGGGCCTAGAAACGTCTCATCAAACGACCTTGAAACGGCTAAACAAACAGATGACGGTTGACGATTTTGCGAGGGCTTGCAAATTTCTTGTGGCTCACCAAATTGACGTTCGAGCATTTGTATTATTGAAGCCACCGTGGACAACCGAAGAAGAAGGCGTGCAACGAGCAATTGAATCAGTCCGATTTGCATTTGAGAACGGAGTGCAATGTTGTGCTGTGATCCCGACTCGAACGGGCAACGGGATCATGGAACAGCTTGAACAATTGGAACAGTTTTCTAGCCCCAAACTGGCCTCACTGGAAAGCGTGTTGGAATCAACGATCAGCTGGGGGGCTGGTCGTGTCTTTGCTGATCTTTGGGATTTAGAACGGTTTTCAGACTGTTCGGTCTGTTTTGAGGCTCGTTGCGGTCGGCTGAATACAATGAACTTGCAGCAGGTCGTGCTTCCGTCTGTAGTTTGTGATTCTTGTGGTGGAACGAATAGAGGCGACTGATGGAATTTGCAGATGTAGTGGTTTTAGGGTCTGGTTTTGGGGGCAGCTTGTTGGCCATGATCTTGGCGAAACAAGGCCGGCAAGTTGCGGTTGTGGATGTCGACGAACATCCTCGGTTTGCTATAGGAGAATCGACAACTCCACTTGGTGACCTGACGTTGAAAGAACTGGCTGCGACCTATGACCTGCCTGAATTAGTGGCTTTGACATCATATGGCAGCATGCGAGAGCAGTTGCCGGGCTTGCGATGTGGTCGGAAGCGTGGATTCACCTACTTTGGATTTGATGATGTTGACTCCAGTCACGATTTGACCGCCATTCGCCCGATGCTGGTATCAGCAAGTGAATCAGATTATTTGTCTGATACTCATTGGATGCGAAGCGATGTTGATCAGTACTTCTTGTTGGTCGCGATGTCCTACGGAGTCAAGTTTTGTCTTGGATGTCAGTACCAGCTGTTTCAAACAGGGAAGCGTTGGCAGCTGACTGGTCAGGCGATGGATCAGGAGATCAAGGTGTCTGCTGAATTCTTGGTGGATGCAACGGGAAGTGCTGGGAAAGTGTTTGATGTGCTGAACGTGCCTCAGCAACAGCATGTTTTGAAGACGAACTCGTCATCGGTGTACGGGCACTTTCGAGGCTTGAAGCGTTGTGGGGCATTGCTGCATGATGCGGGAATAGATCAAAGTCATCATCCGTATTCTTGTGACGATGCGGCCGTTCATCATGTGTTGCAACAGGGATGGATGTGGCAGTTACCATTTGATGATGGTTCGGCAAGTGTTGGCATGGTTTGGGATGATCGCAATGCGACGGCAAGCGATGTCTCGCCGACCGTTGATCCTAATCAACGGCTATCCGATCTGATTCGGTCTTCGGAAATTCTGAGCCAACAGTTTCAAGGCTCAAACGTTGTTCGTCCGGAACAAGGGTTAGTTTCGACGGGAAGGTTGCAACGTCTGACGACTCGAGCTGCCGGAGGCACGTGGGCCGCCCTGCCCTCGACCGCTGGCTTCATCGATCCTTTGCATAGCACTGGAATTGCTCACACACTTTGGGGCGTACGTCGGTTGGCCCATATCTTGCTAAACACCCCGGGGCCAAGTCGTACGACAAGTTTGACAAACTATTCCACGGGCTTGATTGACGAGTTCTTGTGGATTGATGAACTGGTTGAATGCTGTTACGCAGCGAAGTCGAATTATCGGTTGTGGTGTTATTCTGTACTGCTGCATTTTTGCGCTGTGACGTCTCAGGAATCGAACACGACGGCGTCTCGAACGATGAATCGACAGGTATTTTTACGAGCCGACGACGTTAAGTTTCGAGCCATGTTTCGAGAAGCTCGGCAACGCATTGGTGCGTTGGTTGAAGCAAACGCGACGCCTGTTGACGTCGAAGAATTTCGAGTTTGGTTGCAAGACGCGACGACAGAATGGAATTCTGTGGGCTTGTTTCAGGCGGAAGATGACTTCATGTATTCGTCGACTGCTGTGTCTGATGAAATTCGCAAAGCATGAATTCTGTTGGCCGCTCAAGAATGGGAGCAACTTAAGGCGTGGTCACGTGAGGTGCCATTGCTTTGGATCGATGTGCGGCATCGTGTTGAGGGTGAGAAATCTGCCGCAAGGGGTTGGAACTATTGGCTGTCTTGAGATGTTCCATAAGAATACGGTGGACTTCTTTGATCGCAGCAGGGGTGCGATGAACGTGGCTATGCGTTGCTTCAACCTGAACTTCAGAAACTGCATCCGTTCTGCGGGCACTCTTGAAGTTGACAACACCGTCTGAGCTTTTGTTCCAAAACTTCCACCAGCGCTGAGGTTGAAGTCCGACAATATTGTGATGCATGATCTGTTCGGGAATTGCCGTTTGGCTAATCAACTGGAGTACGGCCGAGTTTTTGTTGAGTGAATCGACACTGGTTCTAGGTGTGAGCAGTTTGGACATGGGGTCTTGGCCATTCTGCTGGAAGATCACATCGCTTAACTGTGCGGTGGCTTTGGGGATCGAAACAATGGCTCCTGTGATCCATCGAGTGATGCCGTTGGCTAAGCCACTGCCCTTGAAGGGGCTGGCAATGGTGACGATGCGATCAATGGACCGGTCGGATTCGAAAAAGAAAACCTGACGGATCTTTTCTTGCGTCTTTGGGTCCGTTTGAATTTCAGCCAGAGACTTGTCGCTGATTGCGTTCCAAAGTTTGTCCTGACTGTCCACCGAAAGCAGGTAGGCCATTAATCCTCCCATGCTGTGTCCAACCACGACCATGTCATTTAGCTTGCGATTGCGTCCGACGCAATCGCATTCTGATCGAAGCGTCTCAAGGCGTTCTCGTAGCTTTGCGGTTGTGAAGGCAAGAGGTTCGCCGGTGGGGTACATGTAAAACCAGAACTGATACTTGTCTCGCAGGACAGGGTCGCTTTGAAGGTCGTTGAACATTTCCATCCACGTGATGGGACTGGACCAAATTCCGTGAACCATCAGAACGGGAATGCGATCTGGGTCGAACGGTTGAACCATGTACAGGCCTTCTAGCCGTGATGCTCGATCAGGGCGTAGAAAGGCAAACGTTTCAAGAAGCGAGTTTCTTGGATCGGTCAAAAACCAAGCCAGCGGAGTACTGATATCTGTGGCAATTGGAACGACAGTTTCACCAATCAGCATTCCGTCTGATTCACGTGGGTCAAACAGTTCAAGTTGAAAGCTATCGGATTGGAAAGCAGAATTTGAATCACCTCGCACGACGACGGTAATGGGGACTGTTAAGTCGTCGGCATAGTATTTTTCGAGTTCCGATTGCTGTTGGGGTCTGCGGCGTCGAGCCATGATGGGAACGCCCAAGCCTTCCGTCGTATGTCGGTTTCTTAAGTTCTTTAGTTCGTAGTCACTGGTAAATTCGAACGCTCCTAGCTGATCCATGCTAAGCCATGGCGAAGGAAACGGAATATGCACTGAAATCAGGCGTCCGGAAAGAGGCATCTTGATGTTGGACGTCAGGTGATGGTCGGGTGACTTCTTCAGCAGCCTCAGTAGTTTTTTTACTCCGGCGTTGTAGATTTCTGCGGTCTGGCAATGAGGCTCAACGGTGCAGTCTAACGTTGCTCCGCCGGGCACTGACCGTGACAGATACCGCCAACTTGTTTCGACGGTGTCCAGCGCCATCTCCAAAGCCAATGGTGGATCTGACTGGCTTGATTCTGATGCCAGATAGCTAAGTTCTGCACATGCATGAAGACCTTCGGGGGAATTGGAACTGCCCACAATTTTGCGACAGTGGGTCAGTAATTCGACAAAGGTTTGGCCACCGCGGTAATGCGAAGACTGGAGAAACATTTGTGTGCGGCGAGACATCTGTGGGCTACCGAGCGGCGAGGTGCCCAGTCGGTCGAGAATCGGGTTCTCGGGCTTTTCTTTCAACTCAACGAACCGCGCAGTCGTACACCCCGTGACGCTCAATACGAGCAGCCACAGCAGTGGAATTCCTTTTCGACTGCAGATAGACATGGGTTTGGGCAGCCTCACTTTACTGAAAGAACACCGAGATCTTCAGGGTTGGCAGGCTTTTCAAGGCGAAAACGTGATTCCCGTCAGGGAAGCATGTAGAGTCGTGAGAAGTTGAATTTCCGTCAATCCCAGACCTGTGCTTGGCGTAAGACAGGTGGTTTGCGGGGTTAATCTGAAGGCAAAGATCATTGGATCAGGGCACGATGGGCCAGAATTTGAACAGTTTTGAACGGTCCTTCCCAACTTGGGCAATGGCCAGCGTCTTGGGCATCGCTGCGTTGAGTGCGTCGATTTGTGGCTGGCTGACGGAACCCGTCTGTTTTGGCGTTCTTTGGCCCGAAGATATCAATTCGAAAATCGTCCAGATGCTGGGCGGCGAAACGTCCATCAGTTTGTCCGGCAAGTCTCAGGTGGACCTGCCGTGGTATCTCGTGTGGATCCGGATTGCTTCCGTGGTTGGTCTGTCGTGCGTTTTGGGCGGCTGGTGTTCACGAAAGCAATCAAGTGAACGTTGGGGGCTTGTTGCCAATTTCCTTCGCAGTGTGACTTTGATTTTCGGGTCATCTTGCGTGTGGTGGGGGCTTTGGCTGATCGCTGACTTGGGAATGCTGAAGGTGGGTGAGCTGGCTCTTGGGCTGCTGCCGCTATGGTTTATGGCGACGATGGGTGTGTTCATCTGGCTGGTTGGTCGATTCCTTCTGGCTTGTGGTATGCATCGAGGCTCAACTGAGGTTCCTCGCATTTCCACGAAGCGTTCATCAGGCCTACCCTGGTTGATTCTTTGTCTTGCTTCGCTTGGTTGGGTTGGATTTTCTTACTGGTTGAATCAAGCGTTGTATGACCAACTGATGATTCCACACGGAGATTCAGCGATGTACGAAGAACATCTTTGGAACGTGTGGCACGGAAAAGGGTTTCGCAGCTATTTGGATCAGGGGCTCTTTTTGGGAGAACATATCCAGGTGATTCATCTGCTGTTGTTGCCGCTGCATTTTTTCTGGTCATCGCATTTGCTTTTGGAATTAAGTGAGTCTGTTGCTTTGGCAAGTTGCAGTCTCTTCATTTTTGCGATGACCAAGCGGCACACAGGTAGCTCCGTCGCGGCCATGTGGATGGGGTTGGCTTGGTTGTGTTATTTTCCAATGCACTTCTTGGATATTGCGATCGATCAAAAGACATTCCGTCCGATTGCATTGGGACTGCCGTTTTTGTTTGGCATGATTTATTACGGCGAACAAAGACAAATTGGGAAGACGGCAGTTTGTTTACTCATTGCACTGTCTGCCAAAGAGGACGTCGCTTTGATTGCCTGCCCGGTGTTGGCTGTGATCGCAGCTCGAGTCCGCGCTGATGACGCTTGTCGTGACGAACAAACGGCGGCTTGGAAGCATTTACTGGCCTTAAGCATTGCCACTGCGATTTATCTCGTGGTGACAGTCTTGGTGATTATTCCCGCTTTCCGTTCGGGCGAACACGTGCACTATGCCCGATATTTTGGTTCTCTGGGAAATACTCCGGGCGAATTAATTCGAACAGCATTGCGAGATCCATTGGCCGTGATTTCACAAGCACTCAGTGTGCAAACGGTGGTTTACGTTGCCGTTTTTCTTGTCCCATTGGCATTGCTGCCCGTTCGACGATTGTGGGTGTTATCGGCCGGAGTCATCACGTTTGGCATGCTGTCTTTATTGCAATTTAGCACCGATGCGGCCGACCTTCCTCCGGTACCGTACCATCACTTTCATGCTCCGCTGTTGCCTGTCATTTTTTGGGCTGGGATTTGTGCCTTGAGCGGTTTGGGCATGTTCGCCAAAGCATCTTCGAACGATGACCAGGCAAGCTGTGTTCGGCCAAGTCGATTTCCTGCCGGTGATGTTTCAGCATTAATATTTTGCTGCTGTCTCATGACATCAGTGACTGGATCGCTGTCTCCTCTGGGAACGACGTTCTGGTCGGACACATCGAAGTTTGGGTATCACCAGCTATACAATCCAGTCGACGAACGGCGACAAGAGCGAGCAGATTCGATTGGGGCGATTGTGGAGCAGATTCCCGTGACGGCAAGAGTGGCGTCAACAGATTATGTGCATACCCGATTGACTCATCATGAGCGTTCATATGACTACAGCGGGTACTTGCGAGCGGTGAACAACTATCAACCGGGCGTTCCTGCAGATACAGATTTCATCGTTCTTGATGTTGCTCATCCTTACAGTCAAATTCGCAGCGCCAGTGAAGTTCCCGAATTGTCTGATCCCGAAAATGGATGGCGGTTGCGAGAAGACCTCTCGAACGCCTGTTTTTTGGTGCTGGAACGCCAGTTTGTTGAACCGAAAAATCAACGCTAGACGGTGTTGCTTAAGACAGTGTTGCTGTAAGACAGTGTTGCTGTAAGACGGTATTGCTTCAAGCCGTGCAACGTGAGGGCCTTGCTGCGAGTGTTTGGCGGGTTGGCTAACTGATCCGTGACTCGTTGGAATTTCAAATGGGCCGATAGGGTTAGTTCTTCTGTGTCGGGCATCGGAATCGACCGAATTCATATCCACGTTTGGCGACGTGTTTTGTAGTGCGGCCGGCCGTTCTTTTGCGCCACATTTTGAATGATGCGGGTTTCATTTCAGATCGCATCAGCTTGATGACCTGTCCTGGAGTCAAGCCGAACTGCGATTCAATGGCGTCAAAACTGGTGCGATCTTCCCACGCCATTTGAATAATGCGGTCGATCTCTGATTGAGATAGGTGCGGCTGCGGCATCTGTTTGATTCTTGTGGTTCCAAAAAGCTTCGTCTTGCTGGGGTTTTAGGCAATCGATGCTTTCAGGCCACTGTTTAAGACTGAATGTCTGTCAAAAATAAAAGGGGGCCATAACGCGCGCTGAAGAACAGAGTGCGGTTTTTGATCGTTAGCTGAACTGTTTTGCGGCAAGAGAATTCAGCGCATAAAAAAGGCCGCCACGAAACCCGCATTTCGTGGCGGCCGGACCCCAAGACTGCCAGAAGAGAAATCTGTCTCAACAGCAGCAAGGAACGATTCAGGTTTTGCAATTGTGTCGGGGTTGAATCAAGCCGCACCTGATTCAACGAAGACGATGGCCCCAGCCCGCAAAGTCTGGGGCATCAATCACTTTACTGTCCCGCATTTCCTAGGATCAATTCCTCTTCTTCTTCGTGGATAATGATTCGCGGTGTCACCATCAGCATCAGGCTTTCGGTTTCGCGACCCACACCACTGTTCTTAAACAGTCGACTGACATACGGAATCTTGTTCAGAATCGGCACACCCGCCATGTTTCGGCTTTCGGACAGTCGTTTGACTCCACCCAGAAGCACTGTGCCTCCGTCTGGAACACTCACGGTCGTACTGACAGTGACGTTTTCTTGAACCGGCTGCTGAACGGTTAGGGTTCCGCCAGCGGCACCTCCGCCAGCCTGACCAGCTTGGCCACCCTGACCAGCTTGGCCTCCGATTCCACCTCCTCCGCCGACTCCACCGCCGCCGAAGCCTCCACCACCACCGATTCCGCCGAATCCACCACCTCCGCCGAATCCACCTTGGCCGCCTTGGCCTCCGCCGCCCTGTCCAAATCCACCTTGACCACCTTGGCCGCCAATACCCGCTCCACCACCAGCACCGCCGGTTGCGAACGAGAATGTGAAGATGTCAGTGACTTGCTGGAACTGAGGAGCCAGTGAAAGTCGCACGTATCTGCGGTCTGCAGAAATGACGGCCAACACGTTCAAGTTAATTCCGGTTGGGATCGCTTGCACGATCGGTTGGAAACCAACCGCACCGTTCGCTACGACGGGAAGAAGTCCCAGAACGAAGGGGCGTTGTGACTGTTGCGAAACCGTTGCGTTTTGACCGTTGAACAAAGTCACTTTCGGAGCAAACATAATGTTGGCTCGTTCATCAGCTTGAGCAGCTTGAATGAAGAAGAAAGCTTCGATGTCACTTAGGATTGCCAAACCAACTTGGATACCAGCGTCCGGATTGAAGTTACCGAAGTCAGGTACTCCAAGCTCGAACGAACCTTGTCGGAACTGAATATCGAAGTCCGAAGTGAACGCGTCTGGACTTGCCAAACCCGCACTTTGACCATTGAAGTTGTCCCGTGGGAAGGTGCTGCGTTGGATCGGATCAAACAGACCACCTGCAACTCCCGCTGCTCCGGCCGCACCTGCAGCTCCGGCCGCACCCGCTGCTCCTGCTGCTCCGCCACCCAGCTGAGTTAGCTGAGTCGAACCGAAGGCTGGAAGTCCCTGAGGATCACCGACTGAATCCTGCACGTTGAAGTCAAAGTCGACTCCGATGCGTTCAAAGAACCGGTCAGTCACACTGACAAACCGAACTTCAACAGTAACCTGAAGGTCCTGAAGTTTTCGCAGTTGGTTCAACAGGTCAACGATTTGCTCGTGAACAGCTGGAGTCTGCCGAATCACCAATGACAGGGTGTTTTCGTCACCCGCTAAAGTTCCTGCTCCACCATCAATGTCCCAGGCACCTGGTTCCACTGTTGTGGTAATCAGATCGACAAGGCTGTCAAAGTCTGGGCCATCGTCACGTGTTCGTCGAGAAGATCGACCTCGGCTTGGGTAGCCGTTGCCACCGATTTCAACCGCAAGGCTGTCATCAACCTGAAACAGTCCGTTGCCTGCCGAACCCGTCAGGCCCTGCAATGCTGGATTGTCGAACGCATCACGCTTTTGATTCAG
This sequence comes from Fuerstiella sp., assembly GCA_039974975.1. Lineage (GTDB taxonomy): Bacteria > Planctomycetota > Planctomycetia > Planctomycetales > Planctomycetaceae > Fuerstiella. The sequence goes on along the minus strand of JBDWHY010000060.1, from coordinate 187,840 downwards.
TGTCATCGGGACAACCAAGTCAGCAACGTTGTAAACGCGAGGTGACATTTTGGTTTCCTGAGCAAGTCGATTGGTGACTTTCAGGACTTCGTCTTCGATGTTGTAGACCAAGCCGCCGGCTTGTTGCAGCAACAGATTCATGGCACTGCGAAGAGTGATGCCGTCAACATCAATACTGATACTTTGATCAACAGTTAGGCCTTCAGATTCGATTGAAGGAATATCCAACATGATGTTGATGTCATGAGTTGTCGCGATATTTCGAATGATGTCCTTTAAAGGAGTGTTTTCGAAGTGCAACGACACTTGTTCAGACAACGATTTTTCGATCTTCAAATCGCTTTCGGTTCGCGTTCGAGCGTCTGCTCGACCGTAAGCTTTGCGGCGATTTGTGAGATCGCTCCACGACTTGGCTGTTGGTAGACCATAGTCTACGACAGGCATCGCAAAGGCTTCTTCAATTTTGTTGAACTGATCCAATGCGGAATCAGCTTTTCGAGTCTTCACATCTTCAATGAAGGCGACCTGTTTTTTCAGCTTTGCCTTTTCGACCATGATGGTCGCTTGTGGCAATTCGCTATTCAGATCCATTGCTTTCTTGGCAACAAGTTCGGCTTCGGAATACCGTTTTTGCTTCATCAGTTCGTTAAACTGATTGGTCAAATCGGCGAATTCTTGTTCGATGCGAATTTGATTTTCAACTTCAGTCTGCAACTGTTCTTTCACAGCTCGGTTGCGTTCTTCGTTGGCCAACAAAGGTGCTCGCTGTTCCATGTACAGCTCGACACTCTTTTGAGATCGTGTGAGATGTCGAGACAGCACTTTCGCAGAATCTTCAGGCAGATCTGATGATGTGACTGAAGCCAATGCGTTGTCTAAGATTGTCAAAGATCCAGCTGGATCCTTTTCTTTCAACTTGTCAGCTCGGAAAACAGCATTCAGGACTTCTGTTCGCAGCTTGGCGAACTTGACGTCCAATTCTGCAGCGGCATCTTGAAGTGGATCGGCTTTTGCCATGGGATCCATATCGCTGACTGGCTGGTGATTCGCTGGCTGGTTGTCGAATGGACTTTCCTGAGTACCAGATGCCAAAGAGACAACTTCGTATTCTGCAAGTTGCTGCATCGCACCGAACAGTGCTTGACGTTGTTGAGCATTCAGTTCGGCTGATTGGTCCCATGCTTTCATCAGGATCTGTTTGGCTGCCGCAGGATCACCTTGACGAGCAACAGACATTCCTCGATCTAGCAGTTCTGAAGCTGTTCCTTCTGATCCCACAGTGACAATGCTGTTTTGCACTGATGTTGTCGGAGTCATGTCGATTGGAGCATTTTCCAATTCGGCGAACGGATTGGGTTCTGCGACAGCGACAGCCTGGGCTTGAACAGCAGCACTGAAGCTTTGGCCATTCATTGCGTTCGAGATTTCAGAAAGTACCAATTCGGGACGATCTTCCATCAGCGAATAGGCAACATTCAGATTCGCTGCCTGCTCGGCCATTTGGCGAGCAGCCGTGAGATTGCCTGCAGCCAATTCGCTTCGAGCTTCTAGCAGAAGCTGTTGGGCTTGCTGAGTCAATCTGTTGGTTGGAATCGAGCTGTCAGCAACTGGGAAAGAATCTGCAGGAGCAGCCCCACCTTGTTGCAGTCGAGCAATGTCTTGCTTGATTGATGATGGAGTGTCTTCCCACAGGCTGTAAGTGGCTTGGAGAGATTCAGCTGCATTTGCCAGTTGGCCTGCGCGGCTAAGATTTCCTTCATCAACGGCAGCTCGGGCCTGAGTCAGCAATTGCTGAGCCTGAGAGTAGCTGTCTTCAACCGAAGGTGCATCAGAAAACGCAGACGCACGTTCGTCGGTGAGCGGAGCAGCTAAGAAGGTGGTCGTTTGATCGAGTCGATCGATCTCTGCCAAGAGATGTTCTGGGCGTTCTTCCCAAAGACCCCATGACACTTTAAAGCCACGAGCCTGCATGACTCGCGCTCGAGCTGCATCGTAGTCTTTGTTTCGAGCCGCTTGGCGAGCTTCCTTCATCAACCGAACAGCTCGATGGCGATTGACCATCTGCTCGCTGGCATTTTCAGGAAGAGGCAGGTCGGCAACTGACAAAGAATTTGCATTTGCTGGTTCAGCAAATGGGTTTTCTTCTGTCGTTGTTTCAGCAGCTGGCCATGTGCCATTTGCTTGAGCCTCGAAAGGGTTTGGAGAAGCAGCAGCCTGCTTACCAAGTGCGGCGAGGAATTGATCAGGAGTTTGTTCTCCTTCATTCCACGTGGCTGACAAAGAAGCGGCTGTTTCCGCAAGGCGTCGAGCCTTTTGAATTTTGCCCTGCTGAGCCAGTTGCCGAGCTTCGTTCATGAATCGTCGAGCTACAGCACTGTAGCTATCGACATTTGCGTTTTCTGTCTGGGCCGACAGAGATCGTGATGGGTCACCGCCGCTGAATAGGTACAGCGACGCGGCCATCACCGAAACGCATGCGATGAATCCGATGGCCTTATACACTTGGACATCCTCCTTGATGACAGGTTCTGGTCGATCGTCCGGATCGATTCAGACTGTGGGACGTCGCTCGGGGGCGAACGACTTGCTAATGCAGAATTTCATATCAGTTCGTTGGTCGAATACTTCCAGCAAACCGTTCTGCAAAAAGTACTCTGAGATTCGGCAGCAGAATGATTCCCGCCGACGATTCGGGTGGTTCATAACCTGCCCGGGAAAGTCGGGTCAATATGGCGAACAAGACTTGGTGGCAGCTTTTTTTGCGATTCGTTCAGAGAAAAACAAGCACCGGCATGGCCTGCCGATCGTGTGCCGTCAGGCGAGCTTCACCGCCGATTGCAGCCTGTTTCAAGAGCACAATACGCCGAATTCGAGGAGAACGGTTTCACCGTTTTGCTGCGAAGCAGCTTCCCAATGTGATCTTGACATGACGTATTCCCAAGCCAACGTCTGTGCGGCTTGGGGTGGATCATGGACCCGCGGACCGAGCTTGTTGTATCAGCGTTTTTATTGCCAAGATTCCCAAAATGTGTCGCTGGAATTCAGTCAGGTTTCAGCATCTTGAACCCAAAAATGAGCCGTTTTACTGCGAAATCGGACTGGATTCACCGCTCGAAAGACGCTCGGCCACTTTGGGCAATGCGACCGAATGTCCTGCTGCACCGTTACATCCTGCTGCGCCGTTACGTCCTGCTACACCGTTCGGAAGCCGCAGCTTGCACCACGGCCACCGCTGCCTCTAAATTGGCTCGGCCAGAAGCGATCCCGAAACACGGCCGAAGGATAAAGTTCTTGTGGCCGCGAAACGGACTGTCGTAGGAAGCAGACTGTCTTCGGAAACAATGGTCGTAAGCGGGCCAAGCAATCCGAACAGCCACGGGAGGGGGCGGATCGCTCTGATAAGAAAGTGACAAACTTTTTGCAGGCAGGCGACGAGCGTTCGCGGTTGTCGCTTTAGTCTTTGGGTATGGAACGCTTGTTCCCGTTGTCATCGATGGCGACAAATGTGAAATTCGCTTCTGTGACCTTGAAGCGAGTCTCCACGTTTTCGATTTGCCGAAGCACGGGTTTCACCCAGACTTCCAAGTGCAAAGTGATCGACGTGTTTCCGATTTTGGTGACTTCGCCGAAACAACATACGACGTCTCCAACCTTGACAGGCTTCAGAAACTTCATTCCATCAATCGCCACGGTGACGGTTCGCCCATCGGCGACTTCCTTTGCGAGAATGGCTCCTGCAATGTCCATTTGAGACAGAATCCAGCCTCCGAAAATATCACCGTTGGCGTTGGTGTCTGCGGGCATTGCCATTGTTCGCAAAATCAGTGATCCACCTGGTTCTGGTGTGGCTGATTCTGACGTGTCGTTACTCATCAATTTGTCTTACGTGTTTGGGTGAGGGGTGAGCTAAAAAATATGGCAACGTTTGGAGTCAGTTTAGCACAACAGGGGCAGCCCAAAGTGTTCGATAAATTAAGGTGGCGATAATTCCACCGATCAACGGGCCCACCACAGGAATCCAAGAGTAGCTCCAGCCAGACGCTCCCTTGTTCGCGATGGGAAGCACGGCATGAGCGATGCGAGGACCCAGGTCTCGTGCAGGGTTGATCGCGTAGCCTGTGGATCCACCCAGAGATAACCCAACAGCCCATACCATCATGCCCACAACACACGGCTGAAATCCTTCTGTAAATCCGGTGTTGGGAATCATGTTGTCGGGCCTCAAAATGGCTACGATTCCAAGCACCAAGACAAACGTTCCGATGATCTCAGCCATAAGATTTGCAGGGACGTTTGCGATTGCGGGTGTGTTGCAAAAGCATCCTCGAATGGCATCGGAATCCTTGGTTTCTTTCCAATGAGGCAGGTAGGTAAGCCACACCAAAATCGCTCCTAGAATACCTCCGCCAAGCTGAGCCAGCACGTAACCTCCAACTTGCCCCATTTCGAATTCGCCGATTGCCGCCAATCCCACCGTGACTGCTGGATTCAAATGAGCTCCGCTGTGCACACTGGTCAGGTACACTGCGAATGTTACGGCCATGGCCCAACCTGTGGTGATCACTAACCAACCTGTGTCGTGGCCAAATGTCTTGTTTAGCTTTACGTTGGCACACACGCCATCGCCCAGCAGGACAAGAATCATCGTACCAATGAACTCGGCAAGGTAAGGTGACATTTGCTGTACGCCTTTGAATTCCGAAGCCAGACAAGAGGCGATGATTCTTCAGACAGAACTCAGCTCGCCGTGAGCGATCAGAATAGCCAACTGTGCCTTGGATAGCACTGAAATAGCGATGGCAAGAACTCCAAGTTTCACAACCCTCGAAAGTTGGAAACGGAATTTGAATTTTACGTTAATAGATGTGGCGTTCGAGTCCGTCTTCAAGGTTTATCATCCCGCTATTGACTCTCTGTGATTCGAATTTTGGACTCATTGCCGATCCTTCGATTCGCATTTTTTTTTCGCTGCTTAGGTGGCCAGCGGATCACGCGATGCTGTCTGCAGAAGATTTACGATTGCCTTCATTGTGTGGTTTGTGTCGCTGAGATCATTGAGGAGGACATCAGGCTCAGCGGTTTCCAATGCCGCCTTGTTATGAATTCCTGTGGCGACTGCAAGCACTGGTGCGTTGATCGCTCGAGCACATTGAATATCCGCAGGCGTGTCTCCGATGATCAGAAAATGGTGCCCAGAAAGCTGAGTACCGTGTGCTGCTGAAAACTGCTCAACAGCGTCGGTGGCAAGCCGATCACGTTCGGCGTGAGTGTCACCGAAAACGCCCCCTTGAAACCGTTGCAGCAGCCCAAAGTGTTGCAGCTTGATGTTGGCTGCCGCTTCATAGTTTCCTGTGAGTAACGAGACATCGATGTTTGGGTCACGGTCTAAAGCATCCAAAAGTTCGACAATGCCCGGTAGCAAAATGGCGTCGCAATCAGACAGGCATCGTGGCAAGTGGCTTAAGTAGGAATTTCGAAAGCGGATTCGGTTTTGTTCTGAGTCCTGTTGTTGAAAAGTTTCGAAGACGCTCGAGCCAATTCCTCGGTCCGTTCGCCCGGCACAGGGGATATTTTGAAATGGCGGCCGAAGACTGAAAACTTCAGTGAGGGCCGCTTCCATGGCCATTTGCCCAGCGCCTTTGCATCTGAGAATGGTGCCATCGATGTCGAAGAGAATGATTTTGGGAGAGTTTTGAGGCATTGAGAGTTGCTAAATACTGATTTTGGGTCTCACGACGGCCTGAATTGGCCCAAAAGCTGTTTCAGATGCCGGGAATCGTGAATTCAGGAAAGATTGAGGCTTTGCGAGCCGATTCAGTGACGATACGATACGCGGCCCAGTGATATTGACCGCCTTCTGGAAGGCGCGTGCAAGCTGACTCTTCTCTCATAATCTGACGCTGGAAAGCGATTCTGATGGCCAAGACTCAACGAAAACTGAAAAAAGCCAATCATGGCCGCCGACCTGCAAGCTCTAAGGCTCGAAAAGCCAAGCGAGCCAACATTCGGCTATCAAGATAGTTAAGGCGAAGCTGATCACCAGCTTGTCTTAGCATCAGTTGCAAAATTCGCAGCTGGCATTGCGTTCACCAACAGTTGAACGCGACGAATTATCGAAGCCCGCCAATGCAATCGCATTCACGGGTTTTTTTCGTGCGCGGAGACTTTTTTCAGTGAATCTAGCCTGTGAATCTGTACGACCTAGACGGTCTGTGGCTGACAGTGAGCGTTGGATTTTTTTGATACCGATGATTGTTCAATCAGGTTCACGCCACGTTGAATCGGAGGCCGAATTCGACATTTAAAGCGATTTCGTAGTCTGGCTTCGACGGCTTTGCGGCTGAGTTCTGAATTCCCGCGGGCAATGCGCCATTGACTTCGGGTTCGACATTGCGATTGTTCTGCTATGCTCTGGGCCGAGATTCGCTCTTTTAACTTGCTTCTGACGGCAGCCTGGTGGGCTAATGTTAAGCGAGTCAGCGAGTAGGCCGCTTCTTTGATTCTGTAAACAAGTGACGGATTGTCATCATGTCCTGTATGAAACTTTCGGTTTGTGTACTGAGCCTGCTGACCCTAGTGACCAGCGCACAGGCAGATCAATTTACCGACGCGATGATGTCGACAGAAAAGATCGACTTCGGTGTCATCGCGACCGGAACAGACGTTCCTAAAACCATCAAGGTAAAGAATGTCCACAATCAAACGTACGTCATTCAAGAAGTGAAGACGTCGTGTGCGTGTGCCCAAGCTCAGATCGACAAGCAGGTTCTTCAGCCTGGTGAAACCGCGATCCTGACTGTGAAGATGAATACGCGGAATTTCAAACAGCGTAAAGATTCAAACGTCATCATCATCTTCAATTCGCCTCGATACACCGAAGTTCGCATTCCTGTCACTGCCTATATCCGAACTGACATGGTGTTCACTCCAGGCAGCATTCAATTTGGAAACATTGATCTGGGTGAAGATGGCAAGGCCGTCGTAGATATCGCCTACGCTGGTCGTTCTGATTGGGATATCAAAGACATCAAAATTACCAATCCGAATCTTAAAGCAACTTTGGAAGCGAAAGATTCGGGACTCGGTTCGATCAACTACAAGCTCACAATCCTGATGAGCAAAAATGCTCCTGTGGGTCGAGTGCGAGACTTGATTACGATCGTAACCAACGACAGCGCAAATCCGAACGTCCCGCTCCTTGTTGATGGTCAGGTCGTTCCCGACATTGCCGTGAGTCCTCCAATTGTGAATTTAGAGACCATGTCTGCCGGGACGGTTTCGACTCGTAGCATTGTGTTAAAAGGCAAAAAACCATTCGCAATTACGGGCGTCGATTTTAAGCAGATGCAGGATTCGGTTTCAGCATCGATCACAGAAAAAGTGTCGCGGGTGCAGGTGCTTCCAGTGAAATTCAAGGCCCCAATGACTCCGGGACGTTTTCGAGATGAATTGATCGTAAAAATTGCCGGTCGTGAAGAACCGATTCGCATCAGCGTCATTGGCACAGTTGCTCGTTAGAGTTCGGTTTCTGAGGCGATTGCTCAGAAAAATTCGAAATTCATGCACGGACGGTCATCAGAATGACTGTCCGTGTTTGCGTTGACGGTCTACAACCTTTTCAAGTTCTTAGCCGTTAACACCTAGGAATCGTCCTTGCATGATCTGCTGAACGCGGGCGTAAGACTTTTGCGTCCTAGTGCGTCTGACGTTGTGGCTGAATCGTTTATTCATTGCTGGAGATACCTGTGAGGTCTGGAATGCTTTCTAAATTCATGATGGCTCTTGTTGCGGTTACCGTTGGTCTCGGATGCGGATCAACAATGACCTCGGACAACAATCAAATGGCTGCTGCGGATGTTGATGAATCTCAACAGGCCGTATCAAATCCAGAAGAATCTGATTCAGAAAAGGGAAGTGAGATGACTGAGCGTGCTGTACTTGCAGGCGGTTGCTTTTGGGGGATGCAGGATTTAATTCGTAAGCGTCCCGGTATCATTGATACTCGAGTTGGCTATAGCGGCGGCGACGTCAAGAATGCCACTTACAGAAACCATGGAACTCATGCTGAAGCCATCGAAATCAATTTTGATCCTTCGGTCACAAGCTATCGCGAGCTACTCGAGTTTTTCTTTCAAATCCACGACCCCACGACGGTCAATCGTCAGGGAAACGATCGAGGCACTGGATATCGATCAGCGATTTATTACACCAGCGAGCAACAAAAACAGGTCGCCATTGACACCATTGCAGACGTCAACGCATCAGATCTTTGGCCCGGAAAAGTGGTCACCGAATTGGAACCGGTTGGCGATTTTTGGGAAGCTGAACCCGAGCATCAAGATTATTTGGAACGAATTCCGAATGGCTACACGTGCCACTTTGCTCGACCTGACTGGGTGCTCCCTAAACGAGACGCTGCCAAGAAATAAGGTGCTCTTAACCGACTGCTTTCCGCCGCATGACGATGAAGCTGCTTCAAATGTTTTGAAGCAGCTTTTTTCGTTTGATGGCTTGTAAATATGTGTTCGCAGGTGGGGCAAACGTTCTGCCGTTTCATTCTTTGAATTCACGTTCTGCTCAGGCTGGCTTTTTTCTGTGTGTGGCATCTCCAGTTTTCCCCGTGTTTTGGCACGCTTGCCGCTTTCACTGTGGCTGGAACAAGGAATGAACTGCTCGATCAGTTTGACGGCGGTTGTCGAGATGATCGATAGGGGGCATCTGCCCTGCTGCTGCAAATGTTTGACAAGGATGATGACCAGCAGTTGTCAGTTGTCAGTTGCCTCAGCTGATTCGCCGTGGAGTTCGATCGCAGCAACGTGGTTGCGAAGTCATCGATCCTCAACCGTTCCCAACAGCCCGTTGAGAAAGCTAGGATGTGTCACCCGGCGCGTCAGTGAGGGATGAATCCCCCCGAAACCCTGAGGTGCTGAGGTGCTGAGGTGCTGCACATCCGATATCCCTCGCCCACGCGTCGGGTTACCTTTTTCAACGACCAGCTAAGCTTCACATTGGCTCGGAGGTGAATCGTTTGGCAATCACGGAAGTCAGAATTCAATTCTGGGGCGAGAATCTTCAGAGCTCTCGATCGTGCATGAACCAAGGCGAAGTTGTTGATGAGTTTTGCTGCTACGGAGCAATCCTGACAGATTCTTAGTTGTTGACTGCCTTGCTTAACACTGATTGAACGTTGGACCAAGGAACGATCTTGTAATGAGTTGGCGACATGCCTTCTCCATCGTGAGCGATGAACAGGCCCTTTGGAAACAGCGAACCAAAGTTCCCAAACACAGCGTCAATTCCATCGGTCGATTGAACGGCATCGAAGCGGTCGGTCTGGCCAATCTGAAAGTTTGAAACGTGTTGGTTGGGCTGCCCTTGTTCATGCTTGCGACTGTAAGCAGCGTATTGATTTGATCCTTGGCTAGAAGCCAGTAGGTATCCAGTTCCATCAGAATGCTTGTACATTGTGAGTCCTTCGACGTCGGCTTGAAGGCGCGTTCCGACGGCGTCCACGACGACCTTGGTTTCGATGGCGAGCATTCCGTGGTTGAACTGGTATCGAAAGATTCCTTCATCTTCAGCTGCGATGTAAACTGCTTGGTGGACTGGGTCAGCAACGATGCCTTCGATGGGGCACCCTGTTTCACTGATTTGCCACGGGCGACCTGCATTGTCGAATCGACGCCCCGTGATTTGTTTCGTCGCTGTTCCGTTTGGGTCGAACTTCAACTGAACCTGTGCGACTCGCCCTAATTTGTCACTGACGATGGCAGACCAGACCTTTGTTTGCGAACCATCTGCGATGGTGATTCCGTACGGAGCATCGTCTTCTGGGGCAAAGCCTGGTCCGATGGGGATTCTTCCGACCAGTTCTAGCGTGTCGAAGTTTCCCCCTTTTGTGCGGACGCGTAAGACGTCGATCGATCGATCTGTGCGGTTGGAAGCACAGACCAGATCCCATTTTTCAGTTCCCGCTGGGAAACCTGAAACACTATCCACGTTGTTCAGTTTTTTGCCTGGTGCAAACCAGTTGGAATTCACCACCCATTGATCATTGGTCAACAACGGACTGCCATCCAAGTGGAACAGATACAGCCCACCGTGTACTTCGTCACTTTTGTTGATGCCGATAATCACGCTGCTGGATGGATTGCTTGTGTGGATCCAGACACAGGCATCATCTGCCACGTCTTCTGATCCGTTCATACCAGAGGTCACTGCGATTGGGGCCACGGTGGGCAAATCTGCAAACCCGGACGCGTTGGCATCAACGATCACGAAAGCGGCCATTGACAAAAGAGACTTCAGAGATGAACGAGACAACTTGAATTCTCCGGTAAGCAAAACGTGAAAGTCGGGGTTCAAAAATCGACTGGAGCGAGATTGGAGGTCGACCATAGTGGCGTCCTGTTGCCATCACGACATCACTCACGCGATACTCATCGACTTTTAACAATGCATCTTTGATCATCCGTTCAGGTTCTCGAGCTTCAGCCGTATCTCACGCAATTCTGATTTCGGAGTTGGCTTTCGAGTGTATGAAAAGTCAAACGAATGTTCCGAGCAGAAGTCTGCTTGGTTTGGCCTCACAAGCTAATCCAGAGGCTAAATCGTTTGTTCTTTGCGTGTTGGGCTGCGTGGCATCCAAAGCTTCGGTCAGGTTCTATTGTTGGGCGAAGCATGCAGGCTTGTGCACTGACAGCTTCAATCCATCAACCTGCTGGCTGACAACAGGCTGTCGCTTGGTTGTTTCGAGGTGGAAGCAGTGCATTCGAAGATGATAGCCGTTCGTCTGTTCAGTGACGAAGAGTGCAGTATGCGAGGAGGGTTCGGAGGGGCATGAGATTTCGTAGCGACACCACTGATAGGTGAGTGCTGATGTGAGCAGGTTGGTTGATGATCTCCTTCTCGATGTTTGCATCATCAGGAAAACGAACAGAATCATCAGGACCATCGAAGAATCTGGCCATTCGAAAGTCATGATCGCCGATGACGAAGTCGGCAGGCCGTTGATTCTCAGGCAGCGTTCTCAGCTAGGGCGGGAGGACAGTTTGGATACGGAACGAGTTTCATGAAACGAGTGGACATCATTTATTTCGAGGCTTCTTCTGGCCATAAATCGGCGGCCGAAGCTCTCCGGCACGGGCTGCAAGATCGATCGCCAGAATGGGACGTCCGGTGTGTTGACTTGGGTGATGTTCTGAAGCATCAAACAAGGCTGCTGGGTTGGATCTACAATTTTGGGATCTTCTTCTTCAATGGGTGCATGAAACGGGAACGTTACTTTTTCTTTTGCACGTCGATCAAACTATGGGTTGCCTTCGCACGCTTAATCACTCGCTTTTCGTGCTTTCGATTTCTGTTGAAGTGGACAGCCAATTTTTGGGGTGATCGTGCTCCTGATGCCCTCATTTCCGTGACACCCATGAAGCACACCATTGTGTATGAAGCGGCAAGGTGTATTCATCCTGACGTGCTGTGCATAACCGTACCTGTCGACTACAGCGAAATGGTTTCCGGCTATTGGTTTCAGCCTCGAATCAGACAACACTACTTGTTGGGGTGTGAAGGCTTGAAGAACGAAGCTTTTGCCAGCGCAGTTCCTGCCGACGAGATCAACGAACTGAGTGGGATGATTGTCGATCCTCGGTTTTACGCAGACTCTGAATTGGATCGAGACCAGTTTTTGGTCGACCTTGGCCTGGATCCGGCATTGCCCACTGGAATCATTTCATTCGGAGGGCAAGGCACGGTCAATGTGCTGCGTTGTGCGAAACAAATTGCTCGAGCCCGGATCCCCGTGAATCTGATTTGTCTTTGTGGCCGCAACCAGAAACTGCATGATTCAGTGAAAGCTCTTGAGACACCCTTTCCGTTAGCTGCCTTAAACTTTACGGAAGATCCTCCTGTGGACGCTCATCGAATTGCCGAATTTCTGATTGGCAAACCGGGCACGATGACATTGAATGAAGCTGTGATCACGCGAACAGCCTTTGTGTTTATTAAGAGCCGAGGTTTGAATGTTGTTCAAGGGGCCAACGAACAGTGGGTGGTTCAAAATGGGACCGGTGTTGCCTGCGAATCTCCTGACTTTGTTGACCAAGCCGTTCGCAAAGTTCTTGGCGATTTTGAGATGTCGCAACGCATTGAACGGGCTCAGCACCGCGGGATTTTCGACGCGGTTCAGCTGATTACAAAGATGGTCTCAAACACGTCGCCGTCTTTTTGAAACAGCATCGCGTGATGACAAGACGGCCATCACTCACCGGTTGTTTAAGCTTGTTTCAATTTGTCACGTTTGGCGTGATTGCCTTAGAATTGCTGAGTCCGCTGTTTGGCCAAATTCGGCCGCAAGCCTACCTTCATTCGTTATTCGTTATTCGTTATTCGTTATTGGGGAGAGGGGGAAGGTAACATTGGGCCAAGTTATCGGAGTGACGGACTGGACGTCAGCGGGATCACGGTTCCATCGTTGATCAGGATATTGCCCACGTACCGGTTGCCGATGCGGAAGCACAGAATGACTGTGTTGCGCCCATCTTGAATCGTCACGGGCACACTGACGGCTGCTAGGGCTGCTTGCTTCGCCTCGTTCGATTTGCTTTGCATTGAGACGGCGCTGAGCTGCACAGAGTGCTGGCCGACTGGAAGAGCCGTGTTTACGACTTCAATTCTGCCGGGCAATAATGACACATGTCGAGTATCCGCTTTCTCCAGTGATTCCCAGATCACTCCTGTAATATTTAGCACGGCGTCAATTTCGCTTCCCCCCTGCACCGAAAGCTGATCTTTGGTGGCGTAGATGGCGCCCTTCTTAACGATTCTTCGAGCGACAGCTGTGGCCAGTTGTTTGTCTCGATCGGCTTGGTACGAATCCCACGCGGCATGATTTAGGTCAATCAACGACTGGCTGCGAAGCATGGGCGTGTGGTTGGCAATTTGGACTGAAGTGACGAACGGATTCACACACTTCTGACGAGCAGGCTTTGCAATCTTGACGGGAGCGACCGTCGGTGGAAGCGAATACTTGCCAGTGGCACTCAAGATTTGATCAGCCAGTAATAAGGAGGCAGATGTGGGCAGTGCATTTTCGGGAATCCAGTCTGTTACTCGATCTGTCAACGTGATGACATGCAGGCTGCCGTGTTGTTTGGCCGTGAGCGTGCCAAATGCAGGAGACGGCGGCTTGTTAAGTTCCGTCGACCAGTAGTCGATTTGCTGAACACTATTCTGGGTGAGCTTTCGGTCTAGGGCGCTTTCTGAATGGACTAGAGCGTGAAGGTACGCAGACAGTGAGTGGGCCGACTTTCTTGGTTCAAGGTTTCCACGAGGGGATGTGTTTGCTTGATGACTCACGGTCACTGTTGGAGAAATGGATGGACCGGAATTCGGAAGTGGTTCCGCAAGTTGATCGACAGTTTGATGCACCAAGCTTTGTTGCTGCAGGTCAGCAGTGACAACTTCCATGGCTTGGCTGGCGAATGCGAAAGCGTCGTGGCGATCTGAAACCATGCTGGATAGCGTTAGAAGATTTCGGATCATTCCGTTTTCGAAGTCTCGACCGCTGTACGCGATGGAGCGACTGTCTGAAAGGACAGCCAAAGCTTGTTCTTTCAGATCTTTCTGAAGCAAGTAGTCCAGTTCTTCCTGAACTTGCTTCAGTTGCCTTTCCGTCTGTTTGGCATTGCCCGCCATCAATTCTGCGATAGCTAAGTCTGCTTGCAGAATTTCTGTTTCTGATTGCCGCTTGTTGTTGGCGTCAGTCAGAGCTTTGATGGCTTGCTGCGGGTGGCCAGAATCAAAATGTGCCGTGGCGGCTTGCTGCAGTGCCGCTGTGGATTGGCAACCAGTCAGAAATGCTGCCGACACCAAGATCGCCCACAGTGCATGGAGTGCACAAGGAGACATGGTGCTGACTGACGCAGCCGTTTCGTTTTGCGGCTTGATCCAGCCGTTTGACTGTTCGATCTGCTGGCTATTCGATTTGATCACCATCGTGAATTTCAAACAGAAGAGGCCGTTGTGTTTGCCAGCCTAGGCGGTCAGCGTGGAAAGAGGTGGCTGAGTCGCTTTTAGACTATCGCCCGTACAGTTTACGTTCGCCGAATTTTGATTTGTGGTAGCCCTTGCGAAGTTCGGCTGATTCCTTCAGAGATTCGCCAGAGTGAATATCCAAAAGTTCCAGAGTCAGCAGATAGTCTCGTTGGTAACTTTTGTTGCTACGAGTTGTGCCAGAAGTGATCTGTGCAAACAGTAGAAAGTCGAAAGGTTGGTCGACTCGTTCCAAAGCGGCTTGCAGTTGAGCCTGACGAGCAGGCAGTACCAGTGAAGCTGGATCGCAACGACACTCGCCCATTGCAGCTTCAACATACCGTCGACTAATCATGCGAAACTGGTCTGATTGACCGACAAGAGAATCAACGTGTTCGTAGATTTGTTCTCGGAAATCACCAATTGCTTCAGCGCTCTTGTTTTCAACTCCAACAAAACACACCTTCCGTACGGGCACTCCTCGACCGTCAACGTAAGACACTGTGTGAATGTCTGAGTGAGCTCGGCCAAGCAGCTTGCTCACAGATTCCTGGATCAATGGCTTCCACGTTTCGGCTCCGGCTTCGTGGCTGCCCACGATGTCTTGGTCGGTGTCGGCTAACACGTGAGCATGCTGGCGATTGCGGCATCCTGAGAATGCGACAACTGCAATCAGACATACGGATGCAATTTGTAAGCGGCGGTCACTCATAACTTCGACCCATCGAAGAGCGAAAACTGACGATCTATTCAATCCGACCAGTGAAAGAGTTTACCGGTTGGCCCACTGGTGGTCATCGGCAATACCATGCCACGTGGGTGAGTCGCTTCAGCAAGGAATAATTTGTAAATGACCGATAATTTGCTGGTGAAATGGTTGCTCGGCAGCCTTTGCATCAGGTGTTGCGCAACTGATACATGGCCGGATCTTGGAAGACTGTCATCGCGTTGTTCGGTAAATTTTGCCGATGAATTGTTAATGCAGTAACGAATGCCGATTGCCGTCCCAGATTCTTGAACGCGAAAACTTGCTGTCGCTCGATTCCACCGACGCCGTCTTCCTAGCCGACACAGCAAGGCTCGTTTTGCGTGACCCATCCGGCGGTGCCAACCAGCTGTTGGTTGATCGATGAGAATGCCATGATCCAGCACGGTGGGGCATCTTTTATGAGCAGACGACTCAAGATATTCTAGGGGTGAGGTTGTCGATTGACAGACGTCCACGGAATGGCGGTGAAGGATGTTCTTGTTCACCAATTCAGAATCACTTTGCGGCCTGATGTTCGCGGTGGAATGACTTCGGCGTTAAGCTTTCTGGCTGTTCCAAATTTCGCACCGATCCAATTTGCTGCTGACATTCACGATGAGAACTTACTTGCTGCCACGCTTGCTGATTTTATTTGCCACTTGTTGCGCGAACACCACGTTTGCTCAAGAATCCGATGTTGAAAAACTAACGATTCAATCGATCTACGGAACGAAGGAATTTTCGGCAAAAACATTCGATCCCGCGTGGTCGAACGAAGGCCACACGTATGCCATTCAGCAGGACGTCACAGAGCAATCTCAGCCGGGCCAAGCATCTGATGGCAAGAACATTGTCTTGTTAGATGCGGTCACTGGTCGCCAAGAAATTCTGGTTTCGTCATCACAACTGATTCCCAATGACAGCACGAAGCCTCTTGTTGTTTCGTCTTATTCCTTCACGGACGACAAATCGCACGTGTTGATCTTTACGAATACAAAGCGAGTCTGGCGGCGGAATACTCGAGGCGATTATTGGGTCCTGAATCGAGCGACTGGCACGCTTCGGCAATTGGGCGGTGACCGTCCGGAATCATCATTGATGTTCGCCAAGTTTTCACCGGATGGGAAATCTGTTGGCTATGTGTACGACAGGAATATCTATGTTGAACAGATTGCTTCTGGAGTAACGAAAGCTCTGACAAAAACGGAAAGCAAGCACACCATCAACGGAACATCAGATTGGGTGAACGAAGAAGAACTAAGCATTCGCGATGGGTTTCGTTGGAGTCCGGATGGAAGTCAAATTGCATATTGGCAATTTGATACAACGGGTGTTCCTGAAATGACAATGATCGACAACACGGCCAGTCGATATCCTAAGCTGATCACATTTACTTATCCCAAAGCCGGACAGAAAAACTCTGCCTGTCGTATCGGAGTCGTTGATGTGGCAACGGCAAACACCAGTTGGGTTCCTTTGAATGGTGACCCCCGTGAACATTACATCGCTCGAATGGAATGGGCTCCATCACAAGAAGGCGACGTGGCCGAATTAGTGCTTCAGCATTTTAACCGGCTGCAAAACACGAATCACCTGATGTTGTGGGATTCAGAATCGCGGCAGACTCGAAAACTGCTGACAGAAAAAGACGACGCATGGGTTGATGTCCATGACGAGATGTTTTGGTTGTCTGATGGTGCTCACTTCACGTGGGTGAGTGAGCAAGACGGCTGGCGTAGAATTTATCTTGTTGATAGCAATTCTGGAGAACGCAAACCCATCACTCCACCCAACGTCGATGCGATTGAATTGTTGGCAGTTGACGAAGGCAAACAGTTGGCATACGTAATTGCCTCGCCCGACAATGCGACTCAACTGTACCTCTATCAAGCAAGCTTAGATGGTTCTGGCTGGCAACGGATTTCTCCAGAATCGCAAGCGGGAAGTCACAGCTATCGGATTTCTGCGGATCATGAATTTGCTGTGCACACGTATTCTAGTCTGACATCTCCGCCCGTCACAGATCTGATTTCATTGCCCAGCCATGAGTCGGTACGAGTACTTGAAGACAACAAAAAATTGGTCGCTCAAGTTTCAAAGCTTTGTAAGGCAGACGCCAGTTTTCAACAGGTTGAATTGAGTGATGGCGTTACGCTGGATTCTTGGGTCATTCAACCTGCCGCTCTTGAGCCCGGAAAGAAATATCCACTGTTGATCTATGTTTATGGTGAGCCCGCCGGTACCACGGTGAAGGATAAGTGGATGGGATCAACTTACTTGTGGTATCAAATGTTGGCCGAACAGGGATACGTAGTCATGAGCTTTGACAATCGTGGAACTCCGGCTCCAAAAGGCCGCGAATGGCGAAAAAGTATCTACCGGAAAATTGGAATTGATGCTCCCGTTGATCAGGCCGCGGCTGTCCGAAAAGTACTGAGTGACCATGAGCACTTGGATGCAGGGCGAGTTGGTATTTGGGGGTGGAGTGGCGGCGGTTCGATGACCTTGAACGCGATGTTCCGCTACCCAGATTTGTATGCCACGGGAATCTCAATTGCGCCTGTCCCTGACCAACTTGGCTACGACACGATCTACCAAGAACGATACATGGGGCTGCCTGCAGACAATGCGGATGGCTACAGAAACGGGTCAGCAATCCACATTTGCGATCAGCTGAAAGGTAATCTGTTGCTGATTCATGGGACCGGAGACGACAACTGCCATTATGCGACGATGGAACAACTCATTGATAAGCTGATTGAGCACAACAAGACGTTTGAAATGATGTCATACCCAAATCGATCTCATGCGATTCGTGAGGGCAAAAACACGACTCTGCATCTGCGATCGTTGATGACAGATTATCTCCATCGCAACCTGATTCCGGGACCCCGTGAATAGTCTGAATCTTGTGCTGATTCGAATCGGCGATGTCGGAACGGCTTCGCCGTTCTGCGCTACTGGTTGCGGTCCCGATTCAGTGAATCGCTTGTCTGTTTCTTCAAGCTGCTTACGTAAAGAATCGGGGGCACGCCAGACTTTTCTTGGGTGAGATTCTGTTCGGCGGGCTGTTTTAAGCTTCCCATCACCCACACAGATTCGCCAACCAGTGATGAGGCCGTGGCCTTCAGTTTTGGGTTGGCCGATAAGTCAATTGACCAGACTTGGCCTCCAGAATCAATTGTCATGAACGCAGCGGGAGTGTCTTTCGAGCTTGTTGGCTGTAGCTTTCCTACGATAATCATTCTCACGCCAAGTTTGTGTTTCTCTGGGTCTTGCGGCACCAGTTTTTTTGCATCGATGATCCAACGATCTTTCATTTCGATGCCAACAACTTTCTTCAGAGTTCCAGTGACAACCACCGACTTTTTGTGGTGCTGTTGAGCAAACTTTTGCTGAGCATCACTGGTCAATTGAATTTCCCACGTCATGCGATTGACGGCAATCGTGGTGCCCGTACATTCGCCGCCAATCACCATGACTCCATGACGAATTCGGCCACAAAATTCCACAGTGACGTCTGGCTTTTCAGTCGCATTATCAGCCATTGCTGTGGCCAATGTGACGAGTGCAAGACCTGTTCCAGCGACCAGTTTCCACATGGTAAGTTCGATCTGTGAGAGTGTTTGACGACAGCGAATTTGACGGCTCTTGCATTCTTAAAATGCTATATTTTTAACGTAATCGAGCTGGGTCTACGATCATGCGATTTTCGACGAACCGCAACCGAGGAATTTCGGTGGGCGGAAGATCTGTTGGCGGAGTTTGAGCTAAGAATGAAATGTCAAGAACACCTCCGGGGATCTTAGCGGGAGCCGTGTGTCCCCAGAAATTCTCAAGAGCTGGCACCGGTCGAGCATTCTCGTAGATCAGGTCTCGCACCTTGACCATTTGGTCTGGGTCTTGAGATGGGTCTTGGAAGGTTTTGGCCCAAACCAAAGCTGCGGCTCCTGCGACATGAGGTGCGGCCATCGACGTTCCGCTAAAGCTCTCATATGTGTTGTTTCGAGTGGTGCTTAAGACTTGGACTCCCGGTGCTCCGATGTCTACCGATTGCCTGCCATAGTGGCTAAATGATCCACGTGCGTTGTTTTCATCAATTGCTCCCACTGCGATGACATTCTTTGAGCGCAAAGACGATGGGTAGCTGGGCCGTTGGTCGTTGTTGTTTCCAGTCCCGCCCGTATTTCCAGCTGCGGCGACAAACAGCACGCCTTGTCGTTCAGCTCGAGCAACGGCTTCAACAAGTTCGGGTGACGAATCGGGGCCCCCCCAACTGTTGTTGAGAATGTGGGCTCCATTTGCGACTGCCCAGTCGATGCATCTGACGGCATCAGAAGTTGCCCCAGAACCATCGGGCCCTAAGAATCGCATCGCCATGATTTGCGTTTTCCAAGCAACACCTACGACTCCCACTTCGTTGTTTCCGACGCCAGCAATCGTACCGGCCACATGAGTGCCATGATTTTGCTCATCCATCGGATCATTGTCTTCGTCGTAAAAATCGTATCCCACTTGTCCCCCGCGCGACCACATATTGGCCTGCAAGTCCGGGTGTCTGTAGTCAACTCCACTGTCAATGACGGCGACAATGATTTTTGTGGCATCACGACGACTAGGCCAGACCGTTGTGGCACCGCAGTTTTGCATGCCCCAAAGCCGATCCAGCATTGGATCGTTAGGTGCCGAAGCGGTGGCGAGCGGACGGACGTCTCCAGCTTGAGTGTCATGAGGCACAGACATGATGTAGTCTGGAGCCACGTACTTGACAGCATGATCAGCCATCAGCGCACCGACGGATTCGGCGGATAAGTCATCTTGCGGTTCGACAATCAAAAACGAACCATTTTCATAGTCTTGAATCACTCGCAGCCCGGCGGCTTTAATTGTGTCGGTCGATGGCTTGTGGTTTGTGTCGGAATAGCTGATTAAGAGTCGAGTTGATCGAAGTTCACTTTCTGGGACGTCCGAATCAATACTGTTGGTCAACGAACGCATCGACTGCACCTGAGAGCCCGGAACATCATAGACGGCTCTGCCATCGCGACAGACGCCTTTGAATTTGGACTTGGTTTGGCGACAAAACACGAGCTCCGATGAAAGACGTTTGTCAGCCTGGCATTTGGCCTTTAGGCAATATTCTCTCGCCCGCAGATCTTTCGATGTTAAAGTGCTAACAACACAGACCAAGATCAGAAGACCAAGTGTTCGCTGAATCACGGGAGCCTCGACAATTTCAAGGGAACGAATATTGGTCATGCCGAGGCTTGTGGGCCGTCAGGCACTGGACCAAGATCGTGTTGAGTTTGATAGGAACTGCACAAGAAAATCGTTGCTGGACGGCTTAATGATCGTCCGCTTTAGATAGGACCCTAGCTGAGCATGCAGGTTTGGTAAATGTCATTTCAGGATGCGGAAGGCTTCGCAACTTGAATCATTTTCTAAAGGCTGGCGGGTGCTTGATCATTCAGGAAAGTGGGCATTATCCGTATCGGCAAGATTGGCCTTTTGCTGTTTTGCTGATCTGCATACATTGCCAGAACTCATCCGTGCTGCGGCAAAAATCGCTCCCTTCTCAAAGGCGTTTTTTGCGTCAGCGAATTTCTCTCGTCGTGTTATCTGGATCTCAACGATTCGCTTGATGACGGCATGTGCCGTGCCGAGTGATGGATTTCAGAACGCGTTGCTTCTTCTTGCCGCTCATACATCATGAAAACAACTCTACAGCAATTGCTGACAGGGCTAGGAGTCTGCTGGGCGTTCGCTCAACTGCCCGGGTGCATGCCGTTAACAGGGACGGGAATCGCTCCAAACTGGTACCCGAGACAGCCAATTGGGATTTACAATCCTCAACCGTCGCCTTGGTACCCCATCGCATCCCCTTCTCCATTTCCCGGACAGCCTGGCATTCCCATCGTGACCCTGCCCACACCAGGATCAGGGCCAATCGCGGGACCTTCGGTGCCTTTTCCCCCAGATTTATCACAGCCAGATCCTGCACAGCCTGACCCGTTCCCGTCGAATCCCGACAAGCCTCCAACGATTCCTGTGACAGCACCTCTGCCAGCGCCGTTGGAACCAGAAGAAGACTCCAATGAATTTTGGAGTCCCTGGCCTCTGCCTCCCAATGGAAATCAAATCGCTGTTCGTGGAGTGGGCTTTCAACGTGATCATTTTTCTGAATCACGAAACTTTGAATCACGAGGGCAACATGGCGTCAGTCGACCGCTCTTTGATCAATTTTCCGAAGGGTCCACAAAAGTCGCTTCGAGTGAAGATTTGAAGTATCGAGGCGGTAAGTTAATTCGCGATCTGTCTTACGTGAATCTTTACATCAGTGGTGATACAGATTGGGCCACGTCCGATGTGGAACGCATCGATCGTCATTTGTCGTTAGCGATGATCGATGAGCATTTGAACAATGTGCTGTTGCAGTATTTCGACAATCAACCAATTCGCTCGACTGCGTTGCCCTCTCATCCTCTTGTTGGGCATACTCCTAAAACTGTGTCGCGAGGAGATATTGAAAGCTATGTGAGCTATCTGCATCAGCAGGGTTTTCTGAGATCCTTTGACTTGTCCAACACCGTAATGAATTTGATCCTGCCGTCCGGCACTGTTTTGACGACGGATCGAGACCGTGCAGATTCTCAATTTGCGCGAGCAAATGGGCAAACGAATCGCGACCCTGAGTTTGCTTCGGAATCAGAAAACGTTGATTCACAGGCCGGGCTGGGCGGCTACCATGGTTCCGTCATCGGAAAGAATGGCGAAAGGATTTATTACGCAGCAAGCGTGTATTCTGAACGCTTCTCAAACGGAGCAACCAATGGAGTTCCTGTGTTCTCAGAACCTTGGAAGAATGTGGTTGCCACACTTTATCACCAATTGGTTGAGGTGCGGACGAATCCAGATGTCGAGGATGCGATACGCAATCCGTCTGAACTGAATTCCGACCGAACGCTCGGCTGGGTTTCTGATTCGGGACTGGAAATTGGAGACATACCCATTCGTGCCAACTTGCCAATCACAAGTGTGTTTCAAGAAGTTCCGTTGGCGACCGGTGGCGGGACTGTGCCCGTGCAATTGCCCTATTCCAATTTTGCTGGCGGGCCGGAAGGCCCCATTTCGCAACCTCACCCCCTGCCCTCGCGTTGACGAAATCATGTGCCGTGATCTGCTTGCGTTGCACGTGGCTGATGGATGTTAACGATTCGTGATTTGCACCACCTGACAGTAACATCAACATTCCAGCCTGCGCGACCGTGATTGCAACAGCGTTTGATGGTAAATAGGTGTCGGTAAGGTCGGTTGTCGACAAGCGAACATGGCACAGCAGAAAAATACGGTTGGAAAATCTGATGCAAAACGGAACAGCGGGCGTTGGTGGCAAAACAATCGAACAAGCACTTAGTGAACTGTCGGACATGACCGGTGGTGTGCCACCGATTGCGGTTGAAGAATTTTCGCAGCGACTGCAGCGTTTGCAGGCAATGATGCAGCAGGAAAACGTGGGAGCCGTCTATCTGCATGCGGGAACGAACCTGTATTACTTCACCGGATTGAAGTGGAATCCCAGTGAGCGAATGGTGGCTGCCATCGTTCCTGCTGAAGGTCAAATTCGCTACGTTGCTCCTAAGTTCGAATTGGATACGCTGAAAGACTATTGGAAGATTCCTGCTGAAATCATGGCGTGGGAAGAACACGAGTGTCCGTATGCTTTGGTCGGTCAGACACTTGAATCCATCGGAGCCACCGGCAAAGTGATGTTGCTGGATGAAGCGACGCCGTATTTTATTGTGCACGGAATTCAGACTGCGAACCCAGAAGTCAAATTGGGGCACGCTCAGCCTTTGACTCAAGCGTTGCGAAGTCGAAAATCGGAATCAGAAATCAACTTGATTCGACGAGCCCACGAAATGACTCTGATGGTTCACGCGGCGGCGGCGTCGATCCTGAGAGCAGGCATCTCATCATCAGAAGTCGTGGACTTCATCGACAAAGCTCATCGCAAGGTCGGTGCTGCTGCTGGTTCTTACTTTTGTATCGTGCTGTTCGATGTGGGTACATCGTTTCCTCACGGGGTGAAAGATCCGCAAACTCTTCGAGACAACGATTGGGTTTTGTTGGACACCGGATTTTTACTTGACGGTTATAATTCTGACATTACTCGTAGCTTTTGTTTTGGCACACCAACGGAAGCGCATCGAATTGCTTGGGATGCTGAAAAGGCGGCTCAGATTGCAGCCTTCGACGCGGCAAAAATCGGAGCACCCTGTGAAAACTGCGACGATGCGGCGCGAGCCTCTTTAGAGAGTTCTGGCTATGGTCCCGACTATCAACTTCCCGGTCTGCCTCATCGCACGGGGCACGGTTGCGGACTAGATATTCACGAAGGCCCCAACTTAGTCCGAGGCGACAAGACACCTTTGGATGTCGGCATGGTTTTAAGCAGTGAACCGATGCTGGTGATTCCCGATCAGTTTGGAGTCCGCTTAGAAGATCACTTCTACATGACAGAAGCCGGACCCAAGTGGTTCACCGAACCGTCTCATTCGATCAACGATCCTTTCGGACTGAATCAATAAGCTCTGGGCTACGGCATTGCCGTCCAAGTTGCACCTTGCCGCAGAAACCCTTCTGTGAAACTTGCGGTGATGAAGTCGGTTTTGTTGCAAGCATCGTCGGGGATCTCGTCGTCACAGGGCTCTTTCGGTAGTAGCGCCCACCGCGTTTCTTGGTAGAGTTTGCTTAGGCGTGTGAGGCTTAGAGACGGTTGTCGATGAAGTGAACTGTTCTGAGACGCTGATACCTCGCAACAAACTGAGCGCATAAAAAAAGACTCTGGTTCGTGAGGCCAGAGTCTTTTTCGGAGAAGTGCATGAGGCGTTGCTCCGTCGAGCAACGAGATGCTTCAAACTAGGCCATGTTGAATTCCTCTTCCGCAAAGCTGGAAACGATGTTCAATTCACCGAATGGCAAAGCAATTCTAAGTTCAAATTCGTGGTCGCCACCAAGCTGTTCGGCGACTTCGGCGAGGCCTTCTGATCCGACGGTTCGGTAGCAGCCAGCCAGTTCGCTCCAAGCAAATCGCTTGGCGGATGATGGCATTGTGCGGGCTGCCTGTTCAAGATGCGGGATGGCTTCGCTGTGCTGGCCATCTAGCTTTCGGGCAAGCCCCATAAGTAACTGTCTTGGGCCTTCTAGGGGACCCATGTCTTCTGTTTTTTCAAGCTCTTCAATGGCTTTGCCCGGCATGTTCAATGCGATGTAGCCGTCAGCTGAAATCAGGCGGCGAATGCTTTTTGGAGTCAGTTGGCTTCTCATAAGATCGCTTCCGCTTGAAGAGTGTATCTAATTGATATCAGTCGTTGAGTGACTGTTGCTTTCTGATCAAAGTAGATAGGCAATTGGTGTGCCAAACTTCCGTTTGTGACCTGTGATGTGTCATAAGATGTTTTGTGGCAAAGTGTTGTGTCTTTCAGGCGTGTTCGGAAGTGCATGGTGCTCGAGTGTCGAAACTTACAATGCGGTGCTGCATCCACTGTCAGTATTGCAAGAATGTGTCCTTTTTTGGTGATTTGGGAGCTTTGAGGTGTCTGGTTGAAAAGGCGGCAGGTCCTCGAATGAAACTTGAGATTGGCGTCGATTGCGGCAATTGGCACCGGTGAAACCTATGTATTTGGCGTAGGAATTGCCGAATCCCTGCTCTTTTCCTGCTGCCGACACGAATTCAACATGCTGATTAGTTTGCTTATTTCAGGCTTCTTCGCCGCTTTTTTGGTATCGATGGTGGTGACTCCGTTGGTTCGTCAGTCAGCGGGCTGGTTGGGGCTTGTGGATTTGCCGGGCGATCGAAAAGTCCATTCGACTCCCACTCCGATGGGCGGCGGCATTGCCGTCTTTGCCGGGTTGTTGATCCCTTCCTTGGCTGTGGTCTTGGGACTTGGTGTTGGCGATGTGCCTGTGAGTCGATTTCTGAGTCAGGAAATCCAGGGAACTCCCGAGTTAAGTGGTCAGGTTTGGGGAGTCGTTTTGGGCGGGTTGATTCTGTTCTTGGTGGGGCTTGCTGATGATCGCTGGAACCTGTCTTGGAAGCCTCGATTGTTGCTGCAGCTTTTCGTGGCGATTGGTGTGACGATGTCCGGAGTAAAGGCGACAGTCTTTGTGGCTCAACCGTGGATTGGTTTTGGGATCACCGTGCTTTGGATACTTGTGTTGACCAATGCGATGAATTTTCTGGACAACATGGATGGCTTGTCGGCCGGAATTGGCGTGATTGCGTCCTTGGTATCTGCTGTGATTTTACTGGTGATGATTCAGCAGCCTCAGCTAACCGTTGCCTTCGGCCTGCTGTTGCTCGCCGGTGCACTCAGCGGTTTTTTGGTTTGGAATCGTCCTCCAGCCACGATCTTCATGGGGGACAGTGGCAGTAATCTGATTGGCTTCTTGTTGGCGACTTTGACGATCATGGGCACGTTTTATGATCGAGCGGGAAGTCGTCATGTGATCTTGGCTCCGCTGTGTATTTTGGCGATTCCGTTGTACGACTTTGTGTCTGTGATCTTGATTCGAATTCGCAGCGGGCGAAGTCCGTTTCAAGGAGACAAAAGTCATTTTTCTCATCGCTTGGTCGAACTTGGGCTTCGTCCATCTCGCGCTGTGCTGACCATTCATCTGGCGACATTAATGACGGGGATTGGCGCGCTGCTGTTGTATCGAGTAAATGACTGGTCGGGAGCTTGGTTAATTATTGCCTTGATTGCTTGCGTTCTCATTCTGATTTCAATTCTTGAAACAGTGGGACGCCGTTCTTTACGAGCACCTTCGGCAACAGGTTCTGGCCTTGTTTCCGCGGATCGAGATTCTACGAAGCGTGAAGGTAGTCGTCGATGAACGGTCGCTTTGTGCTTGTGGGCAGTCTGCTAGTCGTCAGCATGATGTGGCCATCAGAAGGGGCAATCAACGGCGATGGATTACACTGGTCAATTTTATGGCTGGTTTCTGCAGCGTTCGGTTGTTGGCAAGTTTCACGCAGCAGTGAAGCTGCGTTGAGACCGGACCAAGGTTGGCGGAACATCGCAAGCCGGCTCTCTCCGTTTGTTGTGGTGGCTGGAGTCTGGCTTTCGGTGGCTCATGTTTTTGAGATTCAGGCGGACCGTCGTTCGGCCTTAAATGTGTCGTTTGAATGGTCGGCAATTTTGGCGGCAAGCGTGTTGTTTTGGCAGTGGCCAGCAGCCGTTTTTCGTCAGTACTGTGGGCGTCTGATGATTGGCTTGACGTTAGGTTTTGCCATCATGGGCATTGTGCAGCACCATGTGGTTTGGGAGCAGCGAGCCGACTGGTATCTGGAACGTATGGCGGCGATAGAGAATTGGGAGCAGACGGGTTCTGGGGCCGCAGCGGCCAAGCAGGCTGAAGGCGAGCTCGTGGCAGAGCAGGTTCCTTTAACAGGCAGTGCGGCAGATACGTTTCGCCGTCGTTTGTTAGATAGCTCCGAGGCGATTGGGCCATTCGCATTGGCGAATACGTTGGGTGGTTTTCTGGCAGCAGGGTTGGTGTTGTTGGTCGGAATGATGAGCCTTGCGGTCAGTGCAGTGCAGCCCGCGCCGTTGGTTGGCAAACTCAATTTCGAGGACGTCGCTGCTTCCAAGATCACGGCAAATTCGAAGTCTAAGCGAATGTGGAATACGACGACCTTTTTTCTGCCCGTGGTGTGGGCACTGTTGATTGGTTACGCGTTGATTTTGACGAAAAGTCGAACGGCTTGGGTGGCCACAGCTGTTGGCATTTTACTGGTGTTGAATAGCGTGCGGCGCAATCGTGACAGCCTGGCGGTGATTGGACGTCAAGCGGGCGATGATGCCAAAAGCCAAAGTCTTGTTGGCCAAAGTACGGTGAGTGCTGCTCGTAAATCGAATGCGTTGTTTGGCAAGGCGATTCTTGCTGTCAGTTTGGTTGCCAGTGGTTTGATTGTTGTAGGCGTTGCCAGCGGAGCCATTGATCGAGAAGTGTTACTTGAGTCTCCTCGATCTCTTCGTTTTCGGTTGATGTATTGGATGGGGACGTCAGATCTGCTGGTTGACAATGCAGTGTTGGGGACAGGGCCAGGCAACTTTCGAAACACTTACTTGCAGTACAAATTGGCGGATTCCAGTGAACAAATATTAGATCCTCATAACCTGCCTTTGGATACATATTGCAGTGCCGGATTACTTGGCCTGATTGGTCTGTTGCTTTTCGTGGGGACTCCGTTTTTAGGACGAGTGAGGAAAGGGGTTGCTCGACAGACAGTGGATCAAGAAGCAGAGCAGCAGGCAGTGCGACCGGTCGAATGTCGGGGGTCTGTGTTCAATTCGCGAATGTTACTCGCGGTCGCTGGTTGTGCATTTGTTTTGTTTGTGGCGTGGGAATGGTTTAACGGGGCAGACTTGCTGTCTGAATTTTTGAGATTGCCGGATGGCAGGTTTTTGGTTCTGGTCATACCAGCTGGCGTTGTTTTGTTGGCAATGACGATGGTGAAAAACTGGCAGGTAGATCGAGTCGTTTTTCGGTCAGCCTTTGTGGCGTTGCTTGTGCATTTGCTGGGAGCTGGTGCGTTTCAGATTACGGCCGTTGGGTTGATTTTGATGTGTTTGCATCGAGGCAGCTGCGATTGCCTTTCGTCTGTTGCGGAGCACCAAACGACAGGTGGAAGCCGAAAAATCGACAGGCAATTTCGTTGGGGTGCCATGTGGAATTGGTCGGGGCTTCTGGTGTTTGGTCTGCTGGCCGTCGTCGTTGTGGTGGTTGGGTTGATTCCAGCAAGGGCTGCTGAGCGGGCATTAGGTGCGAGCCGGCAGGCTCAGGCATCTGGGAAACGAGGGTCGGCAGTCTCTATTGTGGATGATGGGATATTGGCGGATCAATTCGACGTGAAATTGCGCCAGCAAAAGGCCGAGTTGTTGACGTATTCACTGATAGCGGAGATTGCTGTCCGGGATGATTCTGCGCAGAATTTGGGAATCATTCAGCAAGGAACCCAGCAAGTGTTGGCTGCCTGTGATGATTGGGAAGGTGCAGATTTGACGGGTCATCGTCCATTTGTGTTAAGAAGCCGAGTCTGGGAGAGTCTTTGGCATTTGCAGGGGCAGAAAGATCAGCTGCATTCAGCAATCGCAGAAATGAAGCGTGCGGTGGAACGATATCCGACGAATGTGGAATCATTAAGTCGCTTAGCGATGCTTCAAAATGACGCTGGCTTGAACCATGAGGCTCTGGCGATGGCAGAAAATGCATTGCAGCAGGAAAAAATCAATCGGACTTGGGGACATGCCGAACTGTATCTCGACAGCGACGTCTTGGAGCAACTTAACCAAATCGTCAATTCGAAATGGTAAGTTCAGTGAGTAACGAACGACAATAATCGAACGGTTGGCAGGTTTTGAGTGTCATTGACGAAGAGAAAAGCAAGAGGTGTTTTGATGAAGCGTTTTTCAGTTCTGATGATCTGTTGCGGATTTCTGTTGCTAGGTTGCAGTGATGAATCTGATCCATCGGCAGTGCCTAGCGTTGTTGCGCCCGACGATTACATCAAAAGCAAAGTCGCGACGATTAAGGCAATTGAAAAACCAACAGTTGTGACAGAAGGGCCACTTCCGAAAGCGATCGCTGAAAAGACTGAGTTCAGTTTTGGGCGAATGGCTCTTGGCGAAAAATCGAAGACGACGTTCGAAATTCGAAATGATGGTGAAATCGATTTACTGCTAGAAGCTGGCAAACCAACTTGTCAGTGCACGTCGTTTTCACTGTCAGAGGAAACGGTTGCTCCTGGAAAAACTTCGATTTTGACTGTCAGCTGGGATGCGAAGAGAGTTGATTCTACATTTCAGCATGGTGGTTCAGTTTACACGAATGATCCCGAGCATGAAGAGTTGCGTTTTGTTGTGATGGGGCGTATCGGAGCTGAATATGAACTTCAGCCCGCTGGAAATTGGAACGCTGGAGAAGCTGCAAAGGATCGTGCAGCGACAGTCAGCGGAGTTTTGTTTTCAACCGTGAATGACGAATTTGAAGTCGAACGGATTGAGTCGGCAGATGACTTCATTACGACAGAGTTTCGAAAGTTGAGTGTCTCTGAACTGGGAGAATTGGACGGGGTCGATGGGTTCCAAGTCAATGTGACCGTGGAATGCGAATTTGAACCTGGTTCTTTGGAGCGAAAGCTACAGGTTTTTCTGAAAGACCGTGACGAGCCTATTGAAGTCACAGTGACGGCTCAGCGCAGTGGGCCCATTCGAATACTGCCAACTCCTGGTGCAGTATTCACAAAGGAAGATACCACACTACGTATGGGCGGGTTTTCGGCTGCTGAGGGTCAAGATGCGACTCTTATGTTGCTGGTTAACAATCTGGACGAGCCTTTAACAATCACAGACGTATCGGAAGCTCCTTCTTTCTTGACGATCGACTTGCAGCCGGTTGGAAAAGATCATCGACGTTATTTGCTGAAAGTTTCGGTTCCTCCGGGTGTGCAAAAAGGGATTCGGGATCGCAAAAGGCCCGTCCAGCTTCGATTGGAAACGAATCATCCAGAGCAAAAAGTGCTGGAACTGGACGTCACCTATCGCTCGTCTTGAGGCTGAGAAGTCAACGGCTCAGCCTATGTGAGTTGTCTTTGCT
Organism: Fuerstiella sp.; assembly: GCA_039974975.1. Taxonomy (GTDB): domain Bacteria; phylum Planctomycetota; class Planctomycetia; order Planctomycetales; family Planctomycetaceae; genus Fuerstiella. Next base: position 158,400 of record JBDWHY010000060.1, on the reverse strand, counting down.
ATTTCGCGAAGAGTGCCGATCTTGTAACTTGCCGACGTACGCCAAAACCCATCGAAACCAAATCTTAGGCGGCCGTTTAAGAGGCTGCTTGAAGCATGGTGTCTGAGGTTGTTTTGACGTTGAACAGGGAGACTACAGGTTTGATCTGCAACCTTCGGCGAATGTGGTCGAATCACGTGGATGATGCCGTCGTGTTGGGCCAAGAATTGTCGAGATTTTCTCATGAAATTCATCGTGTTAAACAGTGACTGTCAGCTGTGCAAGAGCAATCAGCCGTCTCGTTTTGCTGGGCGGCCGTGGCGCGTCTTGATGTTGCCGTTGCTCACTTTTTTCTTGACAGGCTGTGCTGATTCTACGACGCAATCATCGCAAGGTGATCGTTCGTCGACAGATGTGTCTTCCAGTGGGCAAGTTGTTGCTGGCGACGATGCTGCTCAGCAACCTGCGGAATCAATTGGCAGCGAGACGTTAGAGGAAACGGGCTCAGCCGCAACGCGACCGAATGAAGGGCCTTCTGCAGCAGCGGCAGCGTCGCCAAATGTGGTCTCATCAAAATCGAAGCCTTCTGTTGACGGTTCCAAAGGTGTTGATGGATCACAGGCTGAAGAATCAGATGCTTCACAATTAAAAGCTGTGGCGGAACGCATTCGGGCGAAACGAGTGCTGCCTTGGCGAGACTGGGAGGCTCCTCAAGTGGGTCTCATGTTGACCAGTGAGATGCATGGTTTTTTCGAACCATGTGGTTGCACGGCAAATCAACTTGGTGGGATGTCTCGTCGAGCCGACTTGTTTCAAAAATTGACAGGTGCTGGCTGGTCGATGCGAGGTCTTGATGTGGGTGGATTGTCTCGTCGATCCGTTCGGCAGTCTCAGATTAAGTTCGAAACGACTTTGGCAGCATTGAAGCAACTGAAGTACGCGGCCATTGGAATTGGGATTGATGAACTGAATCTGAAGCCCGAATTTCTGCTGACTCAGCACCTGACTGATGCTGAAGATTCAATCCATTTTTTGAGCGCCAACCTTCAGTTTTATGGCATCGCAGATTTGGGGACTCCGGCAGCCTCACGGATCTTTGTCGAGAACGGTGTAAAGGTTGGTGTGACTGGTGTCATGAGCAACGATGTTCAAAAACGAGTTCTTCCACATCCTGATATCACATGGACTGAACCGGTACCGGGTTTGAAAAAGATCATGCAAGAATTCGACGACGCCGAGGTCGACATTCGAATTCTGCTGTCTCAATCAACTGTGGAAGAATCAATGCAGTTGGCGAAAGATGTACCGGGTTTTGATGTGGTGCTGACGGCTGAAGGCATCGGTGACCCAGATCCTGGCGCGGCTCCAAAATCTGTCGGCAAGACTTTGATTATTGAAGCAGGCCGAAAGGGCAAGCATGCTGGTGTGCTTGCATATTATCCCGATGCGGCAGAACAGAAACTGAAGTACCAATTGGTTGCTTTGGAACGAGATGACTTTGAAGAGACACAGTCCATGGTGGCCTTGATGGCGTCTTATCAAAAGCGTTTGCAAGATGAAAAAATTGTTGTTGCTGATACCGTTGGAGCTCCTCATCCATCGGGGAACACGTTCGTCGGAGCTGACAAATGCGGTGAGTGTCATAGCACGGCTTTTGAAATTTGGGAGAAGACTCCTCATGCTCATGGCTTTGAAAGTCTTGATCCCGTTCACAAGCGGATCGGATTTGAACGCCTAAACGGCATTGCTCGGATGCACGATCCCGAGTGCTTATCGTGTCACGTGACGGGTTGGAATCCTCAGGAGTATTTTCGCTATCGCAGCGGGTTTATTAACGAAGAGTTTGCCGAGCTACCAAAGAACAAGATGCTGGATCAATTGCTTCGAGGCAATCAGTGCGAAAACTGTCACGGCCCAGGCAGTGCTCATGTGAAATTGGCTGATGACGGTGCTGAAGGCGATATTGGAGCCAGCGTTCGAGTCACTTTAGAAGCTGCAAAGGCCGGCATGTGTGAAACCTGTCACGATGTCGACAACAGCCCAGATTACGACTTCGAAAAGTACTGGGATGAAGTCAAACATTACGGACTGGATTGACGCTGAAGTCAAAACGGGCGTGCCAGCTTCTTGCACACCGGCTCTGGTTCACCGTCATCATTCGAGTGACGTTTTCATAAACAGTGGCTGATTCACAGCCACCTAAAATTGAAAGGGTGAGCGACCTTTATGTCAACGGTTGCCACTCTGTTGAGTCCGAGGATTCTCGCCCATTCCGAAACGCTCGGTCGTCGTAGATTTCCGGGGGAATTGCGTTAGCATTTGGCTTTTAACGCTTTTTGTCTTCTTCCGGATCTTGAAACCGATGTCCAAAGCGGCGATCGAACAACTTGTGACAATGCTGGGGCAGCCGTTGCCATCGGAATATCTTCGAGTTCTGGCCGACTACCCTGAGGTTCTTAAGAACATTCCTCGAGCCATTGATGATTCAGATTCTGAAGGCATGATCGAAGACGTCGAACTGATTCGCGATTTGGCGAGTGTTCTGGAGATCAATCAAGAAGCTCGAGATGGATCTGTGCCTGATCCCGAAGGAATCGAGCACTTCTGGCCTGATCAGCTTTTGGTGATTGGTGAAACGGGCGAAGGCGACTATTACTGCTTAGACGTTGATGAGCCCAAGCCGTGTGTGATGCAATTCAATCATCAGTCCGTGGTTTTTGAGGTCGTTGCAGAAGATCTCCAAGACTTCGTTGAAATGCTGGTTGAAGTGATGGTCGAGTTCGATCCCAATGCTCCAGATGAAGGCTTTGAAGATGACCTTGAAGATGAAGATCAGTTGAACGAAGAATCAGAAGGAACTCTGTGATGGAAACTCCTGAAAACGTAAGAGCTCACCAAAAAGAAGGTGTCTTGGAACTTGTGTGGTCGAATGCTGACGTGAGTCGACTTACGTTTGCGAATGTGCGTCGAGCTTGTCCTTGTGCTTCGTGTGTCGACGAAAATACGGGAAGACAGATTCTGCAACCGGAAACTGTTTCAGAGGACATTAAAGCGGAATCTGTGCAGCTGGCCGGAAACTATGCCTTGAAGATCGGTTGGTCTGACGGTCATAACACGGGGCTGTTTACGTGGACTCATCTGCGAAAACTTAGCCAGTCGTAACTGCAAGGCACAGAGCTGGTTTTGAGCTTGCTCAGAGGAATCAAAGTCAGTTCCCGTTGGCTCAGTTGAAACACCATGTTTTTGGGGCAGTTCGTATGACTGTTCTTGATACCTAAAGGTTTCCTTCGTTTGGAAGATGCTGGGTTTTCGAAGCTTCAGTTCAGAAACGGTTGTGGTTGCAATTCTGTGGCATGGCTCGGTTTCCTGATGCCGTACAAACTTGCTATCCTTCCCAATGTGTGCTGGTTGCGTGTTTTACCCGATGGTGAGGTGTGGAATTTTCGAGTCTCATTCTCATGCAACACACGGAACCGTCAGGGCAACGATTGACTCATCGCGGGCTGAAACGAACAAACCATTCACGAAATGAACCCGTTGGGGCATTTTCTCCGGAACGCTGCGTGTGATTGCGGCGACGGAAATTTTGATCGACAAAAGGAACTGAAGATATGGCTAAGGCCCGAGCAAAAAACGCAATCGCGAAGACTCAGCCCACCGGTGACGGCAAGGCGATGCTGGAAAACGCAGTTGGCCAGATCGAGAAGACATTCGGTCAGGGTTCGATCATGAAGCTGAATTCCACAGCGGATTCAGCAGGAGTTCCCGGCATTCCGACAGGCGCGCTATCACTGGACCTAGCACTTGGTGGTCGTGGTTATCCTCGTGGACGGATCATCGAAATGTACGGTCCGGAATCCAGCGGTAAAACAACTCTGGCGTTGCATGCGATTGCCAGTGCTCAAGAAGATGGTGGCATCGCAGCGTTTGTTGATGCGGAACATGCTTTGGACCCATCATGGGCTCGAAAAATTGGTGTGAATTTAGATGACCTGTTGGTGTCTCAGCCGTCCTATGGTGAAGAGGGGCTGCAGATTGCCGAGATGCTGATTAAGTCCAATGCCGTTGATTTGATCGTGGTCGACTCAGTGGCTGCTTTGGTTCCAAAATCGGAACTTGATGGCGAAATCGGCGACACTCATGTCGGCCTACAGGCTCGAATGATGTCTCAAGCGATGAGAAAGTTGACCGGAGCGATCGCAAAATCGAAAACGACCGTGATTTTCATCAACCAGATTCGTGAAAAAATCGGAGTCATGTTTGGCAGCCCAGAAACGACTCCCGGTGGTCGAGCTTTAAAATTCTACAGTTCAGCTCGCGTAGACGTTCGACGAGCCAGCACGTTGACGGATGGCGATACTCAAATCGGTATTCGTATGCGAGTGAAGATCGTAAAGAACAAAGTCGCTCCACCTTTTCGGATTGCTGAATTCGACATGTATAACTCTGGCGGCATCAGCATGGAGGCAGACCTGTTGGACTTGGCCGTGGAAGCAAAAATTGTCGACCGAAGTGGCAGTTGGTACAGCTATGGCAAAGAGAAGATGGGACAGGGGCGTGATCGGGCTCGTGGATTTTTGGAAGAAAATCCTGCCGCTGTGCTAGAGATCCGCAACAAGATTCTGGTTGCGAAAGGATTTCCAACCAAGGGGCCTGCTACGGCAGCTTCTGGACCTACTGCCTCAGAAAAAGGTGCAGCGGATACCAAGGTGAAAGCTAAGGGTTAGAAAAATTCAGCTGGTGCCATTTCTGGCTGTTGCTGCAATTGAACAACGCTCCAACGCGTCAGTGATTCTTTTTCACTGACGCGTTTTTTATTGGCGAGTGGATCAGAACGCTGTTTGCTGACGGGCAGTTGAGCGATCATCGCTTAGGTTTTGACATTTTTAGTCGCGGTTTGCGTGGAAATTCTTGGCGTTTCTGGCAATCTCGACTTTGCGAGACACCTTTCGCAGTGCGAATCGGCCATGCAGTGACGATGATATTCGGTACACTTTCGGTCAGGTTCGCGTTTGTGAACCATTGAAATTCTTGTTGTTTTGCTGTGCTGATTCACGCTGATGAAAACTAACGAACTCCGCGAAAAGTATCTGTCTTTCTTCGAATCCAAAGGCTGCGTTCGCCGGCCCAGTGATGTTTTGGTTCCGAAGGAAGATCCCACCGTTCTGTTCACGCCTGCGGGCATGAACCAGTTTAAGAACGAGTTCATGGGGATTGGCAAGCTGGACTTCACCGCAGCAACAACCTGTCAGAAATGTCTGCGAACGGGTGATATTAGCAATGTGGGCGTAACGGCTTATCACCATACATTCTTCGAAATGATGGGGAACTTTTCATTTGGGGATTACTTCAAACGCGAAGCCATACATTGGGCGTGGGAGTTCCTTACAGATCCGAAGTGGTTGGCCTTGGACAAAGACAAGTTGACCGTCAGTGTCTACAAGGGCAAGTGGGGGTTCGATGAGGAAGCCTTCAATATCTGGAAAGACGAGATTGGTTTAAGTGTCGATCGAATCGCTTGTCTTGAAGAAGATGAAAACTATTGGCCTGCGAGTGCTCCAAGCGATGGGCCCGATGGGGTCTGCGGTCCGTGCAGTGAAATTTTCTACCATCCTCCTGGAATGGATGGCGACGTTGAAATCTGGAACCTTGTGTTCACTCAATTTAATCGAGTCGGAAACCCTCCAGACAATCTGCGTCCCCTGCCCTCAAAAAATATCGATACCGGAATGGGACTTGAACGAACGGCAGCCGTTCTTCAGGGCAAGCTCAGCAACTTTGAAAACGATGTGCTTAAGCCATTGTGTCTGGCGGCTGCTGAAGTTGTCGGAGTCGACTATTCATTCGACGCCAAGACTGGCCGACCGATTCGTCGAATTGCCGACCATGTTCGCGCTGCAACATTTGCGTTGCACGAAGGTGTTGTGCCTGACAAGAACAACGAAAGCTATGTCATTCGACAGCTGGTGCGCCGAGCATTGCTGGAAGGTTACCTGCTTGGCCGCAAGGAACCGTTCTTGTTCGAAATTGTTCCGGCTGTCGTTGATGTGATGAAGGACGCCTATCCGGAACTGACTGAAACTGTGGAGAGTGTTCAAAACACCTTGAAGGAAGAAGAGGGTCAGTTTTTGGATACGATTGATCGAGGCTTAAGTCGCTTCGATCAATGTGCATCTTCTGCGAAGGCCTCTGGCAAAAAACAAATCAGCGGCGACGACGCGTTCACTTTACATACTGAAGACGGATTTCTTGTCGAGCTAACTGAAGCGATCGCTGCGGACCGTGGGCTCACAGTGGACAAGGCTCAGTACAAAGTTCGCATGGATGCTCACGAAGTGATTAGTCGTGGGGGCCGTAAGGTGGACGTGATGTCTGCTGGCCCGCTGGACCTGATCCGAAAGGATCAGGGTGACACAGAATTTGTTGGGTATGACGATGTCACTTGTGAAAGCAAAGTCCTGGGGCTGCTGGTCGATAAAGAATCGGTGAGCGAGGTGGCTGCTGGTTACAGCGGACCAATCGCTGTTGTGCTTGATCGAACTCCATTTTACGGCGAATCGGGTGGGCAAGTTGGTGATTGTGGGCGACTGTTTGCAGATGGTGTTGAACTTCAGGTGACTGACTGCCAGAAGCATCAGCAGGCGTTGTTTGTTGCCGTTGCTTATCTAAAAAGCGGCAGCGTCAAAGTAGGCGATCGTGTTACGGCCGAAGTGGATCAAAACCGGCGTTCTGCGATTCGCCGAGCTCACTCGGGCACTCATATTCTGCACCATGCATTGCACCAAACGATTGGTGAAACGGCGACTCAACGAGGTTCACGAGTTGAAGAAGATGCACTGCGATTCGACTTTGCTCACAAGCAGGCGATGACTGCAGATGAACTTCGTCAAGTTGAAGACATTATCAATCGAAAGGTGTCGGCAGGCGAATCAGTGACCACGGAATTGCTGCCAATTAAAGATGCTCGCGATCGCGGAGCCATGGCTTTGTTCGGGGAAAAATATCCAGACAAAGTTCGAGTTGTCACGATGGGTGATTTCAGCGTTGAACTGTGCGGTGGAACTCATCTTTCCAACACTGGGCAAGTCGGTTTGTTTCGGATTACGTCTGAAGAACCGGTTGCGAAAGGCGTGCGACGTATCACAGCTGTGACTGGTCCAAGAGCTTTGCAAAAAGGCAGAGAAACAGACGAGCTTGTGGCTGAAGTTCAGCAACTGCTGAAGGCCACAAAGCCTTCAGATCTGCCGGTCAAAGTTGTGGCATTACAAAATCAGATCAAGACGTTGCAAAAACAGTTGGCTGAATTTTCGAAAGCTTCGGTTTCTGATGCGGTGGGTGACCTAGTTGCCTCGGCAGAAGAAGTTGACGGAGTGAAAGTGATTTCCAAGAAGCTTGAGAACGTGACTCGTGAAGCTCTCAGAGAATTTGTCGACCAGCTTCGTCAAAACCCAGATCCCGTTGCGTTGGTTCTTGGAGCTGAAATCGACGGCAAGGTGGCTTTGATCGCGGCCGTGAGCAAGTCGCTCGTTAAGGAACGCAAATTGAACGCTGGTGCCGCCGTGAAAGCGGCAGCTTCTGTTGCTGGTGGCGGGGGTGGAGGCCGGCCGGATATGGCAGAAGCTGGAGCAAAGTTGATCGATAAAATCGAAGACGCTTTGGCAGCCGGTATCGCTGTCTTCAAAGATCAGCTTGGCTAACAACGATGTGAAGCTTTCAGATGCTTTCTGATTCAGCTTTGAAGAGACAAAAAAAGGCAGCTGATGCATTTCGCATCAGCTGCCTTTTTGAATTTTCGCCGCACAAAAAATGAATCCTTTGAAGCAGGGATGATTGTTGTCTCGCTCCGCGGTTTTGGCATTCAGATTGTTTGTCGATGCTTTTTAATCTCGGTGAGCTCCGCCAAACAGTCGAACCATTCGGTATCGCCGATTCGCCGCCATACGGCACAGCGCGGGGAAACGAGACTGTTCACACGCACAATGCATGTTGGCTTGAAACGCTTGGTCACATTGCTTGCGAGGAATGCCGTGGTTGTCGTAACAACGATCGTGTTGACGGCACGCCGGTCGAAAGTCGGCTCCTGCAAATCCTTGCGGGACAAATCGTTTTAGGAACGGGGGCATACGATCTGGCCCACAGGGGCGATCATCTGCGGAAGCGGTGGACGCAGCGAACAGCAAAGCGGCAAACAGACTGAGTCGGAACATAAGAGGCGGCCCTTCGGGGATGGAACAAATGGGCACGTGGATTTGCGCCCAGTCTCCTCAGCTTACGCAGTATTAATCTTGTTTCGCCAGTATTCGATTCAGATTCTGGCCCGCGTTTCAAAAAATACCACAGTGTGGAATTTGCGGTGGATCTGGCAGGGAGCAGTCATGTCCTAGGAATTCGCTAGACCTTGGAGCGCATCCATTGCTTGTTCCAGCTTTGAGGTTGGAACAAAAATGTGGTCATGATGAAAACCGGCGATGACATTTGCCGGGATGTTCAGGTGAGTCAGTTGTTGAGCAACGGCAGCTGTCAGCCCTACGGCTTCTAGGCTGGAATTGACTTGCAGAGTGATTCTTCGGAAGGCAATCGAATCAATCTTTTCGCTGCGGTCTGCCACATGTTTTGGGACAACAAGCGTCAGTCCTTCCTTTTCCCAAACGGTCGCAACAGCATGCTGTTGAATGTCGTCCGGTGTGTCGAAATGAGATCGGCAAAGGAATACAAATTCTTCGTCACACGTTGATGGGTTCAGGGATTGTAGTAAGTCATTCAGATCGGTGATGCCGTTCATTGTTGCATGAGCTTTATCATTTCAGGCTGATTGCGAATCCATTTGGCTAAGCTTATCCAGACCTCGTCATTTTCCCGAATGCAATCGTCCCACACAGTAATTGTCTGAGACTTTTCATCGAAGTGGGTTTCCATGAATTCAAGTCTGTTGCTGATATGGTTTTCAGGGTCTGGTAGGCCAAAGGATTCCGCAGCAACCTGCAACGCACGTGCCTGTTCTTCGCAGCCAATTTTTTGCAGGGCGTCAATGAAGTGTGAATACGGTGGGTGGCAGGGAAAGTCGCTTTCGAAGAAGTGCAAGAAACCTCCGTGGTCAATAATTCCTGTAGCGTGATACACGCAGTAGACCGTCTGTAAGGGGTGCTGCAATTTTGTGAGATCATCGTTCACTTGTTCGACAGCCGAGTAGGCAATTAGGCTGGCAGCTTCCAGCAGCTGGTCGTCATCTTGCAGGTTCATTTTCCATTGCCTTCACCGAAATTTGTAGACCGCATCTTTGGGTTCACTTGTACCCTGAGTGTGGCCTATCAGAAAGGACGCTTCACTGAAAAGTGTTGATTGGGAACGACGAGTGTTGTGATTTGGAAACACGAATTCTCACAAGATGATTTCCTGAAGAATTGACGCCCTCATTGAAAATCTAAGTCCTATGTTTCCGGTAGTGGTAAACCAGAAAAGGTAGGTGTTCATGAATCAGGTCATCGATCGTCTCTTGCTCGAATCTCAACGGGCCAAGCTTGCAGAACGTCGAACTGAAGCTCGGCACGAATTGGTTCGTCCGGTCAATGTTCTTTGGGGAAGCAACGATTCTTGTTCAGGGTTTTCGAAGAACCTTTCGAAACAGGGGATTGGTATCATCGTTGATCAAGAACTTTCAGTGGGAACGATCGCTTGCCTCTCAATCCACTCTCTGACATCTCAACCAGTCAACCTTAAGTGCGAGCTGCGTTGGATCGATCCGTATGGCAAAGGTTGGTGGATTCTTGGGTGGAAATTTTTGAGTATCGCCCCGCCCGCCAGCGTGATTCGCAGCCGCTAAATGATCATCTGGTGATGAACGGTTAATGTGCAAAATTTTTGGTGTTTCGATGGCACCAAGTTAGAAATCATTTCTTTGAACATAGAAGCAGCCCAGGGCCAAGAGAACGGCGATAAAAAGTCCATTCTTGATGATGACTTGTGATGGCGAAAATCGATCTCGATCTTGCAACAAGTTGTCAGGCTGCGGAGGGCGAGGCGGGCCATCGCCTTCTCCGGCAAGCACTTCTTGATCACCATCTAAAGTCCATTTTGCGAAGCGATCCAGTTGTCCGGGACGAGGTAAAAGTTTCCAGAGTGGATTCACGACGTAGTCGTAAAATGCGTAGACTCGGGTTTCTTGCTGAGCCCAACTTGTGAGCCGTTTCTTCGTTGAAAGATCGTATTGATGGACGGCCAGCCGTCCGTCGCTTAGCAAAAGGTGCCCTTCAGAGTTAAATGTCATGGCTGAACACGTGCCGTTTTCAGATGGCTGCCATTCCATGAATTTTTCTGTTTGAACATCGAAAATCAGGATGGTTTCATCGTGAGTCAGCACGGCGATATAGTTTGAATCGGGAGACACTTCACTTCGTTTTGGGACGACTCCGGAATACTCTGTCCGTGAATCTTTCATTTCCAACGTGATTGGATCAAACGTAGAAACCTTGCCGTCTCGAAAAAACAGGATCCCAATTTGATCAGTGGCAGCCACTGTGGCGACAAGGCTGGATTCAACTGTCACATTTTGTGTCTGCTGATAGTTGTCTTCCACCATTTCGAAGCGACTCAAATTGCCCGCACTGTAGGTCAGAAGGGCATGGGAATCAGGGACTAAGCAAGCGGTGAAATTCTGAGCCAGCTTGGTGTATTCCTTTGGGTGCACCGGTTGAAATCCATTGGCTTTCTGGCCCAAGAACAGGTTCAGTAGTCCGCCTTTTGAGAGCGAATCTTCTTGTCGTTCAGGGCGGTCATCAAAGCGTAAAATTTGGTCTTGCGATAGCAGTAGAAACAGACCGTCGGTGCTTTGCAACATGACTGTCGTGATCGATGGAATACGTCCCAGTGATGTGCGATCCCAATCATTTTCTGAGGTGCCCACGATCAATTCAGGAGATCCCATTCCTCCGAAAGGTGACTGGTTCGCTTGAATGGCCAAGATGCGATCTTGTTGAGCATCGTAGGCTGGGGCAAATCGAACTTGGTTTGCCGAGCCAAACCGTCTTAGGAAATCATTGACTCGATTAGACGGTGGGGCAAAGACGGTTTCCCAGGATTCCAATGCTGGGTTCCAAAGCCATGTCTGCTGCTGTCCATCGACCGTCAGGATATCTTCGCCTGCCACCACAATTTCTCTGATGCCACGTTCTTGAATCATGCTGCGGTTCAAGTTTTCGTGAGTGATGCCGACAACCACGATGAACAGCCAGAACAGTACAACGGCTGTCAGCGAGACGATTGAATTTTTCCAAATGACTCCGCATACAGCAGAAACGCTGTAGTAAATCATGAACAGAAAAACATAGATAGGAATGCACCACAACAGGCGATGATTCCAGCTATCCATACGCATGCCGAGAATCAGCCAGACTCCCACGACAAGTACGATGGCAAACAGAAGTGTGAAGATGCAGCCACCTAAGAACTTCGTCAAGAACAGACCACTGCGTCGGATTGGCTTGCTGGCAAGGAGCGTGATTTCACCCGGTTCGAACGTTCGCGGAATGATTCCTGCGGTGATCAATAGAGTTCCGAAGACTCCAAAGAACCCAAGAAACACGGCAACAATTCCGATCGTAAATTCACGAAAGACGGGTTCAAATTCGGTTGGAGTCAGTGGGATGGGGCCGAAGACTTCCACCGTTCCATACATGACGTAAATTGCGGATGAATCGGTGATTGAGATACTGCGTTGAAACGCGGAGGAAAACAACAGCAGATTTCGTCGTTGAGCTTGCTGCTCATTCAGTTGCTCTTGATCAAGTAACTGCTGTAAGTCGTCTGATGGGCGAATGTCGTTCCACGCTTCTTTACGATAGAAATCTTCGTGCTCGAGAACACGATTTAAGCGTTCTACCAGAATGCGTTTTTGAGAATTACGACGACGACCAGGCTGTGAAACTGACTTAGCATTTTTGTCTGGAAGTAGTTCTGAAAGACCATTTTTTTCGTCGTCTTTTAGGATGCTCCAAAGGTGCTTGGCGGCAGCTGATTTGTTTTCGTTTTCAGATGCCAGTTCTGTTAGCAGTCGAGTCGGATCTGTGACTTCACTGCGTCGCAACGTCGTCGATTGATTGTATTGCAGTCGGAACGGTGCCAGCAGCAATAGAACCACGACAAGTCCAATGAGCGAAATCAGTAGCACGCGAGATGCGATGGCTTCTCGAAAGCTGTCTTTTAGAATTGCGAAGTACGCTGTCATGACAGGTCCTTTCCAACAATCTGAATAAAGGCTTCTTCCAAGGTCATCGCATTGCGTTTCATGCTGAGCAAGCTGAGGTTTTGCGCCCTAATCGAGTCGATGGCTTGGTCGACTTCCGATTGGCTGGTCATAGCCGCCAAGACGTCAACCGTATTGTTTGCAGCATCCTTTACGGATGTGAGCTCAAATTTAGAAAGGCATTCTTGGGCTTGCTGGCGTGAACAGGCAATTCGGAAGACCATTGGCGATTCGTGGATGGCGGTCGTGAGTTCGGAGACCCGGGCGATTTTTCGGACAAGTCCCGAGGACAAAATGGCCACGCTTTCACAAACTAACTCGATTTCCTGCAGCAGGTGACTATTCAGAAAAATTGTGGTTCCATCATCGGCAAGTCTTCGTAGGACCTGCCGAATTTCCCTCCGGCCAACAGGGTCAACTCCATCGGTTGGTTCATCCAGAACAATAAGTTCCGGCTGATGCAGCATGGCTTGTGCCAATCCAAGACGTTGTTGCATGCCCTTTGAATAGCCGCTTACTCGTTCGCTTTCACGTCCTTTTAGCCCGACCTGTTCAAATAGGATAGGCGATCGAGTTTTGATTTCGTTGTTTGTTAGCCCGCTAAGTCCGCCGAAGTATTCCAATGCTGTTGTGCCAGTCAGGTGCTGTGGGATGCGATGGTTTTCTGGCAGGTAGCCAATGCGGCTTCGGGCTTCGATGCTTCCCGCTGGTAGCCCTAGCACGGTGGCTTGTCCAGCTGTTTTACGAACCAAGCCCAACAGGACTTTAATTAAGGTCGTCTTGCCAGCGCCGTTTGGGCCCAGCAGGCCAAAGATTGATCCTTTGGGAACTTCCAAGGTGACTCCTGCAAGCGCTTCATTCTTTTGTCGCTTGAGGAATCCTCGACGGTAGGTCTTCTTCAAGTCGGTGACTTGAATCACGGGGGCCGTTGACACCAAGGTGACTCTCTTAAAGAGGGATGTTTTTGATTGTGTGGTTGAACGACCACCGCGAGGAAATTGGGACGCTGCTTTCTGACGAGTGGTTCGTCGTGCCGATGCGATTATTGGATTCGGAAGGCAAATTCAAATCCAGATATCTGACTCATGACGCGTCAGTAAGAAGCAGTTCACCTGCCGATCGCGTGACTCAGCAGACTTCGATCGTCGTTGGGTTTCATTTTCGAAGGTTGGCGGCTTTCGCGACTTGAAGATTAAGGCAGGAAAAACTCGAGGCTCTTTCCCTTACCTTGTGAGCGGCACGGCGTTCGCCGCCGTTGCTGCTGAAAAGCCGCGGCGAGCACCGTGCGGCTCACCAGATTCCCCGTGAAGTTCGAAGGAAGGGACAGAGTCTAGGGCATCAAGTTGCGACGTTTCATTTCTGCGACCACTTGTTGAACAATGGCGGGCACATCTTTTCCTGCTGGTTCGTTGGGAAGTGCTGAAATGGGGCAACCACCAACAGGTTGATCGGTGAAGCCATGAGCGGCTAAGGCACATTGTAATTCGCTCTTCAGAGCATCTAAGTCTGTTTTCTGTTCCGCTGACATGGGTTGCCTGCCCTGCCCCATTTCGAAGCCTCGAAGTCCAACGGCAGCTCGAAAGCCCTCCGGGAATTCAGCACTATAAATCATGGTGTCAAACAGACTCAGCAGGTCGTATTGAATCTGGCGAGCTGCATCAATTTGATGTGATGTTGTCAGGTCGTACAGTTTGCGAGTGAGTTCTGGAACGACTCCGGAGCTGGCATTCGTTCCCCCATCACATCCTACCAGAATCATGGGCATTAACGCGGCGTCCCAGCCAGTGAGAAAGCTGAAGTCAGGGCGATTCGGCTTGACCGCTTGGATCATTCGAATCATGTGGGGGAGTTCGCCTGATGAATCTTTGATGGCCACAATTCGTTCGCACTCTTCGGACAGTCGCTGAATTGTGGGAACATCAATCGGGCTGGCGAACATTGGAATGTTGTAAAGAGTCACATCGATTGGCGTGTTGTCACCAATTTCTTTGAAGTAGGCGTACACGCTGGCGGGGCTCAGCTTGTAATAAAATGGGGCGACAATCGCGACTGCTCGAATTCCTAGGGATGCGTAGTATTCGCACGCCGCAAGAGTTTCTTTGACGTTGGCTTCTGCGGCACCAGCTAAAATGGGAACTCGACCAGCTGCTTGATCTGCAATGATCGTCACGATGCGTCGACGCTCTTCCGGTGTGAATCGAGTGAATTCGCCGGTTGATCCGTTTGGGTAAAGTCCGTGGACGCCGCGTTCAATCAGCCAGTCAACGTAACGCCGTAATTCGCCTTCGTTGATACTTCCATCTGGGCTGTAGGGAACTAAGTTTGGAGTGAAAATTCCCTGAAGTCGTGGTTGTGACATAATGGATCTGTCTATGCAGCTTAGTAGAATGTCATCCGAAATGCCCTGAGACTATGGTGCGTCTGTTTTCGGATTTGAACGTTTGGAAGGATCGTCTTCTGGCGTGTGACCTAGAAATAAGATGGCTCCTGCACAAATCATCGTCGCGATGGGCAGTGCAATCCACCACGGAGCTCCGAATCCAACCGGCAGATAGCCAAACAGCACGCAGCAGGTTGCAATCAGCAGGCTGTAGGGAAGCTGAGTGCTGACGTGCTGCAAGTGATCGCAGCCCGCAGCCGCCGATGACAGCACCGTGGTATCGGAAATCGGAGAACAGTGATCTCCAAAAATTGCTCCAGCAAGGATGGCACCGGTGGTCGCCAGAAAAATGGGATCTGATGTGATCGTTGCTGCATCGGATTGAGCAATTAAATTGGCAGTCAAGGGGATGAACAACGGCAATAGAAGTGCCATGGTTGTGTAACTACTACCGATTGATACCGAAATTGCTCCCGCTGCAAGGAAAGCGGCGGCAGGTAAGAATTCCAAATGGATGCCGTCTTTGACGGTCGAAACGATATACCCTGCAGTGTCTAAGTTGTCTGCGGAACACACGTCAGAAATTGACCACGCCAACATCAGAATGACCATCGCTGGCATCATGGATTTGACTCCATCGATAATACTTTCCGAACACGCCGCCAACGTGAGACGACCCGTTGCAACGGGCAGCAAAGCGGCCACTACCATGCTTGCCAGCGATCCATCAAGCAGCAAACGGTAGATATCGACTTCCTCGCCTTCCGGGCGAGTCTTAATGAAACCCACAACCACGATCCCGACCAGCACCAAAATGGGGACGACGGCGTACCAGATGCTTGAGGTTGAATTTTGGCTCGATGGAGCAAGCTTTTGACGGTCTCGAAGTGACGCGTCACGTTCGGCTTTCCACATTGGGCCAAAATCCTTGCCACTGAAGGCGATGACACCCACAGCAACGATGGTAATCAGCGGATAAAACCTGAACGGGATTGTGTGAAAGAAAACGCTGGATGCCGTTGCGTTCAACGCTTTTTCCGTCAGTCCAGCCGCGATTTGTTGAGATTCTTGAATGCCTACGGCCACCTGTTGGATTTCGTAAGCCGTCCATGTGGACAGCGCGACAGATGCGACAGTCGCCGCGGTGGCATCAACGATAAAGGCCAGCTTCGCACGAGAAATGCCCAGCCGATCAAACAGAGATCTCATCGATCCACCAATGAGCAGCGTGTTGGCGTAATCGTCAAAGAAGATCACCATTCCGGCCAGCCATGTCATGACTTGACCCTTGCAGCGAGTGTCAGCTTTTGAGGCCAATTTTTCGACCACCGCTGTTGTGCCTCCCGTTGCATTCATCAGGCTGATCACCGAACCTAGCAGGCCCGTAAAGAGTAGAACGGCCGCGTGATCTGCATCTGCTACGCTGTTCACCAGCGTTTCGGTCATCTGAGTTGCAGATGACATGAATCCAAAATCATTCAGTAGCAGGCAGCCAATAAAGACGGCAACCAGCAGGGCAAAGTTGACTTCGTGAAAAGCGATCGCCATCACGATGGCAAGCAGCGGGGGTAGAATCGTCAGCCATGGGTAAGACTGGACAATGGAACCGACGGCAATGACTTGAAACATAGTGACTGGACAGATGCTAAAGGAACAAAGGCTCAACAGGATGGTTGTACTTTGCTGTTCCTGATCTTACTTGTCCAGCGGCAAGACGACGACAAACTGATTCCGGCCGGGTAAAGCCTCGTGAGTAAGCACTCCGTTGTGCATTCGAGCGATCTGCCAGCAATGGCAAAGCCCAAATCCGAGACCTCGACCCGCCTGTCGACCGCTGAAAAACGGGTCGAACATGTGCTTTCGAATTGCGTCTGGGATGGCGTCGCCGTTGTCTGAGACTGTTAGAATTAACGCGTCGTCTGAATCTTGCCGAAAATCGAGCTGAACGTCTGGTGCCCCTGAAATGCCCTGGACGGCTTGAGCGGCATTGCGAATTAAATGGGCAATCAAATTTGAAAGCTGGCTTTCGTCGCCAAATGTGAATAACTGATCGCTTTCTGACGTGACCGTAAAGTGGTCTGCAATTTTGCGATGATTGGCTTTTTGAGTTTCCACGACTTTCGCCACCAGTGTGGGAACGTGGCACTTTTTGAATTCTGGTGCAGGTGGTCGAGCAAACAACATGGTGTCACCGATCATGTCTCGCACGCGCCATGCTTGAGCTCCGATGGTTTCGACGGCCTGCCGCTGTTCTGCATCTAAGTTGTGCTTTAGCAGCAGCTGGCTTTGACCAATGATGCTGGCCAATGGATTATTGATTTCGTGGCCTGCGCCCGCAGCAAATTCAGCCAACGATTCCATGTGGTCGGGATTGGCGAACGACGTCTGTGGTACGGTCCATCGTGACAGCAACCGACGACTTAACGTTTCAAGAAGATCGATGCGATCTTCGGGCACAGATTGTTCGTCAACAGCCGCATAAACAATCGATAAATGTTCGGGCCAGCACAAAACGATATCTGATCGAGAGACCACAAACGAATTTGGTTGGTCGGCCAAACTTTGTGGATTCAATAGGCTGCCAATGTTTGCAGTTTCATTGCCGACATAGACCGTTAAATGACCGTCGTCCTGTTGACCATGAGCGACCACACATTGGGTGGTGGACGTAAAAATGACAACAGATACCTGTGCGGCTCGACCAAAGTTCATCCACGCGGCTGCACAAGCAAGTGCAGCATCTTCGGCTGTCGATGGAGTGACCATCGCCTGCAAAATTTCCAGATACCAGTCTTCTTGGTCATCTTCCCGCTGTGTTGAACTTTGTTCCAAGTCGGTGTCCTGTGTTGGATGTCAACAATGCAAACGAAAGCAGCGGTCGCAATAACGACCGCTGTCTATTTCGTGCATCAAACCTTCGGTCTAAGGCTGTACTTGTCGCTTACCGTTGATCTGCAGTTTCGACTGACCAACAAGACCGTTTCGTCCTTATCGAATCCCGAAGTCTTGGCGAATTCAAGGACGTCGAGTCCAATGGGAGTCAGCAGCTATTTGGCAAGCTGTTCGATATCCAGCAGTCGACAGATACGTTCGATCAGCTGATCGACTTCGAATGGCTTCTGTAGAAATTGGTCCGCTCCAGAATCCTTAAGGTCCTGAATTTTATCTTGTTCGACCATACCGCTAATACAAATGATTCGGACATCGTCCAAAGTTGAATCGCTGCGAACGCGAGTACAAACTTCTTTTCCGTTGATGTCAGGCAGCATCACGTCCAGAACGATGATGTCTGGGTGATATTCTTTCACCATCATTCCTGCATCAAAACCGTTGTTTGCTGTGCGGGTTTCAAAACGCCCGTCAGCTTCCAACGAATCAAAAATCAGTTCTACCAATTCCTCGTCATCGTCCACGATTAACGCTTTGCGTTTCCCGCTTTCTAAGGCGTCAGTCGGGATTCCATTTTCCTTCATGAACTTATAAAGCACTTCACGAGGGATGCGTCGGAATCGAGAACCCGGGACTCGGAATCCTTTTAGCTGTCCGGAATCGAAGCAACGAATGATCGTCTGCTGGCTGACTTTGCAGATTTTTGCCGCTTCGCCGGTGGTAAAGACTGTTTTCATGTGTCGCAATCCATTTTGTGACCTGATGTGAACTGCGGCCGGCAGTCCGGGGGATCCGACTCCGATCGGATCGTGTCGTATTGTGTGGCAAAAAATCGCCACTCTGTCGGAAGAGCTTCCTGTGGCCGCTCTTTGAGGTCAAAATCGCAGAAATCAACTAGACTTCGTGTCCCTTGATGACTTCCCTGTCTTTCCCAACCCTCGACTTCGCCGATTGTATCTAAACATGAAAGTCGGTCAACGGGAGTTTAACGCTGTAGGTTTCCTGATTTAACAAGCCCTCGAATTCGCGCAAGAGTCCCGCAGTTATCTTCAAATCGGCAATAATCGACCGTTCATGGTGTGTAAATACCCTAGTTTTACTCAATTTTGCATCGTCATGACCGACCTAGGTTGTGCGATCATGGAGCCTCGTCAGAGTTGTTCGTCCACCTAGTGGTCGTTGGTGACCGTGAAAGAAATTCAGAATTTTCCGGCCGACACTTGGGGCGTTCAGATTTATCGAAACGGCGTTAGTCGGCCTGAGCAGATGATGCTGATTGCGGCGCGGAATCAATTGTGTGGCCTGCTTTTAGATAGATCATCAAAACTGCGAGGTCTGAAGGCGTAATGCCGCTGACTCGAGAAGCTTGTCCAACGGTCGAGGGGCAAGTTCTTCCCAGCTTCTCGCGAGCTTCATGCCGCAATTGAGTGGCCGACGTGTAGTCGAAGCCTGCTGGAATCGCGATGCTGTCGACTTTCTGCAGTTTGGTGATTTCGATTTCTTGGCGTCGAATGTATCCCGCGTACTGAATTTCGATTTCAAGATGCGTTCGGCATCGTTGGGACAATTCCAGCTGCTCTAATTCGGGACACATTTGTTGGACATCGTTCCATTTGATTTCTGGGCGCTTCAGCCAGTCTTCAAGGCTTTGTCCTTTGTGTCGGTGTTGCTTGACCGCGTCCAGACCTTTCGCAATTTGTCGTTCGTAAGCTTCAAACGCAGATTGTCGTTCGGCGCTGACCGTGCCGTATCGAATGCCCAGCGGGGTCAGTCGGCGATCGGCATTGTCCTGACGTAGCAGCATGCGATATTCGGCTCGCGAGGTGAACATGCGGTACGGTTCGTCTACTCCTTTGGTGACAAGATCGTCAATCAGAACTCCCAAGTAAGCTTGGCTGCGATCAAGTACCAGCGGATCTTTTTCCTGAATCTTCAAAGCGGCGTTGGCTCCGGCCAAAAAGCCCTGCCCTGCTGCTTCTTCATATCCAGTGGTGCCGTTTAACTGGCCTGCAAAATACAGACCTTCAACCGTGCGAGTTTCCAAAGTGGGGCGCAGTTGAGTGGGCGGTGCAAAGTCGTATTCCACGGCGTAGCCAAAACGCATGATGTCGGCTTGTTCAAGTCCCGGCACCATGCGAATCATCTTGTCTTGGACGTCTCGAGGCAGGCTGGTTGAAATTCCGTTGCAGTAGTATTCAAGAGTGTTGCGCCCTTCTGGTTCCAAGAAAATCTGATGAGATGACTTGTCTGAAAATCTCACAACCTTGTCTTCGATCGATGGGCAATATCGAGGACCAGTGGAATCAATCTGACCAGAATACATCGGAGCTCGATGCAGGTTGTCCTGAATCAGTTGATGCATTTCTGGAGTCGTCATCGTCAGATGGCAGTCCATCTGTGGTTGTTCGATACCATCGGTCATGTATGAAAACGGTTGAGGATTTTCGTCTCCGGGTTGAGGCGTACATTTTGAAAAGTCGATCGTGCGGCCATTGATGCGAGCCGGTGTTCCAGTCTTGAAGCGTTCGAGCTCGAAACCTAATTTCAAAAGCTCGCCCGACATGCCTGTGGCCGACTTTTCACCCGCTCGCCCGCCTTCGCTTTTGGTCTCGCCGGTGTGCATCACGGCTTTCAAAAATGTGCCCGTTGTTAACACGACACTTTTGGCTCGATATACGGTTCCCCCGGCTACGCGAACTCCGGTGACTCGGTTGCCATCTGTTTCCAAACCTTCCACCAATTCTTGTCGGACGGCCAGTCCTTCCTGTTGTTCGACCAAGAATTTCACTTCGAACTGATAGGCCTTCTTATCAGCCTGAGCTCGAGGGCTATGCATCGCGGGACCTTTGCCGCTATTCAGCATGCGGAACTGGATACCCGTCTTGTCAGTTACCTTGCCCATGATGCCACCGAGCGCATCGATTTCGCGAACAATCTGCCCTTTGGCCACTCCGCCAATCGCAGGATTGCAGCTCATCGCTCCGATCGTATCGCAGCTCATGGTAAGCAGAGCCGTTTTTGATCCCAGTTTTGCGGCGACCATGGCTGCTTCGACACCCGCATGCCCGGCTCCAACAACAACAACGTCAAACTGGTAAGGATCGTAAGTGCTCATGAATTGCTCGGGGGGAAGAATCCGCGAAGACGTTGTGCGAAGTGTTGTGGCTGCGATGCGACTGCGATGTGATTTGACTGCGGTGTGATGTGACAGCGAAATGGTATGGCGAATGGATACCCCCGAAGTCTTCTGCAAATTCTAACGACCTAACCGCGGCTAGGCATCAATTCGATCCTGTCTTTTGCAAGGAAAGCGTGCTCTGGACCAGCCGTCTACCATGAGCCAATCCGCATTCCTAGGTTTTGCCAAGCAAAGTTGAGTTCCCGCCTGCCCTAGGTTGAACCGCGTTGCCGCTCTGCAAGCGTTGAACCGCGCCTCGGAAGACGTCGCTTCGTTTCAGTTGGATGAGAAAGTTGCAATGCTGGTGCGACCTCTGTTAGGAAGCGCGCCGATGACGGGGGCTGAGCGAGTGCCAAATTGCGAGTGCCTCTTCTGTGCGCCGAGATCGCTTCGCAGACGGCGACGACAAATTTCATGAAAGGTGTTCGCTTGGTGGAGAGCGTGTCCTCTTTGGGCCGCGGTTAATCTGTGATTGAATTTCTATTTCAATTGTGGAAAACCACGTTTTGCGAAAGGGCGTTTTCCATCCATTTTTCCACTTAACAAGCGTTGGATGACCGTTGAGCTGGATGTCGGTGTGGGTGAATCGCGATTCGTTCATTCGTTCGTGAGTGATAATACAAAGAAACCCAAAGTCTTAAGATCTTTTTCGTGAGTGCCCGCAAACTTAATTTAGTCGTCTTCAACCAAGTGTCGATTCGTCTCAACATACACGAGTGTTCGGCGCTCCGAAGGATCGGAGGGCAACGGGTAGGTCAATCGGGACCATCCTAGATGGTTCCACAAAGGGATTCAGATGAATCAGGTCAATTGGATGCACTCGATCAGCTTGCTAATGCTGGCTGCCTTGTCTGGCTGTTCCGCTCTTTCTTCGCAGACTCAGGTCGAAGCTTCTCGTTTCGATTCGTTGCAAGATGATGTTTCCGAGCAGGGCGAATTGGAGTCGTCAGGCCGAGGTGTCAAAGTCGTGCGAGGACGGCCCAATCGATTAATTGATGGATTGGGAGACATTGTTGGACTACCCAATCGCATCGCCATATGGAACCGAGGGGTCAGTAATCATAAGGTTTCAGCTCGTACTGAAGATCAGCTGGTCGACTATCTTGAATCCAATAATCTTGACAGCACTTTGGTGCGAGTCAATCAATATGACCCCATTGGCGAATGGAAGCGTTTGGCGACCAATGATCAAATTGGTTTTGGATGGAGATCCACATTTGGGGCATACAACATGTTCAAGTACACGTTGATTCCCGGACGGATCGGTGGAGGAGATTGGTACAACCCGTATACCAATACCGTGAACCTATATTCTGATGTACCCGCCCTTGCATTAACGTCAGCAGCCTATGCAAAAGACGTGGCCGGACGATCTCATCCGGGAGCCTATGCAGCTTTGCAAGATGTGCCAGTCATTGGTATCCAAGCCGACACGCTGGCGACTGAGGAAGTCCTGCACTACTCAACTGCTAAGTTTTCTGCTGAAGAAGCAAGTGAGTATCGTGAGGTTTTGGCACCGGCATACGGAGCCACTGTTGGGGCACAACTGGTGTCTTTCTTACCCTACGGTTCTTTGATAGGACGCTTGGGGGGTGCTGCCGTTGGCCATGTCACCAATAGTATTCAGGAGCGGAGGCATTCTCCAGACGCTGCTCTCGCAGATTCCAGGAAATCGAATCCAAAATCAGATCATCCGGTCACGCTCGTTTCAGCTTCCTTCGCGACGCCCAAAGATCAAGAAGCACAGTCCGATGATAAGCCAGTAGTAACCGAACAGGCTAGGCCAGCCATCGGAATGGCACATCATGAAGAGATGCCTGCGTCCAGTTCCGGCGTTAAGCCACAACGCTAGAAGCAGCGGTCTCGATCGTCGAAATCTGAAGCAATGATCATCAAAACAGTTGAGGCATGTTTTCATCCTCGTCTGCACTTGGTTGCTGTTTGGGTGGCTTCCGTCCCAAGTGCTTCCATGCTGCCATGGTGACAACTCGGCCTCGAGGGCTTCGTTGAATCAAACCTTCACGCAGCAAATACGGTTCGATTTCGTCTTCCAAAGTCTCAGCAGGAATGTTCAATGTGTGGGCAATTGCTTGCACTCCTGCAGGGCCTCCTCCGAAAACGTTGATGATGGTTTCAAGATATTGACGGTCGAGTCCTTCGAGTCCTCGGTCATCAACTCCTTTCATCGCGAGTGCTTCGTTGGCAACTTCCAACGTAATATTGCCATCACGACGAGCGTCTGCGTAGTCTCGCGTCCAAAGCAACCAGTTGTTTGCTTTTCGAGGTGTGCCTCGAGAGCGAATCGCGATTTGCCGAGCCGCATCTTCTGAAATCTTGGATTTCAGCTTGGCTGCATTTCTGCAAACAATCGTGGTCAGTTCCTCTAAATCATAAAAGTTAAGATGTTCGCGATTTACGAATCGATCGCGAAGCGGCGCCGTCAGCATTCCACTTCGAGTGGTTGCGCCGATCACTGTGAATGGCTGAAGCTTCATGTTAATGGTGCGAGCATTCAGGCCATCACCCAACGTAATGTCGACTCGAAAATCTTCCATGGCTGGGTAGATAAATTCTTCAACGGCCGGGGGCAGACGATGAATTTCGTCGATGAACAAAACCGATTTTTCACTGGCATTGGTCAAGTAGGGCAATAGATCTTTGGGCGCGTTCAAAGATGGGCCGGCCGTGATTTGAAAGTCTGAATCAAGTTCTTTCGGTATGACTGAAGCAATTGTTGTTTTGCCAAGCCCCGGTGGTCCGTCAAGTAACAAATGGCCCAATGGCTCATCTCGCATCTTTGCCGCTTCAAGCAAAATACGAACTCGCTCAACAACCTCTTTCTGCCCGATGACGTCTTGAAGGCGCGAAGGTCGCAGTTCGTCATCAAAATGTTCGCCTCCCGTATCTGGTCCCAGAGATGCTGGAAGTCCGGACTGATCGTCTTTGTCGTCATCATCGTCGTCTGGACGAATTGTGGTTTCACGTGCCATAGTGCGAAGTGCAGATATCTGAGGTTCAGTTGTTTGAAGAAATGCTGGCGACCGAGTTTCGCAAGAGAAGAATCGCAGGCTGCACCAATTGGCAGCTTGCGATTCCGCTGTGCTTGCAACACATCATTTTGGTCGAGCGCTGTGTGATGTGATGATGTTTATTCGGCCAGCTTCTTCTGTAGGCGATCAATGACCTTCTGGTCGTTCGGGGTTGAACTTGTTTCGACATCTAACGCGTCCTGCCAAGCTTTACGAGCTTTCTGGTCCTGCTTCAACTTTGCAAGTGAGTCTCCTAGGTGCTCGATAATTGTTGAGTCCTGATAGTCCGGGTCTGAGTTCGCCTTAGTCAGGACTTCGACTGCTTCTTCGTATCGTTCCAATTGATAGAGCACCCAGCCAAGACTATCCAAGTAGGCTGCATTTTCGGGCTCGGCAGCGACAGCGAAGCGAATCATCTTTTCCGCTTGTTCCAGCTTCTTGCCTTGATCAGCGTACAAGTAGCCAAGGTCGTTGTTGACTCCAATGTCATCTGGGTATTGCTCGTAGACTTCTTCCAGATACTTTTCGCCATTGGCCATGTCTCCAGCTTGGACGTAGGCATTGGAAAGTCTCATGCGGCACTGCTTGGTGTTTTCATCAGACTGGTCGGCGTCTGAAAGGATTTGTTTGTAGGCTTCAATTCCAGCTTCGAAATCCTTTGTTCTGACAAGAACGTCGCCTTGTAGAAGTCGAGTACGAAAGCTGAGATCTGGATTGCCTTGAGCAAGTGCGGCCGCCTTTTCCAAGGCTTCGTTTGCTTCTTCAAAACGAGTCGCTTGTACGTAGACCCATCCCAGTTGATAGGTGAGCAGAGGATTTTGATTCGAGAGTTTGAGTGCAGCTTCAATTGCTTTGACTGCATCATCATACTTTTCGTTGAATGTTTCTGCTTGAGATAAGCGATAGAGACCTTCCAAGGCTCGATCGTTGGGAAGTCCGGGTGTTGAAAGAAGTTTCTGGTACATCTTCGATGCTTCTTCTGTTTCGTTTTGAAGCAGAAGATTAAAGCCCAAGCGGTCTAATGTTTCGATCCCCAAAAGTTGAGGTGGGTTGCCATCAAGCGTAGCTCTAAGAAGCGTTTCTTCCTGAGCTTCCAATTCCAGTTCAAGGTCTCGTGCAATATCGGACAGAAGGAAGAATCCTGCTGGAGATAAACTGGAAGAGTCATCTTCGGCAAGCTTGGTGGCACCTTCAATGACCTTGGTGGCAAATTCAGGAGCTTCCAAAAGGGCAACCTTTAAAGGCACAAGTTCTGGCAACTGAATGCGAGCTCGAAGCGCCTTTTGAATTGCGTCAATGAGCGCCTCTGGATCTTTTTTGGCGATGTGAATTTCAATCAAACCAAGTCTTGCTCCCGCTTCGCCACTATCAGCAAGGATGTCTTCAAACACCTGTGTTGCGTCGTCAAATTCTCCTTGTTCAATGAGCAGCTTGCCCAGAAACAGCATGACGACCGAAGCGTCGCGATCATCTTTCGCAAGTGCTTCAAGATGTTCGCGAGTTTGATCTGATTCGCCATTGGCCCGGTCAATATCAGCGAGTAATCGCAAGGCTCGCGTTGTGCGCTCGCCCGATTCGAAGTACAGGTTCAGGTTCATTGCAGCATCGTCCAGTTTGTCGATGCGATACTGTGCGAGGGCAATCCATAGATTGTGTTCACCAGGCTGATTCTTCTTCAGTCCGCGTTCACCTTCAAAAGCGCTAAGAGCTCGCTTGTTATCGCCAACTTCTAGCATCACTTTGCCAACGGTGAGGAAGCTTGTTGCTCCGTCTGAAGCCAGAGCTTGGTGTTGCCGGAAATCCATGTCGAAGTCTTCTGGCTTCAGCAAGGCTTCTAAGATGACTCGATAGCTGTCGGCACACTCTGCAATTCTGCGTTGAACCAAAGAGATGCGGCTTCGGACGGTGTGTAGCTGCACAAAATCGACGCTACCCTTGTTCAGGTTTTTGGATTCCAGTGCTTCATCAATCAGTTTGGCTGCTTGATCAATTTGTTGCCGGGTCAGCAACAGGACTGCCAATTCCAAACGTGTTTTGTAATCTTCTTTGTCTAGATTGATGGCTTTTTCTGCGACCGCAATAGACTGTTGCATGCGGCCCATGCGACGATAAAGCAATGCTTGAGCACGCAGTGGATCGGCAGCCGATGGGTCAAGTTCGGCAGCTTCTTCGTAACGTTTGAGCGCCTCATTGAGCTCGCCCTTTTTCTGAGCCGCCTGTCCAGCCATATAGGCGGCTGTTGCTTTGAGCCTGTTTTGATCCGGTGTCTTGACCGGATCTTTCAATTCTGTCGCATCGCCGGTGTCAGACGGAGGCAAGTCTGCCTGTTCCGTCGACTCTTGATCGGTCTGCGTTGGAGAATCGGTTTGCTGAGCGTCGCAGTTGGATGAACTCGCCAAGACAAAAAGCGTGGCGACCACAGGGCTCAGGGAAGAGAAGAAGAATTGTCGAAGATCAAACATGAGGTAGCTCGCTAAAGAATCAAACAGCATCCCTACACTGTAGATTCCTCGGCAAATACTGACTACCACGATTGACTCGAATCACGTCGCGTTCAGCAAAGTTGGGTCGCTTTCGAAAAGCTACTTTTTCTTCTTTTTGGTCGTCGACTTTGCAGCAGCGGTTTTCGTGGTTGCTTTCTTCTTCGAGGCAGACGCTGTGTCGGAGGTCTTTGTCGCCTTCTTTTTTGTTGACGTCTTCTTCTTGGCCGATGTCGTCGTGTCTGCTGCCTTCTTTGAAGCGACCTTCTTTTTGGGCGTTTTTCGAGGCTGCCTAAGAGCAGTCAAACGCTCACCCACATTCAGAACATCAAACTCATCAGCCAGTTCTGGTTCATCTTCAATTCGTTCTAGCAGGCTTGGATCAGTTGCCAAACTGTGCAGTAGGCAACTGAATGCAAAGCATTCTGATTTCTTGACCCCTGCCTTAAGAAATTCTGCTGCGTCGGCAATCGACATGTCCGGAGGAACAAGTCCTAGATGGATCGCTGTCTTGAGGCCGAGGTTATCTAGAATCACGACATGGCTGCCGAGAATCTGTTGCAAAGTGAATGCTGTCACGAACGGTGACAGGTGTTCAATTTTCTTGAGTCGTTTTTGGGCTGATTCGAGAGTCAGTCGTGCCAACTTCTCAAATTCGAATCCGTAAGTGCTTTCAAAAACGAATCTAAGAATGGACCGTATTCTGAGTCCCTTCCAATCAGCGTCCTTCAGATCGCTGAGCGTGCGTTCGAGTTCGGTCACCGAGCTGACTCGAATTTCGTTCAGGTCGAAGTATGATTTCAGCAGCTTTTCATAGCTGGCTTCGGCATCTTCCCATGGGCTATCTTCCAGACAGACCGCGAACAAAATGGTTTCAAGGACAGGAAGCTTCAGCTTGGGAACTGTCTTGCCGTAGTCCTTTTGAAGCAGAGTTGTCAGTTTCTTGCAGGCAGTGACTTTGTCGCTGGCTTTGGTTGCAGATGCCGAAGGCATAGCGTCGTTTCCTATTTTTTCGTGCTTTAAAGCTGTGTTCTTTGGCCGGAGACGCTGTCTCGTCGCGGTCAGCTAGTGATTTTCTCCGGGAACATCCACGGGTCTTTCGTGATCTCCCAGCTCTTCACTACCAGTTTCCGCTGTCGTTGCTGAGTCGCTGTCGATGGTTGCAGAATCGACTTCCTCTTCAGTATCTGACGGCAGGACTTCCTTTAATATTCGGGAGGTTTCGAACGACTTGGCAATGCCGTGATCGACCTCAAAGCTTAATTCAGGCGTGTACCGAGTCTTCACACGTTCGGCAACTTTCGACTGCAAGTATCCTCGAGCTGAATTCAAACCGTGCATGGTGAGGGCTTCTTCCTTCTCGCCGCCCATGATGCTGATTCGAATTTTGGCGTAACGTAGATCCGGGCTCACATCGGCTCCAAGAACTGTCACATTTTGGATCCTTGGATCCCTGAGTTCCTGAAGGATGCTGGTACTCACCACCTCTCGAATGACAGAGGAGACACGTGCGGTACGACGAGAAGACATGCGACGATCTCTTTAGAGTTAAAAATGGTTGGTAGCGTGGAGCAGGATGGGGTACTCGATAAATCGAGTACCCTGGTGGCACTACAGCTTTCGCGAAATTTCTTCGATGCGAAATGCTTCCAACAAATCACCCTCTTTAATGTCGTTAAATCCTTCTAGGCGGATACCGCATTCCATGCCTTCACGCACCTCTTTCGAGTCGTCCTTTTCACGCTTCAGCGATGCCATTCGGTAATCATTGATGACCGTGTTATCGCGAATAACGTGAACTCGGTTGTCTCGACTGATGGTGCCGTTGATGACTCGACAACCAGCAATCGTTCCGAAACGGCTGATGCTGAAGGTTTGAAGGACAACGGCTCGGCCAGTCGTCTTTTCGACTTTTTCCGGGCGTAACATGCCTTCCAACGACTGCTTAATTTCGTCGATCACTTCGTAGATGATTCGGTAACGGCGGATTTCAACGCCTTCACGCTCTGCCATCTGCTCGGCTCGTTCTTCCGCAATCACATGGAAGGCGATGATAATCGCTCCACTGGCACTCGCCAATGAGACATCACTCTCATTGACTCCACCGACAGCTTCGTGAATCACTTGGATTTCGACTTCATCGTGTTCGAACTTGCTGAGTTCTCCGCCAATGGCTTCCAATGAACCTGGGCTGTCTGCCTTCAAAATCAATGGCAGAGTCTGCATTCCTTCGCCATCTCGAGCAGCACTGAGAAGCAAATCCAAAGTGACCTTTGTTCCATTGCCGGCCAGATTTTGCTCTCGACCTTCATGGATACGACTTTCTGCCATGACTCGAGCTTCTTCGATGTCTTTCATGACAAAGAAGTGGACTCCAGCCGACGGAACTTCGTCCAGTCCAGCAACCTTCACCGGCGTCGAAGGCCCGGCTTCCGTGACTTCGTTGCCGCGATCGTCGTACATGGCTCGAATTCGACCGAACGCTTTTCCACAAAGAACAGAATCGCCGACTCGAAGCGTTCCCTTTTGCACGATCATCCAAGCAATGACTCCGCGACCTTCGTCTCGGAAAGCTTCCAAACAGACGCCAATGGCTTCGCGTTCTGGGTTCGCCTTGAATTCTTGAAGCTCTGCTGTCAAAGCCAGAGTTTCAATCAAAGTGTCCATTCCCAAACCGGTTTCGCCCGATGTGCGAACCACTTCGTACTCGCCACCCCATTCAGATGGAAGCAGTTCATGCTGCGCCAACTGTTGCAGGACTCGTTGATCGTCGACCTCTGGCAGGTCCATTTTGTTCAGAGCAATGACAATCGGAACACCGGCTGCTTTCGCGTGGCTGATGCATTCTTCCGTTTGTGGCATGACTCCGTCGTCCGCCGCAATCACCAAGACGATAATGTCTGTCACGTTTGCACCGCGTGCACGCATTTCACCGAATGCTGCGTGGCCCGGTGTATCGACGAAGGTCAGACTTTGCTGTTCATTGTGAACTTGATACGCGGCAATATGTTGAGTGATTCCACCCGCTTCACCACCTGCGACGTTTGCAGATCGAAGCCGGTCAACCAGAGTTGTCTTACCGTGATCCACATGTCCAAGGATCGTGATAATCGGTGGACGAGAAACCAAGGTCTCTTCGTCGTCTTCGTGGTCAAGACTTTCAACAAGCTCAGCTTCTCGGTCTCGGCCACGCTTGATCTCAAGGTCTACTCCCAATTCCATGGCAACTTCGAGAGCGTCTTCTTCGTTCAGCTCGTCGTTGATGGTGACCATCTGGCCTTCTTTGAAGAAGTATCCCATGATGGACTTGGCTGGCCGACCGATTGCTTCTGACAAAGCACGAACAGTGATCGGGAATTCAATTTGAGCTGAAGTTTTCAGCTCAATCGGACCGCGATTCTTCCGTCCTCGACGACTCCGCTTCTTCTCACGAGCATCTGCTCGCTCGCGACGCATCGCGTCCAGCAAAGAGCCCTTTCGAGCTCCTCGGCGACTGCCGGCTTTGGTGCCGGGAGTTTCATGTTCTTCTCGAGCCTGCTTCAACTGACGCAATTGATCGGCAAGCGGACTGCCTCCAGCCGTGACCTTGTCCAGAGAAATTTCTGGCTTCATGGCCTTTTCATCGGGCTTCTTAGCCTTCGGCTTGATGACAGGCGGCTGATAGCTTGGAGGTGCGGCAACCAATGGACGCCCCGCTGGCTTTGCAGCTGGCTTGTCTTTTGGCTTGTCGACGATGGGTGGAGCAGCCATAACCGGAGCCGCTACTTTTGGCTTTGGTGTTTCCTTCGCAGCTTCACGTTCTTTGACCGAACCGATTGGCTTCATTTCGCGTCGAGCACCGCCGCCCTTCATCCGTTGAATCGGAGAGGACGCCTTTTGCGTCACAGGCTCTGCGGCGGGTTTAGATGGTTCAGCGCCCTTGGCACTTTCGGGCGATTTGGTTTCTTCCTCGGGTTTCGCTTCAACGACTGCAGTCACTTGATCTTTCGTTGGTGCTTCAGCAACGGCAGGTTCTTCTGCAGCAGGCTCTTCGGCAACCGGTTTGGAGTCTTCTGAAGAATCCTGAGGTGTTTCTTCAACCACTGGAGTTTCGGACACTGGTTCTTCAGTTGGAATTTCTTCAACCGGTGCTTCTTCCACCGGTGTTTCTTCAGCAACTTCTGCGGTCTTGGTTTCGCTGGCGACAGAGTCATCTGATTCCGCGACTTCAGCGGGCTGTTCGTCAGCTGCAGGAGCGTCCTCATCAGCAGTTTCTGTCACTGCTTCGATTTCCGCGACTGGCTCTTCAACAACTTCGACTGTCGGCTCGACCACTTCTTCAGGCTGGACGTCTGTTGTTTCGGTCACTTCTTCTTCGACCGGTTGAGTCGCTTCCGGCTCAGCTTCACGCTCATCCCGAGACGGAAGGACCTTGATGTCTCGGGTCTTTCCGGCAGCCGCTTCGCGCGACGGTGTCGCCGTTTTAGCGGGAGCTGATTTAGAAGCTGGCTTTTTACCCTTGTTCTGCACGTAGGCGACAATTTGGTCGCGCTCTTCTTCGCTAACAGTCGCCAATGCATTGCGCAAAGCGACTCCAGCTTCATCGGCGAGCCCAAGTAAAACCTTGCTGTCGAGGCCAAGTTCTCTGGCCAGAGCAAAGATTCGAATCTTCAAGACAAATACCCCTTTGACTGGTCGTAGCCCAAACTAAAAAGTGGTGGGTTGCTACGTGGGCAGTCAAGTTTTTGATCGTGTCAGTGTGTCGCGGCAAGTAATGTCACGCCTGATGCAAGCAGGCGGTCACTGGCGAAATTATGGTGGGTGTAACGGTTGTTGTCCCCGCCAATTCGGCTGAGAGACTCAGAAAGCAAGTTTTAAGAAGACACGATCCTCGATCTGGTGGGGGCTATAAAATATCCATTTGAACGCGAAGCAGCGAAATCATTCAGCCGGCTTCGTTGTCTCATCGGAACTTGATTCCTCTTCGACAGGAACAGGCTCAGCCTGTCCTTCAGCCTCTTCGGAGGCACTTGATTCTTCGTCAGCAGCAGTTGAATCTTCTGTGGCAGTCGCCGATTCCGTCTCGGCCGGTGCCTCGACAGCTTCGTCAGTGGCTGGCTCTTCCTCCGCAACCGCTTCTGCTGGTTTGGGTGTTGGTTTCGAAGGCGGTGGCAATTCGCCTCGCTTTCGAGCTTCGTTTTGTGCAATCTCTTCTTCTTCGATCCGCAAACTTTCAGCGTCTGCAAAATCAATAATTGTATTGATGTCTTCTTCAGATAAGCCACTAATGTCGGCAAGGTCATCCGGTTCAATGACGGACAGGTCATCGAACGTAAAAAAGCCTTGAGAGACGAGATTTTCAACCAAGTCTGATGGCATTTTGGGGACGACGCTAAATGCAGCAATGGAAATATCTAGCTGTTCATCAAGCGATTCTTGAGTCATCACGTTGATGTCCCAGCCAACCAGCTTCGACGCAAGGCGAACATTTTGCCCTCGCCGTCCAATAGCCAATGACTGTTGATCATCACGTACTAAAACAATCACTTTCCCCAGCATTGGGCAAAGGATAACGTCTTCCACTTCAGCCGGTTGTAAAGCGTTTGGAACCAGAATTTGAAGGCCATCATCCCAACGGACGATGTCAATTCGTTCGCCGTTGAGCTCTTCGACGATTCCTCGAATTCGAGCTCCACGGACACCAACACAAGCTCCCACGCAATCAATCGTCGAATCCGAAGAAGACACGGCGACCTTGGAACGGTGTCCCGCTTCACGTGCGATCGATCGAGTCTCAATGACTCCATCGTTCACTTCTGGAATTTCCTGCTCGAACAAACGGCGAACAAAGTCTGCATGAGTTCGAGACAAAATTACTCGAACTCTTGAACCGGCCTTCTTCACATCAAGGACAGACGCGCGAACTCGATCGCCGACTCGATAACCTTCTTTGTTGATTTGCTCACTACGAGGCAGAATCGCTTCTACTTTGCCCAAGTTTACAATCACGGTTCCTCGATCAACTCGAGTCACTGTGCCTGAAACCAACTGGCTTTTGAGGTCCTGAAATTCTTCGTAATGTGCATCGCGTTCAGCTTCGCGGATGCGTTGGATCATGACCTGCTTGGCTGTTTGAGCAGAGATTCGTCCAAGAAGGTCTCCGATCAATTCTGGCTCAAGCATCGCCCCGTCACATGTCAAAGACGGCTCGCCTGTGTCACGGTCGATTTTTACCTGCAGATCCTCTTCTTCCGAAAAATGCTTTCGGGCAGCCGAAAGGATAGCCTGCTCGATCCCTTCGAATACGATTTCGGGATCGATTGCTTTATCTCGATGAATCGCATCGACAATGCGTTTGATTTCGTCGCCGTTCATTTGCCGCAATCGAATGTCGGGAAAATCACAATAAAAAAAGTGGGACCAAGTCCCACTTTATCACAACCTAAAAGAGTCTCGAATGAGAACCTCTAGGAGAAATCGGTACCTCAGAATCTGGCAAATAGCTGACAGACTGAAGTCGTGAGCGATACTCAGTTCAACTACATCATCCAGTTTCCTACGGGCCGAAAGTTGTTGCCATCGGCAGTTGGGATCTGTGGACTAAACAATCGGCAAGCACTTCCTACCGATTTCCCGCGGAAAGTAAACGTATCGTGGCTCACTGTCAAGCACGTCGTGCGTGACTGTCAGAACAAATCGTTTTCCAGAATCCAACGAGTATATTCGTAGATCGTGATAGCGTGGCTCGATGTTGGCGCGCCGAACGGCCAGTTTGAGGACGAGTCTGACCGATTTGTGACCGAAGTAAGCGGAGCGTTTGGTGCCGCTATTCTTTTCGTTCCCCTACGGCTTCTCGAGCCACTTTTCGAGCGGATTTGTAAGCGTGTTTGATTGTGAAAACCCGGGATTCAATCTGCTCGGCAGTAAAGTATCGCCCAACTTCGCTCTCCGGAAGTCCCGCGAGCGATAGGGTTAACGGAAGAAGGTCGAGAAATTCTTTGTAACGACGTTGAGTGTCAGATGGTTCTGTCATTGTTCTTTTTCTCCCGGGAGCGTTTGGCAATTTCGCGAGTGACAACGTCGAGCTGATGCCACTTTTAGCCTGCCGTACCCTGAATTCGCCGAATGTGGCTTAATAAGTGGGTCATCACAATCTTGTGCAGGCCTGAAAAGCAATTCTGACAGTGCTGATTAGAAATTCCAAGCTGCGAAGTGGTTGTCAGGCTCAAAATGCAACTGGTTGAATGACGGCCAGTTGGATCGCTACCAGTTGGATCGCTACCATTTGGATCGCTACCAGTTGGATCTTCACCAGTTGAGCGTTCGACGGGACTGTAGACGATGCGTTTCGATGCGTCTCGATGCAGACCGGTCGCTGACCTGCCGTTCCACCGAACTCGTTTCTGTGAGGTTTCGTTTCCAATCAGGCAACTTGGATCGCCGACGAGCCATCCAAAGATGCTGGGATTTGAGACAGAGACAACGGTCGCAAACCACTTTTTCATAGGAGTGGATTGGGTCGGCAGTTGATCAGCCACCTGGTCGGCGGTTCATTTGGTTCTTGATGATCTCGGCAGCAGACTGGTTTGACTTGACTTCCGCAGGAGCTGCGGCTCCATCGGCTGCAGGCGCAGGTGCTGGTGGAGGATCATCTGTGGCGCCCGTGTTCGCTGGATCGGGCAAGCTGACGTCGATCATGTCTGGAGCAGCCGCTTCGGCAGCCGGTGGTTCTGCCTGAGGTGCTGGAGGCTGCATCTGCGGTTGTTGCTGCTGCGGGTACATCGGCTGCTGCTGCGGATATCCTTGAGGCGGATACATGGGCATTTGGCCTGGCATTCCTTGGTACGGGTATTGGCCGTACATCTGTTGAGGATAGCCCATTTGCTGTGGTGGCATCATCTGTTGAGGATGACCCATTTGTGGAGTTTGGCCCATCTGCTGAGGCGGCATCATCATCGGCTGAGCAATCACAGTGGTGTCGCCGGTACCTGTTTCTGGCTGCGGCGGAACCACGACAGAGTCTGCTGCTGCCGCTGGTGCGGCAGCAGATTCTTCGACGGGAGCCTCTCTGATGAATGTCTCTTCTTCAGGGCCTGTTGATTCCGCCGTACCACCCAAGGCGGGCATCTCTGTCAAAGTGTCTGTGCCTGACACAATGGTGTCTTCCGTTGGCGGAGCGGTTGTCTCTTGAGGAGCTGGGGCAGCGCTGGCAGAGTTGACCTTAATTTCGAATTCAAGGTTTCCAACGATGACTCGGTCGCCCGCAGAGAGAACAGTTTCTTTGCGAATTCGTTCCCCGTTCACGGATGTGCCGTTGGTGCTGCCTAGGTCACGAAGCCGTACTGCGAAATCATCGACTGTAAACACACAGTGGTGGCGACTGACAAGTTCGCTATTGGGTCTGAGCTGGCAATCCTGCTCTCGACCAATAAGGAACTTTTTCTTAGTCAGAGAGATCGATTGGCCCGCGTGTTTTCCGCCTACAACACATAGTTCAACGCTGATCATATCTGTATTTCGCTCCACAGTAGGCCCGAAGGCTGTTTTTATGCTAGTCGCTGGTGCTGCCATTCTGAGTTCAATGGCGAGACGGCTTTAGGCTTGGGCGGGACCAAATCAATGGCACCTATTGCCGCTGGTATTTTTTTTAGCCGAACGGACAGTTTGTAAAAAATCAGACTGTCTGTCTCGTATTTGATCGGCCTTTTCCGTTGTTGTAAAGCAATTGAATCGAACAGTGCTAGGTTTTTTGACGTTCGTTTTGAATCGCTACACCCCGTAAGGGTGTCTTTTCAGACAAATAGCAACAAGATTCGTGACACGTCACAAGTTGCTTTTGGGGCGAAGTTTGTTGTTTCGCCAGCGTTTTCACGACAGTCAGGCTCTCACCTGTCCGAGTCTACAGCGATTATGTCAACAACTGATGCAGTTTTTGTTCACCGTCATCTAATTTTAAAATTTCAAAGTGATTCGAGATCGATTTCCCGATGGCTTCTGCGATTTGGTTCAAAAATGCCTCAGAATCAAAGGATGGTTCAAGATCATGCAGTCCGACGACGTCGGGGATAAGCTTGGATGCTCTTAGAAGGATGCTGCCGTGCTGTAAAATGCTACCTTTGCGTCGGCGTTGCGCGCTGCCCACAATCTTATCTTTGCCAATGACGATGTCTCGATCATCCTGTCTCAGGAAGCAAAGAAATGGTTCAGGCGTTGTTTCAGTTGTCTTTTCAAGACTGCCGTCGCGAAATAGGGGTGAATCCTGCCGCATGCAACAACGAATCTCCTGTATCGCCAGAGTGTTGATGATTGCCGTGTGGACGACGTCGTAAAGGCGAAGAGGTTCTGAGCGGATCGAATGTCGGGCGGGGACGACGACGGAATAGGTGAATTCCAAGTCGTGTAAAATCGCTCCGCCACCGGTGAGACGTTTTACCCTAGGGCAGCCGCTGATTTCGTCGGGGACAGGAACGCTCAGGTCCTGGAAGTAGCCAACTGTGACGGTTGGCTGATCCCATCGATAAATTCTGCAGATCGTCGGTGACTGGGCATCAGCAGCAGCCTCACGGCAGGTCAGTTCCAACGCCCGTTGGTCAAGATCCATGTTGTCTGCACCGGTGCGTGCAAATTGATCCACAATGACGACACAGTCTGGATCGTGTTGCTGAACTTGCCAGATCATGTGTCTGCCAAGGCGGCATGTGAGCGATTTTCAATGTCGCTTATCTTTTGCAGCCGTCGAGCGTGACGCCCCGCCTCGAATTCTGTTTCGAGCCACGTTGTCAGGATTTGGCCTGCCAGTTGATCTGAGAGTTGGTCTGCGGAAAGGCAGACAACATTCGCATCATTGTGCATGCGGCTTGCTTCGGCGGTGACCGTGTCGTTGCAGTTGGCGGCTCGCACTCCGGAAAACTTATTCGCGGCAATACACATCCCAATGCCTGTCCCGCAAATGAGGACTCCACGCTGTACTTCATCAGACGCGATCGCAGCGGATACTCGCCCCGCGAAGTCTGGATAGTCGACACTTTCCGAGGATTCCGGCCCAAAGTCCTGCACGTCATGTCCCAAGCTGGCTGCGATTTGTACCAGCTGACACTTCATGTCAAAACCACGGTGATCACTTGCAATTGCAATTTTCATTGGAGATCGGAATCTTTCTGATGGAGGCTCGCGACGATCGTCGTCACGCAATCCTCAATTTCTTTCGCACACTCTCTGTAATGGTTCATTCCGTAACCAATGGGATCTGTAACGCTACGCCCGTCAGGATGTAGCATCCGAAATTTCTCGGCCAAATCCGGTCGCGAATTTTGCAGAACATTAAGATGGCCTGCTGTCAAAGCGTAGACATAGTCTGACTTTTCCAGCATTTCGTCTGTCACACAACGGCTCAGATGCAAAGACAAGTCAATCTGACTTTCCTTCATCACCGATACCGACTCACTCGAGGCTGGATCGCTATCAGCAGCATGAATCCCTGCCGAAAGCACGTCGTAGCCGTGACGAGCTAACTCATCTGGTGAACATTCCAGTTTTTCACTCATTTGCGCACGGAACAGTGCCTCAGCCATCGGACTGCGGCACGTATTTCCGGTGCATACGAAGAGAATTCTCAAAGATCCAAGGGCCTTCAATCAAAACATTCACCAGATGAGTCACAAAAATCTTTCGCGACTTCCTGACGCGTATCATGCCGTCAGAAGCATGAAATCTCAAGTGCCGCTGCTCATCTGAACGTGATCTCAGCTTTTTTAATCCCAGAACGCTTTTCGCAACATGCTGAAAACAAACAGTTTGCGTCACGCGATCGAATGCGGTTGGAATTCAAGCAAAGCAAGTCGGTCGCAGCTGCCGTGGGTCTCTGGGGTGTTTCGGGTGTTGGTGTCCTGTTCGAATCTGGATCAAATGCCGGTTGCT
Source organism: Fuerstiella sp. (assembly GCA_039974975.1). Classification (GTDB taxonomy): domain Bacteria; phylum Planctomycetota; class Planctomycetia; order Planctomycetales; family Planctomycetaceae; genus Fuerstiella. Next base: position 121,331 of record JBDWHY010000060.1, on the reverse strand, counting down.
TGAGATTCATCACGCGGCTTTAAAAGAGCTGGATTGCCTTCGGATCATGACTCGACGTAACGGATTTGATTCCAGTTTTGAGCCAGCTTGCAAAGCTTGCTGTTGATTTCAGGATCCTCACTACAGGCGACGATTCCGGGGAAGCGTAGCATGTCAGCTCGTTTGTCCATCCACAGGTCTCGATAGTGCACGGGTTTTTCGTTGTGTGCCCAAACGGCGTCTCCACCGAGCAGTCTGGCAATATGCATCGAGACGGGGAAGTCGTAGATGTTGGGCGAATGGATTAATGATCCAGCGTATTCTGTGGTGGCCATCAGTGGGTAAATGCTGCCATTCATTTCATCTGAAGTGCGGCCGCTGAGCCCCAGTTCATCCACCATTCGAGCGCAAGCCGAATCTTGATCTTGAAACCCAATCAGGTAGATGCCTTGCTGTGCTGCCTTGCGGTTTTCTGCGCGATTGGGCATCGCGTTCAGGACCTGCCTTGCGGGCTGCGAAACATCATCAGCTCCGCAGCGAATGGTCTTGTCCACGACTTCAACCCAGGTTCCTGATGGGCCCATTTCTGGTGCAAAAACAAGCGAGTAATACGGAGTTTCGTCATCGTGCAAATGCACGATGATTGAATAGCCAATTCCTGATCGATCTCGGTACTGCTTTGTGCCGTCAATTGGGTCGATCGCGATGGCAAGTTTTGCGTCCTTCGAAAACAGTTCCATGTCTCCCGTGCTTTCTTCGCCTTCCATCCGGCACTGCTTCAAGACGGGGGCTGCGTCTCGCATTGCTGCAACCAAAATTTCCTGCACGGACAGATCTGCCAGAGTCAGGGCATCTGTATTTGCGTTTCCTGACGCTTTTCCATCAACACTGATATCGAATTGTCTGAGGCGTTTGGCGACCGCCCCACACCATCTCATGACAGATGGCAGAGCTTCCGACAGGGCGGCCGTAATTTCATTAAGTTCAGGATGTGCCATCTTACGATTCTGTGTTTGAATGATGTGAAGTGAACAATTTAAGACCCGCGCCGCTGGCCAGCGTTTTCAATATCGCAGCTTCGTGGGTGCAGGTGAAGGGGCAGTTCCAGGGGTTCAGGTTTAGGTGTCAAGCGAGGCGGTTTTGCAGCCACGTGACCAAAGTTTTCGGCACGTTGATCGTGCTGTATTTTTGTAACGCTTTCCAGCCTGGAACCGCGTTGACTTCAATCACATTCAGTTGATTCTTGTCATCGTACATCAGATCCACTCCGGCAAAAATACAGCCCGTCACTTCCGCAGCTTTGATTGCGGTGGCCGCTTCATCGCAGTTGGCAACGTAGGCGGCGGCCGTTCCCTGCTGGGCTGCGTTGGAGCGAAAATCGCCTTCTGCTGGAAATCGTTTCATCGACGCAACCACTTCTCCGTTTAGCACAAGCACTCGAATGTCTTCAAGTTTCCCCGGCAGAAACTGTTGGATGTAGATTGCAGCTTGAAGGCGTTCCAAGGTGCGGAAGGTTCGCCAAGCCATTTGCTCGTCTGCGACACGAAGAATGCCTCGCCCCTCTGCTCCAAAAATTGGCTTGACCACGACGTCATTGCCAAGCTGATGGAACTGATCGATGGCCTGTTCGCAGGATTCACAAATGACTGTGTTTGGAACAGTAAGACCCGCTTGAGAAAGCCGCAGAGACGTGAGTCCTTTATCGACAGCACACTCGATGGCTTTGGCTGGGTTCAGAACGATGACGCCAGATTCTTCGGCCAATGCCAGCAGATTCATTCTCAGCACGACCTGCTCAAGCGAACCCGGAGGCATTGTTCTGACGATCAGTGCGTCGTAGTAAGCGACGGCTCGGTCGCCGATGTGCAGAGTCGATTTGCCATCTAAGATTCTCGCTTCGAGTTCAGGAAACAGGCAAGCCGTGGCTTCATGGTTTCCGGATCGAAAGGCATCGCATAACTGCTGGACATACCAGCTGTCTTGGTTTCCGATCACCGCGATTTTCAAAATTTACACGCCTTGTTCAGAAAGCCCAAGAGATTCAAAGACGACATCCAGCCGATGTTCTCCGAAAGTGAATGTGTTGCCCGTAGATTGGTTGTGAAAGGTGATGACAGCGGGACTAAAAAGATTTTTGTCGATGTCATAGAAGTTGTAATTGGCTTGCTTGAAAAGGCTGAGGAAGGATTCGCCAAATGCAGCAGATGAATTCGATGGTGTTTTGGGTCCAAGGTGTTGCAGCAGGTCATCTTCCGTGTTGACCCAAAGGTGAACCGTGGCAGCGTAAAGAATCGCGTCGTTGGTTCGGCCGATTCCTTTTAGGTCGTCGGCTGCGACAGGCGGTAGCGGACAACTTCCGTAACCACTCTGAATCGTATCCATTGGAAAACCGATTTCATGCAGTTTGTGCAGAGCCGTTTCGACGCTTCGGGCAACCACTTGTACGTTGCCCGCCTGAGATGCTGTGGGGGCCACTGCTAGGAAAATTTGGCAACCTGCGGCCAGAGATTCACTGATTTGGGCGACTGCTGCTGCGGAAGGAAGTTTTCCACCTTCGAGGACTCCAACAGCACATTGTTCTGTGATTCCAGCGGGGAATTCTCTGAAAATTTCTTCCGTGGCTGCTGAAGCTCGCATCGGGCCAGAACCCATTGCAAAGTAGCCATCTGTGTCGATCTTCCAGCCTGCGTATTGAGACATTAAGCAGGCCTGAACTGGGTGATCTGTTTGGACGATGACCTGAGGTAGCCCTGTCTTTGTGCAAATTGTGCCAATTTCAACGCTGCCGAGGTCGGCGAGGCAAATTTCGGCCAGCCGCCGGCCAGCCGCCAGTCCACCTGCAGATTTGCAGCCAAAATCCAGGACAGTCGCCGATCCAATGCTGTGGCTGGCAATTTTGTAGTGTTCCGTTTGAGCTAGCGTGAGGTCGAAAAGTCGTTTTGCTCGAGTATTCAGTTGCAAATTCACTGCGATTTCTCTGATTGACGGGCGAGTGGCCCTCGAGGTGATTTGGGGGAAAGATGAACGCTTTTGTATGAGGTTACGCGTTTTTCCGGATGAAGAAGCGATCGATTGAGGCAGAGATTTGGCCAAATTTGAGCAATTCTTGAAATCGATTGGTCGAAAACTGGCCGCTTTCCGGGTCAGGACCTGTCGAATGATGCTGCGTCGGCGTAGAGTATTTTGTTGTGTGAGATTTGAGGCTCGGGATCGTCTTTGACTGAACGCTCCACTGCGTCTGACGCACAACGAGCTCGCGCTGTCTTCACTTCATAATCTGTTTCCAATCTGGCTCATCCACGGAAGGATTGCTGGCCCAATCTTTACATTCCAGCCGTTTCACTTCACGGACTTACTTGTCGCATGATCTTTGCTGATGTCAAAAATCTGCTCTCGAAGAGTCGCTTTAGGTCTCTGCGTTTCGCCACTGAATTGTCGAAACGACGACGTACAGGTCGAAGGAATTCTGGAACACCCATTTCCACTGCTCAGGCTTGCGTCACAGTAGAAGTTGAATCGCTGGAAGCAAAGTCGCTGCTCACGGCAATCACCGCCCAGCTTGCTCCTTCTCAAGATACAACGATTTACGAGGAAGATTCTCTGGCCAGCAATGGTGCTGGCCAGTTTTTGGTTTCCGGTGAAGGCGTTCGGAGCCTGCTGCGATTCGATGTTGCTTCAGTTGTGCCCTCGGGAGCCACAGTTTTAGATGTCGTGCTGACTCTAAATTTGGGTGAAACAGATGGCTCGGCCGCTCAGGTTGGCATCCTTCCCGTCACACAAGCTTGGGGCGAAGCAGGTTCAGACGCTCCCGGTAACGAACATTCTGGAGCCCCCGCCGCACCCTTTGACGCGACTTGGCAGTATGCCTTTTATGACGGTTCAGAATGGGCAACTCCGGGTGGAGATCTGGGATCACTTTCCGCAGAAGCCACGGTATCTGGAATCGGCGCTTATGAATGGTTTAGTGAGGGACTGATTTCCGACGTTCAAGCTTGGGTTGATAATTCGACATCGAATTTCGGCTGGGCGATTTCTACGGCCTCCGAACAATTGAAGTCGTTTGTCAGCAAGGATGGCCCGGGTGGGATTCTTGCCCCAAGACTTGAAGTTACCTACGAACCACCTCCGGGACCTCCGCTGATTGTCGAAGGCCGGTTGTGGAATGATGCGAATGGAGATGGTCTTCGGTCTGATCCGGCTTTGACAAATCTTGATTTGACTTTAGTGGGCGGCAACGACTTTTTCGACGCGTTTGGTGGCGGAGAGTACTGGTTGCGTTCTAACACAGATGGCCGCTGGTATTTCTTGACAGAGAATGGCCAGCTGACAAGGTGGACCGGATTTTCTGGGCAGCTGGTCGGTGAAGTTGTGGCCACATTGGATCCTGTTTATTACCTTCAGCCCACGCTGCTTTTGCAAAGTGATCTTGCTCCTGAGCCATGGTTAGATGGTTGGACGGTCGAGCTTCTAAACGTCGATGGCGAAGTGGTGCAGACGACAGTGACTGCCGGTCGCGATTTGAATGGCGATGGAATCATTGACCCCGAATTAGAAGGTGGCTTCTATCGCTTTACCGCTGACAGCGATCAAGAATACAGCGTCCGTCAGGTCGTTCCCGGAGCTTGGCGTGAGACAATTCGGGTTGAGTTTAAAAGTTCAACCCCGACCGAGAAGGCTGTAAATTCTCGTGGATTTTATCTTCGAGATTCTTACTTCCAGAACTTCGGTGGCTTGAATGAAAAGTGGATCTTCAGCGATGCTGAAGGCTGGCATTTCGTGACTCCAGAAGGACGGCTGGTTGAATGGAATGGGCAGGCGGTCAATGAAGAAAATCCTCTTTCGGGTACTCTGGTCGCTCTTGTTGGAGCCGCTGCATGGGAAGATCCAACGACCCTGTTTGACGGTGACTTTGAATCTCAACAGTCATCTGAAGATAGCCAGCTGGTTCGAATTGACTTCGGAAGTCAGGCCACACAGACAGTGAGAGGTCGAGTCTGGTTAGACTTCTTCGCGAACGGTGAACGCGATGAAATTCAGTTGATACCAGATTACTTTGCTTTGACACCATCTGAGACTCTTGGGGCAGGTGAAGAGTGGTTTTATGATTTCAACAACGACGATTGGTATGTGATTGACGCCGACGGCCTGCCTCTGTTCTGGGGTAAGAATGACACTCGTGATGATGAGTTTGATCGACCCGGAACCGGCGGCAGTTTGGGAGAATTTATTGAGTCTGAAATCGAGCCTTGGGTGAATCGTCGCACGGTTCAACTCATCGATGCTGATGGCGCGGTTGTGGCAACCACGGAATCCACCAGTATCGATTGGGATCACAACGGCGAACTTGATTTCGAAACAGAACGTGGCTGGTACGTCTTCGAGGACGTGCCGCTGGGTGAGTACACCATTCGAACGGTGGGGGACGACGATTGGAGGCAGACTGCACCTGTGATTGAACAGCAGTCTGAAGTCATTCAGCTCTCTCAAAGTCTGGGCCTTGCACTGGCGGCAGACGACTTTTCGAATTGGGGTGGACTGAATGAAAGATGGGTTCGAGGTGACGACAGTCAGTGGTTCTACATTCTACCGAACGGAGAATTCTACCAGTGGCAAACAGGGACTGGAGTTGGCGAAGGTGACCTGCAAGGAAATCTCATTTCAACTCTGTCGAGCACGTACTATGCTCAGCTTGAACTGCTTACAAACCCTGAATCCAGTTTAGTGACGGTGAGCGTGACGGCTGACCAGTCACCGCTCGAACTGCTGTTTGGTAATCATCAGGTGTTGGAATCGATTCTGAACCAGCGTGGCTAGACTCTGGACGCGCTTAATTTTCGTCATGATCGGCGCGGCGGCGTCATACGTTGCTGACTTAGCAAAACAGTTCGCTGCCCTGCCCTTTGCAAGTCTTTGACGCTGTCTGCTTATCTTTGCCTTCAAGTGAACATCAGGTGGTTGCAGGTGGTTGCTGAACCGTCATTGAACGATTGCCGTTGAGCGGCCGCCGTTGAACTTTTGAACTGAGACCGTTGAGCTGAGACCGTTGAAATGCAGTCATCGGTGGGCGAGACTTGCCAAGCGAGCAACGAACAGAGCGGCCTGAATTTTCAGGCCGCTCTGTTTTTTTACGCGATCAAGGTTCGGGACTATGCCGCGTTTGCGATGATCTTCACTGATTCAATTTTGGCTTCTGTGTCCGGTCGGTCGGAGTGGTCAGTTGGTAGAGCTCCAATTTTCAGGACAACGTCTAAGCTGTCTTGATCGGCCGTCTTGCCGAATGCCGTGTATTGACCATCGAGATGAGGGGCTTGGTCTAGGCAAAGGAAGAACTGAGAACCAGCTGAATTTGGATCGCTGGATCGAGCCATCGAAAGTACGCCAGGGTTGTGAACTGTGTCGTTAAATTCGGCATCGATGTTGTAGCCTGGGCCACCCATGCCGTTTCCGTCTGGGCACCCGCCCTGAATCATGAAGCCCGAGATGACTCGATGAAAAATCAGGCCGTCGTAGAATCCAATTTTTGCAAGAGCCAGCATGTTGGCACAGTGGCCAGGAGCAATATCGGGAAGCAGGTCCAGTAGGATTCGACCGTGATTTGTGTTGATTTCCAACTGGTAATTGTTTGCATCAAAGTCAAGTTCTTTGAGTGCTTCGGAAACTTCTGCTTGGACGTTCTTGGCCATGACAGTTTTGTCTTTAAGGGGTTAAGTAGGCATTAGAAATAAGTGGTAATGTTGGAGTGTGTCGAAAGGGCGTCGAGATTTCCAGGCAGTCTCCGTGTTAAAGCTGGCAAACCCTATTGAGGTGAGTCACGGTCGATAGGATCTCGTGCAATTTGTAGATGCCGTACATAATGTTTGCGCCATCTACCATTCTTTCCTTGAATGCAGTTTTCAATTCCTCACGATTGAATTCTTTGTGCCATGCTCTGCCGGTTGAAGCGATTTGCAGCCCCAGAGGCTCTGTCTTGAATCACTGACAGATTTTAGGCGTGAATACTGCCTGGGTTTTGCTGCCTGGGTTTTGCTGCCACGTTGTCTCTGGTCAAGCATGCCCCCAAGTGAAGGGGTTTGCTGAAGTTCACAGCTGAATCCCTTCTCTTTTCAAACCGGCCACTTAACTCAGGGGCCCTGCACCGATTGTTCCGTTCAGGTGTTCAACGTAGTCTTGATGGTTGACTTGAGTCAGTTTTTCATTGGCGGCATGCAGTCGGTTTTTGAGATCTAAGCGATCGGCATCGACAGAGTGTTCTGGCTGATCAAGATAGTACTGAAGGTACGATGTGTGCCGCTGCCAGAGCTGCCGGTCAAGTGTTGCTCTTCGGTTCAGACGAGCTCGATACCAGTCTGACTGTTGCAAGTTTTCCAAAGTAAAGAGGCTGCGAATTTCGGGGTGGTTGACATCTTTTCCTTCAAAGCTGCCTTCCGCCATGATGTGCAGCAATGCTCTGAGTGGCGGGCATGCTAAATCGATACTCCCGTCTTTAAGATACAGGCTGGCAACTCGCTGCTGAGCTTCAGTGATGTGCTGAATTCCGTCAGCGAATGCCGCGGCGTCTTGAGTTTCTGGCTTCAATATTTCTTCATCGAACACCATGCGTGGGTTATCGAAGACTCGACCTGCAAAGTGTCGAATGAAGCGAGATGTGATGCGATAGCCAAGTCGACTTGCCAAGATCTGCTTGCCGTCGAATTCGTAGTCGTCCATTTTTTCTAGCAGACCTTCCTTGATCAGGAATTCTGGGCTGCGTTCTTCGATGCTGAGTCGGCACCAAATTTCAGGGATCAACAGGCTAATGTCATGGTCAATTCGTACATTCGAACCAATATGGCCTGCGGGGGTTGAAAAGCCCTGCAATCCCGTCAGCAAGTAGCTGACCAAAGCGGCGTTCAAATCGACGATTGGCAGCAACGCATTGAATGGACCTTTGGTAAGAGCTCCTTCGCTACCAGCTCCTGTGGTGGATGGACTTTTACCAGTCAAGGCGCTGATGAAGTCCATGAACAGTTCGGGCAGTTCCTGGTAGTGAATGGGGTTGTAAACGGCGAGGGGACGGATTCCATTTTCGTAGTCGGCTGGGTTGTTCCTGCGACCGGCAAGTACGCTGTTGACTGGCTGGTGCACTGGGTGATCAGCCGGGATTGCTCGGTTTAGCCGGACTCCAACTTCCGCCAGATAGCGGTTGAATGGATTGATCAAGTCTGGCCGTGTCTGCAAGTAGCGTGGGTTTTTGCTAGGCTGGCCGTCGATCATGCGAGGTGTTGCAGAGCAAACGACGTAACCTTGATCGTCGTCACGAGCTTCTCGAAGCAGATTTTGCATAGGAGCCGTGAACTGCGAAAGATCTACGGGGCGATCGCAGATTTCCTGAATCTGTTCGCGTGCAAGAGGTTCAAAGTTGACGACGAAATTGTCACTACGAGATAGATCTAGCTCGGTCTGTTTGTCCAGTCCTCTGTGAATCGCATCGTCCGGACGTTGGAATAGGCGGAATTCACAGTTTTCAGTGAACTTGTAGCTGATCGTTCCTTCCGGTTGTTTGCCGAGATGGTTCAGAGACTTTGCTGGTAGCACGACTGACGCACTGATGTCGTCTTCTGTTTGCACTTTCTGTGCAGGAGCAAAGTCTTGTCTTAACTTGTAGGTCCGCCACGTGTTTTCGCCCAGCAGGCCAACACGCAGGTACGTGCCGACAAGTTTGCGTTCTCCATACTTGAGTTCGTGACCTGGGTGTCCGTTGACAATGTCGACAGTGAAGTGCCTTCGCCAATCAGAATCCGCATCGACTCGATGAGTCCTTTTGATGATAAACACGATCGCATAAACGTGGCCGGGGATTGATTCCAGCCAGTCGTTGTATGCTGTCGTGTAATCTTGCGAGGGCGTCAGCAGTTTGATGACGCTTCCCAGAGATCGAGCTGGGTCGAGAACTCGGCGAGTTGGCTTGGCGTTGTAGTCTGGCTGAAAACTACCGTTGGGATTCCATCGATCTGAGTAGTCTCGATCGAAAATTTCTTGTACGCGTTTCAAGTCCGCTTCGGGGTCGGAAACAAAAATCGGACCATGCAGCAAGTAGTCGGCGATCGACTTGCTGATTTCACTTTTTCCGCCGCCACTGACAGTACACGGTTTGTGGCAAAATGTGCCTTCGCCCAATGTTCCAATCAGTCTCCAAGACGGAGCTGCAGGATGTTTTTCCAGTTGAATTTTGTATCCCGATGGGGTCATGTACACATGCCCCGGAACCAGAGGGATTGATTTTCGCTGGCCGTCTTTTGTCCACGAAATCGTCTGATCTGGGACGCTGGCAAAGCTGTCTTCTGGAACGTATTTCAGTTCGGGGAATCTTTTGTCGATGCCGTAGCCATCAGGTTGCACGTCAATGAACTGAGCATAGTCATTGGCAACATCTTGGAAGGAGCGGTCGTTGTATCGTCGGCTGTCGGCTTGGAATTCATCTCCCAGTAGAAAGCTGGCGAATGCGAGTGCTCCACCGGCATGTTCTTCTTCGTAGTTGCCAGCAAGATTGGAGGCGTAGCTTAACTGAGTCTTCACTTCCTTCTTGCAGTAGCCAAAATAGTTGTCTGCAATCAGAGTTACGATGACGCCGTTTTCGTCTCGGCAAGTCAACTTGAATGGGGTTCCGCCGTTGTACAATTCGTCTTCTGATGACCAGCACATGTCATCACGTTTTTGACGTTCTGTTGCTTGGTCGATGTGGGGCAGTCCGACTTCTTTCTTGGTCAAGGAAGTCAAGTGAGGAGCCAAGATGACGCAGCCTGTGTGCCCGCTCCAGTGTTCAACGTCGAGACCAGCGTCGTTTTCTGGGAGAAAAGGGTCTCCTGCGTTTCCGAAGATTGATTCGACGAAGTCAAGATTGCTGACGAGAGATCCAGGGGCAAAAAAGCGAACCTCGATGCTCTGCTGTTTCTGTACTCCGGGTACTTCTGGGCAAAGCAGGGGCCGCAGTAAAAGCGAAACAAACGTTGCCGCCTTCTTGTCTTCTTCTGATGTGAATGGCAGTTCTAAAGATGCTGCAGGAGCCTTCATCGATTCCCGAAACAAGGCGACAAAAGTTTGCTTGGGGACCGCCTTTTTATCGTCTGGAATTGGCAAGCCGCCTTCTGTGACGTGGAAGGTGCCTTTCGTTGTGCGGCGATCATTGATTGGATTGTGCAAAACGCCGTTGTGGACTCGATATGAAGACACCAAGTCATTCTTAAAGTGATCTCCATCCTTGGGCAAAGCAAGTTCGCGAGCGAGTCCGTGGCGGTCTAATACGACGGTGGAATCTGGTAGCCGCAGTTGTTCCACCGCGGATGTTTCTTCGAAATAACCGGCAAGAAAGTCTTCGATCCTGCTGTCCGTTGCACAACGAGCGCTGTCCAATTGCTTCAGCCGCTGGTGATATGTATTCAGGATTCTTTCGGCACCCAAGGGATCTTTGTCAAGACAGCCTTGAGGAGTGGGTAAGCCGTTTGCAACCAGCTTTAATCCGATATATCGGATCAAACTTTCTCGCTGTTCTTGGCGTTCTTGCGATGTGAGTGCGTCAGAAAGGCCCAGCTTTTCTTCAGTGTCTGAAACGTACATAGAGAAGCTCTTGAGGATCAATGGCAAGAATTCGAAGATCGTATCTGCAGGCCGCATTCGGCGCAGAACTGTGTTCTTGACGTTATGCACTGACCGGATAGCGTTCAAACCGATGGATGGTCGCAGACGTCGTTTCTTCCGAATGCGGACTCAAGTGGGCGAACTGAGAACACGGTGAAAATTGCCAACTTGCGTTTGTACTGCCTGACCGTTTGTGTCAAGACACAGGATTGCCGCTGTGGATTCCATTCCGCAAAGGTCATCGGCGCGTGTCTGTTCGACTATGGACCGGGGCGCCATTTCCATTTTGTAGCCGTGCTAAGATCAGCAAGAACATCAGGCTCATGAACATCATTGTTGCACTGCTCTGAAGCTGCAATGCTGGACGCTGCACTGCCTGACGCCGCACTGCTTGATGCTCAACAAACTGTTAGCTCAGGATGTCATGGACAACTTCACCATGTACATCCGTTAAGCGGTAGTCTCGTCCTTGAAATCGATAGGTAAGCTTTGTGTGGTCGAAGCCCAATTGATGCATGATGGTGGCCTGAAGGTCGTGTACGTGAACTTTATTTTCAGTGACCTGAAAACCAAGTTCGTCAGTCGACCCATAGTTGAAGCCCGGTTTGACGCCACCTCCAGCCATCCACATCGTGAAGCAATCGGGATAGTGATCTCGGCCAAGGACCTTGCTTTTTGATGTGCGGCCTTCGCGAAACGGAGTCCGTCCGAATTCTCCACCGCAAACGATGAGCGTGTCTTCTAGTAGCCCACGCTGCTTCAGGTCACGAATTAAGGCCGCAATCGGACGGTCAGTCTTTGCCCATTTATTGGTCAGTCCATCACGAAGTCCTTCTTGCGGACCGGTGCCATGGAAGTCCCACCCCCAGTCGAACAGTTGCACGTACCTGACGCCCTGCTCGACGAGGCGTCGAGCCAGTAAACAGTTGTTTGCGAAGCTTGCTTCTCCGGGAACAGCTCCGTAATTTTCCAACGTTGCTTTCGTTTCTTTGTTGATATCCATGACGTCTGGCACAGATGCTTGCATCCGATAAGCAAGTTCATACTGAGCAATTCGAGTCATCGTTTCTGGGTGGCCCAGTTCACCGGCCTGTATTTGGTTCAGATCTTTAAGTGCGTCCAAAGATCGTCGGCGAAGTTTGCGGTCCATTCCACTTGGATCTGAAGCGTAAAGAACGGGGTCGCCTTTGGATCGACACTGCACCCCTTGAAACACGGACGGAAGAAATCCACTTCCGAAACTGTTGGCTCCGCCATTCGGTTGTACTCCACTGCTGATCAACACGACAAAGCCTGGCAGGTCTTGGTTTTCGGTTCCCAGTCCATAAGTTGCCCATGATCCCAGCGATGGGCGGCCAGATCGAGGTGAACCGGTGTAGATCAGTAACTCTGCGGGAGCGTGATTGAACTGGTCTGTATTCATCGAATGAACAAAGCACATTTCATCAACAACATCTTTGGCGTGGAAGTTGGGAAGTGCGTCGGAAAGCCATGTGCCACTGTCTCCATACTGAGCAAATTGACGAGGGGTACCCATCAGTTTGGGCTTGCCTGAAGTGAAAGCGAACGTCTTGCCTTCAAGGTATTGGTCTGGACAATCTTGACCGTCGCGTTTGACGAGTTCCGGTTTGTAGTCGTAGCAGTCGAGGTTGGGAGGCGAGCCTGTCAGGTGCAAGTAGATGACTCGCTTAGCCTTTGGTTCGAAGTGCGACTTGCGAGAAGCCAACGGCTGCATCGCATCGATCGGAAGATCAGCATGGGCGGATCCATCGAAGGATGACATCGCCATGGCGCCAAGTCCGATACCGGAATTGGTCAGAAAGTGCCGGCGAGTCTGTTCTTTGATACGTTGAAGAATGGGATTCATGGTGAGTTCGCCGGTGGGTGGGGATGAAGAAGGAGGGGATTTGATATTCTGGGGATTGCTGCAATGTGGAGACAATCCTTTCGTGGCACAATTCTCTGAATTTGCCTTGACTGATTAACTACCCTGGCACTGTTGCGTCTTCTGTGGTTTTGGATGGAACGCTCACGCTGCGTCGCTTAGCTTCATCGCTGGAACTTGCAGCGCACCCTACGAGGCGGGAACCCAATATGACATCGAACTTCGACTGGGATCAACAAACATGGCCGACCGTTGTTGCTTAAATTATTCAACCCTGTTGAGGTTGGACGTCCATCGCATCGATGTTTTCGAGTTAAGTTTTATGCCCCGAGCAACGTCGCGAATGTCTTCGGCATTCACGAACAATCCGACGACTCACTGAGGTGATCGGGGCTGTGTCGCGTTCTCTGCCAATGATTCTGAGGCCGCATTTTCGGGCTCGGTCCGTTTCTGTCGTCGGGGTCTGTGAGCCCGCAGGCTCGGCCTCACAGAAGCGACTCTAGGAAGGACATGACTTTGGGATCGTTTACCGTGCAAGCTGATTGTCCCTGAGTGACGTAAAGCGACAGTCATCGTGCCCATCGCGCCACCGAAACGCACACACTCGCTGGCAGTTCGGCAGTATTGGCCGGTCCTTGCAAACGATTCGCCGTTTGCCACTGCTCAACTTCAAAATTAAATCTCAACCAAGTCATGTTCACCACATTGCTCGGTACGCGACAGCACTGATTCCCACCGCGTGTTTTCCTTAGAGCCTACGGGGTTCCACTTCAAAATTCGTGATGGTTGCCCAGTGCGATCAGCACACACGTTAATGCGCGTGTGATCACCCTGGGGGATTGCGGAGTATCTCGTTACGGGGATTCCGGTTGCGCCACATGCCCGGCATACCAAACTCATTGGTGGATGCTGAATCTACACGCGCCGAAATCCCAAAGAATCCAAGGATTGATGGGAGTGCCCTTTCTGCAGGGCAACACGATGAACACGAGAAAAAGGAGACTCCTTATGAAACGCTTTGAAGCCTTCGCGCTTTGCCTTGCGACTACCTTGATATTTGCTGATGCCAGTGTTGGACAGCTCTTTTCGAGATCAGGCAACCAATACAACAGTAGCAGCCAACAACACTCTATCGTCGGCAACCGCCCGAGCACGATTGGGTACACTGAAGCGAGCGATATCCAAAGTGGTGTTCAGCAAATTGGATGTACTCATAACGGATGTGGTCAAGATACACTTAGCTTGCTCGAAGAGGGATTCTTCAAAAAGAAGGGCTCATCCCTGCTGGGGAAAGATGGACTCATCAAGCCCACGGACCACCGGTTCGACGACTTCATCAGCCCAATGATCAACTTCGTGTATTTCGAAGATCCTCGCCAAGTATCCGAAGTCCGCCCCATCTTTGTGAATCAACGAATCCCTCGCAATATTGGAACCGGTGGCGCCATTTCAGCTGGCGGAAACGCGCAGCTTTATGCTCTGCAGTTTCGAGCTCGGCTGACTGACCGTCTGAGCCTGATCGCTGTCAAAGACGGCTTCATTGTTGACAATTCAGGAGGCGCACTTGACGGAGTCCTTAGCGATGGCTGGGCAGATATCACAGCTGGACTCAAGTACAGCCTGATTGCTGACCCGAAGGCTGGAAGCCTACTTTCTGCTGGCTTTACCTATGAAGTGCCGATCGGCAGTCAAAGCGCTTTGCAGGATGTTGGCGATGGAGAATTTCACATCTTCTTAACCGGCGGCCAACGATTCTTGAACGGCGATGCTCACCTGCTGAGCAGCATCGGGTACCGAGTTCCCGTCGACAGTGGAGCACAGTCGACATCAATCCACTGGTCGAATCATCTTGACTACCGTATCAACAAAAAGCTTTATGTCTTTACTGAAATCGCATGGTGGCACTTTACCGATGACGCTGGCGTTGGCCTTCCTGGAGTCGCCGGACAAGACCTGTTTAATCTCACAGCCGATGGAATCGAAGGCCAGAATCTCGTCACTCAAAGTGTGGGCGTTAGACTAAAACCAAACTCCAAGACAGAAATTGGTGTCGCTTATGAATTTCCACTCAGCAACTTCGACGACATCATCTCAAGTCGCTTAATGGTCGACATGATCTACCGTTTTTGAAGTGTTCAACGGAATCTTGTGTCAACCGAAATCGCGCCTCGACAATTCAGTTAACAATCATCTAATTTTGTTGTGTTGAGTGGATCGCTGAGGCAGCGTAAGTGGCTTTCTGGTTGTGACTTGCGCCAAAATGACGGTAGACGTTTCTCAAGCTGAAGTTCTTTGACCAAGCAAAAAGATAGGCAATGAGGGGCAAGTAAAAATCGCCCTTGTCATCATCACTGATTGCAATGAGCTACGTTCCCATCATTGTCTTGCTAGGTATAAAACGTCGGTAGCAGCAGTCGGTGCATTTGCTGGCTGCCGCTCGACTTACTTTGGATGAATACGGCTTCGCCTGAATCATATTAATCGCACAACATTCTTGCGGCCTATGACCGCTCGTTCGCTATAGCCACCGGTCGATGTGACCTTGATACGAGTCGGCACGTGACGGTCGACATTTGAAGAATGTGTGCAGAGCCCACTTCAGTTTTCACTGCTGCGCAATTGGTTTGTTCTGAGGGACGCCATGCAGTGCCGTATGAGAATACTTCCGCCCGGCGCCCTGCTTATGAAGCTCAGCATGACATGCTCTGCGTTCGTCAATTTATCTCTTCAGGAACATTTCATCAAGGTTCAACAGCACGTTGCACACCACTGTCATTGCGGCGGTTGGGATCGGTTTTAAGTCGTCTGTCAGAGGGCCAAGTGGTTCGGTAGCAAGCTGCATGGCGTCCGCCGCATTGTCTGAAAAGTCTGCTTCGGTTTCCTGAAGTAGTTTTACCAGAGTGCCAAGTTCGGTCACTGTTGGCGAACGTTGTACGCAGCGTCGGAAGGCAAACTTAATCTGAGATGATTGGTCATTCGAACTTTTTATGGCCAGCCGAGCCAAAGACTGTGCGGCTTCGACATAAACAGGATCGTTGAGTGTGACCAGTGACTGCAAAGGAGTATTCGTACTGTTGCGACGAACTGTGCAGACTTCGCGGTTTGGGGCATCAAATGTGGCCATCGACGGATAGGGATTGCTTCGCCGCCAAGTCGTGTAGATGCCTCGGCGATAGCGGTCTTCGCCTTTGCTGGTCTTCCAGTCGGTTGAGCCTCCGAATGCGGCTTTCAGCCCAAGGTCCGGTTGCGGAGGATTCACCGGCTTTCCATACATCTTGCTGCTCATGAGTCCGCTAACGAAGAGTGCTTGGTCACGCACCATTTCTGCCGAATGCCGCACACGAGGTCCTCGAGCGATCCACCGGTTATCTGAATCGGCTTCTGCCATTCCAGCGGTTACTTTGGCAGATTGCTGATAAGTAGCGGACATCACGAGCTGTTTTAACAGATGCTTGCGGTCCCAGTTTGCTTCCATGATTTCCACAGCCAACCAGTCCAATAGTTTAGGGTGAGTTGGCAGTTCTCCTTGTGAACCAAATTCTTCGCTGGTCAACACAATTCCTCGACCAAAAATGGACTCCCAATAGCGGTTGACAAGGACTCGCGCTGTCAGCGGATTTGATCGGCTGACGAGCCAATCCGCCACCTGCAGTCGATCTTGCGGTCGCTCCGTGGTTTCGGCAGATGCAGCTGTCAAAAACACTTCGGGAATTCCGGGTTCAACCTGTTTGCCAAGATCTAAGTAGCTGCCTCGATGGTGAACATTGGTTGTTCGTCGATCACTTGTTTTCTGGCGAAGAATGGGGACAGAAGTGGCTGGCTTTAATTCCATAAGTGACGTCTGAGTTTTCTTCAAGTCGTTACGAATTTCGTCAAGTGATGCGGCCACTTCCATCCTGAAGTAGGTCGCCAATTGTTGACTTTCTGCCGTCGATCTTTGTGGTTCGTTTTTATCAGCGATGGCCAGCTTTGTTGACGGAACGGCACCTCGAATTGAAGCCGATGGACTATCCGTTACGGCAAGTTTGAGCCGTCCGAGCAGGTGTCGATGATGAGGTGATTGTTGTTGGATTGTTAATCGAAGAACACCGCCTGACGTGGCTCGAAATTCATCGTGGAACGATGCAATCAGGTGATGTGGTTTTTGAACTGCTCCACCCACTGCCCAGCCGCTTTTGCGGTCCGATTTTCCAGTAAGCGCTTCTTCGGGCAAAAATTCAGCTTGGTGAAAGTCGGCCACTGCGTTTTGGAATTTGATGCTTCGGGCGCCGTTGGTTGTGAATTCTGATGATGGTCGCGGAGCCGTTTTCACCTGTTGCACCCATCGCTCGTCGCGATTTTCGTCCAGCAAGGCGATGCTAAAATGATTGAGCCTTTTTTCTAAGCCGTTGTCAGTTCGGTTCCAGAGGACAATTCGATCGATTGGGTATTGCTTTCCCAGATCGATTTGCCACCAAGGATTGTCTTGAACGGCCGTGTGGCTGACTGAACCTTTGGCATAGTCGCCATCTGTGTTTCCGTCGATAGCTCGCTCGGCCTTGGCCTGGGCGTACATTGAACTTTGAGCGACTTTTTGTCCGACTGCTATGTTCTGACCACCACTGAAAATTTGGACTTCGGCCAGTGACAGAATTTGTTTCTTTCCCTGTTGAGTCACTCGAATGAAACGAGCGGTTGTTGGAGTTGGCTGGTCGGGAAGCCATTCTGCATTCAGGCCTGTGACGACAAAGTTCCCACCCGCCCAGCCGCTTCCGCCTTTGGGAAGTTCGGCATCGGGGATGGCGGAAAGGCGAACGGCCGAAATGTTCTGATTGGCCTGAATTGGCAGATCAATCACATAGTTATCCTTCAGCGGCAAAGTCTCAATCGTGTCGCTGTCAACGCTCAGTTTTCCGTCTGCTGCAATTTGAATTTCTTGCCCGCTGGTGCGCGATGCAGTCTTGGGAATAAGGGTGTTCCATTCTGTCGATTGTTGAAGTTCTCGCTCCCATGCCTTCTGTTCTTGAGTCAGCTTGGGGGATGGTGTGTCGAGCTGTTTTTGCAGTTGAGCAATGTGTTGACGCCACTCAGATCGTTGTTGCTTTTGTTCGTTTGTAAAAAGTGACAGTACGGGTGATTCGTCTCGGCGGTCAGCGTCTTGGGTGTTATTGAAGACTGCGTAGAACTGAAAATATTCTTCCTGAGTCAAAGGGTCGTACTTGTGAGTATGGCACTGTGCGCACGCCATTGTGGTTCCCATCCACACGGCCATCGTTGTATTGACTCGATCAACAATCGCGGCCGCTCGGAATTCTTCGTCCTGAGTACCACCCTCGTTATTTGTAAGCGTGTTGCGGTGAAAGGCTGTTGCCGTTAGTTGATCTTCTGAGGGATTGGGAAGCAGGTCGCCCGCTATTTGTTCTCGAGTAAACTGATCGAAGGGCATGTTGCCATTCATCGACCTGATCACCCAGTCTCGGTACGCCCAAATTGTTCGAGGTGGATCGTCAGCGTAGCCTGCGCTATCTGCGTATCGAGCGAGGTCAAGCCACTTGCGAGCCCAGTGTTCTCCGAAGGAGGGGCGGGCGAGAAGATTGTCGACCAGTTTTTCATAGGCCAATGGGTGGTTGTTTGCGGCGAAGGTTTCCACTTCCTGCACCGTGAGCGGTAGACCGGTTAGGTCTAACGCGACTCGCCGAGCCAGTGAGCGTCGATTAGCTTTTGCAGAAGGAGCAAGTCCGTGCTTCAGCTGTTGCTTTAATATGAAGTGATCGATGGCATTTTGAGGCCAAGACTTCCATTCGGCTGGCGGTTGAGGCAGCTTGGATTTCGCAGGAACTGTGTAAGCCCAGTGCCGATCATATTGGGCTCCTTCCGTGATCCACTGTTTGATTGTCGCCACTTGGTTTTTGGTAAGAGGTTGCCCATGGTCGGCCGGTGGCATCTTGAGATCTTCGTCGTCGGTCGTGATTCGAGCGATCATTTCGCTGAGATCAGGTTGGCCCGGTACGATGGCTCGTTCCCCAGAATCGGCTTCGGCAATGGCCAAGTCATGTTGGTGCAGTTGCAGACCCGATTCGACCCCTTCTTCATCTGGCCCATGGCACAGCAGGCAGTTTGCGGAAAGAATCGGACGGACTTCTGTATTGAAGTCTACTTGAGCAAATCCTTCGTTCGTGAGAACGGGGGATGTGACGACGGCGGCAACAGCGAAAGCTGTGGAAAGCAGTGAACGCAACATGTGGGCAGGCTGTTTCAAATTGGCAGGATGGTTCTGGGGATGTTTAGAATACAGCAGTTGCGAGAACAATTCACCCGGAAAGTCACGATGGCATCAAGCGGTCTGACTTCCATCGAAGTCAGCATGTAAAACCCTTGTAAGTTCCACTTCAGCAGATGGAAATTCTCTTTCGAAGTCTCGGCAATTGAGGTAACAAGAACAGCCGGCTTTAACCCGTAGGTCCAGTGAAGGGGATCCAATGAGTTCTTTATCTGTTCGTCTGCTGTGTGTCGTTGCAGCTACCTTATCAGCCAGTCTTCTGCTGACAGAAGTTTCACAGAGCGATCAGCAGAGGACTGCCAATCATGCCTCGAGGACAAGTTCTGGCCCTTCGAATCACCAGCCTGATGAAAATGATTCTGCAGAAAATCGGGAGGTCGACTTTTCCCCAGCAGTTGCATCAGCCAGTTGGGAATCATTGAACCACATGCACGCAGCTTACACTCAAGCCTTCGTGGATTCAGAGGGGTTTGGGATCGGCCGCGTTTTGACTTTTGATAGTCCAGAGCAACGGACTTTGTTTGTGAATGGACAGCCGTATCAGGTGAACAGCATGAAGTTGTTGTCGCTGATGCATGGTGAACCTGTTGCTTACGATTCCACTTGGATCAATGTCACTCGCAAACTTTTGGACATCAAGCAGCAAAGGCCGTTGATGGAATTCGAAGAAAGCTCGCTGCGGCTTCTGGAAGCAGGCCGATCCTACGTGTTGAGTGACGTTTCGGAAACGAGTCACGGCCCGGTGGGAAATCCTGCCGAGCAGGTGGCAGATGATTCTGAGCTTCAACGATGGAGTGACTTGAAGCCCGTGCAAAGAACGCTCGTGGCGGAGCTGAGAGCCCAACGATCTTGCAGAGCATGTCATGATGTCGCTGAAGGAACCCTGATGGGTGCTTTCGTGTATCAGCTTCGTCACTCACCGCTGAATTTGAGTGGTCAATCAGTAGAATGGCTTACAGAGCTTCAAGGGCATTCGACGACCGCAGACGTTGGCGAACCTTTAATAAGATGACGCTGAATTTCCAAATCGAGTACATGATTCGGCCGCGATTCTATTTGCGAATTCAAGTGTTTGCATGAAGGGCCAACGCTGAGCGATTCCATGCAAGACGCCTCCGCTGAAAATATCGCCCGCCCCGTTACTGTCTACACATTTGACTGAATGTCCTTCGACGCGGAAGACGCCGTCCTGATTGTAAAGGGTGGCCCCGTTTTCGCCTTGAGTCATGATGACAGTAAGCCCATTCAGTTGTTTCCAAGTTTCTTCATCGATTGGCTTCAATCCGGCAGGGTCGTGAGTCGTTGATTTATGATGATGAGATTCAAACAGCTTGACCAACAACTGTTGAGTTGTTTGATGCGAGGCTGCAGCCGATTGCAACGCATCTCGAAAAAGCTTTGATGCAATGAGCACGTCAACGTGTGGCAGTAGCTGGTCGATTCCTGGTTTCACAGATCCGGCATCCAGAACCACGGTTCCACCCTGTTGCCTCATTTTGATTGCGGCGGCAATCGCCGCGTCGCTGGCCCAACCGTCCAAATGCAGGATGCCACAGTCTTGGATAAATTCGTCGGTGACATCCGAGGCAGTCAGTTTGGGAAATGTTCCTCGTGAAAAAGCGATTGTGCGGCTTCCATCTTTTTGGCTTAGCCAAACCTGAGCACTCCCGGTTTGCCATGCATCTGCGTTTTTTGAGTCGCCTAGGTCGATACGCCGTGCGGACAATGTGTCAGTGATAAAACGGCCATCGCCGTCATTGCCCCAACGACTCAGCAAACGAACATCTGTTCCCAACGAAGTCGCTGTGGAAAGAGCGACGGGAACTGGGCCGCCCACTTGAATCCATCCGTCGGAAATTTCTTTCTTGGTGTCAGCGTCCGGATAAGCGTCCATAACGACAACTCTGTCGACAACCGTTGTTCCGATGCCAAGGATTTTCATGGCTGAGATGTCTTTCGAGGTCCGATGCAGAGGATTGAGCCCGTCATCAACGGCGGGAACGAGAAACAAGGAGGCATCGGTTTTGGCCGAAGTTGAAGCCTCTTGAAAAAGTCGCCCATCGGTCTAACGTCTCGACACCTTCATTTGTTGTACTCGGTCAATTCTTCAAAGATTTTTTCATGACTGTACCTGACAGCCGTATTCTGGAATCCAACACAGATTCGATTCGTGAAAATGGCGACTACGTGCTGTACTGGATGATTGCCAATCGGCGCCTGACGTACAACTATTCTTTGCAGCGAGCCGTCGAATGGGCGACTGAACTTGGTAAGCCTGTGCTGATTTTGGAAGCTCTTCGAGTCGGTTACGAATGGGCGAGCGTTCGCATCCATCGCTTTGTGGTTCAGGGGATGGCCGACAATAAGGCGGCAGCAGCAAAAGCTGGCGTCAGCTATCTGCCTTATGTTGAGCCGAAGAATGGGGCTGGATCGGGAATGCTGAAGGCTCTGGCCGACGAAGCTTGCGTGATCGTGACGGATGATTTTCCCTGTTTCTTTTTACCTCAAATGGTCAACGCTGCCTCTGCCAGGGTGGGCGTTAAAATGGAAGCCGTGGATTCCAATGGCATCTATCCCATGCGAGTGACCGATCGAGTTTTCACCAAGGCGTTTAGTTTTCGCAATCACCTTCAAAAGACGGTGACGCCATATCTGACGGAAGCTCCTGTTAAAAATCCGTTGGCGACTAAGAAGCTTGTTAAACAGGACTGTCTTCCCAAAGCGGTTGTTGAAAAGTGGCCAGCAGCGACAGATCAGTTTTTGCAAGCTGCACCTGAAGTCTTTGCAGATTTACCGATCGACCAAGACGTGGGGCCAGCCGTGATTGATGGAGGGCCCATCGCTGCGAAGAAAAAATGCGACGACTTTCTGAAGAATAAACTTCATCGCTATGCCGACGATCGTAACCAGCCCGACAACGATCCCAGCAGTGGCTTATCACCCTATCTGCACTTCGGCCACATTTCGGCTCACGACGTTTTTGCTCAACTTGTCAAAGATGAAGAATGGAACGTCGATCAACTGAATGATGTGAAGCAAACCAAGGGCAGTCGAGAAGGCTGGTGGAACATGTCTCCAGCAGCCGAAGCGTTTCTTGACGAACTGATTACTTGGAGAGAAATTGGGTACAACATGTGTGCCTTAACTGACGACTTCGATCAGTTTGATTCTCTGCCCAACTTTGCCAAAATCACTTTGGAAGAACACGCAGATGACGAGCGTCCGTACATCTATAGCTACGAAGAACTTCGAGGCTCTCAGACTCATGATGACATCTGGAATGCGGCTCAAAATCAGCTGGTCGTAGAAGGTCGCATGCACAACTATTTGCGAATGCTGTGGGGTAAGAAAATTCTGGAATGGAGCCCCACTGCTCAAGACGCTTTGGAAGTGATGATCGACTTAAACAATCGGTACGCCGTGGATGGACGCAACCCGAATTCGTATTCTGGCATCTTCTGGGTGCTGGGGCGTTACGACCGAGCATGGGGGCCGGAACGCGAGATCTTCGGTAAGATTCGGTTTATGAGTTCTGATAACACTCGCAGAAAACTGAAGTTGAAGGGTTACTTAAAGCAGTTTGGTCAAAAGAGATCGGACGAGTTGTTTTGAAACCAGTGTTGGCCTTTGAACTGGTCGGAGTCAGTTCGCTGATGATTCTATTGAAAGTCTCCGCCTAGAATTGGCCTATTTTCTTTGGTGCGGATTCTCGCCTTTGTCGATTAATGTTGTGAGTGTGTGCTTGTTGTCGTAATTTTTGGCGGGCCCCCTTCTTTAATCGCATCGCTCAGTCGGGAAAGCAAATCAGTCGTCATGGCGTGTCCCCGTCGATTCGTGATCAGAACAAGATACTGGCCGTGAAATTCGATCAACTGTTGCTCATGGTCAAGATTGCTGATTCGGCATAGATTTCTTTCTACGATCCGTTGCAGAACAGTAGCGCCTCGGTCTTTCGTCAGTGTGCCTTTGCCTTCGTTGCTGGCAAGATCCGCATTCACCAGCAAGTGGTCCAAGTCGTAGATTTTTGTTCTGAGCGTAGCTGCTACCTTTTCTCTTGTGGTAATTAGAAAGCAGCCGTGGCTGATGTCGTATGACAGCCTGGGATCAGCCGTTGTTTCTAGGATGAGTTTCAGTTGGTCTGCGTAAGACATGCTTTTTGCCGGGATGTACAAATCCCATACAAAGATATCTTCCAACGAATCAACGTTTTGAAATTCCAGCTCGGCAATGTCTCGGAAGAATACAACAGGCTTTCCGAGTGAAACGCTCATTGCTTTCGAGACGTCCTTGAGAATCAATTGCAAGTTGGTTTCACCGGGAATCACTCGTTTCGCACATGGCATCTTCAAGACTGCCACGAGATCTTTTTCTGTTACCAGTTTGGCCAAATCCTCTTGAGTCGGCTCTTCTGCGTAAGCCGATCGATCAAGGACAAGCGATTGGCAACTGATGACGGTGAATATGACTAGGGCAAGTCTTGTTGCGGTTCTTTGGAGCGTACGCATGGAAAATTCCTAGAGAAACGTGGATCGGTGAGCGATCAATCTGGTAGATGGGTGGAGGCAAAACTAGCGTCCTGGCGTCGATTGTCAATTCCGTCCTTGGGCGATCATGCGTTGTGGCTTAGGAGGTCTCCGTCTGGTTGGGTCTAGTGCGGAATTGGCATTCGCTGCGACTTTCGCGGCCGTCTCGATTCCAGAACGAGGCAAATGGCAACAACTGGCTAACTTCGGTAGATGATCTGCATTCGAATCGTCAGAATGCCGAGTTGTCAGTGTTTTGCATTCATGCAGTATCAGAAGGTTTTCATCTGTGAGTACCGGCTCAGCAGAAACAGGCGCACATTACACAGTTCTGGCTCGACGTTTTCGTCCTCAGGCGTTTGACGACGTTGTTGGGCAAGAGCACGTTGCGCAGGCACTGAGGAATGCCATTCGTGCTGGACGGGTTGCTCATGCATATTTGTTTACGGGTGCTCGAGGTGTCGGTAAAACATCCACCGCCCGAATTTTGGCGAAGGCGTTGAACTGTCCGAATGTGGACGACGGAGTTCCCTGCAACAACTGTGAAATTTGTGATGGAATTTCGGCCGGCAACGATGTTGATGTCTTGGAAATCGACGGAGCATCCAACCGAGGAATCGATGACATTCGCTCGTTGCGTGCCAACGTAAATGTGCGTTCGATGAGAACTCAGTTCAAAGTTTACATCATCGACGAAGTTCATATGCTGACTCGGGAAGCATTCAACGCTCTGTTGAAGACTTTGGAAGAACCTCCACCGAACGTTAAGTTCGTGTTTTGCACGACAGAACCTCAAAAGGTTCCCGACACCATTCTATCGCGGTGCCAACGCTTTGATTTTAGTGCGATTGGTGAGCAATCGATTGGTCAACGGTTGAAGGAAATTGCCACGGCGGAAGGCTTCGATGTTGAAGACGAAGCCGTTGAACTTGTGGCTCGTCGAGCTCGAGGTTCGATGCGCGATAGCCAATCGTTGTTTGATCAGTTGCTGGCCTTCAGCGACGGAATGATTCGTGCCGTTGACGTTCATCGCATGCTGGGGACTGCCAGTGACGACTTGCTGATTGAACTGTTTGCTGCGATGAAAGATAAGCGTCCGGGCGAAGTCTTGAACCAGCTGGAACATGCCATGCATGCCGGAGTTCAAGCGGGAGAACTGCTGGATCAATGTGTGGGTTATGTTCGAGATCTGATGGTGACAGCAAGTGGCGGAGCCACAGTTCCGCTCTGCAGCGTGGGTGTCGGTCGTCGAGACGTCTTGCAGGATCAAGCGAAGTCGATGGGCCACGCCAACATCATGGCGGCTTTCCAGATTTTGTCTGAAACGAAAGGCCGAATGATTCGAAGCACTTTTGCTCGAGTCCTATTAGAAATGGGGCTGATTCAAATTGCGATGCTGGAAGATCTTTCAGCGGTTAGCAAATTGCTTTCGGGCCATCTCCCAGATATCGACTTGCAGGCAATGGCGGCGAGTGCAAATGCTTCAGCTGCGGTGGAAGCAGATTCTTCTGCCGAAAAAAAAAATGACCTAGCTCTGAATGTGGAGGCTGTCGAAAGCTCACCTGCTGCTTCAAAAAGTGAGCCAGTTGCCTCACCAGTTGAGACGGCACCAGCACCAGCACCGACTCACGTTGCCTCGTCCGCCGAATCTTCCGACGCAAACTCTGCTGCGTCTCAGGCAACCGCTGAATTGAAGTTCGATCCAGCGAACGCGATGGCGTTGTTGAAACGCATGGCGGAAACAGCCGACTTCAAAATTGCTGGTGCATTGAATGCAATTGTGTCGGCAGAAATTCGGCTCCCAGACACTCTTGAACTGAAGTTGCCGTCATCTTCTGAATTTAAACGTCGAGTGCTCGAGCAACCGGAAAGCCGCACTGGAATCGAAAACTTGGCCGAAAACCTGACCGGCCTTCGACCCATAATCCACTTAAAGATGGTGGCGAGTGATGCTCCCGCGCCGGCCGCAGCGGCGGGTGGAGGCCCTGGTCCGGCGTCTGTCCCAGCTGTCACCGGTGCATCTCAACCAAAACCTGCGGTGCCGAAAAGTCGGAACGAACCCGTTGCTGTGCGAGGTGCCGCGACGATGAAGGTGCGAGACGATATTAACCCCGAAAATGACGCATTCGTTCAACATGTGGTGGCCAGTTTTGGGGCGACCGTCGTGCGAATCACAGATGCTCCTCGGCGCCGCATCGCCGTTGCTGACCCAGATGGCGTTGAAGGCGATTAAGAGGCTTTTCTGGCCGGTAGGGCTGCAGTTCGTTTTCACAGCCTGAAACCGGGACTCGCGCAGGTTGCGTAGAAATGGCAATTGTCAGAATCTGCTTTGCGCTTATGATTCGCCAACATGGGTGCCGACATTACCCAAACTGCTTTTTTCAACGAGTCATCAGGAAACGGACATGTTTGATCAGCTCAAAAACCTTGGCAATATGATGCAGCAGGCTCAGCAACTGCAGGGAAAAATGAAGGAAGCCAAAGAGAAAGCCGCTGAGCTACGAGTTGAAGGCAGCGCAGGCGGAGACATGGTCAAAGTGGAAGCCAGCGGTGATCTAAAAATCACTGCCATCAGTATTGATCAATCATTGCTCGACGGAAACGATCGCGAGATGATGGAGGACTTGATCCTGTCTGCCACGAACCAAGCATTGCAGAAAGCAAAAGAAGCGGCCGCTGAATCCATGTCTGATCTTGCTGGAGGAATGAATATTCCCGGTATGGGAGACATGATGTCTAAGTTCGGTTTGGGGGGTTCATAGCCAGCGGTTTTGAGTCGACATTCGTCTTCGCTTCTGTCACCCGGTTGATAGCCGCCCGAGTTACAGCCGCCCAAGTTACAGCTGCCCAAGTAACAGCTGCCCGATCGGCAGCTGCGATGGTCACATTCGCTTACACCGCGGCTTCGCATTTTTCAGTCTGTTAGCGCGATGCGTCACGCTCTTCGTGATTGAGTTCCTCAAGGAAGGTGATGTCTCGGACCTGTCTTGTCGTGAATACGCTGCAAAACGACGGCCTTTCAATCCGAGATTGGCATCAGAAATCGCTTCAAGAAGCGTGCGGGAGTCCGTAAATCGTGAAAAGCGATCGAACGTTTGGTGAGGCTGTCCGTTCTACTGGATTTGGCAAATTGTGCGTGGTCGTGAGGCGGTGGTGTCACTAAATTCAAATTTCACGGAGAATAGATGAAATTCTGACTTGGTCCACAAACCACGCGTACTGTGCGCGTCTGGCAATTATGGAAAGTGAAAACGCTGGTGTTCCAGCAGTGCCGTCGCTCCCTATTTTCATTGGTCAACGTTGAACGACAGTTTTCTGCGTCTGTTCAAAAATATTGATGCTCTTTCTTGTGAAAATCATTTATTTGGCATTCTTTTTGCTTCACTAAGTCTCGTGTCGGGTAAAATGCAGTTCGACAACCACTTGTTTCTACGATCTTCAGGATGAAGTAAGCCCGCGATGCATCTGAACATCTCTCAGCAGATGAAAATGAGCCAGCAGATGAAGCTGGCCCCTCGGATGATCCAGTCGATGGAGATTCTGCAGCTAAATATGATGGCGCTGAACGAGCGCATCGAGCAGGAACTTGTTGAAAACGTCACCCTGGAACTGGTTGATAAAGATAAAGATGCTCCATCCAACGAGCCAGATCGAGTCGAAAAGGCAGACGATCCTAAGGAGGCTTCAGAGCTTAAAAAGGAAGTTGAAGAGCGTGAGCTAGTTGTTGATAGTGAAGGCAACAGCGAGGCAGACTTCGAAAGACTGCTAGAAAGTTCATCTGAATACCCTGACGATGATGCGGGGCCCGGCAAAGGCAGCATTTCGTCTAATCAAGTGTCGGACAGCATGGATCGTCAGCACGATGCCATGGCGAACATGACAGCTCGACCTCAATCGCTGCATGAATATCTGTTGGAGCAGTTCGGCTTCGTCGGTTTGCAAAGTCCGACTCGAGAATTTGGTGAATACCTGATTCAGCACTTAGATCACAACGGTCGTCTCCAAAGTTTGTTGGCCGAAATTTGCCAACAGTTTAATCGTGTTTACGATCAGACCGTGTCAAATGAAGAAGCTGAAGACGTTCTTAAGGTGATTCAGACTTTGGATCCGCCCGGTGTTGGAGCACGTGACCAAAGCGAAATGTTGTTGCTGCAGATCACTGATCGCATGCCTTTCTATGAAGTAATGCGAGTATTAGTGAAGGATCATTTTGAAGATATCGCTTTCAATCGGTTGCCAATTATTCAGAAGGCAACTGGTTACAGCATCGATATGATTAAGGTTGGCATCGAACAAATTCAAACCTTGAACCCCTATCCGGGACGAGGTTTCGAACAACGCCCCGTGCAACGAGTGACGCCTGATCTCGCCGTTGAAAAAGACGATGAGGGGCAATACACCGTCCGGTTGTTAGATGAGTACGTTCCTGAGCTGCGAATCAGTCCTCGCTATGCAAAAATGCTGCGAGACAACCCAACCGCCGAAACCAAGGAATGGATCAAAAAGAAGGTGGAATCAGCTCGCTGGTTGATTGAATCAATCGAGCAAAGATACAGCACTGTGAAAAAAGTGGCTCAAGAGATTATTGATCACCAATCCGACTTTCTTAACCTGGGTCCCGAACATATCGCACCGCTAAAGATGCAGCAGATCGCAGACAAGGTGGGAGTCCACGTGACCACAGTTTCTCGCGCCGTTGACGAAAAATGGATTCAAACTCCTCGAGGTCAGTTCCCCCTCAAGCGGTTTTTTGGTGGGGGAACTCAAGCCGCCAATGGCGAAGAAGTTGCGTGGGACACCATTCGTATCAAACTGCAGGAACTGATCGACGGAGAAAACAAAAGTAAACCGCTGAGTGATGATGCATTGGTCGAAGCTTTAGGGACTCAAGGACTAAAGCTGGCTCGCCGAACCATCACGAAGTACCGCAAGCAGATGGGAATTCCAAGTTCTCGACAACGTCGCGAATACTAAGCCCGATGTCCTTCGGTCACGTTGCGGTATCTTCTTGACGCATCGAAATGTCTTTTGATCTTGCGAACCAGCACGCACTTTGGCCGCTGGCAGTGTCAGGAAACGACCCGTCACAGGACATAGCAGCTGGTAGAGCTCGGCGCGCTTCTTGCCAGAGTTCGCTGAGCCGACTGTGTACCGTAAAGCGACAGGTGGTTCGTCACTTGCAATGCCGTTCGTTGTCAGTCGACTTCAGTGATCTCCAGCAGCAACCGTTGCCGAATTTTTGGTGATTGCTAAGGTGTCTTTGAACGTTTCCTTACTTTGCAATCTGAAAGCACTGCCATGAATTCCATCGACGCCATCAAACAAACTTACGGCGTTAGCCAGATGGTCATGAACGGTTACTTGAGTGATCTTTCAGACGCCGACCTGCTGGTACGTCCTGCCGAAGGATTGAATCATGTTGCTTGGCAGTTGGGGCACTTGATCAGTTCAGAGGGCAACTTGCTGGAAATGGTCGCGCCAGGAGCTGCCGCTGAACTGCCAGCGGGATTTGCTGAAAGCCATTCCAAAGAGAACGCCGGAAGTGACGACGCATCGTCGTTTTTAACGAAGGCAGAATATCTTGAGCTGTTCCAGAAGGTTCAGTCTGCCACGTTTGCTGCCTTGGATTCACTCAGTGAAGCTGATCTGGATCAGCCGGGGCCAGAAAGCATGAAGGACTTCTGTCCAACAGTGGGTTCATTGTTCATCCTGATTTCAACTCATGTGATGATGCATGTGGGGCAAATTGTGCCGCTACGTCGAAAACTTGATAAGCCAGTGGTGATGTAGTGCTCTTGTATCGCTGAAGTGGCATCAGAATGGTCGTCGAGCATCTGGGATGTTGACGGAATGAATGGCAACTGAAAATCTTGCTCGAGTAAAGTATTGCTCATGAATTTGTTTCGTCGATCTTCTGTAATCACTGCGTTGGTGAGTCTGTGCGTTTCGACGTCAGTTTTCGCTGATGATGCTGAATTTATTGACGTTTGGGCCGATCTTGCTCCATTAGAAACATCTCGCGCCACGGGCACTCCCCTTCCCCACCGCTCGCAAGATGTGCCTCGGATTACCCGTGTCGAAAACGTCAGGCGTCCACGATTGCAAGTGTTTCCCAGCGAAGCGCCGAACGGGACAGCTGTGTTGATTTTGCCCGGTGGTGGCTTTGGCAGAATCGTGCCCGATCTAGAAGGTTCTGAAGCTGCCCCGTTTTTAAATCGGTTGGGGATCACCGTGTTCGTGTTGCACTACCGAACCAACGAAGCCAAGTCGGCCGACGAGCCATCATGGAAACGCCCGCTGCAGGATGCGGAACGAGCCATGCGTGTCATTCGCCTTCGATGCAAAGAATGGAGTTTAGATTCTCGACGAATTGGTGTGCTTGGGTTTTCTGCAGGTGGTCAGGTGGCCTGCATATTGCATACTCGCAGTGGAGCTGATGACTACGAGCCAATTGATCAAACGGACCGTCTGTCATCGAGGCCCGACTTTTCGTTGCTGGTGTATCCTTGGAGAATTCGAGACTCTCAGACTGGCCAGCTGCTTCAGGAAATTCGCGTCGGAAAAGATTCTCCGCCCGCCTTCATCATTCACACTCATGATGACAATTCAACATCCATGGGAGCAGTCCTGCTGTACTCGGAACTCAAGAAGCATAACGTGTCGGCCGAAATTCATGTGTACGAAAATGGCGGCCACGGATATGGAACTCGGCCGCGTCCAAATTCCAACATCGGCAGTTGGCCCGATCGAGCTACTGATTGGCTGGTTCAGCAGAAGCTGGGATCAAAATAAGATTCGAGGCTGGTATTAAATGTTGGCGTCCAGTGAATCTTGCTGAACGGAAAGCACGAGGTCAGTCGACGTGATGATTTTGGATCTGTAAACGATGTAGTGTTTTTCAACGGTCGCGTAGGTCGTTTTGAATCCAGAATACTGAAGGCTCAGGTACGCATCGACAATAAGATTGACGGGGTTCTTTCGCATTCTGGTCATGGCAATTTCAAGGACCGAAACTTTGCCACCGCTCATGAATGATCGCAGCCAAGGTTTCAGGATCAAAAATACGACGTAACCCCAAATGATCAGGAACACGGCCAGGATTGCGAACAGAAGCATTTTGGGATCTGGCATATCATCTTTTCAGTTGAGAGCCGACATGTCACTGAAGGGGCTGCACAGCGTCGGCATTCTTTATGAGGCGACAATTTGAACCGTTTAAGGCTTAGTCCTCGTACTCGGTTGGTGCAAGATACACATTTTCTTCTTTGCCGCTTGAAGTCTTGAACTTGACGAAGCCATCGACTTCAATCGCCGTTTGCTCCTCTTGAGCCAGTTTTTCCGAGTACCTACGCACGATCAATTCTTCATCAATGTAGTCGATCACGACTTTGGCTCCTACAGACGACACAACCAAAGTGGCCGCCACAATACGAGCTGCTGGTACCGGAAGTGTGGCTACCCGTTTCGCAACGAAGAACGAAACAATTTCGTAGCCACGCAGTGCTAACTTTGCATTTCTGAGTGTCGTTGTTGATGCAGCTTGCACGGTGGACTGGACGGCTTCATCCACCTGCCTCGTTCCTTCGCTTAGCTTGTCGCACCCAGTTGTTGTTAAAACGACTGCAGCTGCACAGCCGAACCAGTGGCGGCGATTGAGCGAACTTGAAAGGTTATGATTCATGAACGGTCGATTCTGTTGACTAGGGAAATGAGCTTGCATGGCAGCTGTAGACGGACATCCTAATCGAGCTTACATGTCTGAGCGACCGCGTCCGATTGTGTCCATGAGAATTTCGAGGCGCACCTTCGTTTGTGACAGGAAGTGAGAGGTTGGTATTTCTAATCGCTCGCCATCCGTAAATGTAATTTCAAGGACTCCTCGAGCAAGAAATGCGCCAGCGATTTCGTCCCAAGTTAATTGTCCTTTGCCAATCTCTGAAAAGCGATAGTACGCTCCGAAAGCAGACAAGGCGATCCCTTGGTCATCGTCCGCGGATACCTGAGCCGACGTGACGACGGCCAGAACTACGTTTCGAGCATCACTTGGAATGTAGGTTTTCGCTTCGCTTGGAATTCGATCGCCGTTTGACATCATGAGGCAGTTCTTGACGCCATCCATCACGCCTTCGATGAGTCCATCAATGTCATCATCTTCCAATTCGAAGTTTCGATCGAGCGCATCGTCTGGATAGTGTCGATAAAGTCCGGCTGTTAAGGGCTTGGGGACTTGTGAGAGTGCGTCTTTTAAGCTGGCCCAATCGTCGCTTTCGATTGATTTCAGTTGCTTCTGGATCACTCGGCGATCGCTGGTCGCGCAGGCAGTCAATCGAGGCGTGAAATTTGTCCAGTGTTCTAGTTCGTCTTCCATAGATTCGTAAAACGCAACGGTGGTGACTTTTTGGCCTTTTTCCGCCGCTCCCGTGCTCATCCGGCGAATCGGGTGAGCCTCAATTTTGACGACGGGAAATTCGCTTCCGCCCTTGGTGAGATCGGTGTAAACGGCTACCAGTGGCGGTTGAGTGGAGACAATGATTCCGGGATTCACGCAGCCGGCAACAAACTGGGTTTTTAATCGATTGCAATAAAACCATGTTGAAACGGCAAAGAACGCAGCAACGATTAAAAACCAAGGTGTGACAATACACATGATGATGCTGGCAAAGAGTCCTCCAAACCAGATCATGGGCCACTTTGGATACGCTTTCGAATACTGCAGGATGCTGGCCTTGAACTTACCCGGGTTGGACGCAGCCGTGTTCGAGGATTCTTGAGACCTGCGAAGTTCACGCTCAATTTTTCGCTCTTCTTCCGGGCTATGTAAACTGGGCTCTGGTAAGACTTCTGATCTTGCGGTTTCAGTGGTACTGCCAGATCGTTCTGGGCCTGCTTCACGGATTCGAAGTTTTGCATCGCACGACTTGCAACGCATCAGCTTCCCTTCAAGCTCATCTTTAACTCGGTAAGTGGCACCGCACGTGCATCGAACATTGATGGGCACAGTCAAGACTCCTCGGTAGGCAGGGTTTACGCAGGAATATGGGGACTCCTATCGTATCAATCCTCGTGCTGCAAATCTCAGTTCGAACGCATTGTTCATCAGGCCGAAGTAGAAGTCGTCAGAAATCTTGTCTTGCAGTCGAAGATCTTGGATCTTGCTTCTTTCCGGATTCAGCCATCGAAACCTGACTTATTCAATGGCCTTGGTGCCGTGGATTAACAAGCTACGGATTGAGTGCCGTCAGTGTCTGAGCGATGTTGTAGATCGAAGCGACAAGGTACACAGCTGATGCTGAGTAGAGCAAAAAACTGGCTCGCCCATTCAGCAAAACTGCCACGTAGATGATTCCGCCTGCTTGAATCAGTTTGCCGGCAACTGGGCCGAATGTGCGTCCGTAGGCATAGCCAAACAAGCGAATCGCCGGGTGGAATTCGAAGTCGATTCCCTGAACGTGAAAGAACCAAATGGTAGATAGCATGTCGGCGACAGCCGCGAGTACAAAGATCTTTGCCATGACGCTGTGTATCAATGGTCGCTGTTCATGCAGTGATTTCTTGGCCATCGGGCCTGTTAGCATGACGGCTATCCCCATGATCAGCAGCACGATGATTGCTGATGTGTGGTTTTCGCGGACAGACAATTTGGCATCCACAATCTCAACAGTCGCTGGCTTTGCTTCCCATGGAAGTGCAAAGAGAAGAAGGTCCCCTTGGGCGACTCGTTCTAGTTCGAAGTGTGCTAGCAGCACGAGCACTGTTGTAAGGAGTGCAACGGCGACTGGCCACCGTCGGTTAGGACCTTCTTTTATGGTTGAGATTTTGGGCTGATGCGTCATTTCTGATGGTTCAAAGAACTTTTGGGCACTTCATCTGTCTGACAAATGGCGATCAGTTGATTCCCCTGAAGACCATCCGCTCACCGTTGGCAACGTATTTGATGTAGGTATCGATATCGACTGGGCAGCCTTGTTTCTGTGAGGTGCCAAACCAGTTGTGATTGTGAAGTTAAGAGCTTGATGGCTAGGCTCAGCGTGCGTCAGCCGGTGGTTGGATTTGCCGGACGGGGGCATCCGATACCGTAAGTGCCTTCTGAAGAGCGTCCCGAACTTCGTCAGTTATTCTCGTCGTTACGGCGGTATCAAAGCTTATCTCATTGATATCGGCTGGATTTGCGAAATTGTATTTTCGCAGAAGCCCTTCCTGCTGAATCCACAATGCGGTTGAACCCGGCAGCCAAGCAGCCGCCCATGTTTCATAGCCACGTGGAAGCGAGATGTTGAATGCGACGGAATCCTTCCCTGGCGGATACCAAACAAGGCTTGCTTGATTCACGATGCGTTCGCCAACGAGTTGTCGTGAGACTACCAATCGAAGTTGATCACCCAAGTTGTATCGCCCCGGGTTGGTTGCGACTCGCACTCGAGTCGCTGCATCAGGGTCGATTGGTAGTACTCGAAATCTGGTCACACCACTCTGAATGGGGCCTGCGGCGGATGTGATCCAAGAGCGTTTTGACAGCCGCACGGCAAGGTTGTGCAGTGCGTCTGGTGATTGATTCGGATAGAAGGCGGCCGCTTCATTGGGCGAAGGACTATTGCCAAACAGATCGCTGACGACTCGAAAGAGAACCAGCTCTCGTTCTTGCTGATCTGTTGGCAAGGGAGCATCTTGATCCAGCCGCTCTTTGATGAACTTGAGCCACCACTGCGGATCTGTTTTTTGATTGTGATCTCCGGTCAGCATGATTTCACCGGGTTGGAATGTAATTTCTTGA
Organism: Fuerstiella sp.; assembly: GCA_039974975.1. Taxonomy (GTDB): domain Bacteria; phylum Planctomycetota; class Planctomycetia; order Planctomycetales; family Planctomycetaceae; genus Fuerstiella. Next base: position 87,300 of record JBDWHY010000060.1, on the reverse strand, counting down.
CCTTCGCTTGCGGAAATCCATGAACCCGGCCGCACGTTGGCCCAGTCCTCTTTTTTCTTCGGCCTTGGTCCGATCCCAATGCCTGGCGCGTTGACCTCGCATGATTCGCCTGGGTGAAGTCGATAGGGTTCTGGCTGGCCGACGGTTAGCCAATTTGTTGATTCGATCTTCAGCTGGCTGCCGTCATGCGATTTTGCTGAGTGCTTTGGTTGATGGAAGCTGCGAGTTACGAACGCGACAGGTTCTTTGCCAGTGTTGTGAATGACAACGCGAGATTTCAAAGCCGAGCCCAGATGATATTCGTCTGCTTGAGGTTCCAAAATCCATGCCATGCGTAATCCGCTGGGCAATCTCTTACTCCAGTTGGCGTTCTTCAATGAAGGAGCCAGCGGCGAACCTTGTTGCAATGTGTGTTCACGAATGGATCTCATCGTTCGGTTCAGCGGGATTGTTGTCACGGCAGCAATTTTGTCGAAGACTGCCACAACGTCGGTTTGTTTCCAGTCTCCCTGATGCTGAAAATTTGCCAGCAAAGGCTGCATTCTTTTTGCGTATGGGGCGCCATAGGTGTCGCCAGAATTCAGGCGAATAAATTCATTGACCATGTGATGCAGCAGAGTCATCAGCCCACCTGGAATTTCGCCGCTTAGTCTTGCATGATCAACGCAGTATCGAAACAGGACCTGAGCTTCAGCATCTTGAGGCATTGGGCCAACGGCTGAATGAGCTGCTCGAGATGCAGGCGTTGTGAGTTTGCCCGTCCAAGCTCCCTCCGGTGCGTGAACGATGTTCAGGATGGCGTATAGCGTCTGTTTTGGTTCTTTGACGATTCCTGCCGCCAGCAATGCTGCCGTGTTGGAACCTTGTTGTTCCAGCAGCTCGCTATCTAGCATGTCGATGATGTGGGTGTCGTTGGCTTGCAGTACAACGTCAGTTCCAGACGACACGCCTCGCTGAATACCCATCAAAGTCGTTCCATCTCGTCTCAGACGAAGACTTCGCCCTTCGATGTTCGCTGCGACCTTTTTTGTTTCATGAATGGCGGTATCGCAAAGTCGAATCGGCTGGTCCGAAACATTCTGTATCACAAGGAAGATATTTCCTTGTGTTTTCGATTCGCCTTTTTGTTTGACCGCCCGAATCATGACCGCGGCACGAAGTCCATTGATTGGCACGCTCCAGTCCAAGTGTTGCTGAAGCCCCGGTAGCAATTTTTGAGCAGTGGAAGAACGGCTGGCCGCTTCGTTCGTGTTTTCGTCGTCAGCTTGTAAGGGGGGCTGTGCTGGCGTTTGATCAAGCGGCGCGACATTGACGTCTGCTTCGGTCGCTTGTGCCAGCACGAGCGCGGTCGCTGCCTTGTCCTCTGGGAACGATGGGGGATCTAGCCCTTCATTGGTGGAAATCTGATCGGCGGCCTGCAGCATTGCCAATGGGATTGCAACCAAACTACCGGTGAATATGGATAGCACCAGCAGTAAGGTCGTCACACTTCGGCGGTTTTGCTTTTCATTAAGAACGGCCGTTAGTCGGTTGTGCAACGACGAATGACGAGCCATCGCGAGTCCGCAGGACTGAGTCCAGGCAGCCGAATTCAGGTGAGTCGCAATGTTCAAGAGATGCTGAGCATACGCTGATGCTGGGATCCCACTGGCGAGAACTAAGTCGTCGCACGCTTGCTCGCGTTCGATGTGTAATCGCCTCGCTGCAAACCAGGCAAAAGGGTTGAACCAATGCATGGCGCAGGCAGACTGAGTGATCGACAGAACAAACAAGTCGTTGCGACGCACATGAGCCAATTCATGATGCAGCACAGACTGCAATTGTTCGTCGGTCCAATCTTCGGATTCTTTGGGAAGTTGTAATCGAGTGCTGCAAAGCCCCCAGACAAGAGGAATCGATCTGTGCTGATCCATCAGTAACCGAACGGGCCGTGATACTCCCATCGACTTCTTTGCTCGAAGCAGTTCCTTATGCAATCGCTGATTCGTGGAAGCTTCAGTACAGCGATTCGCTGATCGTCGAAGCAGCCATGCGGCTAGGCACAGGCGACTGATGAATCCTGCAAATCCAATCAGCCAGATCAGCATCAGCCACGCGGGCCAGGTAAGAGGCTGCGTTGCGGTTGAGACTACTTGCGGAAACTGTGCCGAGTTGGAATGCTGGTTGAAGGATGGTGCAGTGGCCACGATGGGCAATTGCGAAACGTCTTCGTTGCCGAAATCTGTGTGTGTCTCAGGGCTCATGGCAGAGTCGTCTTTGGGCAGATCAACGATCTGCAAGCCTGGGTCATCTAACATGAATGAAGACGTCGTCTGAGTTACCGTGATGGGTGGCGGCTGATGCCACGATGGAAGAATATTCCAGCCGGGTAGAATCAGTGACAAAATGGGCATCACGGTCAGCAGGCAAATGGCAATGCCCCAAATAAAGTGACGGTTGGCCGCGGAATCTCGTCGCAGTGCAACGCAGATACACGCGGCCATTAGCAACATTAGAGTGCCCTTGATGGCGGAATCAAGCAAAGGAAAGGCAATCAGGCTACTTGTTGCCAGCAACAGTAAGGTGATTCGATTCATCTTAACGCCCCTCTTCTTTTGCTTGTTGGATCAAGTGAATCAGTCGTTCGCGTTCATCAGCTGACACGCTGTCCTTTCGAGACTGCAGGTGGGCGGCCAGCGCTTCTTCCAGCGAACCTCCAAAGAACGTCTCAAGTACATTCTGAAACGCATTGCGTCCGACTTTGACTTTCGAGTGTCGAGGCGAATAGATGATTTCACGTCCATTTTCACGACGCTTCAAATGCCCCTTTTCTTCAAGGATGTGCATCATCCGTCGTACGGCCATCGCGGTCGGCGCGTCGGAAATGGATTCAACCACTTGCTTGACGGTTGCTTCTCCGAGGGAAAAAACGGCGTCCATGATTTGCCGTTCTCGGCGACTGAATTCTGGGGATTTGGCCATAAAGCACACCTGAATTTGCTGGTTCTAAGCAGTGATCTCAAAACGGAATCGCTCATGCTGCGTTAAATTATTAACGAAACACATTCATTCTTCCAAGAGACATTCGTTAAATAATTAACGCTTTGTGGAAAGAGGAAGTGGGATGCAAGAAACGCCAGATGCTGTTGCAGAATGTCTACGCGTGTAGATTTCGGCTTGCGTGTGAGTTCAGTTTTTGTATTATCTACTGCAGTAGATATTTGGGATGTAGATTGAGGTGTTGTTATGAATCAGGTCAGTCCAACGGAGCTTGAGCTTCAGATTTTGAAGGTGCTTTGGGAAGACGCGCCTTTGACGGCGAGGCAGATTCGCGAGACGCTTGAGCAGCGAGGTCGAGTGCTCGCGTATACATCAGTCATTACCACCGTGCAGCGAATGGTGGACAAGGGGCAACTTAGCCAGCTGGCTCCAACGTCGGGTAAGGCGTTTCGTTTTCAGCCTTTGGTCAGCGGTTCTCAGGTGACCGGAGGAATGCTGGGTGAATTTGTCGACCGAGTGTTTGATGGTTCAGCTGAAGCGGTGATGCTGAGTCTCTTTGATGCGAAGGACTTGGACGAAGACACGGTTAAACGTTTGCGGCGAGTGTTCAATAAAAAACTTCGGGAGATGAATCATGATTGAGGGTGTCAACGATCTGATGGCGTTTCTGAACAATGAGCATGGTGTCCGTTGGATGGTGACTTTGCTGCATTTTCTGTGGCAAGGAACCATCGTAGGCGTTTTGGTAATCGTGGCAGCGAAGTGGCTTCGCTCAGCGTCGGCGACGATTCGATATGCAGTCTATTGCGCTGGGTTGCTGAGTCTCCCGGTTTGTGTGATCACGACATTCTTGATGGTCAGTCTTCCGGCAACCGCGATTCGGCCGGCTGGCAACTTGGTAACCATGACCACGGCATCGACGCCAGAAGCAGAATCTGTTTTCCGTGAAATGGCCGATCAGTTTTCGAACGATGCGTCATCGCTCGAGACTGCTTCGAAGCCGACTGCCGCACCGCTTGCTGAGACGTTGACTTCCGATCTTTTCACGCCACAGAATCCTGTGCCAGCGGACACCTCGCTGCCGTTTATTCAACGGCTTGGTTTACAGCTAGCGTCTTGGGATTTGGCGACTTGGAACACAGCGTCCTGGAACACAGCGTCCTGGAATTTGGTGGCGTGGGGCTTGATGGCTTACGTGTGTGGAGTCGTCTGGTTTCTGCTGCGTCTTGCAATTGCGCTGGGTGGGGGGCACCGTTTGCGTCGTCAGTCGAATGCAGTGGTGGATTCCCGTTTGATTAAGAGCGTGCAGCAGCAGGCTCTGCAGATGGGCTTGCGATTTGTTCCTGCCGTCGCCTACTGCCAGCGTGTGGCAGTGCCGATCGTTATTGGCGTATTGCGCCCCATGATTTTGCTGCCAGCTTCTATTTCGACAGGATTGTCGTCACAGGAACTATCCGCCATCGTGAGTCACGAATTGGCCCATGTTCGGCGATACGATCTGTGGATGAATTTGTTGCAACGGCTGATCGAATCGCTGTTGTTCTTCCATCCAGTTGTTTGGTTCTTAAGTCGCCGACTGAGTACCGAGCGTGAGATCTGTTGTGATGACATGGTGGTGCGATCTGGCCATCCGCCGATGGATTACGCCGGTGCGTTGCTGAGGATGGCCGAACTTTGCGTTTCAACCAACAAGTCACAACTTGCGTCGCTTGCGGCTGCCGGCCATTCGACTGCTGAGCTTGAACGTCGGATTCAGCGATTGATGAATATTAAGTCGCAATCTCGACTGCGACTCACGAGTGCCGGTGTGGTCGCGGTGGCAGCATTGTTGATCGCAATCGTTTTCACGCCCACTTTACTGAGCGCGTTCACAGAGCCCGATGGTTTAACGGATGAGTCCGTCGTCAAAGAGAAAATCGCTGATCCGAGTTCACAGAATATTCCCACGGAATGGGATTTCGAAACGGGCCAGAACGTCCGATGGAAGATGCCACTTGGCTCGGTCACCATGCGTGCTCCTGTCGTTTCTGAAGATCATGTTTTTGTGGGTACGAATAATGAACATGCTTACCTAAAACGATTGCCGAAGCAGAATGATCTGGGCGTGTTATTGTGTTTCAATAAATTTGACGGACAACTGAAATGGCAACACTCGAACAAAAAGCGTGCGACAGGCCATCTTCATGATTGGCCGTTGCAAGGTGTGACAAGTCGTCCGTGCGTGCTGGGAAATCGTCTGTGGTACGTCACAAATCGCGGTGAAATCGTTTGTCTCGACACGCAGGGGTTTCATGATTCTGAAAACGATGGCCCTGTTCAAGATGAAGAATCGACTCAAGAAAACGAAGCAGACGTGATTTGGCGATTTGACATGATGGCCGAACTTGGAGTGTCTCCTCACAACTTAAGCACCTGTACGGTTGCAGTTTGGGAAGATCGAGTCTTTGCGGTGACGGGCAATGGAGTCGGTGAGGATCACAAGAAGGTCGCCGCCAATGCTCCCAGCTTTATTGCGGTCGATAAGGATTCTGGCAAGTTGCTTTGGGCGGACGATTCGCCTGGAGCAAATGTCCTGCATGGACAATGGGGATCGCCCGTGGTTGCAGACCTTGCTGGAAGAACTCAGGTAATTTTTCCCGGCGGCGATGGTTGGCTTTATAGCTTTGATCCTCGTGGTCATTCAGACGGCACCGGCAAGCTGATCTGGAAGTTCGACTGCAATCCGAAGAAATCAGTTTGGAAACTGGGAGGAGCGGGAACTCGAAACAACCTGCTACACGCACCGACAATTTACGATGGCTTGCTTTACATCGCCATGGGGCAAGATCCTGAACATGGTTCTGGACCGGGGGCAGTCTGGTGCATTGATCCCAGTGGGACCGGTGATGTGAGCCCGCAACTGGTCTTCATGAACAAGGCAGAAGAATGGCCCGAATCCAATTCGCTCAAACCCGATCGGCGGATTCAAGCATGCGTTGTCGAGCACGGCGACGTGACGCGGCCAAATCCCAACTCCAAAGCTGTCTGGCAGTTTTCGGAACAAGATGTTGATGGCAATGGCGAGCTGGCCTATGAGGAAACGATGTCGCGCAGTCTGAGTACGATTGCAATTCAAGGTGACTTGTTATTCGTTTCGGATATCAACGGGATTCTGCATTGCTTGGACCGGCGTACTGGATCACAACACTGGGGCTACGATCTTCAAGCCACTGTTTATTCCACTCCTACAATCGCTGGTGATCACGTTTTTCTGTGTGATGAAGATGGTTTTGTTTCTGTGTTTAAGTGTTCTGCTGATCCAATGGTCGCTTGTCCTGATGGCAAGCCTGTACGCCAAATGTCGGCCGAACATAGTGTGAATGCATCAGCAGTTGTCGATGGTAACACGATGTTTATCGCTACCCGAAGTGAACTCTTCGCGATTGAAGCATCACAAAATCCTGTCGAACAAGAACCTGATGCTGATCAATTCAGAAGCGACAAGACACCAATGGCTAACGATGGTGCCGATCGAAACGTGGGTCATCGAAACGTAGGTGATCTGGATGAATCTGACTCGGCGCGCAGCGACGTCGGTTCTGGAGACCCGCCCCAGATTCTGTACCCACATTGCATCGTGAAGGCAGATCACCTGGTCGAACGTTCGCTGATTGAAGCCATTGCGAAATTCAATCTTACGGCTCGTGAAAGCCCGATCGGTGTTCGCCAGGCTCCGTTGAGTCTCAAAGAGACTCGAACTGCTATCAGAAATTATGTGAGCCGGCCGCAAGTGGCTGAAACGGTTCGCATACAACTGAATGAAGTCTTGAGAGCGAATAGACTGCCACCCAACATTTACTTCCGTCGTTTTACTCGGTTTGACGACGAGCAGCAGATGCATGGCGTTTGGTGGGTGCGGCTGTGCATTGAAAGCGAGACTGGGCCGCTGACTTCCGTTTCGATTCGAGAGATTGATCTGTATTCTCGACCGTACACTCAGTTGGAGAGACGTCAAAATTCGCAGCCCGGTGTGACGTTGATCAATCGCTTTTCCTCGTACTTCGAAAACATGCCCACTCTTCTGTTGCTGGCCACACTTCCCGCCCACAAGCAGGCTCGATTGGTAGATCGGATGAAGGCAGCGATTGCTAATCAAGACTTCGACAAGTTTGAATCGCTCTGCAACTGGGCGGGTGTTGACGACCGTGTGCGTCAGTTCGCAAAAGAAGAATTTCAGATGCTGACACAGTCGAATATTCACAGCGTCAAAATTTCACCAAAGAAATTTCGAGGCAACTTATTGCATTGGTCGGCCTATCAGCGGTACCAACCCAATGCGCCCGTGATTGGATATTTAGAGATCCAGTATTCGCTAGGCAGCAAAGATGCCGCCGCAGATGAAGAGAGTGCCGACAGGAAGACTGTGTCTCTGGAAATCGGAAATTCGGGCGATGACTTTCAGCTGGTGAATTATATTGAAACGGGCGAGAGAAAGTTTCCGAAGAAGTTGACCAGCCGTTTGTCCGTTCGTGGCCACGTGGAATCACTAAGTGATGGGACCTTCTTCGTCACTTCGCTGACAACAAATCCCGGAACGCTGATTTCAGCTCATTTGGCCAACGAAGAAATCTGGCAACGCGATTTGAGAAGGGGGCAAAAAACTGACGATTCAGATGATTGACAGTGAACCGTTCCGCAGCGAACCGCTGCTCAGCCAATCGCGACTCAGTCAAGCATTGCGCTGTCGGCCGTGTTGTCATCAACGAAAAATGGCCTCAGGTATTTCCCGAGGCCATTGATCAGTTTTTCTGGTTTTTCAAAGTCGTTTAGCTTTTTGCCAATTGACGCAAGACTGTGTGAAGAATTCCTCCGTTGCGGTAGTACACGACTTCAACGGGAGTGTCGATGCGGCAGGTGGTGACAAAGTGGACTTCTTCGCCGTTTGGTTTGCGAGCTGTGACTTCAACTGCCTGACGTGGTTTCACGTTGTCGTCCAAAGTGATGTCGAAGGTTTCGGTGCCATCTAGCCCCAAGCTTTCTCGACTTTCACCTTCACGGAATTGCAATGGAAGAACGCCCATGCCGACTAGGTTGCTGCGGTGAATTCGCTCGAAGCTGGTGGCGATAACGGCTTTGATTCCTAGCAGGAAGGTGCCCTTGGCTGCCCAGTCTCGAGATGAACCCGTTCCGTATTCAGCTCCGGCCAGCACAACCAGAGGTGTTCCCTCTTCTTTGTACTTGGTCGCCGCATCGAAGATCGAAGTTTGTTCGCCCGATGGGTGATGAACGGTGACGCTGCCTTCAGTTCCTGGAGCCAGCATGTTCTTCAAGCGGATGTTGGCGAAGGTTCCTCGAGTCATCACTCGGTCGTTACCTCGGCGGCTTCCATAACTGTTGAAGTCTTTGATTCCGACGTTGTTTTCCTGAAGGTATTTGCCAGCTGGGCTGCTTCCCTTGATGGCTCCGGCCGGACTGATGTGGTCGGTTGTTGTGGAATCACCAACGGATACTAAGCAGCGAGCTCCTTCGATGGCCGCGATTGGAGCAGGTTCAGCTGGCATGTCGACGAAGAACGGAGGTTCTTGCACATAAGTGCTGTCTTGGTTCCACGCGTACAAATCGCCTTCCACAGCTTTGATGGCCTGCCATTCTTCTGGGCCAGCAGCTGCGGTGGAATATTGTTCGACGAACATTTCCGGGTTCATGGATGATGTGATGGTTGACGCAATTTCTGCTTGCGTTGGCCAGATGTCTTTCAAGTAAACATCGTTGCCATCGGTATCTTGACCCAACGGGTCGTTGTCTAAGTCGATGTCGACGGTTCCGACCAGCGAGTACGCGACAACTAAAGGTGGACTGGCCAGGTAATTGGCTTTCACCAACGGATTGACTCGACCTTCGAAGTTGCGATTTCCAGAGAGAACAGACGCTGCAACTAAGTCACCATCTGTGACGGCTTTTGCGACAGGTTCTGGAAGGGGTCCACTGTTGCCGATACAGGTTGTGCAGCCGTAGCCAACTGTCTGGAAGCCCAATGCGTTGAGCGGCTGATCCAGCCCTGACTTTTCAAGGTATTCTGTGACGACTCGAGATCCCGGTGCCAAACTGCTTTTGACCCACGGTTGACGTTTCAAGCCTTTCGCGATCGCGTTGCGTGCCAGCAAACCGGCTCCAATCATCACGCTTGGGTTGCTTGTGTTTGTGCAGCTGGTGATGGCTGCAATCACGACGGCTCCATCGCTGATTTCGGAACTGCTGTCGTTGTCTTCGACTTTGACAGGTGCTGCTGGTTCAGATTTTCCGAACGTTGAATCGAGAGCCGTTTTCCAAGTGGGCTGCATGTCTTTCAGTAGGATTCTGTCTTGAGGTCGTTTCGGACCAGCAAGAGATGGAACGATGGTCGACATGTCCAATTCGAGAGTGCTACTGAATTCTGGTTCGGGTGAATCGGCCGTTCGGAACAAGCCCTGTTCTTTGGTGTATCGTTCGACGAGGTCAACAAGATCGTTAGATCGTCCCGTGCGACGCATGTAATTTAAGGTTTCGTCGTCGACAGGGAAGAATCCCATGGTGGCTCCGTATTCTGGAGCCATGTTGGCCAATGTGGCTCGGTCAGCAAGGCTAAGTTTCACCATGCCTTCGCCGTAGAATTCGACGAACTTTCCGACGCAACCATGGGCTCGCAGCATTTGAGTTGCTGTTAAAACTAGGTCTGTCGCGGTTGCTCCTTCAGGAAGCTGGCCCACAAGTTTAAAGCCAACGACTTCTGGAGTCAGCATGTAAACCGGTTGCCCCAACATGACGGCTTCGGCTTCGATACCTCCGACACCCCATCCGACGACTCCAAGACCGTTGATCATTGTGGTGTGGCTGTCTGTCCCCACAAGGCTGTCTGGATAGGCGACTCCATCGGTCACCATGACAACCTTGGCAAGGTATTCCAAGTTGACTTGGTGAACGATGCCGGTGCCTGGAGGAACAACGCTGAAGTTTTCAAACGCGGTTTGGCCCCAACGAAGAAATTCGTATCGTTCTTTGTTTCGTTGGAATTCAATTTCTAAGTTGTTCTTCAGAGCAAACCGACTCGCGAATTCATCCACTTGGACGCTGTGGTCGACGACCAAGTCGCAAGGAACAAGAGGATTAATCTTGGTGGGGTCGCCACCCATGCGAACCATTGCGCTTCGCAAAGCAGCTAGGTCAACAACCGCGGGAACTCCAGTGAAGTCTTGCAGCACAACTCGACCGGGCTTGAACGGAACTTCTACTTCACCCACATCTTTGGCATTCCAGTTGGCCAAGTTGGTGACATCGTCCGCATTCACGATGAATCCGTCGACGTTGCGAAGGCAGGCTTCCAGCAGAACTCTGATCGAAAACGGCAATCGATCGATGTGGCCAATCCCATCTTCGATCAGCTTCTTCAGACGATAGTATTTGACGTCGCCGCCGGACGTTGAAAGTTTTGCTTCTGCGCCGAAAGGATTGGATGATGTCATGATGGTATGTGTTCAGAATTTGTAAAATCAGAAAATCTACGGTTCGCTGAGCGTTTCGCCGTCAGTCGCCTGTCACACTTGATTGTAGGGAAGCCACTGAAGTTCTCAATTTGACTGCCAGAGTCCTGTGAGGAATCGAACGGAATTGTCGATTTGGATAGCGTGAAGGCTGTTTTTCATCCGCTTTGAGACTGTGTGTCGACTTGCTCATCGGGTTTTTGTCTAGGTTCAGTGAATTCAAGCAAGGCTGAATGAGATCATTGACACCGCAGCGGTCGTTGTTCGGTGCGAGCGTCGTGAACGTTAATCAGCTCTGGAAACCTGAATTTGAACGTGGTTGTTGGTGAAAAATGACAGCTGGCGTGGTGCTGTGTTTCGAGCAGTCATCGGCGACGGCAGCGGATCAGGCGAGCCGAGTGAGTGAATTTGTGTGTGGATTTTGACAGGTCGTTTGGAACAGATGATGAGAACCATTCTTTCGGAATATCAGGATCCCTTGGATCTGGTTTGGTTAGAGGCCTGCCGGCGCTGGGGCTGGAATATTGATCGCAGCAATCAGGTGTTTGCTGCCTGGGATGGAAGCGGAACTCTGACAATCGGAACAACCGAAACTTTAGATGCCGATGATTCGTTAGCTCAACTTATCCTTCACGAATTCTGTCACGCGATGGTCGAAGGCCCCGATTCTTGGAACCGTCCTGATTGGGGATTGGATATCACCGACCGCGGCCAGCTGTTTCATGAGCATGCTTGCTTAGTTTTGCAGGCGGCTGTCAGTGATCCATATGGACTACGAACATTTTTCGGTTCAACGACAGATGCTCGGCAGTTCTATGATGTGCTACCGAGTACCTCGGCAGAACTTCAACTGAAAATAGAATCGTCCGTGACGGCTCAATACAACACCGTCTGTCCGTTTGCGATGGCTGCACGCGGTTACGAAACTGCGAAACAAGATCGGTTTTGGAAACCACTACAAGACGCACTCGCCGCGACCGCTGCGATCGCTGAAATTGTGAGTCCATTCACCGCCGACACTTCACTGTGGAAGACAGTTACCCAAGACGGCGCTCGTCTTTCTGTCGCAAGCTCGATGAAGAAGGTGGCCAAGTGATTGATATCCATGATGAATCACAGCTGGAAAAATTTCGCAAGGTTCAAAGGTTGGATCCAGCACGAATTCGATTTATTCGAAAGCGTTTGCTGAAACGGTTCCTACCTGATGACGAAGCCATATCCGGTATTCCGAATGCCGATGAACTGAAGCTGCATTGTTTGACCCTGCATTCGAAGTTCGATTCCGAAATCGATGGAGCCACCAAGCTGCTGTTTAAAAATGAACAAGGCTTGCTGCTTGAAACGGTGATTTTAAGAATCGCCAGTGGACGCACGACCTTGTGTGTTTCCAGTCAGGTTGGCTGCGCGGCAGCCTGTGATTTTTGCGCAACGGGCAAGATGGGGATTGCTCGAAGCTTAACTGCCGCCGAAATTTTGGATCAGGTTGTGCAGGCCGGGCAGATGCTTCAGGCGGAGGGCCGTCGTTTTCGCAACATTGTTTTCATGGGAATGGGGGAACCGTTTCATAACGAACAAAATTTGCATCAAGTTTTAGATGTGCTGACTCATCCAACAGGGTTTGCTCGAAATCCCCGCAGTCTGCTGGTTTCGACGGTTGGAATTCCAGACGCCATGACTCGATTGGCGAAACGGTTCCCTGCAATCAATTTGGCTCTCAGTTTGCACAGTGCAAAACAGGCGACTCGGGAAACAATGATTCCATTGGCAAAAAAGTACGACCTCGCGGAATTGAAGGCCGCCGTGCAACAAGTGAATCAAATTCACGATCGTCCAGTGATGGTTGAATATCTCATGCTGAAAAACGTGAATGATTCGGCTGAGGATGTGCGCTCACTATTGCAGTGGGTGGATGGTTTGCAGGTTCATGTGAACTTGATCCCATTCAACTTTGTGGAAACGGCCGCTCATTTAGAACCAACCGAAACCGAACAGATCACGATTTTTGCCGAGCAGCTAAAACAAGTGGGCATCAAAACCACCGTGCGGTATTCCCTGGGGCATGACATCGCTGCTGCTTGTGGGCAGCTGGTTCAAATGGAAAATCGAAAACGAGCTCGAGAACTGCCCGTGATTCAAGACTAATCATTGACTTCAATTGTGTCCGTTGCCTCTTCGCGTTGCCGAGTTGCGTCGTCATTTGCTTCTTTGGCAAGAGGCTTAAAGTCGGGATTCCAACGTATGCGATGTGTCTGTGCGTTGGCTCCATGTTCCTTCAGAATCGCTGCAAGTGAAAGCTTGATCGGTTTGGTATCAGGTACAGTGACTCGATAGTTCAACTTGTTGTACTGAACGTACCCTTCCGGAATGTCCCAGTTGTCCAAAACGTAGTCGAGGACGATTCTATGTTCCCCTTGATTCAAAGCTTTATGGTAAGGAGCCTCGTGAATTGCAAACTCATTGACATCGATCTTCTGGGTAGGGTATTGGACCTGCCGTAGTCTTGCGTTGGGGGCATCATCCAAGACTTCAACCAAAGCACGGTGTCGTAGCGCGAGGTCGCCTTCATCAAGGGAAATGTGTGTCTCCCCATCAGGAACGACTCGGAACGAATTCCATTCACGTCCGTCCATTAGGATCACGTGTATCTGAGCGGTTGTGCCAATCAGCTTTCGGTCGAAGTACACCTTTGTCGTCGTCGGGGTGCTCCAAGTCGTGGATCCACCTTGATTCACTTTTACACAACGGATCTCACCCCAGTCTGGATGTTTCAGCAGGATTGCTGAAGAGCTGGTGGTTGACGCTTTTACTAATTCTCCATTCGGTTGATCGCTTCGTTCTTGACGAAAATTGGAAGTTTGCTGTGTGGAAATCCAATACCCCAAAAACCCGATAACGCACATCATCGCCAACAACCTCCACCAGATTCGTCTGGCTGATTGATACGACTTGCCCGTATTATGAGAGCCGGCGATCTGCCAGCGGGGCAGAACCTTTCTTCCCGCATACACACAAAACATGCCCCATAGCGGCGTGAACAGCATGCAAACTTCCAACAGGGGCAGAACGGTTTGAAGTGACCTTGTGAGAATCGTGCTCCAGAGAAATCCAAGGATTAACGAGCTAATTAAGGCGGCAGATATCGTGGGCCAGTTCTTCAACTGCTGCTGTTTGTCACGAATCAAAATAATCAAAAGTTGTGTGATCCAGATTGCCGCCATGAACGCTGGAAAACGAATCAAGTGGCTTAGATTAAGCGGACCGCTCCCCATTTGGATCAATGAATACACTGCTCCGATCACAAACATCATCGAGATTGCAAAACCAAATCTCAACCACTGCGATGTCGCCGTCGATTTTGTTGTGTCGTTTGGTTCCGGTGTGGCTGAGTTCGAGGCTTGCTTTTGACCGATAGGGCTTTCTGAATTCAGTTTCGCTGGGCTCAAATCCAGTCCAGTTGATTTTGAGTGCGCGTCAGCGACTGCAACGGGCACTTGCTGGTTGATTCGCGAGTGGCTGCCTGAATCAGTCGGCTGCTGAGTTCTAGCCAGATGTTGGTCGATAATGGCCACGAAGCCTTCCGCACTTTGAAAGCGATCATTGGCCGTTTTTTGCAACAAGCAGTGAATGATCTGAATCAGCCATGGTGGGATGTCGGAATTTTGTTCTGCGATAGGGCGAGGTAAATCTTGAGTGACTCGTTTAATCACATGAGCAATGCTGTCGCCTCGAAACGGACTGTGGCCCACACACATCGCGTACATCAAGCAGCCAAGGCTAAACAAATCGCTCCGATGGTCGACTCGCTCACCGCTCGCTTGCTCGGGCGACATGTATTGTGGCGTGCCTGATACTTCCCCCGTTCGAGTCACCGTGATGTCATCGATGGCACGTGCTAAGCCGAAGTCTGTGATTTTGACCCGTTCGACTCCGTTTTCCAGCAAGATATTCGCGGGCTTAATGTCTCGGTGAATCAGGCCCTGCTTGTGGGCTGCTGCTAAGCCTTCGCCAATCTGTCGGCTGATTCTTAGTATCTCGGTCAGTTGAAGAGTTCCGACTCGGTCTAACTTTTGTTGCAATGATTGACCGACGACACATTCCATCACCAAGTATGGAGGAATGGCTTTTCCTGGTTCCGAATCGTCGGCCTCTTCAACTGCATGAATCGTGACGACATGAGGATGAGTGACGGCAGCAGCAGCCTGAGCTTCACGAAGGAATCGTCGGCGAGCCGTCGGATTGGCGGCGAGTTCGGGGATCAGAACTTTGACGGCAACAATCCGGTTCAGTTTCAGGTCGACGGCTCGCAACACAAGCCCCATGCCGCCTCGTCCAATCACCTCAAGCACTTCATACGGGCCAATGGTTCCAATGCAGCCTTCTTTATTGATCGGTTTAAGAAAGCTGAGCGAAATTTCTTCGTTCGGGCGACTGCCACCAGCGGGTGTTTCAAGGAAGCTGCCTGCGTCGTTATAGGCCAGCAACAGTGCCGTGATTCGCTGCCTGAGATTTGTATCCTCACCACATGTCTGGTCAAGAAATGAGTTTCGTTCGGCTGGATCTTCCTTTTGAAGTGCCTGCAAGAATAGGCCTTCGATGGAAGACGGGGAAATCGACGAAGTGGCATCGGTTTGACTGACCAATGATTCGGCCGGAACCGTCTCTTCGTATCTTTCCTCTGATTTTTCCGGGTCTGTCATGAAATATTCCACTGAATAGATGAGTCGTTCTATTCATTCATGCGACGTCCAATCGCGAAGCGCCTCACGAAATATTTCAGGAAGACGAATTTTGGTCGCTCAATACATTTTTGCTGCTGACAACGTTTTGATTCTCGCGGTCCCAGGATTTGCTGAGCCAAAGAATTTAGTGGCGCTGCCGGGGAGAAAACAGGTTCCAAGCTTCACTAAGACTTGCCATTCACTTTGGCAAATAACCAAGCCTTCGAGTAGGTCCACCAGCGGGACGCAGTTGCTCGAGAAATGTTCAGAGCCGCAGCGGCCTCTGGCTCGGTCAGGCCTGCAAAGTATCTTAAACGAATAAGCTCCGCTTTATCGGGTTCTTGATCAGAGAATTCTGAAAGAGCATCGTCGATCGCGAGCAAGTCATCGGCGGCGAGCAAGTCACTGGGGGCGGGCAGGTTTTCAGCGACCAAGTTCATGTCTGATAGCTGCTCACGCTCAATATCTCCTCCGTGTTTTAATCGTGATTTTCGCCGAGCCTGTTCTACTAGAATGCGTTGCATGGCTAATGCGGCGGCTCCGAAAAAGTGTCGACGGTTTTCCCAAGTGGCATCCTCGCAATCAACCAGTCTCAGAAACGCTTCATGTACCAATGCGGTGGCTTGTAGAGTCTGACCGGGCTGTTCGCGCAACATGTGTGCGGCCGCCAGACGTCTTAGTTCGCCATACACAAGAGGCAGTAGGTCTTCCGTGCGAGCCTTGCCTTGCTCAATGGAATTCAGCAATACGGTGACATTGGACATGCTGGTAATTCACGTGTTCAAATCTGGGGGACTACGAAGTGGGGAGGACGTTCCTTTTTATCTTAACGCAAGAATGATTTGTTTGAGGGCTTTGTGTTTTCTTTTCTATGCAAGCCTATTTGTGCAGTGGGTGCCTTCAGGTTTTGTGATGTTGCGAGAAGATTCCATGGGAACAGGGTCGCGGAACGATGGGCGATCTGTTCGACGTTGGTTGTAAAATAATGGCTGATCCGGCAGAGTGAATGAGTAGTGGCGTTGCGTTTGTGCGACGTTGAATCTCTGAACCGGTTCGCTTTGATACGAGGTGTTTTGTGATTTGCAGGCTCTTGTTGCTGGTGCTGTCTTGTCTGGTGCTGCCTTCTTCAGTGAAGGCTGATCGGCTACCGAATGTTGTCGTCATCTTTATGGACGACATGGCTTATGCAGACATTGGTCCGTTTGGGGCAAAAGGGTATGAGACCCCTCATTTGAATCAGATGGCTAAAGAAGGACGTGTTTTTACAGACTTTTATGTGACTCAGGCCGTCTGTTCGGCTTCTCGAGCGGGCCTGCTTACGGGCTGTTACAACGTTCGAGTGGGGATTGCCGGAGCGTTGGGGCCCAGTGCAAAGATCGGCATTCATGCCGACGAAATGACGATGGCCGAACTGTTTAAGCAGAAGGGCTATGCGACAGCGTGCTATGGGAAATGGCATTTGGGTCACCATGAAAAGTTCCTGCCAATGCAGCATGGCTTTGACGACTACTTTGGATTGCCGTACAGCAATGACATGTGGCCGTATCACCCCGGAGTTCGCCACTTGCCGATGGAAGCACGTCTGAAACGTTGGCCTCATCTTCCTCTGATCGATGGCAACAAGGTCGTGAACGCTGCGGTTGATGCGGAAGTTCAAGAGCAATTGACGACTCGGTATACGGAAAAAGCCGTTCAGTTTATCGACGATCACAGAACAGAACCCTTCTTTTTGTATGTGCCTCATAGCATGGTTCATGTTCCGCTTTACGTGTCTGAAAAGTTTAAAGGCAAAAGTGAAACCGGTTTGTTTGGTGATGTGATGATGGAAGTTGATTGGTCGGTTGGTCAAATTCTGGATGCGATTCGCAACAATAATTTGGCAGACGACACACTGGTCGTGTTTACATCAGACAATGGGCCGTGGTTGGCATACGGAGATCACGCTGGCAGCGCGGGGGCTCTTCGGGAAGGCAAAGGAACGATGTTTGAAGGAGGTTGTCGCGAAAGTTGTGTGATGTGGTGGCCGGGGAAGATTCCAGCGGCAAGTAAATGCAGCACACCCGCAATGACGATCGACTTGTTGCCCACGTTTGCGTCGCTGATTGGTGCGAAGCTTCCCAATCATACGATCGACGGCAAAAATATTTGGCCAATGATCGAAGGTCAAGATGGTGCAACGTGTCCTCATGAGGCCTACTTCATGTACTACGGCCAACAGTTGCAGGCGGTTCGAAGTGGAAAATGGAAGCTGCATTTTCCTCATGGCTATCGCACGATGGCGGACAATGAGCTAGGCACAGATGGAGTTCCCGGCAAATACAAGCAGGCAAAAATCGGGTTGGAATTATTTGATCTGGAATCAGACATTGGCGAAACCCAAAACGTTGCCGACCAGCATCCGAAAGTTGTTGCTCGACTTTCAAAACTTGCTGACAAGATGCGAGTTGAACTCGGCGATCAAGGCAAAAAAGGAACGGGGGTTCGAGAAGTAGGGCGACTGTAGTCGCCGCAGGTTTCATACCGCCCTGTTTCGCAACGACGTGGCGATGGCAACCAAAGGCAATCGCATCAAAGTCGTCGCTGTGTGAATTCTTTAGGGTGTGAATTCTTCAGGGGGTGGATTCTTCAGTGGAACAGTGAAGGTTACTTTTTTGGGGGCGTTCCCACAGCATGCTTCGAACGCCTCTACGCTGCGTCGTTGTTTTTCTTTTTGCTCAGCTTCTTGGTGAGCTTTTGTTTGAGTCTTTGAAAACCTCGAATAAAGCGATCGTGGTTATCGGCTTTCATCGTGATGTATTCAGCGACGTCGGCGTGAGGAAGGATCAGAAAAGTTTCTTCCTTCATTCCCTGAATGACGGCTTCGGCCACGTCTGCTGTTGTGACGGCGTTCATGTGCAGAAACTGATGAATCGGATCTTCTTCGTCTAGGAAATCTGTTTTTACTCCGAGCGGACACACGGTTGAAACGGCGATTCCTTGGCGACCGTAGGTCACCGAAAGCCATTCTGCTAAAGCGACGTCTGCGTGCTTGGTCGCCGAATACGATGCAGATCCGATTTCTGTCAGCAGGCCGGCTCCGGACGCCGTGTGAATCAGGTATCCGGATCCTCGTTCCAGCATGCCCGGCACAACGGCTCGAGCAGCGTACAGTCGAGACATCACGTTGACATCCCACATTGTTTGCCAATCGTCGTTCGCCGTTTCTAGTCCGCCCTTCACCGTGATACCAGCGTTAGAAAAAAAGACGTCGATTGGGCCGCAGGATGCTTCGGTTTGCTTGACCAAATTCTGAATGTCTGTTTCAGAAGAAACGTCGCAATCAATGGCGGTACCATTGATTTCAGCTGCCAAAGCGATGGCCGCATCGTGGTCGATGTCTGAGACAACAACATGAGCCGCGTTTTCCGCAGCGAACCGGCGACACAAAGCAGCTCCGATACCGTGAGCTGCTCCGGTAACAACGATGATTTTTCCGGTGACGTCCATGTCGGTGCTGCCTTAGTGGTTGTCTACTTTAAAATGCTGGGTCTAAAGTCTCGGGGGCGCATCTCTCTTCGCTTCGTGATTGCCGCAACGCACGATGGCACGCAATGCAAGATAGCAGGCAAGGCAAAATGGAGTGCAACGCAAGATAGCAGCGCGAGGCACACCAGTTGCTTTGGGAGAAGATCGGACAACGGCAGATTGCTCCGCAGGTTGCTTCACCCTTCACTAGCCGCCCGTTCGTCGTGGCAGCGATGGCATTTTGGCGGCGGACACTTGAGGCTTGTTTTTGACTCCTTGAGTCATCACTTGCTTGGATCGTGGACCCTTGTTTCCGCCCTGCTCTTCGTCATCCTTCGCAACTTCTCGGCGTTTGGCTGCTTCAAGAAGCTTTTTCTTGGCAACTCTTTTTTCGCGTTCTTTTTTCTTCTGCTGTTTGTCTTTTGCCACGGGGCATGCCTTTGAGTGAAGTCTTTTGATTTTCAGATCTGAATTGTAATTGAGCGAAAGGAATTTGCGAGGCGTTCTTTTGCCACGCTGCCCTAGATTGCTATTGTGAGAATCCGCTGTTTCCTTCCTGAACTGGGTGTATCGCTATGAAATTTGCAGTCTTCGCTCGTTTGTCGCCCCTTCTTCTGGTGATCGCATCTTCATTTGCCAGTGTTTCTGCGGCCGAGAAGCCTAACTTCGTGTTCTTTTTCATAGACGATTTGGGTTGGGCGGACGTTGGCTATCAGCACTCCGAATTCTATGAAACTCCTCACATCGATGCTCTGGCTGCAAGCGGAACTGTATTCACAGATGCCTATGCGTGTGCTCCCAATTGTGCTCCAAGCAGAGCCTGCCTGCTAAGCGGACTGTATACGCCTCGACACGGAATCTATACCGTTGGAGACCCCAAGCGAGGCAATGACCGCTTTCGCCGTTTAGAGCCGATCAAAAATGAAACGGTACTCAAGGACGCCTTCGAAACATGGGCTGAAGTTTTGGACGATGACGGGTATACGCTCGCCAGCATGGGGAAATGGCATCTTGGAGCCGATCCGGCGACTCAAGGTTTCGATGTCAACGTGGCGGGCAAAGAATGGGGCAGCCCCAGCGGAGGCGGTTACCACAGTCCTTACAAATATCCGAACCTCGTTCAAAAACAGAAAGGCGAATATCTCACGGATCGATTGACTGACGAAGCCGTGAAGTTCGTGGAAGACAACAAAGAGCAACCCTTCTTCCTATATCTGACTCACTACGCCGTCCACACGCCCATTCAGGCAAAGGAAGATGTAACAGCGAAGTACGACGCAAAGAAGAAGGGCGAACACCAGAGCAATGCAAAGTACGCCGCCATGGTGGAAAGTGTTGATGACAGTGTGGGGCGAGTGCTTGCAAAAGTCAGTGAGCTGGGTCTGAGTGACAACACAGTGGTCGTATTCTTCAGTGACAATGGCGGACACGAAGGAGCCACTTCCAATCATCCTTTGCGAGGTGCCAAGGGGATGTTGTATGAAGGGGGAATTCGAGAACCCTTGATTGTACGTTGGCCGGGTGTCACCAAAGCGGGCAGCGAATGTGATGAGCCTGTGATCGGAGTCGACATGTATCCGACGTTTCTGGACATTGCAGGAATCACTCAGCCTGATGATTTGTTACTGGATGGACTGAGCTTAACTTCAGTGTTGAAGGACCCGTCAACCACGTTGAACCGCCCTGCTTTGTTCTGGCATTTTCCTGCGTACCTTCAAGGGAAAGGCGATCCAGAAGGCGGCCCTTTTCGAACGACTCCGGCCGGCGCAGTTCGGATGGGTGATTGGAAACTGATTCAGTGGTTCGAGACAGATCGAATGGAACTGTACAACCTTGAGAACGACTTATCTGAAGAAAATGATTTATCGAATGAGCAACCAGAACGAGTACAGCAAATGCTGGCTGTCATGAAGCAGTGGAGATCGGAAGTGGGAGCTCCGGTGCCAACAACAGCAAATCCGAAGTATGACCCAAACGCCAAGAAGCAAACTCGAAAGAAACGCAAAGACAAGAAGTAGACTGCTGGCGTTTCAATGAGGCTCGCGTTTTTAGTGTCACGCAATGCCGCAGAGAAATTCTTGAGACGGCAGGACCCTATTTTCTGCTGAAGCACTGAATCCGTTCGAATCCCATCCAGCGCTGCCGTGACGCTCTCCCACTGCGAGCTTCGCGGTTCCGCTTGAGGACTTTGAGTGGAGACGTAGAACCTGAGTTTCCACGTGGTGAGGTCGCGTCAAAACTGAGGCCTTCAGTGCAGTTTTCGTTCGACAATTCAGCTGCAGCTTTGGAGCTGCAGTGAGCTTGCATTCGTGGTTGGTTGAGTTGTGTAAGCTGTTTAGCTGAAACAGTTTACGTGATTTCTGGTGAAGTGCGTGACGAGTTGGCATGGTATTTGATTTAGGTTCCTGAGCACAACATTCCTCATACTCGGAGGCGCTCAGGTCATGTCAGATATTTCTCACCATTCCCCTCATCAAACTGGCGACAAAGCGCCAGCGTCGGTAAGGAAGACGATTCCCGAATCCGCGGGTGAACCTGCTTCGAGCGGTTCTCTGCTGGAGCGGTTTCTGAATAGCTTCTTTCAAGAAAAGAATATTCGCTGGCTGCTGCTTGTTGGAGCCGCAATCATCTTTGGTTCGTCGCTGATGCTGGTGACTCGGGCTTGGCCGCACTGGTCTGCGACTTTACGAGCATTCACGGTTCTTGCTTACACGGTCAGTCTGTATGCGGCGGGACAACTTTGCCGAGTTCGCTTGCAACTTAACCTGACCTACAAAGTGTTGTATGGCTTAACTGTGTTGCTGATCCCGATCAGCTTTCTGTCGCTTAGCTGGCTTTCTGCTGGGACGGCCGTGCAGCAAGGAGTTCTTCGATCGAGTTTGATTGCTCCGTTCCTTGTGGGCACTGTCTTTCTGTGGTTCGCGTCGAAGGCCATTTTTGATCACATTCTCAGAGCTCGTCAAACAACGTTTTGGGTGTGTTACTGCTTGTTGTGTATGGCCGGAGCATTGCCTCAAATGTCATCGCCAATCACTGCATTTGTCTTTCTGGTGGTGGCCTATGGCGTGATGACAGCTGGAGTGCTGAAAGTGAATCGCCATGTCTTTGGGCTCACCATGCAGTCTCAAGAACCTCGTCTCTTCGGCTTCTTTCCCATCGCATTGTTGGGAACCTTGTTCATGATTCTGGTGGGTGCGATTGCCGTCCCTGCTTTGCCAATTCACTGGATGGGTTTTGGTTGTGTGTTGCTAGCGGCAACAGTTCTGCTGACCGCACAGTCACTGATGGACGTGTTTCGACAAAGCACGGGAGATTTCATTCGTCCGTTTCCATGGTCAATCAGTGTTCCACTGCTTGTTGGTTTATGCTTGACGGTTGTTGGAGTCGGCCTGTCGTTCGTTGGATTTAGCTATGTGTCAGCATCAACTTTTGCAGTGATTCCAACTGCTTTGGTTGCAGCTGGTTTAATGATGCGAGTGGGCAACCAAACAAAGCACTCAGCATTTACATGGTTTGCACTGATTTTTGTGACGATCGCCTACCAAAGCTGTCCTGTTTTGTTCGCTGACATTGTTCAAGGCTTGAAAGATTCTGCAGCCGATGCGATGCGCAGAGAGCGTGTCCCCGTTTCGATGTATGGACTGACCTATGTCCCTTTGTTGTTGGGATTGGCTGTCGCACTTCGGCACTTAAAGTCCAAATTTGTGAAACATCAGATCGTGCCTGTCCAGCAGTTCTTGATTGCTTTGAATACGGTCTTGCTTCTTCTTTCTTTCAAAGATGAAGTGTCTGCGTTTTTTGTGGCTGTGGCCAATGTCATCTTGTTTGCTTGCTATGGCATGATTTTGAAGGAACGTCGTTTTGCTTACCTGAGTATCTTTTCTGGTGTTGTGGCAGTTGGGTTTGCGATCCCCGCTTTAAACGACATGCAGTATCTTCAAATTTCACGCCAATGGATCGCCCCACTTTTATCTGTTGTTGCTGCGAGTCTGACGGTTGTGGGATGGCCTGATCGCGTTTTAGGCCCGGTTTCATTATTTGATCGCATTTGGACGAGCGTTGTTGATGCCGTTTGGCCTGCTGCTGAAAGCAAACCGAGAGACGGTGAGCTTGGAACCGCTGCGGTCCCCATTCTGCAAACATTGGGAAGCTTGATGGCCATCATCTTGGCCAGTCATTGGATGGTGACTGCAGCGGTTCGGTTTTCAGAGCCACTGACAACTGCAGCTCTGATTCAGTTTGGCTGCCTGCTTGCTACTTTCGCGTTTTACACGCTTCGAAATCCTCATTACTTCACAGGTCTATGCTGCCACAGTCTGTGGGTTTTTGTTGCCGTCCGATGGGCAATGAGTGAACAGTTTTCGATGGGCGTCTTGCTGAACTCGGCTTCTCTGTTGTCGATCGGGCTTTGTGTGGGTTCAGCTTTGATTCTGAAGTGGGTTTTTGGACGACACTTTTTGACAGCATTGTTGGCTGGAAAGAAAGAGGGCGACACAGCTGGGGAGTGGATCAAAAAAAGAACTTCGTTGGAACAATTGGAATCGAATCGCGGCTGGAGATCACGGGTGCAGGCTTTTGTTGTGCCTAGTTTTGATCTGAGCTTTTGGGCCATGTGGTCTCTGGTTGCGTTCGTTCACATCCCAGCAATCATTTTGCTGAATCTTGCCGGGATTGGAATCGCCGTTGATCTGTCTCTGTTGGTCCTGTGGTCAACTCCACTGATGCTGATTCTTGTTGCCGCATTTGCGATGCGATTGGGTGAACAAAAACTATGCACTGTGACAACAATCTGCGTACCGTTACTGGCAACGGCCTACTTGCCGGTGTTGGGGATTCTACTTAGCTTCGCCGAAACGATGCTGATTTGGTTGCTGACGGTCGTGGCAACCTACTGCCTTGCTTATGCGATTTACAGTCGCAATCCACAGGTGTCTGTGGCAAATCTTGTTCGCCAAAACACCTTGAAGCTGGTAGCTGGACTACTTGTTGTTTCTTGTTTTCTCATGTCTGCCCCGGTCAGTGTGATTTCACTCTTTGTGTGTGGGCTACTGTGTTTTTCCGAGCGGAAACAATTGAGCTTGAAACAGCAGACACTGCTTGTGATCGTTGGGAACGGTCACCTGTTTGCCGCAGTTGTTGGTTTGATGGGGGCTGAATATTTTGATTCGGCGGATGGCCTACTGCAGTCGATGGTTTTTGCAGTGTGTGGAATAAGCATGTTGCTATTTCAGATTGCCGGACATCGGTTGCACTCAACATTCAGTCGAGCTTGGTTGGGCGTTTTATTGACAATCATGGTGATTCTGTTCGGCGTCATGTGCAACAGCATTTTGGTTGCGTTCGCCGTTCCGTTTGTATTCATAGGGTTGCTTTGCGTTGGCATCTACGAATTTCGAGAAGCGATTCAGAAGCAGGATCGATTCCATATTCAAGTCGTGTGGGGTGTGTTGTTCTCCGCTGGTTTTATCACATGGGTTCAGGAATTTAATCTGCTGAGCGGGATCATGATTCCTTATGCTTTGCTGATATTCAGCGGTGGGTTACTGCTGATTGAGCGGCAATTGAAGACCCGTTCGAAAGCGAATATTTTTCGCAAGGATCTGTTGCTGCTTGCTCAAGTCTTTCCAGTTGTGGTTTCCGGTGCAGCGGTTGCGGGAAGCATGACGGGGCTGGCAGCCGTTGGGCATCAATGCTGTTTGTTGATGATTTGTACCGCCATCTATGGCTATCTGTTTTACAGACAGCAGTGTTCGCGTTACGCGATGATCGGTATCGTTTTGCTGAACGTGTCGTTGGGGGTGCTGTGGAAAAGCCTGGAATGGACGAGCGTCGAAATTTACATGGTGCCCGCAGGATTTTCGGTGTTGATGCTGTCACGAGTCCTACGTAACGACCTGCCAGACGCGGGCCGTCGAGGTTTCCAGTATGTTGGCGCAATGATGATTCTATTGTCACCCGTCCTGCAAGTGCTGGACGGTAGCTGGCAGCACATGCTGCTGCTGTTGGTGCTGTCTGTTGTGATCATCTTGGCGGCCATTGGTCTGCGAGTTCGCTCGCTGGTTTACTGCGGAAGCGGTTTTCTTGTGGTCGATCTCTTGGCAATGGTGGTGCAGTCGACCAACGATTCCCCCACATTGTTGTGGGCCGTCGGAATGGTGATGGGCATCGGCATTATGGCATTAGCCGCTTACTGCGAGCGTCACCGCGAACAATTGCTGTCTCGCCTTCGAATGCTAAGCAGCGAATTGGCAACGTGGGATTGAGGCTAACCTGTCGTGTGGACTGCACCGGGTGTTGCCGACGGAGTCAGCCACGGGGGCTTAACGACGGCCCCGTCTTATTGATGGGCCAATTGCCTCTTAACGAACTTTTCGAAACATCGCTGGCATTTGCAAGCGACCTCTTTTCTCGTCACTTACCAAAAGGTGAATTACTATGGCATGGATTTCAAACTTCTCATTAGTCATGCGTTCCAGTCTGACGGCGTTAAGGGAAAAAGTAGAAGATCCAGAACGCATGTTGCATCAGCTGATTATCGACATGGAGGAAGAACTGGATCGAATTCGTAGCAGTGTTGCAGAAGCGGTGGCCGATGAAATACAGATGAAGAAACGTGCTCAACGTGAAAGAGACTCTGCCATTTTGTGGAAGAAGCGAGCCGAAGAATCCATTGGTCGAAGCGATGATTCGAAGGCTCGATCGGCACTTGAACAGAAGGTACGTTCTGAAGAATTGGCAGATCGCTATTCAAAAGATCATGCTCGGCAAGCCAAAGATGTTGATCAGTTAAGACGCAGTGTGGGCGATCTTGAGGATAAGATACGTCAAGCTCGGCAGAAGAAAACATTGCTGACGGCAAAGATGGCTCGCGCAGAATCGACTCAACGCATCAATCACGCTCTACAAAGAAGCACAGGCAAGTCTGCTTTTGCTGCCTTTCAGAAGCTGGAAGAGAAAGTGGATCGTGAAGAAGCTTTGTCGCAAGCTTGGGACCAGATGCAGGGGCATGATCCAGAAGCGGAAGAGCTGGCTGAACAATTCGAGAGGAACGAACGCGCTGATCGGGTGAATGCTGAATTGCAGGCTCTCAAAGCGGCTCTGCAGGAAGACTAGATCGATGTCGAATCGACAAAAAAGCGGCTTTGATCATCACCACTCAGGCTTTCGAAAGTGGGGGTGGTCACAGTTGGCCTTCGTGTGTCAGGCGGCTGTTGGCTTGCTTGCAGCTTGGTGGAAGATCGATCGAATTCGCGTATCGCCCACCACAGGTCGATTGTTAAGCTTGCGGCACGGCGACCATATTTTGCTGCAAGATCGTTTGTTTGATGTGCAACAAGTTGATTCCACAAGTGAAGCTTGCTTTGTGAGTTATACTCTGGCTTGCGAATCTCAATCTGCGATTCTGAAGGTGAAACGTGATCAGAATGGAGTCGCAATAGAAGGTTGGCTCGAATCGAATGGCGAGCACGACGCAGTGTTCGACGTCGCAGTGTTCGACGATGATGTGATTGTGCTGTCGGAGGGAAAGCTTGATTTGGGGTGACGCTTGCACAGTGATCACTGGCATTGCGAGGATGGCTTGAATTGTTTCCCGTTTTGCAGGTTGTTCAATTCGAGAATTGGAATCATATGATTGCCTGCTGGTCAGATGGGTCCGATGATACAGTATCGCGGCGACGAAGTCGCTTGTTGTTTTTGTCTGTGGAAACCAGCCATTGGGTGAGGTATTAAGGTCACAGGTCTTGCTGATCTTGAGGCATCAGGAACACGCTGTCGAACTATGGTCGCCAAGCTGTGCAAGGGGGACCGTTTCTTTCATAAAGAGTCTTTCCCATATGCCTTTTGAAGTTGAGTTGTTGAGTGTCGGTTTGGCGACCGTCATTGATTTCGTGCTGCTGCTTGTGGTACTGGAATCGGGCAACCGACGCCTGACGGCGATTTGGTTGAAGTGGGCATTAGCGGGAACTACGTTGTGGCATGCTGGCGCTTTTGCTCATACGGCGTTGTATAAAACGGTTGGACAAACGGCGGACCGATTGGATCTTGCTGCGATGACAGTGATGGTCGTTGGATTGCTGACGATTACGTCCGGTATTTTGCATGCCGCTTTTCGCATTCGCCGGTCTGGGCCTAACGTGAGTCCAGAATTTGATCGTCGGTATTTCTTGTGTTACCTGCCGGTCTTATTCAGCTTTGTTGTGGTGACCAGATTCATCGAAACGGGTGAACGCAGCTTTGTCGTGGGAACAAAGCCATTCCATGGCACCTATTTTCTGTGGTTGGTCGTTGCCAACAGCACTTGTCTGTGGTTGTTTTTGACGAATCGGCATCGCTTAAGCCGACGAGTCTCTGGTGCTCGGTTTCTGCTGCGTTTCAGTGTTGGCTTGGTTTTAGTCACGGTGCTCACGGGGGTCTACCTGTTGCGCATTCATCAAAGCAACAGCGACCCGGTTGTCATTCGTCTATTGGCGACACTGTGTCCGGTGGTGCCTGCGTTGATTTTTGCATACTACATATTTCGTCGACGGCTGATTCCATTGGTCTTCGAACGAACTCTTGTTTATGCGGCGATCTTTCTGAGCGTGTTGTACTTGCACCGATTGACGGTTGTGCCCGTAATGGAAAAGTACGAAGCTAAGTTTCGCTTTGATTTCGTCTTGTTGGAAGGGATTTTGTTGATTGCTCTCGTACTGGCCTATGGCCCATTGCGAAGCCGAGTCAACGAAGGGTTAAGGTACCTTGTGGGGCGAGACGTCGCACGGTATCGGGATCAGATCAAGGGGCTTGCTGTTCAGGTTGCGGCCAGATCCAGTCATTCTTCCAGCGAATTGCTGACTTGGTTTGCTGAGGAACTTCGACGCAGTCTGCATCTGCAGTTTGTAGAAATTCGTTTGGAGCAACCCAAGAAACTACAGTTGCGACTGACTGGAGTAGCGGCACCTGACTTCGATGAACGCGAGGAGAATGTGATCGATGTTGAACGCAACCGCAACCGGTTTCTGCAGGGTGTAAGAGGCTGGGTTGATCGATCAAGTTGTGTTGATACTGGTCAGCGGCAGCTGTTGGATTGGCTTGACTTGTCCGCGGCCTATCCGTTGTTGGACCAAACGGTGAAAGGCTGTGTCTTGTTAGGAGCAACAGAGTCTGGTGATCGTTTGCCTGCCGAACAGATTCAGGCGACGTCTCTGTTGATCGATCAGCTGTCGTCAGTGTTGGAAAATCAGCATTTACAGAAGCAGAAACGATCGGCCGAACGTTTGGCCGTGCAACACGAAAAGTTGTCAACACTTGGATTGCTGTCAGGATCCATTGCTCATGAAGTTCGCAATCCGTTGTCTTCGATTCGTACGATCGCGACCTTGATGAAAGAAGATCTGGATGAAGCTGACGAGCATATGCGCGACTTAGAATTGATTGTTTCTGAAATCGATCGTCTTACAGAAACAACAAGTCAGCTCCTAGATTTTGCGAGACCCGATACACAGATAAATCAAACTTGTTGTGTGAAGACAGTGATTGACAGCATTCTTCGTATTCTCGGCCATCTTGCTCGTAAGCATGCGGTGTCTTTGTCTTCGAATTCTTTTGCAGATCCGTTGGCAGTGATTGCTTCACGGGCGTCAGTGACGGATATCGTGTTAAACTTGGTGAAGAATGCGATTGAAGCAACTCGCACCAGCGAAGTTCGATCGGTTCAGATCAGTTCAGATGTTGTCAGCCTGGTGAACTTGATTGATCACCGTGTGCCGGTCGGTCAAGACGACGTTGCAAGGTGTTTTGTGCGTGTGGTGATTACTGATACTGGACCTGGAATTTTGGAATCGAACAGATTGCAGATGTTCAGCCCGTTTTACACTGACAAAGTGGACGGAACAGGACTTGGTTTGTATCTGGTTGCCGAACGATTGCGAGAAATCGATGGAGACGTACAGTGCATCAGCAATGTCGGTGGTGGCACGGAATTTCGTTTGCTTTTGCCTTCGGTGATTTCATCTGAAAAAGGAACGGAAGCATGAAAGTCCTTGTTGTGGATGACGAGCAGGCCGCTCGATATGCGATGGTGAAAGCTCTTCGGGCTGAAAGTCGCGTCATTCTTGAAGCAGCGGATGGTCATTCGGCTTTCGATTTGATTCAGCAACACGTTCCCGACTTAGTATTTCTGGATCTGAACATGCCAGAATCTGATGGCATGGATGTGCTAAAGCGACTTGGTGAATCTTGTCAGTCAATCGAGACCGAAATCATCGTCGTGACTGCGAATTCTGACGTTCAAACGGCGGTGGAATGTGTTCGCCTAGGAGCGATCGATTATTTGATGAAACCCTACGACGTTGATCACCTGCGTTCAATCGTCAAGAGGACGGAGAAACGAGTTGATTTGCAAGATCGAGTCGTGCAGCTGGAACAGTCTGGTCTGGATTGCTGTGGCGAAATGTTTGGAAACAGCTCTGTAATGCGGCGTCTGTTTACTCGGGTTCGAAAGGCGGCTGAAGCGGATTTACCTGTCCTGATTCGAGGTGAAAGTGGCACGGGAAAGGAACTGGTGGCTCGAGCTCTGCATCAGCTGGGCGCTCGTTCGTCGGCTCCGTTTGTTGCGGTAAATACGGCGGCAATCGCCGAATCTTTAATTGAAAGCGAACTGTTTGGGCATCGCAAAGGGGCATTCACCGGAGCGGATCGAGATCGCGACGGAGTCTTCCGGCAGGCCAATGGAGGCACACTGTTTTTAGATGAAATTGGCGATATGCCAGTGGGCGTTCAAACTCGGCTACTTCGAGTCTTGCAGGAAGGTATCGTGCAGCCCGTGGGTACTGAAGTTGGTGTGAAAGTCGACGTTCGAGTCATCAGTGCGACTCATCAAGATCTTGAACAATCGATTGCGGAAAACCTATTCCGCCAAGACCTTTACTTCCGTCTGAAAGGGATTGATCTGAACGTTCCTTGTCTCAGGCAACGGCAAGAAGACATGCTGTTGTTGGCTCGTCAATTTCTAGCGGAAGGCCAAGTTCTGTCTGCGAGCGCTGTTAAGGCAATTTACCAACATGAATGGCCAGGCAACGTGCGTGAGTTGAAGCAGCGAATTCAATCCGCGTCCGTGATGGCCGACAATGACGAAATCTGTGCTGCAGATTTAGCGCTGACGGTGAGTGGTCAACAGAGTTCAGAGAGTGGACTTCAAACCTATTTGGAATTGCCATTTTCTGAAGCGAAGCAGCAATTAATGGCCGACTTTGAGCGATTGGCCATTCAACGCGCTTTGTCTGCTGAGGACGGCAATGTGAGCGCAGCGGCTCGCCGATTGGGTATTCATCGTCAAAGTCTTCAACAGAAAATCAAACAGTTGGATGTCGTGTGACTGGTCGGTTTGATGAATCAATTGTTCTGCAAAAAGAAGCTGATCGTGTTGAGGTTGCCGCTGAGAGTCTGCGTGAGATGAACTTTGAATTTATCGTTCAGCCAGCCGATCATGGGCGACGCATCGACGCGTTTCTTGCCCGCCACCTTCGGAACCACACATCGTGGCGATTGCATCGTT
This sequence comes from Fuerstiella sp., assembly GCA_039974975.1. Lineage (GTDB taxonomy): Bacteria > Planctomycetota > Planctomycetia > Planctomycetales > Planctomycetaceae > Fuerstiella. The sequence continues at coordinate 57,067 of JBDWHY010000060.1, read as the reverse complement.
TGGTTGGTGAGGGTTTAGCATTCGTGGATGGCTTGCCGTGTGAGATGGCTCAGCGAGTCTTTCGTGGACAGGCGGTACAGATTCGTCTTGTGGAAGCGCCTGACAAACTGCTGGAAGCAGAATGCCTTGCTTTCGATGTGTTGTACGAAGACCCTTGGATGCTTGTGGTGAACAAGCCCGCCGGAATGGTGGCTCATCCCATTGGCCAGTTTCAGTCAGGCACATTGTGCAATGGAATTCAGCACAGGCTGGATTGTGAAACCGTGGCTGTCGGGCTGCTTCGCCCCGGTATTGTACATCGCTTAGACCGCATGACGAGTGGACTGTTGATGGTGGCAAAGACGGCTGAAATGCATACCGGATTATCAACACTCATTCAAAACGGGCTCATAGAAAAGCAGTATCTTGCGTTAGTGCAGGGGCAGCCAAGTTTCGATACTTTGATGATCGACAAACCCATTGGGGCGGTGCCGGGCAGTAGTATTTTAATGTCGGTTGCTGCTGACTGTCGAAGTCCCCGATCTGCGAAAACGGACGTTCGAGTCCTGCAGCAGCTGCGCACATCGTCTCTGGTGCAGTGTCGCCTGCACACCGGACGAAACCATCAGATTCGGGTGCACCTTGCGTCTGTTGGGCATCCGGTGATTGGTGATGAATTCTACCTTGCGAATAACGCGGTGAATGAAAAATTGGAAGTTGGTCGTGATCTCACTGTTCGACACTCACTGCACGCGAGCGTTTTGCAGTTTCAGCATCCGGTCATGAAACACATTGTCACCGTTCGATGTTCTCCGCCGAGTGATTTTTGGCAAACTGTTGAATCATGAGTCACTGAGCCGTTTCGATTGTTGTTTCTACCGTTTTACATCGCTGCGGTCAGTGCGATAGTAGACTTAGGCGTTTGTGGTTGAGCATTACGAATTCTGTTTACTACGATTTTGGCTTGAGTGGCAACGAGATGCGTGCTGTCTGAAGAAAATCCGACCACGTCGCCTACTCCGTACACACCTCGGCACCATGTTTCAAAGTGGCGGCCGCACCAAAGCTGTCCATGTTCGTCAGCCTCTACGTTGATCTTTTCTAGATTGAGACCTCTGGTGAGTCCACGTCGTCCTCTACAATCAATGCTAAAGAACGTTTCTCCATTTACGCCGTATGTTGGCAGATCTTCGGGATGGTCGGCGATTTGAACTCCGCTGCTGTTTGCGAGTTCCAACGCTGATGAATCATGTGAGGCTCGGGAAATCAATTGCGTTGCGACGCCGGAAGTTCGCAGGCAAGCAGCCAGCGCGGCTCCAAAGTCACCGCCTCCGATGATTCGGGCGTGGCGAGGCAGTTCGCTTAAGCCGAAAACCGTGTCGGTCGCATCGGCCTGGCTGTTGCGATCACAGAATGGAAAGGTGGTTCGTTGGACTCCGGTTGCCACGACAATGTTTTCGGAAGCGATCGTGACTGGTCGGCTAAAGTCAGGAAAACTGAGTCGAAGGGAGCCTGTCGATTCAAATTCTGCGAGGGCGTTTAAAACGTCAATTCCGGCAGTGCGAAGTGAAGTGTTGAATTCTTGAAGTTCCATCTGCAGGTAGGTTGGGAACTGCAGAGCAAGATCTGAGAGGCCGGTTGAACGTGCTCGACCATGGTAGTTGGAAAATCGCTCTTGTGCGAGATGCTGCAGGGCCCGTGTTTTTTGCCACGATGAAACGGCTCTGTCAGATACGACAACCAATGTTTTGAGACCGTGCGCGTTTGCTGCTAAGGCAGTTTCGAAAGCTGCTTCGTCGTTGCCAAGAATGGTGAGGTCGTATTGCATTGCAAGCACGCTGTTGAAGAGGGAAGCGTTATGGGTCAAGGTGTCTAGGAAGTTTGGTCGGCAGTTTGGCGGATTTGCTGGACAGGCAGACCTGTGAAACGACGAAGTCTGGCGGTTGCACGTTGACCGTGACGGTTGTCGCGATTTTGAGGCCTGTTTTTTTTGAGGCTCGGAAGTTGGCAGTCTTTGTGAAGGCTGGTGTGAATTCCAAGTGGAAGTGACTAAAACCCCCAAGCAGCGTGATTTTCGTGATCCGCATTTCCGCGAGACTCGTTTTCACCATGTGACGAATTGGCAGTGGGCCATTTGTTGCGACCCCGAGCATACACCTGAGTGAAGGAGTTTTGATGGACCGGGAAATACAACTCGAGTTCCGCAAAGAAGACATCGCCAAGGCGACGCGTATCGTCGTGATCGCCTTCATCGTGTTGGCCGCCGTGATTATTGGCAGTAAGTCGTATTACACCGTGCAGCCTAGCGAGCGGGCGGTTGTGCTGCGTTTTGGGCGGTACTCATCGACTGCGGAACCTGGCCTGCACTTTAAAGTTCCTTTTGTGGACACGGTTCTGACTGCAGATGTCCGAGAGCGGACGATTCGCCTGCCGTTCGGTACAGAGAATTACTCGACTTCTGTACCTCGAGACGTTCGCTTTGAGGATTCGAATGGCGTCAGTGATTTGATGCTGACGGGAAATCTGAATCCTGTGTCCGTGGAATGGACTATTCAATGGCGAGTGTTTGATGCTCGTAAGTACATGTTCCAATTTCACTACGGTGATCATCTGCAATTTAGTCGAACGAGCCAAGATGAATTTCTTCAGAACGTGGTGTCTCGCGTTGGTCGTTCGGTCATGAACCAGGTGATTGGCGACTATTCGTTTGACGAGGTCTTGACGACAAAGCGATCAGAAATTCGCACCAAGGCCGAAGAGGAAACTCAAAACTTAATCGACAGCTTTGATTGCGGGATTCGGATTACAGACCTGCAGCTACAAAGAGTTGTTCCGCCGAAAGAAGTGACCAATTCGTTTGCAGCGGTCAACGAAGCGGCTCAGACACGTGTGAAGCTCATGAACGAGGCAAACAAAGAACGCAACGAAATGATGCCTCAAGCTCGAGCGGATCGAGACAAGGCAATTCGAGAGGCGGAAGGTTATTCGGATCGTCGTCGAGCGGAAGTGAAAGGTGAAATTGACGCCTTGATTGCTCAGTATGAACAGTACAAGGCATCACCTGCAGAGACTCGACAACGGTTGTACCTCGAGTCGATGCAACGAGTGCTTTCGAAGGTCGAAAAGAAGACGATTATTGATTCTGACCTGCAGCAGATGCTTCCTTTGTTTAACCTGAATCAGGAGTCGAAATAATGAATGGTTCTCACCAAACAAAATTCGGAATCGCGTTTGCCGTCGTATTCGCCGGCATGATACTGCTGTTTTCCAGTATGTTTACCATCAACGAACGTGAACTGGGGCTTGTCCTGCAATTTGGTAAGCCTGTGAAATCGATTGATGAGCCGGGTTTGTATTTCAAAATTCCCTTCGTTCAAGAAGTCCGCCGAGTTCCTCGAACTTTGCAGTTTTGGGCGAGCTCAGACAACGACGTCTTGGTCGACTTGCCGACTGCTGACGGGAAAAAAATTGAAGTCACTCTGTGGGCTATCTGGAAGATCACAGATCCTGAAAAGTTTGTGCAGGTGATGCAGACGGTTGATCGAGCCGAGGGGCAAATTCGAACTCGCGTGCGAGCCGGTATGCGAGATGTGATTACGAAGTACGACCTAGATGAAGTGGTGCGAAGTACAAATCGTGAATTGCCAACGGGCTTCGGATTTGCTGGACTGGATGGCAGCGCTGATGCTCAAAAGAAACTTGATGAAACGGTGCCTTTGCTGGCAGGGGAATCTGTCGGCAGCATTCAAAAGGGCCGCGAGCGGATCATGGAAGAAGTTCGAGTCGTATTGCAGCGGAATCTCACAGGAGCAGCCGAAGCGGAATCTGACGAATTCGTCGACCGTGGAATTGAATTGGTTGATGCCGGTATCAGTAATATCGGCTATGTGAAGTCTGTTCGCGAAAAGTCGTTTGCTCAATTGAACGCTGGAATGGACTCGATTGCCGCGACCTATGAAAAAGAGGGTGAAGAAGAAAAACAAAAAGTGGTCAACGAAACCAAGGCCGAAGTGGAGAAAATCGTTGGGCAAGGTGAAGAGCAAAGCAAGCGTATTCGAGGTGAAGTGGAAGCTGAAATCATCAAGGCTTACGCAGATGCACTTAAGGAAACCGGGGAATTTTACACGTTCCTGAAAACGCTTGAAGTGTATGAATCGGCAATGACTTCGAATACTCAGCTGATTTTGACAACCGACAGTGAGCTGTTTCGAATGCTGAAAGAGCTGAAACCAATCACTGAAAAGGAGTAGTTTCAGAGGTTTCTTAGGGCCGATTCTGATCTGAGTCTTCTGACTGAATCGATCATCATTCAGTCAGATGCAATTGGAATGCAGGACGTGAGTGGGACAAGCTTCTGGGGCATGACGAATGTCCAAGATTCATCAAGCCCATCCGTGTTTGCGTTTCCAGATGGTTTACCAATCAGGTGCGATAAATGAGGCCAATGGCGAAAGTCATTGGCCTTTTCTATTGCTATCATTGGCGTTCGCTTTGCTTTGCAAGTGGGCCATGATTTCGAGCAATTTGACTCGTGATTGCTGTTGCCCATGATCAGCTGCATCAACTGCAATTTTTTGTCCCATCAGTAGCCACATTATGCCGTTTTCTGAACGTCTGTTTATTCGCCAGATTCAGCAACTGACCGTGCGGCCTCCTGTAACAGTTGGCATTGGTGATGATGGAGCCGTTATTGATTGCCGGCAAGATTCGATGCAGATCGTCGTGACGGACATGTTGATTGATCAGGTGCACTTTGATGCCTCGACTGTCAGCGGCTACGACATCGGCTACAAGAGCATTGCTGTGAATCTAAGTGATTTGGCAGCAATGGCAGCTGTCCCGACAGCCGCGTTTATTAGTCTCGCGTTGCCGGAAGATCTCCGCGCAGATTCTGAATTTTTGGACAACTTCTATCGTGCTGTGAATGATCTCGCTCAGAAACACGATTTCACGGTCGCAGGGGGAGACACCAACCGAATTGACGGACCTTTGGTCGTTAACGTTTGCTTGACTGGAGTACCAATGGGGGAAGAGCCAGTGCTTCGATCTGGTGCCAAGGTTGGAGACCTTTTGGTCGTTACCGGGCCATTGGGAGGTAGTCTTCCCAGTCAGCGTCATCTGAGACCCATTCCTCGCTTGGCCGAAGCTAAGTGGGCAGTCACAAACCTTCAAGTGAATGCAATGATGGATGTCAGCGACGGTCTGGCGCTAGATCTGCATCGCATGTTGGAAGAAAGTGGGGTGGGTGGGATCTTATTCGAAGATCACCTGCCGATTCACGATGACGTGTCTGACAAACTGGAGACGTCACTGCGAGTACAGCGTGCTCTGAGCGACGGAGAAGATTTTGAACTATTGATGGCAATTGATCCTGTCTCTTTCCCGTCATCGCTTCCATCGGGAATGCACTTCACTGTTGTAGGGCGTGTGATGGAGCATCAGCTTGGGGTCATGCTGCAAGGAACTGATGGACGTTCGGTTGCCTTGCCAGAGGCTGGATTTCAGCATTGATGAGACGCAAAACTGTGAACGGATGTGTCCTACGTGATCGGGCTTGTAAGCACTTTGTATTCGGCCTGTGCATTGGATCGACCCGGCTTGATACATCACACATGCTACGTCGCGCAGCATTGGGGTCAAACAGTGCGATCCCAGTTGGCGTGATACCGCTCGCGTCTCAGACTAGTCGTCAGAGATCGTTGGCCCCTGTCCTGGCATCGCAAAGCCCAGTTGTGTTTGCAATGCAATAAAGGCATTCAGCAGATCCAATGGGGCTTGTAGTTGAGCCATGTTCAGTCGAATTGTACTGCCTTCAAGAGACACTTCGCCGGGGATGCCAGGCGCTGTCAGCGTACACCAAGAAGCCGTTCGGTCGTAGTCGATCTGGACGTCTGGAAATTCTTGGTCTTCGACGTGATCAATAAATGATTCGATGTCGATGGGTTCTGGTGGAACATATTCCACGCAGTTGAATTGGTTGCCAAAGATTCCAATGAAACCATCGTTGGACAAAATGTCAGGGTCTCGAATTGACACCAATTGACGAATTAAAATCGCTTCCGAAGGATCTTCGTCTGATTGAGTCATCTGAACTTGGTAGTCGAACCAAGGCGTTGTGATCATTCCCATTCCGCCATCTGGATCACTGACTTTCAGATCAACTCGCTTCATCTTCAGGTGCTTACGGAAGTCGCCAAACTTCGAATCCAGTTCGTCACTGATATCTTGGTGGCCACACTTGCCCACAAATTGTTTTGTGCGATCGTTAATTTCTGTCGGCAATCGATGACCGCTGTGAAAGTCTTGAAGACTCTTAACGCTCATCGCCTGTTCATGCAGGATCACAAGGCTGTCCATGACGGATGCGTCTACCATCTGACTACACCTGCTTGCTTTGGGCATGGGCGGATTCGTCGGCCATCGCCTTGATGCGTTCGCGAACTTCTGAGTTGCTGCATTGATCGCGTGGAATCGAACACATGTCGCATGCGGATGTGCCGTCATGACCTGGCATTGAAGCGAGACCTCCGCAGCTACCTTTGATCTGACGATTCTGAATCATCGTTCCCAAAGACATTGCTCCAACGGCTAGCAAAAAGATGACGGCCGCAGCAACGAATGGAACCCAAATCAGCGAACGCTGTTCTTTGTCAGGATTCGCCTGTGATGGATTGACTGGTTGTTGAGAAGACACGGTTGAGTCTGAAGAAAGCAAACCCGTTCCGACGGTTTCAATGCTTCCGCTGCCGTTGATCCTCTGAAACAAAACGGAAAGTTGTTCAGTTGCTGCCAGCTTGATCGCTTTGTCTGCATCCATCACCATGAACGCAGTGGCGAAGGCATCGGCCGTCATACAAGACGTATGTCGGACAGAAACAGACGCAGGTGGGTTAAGGACGGGACGACCTGTCACTGGATTAATGGCGTGCGAAAATCGCTTTCCATCGATTTGAAAAAAGTTTCGGTAATCGCCCGAAGTGGCCATGCTTTCATTCGTCAGGGAAACAATTTGCTGCAAACCGCCAAGAGCAGATTCAATGCCCAATTTCCAAAGGGTGCCGTCGGGCTTTTTACTGCCAGCTCGTGTTTCACCACCAATGTCGACAAGAAATGAAGCCACCTGAAGTTTTTGCAGTGTGCGAGCGAGATCGTCGACAGCATAACCTTTGGCGATTGCTGATAGGTTCAATTGTATTTCCGGCTTCGTCTTACGCAGCGCAGTGGGATTGGCTTGAAGCTCGATGTTGCTCATTCCGATGGAAGCCAGAGCTTCCTTGATTTGATCGTCTGTGGGGATGTTTTTGGGGCGTTTGTCGCCAAAGCCCCACAGATCAATCACAGGCGAGACGGTTGGGTCGAAGGCTCCGTCAGTCAGCTTGTAGATTCGTTGGGCTTCCCGAGTGACTTCAAAAAATTCAGCTGATACAGGAAACCAGTCAGATGAATCGGTTTGGTTGAAGCGGCTGATTTCAGACTCTGGAATCCACGTCGACATCTGTTGATTGATGGCATCCAGTCGCTCGTGGATCGTCACTGTGATCTGTTCTTGGGTGACCCCTTCTGGCAGTTCTGAAACCGTGACTGCGAAATGAGTGCCCATCGTCTTGCCAATGATTTTGACAGGCGCGGCTGATGTCGCTGTGGGTTCCGTTGAGACTTGCAGCAGTGCAAGCTGAACGAGGAGGAACTTGAGAATGCCGAGTGACATGGGCGGACTTCCTTACATAAGAAAACCCCGATGAACAAACATCGGGGTCTCCATATTACATTTCAATTTTCGACAGACCAGTGACTAGCCACCAAAGTCGTCGTAAGCAATCTGCTCTGGCTCAACACCTAAGTCTGAAAGTACGTCTGTCACGCATTTCAACATGATGGGTGGGCCACAAATGTAGTACTCACAGTCTTCCGGTGCTGGATGCTTAGCTAGGTATTCGTCATGCAGAACCTGATGGATGAAGCCGGTCAGGCCTGTCCAGTTGTCCTCTGGAAGTGGATCCGACAGAGCGACATGCATTTTGAAGTTGTCGTTGTTCTTTTCAAGTTCCTCGAATTCATCCATGTAGAACAATTCGCGAACACTTCGACCACCGTACCAGTACGAAATCTTACAGTCTGTCTCCATTCGCTTGAATAGCTCGAAGATATGAGACCGCAACGGAGCCATTCCGGCACCACCACCGATGTAGATTTTTTCCGCAGGAGTTTCTTTGATAAAGAACTCACCATACGGGCCAGAGATTGTAACTTCATCACCTTCAGTCAGGTCGAAGATAAAGGAAGACATCTTGCCTGGTGGAGTTCCTGCAGGAGATCGAGGTGGTGGGCTGGCAACTCGGACGTTCAGCATGATGATGCCTTTTTCGCCCGGATAGTTTGCCATTGAGTACGCTCGAATGACGGTCTCATCAACAACAGACACGTTGTCCCAAATGTTGAACTTGTCCCAGTCTTCGTGGTACTCGGCTTCGATCTTGAAGTCTTTGTAGTTCGCTGTATGAGGCGGAGCTTCAATCTGGATGTAACCACCCGCTTTGAAGTTCACGTCCTCACCTTCCGGTAGCTCTAGAATCAGCTCTTTGATGAACGTGGCCACGTTGCGATTTGAACGGACCTTGCACCGCCACTTTTTGGTCTCAAAGACTTCAGGTGGAACTTCGATCTTCATGTCGTTCTTGACAGCAACTTGGCAGCTCAAACGACAGCCTTCTTTGGCTTCCTTCTTTGAGATGTGAGTCAGCTCGGTTGAAAGGATTTCTCCTCCCCCTTCTTTGACATGAACTGTGCATTGGGCACATGTTCCGCCACCACCGCAGGCCGAACTTACAAAAATGCCTTCGTCAGCCAGAGCGTTAAGTAGCTTCCCGCCGGCTGGGATTGAGATCTCTTTTTGTTCATTCACAACGATGGTGACATCGCCGGTAGAAACCAACTGTGAGCGTGCCATCACGATGATCGCAACAAGAGTCGCGACGACTCCTGTGAACATCAGGACACCGAAAAATACTGTTGCCATGATAGATACCAATCAGACAGTTTTGTGACAAAAAGTCAGTATCAGGCTCTGACCAGATGCGTCAGAACTTGTTGTGAAGAAAGGAAGTTTTAGGCGAAGTGATCGTGTGGCCGTTAGACAAAGACCGACACCAATTCACCTCGATTAAGGATTGACATCAGAACTTAATCACAGAGAAGGTTTGGAACGCCAACGCGATTAAACCGGTTGTGATGAATGTGATTCCAAGTCCACGAAGTCCGGCAGGTACATCGCTGTACTTCATTTTTTCTCGGATGCCGGCCAAGCAAACGATTGCCAAAGCCCAACCGAATCCTGAGCTAAAACCAAACACAACACTGCTTCCGAAATCGTACTTTTCTTCAACCATCAAGAGAGTGCCGCCTAGGATCGCACAGTTCACCGTGATGAGTGGAAGAAAAATACCCAGAGCGTTAAACAGAGCTGGGAAGAAACGGTCCAGAGTCATTTCCAGAATCTGAACCATCGCGGCAATCACGCCGATGTAGCAGATCAATCCTACGAACATCAAACTGGTGTCGCCCAGATCAGAACTGACCCAAGTTAGAGCTCCTGGTTGCAGTAGGTACTGATAGATGAGGTTGTTTACTGGTACTGTGATCGTTTGTATCACGACAACTGCGATTCCAAGACCGAATGCAGTGCTGACGTTCTTCGATACAGCAAGGAACGTGCACATTCCAAGGAACAGAGCTAAAGCCAAGTTCTTGGTGAACACGGCTGAAACAAAGATGTTGACGTATGCTTCTATGTCCATCGAATTCATTCCTGCGGAATGTTGAGTTCGCCGTTGACAGGGCGACTAAGTGAATGACGTGTCTGACTGGAGTGCTTAGCTGGCGTCGACTTGGTTAGGTCGAATTGTACGAATCACCCAGATGATGATGCCGATGATAAAAAAGGCACTTGGAGAAATGAGCAACAGCAGGTTCTTGGGATACCAGCCGCCATCTGAAACTGTGGCAAAGACTGGGTAGCCGAAGAAATTGCCGCTGCCAAAGACTTCTCGGATGAAGGCGACCAAGATCAAGATCAGGCCGTAACCGAGTCCATTGCCGATGCCGTCGAGAAAGCTCATCTTCGGTGTGTTCTTCATTGCGAACGCTTCGGCTCGCCCCATCACGATACAGTTTGTGATGATGAGTCCGACAAAGACCGATAGCGAGCGGCTCAGTTCAGGCGCCAGAGCTTTCAAGATTTCATCCACCATGATCACCAACGACGCAATGATCGTCATCTGAACAATGATTCGGATGCTACTTGGAATCTCTTTTCGAATCATCGAAATTGCTGCGCTGGAACACCCCGTGACCAATGTCACAGCGATGCTCATCACGACTGCAGTTTCCAGTTTGACGGTGACCGCCAACGCACTGCACAGTCCAAGAATTTGGAGCGCAATTGGATTGTTGTCGATTAAGGGGTCGGTTAAGACGTCTTTGGGTGTCGGTTCAGCCATGGTTGATCTCTTGATTTCTGACGGAAGCAAACGCAAGTCAGTGAGTGTATTAGGACCGAGTCTTGGGTGTGGTTGACGCTGTTTTTTCTGAATCAGACGAACTGGAAATTCCAGCCATCGATTTCAGGTACGGGCCAAATCCGTTTTCACCAAGCCAGAAGACCAGCATGTTGGTGACGCCATTCGATGTCAGAGTTGCTCCGGAAAGTGCATCAACTTGGTAATCGTTGTTTGCTGTTTTGGAGACTTCAACCAAGACTTTCCAGTCTGCATCAAAGACTTTCTTTCCCGGCCACATTGACTTCCATTTTGCATTATCGACTTCACCACCAAGTCCCGGTGTTTCACCATGTTGGTAGTACGTAAGTCCAGCAATTGTGACAGCTTCTGGGCCGTCCTTGATGTCTGTGACGTCGACGGCAACAAAGCCCCACAGGGTCGACCAAAGGCCTTTGCCTCGAACAGGCATTACTAAGATGCTTCGATTTCCATCATCGGTGGTTGCCTTGACTTGGTAGATCGTGGTGAAGTTTTCGATCTTCTTTAAGCCTGCAACATCGATCGACTTATCGAGTTCTTGATGAAGCGATGTGTCTTGCAGTGCCTTGGTGAGGTTGAAACGAGGATCCTTTTCCTCTTTCTCAACTGCTTCGCCAGTGGTCAGGTCTAGATTGATGACTTCCGCTTTTGATGCGAACAACTTCGCAGGGTCAGAGCCATCTTTCCAGACTCCAGCGGCAGACAGTACGCTCTGTTGGCGAAATTCTTCCCGCTTGCGTTCTTGCATTGGGCCGAGACCCACAGCAAGTGTTGATACGACAACTGAGCAAACCAAGCACAGAATGATGGCAACCTTAAAGGTTTTCAGTGTTTCAGACATTGTTACGTGCCAATCTACGCTTGATGTTACTTTGAACAACCATGTAATCGATTACTGGAGCAAAGACGTTGCCCATGAGGATGGCGAGCATGATTCCTTCGGCGAACGCTGGATTGAGCACTCGCACGATCATCGTCATGACTCCAATCGCAAGTCCGTAGATCCATCTGCCCGTATTCGTCATGGCCGATGAAACTGGGTCTGTCGCCATGAATACCAAACCGAAGGCGAGGCCGCCTGAGCATAGGTGCCACAGAGGCGGCACTTGATACATGGCGTTCGTTGTGGTTTCGAATCCATGCAGGACAGTGGCAAAGCCCATCGATCCAATCAGAACTCCTGCCATGGTTCTCCATGAGCCAACGCCTGATGCAATCAAGAAGATTGCCCCGAGCAAGCAGGCCAAGGTTGAAGTTTCACCCATTGAACCCGGGATGAAGCCAAGGAATGCATCTGTGAGCGTCATGCCATTCAGCTCATTGCTGACGACGGCGTCAAAAGAGCCTCCTTCAAGAACGGCCACTTTGACTCCACCCATCTGAGTCAGCATCGTGGGACAGCTAACGCCATCAATAAATGCTCCGTCGGCCGTTCGAATCAATCCTGCCCAAGCGTGTGAGCCTGTGATTTGGATGGGATACGCGAAGTATAGGAAGGCTCGAGCAGTCAACGCTGGATTCAGGAAGTTTTTCCCTGTTCCACCGAAGATCTCTTTACCAATGATGACTCCGAATGCGATGCCAAGTCCGACTTGCCACAATGGGATACTTGCAGGCAGGGTCAGTGGAAATAGCATTCCTGTGACCAAAAATCCTTCGTTAATTTCGTGTTTGCGGATGATGCAGAAGATGACTTCGCATGTTCCACCGACGATGTTACACACCAAGAACACGGGGAAGAAGAAGAGAGCTCCGTGCAGAAAGTTGGCTAGGAAGCTTTGGCCAGCTTCTGGAGTCCAACCCGTCACTTGATTGACGATGGAAGCTCGCCAACCCAGTTGGGCAATGACTTCGCCTGATTCGACTCCGGCTTCAATCGCCCGTGAGGCGACTAAGTGAGTTTGCAACCCAGTGTTGTAGCACGCCATCAAGATGCAGGGCGTGAGCGCGATGACGACGAAAATCATCATCCGCTTTAGGTCCATACCATCGCGGACGTGTGATGCACCTTTGGTGACGTCGGCCGGTGTGTACAGAAACGTGTCTGCGGCTTCGTACAGAGGATACAACTTCTGCAGCTTGCCACCCTCGTGGAAAAGCGGCTCGACCTGATCCAATCTGTCTCGTAAGAATTTCATCAGTGGTTACCTGTGATGAAGAATGAACTGAGCTAAATGTGCGATTCAGAATGAGTGATTCTGAATCGATGGGTTCATTTCGCTCAGTGTTTTACCGGCTATGTTTTGAGAACCAAGCCTGAACAGGTTTGGATATCTTCAATGCGTCCGGCTGAATTGAGTTCTTGTATTGGCAGCACTTACTTAAGTGTTGACCCGTTTCGTGGCATCCTTGTGGTACTAACCTTCGAGCTCAATTGCTGTCAGGTTGCGTCTGAGAATGTCACCGTATTCGTATTTTCCGGGGCAGACGAAGGTGCAAAGACCGACATCTTCTTCATCAAGTTCTAAGGCTCCGAGTACTTGCGACTGTTCAGTGTCACCAGTGATGAGGGCTCGGAGCAAGAATGTTGGGATGATGTCCATTGGCATGACATCTTCGTACATTCCGATTGGCACCATGGCGCGTTTGCTGCCCATTGTGCTGCTGGTGAACGCGAACTGTCGAGTGCGATCAAGAGCCGACGAGAAAACTCGTCGAATTGAAAACTTGTCGTTCCCAGGTCCCATCCATCCCAGCAGTTGACGATCGCGGCCTTCGGCGATGACCGAAATCTGCATGTGGTATCGCCCAAGGTATGCCAGAGGACCGGAGACTGCTCGTCCAGCTAAAACACTTCCCGAGATGACTCGGTTTTCGCCTTCTTCGCAGTTGTCAGCCAGGAGTTCTGAAATTGAAGCACCCATTCGAGTGCGAATTGTGCGAGGTGTTTTGACGGCAGGTCCTGCAACCGTGATCACTCGTTCGTGGCAAATTTGTCCGGTGGACATCAGATGCCCAATTGCCAAAACGTCTTGGTAGTTGATTGTCCAGACAGTTTTCTTTGGGCCAACGGGATCCAAAAGATGAATGTGGGTTCCAGGTAGTCCGGCTGGATGAGGTCCCTCAAATTCTGACGTCTTGACTTGAGCGATGTCTTCGCCCGGCAGTGTTTCAGCGGGCTTGCGGCAGAGATGCACGGCACCGTCTGTCAGCAGTGCCAACGAAAGTAGGCCGATGCGGAAGTCTTGTTCTCGAGCCTGAATGATTGGCCGAGGGTCTGGAGCGAGTGGATTGGTGTCCATCGCCTGCACAAAGATTGAACTTGGAGTTGAATCGATGGCGGGAACTTTGCTGTATGGTCGAGTTCTGAGACTCTGCCACACACCCGTTTTGACAAGCAGATCAACAACTTGTTGACGTTGTACGCCCTGCATGTCACCACTTGCAGGGGCTTCAAATTGTTCGGCTTCATCGCCTTCGATTTCGATCACGATCGATTGAAATGCTCGACGTTCGCCTCGGTTCAGTTCGACAACTTTACCGGCAGCGGGTGCTGTGAAAACAACGCCCTCGGTTTTCTTGTCGGTGAAGACTGGTTGGCCCGCTTTGACCATGTCGCCTTCCGAAACCAACATTGTGGGCTTCATTCCGATGTAATCGGGACCCACGACGGCGACTCGCTTGAGTGCCGGACCTTCAACGATGGTTGAGTCAGGGACTCCAGAAATTGGAACGTCCAGACCTTTGGTAATACGGTGCATGCAACCGGTTCAAGCAAAATGAGATCGTGGTGCTGCTGGCTTTGAGGACCCGTTGCCCCCAAAATCCTGATCACGTTTAAGCAGATTCCGTGATCTGAAACCATCTTCCAATTGAATCAGCGATTTCGTATCCGATTGGATCCGTTTGCAGTCTGAAAAACTGCGTGGCTCTCACCGAGAGCCTAAAAATGTCGCCTGCTATGGTTCTTCATATTCTCGGCGGTATCTTAGTCGCGGCTCAATGTTTTGGAAGGCTTTCTGCCTGTGGATTCATTCCGCCCCGTCAGACCCAGTCAGAGTTCTCGGCGGCCGGAAGGATGATTCTCAGCGCAGGGTACGAATAAGGGGGAATCAGTCGCCGAAAGGGAGGATCACTCGACGTTCAAGTACCAATCTTCAGCTCAACTGAGACGCTCAACAATGCTCAGGCACAATTGCTGCCACCTAGCAGTCTGTTGAAAAAACTTTGATGTGGTGACCCGACGCGTGAGCGAGGGATGAATTCCCTTGAAACCCTGACGTCCTGCACATCCGATATCCCTCGCTCACTCGTCGGGTTGCCTTTTTCAAGGGGCAGCTAGAGCCGGATTGCCGCACTGCATTCTCTTATCGCTGCGGCCCTCTTCGGCAGTGCTTTCAAATGATGCTGAGTGAGGGCAAGTCCACCTTAAAATGTCATCGACGTGCTTAATCTGGCAGTCGTGATTTCAAGGTGTGCAGATCTTCGGCCGTCACTTACGCACGGGTTTGTAGAAGTGAGTTGGCTGGCCTAAAGCGCTTTCGGCGGCTTCCATCAGGGTTTCAGACAGCGTCGGGTGAGCATGAATGCTGTCCGCGATGTCTCTTGCTGTGGCTCCCATTTCTATGGCGATCACAGATTCCGCGATCATCTCACCAGCTCCCGGGCCGACAATGCCGACTCCTAGGATCCTCTGATGCTTTGGTTCGACGATGATCTTGGTGATGCCTTCGGTTCGAGCAATCGATTGAGCTCGACCAGACGCCGCCCAAGGAAACTTGTGAACCGAATGTTCAACACCTTGGGCTTTTGCTTCAGTCTCAGTTATTCCAGCCCACGCCACTTCTGGGTCGGTGAAGACAACAGCCGGAATAGCGATGTTGTCGAAAACAACTGGTTCGCCCAGCAGTGTTTCCACTGCGATTTTGGCTTCACGGGTCGCCTTGTGAGCCAACATCGGTTCGCCAGCGATGTCGCCGATCGCCATCAAGTTCGGATCAGCCGTGCGTTGGTTCTGATCGATCTTGATGAAGCCTCGCTCATCAAGTTCAACTTGAGTGTTTTCTAAACCGCAGTTCGCGCTGTTTGGGCGACGCCCAATAGAAATGAGGACTCGATCAAAAGTCATTTCTGGATCAACGTTCTTGCCTTCCAAGGAGGCAACGATCCCGGCGTCAGTCGCTGTTAGCTTTGCGACTTTGGTGTCCACATGAATGGCGTCGAAGTGCTTCTTCAAGACTTTCTGCAATGGAACAACCAGATCTCGGTCTGCTCCGGGCAGCAACCCTCCTGACATTTCAACGACGCTGACCTTGGATCCCAAGGCAGCATAAACGGATCCCATTTCGAGACCGATGTATCCACCGCCGACAACCAGCAAGCGTTCTGGAATATCGCGAAGCTTCAGTGCTCCGGTGGAATCCATGACTCGATCGTCACCAATGTCGAAGAACTTCGGCATCGCCGGTAACGAGCCAATGGCTACGATGCACTTGTCGAACGACAAAGTCGATGTGGTGCCGTCGGCAGCTTTCAGTTCGAGAGTTTTGGAATCAACAAAAGTGCCTCGAGCCTTCATCAGGTCGACTTTGCGAGCCTTGCAAAGTCCTTCGATGCCACCGCAAAGGTTGCCGATGACTCCGTCTTTAAAACTGCGCAGTTTGTCGATGTCAATTTCGGGCGGCTGAAAGGTGATGCCCCACTCGGCAGATTCCTTCGATTCATTAATCAGCTTGGCGACGTGCAGCAAAGCCTTTGACGGAATGCAGCCTCGATTAAGGCAGACACCACCGGGCTGTTTGCCTTCGTCCACCAAAACAACCTGCATGCCATGATCGGCAGCAGCAAAGGCTGCGGGGTATCCGCCCGGACCACCACCAAGTACGACCAGTTGAGCGTGTTTATCAGCCATGGTTTCGTCAGTTCAATATCAGGCTTGAGGAATTTTCCGGGTGCCATATCGACCGTCGAATTGACGGTCGTTGCCGACAGCCGAAGTCCGTGTTTTGATCGGATCAGCTGATCGCTGGCTTGGTAGATCGGGTTTAGCTTTGGATGGTGTGAGCTACTTCTAGGAGGCAGCTGAATCATCTTCAGTATTGTTGCCCGCTGAAGAAAGAGATCACAGATTTGTAGCTAATGAAGCGAGCAGCCAACTGTTTCGTTGGCTGCTGGCAATCCGCAAACTAAAACAGTTCAAAGAAGTTCGTGAGACTTCCGCTTAGTTTGACAATAAATCGAGCCGCATCTGCACCGTTGATCGCTCGATGATCGTAAGACATTGACAGTGGCAACATCAGGCGTTCTTCAATGTTGCCATCGTCGTCCAGTTGTAGAGTCTTTTGACCGCGAGACATTCCGAGGATGGCAACTTCCGGGGGATTCACGATGGGCGTGAAGTACGTTCCTCCGATTCCACCTAGATTCGTGATCGTGAAGCTGGCTCCCTGCATGTCCGTGTTTTTTAACTTGCGGTCTCGAGCCTTCAAAGCCATCGCTGTGAGCTCATCGGCGACTTCCAGAACATTTTTCTGATCGCAGTTTCGGATCACGGGAACGACTAATCCGTTTGGTGTGTCGACTGCGACTCCGATGTTGTAGTAGTGCTTCAGAATCAGTTCGCCAGATTCCATGTCAATGCTGGAATTGACTTTCGGGTATGCTCGCAGGGCTCCAACGACGGCCTTGATCATGATGGCGGTCATCGTGATTTTTGGCGACTTCGGATTATCTTTGACGTAACGTTTTCGGGCGGATTCGAGTTCTGTGATATCAGCGACGTTGTGCTGAGTCACATGAGGAATCGTAACCCATGCAGTCGATAAATTGCTGGCGGCTGATCGAAAGATTTTGCCCAGAGGTTGTTTTTCGATTGGGCCAAACTTTGTGAAATCTGGCAATGGAGCGGCTGCCGCAATTCCTAAGCTGGCTCCGCCACCCGATGGTGTTGCTGGAGCCGTCATGCGGTTGCGGACAAAAGCTTCGATGTCTTCAATCGTGATTCGTCCGCCATTAGCAGAACCCTGCACCTGATACAGGTCGACTCCAAGTTTTCGAGCCATTCGGCGAGTCGCAGGGCCAGCAGGTGCTGGAGCACGTCCTTCAGTGGACGGAACTTGCGCGGCGACAGATCGGGGGGCTGTGGCAGGAGAATTGGGTGTTGGCTTTTCGGGCTGAGTGCCTGCTTCAGCTTTTGTTGCTACAGGAGCGGGGGCAGAACTGGATGGAGCACTCGTTGCTGCAGAAGCAGAAGTTTCGATCGTTAGAATCACGGCACCCACTGCAATGGCATCTCCAACAGCAACGGCCACTGCTTTCACTGTACCAGCGTGAGGGCAGTTGATTTCAGCAACCGCTTTGTCCGTTTCAACCTCTAGAACAACGGCATCGGCTGCGATCGTGTCACCGGCTGCTACCAAAATTTCGGCCACGTCAACAGTGTCGACCCCTTCGCTGACTTCTGGCAACTTGAATTCGATTGTCTGTGGTGCAGATGGTGCAGCCGTTTCTTGTGTCACGGATGCCGGTGGGGCAGCCGCGGCAGGTTGACTGTCTGCCACGGGAGCCGTCGGTTCGGGGGTCGGCGCTGCTGCGGAGTCACCCGCTTCGACTTTTAGGGTCACTTGATCGACGGCAACGCTGTCGCCCACGCTCACCAAGATTTCCGTAATTTTGCCGGCATGTGGGCATTCGATTTCGGCAACCGCTTTATCGGTTTCGACTTCGAAAACAATGGTTCCGGCGGTAATGGTGTCTCCGACCGAAACCATAATTTCGGCGATATCAACCGTGTTGACACCTTCCGATACTTCCGGCAGTTTGAATTCAATGGCCATAATTTATTACTCGCTGGTCAGGAATTGCCCGACGTAAGTCATGGATTCTCGTCAGGCGTTTCCTGACGGACAGCCTTGCCGTTTTGGCGAAGTCCGAGTGTCTTGATTGGTACGGTGAATGACGGGCAATGATTAAGCGTCGAGTGGGAAGATGGCTTCCGGATCGAGTCCTAAATCCTTGATGACCTGAGGCAGTTGAGCTGCATCGAAGCCACCCGTGTTCGCCAGACCTTGAAGTGTTGCATACACGGTTGATTCTGCGTCGATTCGGAAGTGACGACGAAGTTCTTCTCGCGTTTCGCTGCGACCAAAACCGTCGGTTCCCAAAACAATGTATTCGCCATCAATCCAAGGTCGAATCTGATCAGCCACGAGGCGAACGTTGTCGCTTGTCGAAACAAACGGACCGTCGACACCCTCGAGCACGCTTTCTAGGTAGCTTTGCTTTTGAGTCTCACCCGGATGCAGGTCATTCCAGTGCTGACACTCCATCGCGTTGCGGCGGAGCTCGCTGTAACTGGTCACACTCCAGACATCAGAGCCGATGCCATATTTTTCGGCCAAGATTTGCTGCGCCGCTCGAGCATGTTCCATGATCGGGCCACTACCAAGGATCTGAGGACGTTGGGTTTGTCCGTCAGCATTGTCAGTGCTGCTAAATTTGTACATCCCGTTGATGATGTCGCTGGCCAAGCCCTCTGTTTCTGGCATTGCAGGATGAGGGTAGTTGTCGTTGTACACACTCAGGTAGTAGAAAATTTCTTCTCCCTCGCCGTACATGCGACGCAATCCATCCTGAACAATCACAGCCAGCTCGTAGCCGTAAGCCGGATCGTAAGCTCGCAGTGATGGCACAGTCGTTGCGATCAACTGACTGTGTCCATCTTCGTGTTGAAGGCCTTCGCCGTTCAGTGATGTTCGCCCAGAAGTGCCTCCACAAAGGAAGCCCTTACAACGAGTATCTGCAGCACACCAAATCAGGTCACCGACTCGTTGAAAGCCAAACATGCTGTAGAAAACGTAGAACGGAATCATGTTCATGCTGAGGTTTGCATAAGCAGCACCAGCGGCGATGAATGACCCCATGGCTCCGGCTTCGTTAATTCCTTCTTCAAGAAGCTGACCATTCTTGGCTTCCTTGTAGAACTGAACGACATCGCTGTCGACCGGTTCGTACAACTGGCCCTTGCTGCTGTAGATACCGACCAGCTTGAACAGGTCTTCCATACCGAAGGTTCGGGCTTCGTCTGGAATGATTGGGACGATGCGTTCCTTAACGCCTTTATGACGTACCAGTCCTCGAACAATTTGTCCCAAGCTTCCGGTCGTCGAACCCGCGTCGCCATCGCTACCAGGAAGGACTCCCTTTCCTTGGAACGCTTTGTCGCTCAGTTCCGGGACATCCAGGCGTTCTTCAGTTGGCTTTCGAGATGGGACAAAGCCGCCCAATTCTTGACGTCGGCTCTTCAGGTACTTCATTTCCGGGCTGTCGTCTGCCGGGCGGTAGTACGGAATGTCCTTGATTTCTTCGTCACTAATCGGCAACCCAAATCGATCTCGGAAGTTACGAACGTACTCCATTTCGATCTTCTTGGTGTTATGAGCTACGTTTCGACCTTCAGCCTTTTCGCCCAGTCCATAGCCCTTCACGGTTTTCGCCAAGACCACTGTTGGAGCTCCCTTGTGTTGAGTCGCCGAATGGTAGGCCGCGTAGACTTTTGAAGGATCATGGCCGCCTCGACGAATCTTCATCATCATTTCGTCTGACAGGTGATCCACCATTTCGAGAACATCTGGGTCTGCCCCGAAGAAGTGATTCCGGACATAATCAGCGTCGGAAACGGTGTACTTTTGGTACTGACCATCGACCACTTCGCCCATGCGTTTGACAAGCTTGCCATGATCATCAGCGTCCAATAGAGGATCCCAATCGCCCCCCCAGATGACTTTGATGACGTTCCAGCCGGCGCCACGGAACGCAGCTTCTAGCTCTTGAATGATCTTGCCGTTACCTCGAACGGGGCCATCCAATCGCTGCAGGTTACAGTTAATGACCCACGTCAGGTTGTCCAGTTTTTCGCGGGATGCCAAGGTCAACGCACCCAGTGATTCTGGTTCGTCGCATTCTCCATCACCCAAGAACGCCCAGACTCGGGAGTCCGATGTGTCCTTGAGCTCACGATGTTCCATATAGCGAAGAAACCGAGCATGGTAGATGCTGCAGATTGGGCCTAAGCCCATCGATACCGTTGGGAACTGCCAGAAATTCGGCATCAGCCATGGGTGAGGGTAGCTTGATAGTCCCTGCCCTGCTGGCAATTCGCGACGGAAGTTGTCTAAGTTGTCTTCGGTCAGGCGACCTTCAACGAAGGCTCGAGCGTACATACCAGGAGACGCATGTCCCTGAAAGTAGACCATGTCTCCGTCTTGGTCTTCAGTGCGACCTTTGAAGAAGTGGTTTTGTGCCACTTCGTAAAGAGTGGCTGATGATGCAAAGGTGGAGATATGTCCACCCAGTCCGTCGAACCGCTTGTTGGCTCGGTTCACCATTGCCATCGCATTCCAGCGAATGATGCTTTTGAGGCGGCGTTCCAGTTCAGGGTCGCCCGGAAACCGTTCCTGTTCGGAATGATGAATGGTGTTGATGTACGGGGTGTTCGCAGTGAACGGCAGCTTGACTCCGCGCTGATACGCTCGCTCTTGCAGGTTCACCAGCAATTCGCCCAGTTTTTCTGGACCATAGCGGTGCAGGATGTCTTCTAAAGATTCCAGCCACTCCTGCAGCTCGTCGGGTTCGATTCCGGAGATTGTTTCCAAAACTGCTGGATCTACCATTTGCTTCCCCACATCAAGCTCGAGTCGATTCTTATTGGCAATCGAACGAGCCTGATCTTGATAGTGTCGTAAAGGACGGAAAGCCGGAACCACTCGTGGCCAACAAATGCGTTGCGCCACCGCGAATCCGGCTTCACTGCTTAGCCGATTATGTTTTCATCTGGTTTCAGGCCAACTGCGGCTCTGAAATCAGTCATTTGTTGTTGACTGAAGTGTCAGTCGTCATGCTTCCATTCCTGCCGGATTTCCCCGGCCTTCCTGCGTCAAAATCAACCGATCAACATTGGTTGTCGTCGCAAGAAAGCTTTTGGTAAACGCCGAAACGCATCCAACAGCTGTCATCTTCGAGCGTTGCCACCTGTCTTCTGTAGCGAACCGCCAGAAAAGTCGTGTTCTCACCGCGAGACCATAGCGTTTTAGTCTTCTGATTTCGAGTGAAACGGAAATCCTGTGCGCAGGCTACGAATTTTCTCTCGTTTCTGATCTGCACAATCGGATTCCCGGCACTGTTGCTGCCGGTTGCAAGTTCGAGAATATCAGGCGAGCTGCCGCTTTTGCTAATGCCGATGAGTCCGTGTCTTGAAGAAACAACGAGCCTGAAGGAGTCAGCCTGTTGGATCTTTAGCCAGCGGAATTCCCCAGTTGGGGTACCGTTGGATCAAGAAATTTAGACCGTACTTGCTGACTGCTGATGCAGGGTGAGCAAGAAGTCAGAGGCGACATGTTGGGCAGATTCAGATCTCGATTGTCCCGAGTCAGATGAAACTCGAGAATGGTTAATCGCGGATGCCAAGTCGGTCATCAGCTTCTGTCAATCAGACGTGGTCTTTTGTTCGAGATTGACGTCGACGATAAATCGCCGTGCTTAAACCAATCATGCCGATGAGTGCCCAAGATGATGGTTCAGGTATTGCTGCCACGTTAAACGTAATTCCCTGCAGGCCGATTTCATTGTTCGTTGAAATTCGAATGGTGCTGCCTGATGCAATGGGCAGGTTCGCCGTGAAAACGTCCGTGGTGCCATTGAAATCTACGAGAGGTGCACCTGCGTAAAGCTGAATGTCAGCACCACCGTTAATACTGACGAAAGCTGCATCGGTGGCACCGCCCACGAGATTCAAATCGAGCGAAGCCAGCTCGAGTGCTCTCGTGGAGGTAACGGTAAAGGTGACCGCTTCCCCGGTATTGATCCGTGCCCGTGCATTACCCGTTTCTCCCGGCGTGAATACTCCCGAGCTGGAAGAAGACACTACGCCAAAGAAACTGCCGTCGACTGGTTCAAGGGCGAAGGAGAGCGTCACGCCATTGATTGTTTCGGAGGTCGAGCCCGCTTCAAAAAGCGAACCGATACTTCCAGCGCTCGGGCCAAGATCGAACGTGACAATGTCTGCAGACGCCAGCTTCGGAGTGCAGACGCAAACGAAAGCCCAAAATGCTAAGCAGGAAAATTTCACAATATGCCTCGAATGGAAGATACTGAAACCGTTTGTCAGATGATGGTCTCCGTTCCCTGAGCTTCCACAAATTAGAGTCTTCTGAGCAGAGTGCAAGCGGGATTTTGGATTCCTAACAAAATCGTGATTTGCCTGACAGGTGTTCACACAATTTGCCGTGGATGAGTGCTGTGTGGTTCTCGATGAGTCCAGTCAAAAGGCTGGTTCTGCTCTGTCCCTGTCAAGGTTTTGGGCCAGTAGTAAGCCTGCGCTAACATTCGTTCGTTCCATTTGTTGCCCGTGGTAAGATTCAGGTGTTCATCTCTTCTGTGTATCGAGGCTGCTTGATCAGGAGGTAACACAAAGTCAGAGTGAGTCCGATGACCGAAAATTCGAGGTCGTGGACATCATAGACGTTCCGGCCTCCAAGGTTGTGAATCTTCAGTTCCTGTAAGATGACGTACACGGCTGCGGAAGAAGTTGTGGTGAAGTAGATTGTTGACAGTCCGAATCTGTGTTGGGGGCTCAGCAGGCGAGTGTTCGCAACGAGCGCGATGTTAGTCAGCAAGATCGTCCCACAGACTGCTTCACAGAAGTTCGGTAACGAAAAAGCAATTGTCTTAATCAGCCCGGAAAGTTGGTTGTTCAGAACATGTGGGCGAAGAGCGAATTTGTTGAACAAGTAAATCATGATCACGCCCAACATGATGCGAAGATTTCCTCTGATGTCGTTCATGATTTACTGAGCCGCCGAGCCAGCCGGTTTGTCATTGTTTATGAGCGTGTGCAAGTGTGTTTCAACGCACTCGGCTAGCTTCTCGGTGTTGTAGCCGCCTTCTAAGAGACTCACAATTCGCCTGTTGCTATGAGTTGCGGCGATCTGCTGTACGATTTCCGTCAGTGTTTGGAAATCCTGTGTTTCGAGTTTCAGTGCACCGATGGGATCAAGATGGTGAGCATCAAAGCCAGCGCTGATCAAAATAAGTTCTGGCCTGACTTTGTCGGCCAATGCTTCTAACGATGAACGCACGGCTGCGAAGTATTCCTGACGCGAAGTTTCGAAGGGCAAAGGCAAGTTGACGGTATGCCCCAGCCCATCGGCCGTGCCGGTTTCCGTCTTCAGTCCCGAACCCGGCCAGAATGGGTGACGATGAACAGAGAAGAATGTGACCTGCGAATCGTCGTAGAAGATATCTTGAGTGCCATTCCCGTGATGCACGTCCCAGTCGACGATCAGAATGCGATTGACGTTGTTCGCTGCAATCGCAAACTTCGCGGCAATCGACACATTGTTCAGCAGGCAAAAGCCCATCGCTTTGCTCGCGGTGGCATGATGGCCGGGCGGTCGAATCAGGCATAAGGCCTGGCGGTCTTCACCATTTAAGACTCGCGAAACCGCGTCAACCGCGGCTCCTGCTGCCAGACGAGCGACCGTAGGAGACTGATCTGATACGACAGTATCAGCGTCCAATCTGCCTCCACCTTTGGCAGCCAAGGCATCAAAAGCGGCCACCTGTTTGGTCGAATGAACCAGCTTGATGTGTGCTTCCGTGACGGCCGTCGGGACGATTTGTTGCACTTGCTTCAGCAAGCCCGAATCCTGCAATCGAGCTTGAATAGCGCGAAGTCTGTCCGCGCATTCCGGGTGCTCGCCCGTGTCATGATTTAGAAATCGGTTGTCAGTGTACAGCAGAGTCATGTGAGCTTGAGTACTACAAATGTGTCTTTGGACCGGGGGTCAACGCCTTCGGATCGACGCGATCAGCAGAAATCATATTGAGTACTCGCCCTGCAGCATCTAACGAAAATTGATGATGGCGCCATCTGAGATTGTGAACATATGGTTCGCTGTTTGTGAGTCAAGATCTGCCGAGATGTTCTGTGTGCTTCCATCGCAAAACAAAATGGGAATCATGGATCCGTCTCGACGAGCAAGGCCTTCAAACGGATTTGATGTGTTCACTGAATAGTCCACAGGTTCAGTCCAATAGACGGCTCGGCTTGCTTCGACTTCGACCATCATGATGCTGTTTGAAGTGCCATCTAAGATGTCTCGGAAACGGCGTCCTTTTTGATCTTCAAATGCTGTCCCTGCACCTACGGGGACCATGTAAACAGTCTTGCCTACTTCTGTGTTGGCATTTGGCGAACTGAAGACGTTGGGCATCAAGTCGGCGAGAGGTCTGTTTCGAGGACTGTCCCATGGCTCCTCAAGAGCGAACTGATTGTACAGTTCTTCGTAGCCTAAAAACGGCAACAAATGAACTCGCCAGCTGAGCCATTTTTCACCGTTGGGGCCTATTCCCACAGCATTTGGAAATCGCCCGTAAACATCGTGAAAGTTGTGCATCGCCAGGCCGATTTGCTTCATGTTGTTGCGGCCCTGAGTCGCTTGAGCGGCAGATCGCCCCGCCTGAATCGCAGGCAACAGCAGCATGCTCGCCATCGGGACGAATCCTGAAAGTGTTTGGCCACCGCCCTTGGCTTTCATGGCTGTCTTGGTCAATGTTCCCGATGTGATCACTTCAAGCGATTCATTCATGTCTTCGCCAATCTTTTCAAGCGGAGCCATAAATCCCGCCAACATCGGCGGAATGCCTTGCCCATCGGCGGAGGGGGGCGGCATGTTCTTCAGTTCTTCCATGACAGATTGGAAGGTCTGCTGAAACTTCGCTGCGCCAGCGGCGTCGCGACTTCGAAACGCCGTGTTGAAACCCAAGTCTTCTGTCAGTGTGATCCCAATCGATGCTCCAACAGTGTGTTCCTTCATTGCGGCAACGAGCGTGCGAATTGGCGGGGGCACGGGCGTCGGGCCGCCATCTGGAATTCGAAAATTGGAGTGCCGAAAAATGGCATCAGGAATCGCAGGCGAAAATGCAATTTCAATACTGGATTGACCATTCAGTAGACCAGTGTCGAGATTTGATGTGGAACCATCTTGGGTCGCAACCTGCTGCACAACAGATTCTGCACCGACGACAGCCGTTTGACCGTCTGGCATCCAAATGGCAACCGGAGGATCTTCTGGGATTTTATAATAGGTGAGTGAGCCTTCGGTCACCTGCTTTGCTTCAGGGTTCATCAGCATGATTTTCGATGCATCCATTGTTTGATCAGCTCGCACGATCGCAATCAAAGACATCGATTCTGGATTCGGTTCTTGTTCCAGTTGAGACATTTCAGAAATTCGGCTGACCCCCACCGTAATGCTCTGAATATTGTTGGGCTCCATGCCGGCCATCGCTTTGAATTGTTCAATCTGTGGTGCAAGTTGAGGCAGATTAACGAGTGCTCCAAGAGGCCCCTTCATCAGTTCGGGCACCCTGATGTGAATGAGGCCTTCTGTTGAAGCAGGCATCCACTTCAGATCGACGGGACTTGATTCGGAGCTAAACGTGCCGACGTTGGCTGATGCCGTTGTTCCGTTGCCCGACGAACCACCATTGTTGGAACCTGCCTGTGCTGAACTTGCTGCAGACTGATCGGGCTTAGCTTGGCCCGTATCATTGGAGGCTGCATGGCTCGCGTCTTCATCTTCGCCGGCGTTGTCGTTGTTCGTATCAGCGATGTTTGTGTCGCTGCCGCCTTCGTCAGAACCACCACCAAGCAACCAGAATGCTCCGCCTCCGATCGCTGCAATTGCGATGACCGCTAGGCCGATGACTAACGGCTTTTTCGACTTTGCCTCTACTGGCTTTTTCTTTGCTGCTTTCTTGCCGCCAGATCGAGGACGTCGAGCAGGGGGGGCACCAAAATCATCTCCGTCGCCGTAGTCATCGTCTCCGAAATCATCGTCTCCGAAATCATCAAAGTCATCGACTGGTGCGGGACGCTTCTTTTTTGCCGGACGCCGTTTGGTTGGTTTTGCGGCTGGTGATTTCCCCGATGTTGTTGGTCGAGCTTTGGATGGCTTTGATGTTTTGGTTGAGGCGCTGGTTGCCTGAGCATCAGCCGCTGTTGGGCGAAAGATTTTTGCACAACCCGGGCACTTCACTTTGGCTCCCTCTTTAAGAGCCTTCAGTTTCAATTTCTTTTGGCATTCGGGGCACTGAATGACGGGCATGGCGTTAATTTTCGGCGGGCGATGGAAGAACGAATGGAGTCAGGCAGAAACAAGTTTCAGGGTTTTCACACTTGTCTAACAAAGCTGTCTTGGGCGACGGCAAAGCGGCGATTACTCGTTGTGTGAACGCATGGACAGGTATGCTGCGGGGTTATTGGGAGCAGAAAACTTGTCCTAGACGCCTATTTCAACCAGAAGTGCACGGATGCACCACCCTGAAGCCGAATTTTGCGAGGGAAGAACGGAACCCGAGAGCAGCGATTTCTGAAGTTGCTGGGCCGATTAGCCGCAGAATTTGTCAAAGCAAACTTTGATCTCCGCGAGAATCGGCAAAGGCGAAGGCGCCCAACGTCGAGCGAAAGTCGCTGAAATCGTTAAGAAGCGCGGCCCGCGAATCGTGCTGTTTCACAGTGCGACGGAACAGTCGAGATGCGGCGGGTTGCTTGAGATCGAATTTTCAGTCGCCGGCTGAAACAGCACAGTTGGGGCGCTGACTTGGTTGCTCAGTAAGCGTCACTGTATTGAGGCACTGTATTCACACGCAGCGTTCTGGCGCAATGTTCTGGCACAGCGTTCTGGCACAGTGTTCTGGGCTGTTGACCTGGTTCAAAGTCTGATTGAATCGATTCCTACGCAGCTGGCAGAAATTGTTCAGCTTCGAAAGTTTCACCGTTTCGCAGTGCTTGAACGATTAACGCAATCCACTCGCTGGCAGCGTCAGATACAGGCTCATCCATCATCAAAGCCACTTCGTACTCGTATTGCTCGAGACAAGGTTCACGGCGACTGGATGCCTGCATGGTCCGACAGATTCGCTCGAGGCGTTCAATCGTCCAAAGTTGGCGTTTGTGATTTTGAGATGTGTTTTGCATGACAATCGCTGAGATTGGTAACAAGACGGTAGACTCTCAGGAGTCCTTTTGAAGACTGCTGAGACCGAGCAGAAAAACAATTTGGCGATTGCTTTTGTCTGCCCCCTAGTCATCGTGTGCCAGTCGCATCAGTCTTCCGGACAGTCCGCAATTTTCGGGCTGTAGCGACAGACACGAGCCACCTGAGCCGATCGAATGCAATGTGTGAATCGTCGGTTGTGTAACGATTAGGTAAGCTTTGTCAGTCGTTGTGATTTTGCTAGGTCGTATTGTTCACAGCAGTGGCCGAACGTTCAGTTGTGGTTGCGAATCGCGTTGCAATAGGCCGAAAGTCGGACTTTGATCGAAGTTATCCAGAGGCCTTTTTAGACATGAATTCTATCGAATATTCTTCTCAGCTCATTTCGTCCGCTGAATCTGTGATTCAGATGGCGTTGGATGAAGATCTTGCAGAACGCTGTGATATCACGAGTGCGGCAACGGTTCCTCAAGCCACGGAAGCGACGGTAAACATTGTCGCAAGAGAAACCGGCCGGCTGGCTGGGATTGTGTTGTTACCGTTGGTCTATCGCATTTTGTGCGAACGAGATTCTATTCCAGCGGATGCAGTTTCAATTGATTTGAAGATGGCTGATGGAGATCTCTTAGCACCTGGCGATGTGGTGGCCAGTGTCTCCGGACCTGTTCGGCTGCTGCTCACCGGTGAACGCACCATCCTGAATTTTCTGATTCACTTAAGTGGCATCGCCAGTCTGACGCACCAATTTGTGCACGCGATTGAAGGTTCAAAAGCGGTTATCTTGGATACTCGGAAAACGCTGCCGGGTTACCGTTTGTTGCACAAATACGCAGTGCGCTGCGGAGGCGGGACCAACCATCGAATGGGGTTGTACGATGGAATGCTGATTAAGGATAACCACCTCGCCGCTCGGGGAAATAGCAGCGTTTCCGATGCCGTTACGGATGCTCGAACATGGCTCGCCCAAAACAACCTAGCGGTCCCCGTTGAATTGGAAGTAGACACTCTGGAACAGTTGCGAACCTGCTTAACAGCACAGCCCGAAATTGTGCTGCTGGATAACATGACCAATGACCAGATGCGTGAGGCAATTGAAATTCGTAATGAACACGCCCCCAACACTCTGTTGGAAGCATCCGGCGGAGTGAACCTCACGACAGTCGCTGGAATCGCCGCGACCGGAGTCGATCGGATCAGCATCGGAGCGTTAACTCATTCCGCAAAATCGCTGGACCTTGGCTTCGACTGGCCGTGGTAGAAACCAACGCATGGCTTGGCGGACGGGATGAAGAAGCCGCCTTTGCGTTTCGCTGTGAAGCTTGCTCACTTTGGCCGTTGAGCAAAGGCCGGAAGGCATTCATGACTTCCCAGTGGCTGACTCTGCAGTGGCTGACTCTGCAGTGGCTGACTCCGCATCGACCTGTCTGGAACCGAGAGAATTGCGATTTTTTAAGTGACCGAGGGGCAGCGCTATGCTGCGTTTGAGGCCTGGTTTGCGGGAACCTTCAGCAGCTGGCACAGCTTGCGAATCGTCTTTCGAATGGCTCCCTGTTGTAGCTGGACACACGTGGCCGCGTTTTCGCCAAGCTGGCGGCGCCGTCCTTGGTCCTGCAGCAGATCCTGCAGCGTGTCGTTGAGATCTTGAGGTTGTTCAAGTCTGACAGCTGCATCGTCATCCAGCAGTCGTTTCACGATGTCTCGAAAGTTCTTTGTGTTGGGGCCAAACGTCACAGCGGCTCCATACGCGGCTGGTTCCAGCATGTTCTGGCCGCCTCGATTTCCAAAGCTTCCTCCGACGAACGCGATGTCTGCTAAGCCCCACGCTGCAGAAAGTTCGCCAATGGTGTCGATCAAAATCACGGGTTGATAATCGGGCGAATCAGAAAGCAGCTGAGCGTGTTGATTCAGCGTTGAACGCTGCACCAACGGGTAGCCTCGTTCACGAACTAAGTTGGCAACTTCCTGAAAGCGTTCTTTGTGTCTTGGCACCAAGATGATGCGCAGGTTGGGGAACAGTTGCCGAGCTTCGTTCCAAGCGTCGAGGGCAATTGCTTCTTCTGTTGCTTGAGTGCTGCCGGCTAAGAAAACGATTTCGTCAGTGCCTAGCCCCAATTTTTCTTTCAGTGATTTCGTCCTTAAGTTATCTCGATCAGTGGTAACGCCGTCAAATTTTATGTTGCCCGATACGGTGACAGATTCCGGAGTACAGCCCAACTCAATCAAGCGTTCGGCATACGTCTTTGATTGAGCCACTGCTAAAGTTAGGCTGCGAAAAACGGGACGGAAAATTCGCGGAAACTTTGCATACCCTTTGAAGCTGGATTCACTAATGCGTGCGTTGATCACAGAAGTGGGAATCTGCATACCAGCACAGGCGTGAAGGAAATTGGGCCAAAGTTCGAGTTCGACCAACACGACGGCTGCTGGTTGAACGCGAGCAAGAGCGGCTTTAACGGCCCATGTGAAATCCAGAGGGAACCAAGTCACTTGAAGGTTTGGAAACCGCTCGATCGCAAGGTCGTAACCGGTGTCTGTGCTGGTCGTTACAACGGGTTCGTATTGTTGGCTTGTGGCCGCCTGAAATTCGGCGATCAGTTTGGGAAGTTGCAGAACTTCACCCACACTCACTGCGTGAAACCAAACTTTTGGCTTGGCCGTATCAGTTGGTAAGACGGGCAATCTGCCCAGCAGTTTTTCTCGCCACCCGCGACGATACCGCCCGTGTCTGACGGCTCGATAAACGATGACGGGCGACAGAAGCAACAGCGCGAGGCTGTAAGCAGTGTTGTAAATCCATGACATAGCGATCCTCCGTGGCCGACCCGACCGTTGTTGTGGCGGATCTGCCCCAATATTTCAATGCTGACTGCCTTAGCGAAATGGGTTTCCTGTAGACAGTTGCAAAAATCATCGATCGCACACCAGAATGACGTCTTGATTGCCTCAACAACTCTGCTGGATCAGATCCATGTTTCGATTTGCCATTTGCGTCTTTTGCGGGACTTTTGTGTCGTTGATTCAGGCAGAGGAAGTCCCCGCGTCTCGAGTTCTCTGGATTGGTCTCGACGGCTGTCGCCCTGATGCCCTGCTGAAAGCTGAGACTCCACATTTAGACTCGTTAAAAAAAACGGGAGCGTGGTCCTACGCGACGAAGATTCAAGGAAAGCGTTACCAAAAAAGTGACACTTCAAGTGGGCCCGGTTGGTCCAGCTTTTTAACGGGAGTCTGGGCCGACAAACATGGTGTGAACGACAACTCGTTTGAAGGCCGCCAATACGACAAGTATCCGCATGTCTTTCAACGGATCAAAGAGCGTTGGCCGACAGCGTTCACCGCATCATTTGTCGATTGGGAACCGATCGACAAGTACATCGTCGAATCCTGTGACCTGAAAGTGTGCTATCCGGCTCATGGGACAGATCAATACGCAGCCAACGATGTGTTGCTGGCTCGTGCAGCAGCAGAGTGTCTTCGAGAACAAAATCCCAGTGCGATGATGGTCTATTTCGGAGCCATAGATGAAACGGGACATGCGTCCGGATTCCATCCCGACAACTCAGACTATATCGCTGCCATTCAAACGGTTGACGAACGAGTTGGTGAGGTGCTGACTGCATTGCAAAGTCGAAACAAGTTTGACTCCGAGAAATGGCTTGTCATTGTTTCGACAGATCACGGAGGAAAAGGCAAAGCTCACGGTGGAGGACAAAACGAACCCGAAATTGTGACAACGTTTATGATTATCAGCGGCGAAGGAGTACAGCCTGGAAAGATCGCTCAGCAAACCTACTTGGTAGATGTACCGGCCACTGGGCTTGCTTATTTGGGATTGAACATTGATCCAGCTTGGAAGCTGGATGGAAAGCCAGTTGGGTTAAACTTGGATGTGTCTCCCTGATTTCGAGTCAGATTGATTAAGGTGAACTATTCCATCCTTTCGAAATTCTGATGCGAATGATTGATTCAGGATCCTGAGCAAAGTTCATCTGCTTGAGTTCGTTGAAAATGAAATGACGACAAGAGCTAGTCGAAAGACTCAGCGGATGTTGACTCCACGAATGTTGACTCAAAAGTGCCTTGCCGGACGATCTGTCGTTTCTGCCCAGCTCTGACATAGCTGATGGCATTCTCAGAGCGACGTCGATGAACGCTTCGTGTGATGTTCATGAAGTTGCCGCGGAACTTGGAAATGGATCGCAGATCACGTCTCGGGAGACTGTTCCATTTTGTCTTTGGGCTGCTCAAGCATTCCTGACTGACTTTGAAGAACCGATGTGGTAAACCGCTTCCGTCTTTGGTGATCTGGACACAAACTGTGCCATCGTTGGCTCGAATGTCGTTGGCTCGAATGTCGTTATGGCAAATGGTTCGCAGTGTCTTCCTGACGACTGGTTGTTGTCGCGTGAGCCATGAAATGGTTGAGCCTAAGATTCGGACGGGAGGCGGTAGGCCAGCAGCCATATGCCTGTCGCATAAATCATCACGACAGGAATCCAAAAGCCGGGGCCAAACACGGCCGTGGCATTCAGCATCATGAAAGCGGCGATTACGTGAAATGCGATTGAGGTGGCTGGAGCAGAATTTCGCCAACGCCGAACAACGTCCCCGCCCCAAGCGGCAAGGAACGCATAGTTGACGTAAAGACCGATACTCCATCGCAAACCGGTCACAGATGCGGTGACATTCGCCGTGTGTTGCAAGGCTTCAGTGTGGCTCCAGTGGTGTTCGAAGTGAAATGCGAAAACCACGTGTACCAGACAAGCAACCCACGATCCCGACCAGATCAACAGGTCGGAATGTGGAGTGCTTTGTTTTCTGCGTCGGCATTTTACGAACGTGAACAACGACCACGCATACAGCATTACCGAAAAACGGATTGTCCAAACAATCAAACTGCGTCCGGGTTCTGAATCCATTGCAGACCTAAAAGCCGATCAGTTGAAGGGCGGTTCGTTGTTCGAATCTCTAGCCTTTTCCATGGCACTTTTTGTACTTCTTTCCGCTGCCGCATGGACATGGATCATTGCGACCGACCTTTGGTTCATCGTTTACGATTTGTTTGACTGATGGCTTTTCATCGCCATCGTTGGTCTGGACGTTGTCGGTTGGGTCTTCGATAGGAGGGGCAACGTCTTGTTCGGTGGCTGTGATTTGCCACAAAGATCCGACGAACGCTGGGCTTTCCTGTTCGACTCGAAAAATGGCCGATGTAACCTGCTCGTGAACGCGATTCCACATCGCATTGAACATGCGACGTCCTTCACGTTTGTATTCTGTCTTGGGGTCTTTCTGAGCGTAACCGACGAAGCTAATGCCCTGTCGCAGAATGTCCATCTGGTGGAGGTGGTCTTTCCACGCAGTGTCGGCGATCTCAAGAAGAATCGACTTTTCGGTCTGTCGTAACTCAGGGCGGTAGGTCGTGTCGATTCCTTGGACAAAATTGGCTCGAGCCATCGCTGGTTTTAGCTTAACGACTCGAGATCGATCGACGGTCCACTTCAGTTCCTGCTTGGCCCATGTTTCCAAGGCAACCGCTTGCTCTGCAGTCACCAATGCGTTTTCGTTTTCTGAATTCGGCATGATTTCCAGCAGCTTGCTTTCGATCATGGATCCATCGGGCCGATTGGAAAGAAATGCTTGGCTGGCCTTCACTAGCTGGCTGCGAATTTCTTCGCTGGACCAGTTGGCGAATTGTTCCGGGCCAAACGCTGTCATGAAACGAGAATTCGCCCAGCGGCATAGTTTCTCACGGTTGTATTTTTCGCCGTGACTCCCATCTCCGGATAGAAAACTGCTAAGCCCAACATCGACAGGGAACGTGACTTCTCGGCGATCGTATTCTTCACGAACTTGATCCATCAGGTACTGATGAATCTGGCCGTCTTCCATACTGCTGATGTCTTCCAGTTTGACGGGCAGTGTGAACTGATATTGGGCCCAGCCGCACAGAGATTTCTTTTCGAAGTCTGGGTCAAGGAAATCTTCGAGATCTTTAAGATCCCAGCGTTCGATTGCCTTTTGGGCAAGGTCGTAGAAGTGAACTTGAAGGTTTTCGCGACCCACTTTTTGGACATCTCGATCTTGAAGATTACAGCCGAGGTAGCGGTTGGCCCATCGCGCAAGTCCTAGCCAATTCCAGTGGCGTTTGACTTCCTGCTCATCCTCGTCACCGCTTGCTTCTGGCAGGAACGTTTCGATGTTTTCCTGAATGGTTGAATCATACTGTCGCAGACCTTCTGTCTTCAGGAAGTCTTCCAGCTGCGATTTGTCGAATCCTTTGACCTGTCGAGCATCCAGTTCAAGGTGGTGCTTTTGTTGCATGAAGGTGACGATGGTTTCTTCACGATATTCATTGGCAAGGAAGTGTCCAACCCAGTGATCAATCTGGCTGTCCATCATTTCTAACAGCAACTCTCGACAGTCTTGGCCGTCTAGAATTTTCTGACGATAGGCGTATGTTCGCTTACGCTGCTCGTCCATGACTTCATCGTATTCCAGTAGATTCTTTCGTTGATCGAAGTGGCGTTCTTCGACCTTCTTTTGAGATCCTTCGACTCGACGAGTCACCATGGGGCTGACAATGGGTTCTCCGTTTTCAAGCCCCGCCCATTGCATGACTCGTTTCACAAAGTCACCCGCAAACAATCTCATCAATTTGTCTTCGAGTGAGATGAAGAAACGGCTGGAACCAGGGTCACCTTGTCTTCCCGCTCGACCTCGAAGTTGCAGGTCAATTCGCCGTGAATCATGCCGTTCTGTGCCGATGACATGCAGCCCGCCAAGATCCATGATCTCTTTGGCTTCTGTTTTCATGCCACCTGCTTCTGCAATCTTATCTGTCAGTGAGTCCCATTCTGACTTCGGGACTTCAAGTCGAGTGGGGTATGTTTCTTTGAGCTCTTCCCAAGCGGAGTGTTCGGGGTTGCCGCCCAAAATGATGTCTGTTCCACGACCCGCCATATTGGTCGCAATCGTGACGGCACCTTTGCGGCCGGCTTGAGCCACAATTTCAGCTTCTCGTTCGTGCTGCTTTGCGTTGAGGACGTCATGTTTGACGCCCTTTTTCGTCAGCTTTTTGCTGACGAGCTCGGACGTTTCGATCGACGTTGTTCCGACTAAGACAGGGCGGCCTGTCACACAAACTTCTTTGACTTCTTCAACGACAGCATCCCATTTTTCGTCATCGCTTCCATAAATGTTGTCAGGGAAGTTGATCCGTTGCATCGTACGGTTGGTTGGAACCGCCATGACTTCCAGCTTGTAGATTTCCCAGAACTCGTTGGCTTCGGTCATCGCTGTACCCGTCATGCCGGCCAGCTTACCGTACAGCTTGAAGTAGTTCTGCAACGTAATTGTGGCCAAAGTCTGAGACTCTTCTTTTACCTTCACTCCTTCTTTCGATTCGACGGCTTGATGCAGACCGTCCGACCACTGTCGACCGGCCATTTTTCGGCCCGTGTTTTCGTCGATGATCACCACTTCGCCACGTTCAACGACGTAGTTAACGTCCTTTTTGTAGAGGTGGTGAGCCTTTAACGAGTTGTCGATCAAATGAGGCCATTCCATGTTGCCGGCGGTATAAAAACTGTCGACTCCGGCCAATTCTTCTGCTCGTCGAGTTCCATCTTCTGTCAGATGGCAGGTGTGCTCTTTTTCTTTGATTTCGAAGTCGGTGCCAGACTTCAATTGTCGAGCAATTTTATCGGCTCGAGGATACTTTTCTAAGTCGTCATGAGCCGGGCCAGAAATGATCAATGGTGTTCGCGCTTCATCGATTAAGATGTTGTCGATTTCGTCCACGACTGCGTAGTCCAATGGTCCTTGTACCTGCTGTTCTTTGACAGGTTTCATGTTGTCTCGAAGGTAATCGAATCCGAACTGATTACTTGTTCCATACGTGATGTCACAGGCGTAGTGTTGTTGACGTTGTGAGGCATTCATGTCCGATTGGATTGCTCCAATGGTCATGCCCAACTTCATGTGAATGGGGCCCATCCATTCCATGTCACGTCGAGCCAAATAGTCGTTTACGGTGATCACATGAACGTGCCCCGCAATCGCATTTAAGAACGTTGGCAATGTGGCGACCAGAGTCTTTCCTTCGCCTGTCACCATTTCGGCGATCATGCCGTTGTGTAAAATCCAGCCACCCACCATCTGCACATCGTAATGGCGCATTTGCAGATATCGACGTCCGGATTCTCGAACAGCTGCGAAGGCTTCGGGAAGCAGGTCTTCTAAGGTTTCTCCACCGCGCAAGCGGGCTCGGAACATTTCAGTCGACTGCATCAATTCTTCATCCGTCTTGGCTTGCCAAGTCGGTTCCAGTTGATTGATGCGATCCAAGGTCGAGCCAGGCACAATGTTGGTGGCAGCTGTCTTCTTATCACGAACGAAACCAAACTTCTTGATCTGTTTTTCGTTCGAAGAACCAAACAGAGAAGTAATGCCGCGTTCGATTTTTCCGGTTGCGGAATTGAAAAAATCGCCAACTTTTTCGATGAGCTCCATGGGAGATCTCAGTCCTTATTCGATCGAGGGTGGTCAGAGATTTCTGCCGTCCAAGTGATCGTTTGATGTGTGTCTTATTTGGAAGTTGCTAACCGCAGGCGGCGCGTAACCGAATGGTGAAATCGTTCCCGAAAGAATGATTCCAACTGCAAACGTCTGGTCGCCGCCGAATCAGCAGTTGCCGGGAGTGTATCGAAACACGTGAAACCCGGTCAATGTTGCTGTTTTTCCTCAAAAACAGCAATTGGCGTGCCATCCGTGAAATCAGAGAGGTTCAATTTTGGAAGTCGGTGATGACGACAGCTCCGTGGCCCGGGAAACCGTTCATTTCAGGCAGGAAATCGCGGGCTTCCGATAGAGAAAGCGTTTTTGAAACCAGTTTGTGCGGTGCCAATTTTCCGGCTGTGATCATTTCTAGCATTGCCGGATAGGCATTCGGAGGCATTCCGTGACTGCCATAAAGTTCCAGTTCTCGGCCAATCACGGCTGCCATGGGGACTGTCGGATTGTCATGATCTCCTAAAAGGAGGCCAATTTGAACGTGCCGCCCCTGCTTTCGAAGGCTTAATACGGAATTCTGGAGAGCATTTTTTGAGCCAATGGCATCGAAGGACACATCGGCTCCACCGTTCGTCACGCTGCGAATTTCTTGCCATGTGTCTGCGCCCGTGCTGGCATTGAGTGTGAGTTTTGCTCCCAAAGATTTTGCTTGAGCTAGCCGGTCATCGGCGAGGTCGATGGCGATGACATCGGCACCAAGAGCTTTGGCAATCATGATGGCAGATAACCCGACACCACCGCACCCGAATACCGCGACGGTGTCCGTCGGTTTCACCTGTCCTTGTTCCACGACAGCTCGGAAGGAAGTGGCAAATCGGCATCCCAGACTTGCCGCGGCAGCAAAGTCGATTTGATCTGGTAGCTTGATGAGATTCACATCAGCTTTTGGAATGGCGACCTGTTCAGCGAAGCCTCCCCAGTAGGTGACTCCGGGTTGAAAGTAGTTGTCGCAAATGTGTTCGCAGTTTTTATTGCACTGAGAACAGTCGCCGCAGCCGCAGCAAAATGGAACGGTGACTCGGTCGCCAATTTTCCATCGAGTCACTGCTTGGCCAGTGGATGAAACGATGCCGGCAAGTTCGTGGCCGGGAACATGAGGCAGCTTAACATCGGTGTCGTGCCCCATCCATCCATGCCAGTCGCTTCGGCAGACACCGCAGGCTTGGACATCAATGATGACTCCGTCTGACGGGCAGTCAGGGGATGGAACATCCGCGACAGTGAGCGGGCCTTGGTAGTCTTCGAAGATTGCAGCTTTCATGTTCAGCACGATATCTGAGAAAACTGAATTGTGCGATGCGTGGACACGCTTTTGCTTTAGCGTCAACGCAAAAATGCTGACGTCGATTGGTCTGCGACGTCAGCATTGATTTGGTTGCTTGCTGGAGTTGGCTTCCCTGCGGATTGCTTGATTGGTGGAAGCCCGCGTTTGGGTTGCCAAACGGCTGATGGCATCTTCCATGTTCTTCCGTGTGGCCATCCGTTCCGTGTTTTCTTTGGCTCATCGTAAGCCATTGTTGTTTTCTACAGTCGGCTCGTCCGTAGCCGACTAGCACTAAACAGTCGGCTCGTCCGTAGCCGACTAGCACCAAGCATTCGGCTCGTCCTTAGCCGATGTGAGATCTGCAGATGTCTCTTTGTCAGGCAGATCGAATGTCAGCCGATCATGCTGTATCAGGCACGCCGAGCCCAACGGCATGCCTTGATGACAGAATCACGATGCTGATGTCACAAGAGTGATCGATCAGAATTCTGACGATGCAGGACCTAGCCCTTCAGGAAGGCCAAAAGGATGGCTCCCAAGACAACAGTGATTGCTGTTGAAATGATAATGGGGCGATGTTTGTGTGTGGCGCGAAAGTCTTCCATGGGTGTCTCCAAATGTCGTGAAATTTTGATGTCTGTGAGAGTGTTCAACGAACTCTGTTGCAGCATCGGTTGAGAGAAATAAGTGACGCGACGTTTGTTCTTCCTGAACTGATCGCGTGCTGGTTTGTCCTAGCCATCTTTGGCTTGAAGCTAGTTCGAGCTTTCGCCGTGTGTTCGCCATTCCATCGTGGAAGGTTCGGCAACTTTGCGGTAACCAAGGCTCATCAACACTTCTAGCACTTCGCTCCATGTTGGGAACGGTCGACCGCTTTTGCGTTTGTAGTCGTCCATGGCTCGCATGAATTCAACTTCACCGCCCGAGTAATCTCGTTCGCAGGTGGTTGGATCAATTTGGCGTCGACGATCGGCTCGTCGACGATCAGCAGATGATTCTGCTGTCTCAAAATCATCGTCATCATCTTCATCTGAAGCATGTTCGATTGAGTTCGTTCGACTGGTTTTTTCGGCGGCACGGGATGCGGCTTCACGTCGAGCTCGACGGCGGCGATCTGTTACGACAAGATCTGTATCCAATTCCATCATCGGTTGCACTTTCTCACGTCATTGGGGAAGACTTCAATGGTGCGACAACGGTCAGTTGGGAGCTTGCGTTTTTCCGGATGGGATCGGGACGCAAATGCCGCTGTCGCTTGTTCGTGCTTGGCGGTTGACTGCCGCCGAGCGAACTTTAGGAGTCTTCCACAAAAAATGACGGAAAGAGCAAATTAGCCGATTGAGACCTTCAGTTAACAAAAGGAAACACGGCGTTTTGAGTAGAAGAACCGGTTGTGCGGATTGTTCCAGCGATCAAGTGTGTTGCTGTCCGAAAGCCGTGCAAGCACAGGCTTCATTTGGCAACGAAAACCATGTGGGACCTTCACTGAAGTGCTCCACCGATCGGTCTGATGCTGACACACGAGTTGTGCAAGAACTCAAACGTGCAAGATGTTGCAACTGCTCTGAGGCAGTCAGCATCGACCTTTTTTTGCTGGCGATATGTACTTGAGCTCACCAGCCAAGACGCTGCTAGGCTGGCGTCTACTTGTGGTAGCCGAGCGAAGTGAAGACATCGTAAAGTTCATCAAAGGTGATGAATCGTCGACGGTTGGCAATTTTGTACTCATCAACAGCTGTCGCAAATTCTGAAACTTCTGGCCGCTCCGACCGTTTGCCATCTTGGAACTGTCGTCGTTCGAAGCCCGGCGAAGAACTGTGTCGGTTGCCGCGTCGTCGTTCTTCGAAGGCAACTTCAGGGGGAGCTGTGTCATTCATTTGATTGATTTCCTTTAATGGCTGCGACATCTTGATTCGGATGTGTGAGCCCGTTTCGCATCCACTATGAATGTTGGTCGCAAATCGAATGGGGCAAACCGCAATTACTCGTCGAGCGTGATTCACTTGTGAAACTTTCACTGTTATCCGGTTTGTTGGGATTGTCCCTATTTCGCGTTCGCTTAGGTTGTGGATCGATCTGCTACCGTGAAATCACTAAGGTGGTGCCGTTCAGAGAACTGCTCTGTGCAATTGCTGCGGTTCGATGTTTAAGATCTCAAGGGATGGTCATGTTGAAAAAGATTGGTGTTATCGGTGGCGGCGCAATGGGGACTGCGTGTGCCTGTCTGCTGGCAAGACGCCCCGAAAACGAAGTTCGGCTTTGGCTTCGCAATCCAACGATGAGTCAGTTTGTCAGCGAGACTCGCGAGAATTCTCGGCTGCTCCCCGGCATTCGCATTCCCAATCATGTTCAAGTGACTTCCGATGCGGATTCAGCCTTGAAAGACGCTGAGCTGATCATCATTTGCTTGCCAACGAAGGCGCTCAGGACTGCCCTGCCCTTGCTACAACGGTCAATTCCGGGTGACGCACTGCTGGTGAGCGCGATCAAAGGAATTGAACAGGAAAGCCTGACTCGCCCCAGTCAGATCATTCAAGAATTCTGTGGTGAGCGCTCGGTTGTGGTTCTGGGTGGGCCTTGTCATGCGGAAGAAGCGGCCGTTGGTAAACCGGCGTCTGTCGTGGCGGCTGCCGAAAATTTAGATGACGCGGCATGCGTGCAGACTGCTTTTTCGAGTTCTCATTTTCGCGTGTATTCGAATCCTGACGTTGCTGGTGTTGAGCTTGCCGGAGCGTTGAAAAATGTGATTGCAATCGCTGCTGGTATCAGTGATGGGTTATCGTTTGGTGATAATGCAAAGTCTGCATTGATCACTCGTGGCATGACGGAAATGATTCGCTTCGGAACGGCTCTCGGTGCTGATCCTCAAACGTTTGCTGGGCTGGCAGGCATTGGAGACTTAATAGCCACCTGTGGAAGCCAGCATAGTCGTAACCGCCATGTTGGAGAGCTTATTGGTCGGGGGCAAACTCTTGAAGAAATTCAGGCCTCGATGCATGCTGTTGCTGAAGGAGTCTTTACGGCTCGCAGTGTGGCTGAAATCGCAAATCGACAGTCGATCGAAATGCCGATTGCTCAGGAAGTCTATCGAGTTCTTTTTGAGGGCCGTTCACCTCGCGAAGCGACCGTTGAACTGATGGAGCGACCTTTAAGGACTGAATAGTCATAAAGTGGTGACAGTGTGAGATGACTGCTGGCGAATTGTCTGGCCGAAGAGTGATTTGATGGGGTGATTTTTTTAGCCAGTGATTTTCAAAGTGCGTGGCGTTTTATGTGAGTGGTCGTTGACTGCGATGTTGTTGAAGAAACTTCGTTGTCCAATACAGTGGCAATCCGATGGGGGCGACTGACACTTGCCCTGTTTGCCGTTGTCCGCTGAGCGTTTCGAACCCCACTTTTGTGCCGACGAATGTGATGGTGTGATCTGCGACCACTGTTGGCGATCCTGCTGATCCGGTTTGAGCGTTTAGGCCCGAGGGCACGTCGACTGCTAAGACTCGAGCTTCGGATTGATTGATCGAATTGATGACGTCAGCGTATGGGGGGCGGGGATTTCCCGTGATTCCTGTTCCCAGCAAGCAGTCTACGATTAGGCACTGGGAATTCGCCGTTTGGACGTCTGATTGAAATGCTGTCCCCTGTGGGTCGAGAATCAACGGTCGTTCGCAGTTTGTGAGCAAGGTTCGGTTTGCGGCTGAGTCGTTTGAAAGGCTGCGGCCAGCGTCGATCAGATAGGTTCGAGGCTGAATGCCTTCTGCCGCCAACAGTCTGGCCAGTGCCAGTCCGTCTCCTCCGTTGTTACCAAACCCGCAGGCAATCATGACGGTTTCGGCTGAGCTGAAAGACCGTTTGATGCATTCACAAATTCCTCGAGCTGCGTTTTCCATCAGCATCAGGCTGGATATCCCTAGGGTGCTGACGGCCACAGAATCAATGATTCGAGCTTCTTCAACTGTGATTGTGGGAAAGTGCTCTGTCATCGGTTGAGGATTCTGGTTGGAGGACAAAATCAGTCAGTGGCGACGCCCCAATTGGCCATGTGATCTGCTGATCAGATCTAACGTCGACGATTTGTGGTTTGAATTTCAATGGAATCAAGATCGAGGCCTGCAGAATTGGTTCGGTAAAAATTCAGGCCTGCTAGACTATGAATTCACAGTCAGAAAGTCATTTGGAAACTGACAGTGGGCCATGGCTGATGCATTTTGAATCAGTTTTCTTTGAGCGGACATCATCTTGTTGGATCGATACGATAATCAGTGGGCTTTAGTGACGGGCGCATCTTCAGGCATCGGAGCCGAATTTGCAGCTCGGCTTGCGGGGCGTGGGATGCACCTTGTGTTGGCTGCTCGCCGCACCGATCGCATGAACAAGCTGGCCGAATCGCTGGTGGCTCAGCACGGCATCAAATGTCACATTGTGACGATTGATCTGTCTGAAATAAATGCCGCAGATCGTCTGAAGGAGGAGATCGATAAGCAGGGAATTGAAATCGAACTGCTGGTGAATAATGCCGGAGTCGGGTTGATTGGAGAGCTCGACACGACAGCTCCTGATGACGTCCAGCGACTGATCAACCTAAATATCTCAACACTAAGCCGCCTGACGTATCATTATCTGCCGGGGATGTTGGGCCGCGGTCATGGGGCCATCATTAACGTGTCGTCAGTGGCCGCTTTTCAACCTGTTGCATTTATGGCAGCGTATGCCGCAAGCAAGTCGTTTGTGTTGCACTTCAGCGAAGCATTGTGGGCTGAAGCTCGTAGTCGCGGAGTCACCGTGATGGCACTTTGCCCAGGTGTGACGGAAACGGAATTCTTCGAAAAAGCTGGCGCCCCCGGTTGGCTTCAAAAGCATTCTTTTCAAACGCCATTTCGAGTCGTCAAGTTGGCCATCCGAGCTTTGGAAAAGCGTCGGCAGTACGTGGTGCCCGGATGGAAAGATTATCTTGTGAGTCTGCTGGTGCGATTGGCAACGCGTCGAACGTCAGTTAACGAATCGAAGCGTTATTTCCGCCCGAAGCAGCGAGAGAAGGCTCGAGCGGCCAGTGAAACGACTTCTCCAACAGAAGAAAACGGCGTTCAAGGCTGATGTGTGTGCAGCAGTGAATCATGGCTGCTGATTTTGTTGTCGCTGAGCCCTGTCGTCGCTGAGCCCTGTTGTCGTGCTCTTTGAATGCGCTGTTGCAGAATCAGCCCTGGCAGAGGTTCACTCTAGTCTTGTGATTGCGCTCAAGCGTCCGTCAACAGCTGCTTCTACCAGCGAAACAGTCCGGTGCCCCAAGTCAGGCCGGCTCCGAAACCACACATCAGCACTAGGTCATCGGGTTGCAAATCTTTTTCTTTGGCTGCTTGTTCCAAAGCTAATGGAATTGAAGCTGCCGATGTGTTGCCAACTTGTTGAAGGTTGTTGAACACTTTTTCGGGCGGAATGCCTAGCACCTTCATGGCGTGATCGATGATTCGGATGTTGGCTTGGTGCAAGACGAATAGCTTGACGTCGTCCGGTTTTTGGCCAGCAGACTCGAGAACCTGACTGATACTTTCAACGACAGCTTGGATGGCCCATTTGAAGACATTGCGACCATCCATTTTTAAGTAGTGATCACCGGCTGTAATGGCTTCGGCAGTCAACGGTCGAGCCGTTCCGCCCGCAGGACGATCCAGCATTGTTCCGCCAGCACCATCTGCCCCAAGTTGGTATTTGACTAAACCTTGTTGGCGACTGCCTTTGCCCAGCACGACTGCTCCAGCTGCGTCTCCAAAAAGTGGGGCCGTTCCTTGATCGGTGGGTTCCACGATTCGGCTGTTAATATCGGCACCGATGACAAGTACGTGCTTGCAGTTGTCGGTAGCAACAAACTGAGCTCCTGTAACCATCGCGTACATGAAGCCCGAGCAGGCAGCTTGAACGTCCATGGCGGCTGCGTCTAGGTTCAGCTTTTGCTGGACAAGGCAGGCGGTTGATGGGCACAGATAATCTGGTGTAAACGTTCCAACAACGACCATGTCGATGTCGTCCGTCGTTAGGCCAGCCGCTTTGATGGCTCGCCGACCCGCTTGAGCTGCCAGATCGCTGGTGCCTTCGTCATCTGCGGCGTAATGCCGTTT
The DNA here is from genome assembly GCA_039974975.1 of Fuerstiella sp. GTDB lineage: Bacteria > Planctomycetota > Planctomycetia > Planctomycetales > Planctomycetaceae > Fuerstiella. The sequence continues at coordinate 13,611 of JBDWHY010000060.1, read as the reverse complement.
CTGAATTCCCGTTCGACGTTCAATCCAGCCCTCTTCAAAGCCGTGCTGAGATTCCAGTTGCTGGTTGGTCACCAGTAAGTCTGGCAGATAGGTGCCGATTCCTTGAATCTGAACACCTAGCAATTGAGCCGTTCGATTTGACTTGCGGAACAGCAATCTTTGTTCGCTCGATGACTTTGCCTGTTTGACGGCCTTTGAATTGGGTTCGCCATTGGACACGGGGAGAGCGTGTTCCGCTGCAACTGTGTCCTGCGAACTCATGATGTGGCCTCGTCAAGCAATTCGGGTTTACGATGGAAGTGTGATGCACCAGTTTCAGAGATCTTCGAAACCTACGCAATGTACCAGATTTCAGACTGTATCAGACCCCGATACGGGTTCTGAGCGGCTCTGGCATGTTTGGCGAAGAATTTTGAAATCAAAAAAGCTGAGACCAGCTGACCAAAACGGCAGAAAGTGCTGGTTTTTCCAGTGTTCTTCTTGTTCTGAAGGGCAGAATGGGGCCGAGAATCGTTAGTACCGTTGCCTGCCACTCGTTTCGTTGCAGGCTGTCAGGAACAGCGAGACCGAGGTCCGATTTGCCCTGCCATCCGGACGAAGGTTGATACAGCACGGACGCGAGGAGGATGCGTCCAATATCTGACCGGATAGCCGATTTCTGCACAAGCGCGGCCCGGGACCCTACGTCAGAACTTTCTGGAGAGCAGCAGGATGCGATTTCTCAACCCCGTCGCCGTTTTTGTCATCGCTGTGATGACGGCCCAAGGCAGCTTGAATGCGGCCGATGACATTCAGGCACCCCCACCAACGCCGTATGAAGTTGCCCAAGATGCTTCGACGCCTCAACAAGCCGTGAAGACTCGCCAGGTTTCCGCAACGACTGGTCAGCCGCATTTGCATCAAGTCGGAATTCAACCCAATGGATTTGATCAGTTCCGCCGCGAACCTGATCTTGGTTCCGGGCATTCGCCGTCATACGGCTACAAACATTTCCCGCTTCCGTTAAACATGTTCGGCAGCTGGTACCGTCCTCGAGCATCCACTTTGACGGTCGCTCAACGTTGTGCTCCTGATGATTTTCGTCCTCGAGGTTTCGGCCACACTTTCGCGCGTCCGTGTGATTCGTTTCGCATGGAGTACTCTCCGTACACCGTGAAAGAAAATCGCAGTGAATACGGTCCAGCTTACCTGCGACGAGCTCCAGATCCACGCTGCAACGATTGCAATCATTGCCGCTAGTGGTGAAAGCTGATCGCGAAAGTCGTCAAGACGATTGGGGTCAGCACGTTCAGTGCTCTTCACACGGCAACAGCGTCACGGCCCCTCCCCCGTTCTCGGGCGAGGGGAGCCGATCTTGGCGTTGCGTTCGTAGCGGAAGTCGTCAAAAATTTTGGCCTTTCGAAACTCAAAAACCGTCAACGAATTTGCTTCAGAAATCACGATCTCGACGGACGTTGGCGTTCAAGCCGCGAAGTTTGCTTTCCAGCTGACTGTAGCCTCGATCCAAATGGTAAATTCGGTGAACCACCGTTTCTCCTTCGGCAGTCAACGCGGCAATGACAAGAGCAGCGCTGGCGCGCAGGTCGCTGGCCATTACGTGGGCTCCTGATAACCGACGGCCCCCGTGCACAACCATCTGGCTTTCTTCACGAATGATGGATGCCCCCATTCTCATCAATTCTGAAGCGTGAAGAATTCGATCCGGAAATACGGTGTCTGTAATTCGGGTGGTGCCTTCAATCGTTGTTTGAAGAGCCATCAGTTGGGCTTGAGTGTCCGTTGGAATTCCCGGATAGGGGGTTGCAACAACGTCGACACCAACCAGCGGGCCCGTGCCATCGATCGTGAGTTCGTCTGCGATGTCGCCATGGCGAATTTCAACATTCGCCCCCATCTGGCGAAGCGTGTCTAACACTGCCGTCATGTGATCGGCTCGGCAGCCGCCCAACGTCATCTTGCTTCTGGTCGCTGCTGCCGCAATTGCGAAGGTGGCCGCTTCAATTCGATCTGGAATAATTTGATACGACTGTCCTTGCAGCTGTTCAGTTCCCGTAATTTCAAGCGTAGAGGTGCCAAGCCCCATGATGCTTGCACCACAAGCATTCAAATAGCGTCCGAGGTCGACCACTTCTGGTTCTTGAGCCGCATTTTGTATCAGCGTCTTGCCCACCGCTAAACTGGCGGCCACCATCACATTGCATGTTCCCGTGACGGTGCTGCCTGATGGTCCGGCCAGGTCGATTTCTGAGCCTCGAAGCTGATCACATTCGGCCACGACGAATCCTTGTTTGATTCGCATATCAGCGCCCAATGCCGCCAGCCCTTGCAGGTGTAAGTCGACCGGGCGATGGCCAATATTGCAGCCACCCGGCAACGAAACGACTGCGCGACCGAAACGAGCCAAGAGTGGACCCAGCACACAAATGCCAGCTCGCATACGTCTCATCAATTCCCAGTCGGCTTTGAAACCTGTGGATTGTTCAGATGAAATCTGCAGATAATTTGAGTTGCGTTCAACGCGAACCCCGAGTTCTTGCAGCAGCAATTCCATCGTTTTAACATCGACGAGATCGGGAATTGCTTTCAAGTGGCTGGTACCAGAAACAGCTAACGTGGCTGCCATGATGGGCAAAGCGGAATTCTTGGCACCATCAATTTGGACTCGACCGTCGAGCGGCTGTCCACCGATGATTTTCAGGACATCCATGCTCACAAGGTACTCATGAAGGAAGACGGGATCTGACGTAGCAAGTCTGGCTGAGGACAGATTTGAATTGAATCACGCCCGAACGGATTGCGACAGACGGCAAGTTGCCGACTGTCTTTTGTTAAGGGGCAGCAGGGTGTGAGGCAGTGTGCATCACACTGTGAATACGTTTTATCGAACTGCGCTCACGATTCGATCGTTGCCGCTAAGGTCTTGGTGAACTTTCGAAGATGAAAAGCCAGCTTCTTGAAACAAACCTTCCACACTCGAGCATTGCATTGGGTCGACTTCAAGAGCCATCCAACCATTTGGTTTTAAGACGGTAGCAGCTTCTGAAATCAGGCGACGCACCAAATCCAATCCATCTGTCCCAGATGTTAATGCTGTTTCTGGTTCGTGTAGCCGGACCTCTGGTTCAAGACCTGCGAATTCATCATTGCGGATATAAGGAGGGTTACTGACGATGCCTGCGATGGGCTGGTCTGAAGGGAGATTCAATTCAGTAATGCCGTCCGCGAGAAGCCATTGAATGCGATTTTGAACGTCTTGTTTTTCTCCATTTTTTTTAGCGAAGGACAATGCGTCGTCGGAAATGTCTCCGGCGATCACATTTAAACCAAGGCGTTGTTTGGCTAACGTGATGCTGATGCATCCTGAACCAAAACCGACTTCAGCAATGGTTGATTCTTGGTCTTTGGGAAGGAAATCCAAGCAAACGTCGATCAACGTTTCTGTTTCGGGACGAGGGACAAGAACGCCTTGGCCGACATAAAATTCACGACCGTAAAATTCTTTGGTGCCAGTGATGTATGCCAATGGTTCACGAGCTGCTCGGCGTTTAACGAAGCCACGCATGGCAGCACGTTCCTCGGCGGTCAATTCCATATCCAGTGATGTATACAAATGGATTCTTTGACATCCGCGAGCATGCGCTAAAAGCAGCTCTGCTTCCAGTCGAGGAGATTCAACCCCTTTCCCTTCTAGGAATCCGGTTGTCCATTGCAGAATGCGTTGCACGGTCCAGACGTCATTTTCTGCGGCGGCCTGTGGTTCTGTCATTGGAAACTGATCCGAAGTCGGGATAAACGATTACCATTCCGATTATCGCAGCCTCAATTCAGAAGGCAATCAACGTGTTTTTCAGGACAGGCAGATTATGGAGCGGTCGGTGCGATCAGGTAAATGTGGCCTTGATTGTCACCGTCAAGAGAGCTCGCAAAGCCTTTGTTGCTGACTGAACGTTTTTCGTTTGATCACAGCACGGGCATAGCGACATCGTTTAGGTCAGAAACCTTTAGGTCAGAAACCTTTGGGCCAGAAACCTTTGGCCCAAAATTTCGGCTCACCCGACACGCCGAAAGCGGGAACTGGTTTTTACAGAGCATCGTTTTGACTGGACAACAGCCAGAAAGATGCTGTCAGCAAACCTAGTTTCTGTTCAGTCTCCTTCCGCTTACGCGTTGCCTTTCAATCGTTCTTGGCGATCGAATTCCACCAGTCCATCAATCAGCTCACTCATTTCACCGATGATGATGCGGTCAAGTTTATGAAGAGTGATGCCACAACGATGGTCGGTGATTCGGTTCTGAGGAAAGTTGTACGTACGGATTCGCTGGCTGCGATCTCCGGAACCAACTAGGGTTCGGCGAGCTTCAGCACGTTCTTGATTCACGAGGTCCTGTTCGTATTCCAGAATCCGACTTTTCAAGACTCGCATCGCCTTGGCTCGATTCTTGTGCTGGCTTTTTTCGTCTTGAATCTTCACGACGATTCCGGTTGGAATGTGAGTCATGCGAACAGCACTTTCCGTTTTGTTCACTTTCTGGCCGCCCGGGCCGCCTGCTCGCATCGTGTCGATTTGTAGATCTTCGGTGCGGATGTTGATTTCCACATCGGTCGCTTCTGGCAGAACGGCAACAGTCGCAGCGCTGGTGTGAACTCGTCCCTGAGTTTCAGTTTCTGGAACGCGCTGAACTCGATGGCCACCGCTTTCAAATTGAAACTGATGAAAAGCGCCTTCGCCAGTGATTGAACAAACAACCTTGCTGACTCCGCCCAGTTCCGTGCCAGCGAATTCCAGAAGCTCAACTTTCCACCCTTTGGTTTCGCAGAACTTCATGTACATGTCGTACAGGTCTTTGGCGAACAAAGCGGCTTCGTCACCTCCGGTACCCGAACGGATTTCCATGATCAACGAACCGCGAGTGATCGAATCTCCGGCAGTCGCTAGGTCTTCTAGTTCTACGGCAAGTTCTTTCGCACGGGTTTGCAGTTCATCCAGTTCGCTTTGAGCATACGCCTTTGAATCGTTGTCGGTTTCTTCATCGACCATCATTTGGGCCGCTTCAATTTCTTCTTCTAATACGCGATGTTCGCGAACCGCGGCTGCGATTTTTGCGAGGCCACCCATTTCCTTTTGGACGTCAAGCATGCGATCAATGTCTGACAAAACCTCAGGGTCGGCCAGCATTTTTTCCAGTACTTCGTAGCGGTCCAGTTTTTGTTCAAGGCTGGGGAACATTGCGAATCCTTTGGCGAGTTCAAGCAAGGCTGAATTCTTACCATGTTGGTAAGGCGTGTAAGTCGATTGAAAGCAGCAACATAAGAAAAGGACGCCCACGGAATTCCGTGCGCGTCCTTGTCATCTGATTTTCAACCTGCCTAGCTACTTGTCGTCGCCAGCGGGGGCGGCTTCTGGAGCAGCTTCTGCCGCATCCTTTTTGCCCCAGTTGTATTTCTTCTGGAACTTTTCGACTCGACCTGCAGAGTCAACAAACTTCATCTTGCCGGTGAAGAATGGGTGCGAAGCCGAACTGATTTCAATCTTGAACAGTGGGTATTCTTTGCCGTCTTCCCACTTATCTGATTCTTTGCATTTGATCGTCGACTTGATCAAAAAGCGGCTGCCGTTTGATGTGTCTTGGAAGATGACGTCCCGGTATTCGGGGTGGATGTCTTGTTTCATGGTTTCTGCCTTTGCAACGACAAGGTCACCGTGGGAAGTACACGAACTGTGTCGTTGATGTGAGTTAATGCTCGCCAAATTCACGAGCGGCGGAGTTTAAGCCTGCCGCAGGAAATCGGCAAGCAAAAAGGCCTTTCTTGCTCATCAGCTCTGAAATTCTCGGGTTCCAGCCCAGATTTTCCCCTGCGTGGCGCAAAAATGGCTGGCAACGATCAGCCAACCGCTGCCGAAATCCGTGCAAAATTCACTGAAATTAAGCCCAGTTCTCGGCACATGCTGCGGCCTAACTGTCTATTTGCCAATGCAATACAGCGTTTCACCTGATCTCAACAGGATCTTTCCGTCCACAAATGCGGGCGTGGATACGGTATGACCATCGGCGATCTTGTTTTCCGATACCAGTTTGAAGTCATCTCCCATCGCATCAACCACAAACACCGTGCCGTCCTGCCGAGTCGCATACAGATGGCCATCTGCGTAAACCGGCGATGCTCGGTAAGTTGTGCGATGAGCTGGCAGCTGGCCCGACCAAATCACGTCTCCCGTCTTAAGGTTGATGCAATCCACTGTTCCTCGAGCTTTTTTTACGTCTCGTAAAACAAAAATTCGGTCACCATGAATGACGGGAGTTGGCACGTCTGCAGATGTTGTCGTTTTGTCCCAAGCGATTCGAGTCTGTCCATCAGCCAGCTTGCCCAGCTGGATGGTGGTTAACGAATCACCTCGAGCATACGGTGCGACAACGACGTCTCCATTGGAAACTGAAGAACTGATCGAGCGAAAGTATTCGTTGGATTCTGGATTCAAGCTTCCGACTCGCCAAAGCTCTTTTCCGCTAGACGCGTCATGCCCTGTGACATAATCGGCCCCCGTAACAACGATCACTTCCAGTCCATCCGGGTTTGTTGTGACAACCGGAGTCGTATAGCTTTGAGCTGCTTCGCGAGGGGCGTCTGTTTGGCGATCTTGCTTCCAAAGCAGTTTGCCATCAGATGGGTGAAACGCGGCAAGGTAAGACGGGCCACTATGCATCATTGCGATGACGACAGCGTCGCTGGTTAGCACAGGAGATGTGCCCAAGTCCCACCACAATGTTTCCGACGTCACTTCTGCAAAACGTTGAAAAACGTTGGTTTCCCATTGCAACGTTCCCTCGAAGTCAAAGCACCCAAAGTCGCCGCTCTTGAAGTAAACGAATACACGTTCGCCGTCTGTCACTGCGGAAGGGTTGGCTCCGGTGCCGTCTTTCCCCTGCTTCCCTTCGATGGATTGACCCAAATTCTTGGTCCATTTGATTTTGCCTTCCATCGTTAGGCAGGTGACTTGGTTTTGATTATCCAGAGTGCTGGTTAGAAAAACATGTCCTCGACTGATCACAGGACTGGATGCACCCACTCCCGGGATTTCGGCCTTCCAAACGATTCCAGAATCAGCAGACCACTTCGTCGGATAGTCAGAGCCTTCTGCCAGGCTGTTGCCATTGCTGCCTCGCCATGAAGTCCAGTCTTCTGCGATAAGACTGGAGCCTGTGCACAGAATGGCTACTAAGATTAAATTCTGAAATTTCATGGTGGGACTCGGCTGGCAATAATCTGAATGAGGTTTGGGCGAAGCCCACGCTGATGGTTCGGCTGCAGCCCACGTACTTGTCGCTGGTCGTTCGTTTCAATTCAGGCTGCAACGTCATCGTTTGCTGTCGTCGAGTCTGTGAGCCCGATGCGTGATCGCAGGCCTCACCGAGGCCCACGACAGCTTGTGTTCAGGCAAAATGACTGACCACAAACTGTATTCGCTTGTACAGTCTTGCCAAATTGAAGGTGAAAATCCAATCAGCTTAGGCAACGTTTTGCGTGCGACGCTGGAACCAATCCAAAATCTTAGCTGGGAGCCCCGACATTTGAATTGATCCACAAACGAATGCGATTGCCAGGTAAGTCATGCTCGACACGACCGTACCAATGACGGGATTGACGTCCCAGCCAAATACAGCAGTCTGAGGTGGTCCGATCTGTGTGATTGTCGACAGCAAAGCGATGCCCGCCAAAGACACCAACCAGGCGGCAACCCAGCCTCCCTTTGAAAGCACGTCGAATGCCTTTGCCCAATGCACGGCAAACAGGAAGTAGGCAATCCATGCCAAAAGAAACCAATGATCGATCGCCAGCTGGCCGATCGCAGTGATCACATTCCAAACGGCAAACACCAGCTCTTGCAGGCTATCTCGTAATTCAATCATTGTGCGGCTTGAACAAATGGGCAGTGTTGTGAGGCGTCTTGAAGCAGCGACTTGCGAGAGCTACTCTGGTTTCTGAGCTTCCCCATTTTGTCGAGCAGATCGAAGGGCGGCATCCATGACGAGTTGAGTCTTCAACGTAACGTCTGGCCAGTCGCTGTCTGTTTTCCCGCTGAGCACAAGGTTGGCAAAGGTGCGAAACATTTTTGTTTCCTGAGCCGTGCGATGGTTGTTGCTGAATTCTTGAATGCCGAAGGTTTGCTGTCGTTTTTCCATGTTAAAACGACAGCCGTCTCCAATAAAGTCATGGTTTGCAACGGTGAATTCAGATGTGTTGCCCAAGTTGGGGAGCACGAAGTCTTTGACTTCGAGATATCCGTTTTTGCCGCTGATGTGAGCCCACTGTTGATGGTTTGTGCGGAATGAATTGAAGAACGTCGCCGACGCACCGCTTGCGAAATGCATTTCGCCTTGGAATTCCATCGGGACGGTGTCTGGATGATTTGACGGCCCCGCCCCGTCCAATATACGACCTCGAACTTCCGTCGGCATTTCGAAGTTCATTGCCCACAACGACATCCGAATCGTGTACCAACCAAGATCTCCCAAGCAGCCTGCAGGTTCCATGCGACTGTTGCTTCGGATGTTGCCGGAGACCCATTCTTCGTCAGCACAAAAACTGAACTGACTGGCGATTCGTCTGATCTGTCCGACGCTGCTTCCATCGTCAAGCACGCTTCGCATTGCCGGCATGCGATCGCTGTGCATAAACATGACTCCGTCCATCAATTGGACATTGTTTGCTTCGCAGGCGGCAATCATTTCTCGAACTGTTTCGGCCGACGTACCGACGGGTTTTTCAGCCAGCACATGCTTGCCCGCATGAGCCGCTTTGATCACCCATTCTGAACGGATTCCTGTTGGTAAAGGAATGTAAACAGCGTCGATGTCGCTCCTGTTTAGCAGAGCATCGTAGCCTTCGACGTGATCGACTTGATGCGAAACTGGAGCCGATGCTTGACAAGATTCGATGAACTGAGCGGCTTTATCAGCAGAGCGACTGGCGACTGCCACCACTTGGCCGTTGCCTGAATTGGCGATGGAGTGCCAATTTTTCAGGGCGATTCCTGCGGCGCCTAAAATCCCCCAACGGCAAATGCCATGACTCATGTTCTGTCTTCCGGTCTGGTTCTCTCTGTGCGTTGTGCTTAGAGACTGCATCTTTGATGATCAGGCTACGAATTCAAGTCACCACCGATACTCTTGGATTGGCCAAGGGCATGAGGCTTTATGTTTGAGCAATTGATGCGAGCGTAGCTACTGTCAGCAGATGTGCGTCACCAGATGTGAGGCGTCTGGATTCTGGCGAGAGTAGCTACGTTCTTTATATTCCGTCACCGTTTACCGACCCGATGGCCGCTGCCCTCCTCGTCCGCCCTGCCCTCGTCCGCCTTGGCCCGGACCGCCCTGTCTTCGACCTTGTCCTTGTCCCTGTCCCTGTCCCTGTCCCCGACCTTGGCCTCCTTGGCGTGTGTTACCGCGCCCACCCGGAAAATGACTGCGTCCATTCACCATGCCGGCCGCTTCATCTTCGTCTAGCCAGACGGTGAATTCCTGTTGCACCGACTTGCACCAACCTTTTTCTTTGTTGCAAGCAAAGTATTGAAATTTCACCAGTATCGGCTTGTCTGCGTTCCAGTCTTTGACATCGATTAGAAACTCACGAGGTTCGTTGTCTGATTCCACATCCAAACGTTTTGATTGACCTGTTACCGGGGAAACAGTCGCACCTTCAATAACGATTTTGTACTCAGGCGGGCTGGCCAGATTATTCCAGCTGGCTCCCAGTACTGGGTCTTGGCGAAAACCAAGATACAGCTGGCCTGTTCCTGTCTGGATCAATTGTTGGTCTGCCTCGGGCCGAAGTTTCGCGTACCGATTGGTCTGGTTGAAATCGACAGATCGGAGCGCAGCAACGGGACTGCTTTCACCGCCAGATTCAACGCGCAATGGAATCGCTTTTCCTTCTACGCTTACTCGCTCCAGAAGCGTTCCGCTTTGAGACTTCAGATGGCGTTCAAATCGAGGAAGATTTAAATCTTCGACGGTGGTCAATGATTCTGGCTTGCCGACGAGCGGCTCGAGTGACTCACGAAGGCTTGAGCCTCGCCCCCATGAATCACGATGCACGACCTTGCCCGATTGGTCGAACACGAATTGTGAATTTGGAGCCAAAACGAAATAGGTTTTTAGCCGGTTATCCATCGTGTCAGTCAACCATGGAATTTTGGTTTGCAAGAGCTCTTTGGCATGTTCGACTTGAGCAAAGCGATCTTGGATCGAAGACGGTTGCACGAATCCCCAATTTTCGGGGTGTGTCAGGCTTTGATACAGGAAGTAGAAATTAACGCCTCGATCCTTAAAGTCACGAGCGACTGCCTCAATTTCGGGGTACGAATTTCGATACTCGGGGCACGTCAAACAGCCACCGACGATCACGGTGTACTTCGACTTGAAGATGCTATTCATCGGCACCAATTCTTGATCGACGTTGTAGACTTTCAAGTCCGCGGGAAGACTGGCTCCGATGGGAAATTTCTCTTTGAATTCGATGTCACGCGGACGCTCGCGATCACGAGGGCGTCCACCGCGCGATGATTGCCCACCACGCTGATTTCCACCCGCCGCACCCTGTCCACCTCTCCCTTGCCCACCCGGTCCTTGACCGGGTCTCATCCCTTGGCCCCGTCCACCCTGTCCCGCGTTTCCTTGACCGGGACGTCCACCCGCCTGATACGCAATTGCAAGTGAATCGCCCAGCAACAAAGCCAGTCCAAAGAAAACAGTGAGCAACGACAGACGCTTCATGACTAGCCCCGTGGAAATTTCAATGAGAAGTGTTTGTGCCTTAAACCCCACAACGAGATAACTTCGACCGGTTTTTTTGATCTTTAATTCGAATACTTCTCAGAAAGTTTGAGCCAGCTACGTGAATGATTTTGCGAGATTTGGCTGTTGCCCCGCGAATCACTGATTCGACTGATGCCAAGTGAGCTAAGTTCTGACAGAAAGAGGTTTCGCATGACTGAGGCGTTGCCAACGTCGAACGTTCTAAGGCAATCGGTGAGACGCCGTTGAAGTGAACCGGTTGCGCGGGCTTTCGTATCAGAGTCAGAGACCGTTTTTTTCAGCGGCCGGTTTTTTCAGCGGCCGGTGCTTTGCGTAAGCTTGTGCCGATAGCGCGGCTACTAAGTTGCACCGTACCACAGAAGGAGGCGGACCACGACGAACGTGTGTTGTTGGTGGCACGTCAAAGTGAACTCTGTTGGCCAACGCTTTTGGCCCGGTATCAGTTTTTTGCGAGACTAATTCCGTGTGTCGATCGATCGCCGGCTTGTTGACTACACGCTCGCGACGGCGTGCTTTCCGACGGCGTGCTTTCCGGCGGCGCGCTTTCTGACGGCGTACTTTGCGGCGGCGTGCAAGGCGAGGGAAAGGGCCCGAAGACGCTCAGTTGCTTTTCGCGTTGTTGGGGATGCGGCGAAATTTGTGGCGCAGTTGAACTTGCGCCCCCGGATCAGTTTTAACGGGGCGTGCGCCAAGCATTAGGTCGATTGATCATCTGGGCGGACGCTCGTTCACAAGCATTTTTATGGTTCGCACGAGCTTAGTCTGCGGCCACAGCAGTGAAAAATCCAATCATCATTTCTTCCCAGCTCTGATCGCCCCATTGCACGGGCTTGTTGGGTTTCGGGTTCACGGGATTCTGTTCAGAATTATCGAACGTCGCTCGGCAAGTGAGTACAGTGCCGCGTGGCATCAGCTTGGGTTCTTTTAACTTGTAGGTCAGTTGCCAGTTGAAATCGTAGCCGGGCACATTCAGCAGGATCTCTTTTTTACCATTGGGATACGTCGCTTCGTATTGAAACGACTTTCCTCGAAGATGCATATGAGGAGTCATTTCCAGAAGGTAGTAGTCTTTGCGAACATCGAAAGTCGCGGTGACAGGATGGTCGGATGCGTAAGCTGGAATCGTGAATTCTGTATTCACTGCTGCTCCACCGACCAGTAAACGTTTGACGTTTTGCTTGTCGGTGAATTTGACTCCGATATAGCTGTGATCTTCTTGAGCCGTCCCATTCGGCGTGTAGTGCATTTCGAAAATCAGTTTGCTTCCCGCTTTGACTTTCATCGCGGTGCCTTCGTCCAAAATGTGAGGAGTCGCGCCGGGAGCGTAACCTACCAGCATTCGCCGATCTCGACCTCGGCGACCATCTGAACCCGGGGGAATGACATAGGCAATCAGGTGGTGGACAACCGCCACGTTGTCTGGTCGAGCTTCCATCGCGACAACATATTTGTCTTCTTTCCAGCCTGGATCAACGGTGAAGTATTTGTAGTCAACGACACCTTCTGCAGGCACTTGAAAGGGCTTCTCGTCAAATGAAATCACTTGATCAGGTTTTGCGATTCTCCAGCCTTCGGTGTACTGAGGTGCCGGGGGAAGGTCTTTGGCATTGCCTTCTGGCATGCCATTGTCGACCCAGGTTTGCAGCAGGTCTCGTTCCTGCTGTGTTAAACGAGCATCATTACTGAAGCTGCCATGTTTTGGGTCAGCGAACCATGGTGGCATACGATTGTCCGCAATGACTTCCAGAATCGTATCTTCCCAACCCAATACATCTTCGTAGCTGGTTAGTGAAAACGGAGCCACTTCGCCAGATCGATGACATTCTCGACAGTGCTGATTCAGGATCGGGGCAATGTGTTTTGTGAACGTGATGTCGCCGATTGGATCCGACTCGGGAACTCGGCCGATATGGCAGCCGATGGGTTTTGTTTTCGGAGTCGATACTTCTGAACCCGCGAGCAGTTCTTCCAAAGCAATTGCGAGATCACGCCGACGGACTGTGTCCCGAGACAATCCAACAAGGTACTGATCGTCGATACGGCCTTGGTAACGGACGCGTCGATTTTGATCCAGTACGATGACTTCTGGAGTTCGTTCTGCAGTCAGTTTGTCGGCCAAACGATTGCCGACGTCTTTCAATATCGGATACTTGATCTGATGCTGAGTGACGTAGTGAGTGATTTCCTGCAGGCTGTCTTGGGTATTGCTGTTGATGCCCACAAAGGTGACTTCCCGTTTTCCAAATTCCGTTTGAAGCTGGTTCAGTCGAGGACCGTAAAGCTTCGCAAGTGGGCATTCGGTCCCTAGGAAAGTGATGACCACAAGATGGTCGGCTGGCACATCGCTCAGCTTCCATTTTCCTCCACGATGATTTGCTAGTTCGAAATCAGCAACCGTTGTGAAATCAGTTTCACTACTGTTCGCATCACCAGCAGTTGCAGTGAATGCTGATCCGAAGACGAGAAGACCGGCGACGGTCAACAAGGTTGTCAGTTGGCGTTTCATGAGTCGTTGTGATCCTGGGCGATCGAGTGGCGGGTCAGCGAAGAATGAAAGAATACTCGAATACAGTATGGTTCGTCGATGTCTAAGTTTTCTTCACCTGAAAATCTGAACAGGAATGACCATTCAATCATTTCCCCGAGCTGCTCGTTGAAAAAGGGAACCCGACGCGTGAGGGCTTGTCGATTTAAAGGGTGGTTCCGGCCTGGTTTTGGGTCTCTATTTTTGGGAGAAATAGGGATCTCAGGAGGTGGTGGATGCGTTTTTCGAAAGTGAAAGAGAGTCGCGATCAG
>JBDWHY010000059.1:0-26023 GCA_039974975.1 Fuerstiella sp. | reverse complement strand
TTCTCTGAACGCCAACGATTCCGACAACGACAATGTCACCGCCACGGGCGACGTTACCAACAACGGAATCGTACAAACCAACAACAACGCGACCATCACTGTCGAAGCCGATGACAGTGTGAACATCAATGCAAACGTGACCGCTGGTGGCACCGGAGCCGTCTTGGTCACAGCAAACGCCGACATCGCCACGGATACAAACACAACCGACGGCAGCACCGAAGCCATCACCATGGCTGGCGGAACCATCATCAATGCCGGATCGGGAACCATCACGCTCACCAACGATGACGACAACGGCCTAGGTGACGAAGACAACAGCGGAAACATCACCGCTCAAACTCTAACCACAACAAACAACACGGCTGCGGCAATCGTCGTCAATTCTGATAACGATGCTCTGCTACAAGGAACTGTGACCACCGGTGGCGGGGGTATCGACATCGACGCTGACAGAGACATTGTCACTGCAGCGGGCGGAGATATCACGACCATTGGAAACGAAGCCAACGAAGATTCTGGCGACGTCACCATGGACGCCGGGCGCAACATCAACCTAAGCGGATTCGTTGACACCAGTGGATTCGACAACCCGGGATCACTGGCTGACAGCGCGGGCGGCGATATTGCTCTGACAACCGTCAATGGAAACATCACCACAAACTCGGGTGCCACTCTAGATGCTCGCGGAGGTGACAACAACGACGCAGACGCTCTACCAAATGCCGAAGGTGGAAGCATCACTCTAACAGCCAACGATGCAGCAGCAACCAATAACGTGGGCGACATCACCATTGGTGATGCCATCAACACGTCGGCTCAGGGCGCTGCTCCAATTCGAGTCAGGCTGCTCGCCGAAGAAGACGTTGCAATCAACGCGGTCATCAATACCAACGGAGCTTCTGTCGATATCGATGCCACCACCGGCGCCATGAATACAAATGCTGCTGGCGATATCAATACAACAGCCGATGAAAGCAACGAAGACAGCGGCGACGTCACCATCGATGCTGCAACGGGCGTGACTTTGTTGGGCGACATTACGACCGATGGATTCAACAACGCAGCCAGCATTCTCGACAGTGATGCGGGCGACGTCGTTGTGAACTCGGCAGACGGAAACATTACGACTGCCAACATCAGTGCCGTCGGTGGAGCAACCACTGATCCGATCGTCATGGGTGAAGGCGGCAGCATCACATTGAATGCACAAGACGGTGATGCGTCGACCGACGATGCAGACGTGATCATCAACGGAACACTGAACACGTCCACTGAAGTCGGAGCCACCAACATCGACATTGATGCCGCACGAGATGTCGATATCAATCAAAGCATTACGACGCTGGGTGCAAGCGTCGACATCGATGCTGGACGTGACGTCACGTCGGCGGTCGCCAGTGATCTTCATACAGTCGGCGAAAAAACGAGTGAAGACGGCGGAGACGTCTTCATCGATGCTGGACGTCGTATTCTGGTGACGGACATGAATGCGTCAGGTTCAAGTGTAGCAGGAGGTCCTGGTGGAAACGCGGGCACCATCAGCTTGAATTCTGGGACAGTCGTTCCAGGAGCAACAGTGACTTTAAACGGCGACATCACAGCTGCTGGAGGTAGCCCAACAGGCAACGCACGCGGAAACGGTTCCAATTTCGTCATTGACGATCCCACTCTGATTGGCGTTGATGCAGATGCTGTCCCACCAGCGCCATCTCGGCCAGAATTCGAAATTACGTCAGACATCGTCATTAATACGACAGGAGCAACGTCCGGCAACGTTGTCTTCATGCAAACAGTCGATGGTGTCACTGCATTCGCAAACGATCTGACCATTATCGCTGGGTCAACGGAAGCTCCGGCGACCACCACGTTCGGCAATGTGGATTTCGACAGTAACGTTGGAGCCGGAACAGCACTCGGCGATGTCACCGTCGATTCAGCAAACAACCTCGACTTTAACGGCACTGTCACCGCAACCAGCCTGAATCAATTGTCAGGCGTTGGCACAACCACGTTGGACGGCGTCGTCATCGCGAACCCGGGCGGACCAACCAGCATTCACACATTCGATGCCGGAAGTGCGATCAATGCAGTGGCCGATACCATCACGATGACAGGCCACGGTTTGGAGACCGGGGACACCGTCATCTATGACAATGGTGCGGGCGGAACGGTGAACGGCGGCAGTCTCATTCCGCCGGTCATCAGTGTGCCGGGCCTCGCCACGGACGCAACTTATGTGGTGATTCGAATCGATGCCAACACGATCCAGCTTGCAACGTCTCAAGAAAATGCCGAAGCCGATACGGCCATTGACCTGACGGGGATTGGAACTGGAACAGACCATTCCATCGCCAAAGCAGCAGTGTCTCTAACGACCGCGGGGACGATTGATGTGAATGCCGACATCATCGCAGAAGACAGTCCGGTCGATGCCACGTCAGCGACTGGCGAACAGATTGCTTTGACGGCCAACAACATCGATCTCGCCGCAGATATCGACATCACAACTGCCAGCATTCAGCCGACGGCAACGAATAATGCCTACACACCAACCGGTGACAAAATCAGGATCGTCGCAGATAATAATCTGATCGTTGGTGCAGGTGCCGAAATCATCACTGACGGTGGCGTCGCCAATACCTTCGAACCCGACCTTCCAGTAGGAGCCATTGGTGCCGTCCTTGGTTCGGGCAATTTCCCCGTTGGGGCCGATGCATTCTTCTTGCGAACCTATACGGTGACCCTCGGTAACACGGGCGAAGTGAATTTGCAGGTTCATGTCGACTGGCGAGATCCTTCGAACGACGGTATTCCAGTTGTCGTCCCCGGCAGTTTCAATACTCCGACATCTGATCGGTATCAAACTTTTAGCGTGGGTGCTGGTGGAAATTCACTAAACATCAGCCATCTGTATTCCAATCTCAACGACTTCATTCCGTTCAACGATGCCAGTCAGCCAATCTTCTTCGCCGACTTTTCTCTCTCGCATCACGATTCAATTCGCGTGTCGGCATCAAACACGATCGACAACGCTTCAGGTAGCATCGTGCAGAGTTCATCTGACGATCCAAACACAGGCTCGTTCAATCCATTGGCGCAAGCCAACATTGCTCCAAGCGACAGCAACTTCCCGACTGCTGGTGTGAATCCTCGAATTCTGGATGCGGCTCAGGACAATATCGACCTGAGTTTTGACGATGGGCTGTTCGAAGTACGAGTCGAGACAGTACTCCCTTTCTTCCCTCAACAAGAATCACCACCACCGACTCCTGAGCCGGCACCAATCGCCGCTGCTCCACAGGTTGATACCCCTCCGTTGTTTGTGAATGCTGTTGTCCCCGTTGAGGATGTGCTGACATCGTTTTCGACTCAGTCTGAAGACTATTTTCAGCTGCGAAAAGTGGGTGATGCGGGCGAACCAGTGCCAGGGTTCGAACGCATTGACGACGCCATTGGTTGGAAGCTGCTGCAGCCACAACGATTGAAACAATGGGTCAGTGAAGCCGAACTTCCTAGCGACGATGGTTACGAATTATGGCTGATTACAACCAAAGCTCGCGACGGCGAAGACGTGACGTTTGAACGCCCCGTGTTGAAGTTCGATATCTTCCGAGATCAACCGTTTCCAATGGAAGAAGAGCTGCTCGATGACATGCCAGACCTGAATCTGGAACGCCTCGATATCAATGATCTCGACGACATCATTGATCCTGAAGTTCCCGCTGAAAATGTCGAAGGCGAAACCTCAGGGGTTGAAATCCAAATTCCGGACGATCCCGCAATCGTGATTCCTGAAGACGAAGCCATCACACAAACAGATTCGCCTCATCGCACGGTGTCAGCGGCAATGGCCACACTGGCTGTCTCGTCTTTTCAAAAGAAACAACGACCGAAGGTGTCTGAAAATTCTTCCTTGGTCTCACGGCTTCTGGATCGTTTGGCCCAAAAATAAAGACCGGCGAAGACCCTGCTTGAACTGGCTTCGGCAAGGGCCGAGCTTCACTGCTTTGCAACGTGGTTTTGCATAATCCTTCGCCAACAAACCACTTTTTTGAGCTTACGAAGATTGAGTGACAAAGGTGATTCCATTTCGGAGTCCAGTCAACTGTCCAAAAGTCGGGCAGCATCCTGAAATTGTGGTGAATCACTACCAGATGAACAGCACGGTCGCGAGACTGCCTCACCTTGGATTGCACAAGCAGAGACACCTTACGATCATGATTACGTTGATGTTGAAATCTAAAATTAGGCCCCACAGGCTATCAGTCTCATGAACCGCGCAAATTCATCAAACGACGATCAGACTAGCCGTCCAGCTTTCGGTACTCAGCTTCCCGCCAGCTTTGCGGGTGTGCCCGAAGAATCTTCAGACCGCCCGAGTGTGTCTCAGGATTCAACGCCGGTAACAAGTTCGGCTCACGGGACCTTCACAGCACCTCCCGCGGTCGTGTCGGATCCGGCAGCGGTGAAAACTCAGGTTCCAGAATCCGTGATTCGAACGTACATTCCCGGCAACTCGGAAGTCGGGCAGATTCGGGATCAATCGCGTCTCCAAGAATCGACGACAGATTCGGACTCGCCCGGTTCCGCCAGATTTGCCACTAAAACTCAACCTTCGACAAGCAAGCCCAAACAGCCGACCGCAGACAAGAGCACATGGAATCTGCGAATTCGAGAACGTCGAGTCGCCGGGCATATTTCGGGGATCATCAACCACATTCCCCAAGACGGCAGTCACGCCACGGGATTACTTTCTGCTCTTGTCGCCAACGATGCGTTGCCAGAATACGAAGTCACAGGAGAATTGGGTGAAGGAAGTATGGGAGTCGTTTATCGGGCTCGTCAGACTTCGCTGAATCGAGATCTTGCCATCAAGACTCTCAAACCCGGCTTGTCGAACCCAGACTACGATCAAGCGATGTTTGTCTCTGAAGCGGTCATTACTGCTCACCTGGTGCATCCCAACATTGTGCCCATTCATGATCTTGGCCGCACTGCCGATGGCAAGCTGTTCTATTCCATGAAACAGGTGTCAGGAACGCCGTGGCACCACAGCATTCGTGAAATGACCTTAGAGCAAAACTTAGACATCTTTCTGAAGGTCTGTGATGGAGTTGCTTTTGCCCATTCCAGAGGCGTGATTAATCGAGACCTAAAGCCCGAAAATGTGATCGTCGGAGACTATGGCGAAGTTGTCGTACTGGATTGGGGGCTGGCCTTAACCACAGATGGTTTTGCTCGCCGTGACAGTGTGCTGTTGGATTCTCGTGGAGGTGGCGGCACCCCCGTTTACATGGCTCCAGAACTTGCAGACAGCGATGTCGGCAAAGTGGGCACACACACCGATGTTTACTTACTGGGTGCCATGCTGTTCGAAATTTTAGAAGGTCGTGGACCACACTGGCTGCGTGAAATTGAACAGATGGCAAATCCTGACGAGCAATTGAATGCTGTCATCTGGGCCGTGCTGCACAACGATATTGAAACGCAAGTCGACAACGATGGAGAACTGATGCAAATCGCACGCAATGCTATGTCGACACACCCCATGGATCGCTACTCAACCGTCGAAGAACTTCAGGAAGCCATTCGAGAATACAAGATCACTGGCCGAGCTGAAGAGTTGATGCAGACAGTGGAAACCGAAAAGTCCACTAGCTATTCGGAATATCAAAGTGCAGTGGCACTGTATGACGAAGCTTTGCGGAAATGGCCCAGCAACCGTCGAGCTCAAGACGGCGACCGCAAAGCCAGAAAAGCCTACGCCGAACTGGCGCTGCAAAAGGGCGACGTTGACCTCGGCCTCCAGATTCTTCCCGAACGTACTGATCGAGACTTTGAACCTGTGCGCAAAAAACTGAAAAGCACGCGTCGCAATCGAGCCATCATGCGAGGCACTTGGGGCTTAGCAACGGTCGGAGCCGCCTTGGCCGCGATGATTGCCATCGTCTTGTATTTCCAAGCCGATTCAGAAAAAACGCGGGCGGTCGCAGCTGAAAAGACGGCAATCAAAGCTGAAAAGACGGCGATTACAGAACGAGAAAAAGCGGAAGGGTTGATTAAAAAACTGGGAGTCACACAAGAGAAACTGGAAGAAAAACAAACCGAAGTCGCCGGCCTGGACAAAATCGCTCAAGAGAAAGTCCAACTTGCCGAACAGGCACAAGCCGACGCCGAACAGGCACAAGCCGACGCCGCAACCGAAAAGGCGGCCGCTGAAAAATCAGCCGAAGAAGCGAAGCTTGCCAAAGCAGAAGTTGCTGACCTGACGTCTAAAGCGGACATCCTGACCAAGAAAGCAAGCACAGCTCAGCAGGTTGCAGATGCCGCAAAGAAGAGTGCTGAAGAAGCAGAACGGAAAGCCGAAGCGGCGATCGCCGCCATTGATTCTGCTGAAGCGAAAATCGCGGTCGCTCAGAAAGCCGCTTACGAAGCATTCAGGGATCAAATTACTGCGAAGACAGAGATCCGAAAATTTGATGAAGCCATCGGTTTGATTCGCAATGAACTGGACAAAGAAACGCCCAACCCCAACGTGAATCGCCAGAATCTCCTTCAAGAAATTGAATACCTAAGCAGAAGAGGGGGCAATGCGGCTCTGGATTTAAACCGCCGACTTGGTGACGGGATCCTAAGCAGCGATGGGCGAACGTTGGTCACAGAAAACAAACAAATGCTGACCGTATTTCGTGCGGTTGACACTACGGAACCTTCCGCCGATCGCGGACATGATTTGAATCTTGCACAGTCGGCAAAAAGCATCGCGATTTCCGGCGACGGAAACGTGGTCTGTGTCTTAGGAAAGAAAGACCGATCCGTATGGCGGTGGTCGGGGCAGAACTATCAAGAACTGAAATTGCCGCAAAATGCGGATTCAACAATCGGAGTCCCCAAGCCGCTGCTTTCACCAAACGGACGACATCTGTATTTGGTTGGCAGCAACAGCAGCACGACTTTGATCGAAGCTTACGTGATTTCTGCTGATTCCGCCGAACTGGTCGAACAGGCCGATCTATGTGAATTCAATCCCAGCAGAATGATCATTCGCGACTCTGTGCTGCTGCCAGAAGAATCAGGCATTGTCGCGTTGACAAATAACGAGAACTTGCAGTTAATCCGTCTGGCTTGGCAGGAAGATGAAGTCCAGTTTCGCCTCCAAGGGAAAAGAGAAGCAGAACGCACAGCGTACCCTGTTTTAGAACTTCGAACAGACTTCGCCGCCAACCCGCCGTTTACTCCAAAGCATCTCAGCATTTCATCAGATGGTTCACACCTTGCCGTCAGCGAAGAACGACGCAGTGTCATGATTCTAAATCGCGCAGACGCATCCAATTCCGCAAAATTTCCGTTCACCATGGACGGCTCTCAATCGGTGACCACTGCGTATGATGGGACCATCCAGTCTGTGAAGTTTTCTTTAGATAACTCACGCCTGCTCGTTGCTCAAATTCGTTACCTTTGGCTATGGGACAAAGCCGGAGATTCTTGGACAACCAGTAAAATCAAGGGGCTTTACGACGACCGCTGTCTGGCAGGACATAGCGAAGAAGTCCGAGTTGCCGGATTCCTAAGCGATTCCAAAACGAGACTTCTTTCATGTTCGAAAGACGACATCATTCGCCTTTGGGATACAGAAACCTATGGCGAATACGTCGCGTCGTTAAGTGGCCAACGAGTTGCCAACATTCAGCCCAAACCAAAAGCACAGCAGACCGTCACCGCGAACCTAGAAAGCGTGGCACGGCCACGGTTCCTGCTCACTGCCGCACAAGATTTGGAACAGCCAATCCGTCGCTTCCAGCAGGGGCGACAAGTCTTTTCCGCCAGGTTCAGTCAGGATTCTGAACGAGTTCTTGTGGGGTCCAACGATCTTGCCGCTCATGCATTCCAAACGGGAACCGGCGAAAGAACGCTAACGGCATCCATGCTTAGCCCTCGAGACCCGTTCTTCGCCCCAGAAAAGAACAACTTTGTGGAAGGGCATATTCCAGAAATTGTCTCTTTGATGTTCCTGCCTCCGAACGGCGAACTGTTGCTGACGTTCGACTATTTTGGCTCGCTCTCTGTCTGGGATGCGAAAGATGACGAAGACGGAATTGGCTTTGAAAAATCGCGTCTGTTGCCAAATCACCCCGTCGATGACAGCTCTACAGGGCAACCTTATGAAGTCGAAGATCCGTCGTGCGAAGTGGGAGTATCAAAGGATGGAAAATGGCTGATCGCAGGAGTCGTCCGCAACAATGGAACTCAAAGTATTGAAAATTCCAAGGACGAATATTTTGCGGCAATCTGGAACACCGACGATATTTTGGAAGCGGGCCAAGCAACCCCAGCCATCGAATTAAAGGGGCCGTATAAAAATCAGATAACGGCTGCCGCGATCTCTCCTGATTCCAAAATGGCCATCACGGCAACTCGTCGAGGATCATTCGTGTTATGGGATATTGAAAACACAAAGGTCCTTGCTCAAGCAGAATCCGCGCATAACTCCGACGCCGTATCGGGTGTCTTCTTCGTGTCCAACACAGAATTCATTTCTGCAGGCTTTGATGGCGGTGTGTTGCGTTGGCAAATCAAAGATGGCCAACTGAACAAAACCAGCATCGAACGTCCCGCCGGTCAGTCCGATCCTGACTTTATCATTCGGCTACGTCCCAGTCCCGATGGGACTCGTTTCATCACAGCCGATTTGAATCGCGACCGAAAGTCGAAGAATTACCGACTGACACTTGAACAGTGGTCTGCAGAAAAAGGCTGGCAATCTTTGCCTGTTAGCATTTCAGCTCCTCAAGAAGACCTTGGTAGACCGTACCGCCACGATATTTCTTGGTCGGAAGATGGGAAAGAAATTCTGTACGTGCACGATGGAAAATTGATCGTACTGGATGCCTCAACCTTAAGACCCACGGAAGCGTTTCAACTTCCAAACGGCAAAGATGCCGTGCGAGGTGCCATTGCTCCCAAGGGGCCAGGCGGCATGTGCGTGGCCACCTTCGATGGCCGCCAAGCTCAAATGTGGAATCTCAGTGACGGAACGCACCTTGCCGAATTTCGATCTCATGGGCCCGTGGTCCGAGCCGGTTTTTCAGCAGATCGAAAGTATGTCATTACTGGCAGTGATTCCATTCGAGTATTTGATGGAGACGAATCGAGCCCCGATCATGGTCTTCCCGTGTTTCGGCTGCCCCGCAAAATCGCCGGGCCAAATTTGATTGAAACCGTCGAGTTTTCACCCATTGTCAATGACTATCGCTTTGCCAGTGTGGACACAGCCGGGTCGGTGAGACTTTGGAATTGGAAGGCAGACGGAGCGCCTCCTAAAAAACCTGTCTTTGATTCAGGGAAGTCCATGCATCCGGGTGTTGATTGGCTTGAAGAAGAAGAAGTGGCAACAACAAGTCGCTTGGCGTGGAGCCCGAATGGAACAATGCTGGCCGCAATTCAGCGTGGCCAGATTCGATTGTGGGCCGTGGAAGGCGACGGCCTCCAGGAACTTGGCGTCGAATTGCCAGCCGACATCGTCTCCGAAAATGTTGTCTTCAACGCCATTGATTTTTCTGCAGACAGCAAACGCATCGCTGTGGGCGGAGTACTTTGGACAGACGACGAAGATCTCGAAAGCTGGGGCGTAGAATTTCGAATCGAAGACGGAAAAGCGTTTCCCATTGCGATTCTGGATGCCAACCGTCACTCATCAGCGAAGCAAAGAAACACCATGGGGTCGGTGGCTGAACTTCGAGGAATTACGTCTATTGTGCTGAATGATGTGAGCAACGAAATTATCACCGGAGGAGCAGACTCGGCATTGTTAAAATGGTTTGCTCCGAATCCAACGGCAACTGAAGCTCGCACCATCCGTCCGTCCATCGGCACGAAGGAAGGCTTGCTAAATTCTGATGGATTTGTCGACCCGCATCCTGCTCCAATTAGCGCATTGGATGTGGCCGCAGATGGCAGTCTGGTGTCTGCAGATGAATCAGGTTGGATCGTGATCTGGCCTCCCGGACGCTAATTTCCATGACACGCCGACGAACCCTCAAACCCTTGGTAGCTGCTACGTTCGTGCATTGTTCGGCATTGCTACAGCTTGCGTGGCCAACCCGTCGATGAGTCAGACAACGTTGCCATCTTTTTTGACAAGATGAGCTAAACGTCTTCATCGATCACCACACCACCAAACGCCGTTGTCGTTTTGGTCGCGGCAGGAGACCTCGGTATGAAAATGTTTTCAATCAGCTTGATGACAGCCCTATTGACGGCTGTAAACTGCTCTTACGGAAGTCACCCAAGCGACATGGGCTGCTCGACTTGCGGGCCAACCATGCATGCACAGACAGCGTGTGGAACTGCAGCGTGTGGAACTGCAGCGTGCAGCACTTGTCAGACCTGTGGACCATCGAATGGCGATTGCTGCTTCCCCAACGAAGCCATCGATATCGATAGCCTCACAGACAAAGCACAGTCGAAGCGACTTTATGAACAACGACAGGCTCGGCTTATCTTTGAAGTGCCTGAAGATGTTGAACTGATCCTTGCCGGTCAAAAAATGACCACATGGGGCAAAGAGCGTTCTTTTCTAGTGGCAGTCAACGATCAGAAACTGACTTATCGCTACGACATTCGAGTCGACGCAGTGCGTGGCGGCCAGCTTTACTACAAGAAGCAGCAGGTGAAGATCCTAAAAGCCGGTGCCATCTTGAAGGTCAAAGTTGAGGCCCCCAAAGTTGCTGATGGTGAGATCCCCGAAATTTCAATGACGGTCGAACCCATCATGGCGGGCGGCCCTTCCGCGGAAGACAAAGCCAAGGCAGCAGCGGCGAAGAAGTTGGAAGCGACGCCGGGAGCTCCTGAGCCTATGAAAGCGGATCTCCCCGACGCTCCTTCGCTTTGATCCGATCGAACAATTGCAGTTCGAGTCTGTCCGTATGACGTTGAAAATACGGGCGAAGCGAGGGGCATTGCAACGCCGCTTGATGGATGCCAAGTGACCTTTAGAGCAATGAGGGATAGGGGATTATCTCCCCTATATCGAAAACGTTCCCAGCTTACCAAGTTTGCACGATCGGATGATAAACCCATCATGGGGCCGCAGACGACTAGGCGATCTTCAGTTCCCGTTCGAAGTCGCCGAAGTGTCTATTAGGTCCACAAAATTGAACCCATTTTCAGTTTGATCGCGCCATCGAAGTTCGGCCCAAGCAGCACTTCGCCAAAGGCGGCTCGAACAAAGCAATCACCTGAGAAACATTCTACCGTTGTGCCATGGAGGGTAGACCTATGAAACTTACACCGACCGTCAAAACGAAGACTTTATCTTTCTGCAAGCTTGTCTGCTTGGCTGCGATTGTGATGACACCAATCACCGCGTCCGCTCAAGACAAAGAGGCACCGCCGTGGGGCGAATTTCTTCGCCAAGGACGATGGCCGGGATTCGACCGTCTGCTGAAGAAGCCATTTCGAATGGCTCCAGAAACGGAAGTCAAAGGTCTCGCGGCCAAACTGAGAGCCCGCGAACTGGACATTCCAAACCGAAAACGCGCTCTTAAGTATCTGTCGCAGTTTCACTGTTCAACATTCCCAGAAGCTCGAGCCATGTTGGTTAAGGTAATGCTGGAAGACAAATGGGAACCCGTTCGCCTAGAAGCTGCCGAAGCATTGCAGACGATGTTTCAAGAGTGTGCTTGTCAGTGTGGTAGCGAGCAGGATGAACCATCGAACAAAGACAAACGCAATGCTCTGAAGTTTGGATCACCCGATCTCGGGAGTGCAAAGCATTGCCTGTGTTGCTGTGATGCCGACACGCTGACCGCGCTTGCCAAAGTCGCTTACGAAGTCAAAGAAGACGGGTGCTGCTTTGAACCGTCACGACGAGTACGAGAAGCGGCTGTTGACGCCATTCGAGTCTGCGGAGTGCCGTGCCAGATGAGCCCCTATAAAGTTGGTGACGAGCATGCTCCTCCGGCCTTCGATGTGATCGAAGAAATGCGAGAACAAGAACTCGAAAACAA
The DNA here is from genome assembly GCA_039974975.1 of Fuerstiella sp. Classification (GTDB taxonomy): domain Bacteria; phylum Planctomycetota; class Planctomycetia; order Planctomycetales; family Planctomycetaceae; genus Fuerstiella. The sequence goes on along the minus strand of JBDWHY010000059.1, from coordinate 14,012 downwards.
CGAAGAAAACATTGGCCCCGCAGACAGCGGTGAATCAGCAAATTCACGGCCACTCTTGCTGCCGATTCCAGCCGTGGTAGAGGCTCAGCCAATTTCACGTCTGAAGCAAATTTGCCTCGTGTCGTTGAAGGCTGGCCAGAACGCCAAGGCCAGTCCTGAATTTTCCAGCACCTATCGGGGACGAGTCTACAACTTTGCTTCACAACAAAAACAACAGCAGTTCAAAGCGGATCCCGATCGCTATGCGGTCGCTTTTGGCGGATGCGACCCTGTTCATTTTGTGAAACATCACGAAGTACTGGAAGGTCGGTACTTGGTTCAGCACAGTGGGCGTTTCTACATGTTTGCCACTCGAGACAACTTCGAAGTCTTCCAAGGCGATCTGGCTCGGTACACCGGCGAGTCTCAGTCGACATCGCAGTTGGCATTAGCCATCGACTAGCTTTGCTTGCAAGCAGCAAAACCAAACCACTTTGGTCATCAGATCCAAAGTGGTTTTTCTATGCGCCATAAAGGCTGCCGCGGCTGTATGGCCATGCAGATCGTGTGCTGCGTTAATGGCTGATCAGGCTTGATGAAAATCAGCATGTCGCTGTTGCTTGGCCACGCTGATACTTGGCTGCGTTGATGCTTGGCCGCGTTGATGCTTGGCCACGCTGTTGCTTGGCCGCGATGTTGGTGTTCGAAGGCTTGGCCGTATTGGCTTCAGTCGGGTCTGGGGCAGACCACAAGCTCATGCCGCACACGATGATAAAGATCAGCAAGGACACAAGAAAAATTGCCAGCGATGTCGTAAAGAAGGCGGGGCTGGCTAATGGTTCAACATCGCCTTCAAGTGGTTCTCCTTGAATATCGCCAGCGGATTCGTGGCGGATCCTGCGTTGAAGCTGCATTGCCCAATGGTGTCGAGCGGCCACCTCGTCTTGGTGACCTCCTGGCATTTCTTTTCGCAGCTCTTCTTTGAAAGCGTCTTCAATGTCGCCTTCGAAACCCAAGACAATCGCCAAGTAAAAGATCTCGGCAATATCACTGCTGCCGGTCGGGATCGCACTTTCACCTTCGATATAAAATTTCCAAGCTCGGTTCTGTTCTCCGAAGTATTCCTGTTCCAGCGTGTGGTCGTCCCAATCTTGAATGGAAGCGGTCAGCACTTCATCTGCCCAGTAAACAAGGACCCGCTTAATGGTTTCCCATTCGCCAGTTGAAAGACCGGCAATACCAGAATTCACTTGCTGTTGAATGGCCTGAATATCTGACGTCAATTGACGCTGCACACGCACTAAAGCAGACTCATCAGGAGACCCCATATCAAGAAGCCGCAAGACTTTAAGAAAGAAGGGCTCGGTGAGACTGATGGCAGACTTGGACATAATTCTATGGTGTGCGGGGGGAACCGAGCGAAGAAAAAAGACGAGCTATGCATTGTTGATGGCGAACAAAGAAAACGCCAGCGTGACAGAATTGCCTGATTCTCGATCAACAACTTCAATTCGGTTTTCACCGGCAACTTGTTGTTCAACACGACGGTCGTTGAATCGAATTCCAAAATTCAAGCTGCGTTCAACGTCATCCCATGCGCCTTCTCGATCAATACGAAAGAAGTGCCAGTTTTTTCCGGGGAAGACTCGAGGAGCATCTCCGATCGCCATGATTTTCACACCGCGACGACCACGACTGTAAATCTTATCCACTTGCTCTGCGCTTCCCGCTTTGACTCCCAGCTCTCGTTCCGAAGTCAGCAGATCAGAGACTCGAGAATTGGGAAGTTCCGATTCAATCCCGATGTAGCACGCCCAAGTCGGCTGCATCCACTCTGTCTGAAGTCGCACGGTCATCTGAAATCCTTCAGATGAAAATGGCACTCGAACATAGTCTGTTTGCTGTTCTGTTTCGATGGACAACAGACTTTTTAGTTTTTGAAAACACGGTCCAATGTTGTCATGGTCGTACTTTGGCAATTCTGGAATCCGACGTTCCTTGCGGAAGATCGAAAGTGCCCCCACAGCACGACACAGTTCGCGATACAGTTCAAAAGGATGGATGCCCGGAGTGAAGGGGATATGAGCCAGTCCACCCAAAGCCGTGTTGACAGCGTGTAAATGCAGGATGCGTTCCAAGTCTTCTCGGTGTCCACTGGCAAACGCAACTCCTCGATCGATCATTTGTCGAGCCGACTTTTCTGCGGTTGCACCCAGATGGTCGTAGACAGATCTCACAAAGGTCCGCAGCCCCTGCCATGCCTCGCCACACAGCAAAGGCGGGATGTATTCGGGATCGACTTCCGGTGGAGCTTCGGCTGTTGCTCCTAGCCGAAGTCGCATAATGGGGATCGCGTCGTATCCCTGAGATGCTTGATCACCGACCAAAATTCGAGGATTCAGTCGACGAAAATCAAGTTCTTGTTGATTTCCAGCCACGTTTTCGTCTTCAAGTTCCTCAACATGAGTCACGAATCTTGCAGATTCATCATGCTGGCCTGCAACGTTGGATACACCACGTTTCAGTTCAGCCACGCCCACATAGACCATCACGCGTGATTCAGAAGACTGAAACGCAGTCTTGGGAATATCGACGGGTGAAATATGTGCTTCCAGCGGGAAACGCAGTTGAGTACCGTCCTTAAAACGCAATTGACATTCAGATAAAGAGACTCGCCAATTCGCCAACGCGTCGTGATCAATTTGCAGAGAATGAATTCCGTAGCAGAATGGCGTTGCCCAAGATTCAGACACCTTCAGCTTTTCGTCACTCTGCCTCTGGATCATCTGAAAATGGTGTGGTCTTAGAAACAGACCATCACCCCAGAACAGTGAATCAGACCCCATAAACCTTCTTACTCCCGATTGCGCAACTCTTCAGCTGCAAATCATCAATGCCTGCTCACGACCAATTCGCGCCACTCGCTGAAGCCTATTTGATATTGTGTGTCACCGCGATGTGATTCACAACTTACTCATCGAGCGAGGACTGAGATTGCTGACAAAGTTGTCCGGTGACGCGATCGTTGAGTGTCGCCGTTGTACGGATGCCATGGTCGTTGAATGGCACGGATGTCAATTGCAATAAAGGCAAGTCAACATGTAGAAGCTGACAGCTTGAACCGCCTTCTGAACATCAGAGCCTAAATTCATTTTACCAAAGTTTGCGGCGCTTCGCTGGACGGCCTAGTCATGCTCCTACGGGAGTATGGATCCCTGCACAGTACTGGAGTAGATGTTTTTTTACAGAATTCTCTTAGGTTTCCATGGCAGAATGACGGCGCTTTCGCCAAGCTTTTCAACTGCGATGGAAAGGTGATCATTGAAGCGGCCGATCAATGAAACACAAAAGTTTCCATGCAACCGCAGCAGTGCACAAGATTGAAGCGCTGGCCGAAGACGTCTTTAAATGGACGTCAGAATCTCAAGATGATTTATTTGAGGGGCGCGGCGGGCTGTGAAAGAAGACGAAACACAATCTCCAGAACAGGTTTCCAGTCCGGCTGCGGCTCAGCAGCAAATCAGCTTTGCTGCTGCACTTGAGCGATCATTGGCTGCCACGGCCGAGCACCAAAATCACGTGAATCGCCCGGCGACACCAGAAGCTTTGCTTAAAGTCGCCCGACAATATCACGGCAGCGAGCTATCTGTTTCTCCAGTCTTAGTGGCATTAGTTGCAGCAGAAACTGAATCGCTTCAACTACCGAGCAGTTCGATCCGACAAGAAATGTGTCAGGCGGTTGCAGAAACAATCTACAACGACTCGTCGTCCCGTCAAAGGATGGAGCGGCTTTGGCACCATCTCCAACAGGAGCAATTGTCGTGACAAAGTCATCGTCGGAAATTTCTGAATTAATCACGGGCTGCCAAGGATTGGTGAGATCAATTGCTTGGAAGATTCATCAACGGCTTCCCAAGTCTGTCGATTTAGACGACCTGATCGGCTACGGACAAGTCGGACTCGCAGAAGCTGCTCGCGACTTCGATTTGCAGCGGGGCGTTCAGTTTACAACTTACGCCTACTATCGCGTTCGCGGGTCCATTCTTGACGGATTGTCCAGAATGGATTGGTTCACCAAGGCAGATTACGCCCGTGGTAGCTACGAAAGTTCGGCCAACGACATCATGGAAGGATCACGTCAAGAGGAAGTTGGCGACGATAGCAAGTGGTTTCACCAAACGACTCACGCGTTGTCTATGTCGTACATCATGACTCACTGGGCAGATTCTGGCGTCGCAGAACCAAGCAACACAATCACCCCCTGCGACAATGCAGAAACCGAAGATCTTCGACAGAAAATTCGATCCATGCTCGATGATCTCACGCCGCAGGAACAAACACTGATGCGAGGTATCTACTTCGACGGGTTAACAGTAAAAGCTGCTGGTGAAAAGATTGGTATCACCAAGGGCTGGGCAAGCCGATTGCACGCTCGAACTCTGGAAAGCCTTGCAATACAACTTTGTGACAACCATGATCAGCCATCGACATCGCAGCCAAGACCTGCGAAACAGAACCAGCAAATGGCAGTCCCGGCGGGGACATCTTTACGGCAGTTGAAATAGATCGCCACTGAACAAATGCCAAGCCATTGAGGCTGGCAACACATGCAACACCCAGTTCTCGTTCTCAAAGAATTCTCCGGGCAATTGATATGAATCTGGATCTTGACATTCCTTCGCTGCTTTCGCCATTTGACGGAGACTCACCGGCCGGAACTGATCTCAGACTCGACGACGATCCCAACAACGCCTATCGAAAAATCCGCGACGCTCGAAGCGAAGCCAAGGATTTGGAAGAACGAGCGGAACTTGACGGAGAAACGTCTTCCGAGGCGATGCGAGGATGGAGAAACGTCTGGTCTGAAGGTCAGGACTACCTCCAGAACTTCGCCAAAGATCTAGAAATCGTCGCCTACATGGTGGAAGCATCTGTGCGGGTAGGAGGTTTTGCTGGCTTGGAAGCGTCATTGCTTCTTACGACAGAGCTGGTCGAAAATTTCTGGGGAGAACTACTGCCCACTCCAGACGAAGATGGCATCGAAACGACGTTGCTTCCCATTGCCAGATTAAACAGCAATGCCATCACTTCAGCGCTCCAACGAGTGCCCATTACCGATGATTCGTCAGTGGGCGAATTCGGCCTGCTTCATTACGCTCAAGCAAAGCGACTCGACACAATCGACGCCGAAGAACGCGATCGCCAAATGTCCCGCGGTGCCGTCACAACCACCACGTTTAATCAAGCGGTCTCCGAAACATCAGCCGACTTCCTTCGGGCCATGGAAGCACAAATCGAATCTGCTGCGGCATCTGTCGATCGTTTGGACAGCGTTTTAAACGACAAGGCGGGGGAAGAAGATGCTCCCAACCTGTCCAAATTCCGTGACTCACTGAAGGAAGCATCATCCACACTGCGACTTGTCTCAGGTGGTCGTCTGGAAGTCGCCGATGATTCTTCCGAAATGGACGCTGAAGAATTTGAAGGCGACGAATCTGCATCAGGAAGCTCAAGCAGCGGTGGCCGCAGTCGAGCTGGCATATCCAGCCGCCAAGACGCACTCGATATGCTTGAAAAAGTGGCCGTCTGGTTTGAACAGCACGAGCCGCAAAGCATCCTGATTTCTGAAATTCGCAAAGTGAAACGTAGAGCTTTGATGAGTCCTGAAGAGCTTTACAAAGACCTGATTACCGATTCAGCCGTTCGCGAACAGCTGTTCCGCGATGTTGGAATTGAATCGACATCAGATGAAGATGACAGCTACTAACCTTCCCACTTCCCTTAAATCGATTTGTCAACCAGAAAGTCGTAACTCATGGCCTCAATGCAGCAGAAGCTATCTCGCGTGAGAAAACCGCGGGTCCATATTACTTACGAAGTGGAAACCGGTGATGCGGTCCTCAAAAAAGAACTCCCTTTCGTCATGGGTGTCATGGGGGACTTTTCTGGCAATCCAACGAAGAAGCCAGACCCGTTAAAGGAACGCAAATTCGTCAATATCGATCGCGACAACTTCGATGACGTCATGGCGAAGATTAGTCCCGAGCTAAACATCAAAGTGAAGAACACTTTGCAGGGTGGCGACAAGGAAATGGGATTGCAGTTGAACTTCAATTCCATGAGCGACTTTGATCCCGGTGCAATCGTGTCGCAAGTGCCCGTGCTTCAAAAGCTGAAGGAATCACGAGACCAACTGCGAGACCTGCTGACAACCATGGACCAGTCAGAGGAACTTGAAGAACTGATGGAAAAAGTTCTCAGCGATACAGCTAAGGTTCAGGAAGCTGCTGGGCAAATGGGTGTGGGAGAAGCAGACGATGATTCAAATAATGAAGGAGGTGAATAATGAGTGCCGGCGAACAAGAATCACAAGCTCCAGACGGTGAAGTTCAGGAGGGCAGCATTCTTGACAGTATGCTGACCGCAATGCCAAAAGTTGTTGAACGCAACGATGGCGAAGAAATGGTGAAGAACCTCATTGGCGTGGCGATGGAGGGCACGCTCAGTTGGGACAAAAGCTGCACCAAAACATTGCAAGAAGCGATCACTGCCATCGACAATAAGATGTCGGTCCAGCTTGCCGCCATCATGCAACACGCAGACTTTCAAAAGCTTGAAGGATCATGGCGTGGCCTGAACCATCTGGTGATGAATTCAGAAACCAGCAAGCAACTTAAGTTGCGAATGCTGAATGTCACCAAAAGAGAAGTCTTCAAAGATCTCGACAAAGCCATTGAATTCGACCAAAGCACTCTGTTCAAGAAGCTTTACGAAGACGAATTCGGTATGCCGGGCGGAGAACCATTCGGTTCTTTAATTGGCGACTACGAATTCACAAATCACCCGGAAGATATCGACCTGCTCGAAAAGATGTCAGGCGTGGCGGCGGCCGCTCACTGTCCGTTTATCTCGGCAGCCGCTCCGGCGTTGTTTGGAATGGAATCGTTCGAAGACTTGATGAAGCCTCGTGATGTCGAAAAGATCTTCATGGGCACCAAATACACGAAGTGGAATTCCTTCCGTGATTCGGAAGATTCTCGCTTCGTGACTCTCGTGATGCCACGAGTTCTCGCACGACTTCCTTACGGAGCCGCCACAAAGCCAGTTGATGAATTTGAATACGAAGAATTCGAACTGGATGAATCTGGTGAAGCCAAGCCAGCAGAACACCAGCAGTACTGCTGGATGAATGCTGCTTACGCCATGGGCACCAACATGACGCGAGCCTACGCGGAAACGTCATGGTGTACTGCCATTCGCGGTCGAGAAAACGGAGGCACCGTCGAAGGTCTTCCTGTTCATAACTTTATGAGCGACGATGGTGATGTTGCGACAAAGTGTCCGACAGAAATTGGCATCACTGACCGACGCGAAGCCGAGCTAAGCAAAGAAGGATTTTTGCCTCTTTGCCATTACAAAAACACAGATTATTCTGTGTTCTTCGGTGCTCAAACATGCCAACGTCCGAAGAAATACGACACCGACGAAGCGACAGCGAATGCTGCCATTTCCGCTCGACTGCCATACATCATGGCGTCGTCTCGAATTGCTCACTTCCTGAAGTGTATTGCTCGAGACAAAATTGGTTCCTTCATGGAACGTCAAGACATGGAAGACTTCCTGAAACGCTGGATTTCGAACTACGTGCTTGACGATCCAAAGCCGTCAGCTGAAATGAAGGCCAAATACCCATTGGCCGAAGCGGCAATTACCGTTGAAGAAATTCCGGGCGCACCGGGTTCTTACAACGCTGTTGCCCACATGCGGCCTTGGCTGCAGCTGGAAGAATTGACAACGTCATTGCGAATGGTGGCTAAGCTGCCCAAGAAGGCTTAACAAAACGCCTCAGTAGATAAGTCGTCTGCTTGAGGACAAACGCCTCTTAAAATCAGACACAGACCGGCGGACATTCAGTCCGTCGGTCTGGTCTTTTTGCGGCAGAATTCTATTTTTCTGTCCTCAAAATTTGAAGGACCCTTGTGTCAGCGCACGAATTTCAACAAGCAGACAGCTCAGCATTTGCACCCTCGGAATCTGGTTCCGAAGTTGCGAATCGTGGAAAGTCATTCAGCCTCTTGGATCAACTTGTTGATGGTGACCAAATTGCTGCTAGCGAAGTGACGGGCCACAGCGATCTGACGGAATTTTTATCGGCAACCAGCCACGCAGATTCAATGCGACTTTGGCTTGGCAGCCTTCCTAAGAATAACGAAGAACTTCAATCAGCGAAGTTCGCCCTGTCTCGTGATATTTCTCGAATCGACGAACTACTTTCCGAGCAGGTCAACCAAGTTCTCCACAGTCCTGAATTTCAAGCACTGGAATCTGCTTGGCGAGGACTGCATTATCTTTGGGCAACTCGACAACAGCTAAGTGGTGAACAAGGATTTGAAGAAAAGAATGCCAGCATTCAAATCCGAGTGCTCGACGTGTCAAAGCGAGAGCTGCAGCGGGACTTTGAAAAATCGTCCGAATTCGATTCCAACTCGCTCTTCAAAAAAGTGTACGAAGAAGAATTTGGCACAGCAGGTGGAACGCCGTATGGAATGCTGCTGGCCAATTACGAATTCACAAATCACCCCGATGATCTGGATCTGCTGACACAGCTGTCCGGAGTCGGCGCTGCGGCGTTTGCTCCTGTCGTCGCCGCGGCCAGCCCAAACCTCGTCGGACTCGATAGCTTTTCAGATCTTGAAAAGCCGGTCAATTTGGAACGCATTTTTCAACAGGACCGACACCGAAAATGGCGTTCTCTTCGTGACCGAACAGACTCACAATTTCTGGGACTCACGCTTCCTCGAATTCTCATGCGAGAACCCTATCGCGATGATGGAAGCCATTTATCCGGTTTTCGATTCAGCGAAGATGTAAGCTCTGCAGATGGACAAGATTACCTATGGGGTAACGCCGCATGGGCGATGGGAGCCGTTGTTCTTCGAGCCTTCGCTGACTGCGGATGGTTTGCGGACATCAGAGGTGTCGAACGAGGTGTTGACGGTGGAGGCCTCGTGACAGGACTTCCCAGCAGCGCCTTCGGTACCGATGCCTATGGAGTTGCTCATCGAACAAGCGTCGATGTGGCATTGTCAGACAATCAGGAATCGGAACTGTGTGGCTTGGGATTTATCCCCTTGTCGAATTGCAAAGATTCACCGCATTCGGTTTTCTATTCCAATCAATCTGTGCATCAGCCTGTTGGTTACGACGATCCGATTGCAACTGCGAATGCCAAGATTTCAGCCATGTTGCAATACGTCATGTGCTGCTCACGAGTCGCCCACTACGTCAAGATTCATGCTCGCAACAAACTGGGATCGAATCTCAGCCCAATGGAAGTGCAAAACGATATTCAGAACTGGCTCGTCGACTACGTCACACCGGACTCACGAGCCGCCCCTTCAATGAAGGCTCAGTATCCTCTGCAACAAGCTGATGTCGAAGTGAATGAAATTCCCGGTCAGCCGGGTAAATACATGATGACCATTCGCCTTTTGCCGCATTATCAACTGGATGAATTGACCTCCAGCATGACACTGACGGCTCGACGCGTTGAACTAATGACCTAACAGAAAGAACCTTCTCACCATGCCTTCTCCTGTCGAACTCTTCCAGAATGGTCACTTAGACGACGCCGTCATATCGGCGACTGAGGCAGTCCGGAATAACCCCTTAGACATTGGCGCTCGAAGCATCCTGTGCGAAGTCTTGTGTTTTGCCGGCGACCTTGAACGTGCCGACAAACAATTGGAAGCCGCCATTCAAATCGACGCAGATTCTGCAGTCGGCGTGTCATTGATCAGACACTTGATCCGCTCAGAAATCTGCCGACGGGAAGTGTTTGAACAGGGGCGAGTTCCCGAATTCTTGGCACAGCCCACACCCGCCCAACAGCTGCGTTTAAAAGCACTCGTATCACTGAACAATGACGACTGCGAAAGCGCCGCGAAGCTAATCGCCGAGGCGTTCGAGCGGGAACCCGAAATGACGGGCGAGTGCAATGGAAAAGCATTCGTTGGAATGCGAGATCTCGACGATCTGCTCGGCCCCAACATCGAAGTCTTTACCGCGACGGGGCAATACTATTGGCTGACCGCAGAACAAATCATTTCGTTGGAATTTTCTGAGATCGAACATCTCTCGGATTTGCTTTGGCGAGCTGCTCAGATTGTCACGGTGGGCGATGTTTCCGGGCGAGTTCACGTGCCCGCGTTGTACCACAATTCTCATGCTTCCGCTGACGAAAACATTCGAACCGGTCGTTCTACAGACTGGATTCAGAAAAGCGAAACCGCGCCCATACTTGGAGTGGGACAGCGAGACTGGCTCTTCGATGAAGACGTCGTCGCAATCACTGAAGTGAAGGAAATCACTTTCAAAAAACAGGCTTAACAAACCCGCTTCACCTGGACGTCTGAGCATGCCTTTTCCTCGCCGGCGACGGTGTGAGATTGAAGGCAGTGTGAGATTTAAGGCAGTGTCAACTGGCGGCAGAGTGAGCGACTGGCAGTGTGAACTGGCGGCAAAAGGTTGGTTGCAAGCGAATTGCCCATTGATTCGATCGTGACGATTTCCAGACATCAAACGGCAACAGCAGGCTTTTTCAATCGCGACAAGAAGGCAGAATCAGTGAGCAGTGGAGCGAACGAGAAAGAGGCGGTGCGGCTGTCGTTACTGGATCGGTTATTGGACGATGACCCAACCACATCGCGAGAAGCCGCGCCAGATGATGTTGAAAAATTGCGAATCATTCAGCGAGGTGTCCGACGTGACCTCGAAGACCTTCTCAACACTCGTTACCGATGTGTCGCATGGCCGCCAGAATTAGATGAAATTGACAATTCACTGATCAACTATGGCATTCCAGATTTCACAGCTGCCAGCCTAAATGTTGCTGACGAATCAGACGTCATGGTGGAAGCGATTAGAAAAGCCATCAGCCTTTTTGAACCGCGTCTTTCGGAAGTCAAGGTATTGCCGATGGACAACGATGATCAATACGACCGCACATTCCGTTTTCGAATTGAAGCCACGCTCATGATCGAAGGGGGCGAACAACGAGTTCAGTTTAATTCCAGTATGGAATCCGCCACCGGACAGTTTGAAATTGAATAATTGGTAAGCAAATGAGTGACACATTAGATGCGTGGTATCAACGAGAACTCGACTACTTTCGGCACTCTGCTGGCGAATTTGCGGATCGCTTTCCAAAGATCGCCAACCGCCTGAATCTGAGCGGAGCCGACATACGTGATCCGCATGTCGAACGGCTGATTCAAGCGTTCGCGTATCTCAACGCAAGAACTCGCCATAAGCTGGATGACAGTTTTCCCGAGCTCGCAGATGCGATGCTTGGAATTCTTTACCCGCACATGGTGACTCCCGTGCCATCAATGTCGATCCTGAAATTCGGGCTCCACCCGGCGCAGGTGGATCATCCCGCCGGGCTTTCGATTCCAGCGGGACGCAGTCTTGAAACCGAAGAAATCCAGGGGCATCAGTGCCGATTTCAAACGTGCTATCCTGTCAAACTCTTCCCATTAAATGTTGATGGCGTCAGACTGTTACAGCAGCCGTTTTCAGGCCCTTCGACTCCACAAAAAGGAACGGCCGCATCCGCTCTTCGCTTTCGACTAAGCACGTTCGACTCCAAAGCGAAGCTAAGCAATTATCAGCTTGATAGCTTCCGCTTTTACATCAATATTTCGAACTTCGAAAAGGCGGCCAAACTGCTTCAATGCGTTCTGGAAGACTGCATCGAAATCGTACTGGACGACGATGAAGGGCACGTCAAACTTTTGTCGCCAGAGTGCATTCGGCATGTTGGTCTAGGCCCCGATGAAGCCGTTATTCCAGATAATCCTCGATCGTTTCCCGGCTATCGTTTGCTCACAGAATATTTCGTTCTGCCACAAAAATTCTTGTTCTTTGAAGTGACGGGAATCACCCCAGATCTGCTCGCCAGCATGGGCAATCAACTGCACTTGTCGTTGCTACTGAAGGACTTTCCAGAGGAACTCGAAAACGTCGTCTCGGCAGAGACATTGCTGATGGGCTGCACGCCTGTCATTAATTTGTTTCACCGCACGGCGGATGCGATCCCCATGTCGTATCGAGGAACCGAGTACCGCATCATTCCAGATGCTCGCGCTGAAAATGCCATGGAGGTGCATTCCATTCGCGACGTCAGATTGGAAACAGACGACGGCGAAATTCGTCCGTTCGGACCATTCTATTCTGTTCAACATTCCGGTTCATCGGACAAAACAGGTTACTGGCATGCCACTCGTCGACCCGGGCCAGTTGACGGTGACGCGGGCACTTTGAATAAAGCCACAGAAATGTGGATTTCATTGGTCGACCCGAATTTTTCAGCTCGGCGAAATCTTCGAGGCACCATTTACACCAACTTAGTTTGTTTTAACCGAGACCTGCCGGAGGCCTTGGCTCAGCAACGTACAGCGGGGCAGGTTCAATTTGATCTTGTCGGCGGAGGTGGTCCGGTATCAGAAATCGAATGTCTGATTGCTCCGACGCCGACGCAACGGCGACATCTTGGGCGTCGCAACTTGTGGCCACTTATCTCGCAACTGTCACTGAATCATTTGACCCTGCTTGATTCCAAAGATGCGGTCGATGCTTTTCGCGAAATCTTAGTGCTAAATGACGTCAAGGAATCAATCCAAACACGCAACCTTGTTGATGGCCTGAAGGCTGTTTCTAGTGAAAGAGATGTCCAACGAATTGGCAGCACGTTTGCTCGAGGCACCTTAGTCAAATTGATGTTCGAGGATGAAAACTTTATCGGAGACAGTGCCTACCTGTTTTCGTCGATCTTGAATCAGTTTTTGGGCATGTACACTTCAATCAATTCATACACCCGGCTTTCTGCGACCACGGTCAAACGAGATGCACAAAAAGGGAAACCATGGACATGGCCGCCACAGACCGGCAACCACGCTCTGACTTAATTCAAGAGCTACTGGATGAACCTCATGAATTCGATTTCTTTCAAGCGGTGCGCTTGATTGAATTGTTCTTGATGGGCGAACGACAGCACCCTACCCCCAGTCCGATTGGTGGGGACAGCGGACCCCATAAAGAACCCATTCGTTTTCGTGCCATGCCATCGCTGTCTTTTCCTCCGGGACAAATCGCGTCTGTACGTTCGCGCACTCAACGCAAAAGCGAAGCGGCGGACAACGAGACAAACGGCCGCAATTCCGTCAACGAATCGACTTCCGCTGATCGCATTCCCGTTGACATGATGGTTTCCTTTATGGGGCTCACTGGCCCTAACGGAGTTCTGCCTCAGCATTACACATCACTGGTAATCGAACGTTCTCATCAAAGCATCAAGGACGACACACTCCGTGAATTCTTCGATCTGTTTAACCACCGAGCAATTTCATTCTTCTATCGGGCGTGGGAAAAGTATCGGTTTCAGTTTCGGTATGAAAGGAATTTGTTCGCTTCCGAGTACGAAGATGACCTGTTTACTCGGTGCCTTTTCAGCTTGGTTGGCCTCGAAATTCCGGGCCTACGACACCAGTTTTCATTCGACGACCAAGCCCTCATTTTTTACGGCGGTCTGACGGCTCAACGTTGCCGAAATGCGATCGGCTTAGAGCAAATTCTGAAAAGCTATTTCGACGTGCCCACAGAAGTGATTCAGTTTGTCGGACAGTGGCTGGACCTTCCAACAGAATTGCAAACCAGCCTTCCCTCTGCTGCTCACCCATTGGGACAAAATCTTAAGCTGGGTGAATCTGCCGTGATTGGAAGCCGAGCGTGGGACGTGCAAAGTCGGTTCCGAGTAAGAATTGGACCGCTTTCATCAGAAAAATTCGAGCAACTCTTGCCGGGAGAAACACTTGATTCCATCGCTGAAATGATTCGGTTTTACGTCGGCCCAGAAAAAGATTTCGACATTCAACTTGTTCTGCGGCGGCAAGATGTTTCCGCTTTAAAACTCTCAAAAGATGGCAGCCCTCAGCCCTTGCTCGGCTGGAACACTTGGCTTAGCCCAACGTCAA
>JBDWHY010000058.1:0-1044 GCA_039974975.1 Fuerstiella sp. | reverse complement strand
GTTGAGTGTTTGCCTAAAGTCGTTTCGCGGTTTCTTTGTCTTACGTTTCTCGCGAAATGAAGTTCCGGCCGGAGATCCTGAGATTTCCGGCCGGATGTAAGTGCACTTAACGAAGTGGCGGAGCGTACATCAAACCACCATTTGACCACAGCGCATTAACGCCGCGAGCAATGCCAAGTGGTGTATCTGGGCCCACGTTACGGTCGAAAATTTCACCGTAGTTTCCAACAGCTTTAATGGCTTTCACAGCGAAGTCATTTTCGAGACCGATCATTTCGCCATAACCGCCGGCTGTACCCATCAAGCGAGCAACTGAAGGGTTTTTCGAATCCATCATATCGCCAACATTTGCGCTGGTAACACCAAGCTCTTCAGCATTCACCAATGCGAATACTACCCATTTAGTAAGGTTTAACCAACCATCATCACCCTGACGAACAACTGGTCCAAGTGGCTCTTTGGAAATGATTTCTGGCAGAACAGTGTGCGCGCCGGGATCTTCCAATTTCAAACGCTGAGCATAAAGGCCAGACGCATCAGTTGTGTAAACTTCGCAACGGCCAGCGTCGTAAGCAGCAACAACTTCGTCCGCTTTTTCAAATGCAACGATTTCAAATTCCATGTTATTTGCACGGAAGTAGTCAGTCACGTTCAATTCAGTTGTGGTACCTGTGTTCGTGCAGACAGAAGCCCCGCTCAGCTCAAGTGCTGAACCAATTTCCATGTCACTGCGAACCATAAAACCCTGACCGTCATAGTAAGTAACGGTTGAGAAGTTCAGGCCCAAGCTGGCGTCGCGTGTCATTGTCCATGTCGTGTTACGGGACAGAATATCCACTTCACCTGACTGAAGAGCCGTGAAACGCTCTTTAGCGGATAATGGAGTGAACTTGACAGCGTCACCGTCGCCAAAGATCGCGGCTGCGATTGCGCGGCAAACATCAACATCAAGACCGGACCATGCGCCGCTGCTGTCTGGGTTTGAGAAACCAGGAAGACCTTGGCTCACACCGCACTGAACAAAGCCTTTGGCTTGAATTTCAG
>JBDWHY010000057.1:0-1862 GCA_039974975.1 Fuerstiella sp. | reverse complement strand
CACAACAGCTTCCAGACAGTCACATTTTTAAGTTCAGTCAGTCCTTCCGCTTCCTGTCAGACCTTAGTAAGTTGCTTGACTCACATTGGGGAATGGCTCAATATCAGCTGCTAACAAAACGGTGCACTCGGAACCGTGGGCTTGGCAGATTTTTGATTTCACATTTTCACTCCACGGTCCGGTGATCGTTGACGTTAGCTGGCAAAGCATCATGCGTGAAGATTACAGCGCAGACAGCATTGAGCACCTTGAAGATCTTGATGCCATCCGCCGTCGGCCGGCAATGTATGTGGGCGACCTCGACGCCCCAGAATCCATTGATGTTCTCTTGCAGGAATCGCTTTGTGTCTCACTTGACCTGATACTTGCCGACCAAGCTGCAGAATTGTACATCGAACTGAACGATGATCGCTCCGCAACCGTTCGTGACAACGGCCCAGGACTTCCACTTGAAGCCCTTCACAACGGTCAAACTGCAACTGAGATCATCTTCGGGTCAATGGCCCCAGGGTGTCGCCACCTTAAGCAGGATTCCCAAAATTCAAATCTATGTGGTCCCGGAATGGCGTGCGTCACGGCACTCAGCAAGTGGCTCATGGTCAACAACAGCCGCGACGGTGCCATATGGCAAACACGCTTCATTCGCGGCGTCCAAGTTGGACCTGCCGAACGAGTGTCGTTCACAGACTCAACTGGGTTGGAGATCGCATTTCGTCCCGACCCTGACTTCTTTCGTACCAACCGTCTGGACTTCGATCGATTCTGTGATTGGTTCAATAACAGTTCGTTTGAACTTTCCATGCAATCGACAGTCACGGTTCACTGTGCTCGTACGCAAAAGCAAGCTACGCTGCACCCTGCCCCGGCCAGCTAACAAAACGATGCACGGGAATTGTGTATCACGCCGAATTTTCAGATCAAAGTCGCTCGTCGACAATCCCGTGATCGTCGGCGTTATCCGTTCATCTATACACTACCTGGATCACAGCTGTCATGAGCCTTAAGACGATATTGGTCGTTGCAGCAATTGGTTGTTTAGGCTTTTCCCGCCGAGAGATCGTCAATGCTGCCGATCCTGAAGAGAGAATCCCGACGTCACATGAGTCCCCTGAGGGAATAGCAGTCGACTTAGTCAGAGCATACGTTCTACGCGACTTTGACGCTTTCAATGAGGCTCGCACCAAAAGCTTTTGTGAGGGTCGCACCGATCCAGTCAACTATTACGTCATGTTCCGTAACAGCACGACGCTCTTTAAGGGCGTCGAGCCCTTTCGAGAGACTAGTGCACTTTCTTCACATGGTAGGGTTGTCCGGGTGTATTCTGCGCAGCCATTGACGACGCCGAAGCAGCGTGAGGTTGCCAGCGCTTTTTCGCAGGGTTGGCATAAACCAACGTTGGTTGACGTGGTGATTGAAGACAGCCGAGGCAACGAATTTCTTCACCGAACGATTGTTGTGAAATCCAAACGTGATGATTTGTGGTACGCACGGCCGCAGTTAGGCCATCATGAATATCTGTCAGAACTGCTTCTTCAATTGCCAAAATCAGAATCGGTGAAAGGGCAAATTGCTGAGGCCGTAGATGACGGTAAGGAAGTGACCCCTTCAGTGCGGTACAGTCGATCGGATAACCATGCCGTGCACCGGAGCGGCGGCAGCGCGTCCCCTGACAGTTAGTTTTACTCTCGCCGCCCGGTGACGGCGGACGTTAGCAGTGTCAGTTTCCCTTTGCGTGTGGGTGTGCTGTTTGGTCTTCGGCTTCCTCGTCGTGGTGTGGGCGGTGTGAAGTTTGGCTCAGCAGCTTCCCGGCAGTCACATTGACAGGCTCAGTCAGCCCTTCCGCTTCGTATCAGACAGTCGCG
>JBDWHY010000056.1:0-5754 GCA_039974975.1 Fuerstiella sp. | reverse complement strand
CGAACGCTGAGGTGATGCCATCGTTCTTCAACTTTGAAAGAATGAAGTTTAAGCGACGAACGGCCTTAGGAATTTGCTCGTCGCTGGCTTTCAGCAATCTGCCAGAATCGAATTCCGCAACAAACTGCACGTAGTCTCGGTAAAAGCAAATGCGGTCGTCATCTGAGATGTGCTGCTGGATTTTTCGCAGAGCAACAACGACGTCGGTTTCTAAAAAACGATCGGAATCAGGTGCTTCCAGCTGCACTTCCAACGACACCAAACCCGACATTCGATCATCCATTAAATGAACGGCTTCCATTGCCGGGTGATCGCTGGAATAGGTTTCAAACAAGTAGGAATTAATTCGTAAGTCAGTACACCACCACACCGCGATGGCAGCGATCGCCAACATGATGGCGGTAATCGACTTACCCGATCGAATGACAAAGGCCGACCAACGATTTGCAAATTTTGAAGCCGCTGTTTGGAGGTGCGGTTGTTGAGACTCGTTGTTCAAAGAAGCTGCTTTCGCTTTCGTGATCCAAGTCTTGCGAAACAAACTTCGCCGACACACCCATAACGTGCTTGGCATGATCAACATTAAAGTGCAGTAGCTGGCAAACATTCCACTGCTGGATTGAAATGCCAACGCTTTTAAGACGTCTGCTCGAGCTACCGCAAGACTGCCAAAACCCACTGCGGTGGTGGCTAAAGTCAGAAAGCAAGTGCTTGACATTTCCTGCATGGTTTGCAGCACAGCCAAGCGATAAATCGTGTCGTCGGATACCGCTTCGGAGACAGCGTCAGAATCGTGATCAGCTGCTGCTTTGTTGTTGGAAAACAGCGTTCGGCAGATGCCTTGAAAACGACTGATGATGTGAACACTGTTGGCTGCGGCAATGATCAAGATCAAGCTGGGAATCACGTTGCTCATCACCGAAAACACGCTGCCCGTCCAACCCATCAGGCCAATCGTCCAAGCAACGGCTGATAGGACGCACAGCAAACTTAATCCGGTCACCCAAGGACTGCGAAACATCAGCAACGACACCAGTAAAAACAGACCGCTGCACACGGGCACCATTTGAATTTGGTCGGCCATGATACTGCGAATCACGTCCACTCGAATCGCGGGAACTCCGGTGATGAGCGTGCGAGTTCCCTTCGGGCTGGGCAAAGTTTTCAGTATGCCTTCAATGTTTTGAATGTGCCCTGTTGCCAAAGCCACTTGCCGTTGAGACGGTTCGAGGTCAATTAACGTCAACAGCAGAGATTGATCGGAACTGATCAACAGGTCATTCAATAAAGGCAAACTCTTTAAGCGTTCTTGCAGTAGTTCTTGGTCTGAATCGTATTCTTCGGGAAGCAAAGGCAGCCACTGCAAGCCGTCTTCTGAAGAGAGATTGATTCGAGGTCTGCTTAACGTCGCCAAAGATGTGACGTTTCGAATGGAGGGCAATTTTGCTGCAGCCGCCGAAAATTGACGAGCCCATTTTAGGCAATCAGGTCGCACCAAGGATTTGTCTGATGTGTCTTGCAACAGCACCAGCACTAAGCTGTCTTCGAAGCGAAACTGCTGCTTGTGCTG
The DNA here is from genome assembly GCA_039974975.1 of Fuerstiella sp. Classification (GTDB taxonomy): domain Bacteria; phylum Planctomycetota; class Planctomycetia; order Planctomycetales; family Planctomycetaceae; genus Fuerstiella. The sequence continues at coordinate 4,184 of JBDWHY010000056.1, read as the reverse complement.
CTCGCTAAATTCCACTTCGCCGTCTCGACCAACATAAACTTGGTCGGGACTAAATTCGATTTTCAATAGCAGCGCGCCGGCGGCCAGAATGGCGGTGACAAGGGTCACTGCAACCAATGAAAACACGGGCCTGTTGATCAGACCTGCAAACAACCGAGACCGCATTACTCAGACCACTCCAGCTGGACTTCGTATTTGCCCGAATTGCTCGTTCGCGTGGACACCGCATCATTGACTTGTAGCCAAATACGCCCATCAAAATTGGCGGTGAACTTTGCTGAGGCACCTATGGGAATTCGATCGGTGATCTTCTTTCCGTTGGATGATACCAGCACTGCGACGACCTGCCCCAATCGGTTGCCACGATAGTATTCGATGCTGAGACCGTTGGGCGTGCTTTCCCACGGTTTTGTCGTTTCGTTCATGACACAGCGTCCGTCGCAGCGAAAATCAATCGTCGCTCCGCTGCGAACGACAACCGTGCTGTCCTGCCAACCCTGCTGAGCCGTGATACGGACTGTTGCAGAGCCATCTTTGACCTGCGACGGTGAAGGTGTTGTTTCGGAATGTTTGGGGAAGCAGCGATCGGCATCAAAGCCAAAATCCAGCTGTTCGCAAAATAGCAGCCAGTCCACGGCCAACCGGTTTCCCATGTCGTTTTGCTGTCGTTCCCATTCTGCCAGAAAACCGGGGTAAGTCCGCTGCTTGGCCAAAGCGGGCATCACGGCCGCCGCGTCGGGATGATGTTTTAAAAACCAACACACTGCCCATGATGATGAATATTGGAACGGAGATTCAAACACGGCCACAACTTGGGGCACCACTTGTTCGAAAGTTGGAATCTGCAGTTCGGACAGCTGATCATGATCGCCATCGGAAAAACCTTCACGGATGGCTCGAATTCGGCCCCAGCCTTCAAAGCCTGCCGCTGATTCTGGCATCACGCCAAACGTTGCTTGAACGGCAGCAGCTTGATCGGCAGTTGGCCGAGCCGCACTGGTGAAGCCATCTGATGGGGGCGGTTCGATGCGATGAGTTCCAAACAGTTCGGCCATGCCTTCCAGATACCACGGAGGAGGCACATCAAATACTCTGTTTTCGCATGTCATGTAGCAGTGCACGAATTCGTGTAAAGCCAAGTGACGACGGTAATAGTCGGTGTCTGGATAACCTGCCCAAAATGCATAGCGGCGATGCCGACCATGACGAATGGTGAAAGATTCATCGGGTAACAAACCGGCGGATCGAAACTTATCTCGATCAATCATCACGTGGCCAAGTACCTGAAAGTCTGAACCATCGGCCGCTGGTGGAAGTTCTCCGAACCACTCTTGCAGGGCTTCGAAGAGCTGGTTGGCCAAACCGGGAAGCTGGTCGAGAGCTCGGTCGTCTGAATCTGTAATCAAAATCAGCCGTCGAGATTCCACCTTGCGAAGACCGTGTTGGGCTAACACGGAATCAGCAGGAGCCATGCGAAGTTTCGGCAAACGGTATCCTGTCGACGACGTTTCCTGACCACCAACACGACCACCAGCAGCAGAACCACCAACATCGTCTTTATTCGGCTGTGAATCGCCAACGGCAGGGGCGGTCAAGGATTGATCACTTTGGGGAAGCCGTTCTTTCGTTTGCGCGGGCAGCTTCAGCTGTGAATCGCCCGCCTGTTGGCTGTCAGAATTCGCAGGTTCAGACGTGACTTGTTCGGCCGCCACTTCTTTGCGTTCTGAAGTCGAATCCGCTCGACCGCAGCCGCTGATTGTGAACGTCAGGACGGTAAACAAGATGGCCCAAATGATTCGGCCTGCGAAAAGAAAGTGGATGGGGAGCATGGAATTTGTTCCCATCCATGACGAGTTGATTTGAAGGTGGTAAGACGGTTTAGACATTCTGAAATTCAAAGTGAGTCTTCCATCAAGCTCAATCAGTCATCAAGCTGAATCAGTGGTTCACAAAAGTTGCATGCTTGAAACTGTGTTGTGCTTCACACGGTGTTCCATCAAACGGCGTTCCATCACATTACGGCGAATCACGATTTGGGTCGATGACTCGCACGGTCGGCCCTTCTTGGTCATCGTCTTGAAACTGGCCAGAATTCGTATGCGGATCCATGGCATCTGAAAATTGCTCCTGCATTCCCGAAGCTGTTGCGGCCGATGCTTGGAACGTTTGAATCGTTCTGGTCTTAAACCATTTGACGGCGAATTTGCCGATACTGATTCTTAAAGCGGGAATCAGTAGTAAAAAACCGACGACGTCGGTGATGATTCCCGGAGTCATCAAGAATGCTCCTGCAAACAAAATCATGACTCCGTTCATGATTTCTTGAGACGGATTTTGAGCACCTCGCATCTGAGCATGCACGGCGCTCCAAGCTTGCATTCCTTGGCGTTTTGCAATGCTAATGCCAATGATGCCCGTGCCAAAAATCAACAGCAGTGTTTTCGGCAATCCTGCTCTTTCAAGCAACTGAAACAGCAGTACCGCTTCGATGATTGGCACCAGCACCAGGATAAGAATAAAACGTCCCAGCATGTCTTGCGACTTCTTCCTCAATGAATCGTTCGGTGTCGTTGTTCACAGGATACTCAATTGCGAACATCATCGTTAGGCTGCACCAGCGGAAACCGAAAACCCTGGCACAGACGTGTGGCCTACGGGCGAACGGGGGGCGATTTCACTGCGAAATCAGCCTTTCAGTTGGCTAGAACGAAGTGAACCGCAGACTTGATCAAGAATCCTCAACAAATTTCTCGCGATCCGCAGCAATGCGAACGAAAACTATGACCAACGGCGAACTGAAACTGATTGTTTTGACCGGAAGCGACCGCCCGGAAGTGCTGGAAGCGTTAGACACACTGCTGCCGATTTTGGAAGCCAAAGCCAACGTTTCCATCGTGGGGCAGTTTTCTCGAGAGGAAACTTTATCCGGAGCTGACGAAGCTGATCTGGTTGTGATTTTGGGCGGAGACGGTTCGATCATTCGAGGTTGCAGACAACTGGGCAACAACCAGTTGCCGATCGTCGGAATCAACCTAGGACGGCTCGGTTTTTTAGCCGACTTAAGCCCCGAAGAATTCCTTGAAAATTTGGACTGTCTGATGAACGACAGTTATACGGTTCGAGAACACTTGATGTTCGAATGCCAACACCACTCGGCTGACGGAATTCAAACGGATTTGGGCTTGAACGAAGTCACCGTGAACTGCGGTGGATCGTTAAAAATTCTGGATATCAATCTCGAAATCGACGGAGAACACGTCACTACGTTTAGCTGCGATGGATTAATCGTGAGCACTCCTGTGGGTTCAACGGCTCATAATCTTTCCGCCGGTGGCCCGATTTTACGGCAAGAACTTCAGGCCTTCAGCTTGACGCCCATCTGTCCTCATACTCTGACCGTGCGCCCGATCGTCGATTCCGCCGACCGCATTTTTGAACTAACTGTCGTGGATCCACCCGATGGAGTCATGTTGGTGATCGACGGTCAAACAAAACGCCCCATCGCAAGCGAAGACCGCATCGTGATTCAACGAGCCAAGCCGACGTTTAAACTGGTCCGTTTTCCCGGCCACAGTTACTACCGCACATTGCACAGAAAATTGGGCTGGCGAGGACAGTTGGACTACAGAGAACGCAAGGGGAATTAAAGCTCGAATCGTGAGCTCCTGCAGAGACTGCTACGATCAGCAGACGGTGCTAGCTGGCCGTTGAAAAAGGGAACCCGACGCGTGAGGGCCTGTTGATTTAGCGTTTGGATCGCACGTCAGTTCTGTGATCCCCCTTTCCCCAGGAGCGATCCGGCGGTAATCTCTGCCGCCCCTTCGGGGCTACGCGCATGTTTTGATCTTCCGATCCACGGGTTGGCACCCGTGGCTACAATATGCCGTCCCTTCGGGACTCACCGGCTTGCGCCAGTCGCTACGTGGAAGTCGAAGATGTGGGTCACTTTGAGATGCGTGGTACCGAGCGATGAGCCCACCCAAGCTCCCTCTCATTCAAAACACGGAGGCACAGAGGACACAGAGGATCCGTCCGCGCATGCCCTCTGTGCCTCTGTGTTTCAAATTGTCCGCGCCGAGGTTGTCGAACATGCTGTTAATAGATGTGGTTGTCCCCTTGGTTTTTCCCGAAGGGACGGCAGGAGCGATCCGGCGGTAATCTCTGTCGCCCCTTCGGGGCTACGC
>JBDWHY010000055.1:0-3058 GCA_039974975.1 Fuerstiella sp. | reverse complement strand
ATATGCGTGGTACCAGATGGATCCGCATCGAACTCGTAGGCCGGACCAAGCGAAGCGCAGTTCCGGCATTTTGTCAATATGCAGACGGAGCCCGATTGCCGGAGCGGCGTCGCTTCGCTCCTGGATCCGGCCTACCTTACTTAAAGCAGAATGTAATGTGCATGGTACGCACGTATCATATTACAGCAGCATAATGTCTACTTTCACCCGGTCGCGACGAGTGACTGTCCATTTGAAAACGCCCAAACTTCGCGACTCGGGTGCATGTTTTGTTATCCAGCATCTCAGCTTAAGAATTGGCTTAGCTGGCAGGCAACATGCCTCCGACGCGTGCGGGGATCTAAATTGAGGCAAGTATTTTCGTTTTTGCTGCGTTAAACTCGTCGTCTGAAAGTGCACCAATCGAGTGAAGTTTTGCGAGCTTTTCAAGCTTGTCCAAAGGAGATTCTTCCGCTGTCGCTTGAGCCTGCGGCGGAACGGCAGGAGCATTACTCCTGTTGCTTAACTCCTTGAGCCATTTATTTGCCAAATCGGCAACGACCTTTACAGTTGCCTTTTGGCAATTATCAATAGTTAGTACCCTACTCCCTAAGTCCAACATGATCTTACCGAGCACCCAGCCTTGACTAGCAGAAACAGCCTGCACTCTGTCATGTCGTATGCTTTGAGTGTCAACGGAGTTAGTTAGCATCGCGGCGTCAAGAAAAAGAAACCTGTCGCTTGTAAGCACAACAAGCCAAGTGTTTGCGCCAAAATCAAAGGAGTTTGAAGTCTTAGACTGGGCCATAACGCCGGACGTTAGAGCGAATACAACTTCGTCAGGTTCCAAGTATTCGGGCAACCTTTTGATTTCTTTCTTGGCTCCAAAAGAATCTAGTGCCACACCATTTAAATCACAAATTGCTCTCCAGCTTTTGGCGTTAGTGTATTCGGCGTAAGTGTCAAAATTCGCCATTATCGAATTTGTAGAAGATTTAGTTGGAGGTGTCGGAGTGGGGAGCGGATCTGACTTCGGAGGTTCTAACTGCGCACTGACTTCAGCATCGAGCGACGGGTCGGGACTGTGTCCGTCACTTGGATTATCTGCAAGCTCGGCGTCAATAACTTCCGAGTCGAATTCAGGTTGAATTTCAAAAACGAAGCCACATTTACATTTTGCACGCTTGCCCACATGTTCGGGATTGGCTTTGCTCGCTTTGCCGCAAGAAGGGCATTTCACGTTGATCTTCATTGTAGAATTATTGAGTATTGTGTGGAGGCAAATTTAATCGGGATAACATCTAAAATCACCGGATTGCCGCCAGCGGCGTTGATTTCATATTCGACCCGGACGGCAACTCCGGTGCATTTTTTTGTTATGCCACGCGTTTTAGCCGAGCGGGATCGATAGGGTCAGACGGCCGGAGCACGACACCCGTTCGACTGAAGAGGTCATTGAAACAAATGATATCCCCCAGACCCGATAAGTCGAGTTGCACGACACACCAATCTCGATCGCTGTGGCGGTTGTCCATCGCGAAGAGTTCTGCCCACCAATGTGCAGTACCTAAGTTTTCGTTTTTGTAGTCACCGACTTGCCCAAGTGCGGTGGTGACGTAGATGTAGCCAAATGAATCGAGGCGATCGAAGTTACAACTGTCGGCAGTTGCAGGTTGCAAGCCGCCATCGGTGATCAGCGAGAGATTCGCCACTCGAGTTGCGTGATAGACAGTGTCGACCGTCAAGTATTCTATTGGGGCCAGATAATGATGCTGGGTCCCGTTGAATGGCGGGGTCTTTAATTGCTGCCGCGAAAGTAGCCAATCATGTTGCTGGAACCAGTCCCGAATCGCGAAGAAACGCTCGTCTTCGATATCACGCAGATCAGAATCTTTGATTGCATGAGCAGTGTCGGAGTCGCCAAGAAACGTTGGGCGGTAGTTGGAGAACGAGATTACCCGCAGCGAGAACTGCGATTCCGCATGAGAAATGAGATCGGCAAGGTTGTCGGTCACGGCTTTAGTCACAGACGAGAATCTTGTGGCATAACTAGAATTATACGGACTGCCGCGTTAAAGGTCGGCATAAACAAAGTGAAGAGTAAGGGTGGGACTGTCGGAAGTCAATTCGGAGCTGGAGTTTGCATCACTTCTTGTGCTGAGTTCCCTCCGAATTATACGAACGTCCACATAATACGGTCTTATGCGGACTAATGATTACAAATGCCCAGAGTCGGTATTCTAACTCCAGTTTAGAAATTCCTGAGTCCGCAGAACACGCCCTGAAAAGCCTGCTCAAGTGTCGTGCTTCAACCACCCCTCAACATCTTGCGGCAGGGCATTCCCGCACTGAAAAAAGTTCTGAAACAGAACTTGCGATCAACCGTCAATCTGAAAAGCTGGCCCCCTCAACAAAGCATGAAACGACCGCGTTGACATGATGGAAGACGGCGCATTTAAGGAATTCAGGGTGCACACTCACCGGAAACGGATCAGACATTTGCCGTGAAGGTCACTACATTTCGAAGGCTGATCAAATTCTCGTCAAAGGTCGTGCTGTGCGGAACTGGAGAATCGATCAAGCAACGACTGCTGTCTGCAATGGTTTGAGCGTCGGACGGTTCCGCGAGAACACTGGCCGTCACTGGACTGGATTTGTTTCCGCTTAAAGCAGAATGCAATGTGCGTGGTACCGACCGATCGTGCCTGCTGCGTTGTCGAAACATGGAATCGAATCGAGCATGTTCAAAGACTTGGTTTGGAACTGGCGTCGCTACTTTGGCCGCAGCACATGTGCGGGGAGGTCCGAGAACATGAAATCTCATGCCGAACAGCAAGGCCGCCAGTATCATTCCGGCCAACGTCAAGCCGCTTAAGTGTTCGTGTAGAACAAGCCAGCGCAACTTATTCTGGCAGCTGTGCCTTGCTTGAGTTCGCCGCTGCGCTCAACTCGAATTTCAGCGATTCAAACACCACAATCCGCTGACAGCAGTGAAATTGTGCCGCCCTCCGGGCTGTTTTTGTCGCGACAGCTAACCGGCGGTTGACACCGCCGGCTATTCTTGTGTCGCCCTCCGGGC
>JBDWHY010000054.1:0-3840 GCA_039974975.1 Fuerstiella sp. | reverse complement strand
GCATTGGGGTGAACCGGCCGGGAGCTTTCGCCGAATACATTGCTTTGCCCATGACAAATGTTTGGCATCATGCGGATGAAATTGATCGAGACATCGCATCGATTTTCGATCCGTTTGGTAACGCCGTGCATACAGCCTTGTCGTTCCCTGTGTTGGGTGAAGACGTGTTGATTACCGGAGCAGGTCCAATTGGCCAGATGGCGGCTGCCGTTGTTCGTCATGCGGGAGCCAGAAACGTTGTGATCACAGACGTGAATCCTTGGAGACTTCAGTTGTCCGAAAAAATGGGGGCAACTCGTACGGTCAACGTGGCTAAAGAATCGTTGGCGGATGTGCAGAAGGAACTGGGCATGAGCGAAGGCTTTGACGTGGGTTTAGAAATGTCGGGCAATCCAACTGCGTTTCGAGACATGTTGGCAAATATGTGTCACGGCGGAAAAGTGGCCATGCTGGGAATTCCGGCCGAAGACATTTCGATCGATTGGAACACGGTCGTGTTTAACATGCTGACGATTAAAGGCATCTACGGGCGCGAAATGTACGAAACGTGGTACAAGATGACGGTGATGCTGCAAAGCGGTTTGAATATCAGCCCCGTGATTACTCACCGGTTACACTACACCGATTTCGAACAGGGCTTTGATGCGATGAAGTCTGGTGAATCGGGTAAGGTGATCTTAAAGTGGTCTGAATAGACCGTTTCGTGAGATTGCCAAAACGTTGCTGTGACACCATTGACACGACCGCTTTGTTCTTCACGATGCGGTCGTGTTTTCGTTTGCCCTGCAAAGGTGACTGCGAATTCGAATTTCAAATAATTCAATGGGATGAAGCTGATGCTGCTACAGGGAAAATCGTTTCTGGCCTTTGTCGGTAAAGACTATGAAGACTTGGAACTGTGGTATCCCAAATTGCGTCTGATTGAAGAAGGAGCCACGTTTGTGATCGCCGGTGAAAAGGCGGGCGAACTGTATTTGGGCAAGAACGGTTATCCGTGTGTATCAGACATCGCAATTGACGGAATCGATACTTCAAAATTCGACGGCTTACTGTGTGCTGGAGGATGGATGCCCGACAAGCTGCGTCGTGATTCCGAGGTGTTAAGAATTACGAAAGAATTTGCGGAGTCGGGGCGGCAGGTCGCTGCCATTTGTCACGGTGGCTGGATTCCGATTTCGGCGGACGTCTACCGAAACGTGAAGGTAACGGGGTCTCCGGGTATCAAAGATGATTTGATCAATGCCGGAGGACTTTTTGAAGATGCATCGGTGGTTGTCGATCGGCACTTTATCAGCAGCCGTCGCCCTGATGACCTTCCGGACTTTTGTCGAGCGATGATCGAGTTCTATCGCGACGAGTAAACTCGGTGGATCGCGGTGGGGCGAGGGATCGCGGTGGATTGAGAGGGGTCGCGAGGGATTGATCTCCGCGGCACATCGCAGCTGAACCGAGCTCGATTGTTGCACTTTTGGAATCTGGCGGTCTGGCAGTCGGGCGACATCGGCTACATTTCAAATTCATGCTGACTGGCCATTCGTTTTTGCTTAACCCTTAGCGTCGCGTTGAAAAAGCTTGAAAGTGGTTCCCCGACGCGTCAGCGACGGATGAATCCGCTGGAAACTCTGAGGTTCTGAACAGCCCATATTTCTCGCTCACGCGTCGAGTTACCTTTTTCGAAAGGGCAGTGAGCGGAGACTGCCAGCATTTCATTTTCTGAAAACGATTGCCCATGCACCCGTTCAAATTCAGCCTGAATTCTAGCACGATCAAGACCTCTGGGATCTTGGACAAAATCAAAGCGGCGGGCGACGCGGGTTACGATGGCATTGAATTATGGCACGACGATATTGATGCTTTTGTTGCTGCAGGCGGCAAAGTGAAGGACGTGTGTTCGGCTTTAGGCGATTCGGGCTTGGCTGTGCCGACAACCATTCACATGAAGGACTGGTTTCAGCCTGCCGGAAGTGTTCACGCGGCTGCCATGGATGTTGCGAAACGAAAGCTTGAGCAGGCGGCGGCTGTGGGAGCCAAATTTACGGTGGCCGGTCCTCCTCGTGGGGCGGCCGACCGACAGCTGGGAAAACGGCACTACCACGAGCTTTTGAATTTAGGACAGCAGTTTGGAGTTCGTCCGGCGTTCGAATACTTGGGTTTCGTCGAAGACATTAAGACGATCGACGATGCGATTGAAATTGCGGAAGGCAGTGGGCACCCCGATGCTTGCATCGTGCTGGATCCGTTTCACTGCCACGTGGGTGAAGGCGGATTTGAGGCAATTTCGAAGCTAACGGCCGATCAAATCGCCATTTCACACTTCAATGACGCTTTGGCGATTCCTGCCGCTGCCGCTCAACGAGATCCCGATCGAGTGATGCCGGGGGACGGAGCGATCGATTTGCACGCGTATTTGCGAGCGATTGTGGCCACCGGGTATTCGGGATATCTGTCTTTAGAGCTGTTTCGGCCCGAATTATGGGAACAAGATCCTGCCGAAGTCGCTGTGGTCGGGCTGAAGAAGATGGAGTCTGTGGTCGAAAAAGCCATGGTAAAATCGTAGACTCAAGCCCCGCGACTGTGTCGAAACTGAGATTTGCTCGGGAAACAGGCGTCGGAATACAAAAATTACAGGAAATTCGTCAGTTTCCTGCCGACGTAACCGGAAATCACAATTGAACTTCGGGCACGTGAACAGTATCCTCCCCGCCCACGTTCGGGGGCAATCGTCCGGAACCGGCGTTGTGTCGCCGATCTGTAGAGGAAAAAAAATGAGCACTCTCAAGAAAAACAAGCGAATCAAGCGAGCCAAGTTGATCGCTTTATACGGCGATAACACGCCAGCCGTTGGCAACAACGTTGTTCAACGTGGTAAGTACAAGTATTTGGGCGGTAACGGTCGTCAGACCACCGGCGTCACCAAACGGCTCTTCAAAAAGAACATGAAGAAGATCCGAGTGATTGAAGATGGACGAGTTGTTCGTCGTCGTGTTCCAGTGAGCATGATCCGAAACGGCAACATTCAGAAGCCACAAATCGTCGATCCATTCGCACTGCCAGAGAATTAAGCCTTCGCATTTTGAAGTCCCTTGGGATTCAGAATGTGCAGCCAATGACAGCAAAACGACTCTGCCCTGCACACTGCAGTTGGGGTCGTTGAGGCTTTGGCCTGCAGACGAAGTTGACTCAAAGAAAAGCTCGATGTCGCTGCTGACAGCGGAATTCCGTTTTGCCAGCAGAAGACATCGAGCTTTTCTGCTGCGCCGTGCCGATTTCGCTCGGTGCGGTCGACTGCCGTGTTTGACCTGGCAAGTATCAGACGGGTGCATTGTGACGAGTCTCCGCTTCCAGCCCGGGCCAGTGGTTTGAGCGACCAGTTGTTTGTGCGGCAAAAGGGTGAGCGGCAATGGGCCAGCGGCCATAATTTGGCCGTCGTTGTTGCTGAAAAACGGCTGTGAATGCCGTGCGGTTCAACAGGTTCCTCGTGAAGTTCGAATTCAGATTTCGAATTCCGCGTAGCGACTGAGTGCAAGCTGGTGAGTCCCGAAGGGACGGCATGTTGTAGCCACGGGTGCCAACCCGTGGTTCAAAAGATCAAAACAGGCGCGAAGCCCCGAAGGGGCGACAGAGATTACCGCCGGATCGCCCCTGCCGTCCCTTCGGGACTCACGGGGTGGTATTGATTGCTATTCCATGGGCTGACGCCCATGGCGACATCATGTCGCCACTTCGTGGCTGAGGTATGGAAACGCTGGGTACCACGCATATCAAAGTGACCCACATTTTCGACTTCCGCGTAGCAACTGAGCGTAAGCCGGTGAGTCCCGAAGGGACGGCATATTTTAG
>JBDWHY010000053.1:0-97785 GCA_039974975.1 Fuerstiella sp. | reverse complement strand
GCAATGCATTCGTGGCATTGCTTTGGGTAAGCGATTGCTGCTGATTCAGCGAGCTAACGTTGTTGTAGCCGTTGGAATTGATTGTGTTCCCGCCTTGGCTTTCCAACCGTAAGACGGCGGCCTTTAAATCTTGCCCGCTGAACATTCGGGCTGCCTGAATGAGGAACTCTTGCTCATTAGAATTCAGCTCGTCAAATGGACTGGGATAAATCAGTTGTCCTTCGGAACTCAGGACGAAGGTCTGCATCAGCCGAGGTTCTTGGCGACTGATTTGTCTCAGTAAATCTGGTTCAAAGGAGTCGATTTCTAATTGCGTCTGAATGTCTCGTTGTACGGCTTTGAAGTAGTCATCTACGGTGACATTGATATCTCGCAGTCGATCCTCCATCAATGTTCGATAACGCTGTTGTACAACGAGTTGTTCGTTTTCTGCGATCTGCCACGCCGCCCACGCCAGCGCTGCAATCGGCAAAATGACGATCAAAGCGATCAGGATGACGGGGCGTTTCTTCATGGGCAAGAAATTGTTCGATGATTGAGTGACAGACGGGGGACAGCATTATGGGTTGAAAGTAAGGAGAGTGAAAGCCGTGCAGGCAATTCGGCTGTTGGCACGGCTGCCTCTGAGCCGCATTTTTTCAAGCGGCCTTATGCCAAACGGCCCTAGTCAAACGGCCCTTACGTCAAACGGCTCTCGTCAATGCGACGAGAGCCGTTGAATCAACAAGTTGTACTGAACTGAATTATCTGGAGTTCGGCTGAGAAGCTTCTTTTTTCTGAGGGCTTTTGACTCGCTGCTGTTGGTCGACTGCGGACTGGTAGCCTCGGAAACTTTTGCGAACGGAATTGGCGGCAGGAGCGTCTTTGCTTTTGACTCCGTCCAGTACACTGAACCAAGTGCTGTTTTGGAGAGAGAGCTGATTTAAACGCTCTGCATCGTCGGGACACTTGATGGCATTTACCTTTAAGAATTCCGCGTTGTTGTCTAAGACGATTCGACATCCCACCAAGTTGCCCTCGTCCAAAAATTTGGTGGCCAATTTGTTTTGTTCGCTGGAAACCAAAGCCACCACGTCGGCCAAGACATCGCTATTCAGACTGGCTTCAACGGTTTTTGCATCATCACTGAATGCAATCACCGTCTTGCCTGACAATTCATCCGATTCATGACTCTTCATGTTGGCATAGGTGACTTTGACTTTGGCGAGCTGCAGTTTTGCGGCCGTTTCATTCGCCGGCAATTCGACTTCGATCACAACATGGCGATCTTGTTCACTGTAGATTTGAGCCAATCGAGTGACAATTTGTTGACCGTTAACTTCCGCCGCGTTACCTAGAACTCGGACAGGTCGAATGCCCTTGGGGATTGTGACAGTGACATCAACTTCTTGAGCGACAACGGATAGCACATCGTCAAATTCACTGCGAAAGATATCAGCCAGTTCCGAAGCTTCTTCGATGAACAGGTGATTGCCACCGCTGGTCTTTGCCAATTGCGCCATCAAGTCTTCGTTGTAGCCAAGTCCTAGGCCGAGCGTTGATACGCTGATGTTTTCTTCAATCATCGACTTTCCAAGGTCGCCGAGTTCTCCGGGAGACGCAGGGCCCACGTTGGCAAGTCCGTCTGACAGCAGGATGACTCGATTGACTCGTTCCTTGTCAAGAAACTTGCGGACTTCCGCTGCCCCTTTGCTGACTCCGGCAAACAACGCTGTGTTGCCTTTCGGTTGAATTTGTTTGATGCGATCAATCACCATTTGCTTGTCGGTGAGCTTAGTGGCGGGAACAAGCACATTGACTGTGGAATCGTAAGTGACGATCGAAACAATGTCGTCTTTTGAAAGCAACTGAATGGCGTCAATCGCCGCTTCTCGTGCACGCTTGATCTTTTCGCCTTGCATCGAGCCGGACTTGTCCATCACGATCGCCAAGTTGACGTTTGCTCGAGCCTTCTTTGATTCCAATTTGAAACCTTGCAAACCAACTCGAATCCAAGTCGTCTGCTGTTCGCCGGCTTTCAACATTCCATAGACGGGTTTGACTTCAAGTTCGACTTGTGGAGCACTCTTTTTGGCGGAACCATCACCGGCCAAAAGGACGGCCGAACTTCCGCAACATAAAGTCAGAACTGACAACGCTGCAATTTGACGAATCCATTTCATGCTTCATCTCCCGTGAGAAAGTGAATGCTTCGTTGATTTGAGAACGAAGCAAAATTTGCGATGGGGGAATTAGAAACGAATCCCAAGCAGAAGTGGTCAGAATGGTGTCAGCAGATTGTAAGAAATTTGTCAGCTGTTTCACGACGCGCGAGCGACGATTCGGCATCAGCCGGGCTGAGCATGATGGGTCTGCTGGCATGGCGGTGATGCAGATGCGGCTTTGCTGAGTCCTTCGGCGGCGATTTGGGCTACAGATCGCTGTCAGGTTGGCGGCGACCTCGGCCACCAAAGACCAGAGTAATCTCATGGTCTTCGCGAAGTCTTTTCGACTTGATTTTAATGGTGTCCTTCACCATTCGCCTTGCACCGGGAACGATGACCACCAGTTGGATTTTGTTATTCCGCACATCGATCCGTTCTGTACGGCTTTCAATGATCACTTCTTTTTTATCGGCGTCGGTATACGACACGGCAAACCGCTTGTCTCGATCATAGGGAATGCCTTGTACGTAGCCGTCGGTGCCTGTGACCTTGCCGATTAGATCGCTTAGCCGATAGGTTTCAACCTTGTCCGGCAATTTCACTTGAATCACAATTCGATATGTTTGGCCGGGCTCGGGAACTTCCGGGACGGTCCAAGCGGTAAAGCTGCCTTTGGTAACCGCAAAGCCAGATGTGGGGACTCGAAACTTAAAACTGTCATCATTTGCTTCACCGCCGACACCCGTTGCGTTGACTGCGTCCAAAGATGGCAACATGTCCTGCAAAGCAGATTGAATTTTTGCGTCGTCAGATTGTTGGATCAGAGTGTTCAGCTTTTGAATGCTGGTTTGGCTGCTTGGGCTGCCCATGTCAATTTTGCCGACCTCTTCAAAACGAGGCAAAGCATCGGCTCGGTCAAAGTCGTCTAAACTGGCCCGAATCGGAGGAACGTCTGGTTCGTCGCTCCATGTCGATGCGAAATACGCAAACGCTAGGGCCATTGTTCCATAAGCCACAATGTGTACAACGGCCGAAATGTAGTAGCCGAAGGCCGCTGGCGATTTGAGTTGTTCGGTCAGACTTAAGGGTGGCTCGTCGTTTTCGTCATTGCCTGCATTCGTCGGTGCTGGTTGAGCCACAGCAGCGGCTTCGCGAACATCACTGACGGGCAGTGATGGCGGTATGGGCAGTTGCAATTCAGAAGAAGATGGAGTGGGCATAACGACCGGTTAACAAAGGTGAGCACCACCAAAACATCGGCAGCAAGCACAGGATAACACGAAGGCTTGCAGAATTTCAGCCCCCTTTTGTGACTCACGACGCGTGATTTGATTGCTGCTATTCGTTGAGAACGTGAAACTCAGGAGAAATTCGCCATTATTTTTCCATCCACGACGAAAAAAACAGCGTTTCGTTGGTCATCCGTCCTTTTTCATTGCCGAAGCCAAAATTGCCATGAATAGCCACTTAAAGCAGCTGATTGAGGCTCGTCACCCTCTGATTTCCGTGCAATCGACGGACGAGGCCGAGGAGCTGCAGGCCATTCACAAGGTGGCCGCTGAACTTGGCCGCAATGTGCACGATTGGACTTTAACGAGTGGAATGCGAGTGATCAGCCCCGATGTGGCTGAGCCTGCCGTGGTGACGGGAACCGAAAAGCCGGAACATGCGATTCGCTATCTGATCCGGCAAACTCGTCCGTTGATCGGTGTTTTTCGAGGTCTTGCATCGGCGACAACGAAGCCCGCCATTCGTCGTCTGCTGATTGATTTTCTTGATCAATGTGATCCGGGGCGAGAATGTTTGATTCTGTTAGATGACGAGTCCTTGCATCCCAAGACAGAATCGCGAGCGGTGTCATGGCGGCCCGCTCTGCCAAATCGTGAAGAACTGGAAGTGATTGCCAAAGAAACATTTCGCCGAGTGCGTTTCGAAATCCCAGGCGAGGTGACTTCGGAAATTCGCAAAACAGAATTCGATCAGTTGGTGTTGAATCTACGAGGCCTCACGAAGACTCAGGCGATTCGAGTCATCGAATCGGTGATCTATGACGACAACCGTTTGAGTTCGGATGACCTTCAATCGGTCATTGACGAAAAGCGGAGGCTTCTTGAATCATCTGGATCCTTAGAGTCGGTTTCGATCGACTTCGATATTGGCGAAGTGGGAGGTCTGAAGGGGTTGAAGACTTGGTTGAAACAACGTCGAGGTGGATTTACCGATGATGCAAGAGCTTTCGGTATTCAACCTCCTCGAGGAGTTCTGATGTTGGGGATTCCAGGCTGTGGTAAAAGTCTGTGCGCGAAAGCGGTGGCCGCAGATTGGGGCATGCCTTTGCTTCGTCTTGACCCGGGAGTGCTGTATCAGAAGTTCGTCGGTGAAAGTGAAAGCCAATTGCGGCAGGCAATCCGTCAGGCAGAAGCGATGGCTCCTGTGATTTTATGGATCGATGAAATTGAAAAAGCGTTTGCCAGCGCTAGCAGTTCGTCGGCTGATGGCGGGCTGTCTCAACGCATGTTCGGCACGTTGCTGTCTTGGATGCAAGATCACAAAGAGCCCATTTTTATCGTGGCGACGGCAAACGACATTTCAAACCTACCGCCAGAATTAATGCGGAAGGGGCGGTTTGATGAAATCTTCTTTATCGATCTGCCGACCCCGACGGCTCGACGTCAGATTTTTTCCATTCACCTAAAACGCAAGCGACGCGAGCCCGCTTTGTTTCGTCTTGAAGAGCTGACTGATGCGTCGAAAGATCTGACCGGGGCAGAAATCGAACAGGCCATTGTTTCCGGTCTGTTCAATGCGTTTTCAGACGGCCGAGAAGTGGTGACAGAAGACATTCTCAAGTCACTCGCGGAAACTCGGCCTTTGGCCGTCATGATGTCAGAACGCATCGATCATCTGAGACAATGGGCCGCTCAACGCTGTGTGTACGCCGATTAGTGGTGCAAAATCATCAAGAAAGTGGCTGAGACATTTCGTGTCTTCTGGTTGCATTTGGCTACAATGTTGAACCAATCACCTACTTCATTTGGCCTTTTTGATTCTGTCGCGTGAATTTACTTTCTGACAACAGCATGCAAACGATTCTTCAAGCCGTTTCTTCTCGAATGTGGTTGAACGGATGTTTGCGACGTTTCAGCAAGGCGGTGTTGATTGGTGCCGTTGTCGCCGTGGCATTGGCGGCGGGCAGAAGCCTGTTTGCATTTCAGCACCTGGCGTTGATGACAGGAGTGCTTGTTTGCGGTTTGCTGTGGTTGGCTTGGCAATCCGTCTTAGACTTTCGCCGACTTCAAGATCTTGCGATTGCTGCTCGGTGGACTGACCATCAAGCGGCATTGAATAATCGCCTCACGACCGCCGTTGAATTGCCGCAGGCGAATCCCAATGCGATTCAAGCGTTGTTGCTGGAGGACGCTTCAGAACAACTGCAAACGGTGAATCCTAAAACCATCGTCGATTTGCCATCGGCGAAGTCTTCACTTTTTGCCACTGCGGCTTTGTTGGGAGCATTGTCGTTGCTTGTCTTTTCTCCGGTGGTCGCTCGTTCTGGTGCCGCTGATCCGACAATTCAGACCTCGCATCCCGAAGCCAACTTAAGTCGCCTGCTTGGAATTTTGGAATCCGTGCTGGCCGAATTGAAAGGCCAAGCGGAGACGAATCCATCAGATGAATTGGATGCGTTGATTCATGAAACTGAAGCCGCTTTGCAAGCCATCGAAGAAGGCGAAGTGAGTACGGCGGAAGCCTATCTTGAACTTTCGAAGTTGCAGCAGCAGATGTTGGCGAATCATCAAGGAGGCGACTTGCAACAAGATGAGGCAACTTGGCAAAAGGTGGCTGATGCACTGAGTACCTCGGAATCTACCAATTCGATTGCCGAATTGTTGCAGTCGAAGCAGTTTCAGCAGGCGGCCTCAAAGATGGAAGATCTTGATCCGAGGGCTCTTGCAAAACAAAAGCTGACTCCGGCAGAAATCACGTCTCTGACGGAACAGTTAACTGAAGCGGCAGAGCAGTCTGAAGACGATGTCCTTGCTGATGTTCTGAAAGATTTATCAACTGCCATCAAAGATGGTAGTGCGGACACCGCAAGTCAAATGATGCAAGACTTGGCAGCAGAATCGGCGAAGTATCAAATCGCCTTGGATCAGGCAGAGCATCTGGATGATCTTTCTGAACAGCTTGAGATCGGCAAGCAGCAGCTGGCGATTTCAAGCAATAGTAGTGGCGACGGTCAGATGGGCGGTCAGGGCTTGAATGAGGAAACGGGCGAGTCGAAGGGCAAAGGAGGGGCCGATAGCCAGAAGGCGGGAGCGAAAACAGCTGGGAATATTGATGGGCCCAAAGCGGACCTTGCTGGTCAAAAGCAGCTTGCCGAATTGCAGGGCCAGTTTGGGGAGCACGGTGACGTTGAAGTCAAAACGAAATCGACCACAGAGCGCCCCGATATTGAAATCCATCGTCAAGCAAGCTCGGTCATCACGGAATACTCACAACAGTTGGAAGCAGACTTGAAGCAGCAGCAAGTTCCGGCCGGGCATCAAGGTATTGTCCGCAAATACTTTGAATCGATTCGTCCCCCAATCGACGACCGAAAATAGACGCCAGTTTCGTCGAGTGAAGTTTGACCGTTTTGGCGTCATTCCGGATGCGTGTTGCCTGTCGCAAACGGCATTTTGGTGCACCATTTGTAACTGGGTACTGATGGCTAAATATGGACGGCTCAGTATTCATGGCTCAATACAGAGATCGCCAGTGCCAGTGCCAGTTCCAGTGCTCGGGATGAGGCAGGAACTTGTACAAGTCGGGTCCGCACCGATGCTTAAGTGGCTTCGCTGTGTCCCTTGATTCGAACTTCACAGGGAATCTGCTGAGCCGCACGACGTAATCCGCCGTTTTTTAGCGTCAAAAACGGCCAGCACCCACGGCTGTCAGCGCCGTGCCGCTCACTGATTGGGGGACAGAACTTAGGTCATTGCCGAGTCATACGGACGGACTGTTTGACGATTCGCGTTCGAAGATGAATGAGAATGGGAGCGCTGGTCCAAAAAAGCGCTGGTCCGCTACCGTTTTTGTATGGTAGGCGGTAAGGTCGCTCGCCGGGTCACAAGAATACATCAACTTGTGGCCCATGATATTTCGATGAATTCGCGATGGATCATCGCGAGATGTAATGAGCTGATGCTCTTGTGGGAACTATTAATGCATTCGCGTAACGCCAAGCTCGGCCTCAAACTATTTTCTGTATATCTCGTATTGTACTTGGGGTTCGTGGGGATCAACACCTTCAGTACTTCAACGATGGAGTTGAAGCCATTCGCTGGTATCAACTTGGCAATTTGGTACGGCTTTGCTTTGATTGTTGCCGCCATCTTGCTGGCCTTGATCTATGGGGTGATGTGCGATCCTTCGGAAAACGAACAGACAGCTTCTGCGCCTTCGGCCGATGCATCCAGTGATCAGGAAGGGGGGCAGGCGTAATGATTCATGAAGCTTCAAATCTCGCCATTGTCCTTTTCATCATCTTCGTTGGCTTCACTTTGGGGCTCAGCTTTTGGCTGGGACGTAAAGCGAAATCATCTGAAGGTTACTTTGCGGCTCATGGGCAGATTCCGTGGTTTATCAACGGGATTGCATTTGCTGGAGACTATCTCTCTGCCGCGTCGTTCCTGGGGATCTGCGGAATGATTGCCTTCTATGGATACGATGGATTCTTGTATTCCATCGGCTACTTAGCGGGTTGGGTGGTTGCGTTGTTTGTGGTCGCAGAACCCATGAAACGGTTGGGCAAGTTTACGTTTGCCGACGCGTTGGATGCGAAATTTCAGAGTCGAGGAATCAAGCTGGCCGCTGGAATCAGCACGTTGGTTGTCAGCGTCTTTTATCTGATTCCTCAGATGGTTGGTGCCGGAGTACTCGTGCAACCTCTGCTGAACCTGCCTCACTGGGTGGGAGTCGTGATGGTTGGAGCCGTCGTGATGGCGATTGTTGTA
Source organism: Fuerstiella sp. (assembly GCA_039974975.1). Lineage (GTDB taxonomy): Bacteria > Planctomycetota > Planctomycetia > Planctomycetales > Planctomycetaceae > Fuerstiella. The sequence continues at coordinate 89,642 of JBDWHY010000053.1, read as the reverse complement.
ACCGCAGGAATGGTGTCAACCACTTGGGTTCAGTTTTTGAAAGGTTCTCTTCTGGTCGTGTTCAGCGCCATCCTGACTTGGATGATTTTGGACAAGGGTTTTGAAGTGAAAGAAGGCGGCGAAGACGGTTACGTCTTTCAATCGTTGGGACCAATGACGCTGGATCAAATTCCAGAGGAAGTCGGCAAGCTGGCAGATGGAGTCACGGGAACTCGAATCATCACAGACACCGGAGTGCCGGGAATCGAATGTGTGCGTATTGAACGTGAAGACTCGAAGCCCACCTACTGGATCATGAAGACAAAGGGTGATGGTCTTGTGACTCTGCAGGAAACTCAAACTTTGCAGAACCTGCCCGACGGTACCAAGTTGGTCAACGGTGAAGTTCAGGGAAAAGTCAAAGGCGAAGCGGACCTACATCCCATTGGTCATATCACCAAGTTACCGGGAGACAAACAGAAGACTGGACCTTTGGGTCTGTTGTCTTTCTTCAGTACTTTGCAAGAAAGCGAAGTGGTGCTTTGGTCGCATTTCGATATCAGCCCAGAAGGCGAAAGCGATACTCGAATCTATTACCAGAAGACAAAACCAGGTTCAGAGATTTTGCGTCCCGGTGAGCATCCCAAGTTTGCCGGTATTCGAAGCGATGACATTTGGGGCAAGTTGAACTTTCTGTCCCTGATGCTGGCTCTGTTTTGCGGTACCGCATCGTTACCACACATCTTGATTCGCTACTACACAGTGAAAGATGCCAGCGCGGCTCGAAAAAGTACGATCGTCGGAATCGCAGCCATTGGCTTCTTTTATGTGCTGACTTTGTACATGGGGCTCGGAGCCATGACGAGCGGAGCTCTTGACTTAACCACCAGTAATATGGCGGCACCTTTGCTTGCGAAAAGCATGAGTACTTGGTTATTCGCGGCGATCTCTGCCATCGCGTTTACGACGGTCTTGGGCACGGTGAGTGGTCTGATTTTGGCTTCCGCCGGAGCTGTCACTCATGACCTGCTGATTCACTCGTTTGGATGGAAGCTCGATGACAAAGAGCAGGTTCGAGTTGCCAAGATTTCATCGGTCTTCGTGGGTTTGATCGCGATTGTGCTGGGGATTCAGTTTAAGGGATTGAATGTCAGCTACTTGGTTGGCTGGGCGTTTAGTGTGGCAGCGTCCGCAAATCTTCCCTCGTTGATTATGATCTTGTTTTGGGCGAAAACTACAAAACAGGGCGTCATTAGCGCGATCATTGTGGGCATGTGCAGTTCTTTGGGCTGGATTTTGCTTAGCAAAGACACGTTCAAAGATGTGTATGGAATGACAGACTACACGGGGTGGACTGTGCCATTTAGTCAACCGGGTATCGTGACAATTCCATTGGGCTTCATCACTCTGATTTTGGTGTCATTGATGACTCAAAAGAAATCAGAGACGATTTCGGCATCGTGATGTTGCTAAAGGTTGGTTTGGCTTCATGCTGCCTTGGTCGACAATCGGGAGCGCCCGGGCAGTTGAAATCGCACCGCGTTGAGAAAAAAGGTTTCCTTAACGCGGTCGCACCAGATGGCGGCGATCTGAAACTGTTACCATCGCCACGTGGCGACGCGGACTTTCTTCGGGACAAAGTTGTCGTCACCTGAGTCTCGAAAGAAGATTTCGGAAGTCAGTGCGAACAAATTGACGGCCTTCATAAATACTTGATAGGCCGGATACAGTGGCAGGATCAGACAGAGTCTCAGATCTTTCCAAGGGCGGTCTGAATAGAAGATCAGTCCTAAGGCCTGTAGGAATTCGACGCACAATCCGCACAGGTACAGCAGCAATAGCAGTTTCCACGAACTGTCTGGGTAGGCGGTGAGCACCCACAAGCCGTATAGCCAAAATGTGTACACGCAGATGACGTTGAAGAACCAGCGTTCCAGCATCAATGCGAAGTTAGACCACCGGAAATTGGCAGTGAATGGCCGAGCCATATCACTGTGCTTGCGGCATTCAAAAGTGATCACAGTGCGGTCCCAGCGGCATCGTTGCCAAAACAATCGTACCCATGATGTGGGCACGTTGGTGAAGCAGTTTGCATAGGGGGCGACTTTCACATCGAATCCAGCTTTACGGATTCTCAGCACCAGATCTCCGTCTTCGCCTGGCCCAACATCCCATCCGCCCAGCTGTTTCAAAACGGAAGTTCTGAAGGCTCCGAAGGCACCGGAAACAATCCCTAGAACTCCGATTCGACCTCGAACCATGCGGCTTAGGAAAATTGTTTGGCGGTATTCGTATGCTTGCAACCAAGTGCAAAGGTTTCGAAACGGGTTCCATGCCAGTACGGATGCCGAAACGGCAGCAACCGATTGATTTTGAAGCGGCTGAATGAGCTCAGAAATGGAATTCTGACTGAGGTGAGAATCTGCATCGATCGTCACGACCACTTCGCCCGTGGCTTGTTGCAGGCCCATGTTCAGTGCCGACGACTTACCACCTCGTTCGGCTCGGGTCAGCACGTTGACGTTGGTATGTTGGCTGGCCACTTGTTGGGCCACGTCGGCCATGTTATCTGTCGACCCATCGTCAACGACAATGATTTGCAGATTGTGATACAGGGGGATGACGGAAAGGATGGTGTCTGCAATCGTATCGGCTTCGTTGTGCCCGGCAATGATTGCTGTGACGGAAGGTTGGTATTCGTATGCGGTGACTCCTGGCCCCGGCAAAGGCTTGCCTGCGAAGCAGCGAATGCAATCGTACAACGCCATTGTCAGCACGCTGTAGGCGTATCGAGGAGCATCGACAAGCAACAAGAACCCCAGTACCAGCAACAGTTCGTCTGTGCGCATTCCTGCGACCCAGTAAGCCCAGTCGTTTAACATAGCGCGGTTGCTCCATCCAAAATGGATTCGATGCGTTTGGTGTCAGAGTAGTCATCTGGCACATAGACGGGTTCGGAAGGTGCCGTTACGTGCATTTCATTTTTGAATCCACAGTTTCGGCCGACTCGTTTTGCGGCGTAAAGACATTCGTCTGCTTTGTCGATGAGCTGTTTTCGAATCGAGTGAGACTGAGTGTCGAAGGCGACGGCGGCTCCGACTGAAATGGAAGGGATCGGCCCGGAAATTTCCGGATTGTCGCTGAGTCCCATCACGGTGTCTCGAATCCGCCGCATGACGATGTCGACTTCATTCAGTCTGCATCCGCTGCAAATGACGGCTAATTCGTCACCACCAAATCGGGCCACCATGTCATACGATCTGAGTGATCGACGGATGGCGGTCGAGATGACTCGAAGAGCGGAATCGCCAGCCGAGTGTCCGTGCTGGTCGTTGATTTGCTTGAAGTGGTCAAGGTCGACCAATAGGACGGCAATTGGACTTCCTTCTCGTGCTGCTCGATTACATTCGGCGTCAAGGTGATAATCAAACGTCGCGCGATTGGGTAATCCTGTGACTCCATCACCTTGCGAGGCTGCCAGAGTGCTTTTGACTGTCTTCCAGCTGACTAAGACGTCGTTGTCTGTCATCATGCCGAGCAACTGTCCGTTCTGAGACACCTGAGTGACGGGGGGGAGGGTATCGGCCCGAGCTGCGTGATTCACGACATCTGTGGAAACATTAAGTCGGCCGGCCAGCATGGCTTCGACCGTCATATCCATCCAGCGTTGAGTTTCATTTGGGGTCGGGCAAGTGACGCGGCGGACGACGTCGTCTGTTGCCAGAATTCCGATGGGATTGTTTTGGTCATCGTGAACAAACAAAAATGAAGTGTCTGCTTTCTGAGCGACCTTTAAGACGTCCAGCAGCTTTGCGTCAGCTGAAACACTGCGTGTCCCGGCGTCCTGCTGTTCGCCGACATGCATTGAGGCAAAGTGAAAATCCATGAACCAGTTTTTTTCGTAACAAGCGATCGGGGTGTAAGCCATCGACCCATCGACTGCCAATCTTTTGGGCAGAGGGTTGGATTCGTGGACAGCTGAAGTAAGAACAAGGCCCGTTCTAATGACCTTCAGAGAAGGCTGTGGATGTCGACTGGTTGGTAATCGATTGGTAGTTGGGGGCGGGAATGGTGGCTTGGGCTCCGGCACGTCCGAATTGATAGCCGTAGACCGTTATGATTTTGGCATCGGCAGCTAAGAATCGGTGTTGGCATGACATGCAGTGTCCCACACTGGCTGGTTGAGACGTCAAAGCATCGCAGTCTCGGCATACCAAGCAGCCTTCGGTGACTTCAAAGTCGGCTCCGGAAACCAAGTTTTTCATCCGACATTTCGGACAGGATAGGTCAGACGCATCGTGCGGGCGAAATTCGTTTTCAGGCCCGACATGTGCACATGCGTAGTGATGGATCAGATTCTGTTTTTCTAGGAATGCAGATCCACATGAACCGCAGCCGGGCCGGAAGGATGCGATGGATTCGCATTCGGGGCAGGCGCAAACCGTGTCCAACGCGACCTTGCGTACATTCGGATCTGCTTCCCACTCTGGAACTTCGTGCTGACGGTATCCAAAGTCCATTCGCAAAGTTTGTGGGTTCAGTTCTGGGACGATCAGTTTCGGTCCCTGACCGCCATTGACGACATGAGCCTGGTCGACTCGACGAACTTGGTCTGCGGGCACAATGACGGCTCGCATTCTCAGCTCACGCGGTTCGAATGGTTCGACCAACAAGTCGTTGGCACCAGCGATGAGGAATCCGGCGGCCTGAGGCAGGTCTGCTTCGGTCAAAATGACGATGACGCTGCAATCTTCGGCGGCTTTCAGCGTTCGGATTTTGCGACACAGTTCTTCTGACTCTAGCTGAGCTCCGATCCCCCGCAGCAAAACCAGAGACACGTCTTCTTCTTGTATGATCTTCCACGCATTGGTTGTGCTGTCGGTGAAAATGCCATTCAGCTGCGCATCATCCAAGGTGGTCTGGATGGTTTCATGCGAAGTTGTCTTGTCATCGACGATGAGTACATTTTGGTGAGTCATAGTAGTCTTCTCCTGTTGGCAGAAAAGTTGGGGGACTGCGCTGTCAGAGATGTTCGTCTTGATGTGGTTGTCAAGTAAATGGATCGCTGTCTGTCGTACGTGACTGAGAAGCGAGAAACTTTAGTTCGGGGAGATCAACGGTTCCTCGAACGATGGGTTTCAGATTCTTCCTTCACCTAGAAACCGCTTGTTCGCGAGCAGCAAGCAGGTCGCGAGCAAGGCTGACTTCTATGGTGGTTCACAACCGGCGGCCCGCCAAGCTGTTATGTTTTTGCGACGAATAAATCATGAGGAGCCACGCTTGTTGAGACGTTCGACTCCAAAGAGTGGCTGCCGAGTTCAGAGCGAACTTTTCGGTGCCTGCTGTCACTAGCTACGAAATTTGAAGTGTGGCAGCTTGGCAACGGCTCCGACTGACATTCGGCGGTCTGTCGCAAATTCAGCGGCAGGTTTTACCTTGACTGGCAGAAGCTTAATTGCTTTGCGATAGAAGACTTCGATGTTGGCTGGTGGCTGGCGATGTTCGCTACCAATGCTGACAACTTCGCAAGGGACGAGATCTTCGAATGGTTCGATTCGAAGTTCGAGGGTGTCGCCGATTTCGTATGTTGCCGTCATGTCTTGCGGTAGAAAAAGTTCGATTTCGAGTGACGATTCTTCCATGAGTGAAAACAGAGTTTCGTGGCTGCGAATGCATTCCCCTGCGGGGCGATGTCGCGACAGGATGATGCCGTTCACGGGGGCTCGAAGATCCCCTTGAGCCATCCATTCTCGAATTCTTTTTGTTTCATTAAGCAACAGATCAACCTTGGCAACCAGAGGTTTAATTTGTTCTGAACCAAGTCGCGGTGCCTCGGCCGCTTTTTCGGCTCGACCTTTCAAAACTTCTAACGCCCGTTCAACGGCAGCCAGCTTGTCTTGATTCGCCGATTCTTGAATGCTTTGATTGACAAAGTCATTTTCTTTAGCAGCGTTGGTCGCGATTAACTGTTGAGTTCTTTTGAGTTCGTTGCGAATGACGGCCAATGTGCCCTCTTGTTCGTGAACTGCTCCTGCTCCTTCATAGAAGTCTGCCAGGGAACGTGTGATTTCTGTTTCTTGAACATGTGATTCCCAGCGGACCTTTGCCAGCTGAGCATGTAGGTCGGCTTCGGCAACTGTGATTTCATCTTCGATACGAGACAGTTTTTGCTCGTACGTCAGATCGAACACTGTTGCCAGTCGAGTGTCCTGTCGCACGCGATCGCCTTCGCGAACATGGACGTACTTGAGGACTCCATCAATCGGGGCCGAGACGTTGACAATCTTCCCTGTGACGACTCCGTATGCTTTGTACCGCAGTAGGTTGTCCCAAACGGTGAATAGTCCCGAACCGCAGGCCACAAGCATCAGCATGGCGATCAAAAAACGACCTCGAGGCCGAGTTGTCACAGGCGTGGCGGTGGCCACGGGTGCTGCGGTCGTGTTTGCATCGGTGGACGTTGACGAAGAATCGGTCGACGATCCGGTTTCGTTTTGTGGAGTTGAAAAGCGAAATGTGCGACGAGCTTCCTTGGAAGGATCGTCTGATGAATCTGGCGTTTTACGATTTGATGTCATGGGAATTGTCGTTCGGGGAATGAGATGATCAATAAAGGGGGAGTTTGGCGATTGATCTCGGACTGCTTGGAGCTCTTCAACGCCGCTGCTGTGTTTTGAAAAAGTCAGCTGAGACAGAACGTGAAGAACTAGGTCGTTGGGTGAACGTCTGGGTGACAACGCGGCATGCGTGTTGCGTTTTGGAAACGTAGGTTGGGATTTGTCACCGGGGGATTTTTCCACGGGGCAATATGACGCCCAAGGGTAATCCGGGGGGTTAAGGTGCGACCGCAACAGATGGACGGGTTGTGCGGATGGCTTTGGTCGAGCGAGCAAGTGACGTTGCTCGATGTCGCAGAAGGCGGCAGAAGGCGGTCGAACTTTGCGAGTGATTCAGCCGTCGATTGATCGGCGGCGGCTGGGCGGCTCGCGGTTTTGACAGAAATCCGTCCTTAGTGCCGCTTGGCTTTAATGATGGCGTTGATATCTGCAGTGATAGCAGCCGCCTGTGATCAATTGATTGCTGTTTGCAGGAAGTCGGCCGTCACCAAGCTGCCTGTTGAAAAAGGTAACCCGATGCGAGAACGAGGGAGATCGGATGTGCAGAATCTCAGGGTTTCGGTGGGATTCATCCCTGGCTTACGCGTCGAGTGACGCCATCTCGGCTTTTCCAACGTGCTGCTCAAGCCGGCAGAACGGCTGGGTGTTGCCTGTTGCAACGCGTTTGATTTTCAGAGTTTGAAGGCCAAACCGAATCTCAACTTCAATGGGTCGAGGCAGTCATGAGCGGCCGAAGGTGATGATTTTGTGGCTAGAGACCACGTCATTCGAGGCGATGGCTGGTCAGTGGCTCGGTTTCTGCTTTCGATTTGGGGGCAGGCGGAGCATTGTTGGCTCAGTGACATTTCAGCGTTTTGTGTGTAATGTGAGGGTTAAACTGGGTGCGTTGATCAGCTGAGCGTTGAAAAAGAAGGAATGTTTCAGTGGAATTCAGTTCATCTGGTGGTGAAATCGCCATTATCGATGCAAATTCGCGCGGTCATTGACGTAACGATGTGAACGAGTCATTAAGGATTTGCATCGAAACCGTTTTGTAGCGAAAATAGACAACCGGGCGGGTTTTCTGTCTGGGGGTCTATGCCGTTCTTCGTTCATCTTTTGTCGACGTCTGTCACCACAGACGTCCCTTATTGCAGCGACAATTCATGTCAACGTCGATCAAAACATGCTCAGGTTGTTCTTCTCTGATTCTGTCAGACACTTCCGAGTGTCCGGAATGCGGGACGGTCTTCAACAAGGAAGTCGCCGACGCTAACGCGGTTGCCCGAGCGTCGATCGAAATGAAGACTCAGAATATGTACGACAACTGCAAAAAGTGCGGTGCGTCTGTGCGTTCTGGATTGGTGCGGTGCTGGAGCTGCAATTCCTTCATGAGGAAGGATGTGGAAGAGAAGTACGAGCAGATGATGTCGGCTCCTCAGAAAATTATTTTCAGCGAAATCAAAGACGGCGATGTCGAGGAGCTGATTCCAGCAAGAATTACGAGCAAGGGAGAAGAAGTTTTCGACGCGGTTGGAGATGACGACGGTTTCCAGTTGGGAGTCGGAGTTGCCAGCCATCAGCAGTCGAAGAGTGATGATTCGGGTGATGAATTTGAACTCGACACCCCCCAAGCTGCCGTGTCGGAGCAAATCGCGCCCGCTGCCCCCGCGCCTGCTGCTGCCCCCGCACCTGCCACACCGTCTGTCGCTCAGTCAACTGCAGCTGCACAGCCAGAAGCGACAAACGCACAGCCAGCGGCCGTTGAATCTACTCCTGCCGCAGAAATCACTCAGGTCGCAAATTCTGCGGAGCCACCTGCTGAACCAGCAGCCGCTGATTCAGGCACAGATCAAGCCGATGGCAAAGACGTCGACGACGACGACTTTGTGGGAATGGCCCTGACAGAAGTCAAAGAAACTCATCAGCGCAAACGTCGCAAAGTACAGCAATCTCGAAGACGTCGAGTTCTTGTACCGTGCACGACGTGTGGTGCTTGGATTCGAGTTTTCCAAGATCAAGCTGGACGAACCGTTCGGTGTCAAAAGTGCAAAACACCCTTCGTTGTGCCTCAAATTAAGAAGAAGGACAAGAAGGCAAAGGAAGCTGAAAAGGCTTCAGGCGTTGATCTGGAATGGTTTGAAAATGTCACGATTCATGTGATCAACCCGACTGACATCGTGTTGAAGCCGGGCAGTATGGAAAAAGGCGGACAGCCAGCTGATGTCACGTTCCATGAAGGCCAGATGTACGTCGTGAAATTTGCTTCGGTCGCAAAGAAGGGACTGTTTGGCAAAAGTGACCCAAGCACAGATATTTCTGCACAGCGCAAACAGATTCGAGACGCCGTTGGAAGATCAGGAAACCTGAACAGCGTTCCTGTTGGCGAATGCATGCCGCTCACTGGATCTCAGGCCAACAACGTGAAGTTGGTTCAACCTGTTTCAGAAGCTCATGCCAGTATGTTCGCCGGAGTACCCGTGTTTGGATCGGGTAAGGTGGCAATTTATCTGCCGATTGCTCAGCCAGAAAATCAGCAGATCTTCATGTCCATGACGTTGACTCAAAGTCGTCAGGTGGCCGGTGCGTTAAAAGAGAACTTTGCGGTCGATCTGCAGCTTGCAGACAACGGAGTGCCAGAGACCGAGCACAAAGAAATGCTGAAGTGCAAGCTCGTGGAAATCCCAGTCGAATCGATTCGCAACGTTGAGTACTACGAAAACGATCCGGCCTTCGAATTGGAAATGACGGGGCACCGCTGCGGCACTTGTCAGATTGTGATTTCAGAAGATGGCCGAGCTCGTAAGAAGCTGGGTGGAGCTGCCGGCAAAGGGATTGCCAAAGCGAAATGCCCAAGTTGTTCTGCGAAGATGGGAGGTCAAAAGACCTATCGCATCAGCAAATCGCCCGCGGACGCTGAAGTCGAAGAATAGCATCCCGGCTCATGGATTCGTGATCCAAATCCACGCTTGGTCCCAGTCTTAGACTTCGGGTTCCGAAGCGTCGATTGAAGCATGTTCTGCAGTGCTGTCTGCCCTGTGTATTCTGCGCTGCGTTGTCTGCTCTGTTGTTATCTGCACTGTGTTGTCTGCACTGTGTTGTCTGCACACCTTGTCGTGTGCAGCGAAGATTTCGCAGCGCTAAAAACCGGGCGTCGACCCGTGGTGTGATTCAAATTTCATTCATGCCAGAACGATGACCACACCACGAGTTGGCCGGCTTGATGGTAGGCCGGCCCCTCGCCGCGATCTAGAATCCTCGTAGGCTACGGATGTCAGCGAAGTTTCTAAGATTGTAGTCGATGCCGGCGTAGTCCAAGCATGAGCACAAAGCTCGCACAGCGACTCCCATTCCGTCCGGCCCACTGAAACCTCCGAACTGGCCTCCACCTTTCAGATGAGCTTCTGTTTCCAGATAGAATCCCGGAAGGCCCAGTTTTTCTAGGCGAGCTTCAATTTCAGGCAGTTGTTCTCGAAGATGTCGGAAGATCAATTCGTGTCCAGAATCCCCTTCGTTGGCGGGAACAAAATTCTTCAGTCGTTCTTCATCAACGGTTCCCGTCCACTGCAAATCTGGATCGATGGAATAGTCTTTGACATGCATCCAACCAAGGTACGGCACTGTGACCTTGTATTCTTCGAAGACCTGAACTGGGTTCTTGTTTTGAGCGGCAACATTGCCTCCATCGAAAATCACCACCATGTTGGGGTGATCAACCAGCTTGGCAAGTTCGGCCAACAGTGGACCGGTTTCTCCAACAAGATTTGGTTCGATTTCCAAACCGTAGACCAAACCTTCAGCCGCACATGCGTCTACGATTTTACGAATCTGATCGGCCGCCAATTGCAAATGATCTTCCGCTTTGGTGCCAGCAGGATGATAAAACGAAAAACCTCGAATAAGCTTCGTTCCGAGGGCCTTGGCAGCGGCAATTGTGTTCGCCACTTCGCCGCTTAAGTATTCATCCATCGGGACGAACTTGTTATGAGAAGAATCGTCGACATCGAGTAGTTTGACCTTTCCGACTCGAGCACCGATGCTGGTCACAGAGACACCGTATTCTGCGTGGTATTCCTTGAGACGTTCTAATTTTTCTGGAGCCAGATCGACAACGTGTTCAATACTGCCGTCGCCAAGGACGTCGACGAATCGAGGACTGTAGTTTTTGATACCAACGGCAGCCAAAGCCGTCATTTGCTCAAGGGCCGTGCGTTTGTTGGCAGCTTCATCAGCAAATGCACTCAGAATGACAGAAGGCTTTGAGGCCATGGCGACAGGTTTCTCTGGAAACGGTGTTTTCGGAATGGAAAAGCAGAAGGGGATCTGCAGACTTTAGCCCACGTATTGTTCAGATTATTGCCGGGGATTCCAGTGTCGGCAGAAAACACTCGTCACTGATAATCTGAGTGTCTTGGTTCTGATCATGTGACTTGGTCGACGGCAAGGGATTCGATTTTGTATGTTCGCGTAGAGCGATTGCGGTGCCCGTACTTTTTGGCGATAACATCCTTTAGAAATCACTGATCATGTTAAACGATCTGACCGGGCATCGAGCATTTGTCACGGGAAGCACGATGGGGATTGGAGCTGCGATTGCAGATGCAATTGTCGTTGCAGGAGGTCACGTGATTCGACATGGCCGCAGTGTTGAAGAATTAAGCAGCGTTGAAGAATTAAGCAGCGTTGATGTCGGCTTTGCACTGGAGGACTGTGTGTTCGGTGATTTTGCTGCCGACCTTCCGGCGTCGGCGGTGAAGATCGCTGACGAGGCGTTGTCAAAAGATGGGCTCATCGATCTGCTCGTGTGCAACGCCGGTATTTACATCGATGAACCATTTTTACAGATGAGCTTCGATACCTTCCAGACGACGATGAACGTTAACGTTGGAGCCGTGTTTGCGATGGTGCAAAAGTTCTCGCAAGTCTGGGCGGCAAATGGAATCTCGGGAAGGATCGTGATCACGGGATCCATTAACGGAAGACTTTCTGAACCAACACACGTGGCCTACGACACTTCCAAAGGAGCCGTCGAGGCAATGGTAAGATCGTTAGCCGTGTCGCTTGCTGATGTGGGGATCAGAGTGAACGGAGTCGCGCCGGGTCTGTTTGAAACTCCGCTCACATCGACCGCCATCAATACGGGGCAGAACAGCCAATGGATGAAACTGCATACTCCGAATGGAACGATCCCTGGGCCTGACGCTGCGTCGGGAGCCGTCGTGTTTTTACTCAGCGATGCCAGTTGTCACATGGTTGGGCAAATGCTGTTTGTGGACGGTGGCATGAGCATTTGGCAACAACCAGATGCTCCCTCCTAAGTCCTGCATTTCATCTGTGAACATGAGAGTCTTTGCGGCGCGTCGGCTTGGTTCTACGCGAGGTTTAGCGATAGCCATTTCAGGCATGCCTGCTTGCACGCTGTGAGACTGGCAAGAGCGGCTTCGATTTCTGTTTCGGCGTCGCTTAAGACGTGAGTTGTCAAAATCAGTTGGCCGCATGAATCCGCACATGCCTGCACGTTCGCAGCCGATGCGTGTCGATCGGCATTCAGCTGATTCAGAATGACGGTGGCAATTCTTTGACAGTTGCCAGCTTGTGTTGCCAGAAAGTTCCATCGAGCATTGACCTTAGCGGACTGTCTGCTGGATTCTTGCAGCGTCTGGCTGTCGGCGATGGCGGCAGTCAAACATCGTACAAGTTCATCTTGTGTCTGGCGGGCGATGGTCTTTGCACTCAGAGGCGAAGTGTTCGCAGCCGTCGCAGTCGCCATCACGGCAGAAGCGGAAACTGCAGAGCAGGTTTTCAATGCGGATCGACGAGAAACTTTCATACCGTTGTCCTCAAACATCGTCAGGCGGGGAGCAATTTTTCGGGGCGTGTGCATCGCTGAACACCATAGTGTACAAAAGGAAGTGAAAAATCACACAACATTATCGGTGAAACCTGAGGCGGCAAAAATCCCACGGTAGGACAAGCAAGAATCGAAGAAGAACGTTCAATCTGGAGCACGTCACGCAATCTGGAGTATGCCAAGAAGTGGGGGCACTGCGAGAACTTGAGCGCCTAGCTGACCGTGACAAAAGGTAACCCGACGTGTGAGCGAGGGATATCGGATGTGCAGAACCTCAGAACCACTAGGTTTCGAGGGAATTCATCCCTCGCCTACGCGTCGGGAGACCCCATCCTGGCTTTTGGAACGGGCTGCTAGCGAGACCGCCGATTCTGCTGCTTCGATGAACTTCGACGATCGACGTCGCACGCACGAAATTTAGAACATCACGTTCGCTGCGTTGTTCTGTTGGAGTGTTTTGTTGATGCGTATCGCAGCTGTGATGCGGGCAGCTGTGTTATGGACAACTGTTGTTATGGACAGCTGAGTTTTGGCCAATTGTCTTCGACTGCTGTCGAGGCTGCGTTCCGGAATCGGTTCGCGTCGTGCGGTTCACCAAAATTCCCCGTGACGTTCGGGTTATCAAAGAGATCCTTGCGGGTTACGACAAATCATCAACGGCAAACACGGTGAGAGCTCGCGCACCGTGGGCTCCGATGACCAGGCTTTGTTCAATATCGGCCGTTTTGGATGGTCCGCTGATAAAGCATGAAAACGGATTTTGTCCGAATGAAATCCGCCCATACGCTTCGTGCATGTTGTGCAAAATGGCGGACCTTGGAATAACCAGCGCCATTCTTTGCGGCAGAAAATAGAGTGCTCGATGTTTCACTGTATCGTCTGTCACCCAGATCGCTGCGTTTTCGGCGACGGCAAAGTGGCCATGCAGAACGGCGAAGTCCGTGTTTTCTAAATCGTGTGGATCATCGATTGCATCCAGATCAACGTTCGATTCTCCGACTCCTGGAACAACGCTGAATCGGACTGCAGCGTCTTTCCACTCGTCAAACTTCTGGAGAATGTCATTCGCTTCGCTCACGTTCGCGACGTGATGACAGGCTCCTCCGACGGATTCCAGCACTTCCGTAAATTTGGCCAAGGGGTCAGCGAACGTCAACCACGGGCCTTCAACGGGAAGGTTGGGCAACGGGGCTGATTCCACGAGAGCGCTCTTGAGTCGTGAAAAAATTTGGTCTCGTGCTTCCGTAGACATCATTTGCCTCCTTCAGAAGACTGTTGTTTTTGATGAGCTGCATACTGTTGGCGGAACGACTTCTTAGGAGCTTCTGGAAGATCTCGCTGCTGTCCCCATTTGTTCAATGGGTTGTAAACGGCGAACTTCGGCATCCAGCGTAGGGCGGTGCGAGCCGCCGTTCCGGCAGTGGAATACAGCCACGTCTTGGACATTAAAGTCGACACCATTTTCATGGCCGCCTTCTTGGGGAGTCCCAACAACTTTTTACGATCAAGGAAACCTCGCATCGCAAACAGTTGATGATGCAGGTCGATCTTCACAGGGCAGACATCAGTACACGATCCGCACAGCGTGCAGGCGAAAGGCAAAGAGGAATGTTCTTCCGGCGTCTTCAGTGGAGTTAAAATTGAACCAATGGGTCCGGGCACAGCTGACTGATAACTGTGTCCGCCACTGCGACGATAAACGGGGCATGTGTTCATGCAGGCTCCGCATCGAATGCAGTTTAAGCTGCGACGAAATTCGGGGCTCTTCAGAATTTCACTGCGGCCATTGTCCAGCAGCACAATATGCAATTCGCTGCCGGGTCTTGGTCCATGGAAGTGAGACGAATAGGTGGTGACGGGTTGGCCGGTGGCAGAACGAGCTAACAGTCTTAAAAACACGGCTAAATCGGTTGCTCGAGGAATCAGCTTTTCGATGCCCATGCATGCGATGTGCAGCTTGGGTAAAGATACTCCAAGGTCCGCGTTGCCTTCGTTTGTGCAAATCACAAAGCCACCGGTTTCGGCGATGGCAAAGTTCACTCCGGTAATCCCAGCGTCTCCGGCGCAAAACCGGTTGCGAAGGTGGCCTCGAGCCGCTTCCGTTAAATAGGCGGGATCCGTGGCCCCTTTTTCGGTACCAAGATGCTCATGAAAGCAGTCGCCCACATCTTCCTTCTTAAGATGGATGGCCGGTAGAACGATATGGCTGGGCGGCTCTTCTCGCAGCTGTACAATTCGTTCACCAAGGTCTGTGTCGACAACTTCGATTCCGTTCTTTTCCAGATACGGATTCAAATGACACTCTTCGGTCAGCATCGACTTGCTTTTGATGATTCGCTTTGCGTCGTTTTGATTCAGAATGTCCAGAACGATGCGATTGTGGTCTTCTGTGGTGCTGGCCCAGTGAACGTGAACTCCCAGCTTTTTGGCGTTCTGTTCAAACTGCTCCAAATAGTGAGGCAGCTGAGACATCGTGTGCGTCTTAATTTCTGACGCAAACTGTCGCAGTTGTTCCCATTCTGGGACAGAATGAGCCATTCGATCGCGTTTTTCGCGGACAAACCAAAGAGCATCGTCGTGCCATGAGGTTCGCTGGCGATCGTCTGTAAAGTCCTGAGCAAGACTCGCGTGTGACATAGAAACGATTTGTTCCGAAAAGCGTGATTTTGATAGTGTGGCAACGTACCCCGCTAACATGCCAGATCATACGTTATTCTGCGAATGATGACAGCGAATGGGGACGTTCATTGTGCGACACTTTGGGATCTGTCTGCTTGACCTATTCCGGCGGCGTCGCCAAGAAATCACTGGCAGCTTTGAAGATTTTTGACAGATTCGAATTCCCCTGAGCGGCAATCACTGGAATCGCCACAAAACCGTTCTAACCGGCTGTATTCACTGGCTTCACCAAACGGAAACTTCGTTTTCAGTGCACTGGCTTCGGTCCCTTTCGTGTCAAATCTGGACGACCGACTCATGCTTGAGTGATAAAGTTGCACATCGGAAGGCGGCCTGCCAACCGAAAAGCATCCCACCTCAACAATCCCCCTCCCATTGCACGCAGCAGATTTGAGTGACGTAAATCGTCATAGATTTGCCGCAGCAAGCTGTATTTGTTTCCATCAGCATCGACTGCGGTTGTGCATGCGCTGATGGCAAGCACGATCTTCATTTCTGACTTCCCTGCAGAGATCCTTCATGTTTGATTACGAAAGATTTCGAAACGATGTGATGGCACTTGGCCTGATGGCTTTGGTGGTTTTCATTGGATTAAGCTTTATGAGCTACGATCCAGCGGATCCTCCGTCAGATCTAGTCTTTCCGGCTCGACGAACTCCCATCAACATCTGTGGAACCACCGGGGCATCCATTGCGTTCTACGGTCGGCATCTGCTGGGGATTGGAGTTTGGATTGCGATGGCGGCTGTGATCGCATGGGACTTGCTGTTGTTTTCTCGCACCAAAGGCCAGCGTTTCTGGTTGACCACAGCAGGCACTTTGCTGTTGGTCATGTTTTTCTGCGCTGCGACTCAGTTGGTGGCTCCATCGTTTAATGCGGGTTCGGCCTATGGAAGTGGCGGAGTCGTCGGAGCATGGATGGGGATTTACTTAACGTCATCATTTTCCAGCGTGGGGGTCTTCATCTTAGTCGCCTGCGGTTTACTGTCCGGTTGGATGCTGTCCCCATTGTGGAACGTCACCAGTCCGGGACTTAAGGTCGCCGGTTTACCTGTGGCGATGTCCACTGGAATGATGTCGCTGTTTCGTTCTCGAAATGGCGAAGTCAGTGTGAAGTCGAAACCGACGGATTCCAAGATTGCTGATTCGTCACAGTCAGAAGATGCCGAAGGCGAAGAGAGTGCTCCAAAAGAACTGGTCGTGAACCAGCCTGCTCCACCCACGCTTTCAATCAAGACTCCTGTTGTGCCGAAGCCGAAGTCTGCCATGGATTTGGTAGATCAAGATGAATACGAAGATGACGATCTGTCACTGGAACCTGTCGCCGGAATGCCGGCCGACAACCGGCAGATCAAAATCAACGCGCCCGCTGCGTTGAGAATTCAGAATGAGCAGCAAATTGAAACTCGACGACAATACCATCTTCCCGACATGGACTTACTGGAAGAACCCGAGGACTTTCCTTTCGACGAGCTGGCAGAGAAGGCTCGCATTGCAGCCACAACTTTGGAGAAAACGTTTCAGCAGTTCGGGCTGAAGATTACTGTTTCTGAAGTGGATACCGGCCCAACGGTGACTCAGTTCGAACTTGATCTGGAACCAGGTCTGCGTTTGAACAAGGTAATGGCCTTGGAAGATGACTTGGCGATTGCTTTACGAGTGCCTTCTGTGCGAGTCGTTGCTCCAATTCCTGGCAAGAATACGGTCGGAGTTGAAGTGCCCAATGATAAACAAGTCACCGTACGGCTTAAGGAATTGATTCAGGCGTCTGGCGCCAACGTGGACAAATTTAAGCTACCAATGTTCTTCGGAAAGGACGTGCAGGGGCAACCATTGGCAGTGGACTTGGCCAAAATGCCTCACCTGTTGATTGCTGGTCGAACGGGAACTGGAAAGTCGGTGTGTTTGAACTCTCTCATCATGTCTCTGTTGATGACTCGCACACCCGATGACGTCAAGATGCTGATGATCGACCCGAAGATGGTTGAGCTCAGTCCTTATAAAACTTTGCCTCACCTGATGCACCCGGTGATTACAGATATGAAGAAGGCCGAAGCAGTGCTGTCTTGGGCTGTGGACAAAATGGAAGAACGCTACAACCTGTTGTCTCAAGTGGGAGTCCGCCACCTGGATGGTTACAACAGTCTTGGACGTCGAGCAGTCTTGGAGAAAATGGGGATCACAGAACTGCATGAGGAGGCCAAGAGCGTTCCAGAGAAGATGCCGTATATCGTGATCATCGCCGACGAAATGGCGGATATGATTATGACGATCGGCAAGGACGTCGAAATGTATATTGCTCGCTTGGCCCAGAAGGCTCGAGCCGTCGGTATCCACTTGATCCTTGCGACTCAGAAGCCAACAGTCGACGTCGTGACCAGTTTAATTAAATCGAATCTGCCGGCTCGAGTTGCTTTCCAAGTTTCGTGTAAGACTGACAGTCGAGTTGTTTTGGACGAAGGTGGAGCCGAGCGGTTGCTGGGTTGCGGAGACATGTTGTACTTGGCTCCGGGCACCAGCAGTTTGACTCGAGCTCAAGGTACGTTTGTCAGCGACGATGAAATGAACGACGTGATCGACTTCTTCAGTGATGTTGAACCGGAATACAGTGACGAACTGGAACAAGCGGTGGCTCGGAGTGCCGAATCGGCTGAGGGCGAAAAAGGAGACTCTGGACCTCGTCAAAACGACGACCTGTACGATGACGCATGCGATGTTGTCATTCGCGAAGGTCGAGGAAGTTGTTCGTTGCTGCAACGCTGTTTAGGCATTGGGTATGGTCGAGCATCTCGGATGATCGATTGGATGGCTGAAGACGGTATTGTTGGGCAGCACAACGGTGCGAATGCTCGAGACGTAAATTATTCGGTGGATGAATGGGAAGCGGAAAAAGAAAACCGCAGACTTGAAAGCCACTGATGAAGAGAACAGGACGCTGCAGCTTTGACGCAGGCAGCGTCAAAGCGAGCGGTTCCTTTTGCGTCTCTTTCTGGTGTGATCTGCATTGATCGGAAGTTAGAGATCCAGTCGACCAACGGTGCCGACCAAGCGGTGCCTTCGAAACCGTGTCGCAGCGGTGGCGATTCCGCGCTGGTGATCACTGCACTGGTGATCACGGCACTGTTTGTCTCGAGCGGGGCATCTTGGAGGTGTCCGTCACAACAAAGTGTGATGGCTGCATCGTTTGTGGTCGTTGATACTTTGTGCGACTTAGCTCGGCTGGACAAGAATCAGCATCATGACGGTGAACGCAGGGAGCAGAACGCAGACTGAAATTCCTAAAGCGAAGGCAGCCGTTCGATTGCGAAATTCTCGTGCACTGACCAGTAAAGTGATCAGCAGGTTGGGAATAAGCACCAGGCACAACAGCACCAGGGTCAGCAAGGTGCCTCCGATGCCGACAACGTTTTGCACACGCTGCAATGTTTCTGCAGAGGTGAGCAGTTGCAGTCCGGCAGGCTGCCAGTCTCCGAAGATGTTCAATTGCCAAACCAAACCAGCAAGCATAAGCACCCAAAAGTTGGGCAGCAGGCAGCACCACGTGATCGCAGCGGTGCGTGAAATCTGATGATCAGGATTTTCGTTCTGTTTTGTCACGAAGATCTTGCTGTCAATTGATCAGAACTGGCTTCGGTCACGATTTTCGCAATATCTTGCTACGCTGAGCGAGCCGTAAGCTTGGTGTGAAGGCGAATGACGGGGGTTTGGAAAGTCCCGATATTGCTGGCTTCAAGTTGTTTGCTTAAAGAGGCGACTTGTTCGTTATGAAAATCTGTGACAGGAGCAAACCGTTGATTAGGTCAGGAATGAATTGTTTGTGTGCACTGATGCTGCTGTGTAGCGTTGTAGGTTGTGGTCAACAGTCGACGACTTTGAAACCCAAAGTATCGTTCGAAATTTACCAAGTGGTCTTACAGCCTTCAGCACAGACTCGATCTTTGAAAAATGAAGCTGACGGCAGGACGTTCTTTCTTCTGTCGCCGTCGATTGTAACGGCAAAAGATGTCGTGTCAGCAACCTTTGAAGCTCATGCACAAGCGGGAGACGTTTTGTTTGTGAAGCTGAGTCGCACGGCGGGGCAACGAATGAAAAAGGCAACGGCCGTTCGAGGAGGTCAACTGGCAGTGGTGATCGAAGATGAAATTTTTTCAGTCGCAACCATCCATAGCTCGGTCGAGCGAGATCTTCAGCTGACCGGAGAATTCACTCAGGAAAAAATTGATCGTTGGTTCGAATCAGTGAATTAATGTCGCCCAGGTTTCGAATTCGTCTCGCAAACAATCACGGATTGCACACAGGATTCAGGCTATGAAATTTAGCAAACCCATTGTGGTTCACACTTCAGAGAACAACGTCGAAGCTCACATGGTTGTGAGAATGTTGGCTGCGAATGAAATCGATGCTTTTGCAGACGAAGATCAATCGGGAGTCAGCTTATGGTCCATGGGCACCATCGGCCAATTTCATCGACCTCAAGTCTGGATTGATACTCTAGATTCAGAAAGAGCGACCGCTTTGGTGAAGGAGTTTGAGGCCAAAAGAAAAGAGCGACTCAATCCGCCTGTCAGCGACGAGGCGTTGGATGCAACCTGTGAGCAATGTGAAACCACGACCGCGTTTTCAGCAGCCGTCGACGGCACCGTTCAAGACTGCCCGGAGTGCGGGGCATATGTTGATGTTGGAGTGATTGATCCGGGTGATTCCGGCGAAGCACTCGGCTAAATTTGCAGGGAAGGCCAAGCCAGACGCATGAGCGTCTGGCCTGTTCAACGTTTCACTATGGAGCCGCATTTAAGCGATTGGTCACTTCTTCGACGATTTTGTCAGCAGGTACTCGGACCTGTTCCAACGTGTCTCGATCTCGTAAAGTCACAGTGCCGTCGGTCATCGTGTCGCCGTCGATTGTGATGCAGTAAGGAGTACCAATTTCGTCTTGCCGACGATACCGGCGACCAATGGCTCCTTGCTGATCATATTGGCAATTCAAGCCAGCCGCTTTTAATGCTCCGAAGACTTCCGCAGCCTTTTCTGGCATGCCCTCTTTTTTGATCAGAGGGAAGACGGCTGCCTTAACGGGGGCCAACCGAGGATGGAATTTCATGACGACTCGAGTCTGCATGTTGCCCTTTTCGTCGGGCTGTTCATCTTCGTAATACGCTTCGCAAAGAAATGCCAAAGTTGCTCGATCTGCTCCGGCTGAAGGTTCGATCACATGAGGTAAAAAGCGTTCTCTGGCTTGATCGTCGAAGTACGTGAGGTCTTTTCCACTTCCCCGATGCTTTGGCTTGCCATCTTCATTCAGTTCGACTTCGAGTTCTCCTTCAGCATTCTTCGTGAGCTTGCCTTCTTGATGAGAACGCAGGTCGAAGTCACCGCGGTGAGCAATGCCTTCGAGTTCGCCGTATTCGCCTTCGTCTAGAAACGGGAAGGCGTATTCGATGTCCGCTGTTCCGACGGAATAATGAGCCAGCTCTTCGGCATGGTGATCTCGAAGAATCAAGCGGTCTTCGCTGACTCCTAAGTTCAAATACCACTGATACCGACGGTCTCGCCAGAATGTATACCATCCACTGGATTCGTCTGGACGACAGAAGAATTCGATTTCCATCTGTTCGAATTCACGTGAACGGAACGTGAAGTTGCGAGGTGTAATTTCATTGCGGAAACTTTTGCCGACTTGGCAAATTCCGAATGGCAGTTTAACTCGACTGCTATCCACGACGTTTTTGAAGTTTACGAAAATTCCCTGAGCCGTTTCTGGACGCAGAAAGGCGGCATCGTCGTCTGTGCCGAGTGCTCCGATGATGGTCTTCATCATCAGATTGAATTCTCGAGGCTCTGTAAACGTTCCTGCCGTGGATGCTCCGGGAGCAACCACGGGGCCGAATTGTTCGAAGGGGATGGTGTCTAAAGTCGTGGCGTCGCCGTCCCATTCCAGTTTGTCGGCATACTTCTTCTTTTTGCCGAACACTCGCAACGCTTCGATTGCCATGTCGTCTTGAAAGTCTTCGGCCGTTGAGCACACCATGACCTTATCTAAGGTTTCTTCGGTGCCATCTTGTTTGGCTGATTCGCCGGGGAAGCTGACCCAGCGGCAACGAACTTGGTCGAGACGAAAGCGACTTTTTGATTCTTTGCAGTCCACCATCATGTCGTGAAACAGGTCGTAGTGGCCAGAACACTTCCAAACCTGGGGATGCATGATCAATGAGGTTTCGACTCCCACCATTTGGTAGGTCGAAGGTGCTTGCTCGGGCTTGATCAGTTCGTTGTGAGCTTGCACCATGTCGTGATACCAGCTGTTTCGAACATTCCGTTTCAGTTCTGTGCCCAAGGGGCCGTAATCCCAGAATCCATTTTGGCCGCCATAGATTTCAGAGTTCTGAAAGATGAAGCCACGACGCTTACACAGCGCCACAATTTTCTCCATGGAACGACTCATACCAACAACACCTTGCGCGGAGCACTTACAGATCGGGGACTAAAATGTATTTGAAGGCCGGGATTGTAGAGACCCAAGTCGACTGTGGAAAGTTCAGGCTGGATGATGGTCTGAACAGGGAATCCGCTGGTCGGATAAGTGGGGCAGCGTGCTGGATGTTTCGGCGAAAGTCGCCTTCACTGCCTGCTGGGAAGATCACACCGCATGAAGATCGCACCCGGTCAAGCTTGCATCCGGCAAAGCTTGCACCCGGTGCCCGGTTGGTGAGATTTCGAATGACGATCCTGTAAGCTGGTTCTTCGTTGTACTTGACAGTATGAAGTGCAAAGCAGCTGGCAGTTCACGGCAGTGCCAGAGATTCGGAAGTTGGAATTCCCGTTGAACTGGCTGCTGGGTTTGTTGCGATGGGTTTCGGTTCGCTTCGGCTTCTCTGGGACAGAGAAGTCGATTTTTAGCCAAGTGCGAACGGCAGGATGCTGGAGGCGTTCGCTATTTGCCGATTGCTTCATCTGGCAACACGTGGCCCATTTTTTCTTTTTTGGTGGCCATGTAATCGTTTCGGCATTCGTGAGCTTCTGCGATAATCGGTACCTGCTCAACCACTTCCAAGTCGACTCCGCCGTACACAAATGCGTCTGTCTTTTTGGGATTGTTGGTCAGTAGGCGAACCTTGCTTAACCCTAGGTCTTTCAGAATCTGCAGGCCCACCATGTAGTCCCGCATGTCTGCCTTGTAGCCCAGTTTGTGATTGGCTTCGACGGTATCTAAGCCTTTGTCTTGCAGCTTGTAGGCTTTCAGCTTGGCCAACAAGCCGATGCCTCGACCTTCCTGAGGTAAATACACGACAGCTCCGGTGCCTTCTTCTGAAATTCTTTGCATCGCCTGTTTCAGCTGGTCTCCACAGTCACAGCGGAGCGAATCCAAGACGTCTCCGGTAAAGCACGAACTGTGCATGCGAACCAACGGAGCTTCGACGCTGGTTAGGTCTCCCCAAACCACGGCCAAAGGCTGCTGATCTTCATGGGCGACTTCGTAGCCGATCATCGTGGGATCGCCGAACTGCCCTGTTGGGATTTTGACTTCAACTGCTCGAGTCACCAATTGCTCTTGGATGCGGCGAAACTTAATTAAGTCTTCGATCGAAATAATGGGGTAGCCATAATCGACGGATAGCTTTTTCAGTTCATCTAAGTCGGCCATGCCATGGCCGTGTTGACTGCAGATTTCGATGAGTGCTCCGACAGGCTTCATGCCGGCCATCTTTAGTAGATCCACGGTCGCTTCGGTATGCCCGGCTCGACGAAGGACTCCGCCGTCCATCGACAGCAACGGAGACACATGGCCTGGACGAACAAAATCGGAAGCTTTGGCATTCGGGTTGGCGAGCTCTCTGACTGTGCAGCAACGATTGTCCGCACTGACTCCGGTTCCCGCATCGAGATGATCGACGTTGACTAAAAAGGCGGTTTTGTTCGGAGCGGTATTCTGAGAATCGCCGATGACCGGTTGAAGGTTTAATCGGTCAGCTTCTTCGGCGGGCATCGGAACACACAACGTGCCTCGCCCAACCTTCAGCATTAAATCGACTTGTTCAGCCGTGATGGTTTCGGCCGCGCAAACAAAGTCGCCTTCGTTTTCACGGTCTTCGTCATCGACCACGATGATCATCTGGCCCTTCTTCAGAGCTTCCAGAGCAGTCGGGATGTCAGCAAATGGCACGTCGATATCCTTGCAGGTTGAAGTCGGCTGCTCCGCTTTCAGTGTCGACGGGCCGTCCGACTTGCTTGTCGTCTGTTCTCTTCAATACCACGAATCTTAGACAGTTTTCACAGAACTGCGATTCGATTCCGCCTGTGTCTTCAGATTGTGAATGACGAGGACCGAATTTGCGATTTTCGAGGCTCACAATAGGAATCGCTGGCAATCTGACAGCTTCCAACCACCTTACGTCTGTTCATAAGCGGTCACCAGGCTTTAGATTCTATCACAGATCCGCTACAAAATCGGTCGCAGAGTGACCCGTACTGAGGGTGATCTGAATTTCTGAGCCTCGGTCTACCGTCTGAATGGAGCCAATACAAATGGCAAGCTCGCTCAACAACCGTCCTGACTTCCTTCGGGCCACTCGCGTCCGCAGACTGGCTGCATTGTCAGTGGCTTTTGTGTTTGCTCAACCAGCAATCAACGCACAGGACACAGCACAAGACGTGGCTCAGTCTCCCAATATTGTCCTGATTTTGTGCGACGATCTCGGGTATGGTGACGTTCATTGTATGTCTCCAAAGACGTGTCAAATTGCGACTCCGGGCATCGACCGGATTGCCAATCAGGGCATGATTTTTAGTGACGCTCATTCGGGCTCCTCTGTCTGTACGCCAACTCGGTATGGCCTGCTGACCGGCCGGTACAGCTGGAGAAGCCGTCTGCAAAGTGGAGTCGCAGTGGGGTTTAAGCCCTGCCTGATTGCCGAAGATCGTCCCACCGTTGGCTCGTTTCTGCAAAGTCACGGCTACCATTCGGGCCTAGTGGGCAAGTGGCATCTGGACTTTCAATATCTGAATCCAGACACAAAACTCGCGTACAAAAAAGGTGAAGCCAAACTGCCTCCAGTCAACGCGTTGATTCCAGACGGCCCGCTTGATCGAGGATTCGATTTCTTCCACGGCTTTCATCATGCTCGAGAAATGGAGGCTGTGGTTGAAAATCGTTCTGTGATCGAACACGACGAAACCGTCAACATGTTGCCACGACTGATTGATCAAAGCGTGTCCTATTTGGACCGACGCAAAGATTCCAAGCAGCCTTTCTTCCTGTATGTCCCATTCGGTTCACCTCATACCCCCATCGTCCCTACCAAAGAATGGAAGGGACGCAGTGGAATGGGAGACTACGCAGATTTTGTGATGCAAACGGATGACGGAGTCAATCAGATTCTAGATGCCATCCAGCGGAACGGCTTCGAATCAAATACTCTGGTAATTTTCAGCAGCGACAACGGGTGTTCAAAGGCAGCCAACATTGGAGCGCTTGCCAAACAGAATCACCCGGTCAGTGGTCCTTTGCGAGGATCAAAAGCGGACCTTTGGGATGGTGGTCATCGAGTTCCCTTTGTGGCGAAATGGCCCGGTCGCATCAAACCCAAGACAACCAATGATCAACTGATTTGCTTGGTCGACTTCTTCGCCACAGTTGCCGATGTGATCGGAAAAGAACTGCCCGCCGGAAGCTGTGAAGATAGCATGAGCTTCCTGGCCGCACTTGAAGGCGAACCCGTCGTCAGTCAGCGGTCAGGTATTGTGCATCATTCCGTAAGTGGCCATTTTGGCTACCGCACAAAAGATTGGAAGCTGTTGTTAGCTCGGGGATCTGGAGGCTGGTCGTCTCCGAAAGAGCAACAAGTGGCCGTCGGAACGGCCGAAGGTCAGCTGTATAAAATCACGGACGACATTGCAGAAGCGAACGATCTGTATACGGAGAAGCCAGACGTTGCCAAGCGTCTGTTGGATTTGTTGGTCGCCGATGTGGCCCGAGGACGAAGCGTGCCCGGATCTGCATCAGCCAACGACACAGATCTCATTAAGCTGTGGAAATCCGGACGAGGTGATTCGAAGGCCCAAAAAGCGGCCGCAAGCAAAAAGGCGAATGCTTCGAAGAAGCAGCAAAAGGCGAAAAAGTGAATCAGGACCCTGTCAAAGTCAATCATGTGGACTGGACGTCCGTGTTGCCTTCGTTGCACCTTGGGAAAGCTCTCAAGTTTTCCTATCGAGCTCGAACTTTAGTGGTCGCGATTGTGGCCGTGCTGTTGGTGCAATTGGTGCTGTGGCTGTTCGGGTTGAATTCACAAAATGCACTTCGGGGATGGAACCGCGGGCTGCTTGATTCGGTACAGCGATCTGAAAATCCGATTCAGGTCTTGATGACAATCAGTTGGCTGATGCTGACTTCTTCAGAAATTGCGATCACCAAACTGACCATCGTCTTTCTCATGGCGCAGATCATTGCCTTAGCGTTTGGGATTGAAATTGCTCGAGCTGTCGCCTGTGAATTCTGTGTGCAAGAACGATCGGGAGCTTGGCGTAACTTAAAACTGATGGCTCGTCGCATTCCGGATGCGATCAAAATAGCCGTCGCCTTTCTTGCGTTTGGTTTCATCGCCTTTCTTCCCATTCTTGTGATCCGACTTTTCCAGTTGGTGTTTGGTTCAAGCCCCATTCTTTCCACGCTTTGGCCCGTTCTGTCCTTAGTGGCGATTCCCGTTCTTTTCGTTTGGTTGGTTCTACTGGTCACCGGGCCTTTCGCTGCCGCAGCCATCGCGACAGATGACTGCGAACCGGCTGATGCCGTAAGTCGATCGATCAACTATGTGTTGTCGCATAAACTGCAAGTGGTGCTGCTGATTTCCGCCAGTTTCACTTTGGCCAGACTATCAGGCGGTCTTGCTGAACTGCTTTTGTCTTTGTCGATGGGAGTGACAGCTGCCGATTTGCCCACGTCGCTGACTGATGTCAGACGCTCATTCCCATTTGGGTTTGGGGCTGAAAATGCCAGTTGGATATCAATGGTTCAAGTGATCGCAGCGGCAGTGGAATTCGCCGTCCTTCAATCTGCATTGACGATCGGTTACGTGTTGTTGAGAAAGACAGAAGATTCGGTCCCTTATCGCGAGTTGAGCCCGGTGGATTAGCTCATTGAAAGTGTTTCAGTCTACTTTTCTGGCGGCGTTGATGAGCAGTTCGTTGGCCATCGTCACTGGCCGCTTATGCCCGGCCGGCTTATGCACTGCCCGCTTGTGATGCTCACCTGAACGGCAAACCCCGGCAAACGAGATGTCTACGGCGTAGATCACGATGCTCTTTGAGAAATCGTCAATGCCCTTCGCAAAGCCGAATCCGTTACGGAATTCGCTACCGAATCCGACATCGAGACGCTGCAGTCCGATGATTTGAGGGGTGACGCTGGTCGGCCCACGGCTGAGCTGTGGTGTCGATTTAAGAATTTGCTGTGCGGCAGCGAAGTCTGAAACTTCAGTGAACTTCTCTTCAAGACGATGGCACGCTCACCGGTTCGATCGTTGGACATCGGATTTGTGTCAAAAAGCTTTGTGTCTAGGCGTTCTGTGCCAGCGATTCGCCAGCAGCGCATAAAAAAAGAGCTGACTCTGTGCAGAAGTCAGCTCTTCATTTGATTCTTCAAGTTTCAAGCATGTGCAGAGAAGTTTGGCTTCTCGTCATTGCTGGATTGAAACTAGTTCAAGATCTTCTTGGTGTCGCCGATGATCTTAGCGATTGAAGTGGCATTCAGATCTGAAGCCTTCATCGCGTGGTTGACTTTCACGTCAGAATCAACCCACATCATGACAGTGATGTCAGCGT
The DNA here is from genome assembly GCA_039974975.1 of Fuerstiella sp. Classification (GTDB taxonomy): domain Bacteria; phylum Planctomycetota; class Planctomycetia; order Planctomycetales; family Planctomycetaceae; genus Fuerstiella. The sequence goes on along the minus strand of JBDWHY010000053.1, from coordinate 62,723 downwards.
CTTTTGAGATCTTGTACTTGCCAGGACCGGCAGAGTTTTCAAAGACAGTCAATGGGGTGTGCTTGATTCCAAGCTTGCCAGCAGCAGCCTTCAGAGACTTAGCTTCTGCATCTGGCTTGTCTGTCAGCAGTACAACAAAAGCACTCAGGCCAGCATCCTTGTTTTTGCCAACAACACCGTCCAGTTGTTGAACAAGCTTCGCAACATCAGCGTTCATTGAACGAGCGAAGATATTCACGACAGGGCGTGAACCGTATCGGCATCGGTAGCAAAGCTTTTCACCAGCGGCTGGGCCAGTGATGTCTTCGACGTAGTACGCACCGGGGTAATCGCCAACTTTGAGTCCAGATTCGATGTCGGCAGCCTGAGCTGACTGAAAAGACATGGCCAAAGCCATTACACCAAGAGCAGCAAACGTTCGCATTGAGGTAACTCCTTATGAGTCATTTCCGTGATCTCGAACGACATGTCCGAGAAGATTTCGGGTTCGTCTCACGACCGACGGGGCCGTGCGACACACATTTCTAAAGGCCCCAAGTCATTTTTCAAGGAGACCTTCGCAACTTCGTCAAAAATCAATTCTGAAACGGACGTTTTCGCCCGCCGAGGGTTATAGCAGGCTATTCAGTGGCGACTGTGAGTTGCCTCACCAATTTCAAGACGCTCTCACTGTTTCCTCGAGCATCCACGTCGGTGTCTTTGTGGATAATTCGGCCATCGAGGCCGACAACGAACGTCCATCGTCCAGCAGTCACTCCGCGTTTAAACTGAGTCCGGTTTCCGTTGATCCTCCGCACAATTTGCCCACCTTCTCGAACCGGAACTCCGAAAGCTTTTGAGATCTTTCCTTCTGGATCTGCGATGAGCGGGAACGTCAGTTGGTTCTTTTTACGAAACACCTGATGGTTGCTGTTGGTGTCGCCGCTAATGCCAATAATCAACGTATCGGCGGCTTTAAATTCTTGCAGCTGCTTTTGATATTGGCAGGCCTGAGTGGTGCACACATGAGTCATGTCGGCTGGATAGAAGAACAGCACAATCTTCTGACTGCCGATGTGTTCGGCGATTTTCAGCGTGGTTCCCTGATCAGTTTCCAAGGAAACATTCGGGCAGGCGTCTCCAACTTGAAGGCTCACAGTTGGATTTTCGCAGTAGGCAATCGACCCGGTGAGGGAAACGATGGCTAGCAACGCAAGTCGACGAAGCATGGGGATGACTTTTTATGTATGTAAGTGCGAGGGCTCGCAGTGGGGCGGGTGTCAAAAATCATCAAACACTGACCTTGACATGTGCCAAGTGTACCCGACGCAGCGGTTTACGTCAAATTCGTCGCATTGGCATCGTGGAAAGTCGGCTGTTTTTTGATAGCGCTTTGTTCATTTCAAAATTTTTCTTCAGAGACACGCGTTCTTTTGAGAGGGATTGATGAGTTCTTAGAGTGCGATTTCGGCAGCTGGGAATGCTACAGAATACGCCCATCTTCTGGAGCGAGGCAGTGTCGATGTGGCAACGAAAACCTTGAAGTGAGAGGTCCAAACAAGGGCCAGAATTCACACAGTCGATGTGCTTTCCAAAGCTGCCCGTTGAAAAAGGCAACTCGACGCGTGAGCGAGGGAAATCGGCTGTGCGGAACCTCAGGGTTTCCAGCGGATTCATCCTGTCGCTGACGCGTCGGGCCAGCACATCCAGGCGTTTTTCAACGCGCTGCGAGAGGAAAGATGCCGACTCGTGAGTTCAAACATACGGACCGTGCTGGCCTCGAGGGGCACTGTTGATCACTGTTGGGGTGATTCCAAATTGAATTTTTTCAAGCTTCGGCCGACTCGAACAAACAATGCTTTTCCAGCGATGGCGGGATGGGATAAAAAGCGAGATTTGGCTTCAGGGAACTGATAGCGAGACACAATCTGTGGGTTGGGACCAGCGGTTGAAATAAGCAATAAGTGTCCCTCTTCGCTAAGGCACAGGATGCGAGAATCACTGGCGATTAAAGTGGCGTAGCCGGCAAAGGCATCATCGTCGCTGGACCAAACTGTTTCGAGGGTATCCAAATCTAAGGCATACAGTTCATTCCAAACTCCAAAGATTCGTTTTCCTGAAATGACAGGAGAATGGCAGTCAGGAGCAAGGTCTGTATTGGCGACAGGCAGTGCGGCTTCGGGAATTCCTTGCGTGTTCAACGGGTACCAGCGAGTTCCATTGTTTTCGGATGTTGCCAGCAACTTGCCGTCTTTCACAACCACGGTGGGCACATTGAAGTCCCCTTTTTCTGGTGGCACGACCGTCCAAAGCCGTTTGCCAGTTTTCGCCGACCAGCCACCCAATGAAGCGGAATCGTAAGTCACCAGCTGAACATCATTACCGGCAGACGTGACCACCATGCCTGAGTAGCCAGCTTTTGAACCCGTTGACGTCCATAAAGTGTCTCCCGTGTCCAGGTCCAATGCGGCCAAGAAAGCGTTGCGACCTCCGGGTTGCACAATCAGGCGTTCCTCAACGACAACTGGGGATGCCGAATGTCCCCAAGTGAGATCAAAGCTGTCGAAGTCTGCGGCGATGTTGCGTTGCCAGTACGGGATTCCGGTGGCGAGATCCAGACAGCAGACGTGTCCGAATGCTCCGAGCGTATACACGACGTCGTCGAAAATACACGGCGTGGCTCGAGGAGAATTGCCGTAGTCTAATTCCCCCGTCGCTTTATACAGGTGCTGCCAAAGCAAGGTGCCCGTGGTTTGGTCGAAGCATTGAAAAATGTCGTACCGATCCAATAGATCTCGACCGCTCACCACCACGACTTCGTCGTTCGCACAAATGCCGCCTACTCCATCACCAGCCAATAAAGCTGACCATGATTCAGTAAAGGGGGTGGGCAGAGTTTCTGGGAGCCATGCTGTCGAACCATCCTGCAAGGAACCTCGCCACTGTGGCCAGTTTGCAGCGGCTTCCTGGCCCTGCAGTAACTTCGGCGTTAGACCAGACGGCACATCGACAGCTGGTCGACTGTCTGCTTGAGCAGGTTCACCGTCGTTCGCTGCGGTATGCCGTTGAGAGGCGATTTTAAGCTCGTGTTGTTGGCTTTTTTTTTTTGAGTTCTGAACCGGATCAGCCGCAGTTTCTTTGGTGTTCGACTTCGCTTTGTCCTGATTCTTGTTGCTTGCCGAATTCTGCCATCTCTTAAAACCTTCGCTGCTTTCCAGTGCGATCATCAATTGAGGATCCAGTTCGACGTCCATGAGTGCAGTTCGAATGGCTTGCTTGTCTTCCTTGGGCAAGTGGGTGCCGACGAAGGCTGTGATAAACGGTACTGCCTTGCTTTCTCCGATGACTCGAAGATCTCCCTTCTTGATTGCTCCGCAGCCGGCCAGAAGGGGCTTCGCGTAGCTGGAAATCACGGCAGCTGCAGCAACGTCTGACTTCAATTCAACAAGAGCTGCGGCAGCTTCACTGCATGCTGTTGAAATTTCAGGACTGTCTGGCGTTTTGATACCGGCCGATTTCAGCAGCTGGATCGCGGCGGAATGTTTTTCGTCGCAGTCTTCGGGGCCAAAAAAGATCCGATAGTCTGCTAAGTCGGCAACCGTTTTCGCTTTGTCGTCTTTGCGAACGACGATCAGCCCTGTTTGAGTCACTTTGCCATTAAGGCCTGTGAGTTGAGCAATCGGGCGCACCTTTTGTTTTGCCTTCTTCGCATTAAACATCACCACCGAATGCTTGCCGATGATGATGTCTGCCTGGCCATGTTCTTTGGTGGCCAATGAAACAGATTCCGACCAAATCACCTTGACCGGCTTCTTCAATGTTTTATGAAGGAATTCGCCCAGGTGCTGGTACTTTCGTTGAGCGTATCCTTGCACACAGTCGCACGCCAATGGGGCGGACAATGGGTCCATGACAAGGACAGTAAGAGATGCGGGTGACGTTTTTTCTGCTTCCGTCTTGCTGTCCGCCGCTTGGGGGGCGGCGATAAAAACCGGCTGGCAAAGGGCGACGAGGCAAAGGAAAATCACAGAGACCTTGTAAGATCTTTGAGCGTGTATTGAGAAGCGTGTCATCGTGAATTCCATTGAGGCCGCTGACGTTTTGTGCTGTGCATCAGCGAAAGGTGCAGGCTGAAGTTTCTCGTTGATTCCAATATCGAAGCCCGAACGGGTGGGCTGTGAGCTTCAAATTGTCGAGTCGCCACAGTCGCCAGAAGTTTGAATTCTGGCGTAGAAACCACTTCGCTTCGAACGAGTTCGGTTGCGATCGACTGGGAAGTTCGTTTGCTAGCAATCCACAAGTGTGGCGATCGTTAACAGGCGACCGCAGAATCGCACCGATGATGTGGTTTGATCACCAAAGGTAACGTCGCTTTGTCTGCGGGCGACTTCATGGTGGGAAAGACTACTTGGTTGTCAATGGAATTCGCTTCATCGTTTGTGCTGACATTTCTTGGTCACCGTACATCATGGTGAAGGTGGCCGTATTGTCGTCGATGAACTTGATCTTATAGTTGTAGTATTGAATTCCTTCTTCAAGCTGAGCAATGATCAGAGTGTCGGCTGATTCGTCTTGGCGAATCGCCGCCCACTGATTTTGAGTACCGGCTGAATATCCGCCTTGGATTTCCAGTTTTCCATCTGCGGCAAACTTGAAGTAGCTGGCCGATGCTTCCATCTGTAGTTCCATGTCGTTGGCGTCCTGTGCTTCTTCTTCAACGCTTTCCGCTGTTTCTAATTCGTCGCCGGTTGCGGCTTCGACGTTGGAGGAAATCAGGACTGCTGCAAGAGCTTCAAGGATTCCACCTTTGGCAGCCATGGCGGGCTTTGATCCTGTGACAGACCATTCATTCGACAGCGATTTGCCATTGCCAATCAGCTTTTGGCCAAGCCCTTCCATCGCAGCTTTGGCGGCCAATTCGTCGGCAGTAAATTCAGGAGCATCAGACAGCCGCCACATCACACAGATCTGGTTTTTGTCTTGGTACTGCATATAGTAGCGATCTCGTTTTTCATCGAAGCCAATTGCAACGTGCTTGCAACCTCCTCCGATGTTTGCCTTTCCAACGGTGCCTAAAAATTCACCCTCTTTGTTGTAGCGTTTGATGAAACCAATGCTTGATTCGGCAGTCAAGATGTCTCCGTTGCTGCAGCATCGAACATTCATCGGATTGCAGCAACTGCCAAAGCCTTCTCCTGATTCGCCGGCACGGCTACCAAAGCTATGAAGACGTTTGCCATCAAGGTCCAGCAAGCTGACTTTGAACTTGGTGTTCTCGGCCAAGATTAAGTTTTCCTCGTCGGCTTGGATGTCGCACTGACCACAGCAGCCAGACAGTCCTGAAACGACTTGGCTGGGTGAAGAAAAATCGTGATCGGTACGCCACACGTCATACCCCGAACCAGTTCGACAGCATAGAAAGACGTTGTTCTTGTTCACCGCGAGGCTGGTGATATTCAGAGCACTGGCCAGCATCGCGTCGACGCTAAAATGCTGCGAATACATTTCTTCCATTGTTGCAGCTTGCTTGGTAAACATTTCTTTTTGAGATTCCAAGGACTTCAATCGCTTTTTGTCGCGATCAGTCAGCTCTTCCTTCTCTTGAAGAGCTTTCATCATTTCTTCCACTCGATCAGTCTGACCTTGGTACATCTGAGTGATTTGTTCCATCTGCTGTTTGGAATCTATTTCAGCCTGTTTCCTGAGCGCTTCTTTATCACCGAGATGAGGTGCGTCTGCCGTGGTTAAGAGCCTGCCATTGGAATCCACTTTTGCAACTTGCCCGCTGCCGGCCAGAAACACAATCCCTGAGGCGGCTTCGTTGATCGCTGTTGCGTTGAATGGCAATGAGGTTTCTCGAAGCAATTCGCCGTCGGGAGAATAGACCTGCAACCAGGAGAGAGAATCCTGAGATTGATTTGCTGATTTTGAATCAACGACACAGGCCAGAATGTTGCCCTTTGAATCCAAGGTAAAGGTGTTCAGTTCAACGGCACGTCCGTCATGCTTTGGAGTGACTTTGCTGACTTCTTTATGAGTCGCTTTGTGGGGAGTTGGCTTGTCACCAGCCAACAACTGGGAAGGCAGAGCGGCGAGGCAGCACAGCAGCGCGAAAACAGAAAGTCGTTGCATCGGATTCTCCAAGTTCTGTATGACTTCAGAAACAGTGATGGGGGTTGCCTTCCATGCGGACGCCAGTGGGCTGCGTCTCATGACAACGAGTGTCGATGTGAGAATTCTAACAAAGGTGGCCTATTGGGAAATGTCAATGATTGGGAAATCGCTGGTTCCAGCGGATATCAATTTGCCTTTTCATGGAACCTTTGACATGTCAACGCGTGGTTGATGCGGGCAAATTTGAAAGCTCTTTGCATTCTCATCCCTTGGCTGTCACATTTTGGCGCATCTGTTTTCAGCCGTGTTTGCCTTGGGAGCATTTCGAAGTGAAAATCCGTTTTCTGCTAGGCGTCATTTGGGCATCGCCGAACACATTGTTGGGCCTGTTGATTGGAGGCATCGGTATGTGCTTTGGTGCGAAAGCTCAGGTTGCAGGGCGTGCCATCGAATTTTCTGAAGGAGGCATCAAGTGGCTCATCCACCGATTCCCCAATGGTCAATTCACCTTAGCGATGACACTGGGCCATGTCGTGATTGGCCAAACGAAGGCGGCTTTGGAAATCAGTCGAGTTCACGAAACGGTTCACGTTCGGCAATACGAACGGTGGGGGCCTTTTTTCATTCCCGCATACGTGATCGCATCCATCTACGTTTGGGCTCGAGGACGCCGGCTCTACCGAGATAACCCGTTCGAAATCGAAGCCTATGACGCGGACGACCTGACTGGCGCGATGTGACTGGTGCGACGTGACTGGAAAGAGATGACAGACGCGAGGGGATGATGCACTGGACTGGTGGCTTGAAAGCGACACCGAAAATCATGAAGACTTCGGCATCGCGAATCTGCCAGACGGGACTGAAGATCAACCTTGATGCAGCCCTGCTCTGCGTCAGATCGAAGTCTTGGTGACTTCGAGACGCCTGCAAGTTATGAGGCGTTCGTTACGGGGGCTACTGCTTTGGCCAATCTTCGAGGTCAAACTTTTTGACGGTGTTGGCCGTGTGTTCAGAATAATGATTTTCCATCTGCAACAGCAAAGCCTTCAGTGTTGGCCAGCGGCTTCCGGGTGCTCTTCGGTTGACGTCTAGGTCGTGCATTAAATATGCAAACCGACGAGTAAACTTACTGACTCGTTCCATCTGCAACGCTTCTTCAGCTCCCGTCCAATCCTGATGAGCGTACTTGTAATCGGCAGGCATCTGTTTGGGATTTAAGTTTAAAGCTGGAATCGCAGGGTCGAGGGCTTTGTAGATCTGTGAGAAAAACAGCAGCTGACGGCCCATCATATGTTCTGTATTCCATCGTGGTGTATGAGTTCCGTTTGACGGTTTCCAGTTCATCTGCGATGTGGACAACTTCGCGAAAACCTTCTGAGACTGTGCACACGAACTTTCCATACGAAGAAACAAGTCGGCGAGCTCAGTTGGCATGGCTTCAGGTTTGTCAGCAAGACTGAAGAACTGATAGCCGTCTGTCTTTTTGGAGCCTGCGGCGATGGCCAAAGTGTTGTGTGCAGATTCTACGGCAGCGAATTCTGCTTTCATTGCTGCCTTGAAATCATCAGCCGTTTCACCTGCATCGAAGTTTGGATTCGCGACGATTGATTGAGGCGAAAGGGCTTCAAGGAATTGTTTGACTTGTGGTTGGTTTAGGTTGGCGACGTCGTTGGCATTGACGATGACGACGTCTTGCTTGCCGACTGATCCAGCGGCTTTCGTGGTGTCTTTGGGGATGCTGTTAAGATCAACGCACAAGACAGAGACATCGTCGACAGCCACTTGGATAGCCCACCCCGCTGCAGCGTCCTTGATTTTGAAACTGGTCACCGTGACTGCGTTTGGCTCGACTTTGGTTGCAGTCGTCAGCCGTTCCCACAGAACTTCCGATGAGTTCGGTTTGCGATGCAGTACGTGTTGAACTTCATCAGAGAAGGAGACGACTTTACTGGCTGAGTTCTTTAACTTGTCGCTGGCTTCGCCCGTGGTATCGATGACGAGATTCAGATCCCACATCGTTTCAAGACTGATGGTTGCACCCGCCCAACGTCTGACTGCCACAGGATCTCCTGAATCAGCAAAAGCGTGAGCCGCAGGAATGAGCGACAGAATCGCGAGACAAAATCGGAATGAAACCGTCATGATCAGTCAGTCTAAAAAAATTGAATGAAGCCAAACTTGGTCGTCGGTAGCTGGGATAATTGTGACAATTTGAACGCAAATTCCTAGCTGGACGTTCAAGTTCTGCACTCAACTGTTGGTTCACGGTGCAGGTCGGGCACAGCTGGTCAAAGCTGCCTCTGGAATCTCTGGCCGCTTTTTTTGCGGCCGCTTTTCTGTGGCCGATCGATCAATGTTGCAGCAACGTCAGATCTGCGTCTGCTGAATGTCGGCCGTGGTCCGATTCATGATGCCGCCGGCTTTCGTCAACTTCAACGCTGCCCGTGGGTTGGCTGCAGCACTTCATGTGATGCAAGTCACTTTACAGGTGGTCGGGTGGAGGCGACGGCGTTAAGTAGATCGTGTCGAGGATGCGAATGTGTGAATCTGGGGGAGAGCAGAGTCGTGTTCGATTGACGGATTTCGGTGGATCGACGACCGTTGTGAGGCATTGAAGATTTGGTGGCGAGGGCAGTTTTGCTGATCTCGATCCAGCCAGACCACTTTTCAGACATTCCACAAGAGGCATAAAATTCGATGGCCAGTAACGTTTTCAATCAGGAGCTGCTTCCCTGCTCGACAGATCCGATGACCGGTTTCTTCCGAACGGGCCTGTGTGAAACGTGTGGCGACGACGCGGGAATGCATACAGTTTGCGTTGAAATGACGGCTGATTTCCTCGAATTTTCTAAGCAGATGGGCAACGATCTCAGCACTCCTCGACCTGAATACCGGTTTCCTGGCTTAAAGCCGGGTGACAAATGGTGCGTTTGTCTCCCTCGTTGGAAAGAAGCTTTGGACGCAGGAGTTGCTCCGAAGCTGCTTTTAAAAGCGACTCACATTTCTGCCATCGAGCACATTTCGGTGGAAACGTTGCGTGAGTACGGTTTGGACGCGGATGATTGGCCTCAGACTGATTCCGACCAGGAAGAATAGGCGATCTTTTCAATTCTCGTCTCGCCGGGAAGTTCGGTAAGCTGCGATTTCCCCGTCGTATGGATCGAGAAGTTGAAAAAAGTCAGGTATGATAAGGCACGAGAGAGAGATCTCGGCCGGTGCATGCTGGTTTGCGATTGCAGATCGAGCGAACGTGTGATGCTTGGTTGCCTTCGGTTTTTGTTTTTTTTGAGTTTCTCTATTTATTCTGTTTCATCGCCGCGCTGATTCATCCATTCATGACCGAACTCAACAAATTTAGCAGCAGAATCACTCAGCCCCGTTCTCAGGGGGCGTCTCAAGCGATGCTTTATGCGACGGGCATGTCGACAGAGGACATGCAGAAGGCGCAAGTGGGTATTTCCAGCGTTTGGTATGAGGGCAACAGCTGCAATATGCATTTGCTGCTGCTGGCCGAAGCTGTCAAAGAAGGCGTAGAAGCGGCTGGTTTGGTGGGCCTGCGGTTTAACACCATCGGTGTCAGTGACGGAATGTCGATGGGCACCGAAGGCATGTCCTACAGCCTGCAATCTCGGGATTTGATCGCGGATAGCATCGAAACCGTGATGGGCGGCCAGTGGTATGACGCCAATATTTCATTGCCCGGCTGCGATAAGAATATGCCTGGTTGCATCATGGCGATGGGGCGATTGAACCGTCCGTCGATCATGGTTTACGGCGGGACAATTCGAGCCGGTTGCGGACTGAAGGGCGAAAAACTGGACATCGTGTCGGCTTTTCAGTCGTACGGTCAATACCTTGCCGAAACCATCACCGACGATGAACGAGCAGACATTGTTCGCAAAAGTTGCCCAGGAGCCGGGGCTTGTGGAGGCATGTACACAGCCAACACAATGGCTTCCGCGATTGAAGCGTTGGGAATGAGCTTGCCGTACAGTGCATCAATTCCGGCCGAAGACCCAGCCAAAATTCAAGAATGCAAAGACGCGGGAGTCGCCATTCGCCGACTGCTGGAAATGGATTTGAAGCCTCGAGACATTATGACTCGAGAAGCCTTCGAAAACGCGATGGTTGTGGTGATGGCTTTGGGGGGATCCACCAACGCTGTGTTGCACTTGATTGCGATGAGTCGAGCTGTCGACGTGAACATCACGTTGGACGATTTCCAAGCGGTTAGCGATCGTATTCCTATGCTGGCCGACTTAAAGCCGAGCGGCAAATATGTCATGGAAGATCTTCATGCTGCAGGTGGTACTCCAGCCGTCATGAAGTATCTGCTTGAAGAAGGGCTGATCACTGGCGACTGCCTGACAGTGACGGGCAAGACTTTGGCTGAAAACGTGGCCAGTCTTCCCAGCCTTGATGAGCATCAAGACATTATCCGACCGGTGACGACACCGATCAAGAAAACGGGGCATATTCGAATCCTTCGAGGCAACGTGGCTCCAGAAGGTGCGGTCGCCAAGATTACGGGCAAAGAAGGTCTGTCATTTACAGGCCCGGCTCGATGCTATGATTCAGAAGAAGCGATGCTGAAGGGTTTGGAAGACGGCCAAATCAATAAAGGTGACGTGGTCATCATTCGCTACGAAGGCCCAAAGGGCGGTCCCGGAATGCCCGAAATGCTGACTCCAACATCAGCCATTATCGGTGCCGGCTTGGGAGACGACGTGGCTTTGTTAACCGATGGGCGATTCAGCGGCGGATCTCACGGGTTCATCGTGGGCCATATCACGCCGGAAGCTCAGGTGGGAGGCAACATTGGGCTGCTGGAAGACGGTGATTCAATCACGATTGATGCCGAAACCAACGAAATTAAGGCCGCGGTGACCGACGAAGAATTCAATAAGCGTCGTGATGCGTGGGTTGAACCACCGTACAAAGCCACCAAAGGGACTTTGTACCGGTATATCAAGACAGTCAAATCCGCTTCCGAAGGTTGCGTGACGGACGAGTAACAAAACTGGGACTGTGGCCGAAGGATTTGCTTCAGCAGAACGACATTCTGTCGATTCTGAACCAGCAACAGTTGGCAGACCAGCGGCAGGCTTCGCTGCAGTCTAATAGAAGGAGCAATGACGATTTTTTGAACAGTTTCAAAGATCATCATTCGATGAAGAGATGGGTTAATCTGCGAATAAAATTCGGCTGGCGGTGTCAGTCGTGCTGTTCAAGTTCAGTGAGCTCTATTGGGTTCTCGAAAGTCCAGAGAAATGCCACGACAGCTTTTAGAAACAGGTGATGGATTGATCTCTTCGGGTTCTTCGCAATCGCTTTTAGAAGACGGCCCCAAGCCCTCGTCTCAAAGTCCGTCTCAAAGTCCGTTTCAAGGCATCAAGTCGCAAGTCACAGAAAGTCAGTCCACGACGTCCACCATGGCCTCGCAGAAATCCAAAACCAGACTCGTCAGAAATTCTCAGGGAGGCTTCATGCTGTGGCACGGCATGAAGTTGTCTGGTCTGGCTCGTTTTCTAAAAACCAAACCTCCCATCCATTGGACTCGGCTGCATCGTCTGCTGTCATTGCCACCAGCCGCTGCGATGAATTCAGTGTTAGCCGCCGCCGAATCAGCTGTGTACGGGCGAGCCGTGCAGCGGACAGAAGTGAAGCAAGATCCGTTGTTCGTCTTTGGATATTGGCGCAGCGGTACCACTTTGTTGCAAACTTTGCTGAGCCATGATTCGCGATTTCAACACTTGGGGCTGTTTCGAGCCATGTTTCCGTGGCACTTTTTACTGACAGAAAAACTGATTACCCCATGGACCGGTTGGGCATTGCCGAAGGGCCGCCCGATGGACAACATGAAGGTGACGTGGGACGCTCCGCAAGAAGACGACTTGGCGCTGTGCGTGATGAGCCAGATTTCACCCAGCTTGGTGACCGCTCATCCTTCAAATCCGAAATACTTCTGGGACGCCATCGACTTCAATCGGTTGCCCGAACAAGACGTGCAGCGTTGGCGAGATAGCTTGAAATTGCTCGTCCGCAAGATGACCTATTCTTGTGACAAGCAAGTGCTGATGAAGTCGCCCTTTCACATGTATCACATTCCGTTGTTGCGTGAGATGTTTCCGAATTCGAAGTTCATTTACATCCATCGTAACCCGTATGACGTGTGGCGAAGTTCGTTGCATTTGCGTCGCAGAACGATTGAAGAAAACTGTTTAGGGAAGAAGCCGTTTGAAAATGCGGGGCACGAAGAAGAGCTGATCAAGAGCATGAAGTTTGGCTTCGATGTTTACGAACGAGATCGCATGGATCTGCCCGACGATTGCCTGCATGAAGTTCGATACGAAGACCTCACGTCGAACCCGATTGAAACTCTTCGAGCCACCTACGATCAGCTGGGATTAGGGCAGTTTGATGCTCTTGAAACGTCTCTGCAGCCCGAACTTGAGGCGATGAAAAACTATAAGAAGAACCAGTTTACAGATGACCCGGTTTGGGTGAATCGAGTCTACGATGAACTGCGTCCGCTGTTTGATCGCTTCGACTATCAAAAGCCAGGATCTTCTGATCCCGCATCTGCAACGCCAAACCAATCGTCTCGGTCGCCCAAATGAGCGAATCAGCTACTCACAGTTCTCGTCGCCTCGTTGTGATCAACGTCGTTGGTCTTACTTGGGACATGATTGGTGCTGATACTCCGAACTTGAAGGCTGTTGCAGACGAAGGTTTTGGTCGTCCCATGAAGACGATTTTGCCTGCTGTGACGTGTTCTGTTCAGGCATCCATGCTGACAGGATTGATGCCGTCAGATCATGGGATCGTGGCAAATGGATGGTACTTTCGCGACTTGGCAGAAATTCTTTTCTGGAAGCAGTCCAATCATCTGATTTCAGGGAAACGAGCCTACCAGATGGCTCGTGAAAAAGATGAAGCTCATACGACCGCCAAGATGTTCTGGTGGTACAACATGTACGCCGACGTCGATTGGTCGGTGACTCCGAGACCTTCTTATCCGGCTGATGGCCGTAAGGTTCCGGATATCTATAGCGATCCATCAGAGCTGCGGAACACGTTGCAGACTCGGTTCGGAAAGTTCCCTCTCTTCAATTTTTGGGGGCCGACCGCAGACATCAAGAGCAGTTCCTGGATCACCGATGCCAGCCTTGATGTGTGGAAGAATCAAGAACCGTCTTTGATGTTGGTCTACCTGCCTCACTTGGACTACAACCTGCAGAGACTTGGGCCGAACGACCCGGCGATCAAGGCCGACATTCGTCAGGTCGATCATGAAGCCGGGCGCTTGATCGAAGCTGCTCGCAGCAAGGATGCAGACGTGCTTGTGGTTTCCGAATATGGCATTACGGAAGTGAATCGTCCGATTGCCATCAATCGAGTCCTACGAGAAGCCGGCTTTTTGAAGGTTCGACAAGAAGTTCTCGGCTGGGAAACCTTGGACGCCGGAGCTTCAACGGCGTTTGCTGTGGCGGATCATCAGGTGGCTCATATCTATTTGAACAGTGGATCTGATTTGGCCGGAGTGCAGCAGCGAGAAGCCGTCCGCAAGGTCGTTGAAAGCTTAGACGGTGTCGAACTTGTTTTGGACAAGGATCAGCAGCGAGCATTCGGTCTGCAACATGAACGCAGCGGTGATTTGGTTGCAGTGTCCGCTGCGGATTCGTGGTTCAGCTACTATTTTTGGCTGGATGATCAATTGGCTCCCGACTATGCCCGAACCGTGGATATTCATCGCAAGCCAGGTTACGACCCCGTCGAACTGTTCGTCGATCCGGCCATTCGTCTTCCCAAGGTCAAAGTGGCGTCTCGGCTGGCCAAAAAGATGGCCGGATTTCGCTATTACATGGACATGATCGGTCTGGATGCATCGATCGTGAAAGGCAGTCACGGTCGAATTCCCGATGACGGTCGCCTAGAAAATGAGGGTCCGGTGCTTTTGTGCAACAACAAGCAGGTTGAATCAGACGGATTTCACGTCACTGATGTGCGAGATCTGATTCTGGATCTGCAATTCCGTTCGTGAATGCCTGGTCTGAAGCAACTTTGTAGACCAGAATACGATCACGATGGACGTGTGGTTCACGCCGAGCGGTCAGTTTGCGTCAAAACGCTGATTGGTTGTTGATCTTTGCGGCCGGTGGGGCAGGGGTTGATAGGCAGTGACTCAGGAATAAATGAGCGTGAGGTTCGAGAACGTCTTGTTGAAAATTCGCTCTCGTCATTTCACGATTCTTAAACGTATTTTAGGCTGAGCCGTAATTTCAGTCTGTGAGTGGAAAGGTTGTGCAGCGTGGCCGATGAAGACGATCAGGATTTCGAAGAAGAAGAGGATTTTGAACAGGTTCTATTTCAAGGACCGATGTTCGATGCTGAAGCGAACCTGAAAGATAATCCTCGGCTTGTCCGAGCGGCTTTGGTGCCCGTTAAACGCATGGTGTCTGACGCCTTGTCGCGGCGTGCTCATGCTGTGCAGTTGGAACCCACGAAGGGACGAATCGGCATTCGCTTCGTCATTGACGGAGTTCCCTATCCCGCAGGCGCTATTCCCGGCAAACAGGGGATGGCCATGATTCAGATGCTGAAGCTACTGGCGGGCCTGAATACTCAAGAACGCGAAGAACCTCAAACTGGAGGGATCTTTGTGGAATTTGAAGAGACGAAATTTGAGCTGTTTTTGACCACAGAGATTCTGAAGCCTGGAGTCGAACGGCTAAAGATTCGAGTTGAAAATCCAAAGATCAGCTACTTGCATCCTGAAGAAGCCGGGATGCCCGAATCTGTGTCAGACAAGCTTCGAGAACTCACGTTGGATTCCCAGGGGATTATTATCGCCTGTGGTCCTCCAGAATCTGGAGTCACGTCGTTGAGTATCGCCGCTTTGCATAGCGTCGATCCCTACCTGTATTCCATTTTCAACATGGCCGACGTTGGCGGTCGAGAACTGGTGAATGTCGCCGACTATGAACAGGAAGAAGGTCATGATCTTGAGATGAGTTTTGATCGCGTCAAACGTCGCGAAGCAGACATCATCTACATGCCGCCGATGATCGATCCCGACGTTGTGCAGACAATGTTTGATTACGCCGATCAGCTTTGCTTTATTGCGGAAATGCCCGGCTTAAGCATGACGGAAGCGATTCAACAATTGGTGGAATGGGTCGGGTTGGACAAAGTGGCTCGACACTTAAAGGCGGTGGTTTCTCAGAAGCTGATTCGCACCTTGTGCGATGACTGCAAGCAAGCCTTCCGTCCGAATCCTCAACTGCTGCAAAGACTCAGTCTCCCGCCGGAAACCACCGTGCTTTATCGAGCACCGTCGCCTCCACCGGAAGACGATCCAGAGGCTTTGACGATTGAAGAATTGTGCGAAGACTGTGATGGAGTTCCTTATCATGGTCGATCGCCCGTGTACGAGTTGATGGAAAATACGACTGAAATGCAGCAGGTGATTTCCAGTCACTTTAGTCCGGATGCGATTCGAGAGCAGATGAAGGAAGAAGGCCAGTTGACGTTGCAACGCGATGCTTTGCGATTGGTTCAGGAAGGCAAGACATCCTTGGAAGAAGTGCAGAAGGCTTTCGCTCCACCGGGCAGTCGACGCCGTCGTCCTCGACGGCCACCGCCAGCGTAAAGCAACAGTCCTTGGTGAGGGGCGGGAATCGGTTCGACTGGCTAAGCGGTTTTTATGCTGAGCCAGCGGCGCCCCGCCCTCGCATCTGGATTCAAGAGCACCCAGTGGGGACCCGGTGAGCACCCAGTGAGCCACTGGCCGCATTTCCGAATCGTTGTTCGCACGATTTCATCTTGAGCCATCGCAGCGCAGAGCCATCTCATCGCAGAGCAGAGCCGTCTCAACGCGCTTGACGCCGCACAGCAAGTTTTTGCCGCAGGTTGTTTTCTGCGAGGTGGTGTTTGCCCAGAGTATCCGTCCGCCAAGCGTTTCGTTTTCTTTTTGACGGACCTACGGTGACACAACTTCTTTTCCGGCGCGAGTGATCAAAGCTGCCAGGACTTTCAGGTCTATGTTCTCACCTAAGAACGACACGTGGCCATCAGCGAATAAAAACTGAGAGCCTCCGGCGTGGAAGCTGTAGATCTCGTTTTCGTTTGTCGCATTCATTGCCTTGGCAGTGAGCGTGTCTCCAAGTCCTTGCAGCCTTCCGTCTGATGACGCCCCATCAACGCTAAACGCGCTTTCACTGTCCAACCATCCGTTGCCTTGGTCATTCTTTAGAGCATCAATTTTGTGCCGAGCTCGATAGACATCGGGCCGAGCCGCGCATTCAATCACGACGATCGTGTTTGATGAACCATCTGTGATGTCCGCAAATTTCGTTTCCGAGTTCCGAAACATGACCGATCGAGTTGTGGTTTGATCTTTGTAGACGGGCGGATCGATGATGCTGCGAATGCCCATCACGGCATCGTAATCTGATCTATGAACAGGTTGCGGAAATGTGAGAGCCGGTCGTGGGGACTTAGCAACAGCTGTGATGATGGGGGTCTGAGATGGGACGGTTGGGCACTGATACACCGACATTTTGTGCTGTCCAGCCACGACATTGTCCGTCGACCACCAATCTTGATCAAATCGGTAGTCGTTGAAGGCGGCCGTTTGCTCGAGGTATGGCAAAATCGATGCTCGCCAACTGGTGTGGCTTCCGAATGGGTTGGCCGTGGTTACCTTTGTGAAACCAGATGCCGGAAACTTGGCATAGGTTGCTTCGAAGTTATGCAGAGCCAAACCCATTTGCTTGAGATTATTGCCGCACTGAATTCTTCGAGCCGCCTCACGCGCGCTCTGAACGGCAGGCAGCAGCAACGACAATAAAATGGCGATGATGCTGATTGTCACCAACAGCTCGATGAGCGTAAACCCAGCGCGCTGGGGACATCGGTGATGCGTTGAATCCATGGTTGAATTCAACGTCGGTGGTTTCACTTTGGTGTGGTTTTTTTGCATGGCCCGCACACAACACTCAGGAAAGTTATGGCTCTGTGCATCAACCTACCCTGCGTTGGACCAACTTTCATCCATCTTTTGTCACCGAAAATGGGCCACACAAAAACTTGAAAGCGGGCGTCCACCCGTGATGCTCGCTCGTGAAATTTCAGTCTGCTGATCCGCGTGAACCATTTCCAGCAATGTAAGGCAGATGATCAGCCGGGATGTGAGCATGAAGGCGAGTGTCAGATGAGACGGAAACTGACACCGAATGCCGACACGGCCCAACGAAGGCGGATTCTGAAAGACCATGCCGCGGATTGCGATCGTCTTTGTTTACGATGCTCTCGCATGATGAAGGAAGAGCCTCCCAGCCGGGCGATCACAGTGAAGAACCGTGCGGCACGATTGTCAGCTGTTGGCGGTCACGGTTTCGGTGCCGAAATACGAGGTCACCCCACGAGAAATTGGCCCGAGCGGGCGGGACACTGTGCATTGCGTGGCACTGTGCAATGCGGGCCACTGTGCATTGCGGGCACTGTGCATTGCATTCAGTGTGCATTGCATTCAGTGTGGCTTAAAGATGGTGCAAGTTTAGAAGACTGCCGCTCTAAAAAATGCTGCTTGATGAAACCGACTTCGATCAGGGCGACTTAGGTCAGAAGTATGACATCTTTCGAATCTGTGTGATCCGAAAGATGTCTGTCGCCGTGGGCATGAAAACAATACGTGAAGTCTAGAATTCTCCCGTCACTTCACCGTTCTGAATTGTTGATAGGCTTTTGTAGAGTCCGTCGTCAATGTTTTCACTCACGAAGCGTACGGAACCATCTCCGAGGCAAAACTGAGCTCCTCCAACGTGATTGCTACTCATGTCGTCAAAGTGGGCAGCCGGACTGTTGGGGACGTGGTCCGCTGACCCAAGGACTCGTTGAAACGCTTCTTCACCTTCTGCGACCACGCCAGGCCACGTCGTAAACCATCCTAAAGTTTCGTCTGTTTTGCGTTCACCAATCATGAATGTGTTGGTCGTTCCGTCAGTGACGTCTCGAAGTTTCACAGAACTGTTGTGGTAGAAGAATCCATCTCCAAGACATTGCCCCGCTGCTGACACAGGAGCAGTTCCAGCCGCGTTTTCGCAGCCGTCAAGTTCTTCTGGCCCGAAGACTCCAACATAGTTCGCAGTCGGCAAGGTTGCCAAGACGTTGGTGTCGTCTCCTTCTTCGGTGATCTGCCATGAGTCTGGTTTTGGGTCAGATGGACACTGAAACGCGGGAATGACAGTGGTGACAAATACGATGTTGACTGGGTCTGTGATCGACAAGTTGGAATCAAACTGCGAGTACAAGTTGCCTTGTTCCATCTGAGGCAGAATCATGGTTCCCCAGCCCGCACCGCTCTGTCCTTCGTGAGCACTTTGCTGATTTCCGTCTACGGCGATCCAACCTGAAGGGAAGGTTCGATGGACGTCGTGGTAGTTGTGTAAGGCCAGGCCCAGTTGTTTCAGATTGTTTTTACACTGGGTTCGCCGAGCTGCTTCTCGAGCTTGTTGCACCGCAGGCAACAGTAAAGAAACCAAGATGGCAATGATGGCGATCACCACCAACAGTTCGATCAAAGTGAAACCACGTGATCGTGTTTTGGATACTGAAAAACGCATGATGGGAAGACCTTGGATGGGTATGAAATTTGTAATTCAGACAGGCAGGCAGGTTGCAGGCACACGTCAGCCATTCATCGATTCAAGTCGCCAACCGAATCGGCTGGGTTGAGCCAGTATGCTGTCGAGTTCTGCGAGAGAATTTGGAACTTGAAACACGCAGCGTCAGCAGAGAAGACACTTCCAGCGACCGCTGCGAATTGTGGAACCTAATGACACCAGTCACGGCAAGCACAATTGAGTGACACCAGTCACGGCAAGCACAATTGAGTGACACCAGTCACGGTAAGCACAATTGAGTGACACCAGTCACGGTAAGCACAATTGAGGTAAGGATATGACAAAGTTTGGGTGACGATGACTTCAGGCGGCAAGAAGCAATTTTCATGGTTTGCGGCTGCGGATCGCTGTGAATGATGTCAGCAGAAAGCCACAAAGTGGATCGCAACTGGACTGCGGGGCAGTCAATTCTGTCGCGATCATGCCTCAGAAATCGAAATGCATCCTGAAACCTTCCAGCTTAAAATGGCTGTAAAACCACTTCGCCTCGCGTTGAAAAAGCCAGGATGTGGTCCCCCGACGCGTCAGCGAGGGATGAATCCGCTCGAAACGCTGAGGTTCTGCACAGCCGAAATTCCTCGCTCACGCGTCGGGTTGCCTTTTTCATCGGGCAGCTAGGCAGTCGGCGGGCCTCTCAAGCGAATTTCTCGACCTTCGATCGTCTCGGGAAGGCTCACTTTGGCCGGCACAACTGACTGAACAAGATTGGTCCATTCCGGCAAACGCGTAACGCGTCCATTGTCCGGAACTGCCGCTAACACATCACACATCACGCAGCTGGATTCATTGTCACCGTGGGAAGGCAAATCTTTGGCAGGCTGGTTGCCCATATCTAAAGGTGCAACTTGGTGATCGCATCCGAATGAGCAAGAAACCTGAGCTGGCTTCATCACGCTGAAAGAAGGCGTCACGGCAATGTTGGTTGCCGTTGTTTGTGTCTCTGAATGGCTTTCTGAATCGCGACAGTCTGTGCACTTCGAGTGATTATGCGCTGCCTTTCCGGTCAACAACACAATCATCGCCACAATCGCGAGCACGCGATGTGAAAGATTGGGTTTTGTTAATGCGGAAATCATCATCACAGAGCTCTGTTGTGTATTTGGTCCTGCAGACAACCCGTCTGACCGCCTCGCCACCAGACCGCTTGAGTATCGGATCACCTGAGTATTGGATCACCAGACTGTCGGACGACTCAGCTGTCTGGAAACTTCTAGCATCCTCTCGCACAGGACGATGGAAAAAACGTCGCAGATTCAAGACCTCACAGGAAGTTCCTGCATAGCGGCGGCTCAGTTCTGCTGGGAATCCCCTGCCAGTTACTTACGGAATAACGACCACAGCATCCGTGAAAATGGCGATGAGTTTCGGAATTGGTCATTGATTCACAGCAAAAAACAGTGATCGACATGTTTTTACTGGGGTTCCGTGGTCGAGCTGTTCTTTGTTGACTTTCGATGCCGTGAGAACACGGAAGGCGAAGGTCAAAGAATTCTGACGCTGAAAAGCGGGTGCCTGGGTGGACAAGCCAGTTGGTCACTCGGAGAGGTCCGACGATGGATGAGTGGCAATGCGCTCGTCGCCGCTGGTTCTGAAAAACCTCGGCTGGCGACGTGCGGCTCACCAGAATCCCCGTGAAGTTGGAATGAAGGGACAGGCCGTAGAGCGGCTTCGGCTGTTCATTGGTAACCCGCTTTCCGTGAGATTTCGGCTCAGCGAAATTTCCGCCCCACTGGATCTCGTCCCAACTGGATCTCGCCCCAACTAAGGAAGGTCAGCAGGAACCCATGCTTTGAAGATGCGATCGCCGACTTTTGTCAAAGTTCGCTTCGCGCTCAGCAGATTCTTGAAGGGTTGCTGATTTTGATACGGAACCAGAAACACATCTTGCCCTTCGAATTCAGTCAATGATTTCAAGGGAAAGCGATTTGGGTACACCCGCTCGATGGCTCGCCCGACGTCTCGTTGCACAATTCTAAGATTGGCAACATCATCAGTCGGATGGAATTCGAAGTCCAGCTGGTACCAATTGGAATGTGGGTCCTTGTGTTGCATCATCCAATAGTCGATGCGATCTTCAAACAGAACCACTTTGGTCTCCGGAAGCTGTTGCAGTTCTTCTGTGAGCTGCTGTGTGGACTGAAACTTGTGGTCCCATGTCGCCGATCCGCTGCGAACCGCCCAAGCAAACATCACACACCCGGCAACCAGTACCAGAATGCTTTTACGGCGTTCTCCGGTCTTGAGCAGAAAAGCCAAGACCGGAACCAAGCCTAGGCAGCTGACAATGGAATATCGATTGACCAACGCTGGCTGAACCACGAGAGAAAATACGATCAGCACCACAGGCATCAACAGCAGGCTTCCAAATACGAACATGGCGTCGGGAGGAACATGATCTTCTGGGAGGCGACCGCTTGAATCGGATTCCTCTGTGGCCATCTGAGCGGCATCTGGATCTGAGCTTCTTAAAAAGAAACCCATCAGCCATATGGCAAAAGACACCAACAGCAGCATCCTTGGGAAGAACTGCGAAACGTAGGCGAACATGCGTTCCGAGTCAGCTGCCGTGACCCAAGTTTCGGACGTCAAAGCCGCCTTTTGACCGCTTAATAAAGGCAGGCAACAAGCCACCGTGATCACAGCCGTAGCGAACGGAATTCCGGCTCGAACCAGCGCGTCTTTTTCAAACTTTCGAGCTGCCACAAATGCGGCACAGACCAGCCCGATGGAAATAATTCCAAAGTAATGAGTGCCCGCGGTGAGGGCGGCAAACACAGAAAGTAGGGTGTATTGAACGGCTTTTAAGCTGCGTTTGCCGGTGGTTAATCCAAAGCAGAACCACGTCAGCAGAGCTAGCCATAGGGCATAAAAGCGGACTTCTGTAGATTGCAGAATCATCAGTTCTTGGCTGCAAATCAGCAAAGCACAGCCAATGGATGCTGGCATCTTCATATGCCGATCGAAAACCAAAGCCAGTCCAATGGCTGTGCTTAAAACCAGCAGAGCCGAAAGTGCTCGAAGATTGTGTTCGTTAAGAGGGACAATCCAAGTGAATACCTTGGCCACGGCGTAGTAAACCGGTGGGTTGTAGTCGGCTCCCTGCTGCAGCGAACGCAAAGCATGGATCGGATCTGGATCTGAAATCAAAAGCCAGCTATGAACTTCGTCCATCCACAAAGGTCTTAGCAACAATGTATGGCCAAACACGGCGTAGCTGACCACGAAAACCACAGACAGCACAACGGCGATCACCACGGCTTGCCCAAGTTCAGAACCCTTCATGTCGATGACGTCCCTGCGTTCACAATCAAAAAACGTGTTGAAAAACGATCGTGTTGATCACTGCTTCGACCCTGCAAGTCATCACACAAAAAGACATGCGGAAGGTTTTGCAGCCCGCCGCATGTCTGATTTTTTTAGTCACACCGAAAAGTTGATTAGTTCAACAAATCTTTCACGGTGTCTCGTTCTGACTTCAGTTCGTCAATGGTCGCCTGTAGCTTTGCTTGAGCAAAATCATTGTGCTGCTGGCCCTGAACAATTGTCCAGTTTTTGCCATCGCTCGTCAGTGGGAAACTGCTGATCAGCCCTTCGTCTACTCCGTAACTTCCGTCGCTACATACAGCGGCACTGAAAGTTTGGCCCGGAGCTGTTGGGTTAATTACAGCTTTCACGTTATCCATCAATGCGTTTGCAGCAGATGCAGCACTGGATGACCCTCGAGCTTCAATGATCGCAGCGCCCCGTTTTTGGACGGTCGTGATAAAGTCGTTCTGCAACCAGTTTTCGTCTGCGATGACCTCGGCCGCTGGCTTGCCAGCGATTTTCGCGTTGTAGAAGTCGGGGTACTGAGTCGCCGAGTGGTTGCCCCAGATGGTCATGTTTGAAACATCGGCAACCGTCTTTCCCGACTTGTTTGCCAACTGGCTGACAGCTCGGTTTTGATCCAACATCGTCATGGCGTACCAGCGATCATTGGGGACATTCGGAGCATTGTTCATGGCGATCAAGCAGTTGGTGTTGCAAGGGTTTCCAACCACGATCACTCGCACGTCATCAGCAGCGGCATCTGAAATGGCTTTGCCAGTGCCAGTAAAGATTTTGCCGTTGATCTTGATCAAATCGCCGCGTTCCATGCCTTTTCCTCGAGGCACGCTTCCGACGCACAACACCCAGTTACAGCCGGCGAATCCGTCTGTCAGGTGATCACTGTCTGCTTTGACGACTCCAGCGAGCGTTGGAAACGCACAGTCGTCCAGCTCCATATGAACTCCATCCAGAGCCGACATGGCAGGAGGAATTTCAACCAGATGCAAAATGACGGGCTGGTCTGGGCCAAATACCTGTCCGGATGCGATTCGAAACAGCAAAGAGTACCCAATTTGGCCGGCCGCACCGGTAACAGCAACTCGAACAGGAGCCTTCATTTCAATTCCTTCGGACTGGAAATCTTCAACAGAAAAATCGGATGGCTGCGATAACGTTTAGCAAAACTTGATCAGCGACCATCGGTCAACACACAGTGTCGGACGGCTGAGATCAAATGCTGGAATGTTTCGCGAACTTCATTGAGGATGTTAACGGTCTGTCCGTGATGTTCGAGCCTGCGTTGGTCAAATGCTGTGACTGAGTGATCGTTTCGCCATCGTCGGGAATCAGAGCTAAGAATTGCCGATTCGCAGAGAGAGCCTTGGCAGGCAGGTTAGACACACTGATTTGGCTCTCATAAACTGCGAAAGCATGTTTCAAAATCTGTAGACTAAGAATATCGAGATGATGGTCACGTGCCGTCATATGGCCAGTTGCCGTGCTGGACAGGCAAATGGAAGTCGGTTGAAGTCATCCACCGGCACAAATATTCGAGTGAATCCAAGGTCGATGGAATGCAGAACAAACTGAAATTGGGCAGGTCAGTAGGTACGCATCGTTGAGACTACCAGACTTTAACCGGAATTCCGCGGCCGAAGGAATCACTGCTGATTGGTTTTTTAACCAACAGAATGTGTTCTGGGAATGGCCCAGTTGTCACAATTGCGTTGCCGCTGTTTACAGTCAGAGCCTCGAAAATTGCGCCAACATCGGAGTATTCGCTCTTTGCTGCTTGCTGAGCGTTTGGGTGAAGGGGCATTGTTTTGATGCACCAGATCAAGCCAACGGCAGTCAACCAAGCGGCAGTCTACCAAATATCAATCAGGCAACGTCGCATTCCGGCAGCTGCCTGCTGTGGGTTCAAGCCGCTATTTTGCTATTCGGCGTTGCTCATCTGTTGACCCTTTCTTTCCTGCCTGATTCGTTTCGACTTGCTTCCACGATCTGCCTGTTGGCGGCCGTTGCCACGGGACTTGCAGGGCTGCTGAAATTCCGTCGCAGCCTACAGAATGTGGAACACCCGAATGTCGGTTCTCCTTTGCAACAACGTTCTGATCAGCTTGTCGCCAAACAACATCGGCTTGAATCTGTTGAACGAAACTTGGCCTTAGTTTTGAACGCTGGGCAAGTGGGGCTTTGGGAATGGCACCCACAATCTGAAACGTTTTCAATATCTTCAAGCTTTCGCCAGCTGCTGAACCTTCCCGACGGAGCTGTTTGGGAAACTTTGGAAGACTGGCAAGATCTTTTTGTGGGTGAAGACAGACTGACAGCCAAGAAGGACTTTCTACAGTTCATAGAAGGAGAAGGCCTTGGTTTCGAATCAACCTACCGCATGTCGACAGCAGACCACCAAACGGCATTGATCCATTATCGTTCGGAACTGATTCGCGATCAACACGGTGCCGTCATCGGAGCTCACGGAATTGCCCGAGACGTCACAGAGAAACTTCAGAACGGCCATCTGCTCAGCCTTTATCGACAGGCGATTTCGATGAGCCAAGAAGCGGTGTTGTTTTTGCAATCGGACGGGAAGATTCAACAGGCGAATCATGCTGCGGCAAAAATGCTTCAGCAAACCGAAGAACAGCTTTGCGGTTTATCGGTGTTGGACATTGACCCCAGTCAATCAGCCGGTGACTGGCAGACGCACTGGGAGTCTTTAAAAACAGTCTCACCGTTTCGAGCGGCCACCACCTTTCATCGTCAAGATGGCCGTCCCTTACATTGCGACGTGCAACACAAAATTGTGACAGCATTTGGGCAGCAAACGTTGGTGCTGTCCGGGATCGATACTTCGGATCGTAAGCGTCGAGAAGAAGAGCAGAGACGGCATGAATTTGCGACGGATCGCGCAACCGAATCTGTCTATTGGGTTCGTGAAGATGGACGTCTGTTTTACGTGAATAAGGCGGTTTGCCGTCAGATGGGGTATTCGAAAAGTGAGCTTCTGGATTTGCGAGTCAGCGATTTGGAGCCCACGTTGACACCGCAAGTGTGGGCAAAGCGGTGGCAACAGGTAAAGCAGAATCGATTCTTAACGACTGAGTCCGTGCAACAAGATAAGACTGGCAAGTCGATTCATTTCAGTACAAATTTGTACTTCTATGAAGTGGATGGGCAACAGTTTGTGGTTGCGACGGGGCGAGATATCACGGCAGAAACATTGGCCGCTGTCGCGCTGTCTGCGAAATCGAATGAAATGGAAGAACTATTGCGGTCTTTGCCGTTGGCTATGGTTTTTGTCAATCGAGAACGAAAGATCTTAAGAGTCAACGCGGAAGCGTGCCGCATGTTTGGATACGAATCCAGCGAACTGGAAGGTCAGAGCGCCAAAATACTGTATGCCAATGTCGATGACTTTAATCAGTCGGCGGGCTATCAAGCGATTCTGAGAGAAGACCCAGAACCTCGACGCTTTCTGTTGAACTATCAGCGTAAACACGGAGACATGCTTAGAGCAGAAACTGTGGGCGTTGTGTTGCGGGGAAGCGACGGAGAAGTGACGGGCTATCTGGCGTTGATCAAAGACTACACCGAACAATGGGAAGCCGAACGAGCACTCAGGAGAACTCAATCTGCTCTGGATACCGCCGCCGATGCCGTTCTGTGGGTGAATCAAAAGGGGCAACTGATCTACGCCAACCAAGTCGCCTGTCAGCGTTTGCAGTACACCAAAGAAGAGCTTGAACAGTTAACCGTGGCCGACATCAATCCAGACATCGATTCCGTCAAAGAATTTAAAGAGAGCTTTTGGCCTCGAATTAAACAAGAACAGAACATGGCGTTCGAATTGCGCCACCAACGCAAAGATGGCACCATCTTTCCCGTCGAAATTGTGACGTACTTTCAGAACTTCGAAGGGAACGAATTTACCTGTTCGTCGATCCGAGACATCACAGACCGTGTCGAATCTCAACGTCAACTTAAGGAAGCTCAAGCCAAACTGGAGCTAGCCGTACAAAGCGGCAACGTGAGTCTCTGGGAGTGGGACTGGGAAACCGGACAGGTTCAGATTTCCAAACACTTCCACGAGGGCTTGGGGGAAGTTCCTGGCACTCTCAAGACGGTCGATCAATGGAGACTCAGGCTGCACCCAGATGATGCAGAGGATGAAAGCAAGATTCTTGATCGCTTAAGACAGTCCCAAGATGTCGACTACGATCGCACTTATCGAATTCGTCATCGAGACGGCAGCTACCGTTGGGTGCTTTCTCGAGGCCGCTTGCTGCGTCATCCCGATGGCAGTCCGCATCGATTGGTCGGGTCTCATATCGACATTACAGATCTGCGAGAAGCTCAGTTAAGAACCGAAGCCTACGTGAAGTTGGTGGGAACAACGGATGGAAGTTGGGACTGGAACGTCGAAACGGATGCCGTCATCTATTCGCCTCGATTTTTTGACCTGATTGGATTTTCCAAAGCCCAGTCCGACGAGATCGCCGGCACAATTGGCTTTCTGAAGGAACGCATTCATGCGAACGACAGAGACCTGTTTTGGCAAAAGATCGACTCACATTTTTCAAGCCGAAAGTTCTTTGATCATGAAGTTCGACTTGAAATGCAGGACGAAAAATTTCGCTGGTTTCGGTTTCGAGCACAAACGATTTTCGATAGCGAAAATCGCCCCGTCAGGATGGCGGGATCAATTTATGATGTGACTCATCAAAAGGAGGTTGAAATTCAGCTTCGTCGCAGCAATAGCGATTTAGAACAATTTGCGTACGTCGCCTCTCATGATTTGCAGGAACCTTTGCGCGCTGTGAGCGGGTTCTGTTCGCTGTTAAAACTGAAATACGATGAAGTACTTGATGCCGACGGGAAAGAATTTATTCAGCATGCCGTCGATGGCACCGCTCGAATGAATGGCTTGATCGAAGACCTGCTCAATTACGCTCGGATCGGCCGGGCGGGTGAGACCAAAGAGCGAGTCAATCTGAAGTCGTGTGTTGATGACGCGGTTGCAAACTTGCAAACAACGATTCACGAGGCACAAGCCGAAATTGAGATCGATGATTTGCCTGATTTGGAATGTTACCCAGGACTCATTTCTCGACTGATACAAAATCTGCTTAGCAACGCCATCAAGTTTGCTCGAGACAAAGTACCCGCCAAAATTACCTTTCGAATGGGCGAAATCGAAGACGCTGCTTTTGGTAACCTTCATCTGCATGTCATCGACAACGGAATTGGCATTGAACCAAAGCATCACGAACGAGTCTTCCACCTATTTAGCAGGTTGCACCATCGAGATAACATCTCTGGAACAGGATTGGGGCTCGCGATTTGCCAACGAATTCTAGAACGTCACGGTGGGGCAATCCGAGTGATTTCAAACACCGACGGTCACGGCAGCACGTTTGTGATCAGCCTCCCCAAGAAGCTGAAGAACTGAATCTGCCACACGTTTAATGACAGTGAGCCGCTGCGTGGGCAGCTGGCGAAAAACTTAAAAGCGTGACAGCCTGCGCCTGTCATGCTTTGTGTCGTCCGCCATGTTCTATTTTCGCACTACGTTCAATCTGCCACCAACAGGAATGATGTCATGCACGAATCGATTCACGCTTTTTTAAACGGCCAAACGTTCGCTGTCGCAGGAGCGTCAACGAACCAAGCGAAGTTTGGCAATCAGGTGTTTCGAGCACTTGTGAAGTCTGGTCGAACCACGTTTCCCTTAAATCCCACCGCGTCAGAAGTGGAAGGCCAGATTGCCTATTCCACGCTGTCGGATCTCCCTGAAGCGGTCGATTGCTTGGCGATAATCACTCCTCCCCAAATCACTCAACAAGTGGTGGTGCAAGCGATTGATTGCGGAGTAAAGCACTTGTGGATTCAACCGGGCGCTCAGCATGCGGAAGCCAGCCGTGCCGCCTTAAATGCAGGGCTGACTGTTGTTGACGACGGAGCATGCTTGCTCATCGTATTGGAAGACGAGATTTAGTAGGCGACCCCGATCAAGCGCCCATGTTGCAATCAGATAGAGTGCGTCCAACTGCGTTCAACTGGGGTGGGCAGCAATGAAGGAGTCAGACGATTGGTCGTTTTGGTGGCCAGATTTTGCCGAGCTTCAACTGTAAGTCGCGCACGAAAAAAGGGACAAAACGCTACCTCCGCTTGCACCTGAGAACCGAAACCGTAGGGCTGCTTCGTTTCCGACCTGACCCGGTTGGGCTGGCCTCACCACAATTGGAGGCAGCGTTTCGCCCCTTGAATCGGAGGCTTACGCCGAGCCCGGCATTATCAAGGTTTTTCAAACGAAAACAACCGCAACTGTTCGGATTCCGTCAGAATGCGATGACACGCCGTTTTACTCACGCACGAGAACGGCGGGATTCATCCATATGAACCGCGTTGGAGGGCGGAACCACTTTGAAAACGGCGGGCGACGGAAATTTGGAGATCGGGTTCGCACTCTCTTTACGGCGATCTCACTTACGAATCGGTTTTCGCGAAGTTGCAAAAAAGAGTTGCTGGCAACCGGGCATCTTGTCACACGTTCAGTGGTTTTCTAAAAGACATGTCACGGGATCATCCCGTAAGGCGAGTTCTGTTCTGCGACCGAATTCAGCCCGTTGAAGGCTCAGCAAATCGACATCTCAATCTTGTCGAATTGCTGCATCAAACTAATTGTCTTTCCACAATCTCTCTGTTTGCTTCTGCGATTTCCTTCGCGGCAGGCAGTAACAAAGGCGTCGTCGTGAATCGAGTACTGATTACAGATGGTCTACATGCCAAAGGCATGGATATTCTGAACAATGCCAAAGACATCGAAGTTGTCGTGAACGGCGACCTATCGCCAGAGCAACTGAAAGAAGAGCTTCAGAATTTTGACGGTGTCATCATTCGTAGCAAGACGAAGCTGAAAGCCGACATTCTGGACGGGCAAAACCGCCTGAAGGTGATTGTTCGAGCCGGAGTTGGAACAGACAACATCGATTCTGTGGCCGCCACAAGTGCGGGTATTCTCGTGATGAATACCCCGACCGGTAACACCACCAGCACCGCAGAGCATGCTTTTGCAATGATGCTGGCGTTGTCTCGAAATATCGCTCCGGCCAACGCAACAATGCGAGCCGGTGATTGGAATCGAGCTGCGTTTCAGGGAAGTCAGCTGGCCGGAAAAACCTTGGCGATCATTGGTCTCGGACGCATCGGCCAGTCGGTTGCTGCTCGAGCACAAGCCTTCGAAATGAATGTGATTGGATTCGACCCATTCTTCAGCGCTGAAAAAGCGGCCGAACACAATATCGAATTCGTGCCCGATGTTGACGAACTGGTTAAACGCTGCGATTTCTTGACCGTGCACACCCCGCTCACAGACACGACTCGAAGCATCATCAATGCTGACCGGATGAAAATGATGAAGCCGACGGCTCGCATCATTAACTGTGCTCGAGGCGGAATTATCGACGAAACAGATTTGGCTGATGCGATCGAAGCCGGGGAAATCGCCGGAGCTGCCATCGACGTATTCACAACAGAACCTCCGACAGATCGTCGGCTTGTCGACCTGCCTCAAGTTCTGACAACTCCTCACCTTGGAGCATCCACGGACGAAGCTCAAGAGCTGGTCGCGGAAGAAGCAGCCGACATCATTTCGGATTATCTGCTGAATAACAACATTCGCTACGCCATCAACATGGCTCCGGTTTCCGGATCGGAAATGGCCGAGCTTAAGAATTACTTGGATCTCGCTTATCGCTTGGGCTCTTTGTCTGCTCAGATGATCGACGGCCCATTGAAGTCTGCCGAAATTAACTACCGAGGTGACGCGGCCGATAAAAAGACGAAGCTGCTTACGTCTGCTTTCGCTGTAGGTCTTTTAGACACTGCACTGGATACGAACGTCAACATTATCAACGGCACATCGGTTGCTCGAAGCCGAGGTATCGCAGTCACCGAAACATCAACCGGCACTGTTGAAAACTTCGCGTCATTGATTTCAGTCAAGGTCACGACTGAAAGCGGAGAATTTGAAGCCGCTGGTACAATCTTCGGTCGTCAGTACCTGCGGCTGGTGAAGCTGGGGCGATTCTGCTTCGAATCATTCCTCGACGGAGTGCTGCTGATTTACCGACACCGAGACGTGCCGGGCTTGATTGGCTTTATTGGCAACGAACTTGGCAAGCATGGAGTCAACATTGCCAACATGGCTTTGGGTCGAGAAGCAGACCAACCGGGTGGAGACTCCATTGCTGTGCTGAATTTGGACAGCGAACCTTCAGCTGAAGCTCTCGCCGAAATTCAGAAGCACGCCGAAGTCACAGGAGTGGAAATTGCTCGTCTACCAAAGGCGGGGCAAGGACTGCCTTGGATGAGCAGCAACTAAGTCGCAATTCACTCGATGCAAATGGCCTTGGGTGAAACAAACAACGAACAGAACCACTGACCTCGCCACCAAAGACACATCGCCCAAAGAATGATCTTTGGCGATGTGCTTGGGAGCCGATTCAGTGGTTTTTTTCTGCGCCGCCATCGCTCGACGCAAGCACACGACTGAACGGCACACCCTTACGATCAACGGGGCGACGAAGCGACGCTCGGAATCGCTCAGTTGGTTGCAACGATGCAGAAGGGAGGCCACGTCGCCGGCCATCACAGCACCGGCAGCGAAGAACAGGAAGCATCGACGGTCACTGCGGGGCACAGATGGCAGGGGCAGGCTTGACGGTTTGCACAAGTTCCTGCGACGAACCTCTGAATTCTCGCGCGTCCGAGTCGCTTCAACCGACCCGCGACGGGGATTTGATCGTGCGACACACTCCCAAATTTAAAGTGTGGTAACGCGGTCGACGTGGAATGCAAAACGCTGACCAGTTGATCTGCGGTTCAAGCGGTCGATATGATTGGAGAAACCGCGAGAGCCAAACGCTGAAAAACCAAGCGTTTGGCCTCTGCCTGTTGACGCCGCAGCCTTCCGGACGGCGGCCTTGGTTGGCGTGACTCTGGGCCCCGTGACTCGGGTTACGTCACGCTGGCCCCGTTTCGCTCCCCCGTCACTCTGGGCCAAGCAATCTTGGAGCCCCGTTTTGCCAAAGCAATCACATTTCGATGTGGCAATTCTTCAGGCCGGCTTTCAACTTCTTGATGCCTTCCTGAGTAATCTTCGTATCGGTGATGCAGAGTGATTCCAAGTTTTTCAGCTTCTTTAGCTTTGGAATGCACTTGTCTGAAACGTCGCAACCGCGAAGGCTGAGATTCGTCATTTCAATCATTTCCGTCAGCTCACCTATTCCGGCATCAGTGATTGCCGTTTCATTCAGTTCCAACCACTGCATGTCGATCATTTTCTGAAGGTGCTTTAGCCCTTCGTCAGTGATCTTGGTGGCTCGCAACCAAATGCGACAGATGTATTTCAGGCCCTTAAGATGCTTCAGACCGTCATCGTTGATGGCGTTGTTGTCTCGAAGTAGCAGTACTTCTAGCTTCTTCAACTTCTTTAGGTGGACCAGTCCGTCTGAAGTGATTTCAGTTCCAGACAGGCCCAGTTGCAGCAAGTTGGTAAGCGCTGAAATTTGTTCTAAGCCACCGTCAGATACGGATGTGTTTGCTAAGAACAGTTCTTTCAAAGACGTAATCTTTGCAACGCTGGCCAAGCCTGTGTCTGTGACTTTGCTTTTGCTAAGCACAAGGATTTCCAGAGTCGAGATGCCCTTGAGGTGGCTCAACCCCTTGTCCGTGATGGCGGTGCCCGTCAAAGTCAGCTTGCGGAGATGCTTCACCTTTTTCAGATGAATCAGCCCGGCATCCGTGATCTTTGTGCCGTTCAGGTTGATATCACGAAGCTCATCCAAATGCTGCAGATGTTCCATTTCTGCATCACCAAATTTTGCTCCGGTAAACGTCACTCGCGTGATGTGCCCACCGAAGCCGGTGATCAGAGAAGCGCCCACTTCCTTGAGGCTCGATTTTGCGGATTCGAATTTCGATACAGTTTCCTCAGTCATTTCGCGCCTACCTCAGTGAATTTGTAGATCAGTTCACTCTAAACCAATTCACTCCACTTCTCAATTGGCTTGGGTTTTCGCCCCACAATTGTACGGATTCTGTGAGTTGTCCGGGGCAAGTCGGCCATAAAACCGCCCCGAATTGGGTATTTACCCTCCCCGATATCGGGTTTTCAGCAGCAAAAGAAGGGCTCACCGAGCCAACCCGTCATAGAAAAAGAGGGTTTGTTGACGGATCACCACACTCCAGAATCCAGTTTCTGCGCGACTCTGATTGCTTCTGACCTTGAGGCAGGCGTTAATCCGCCCTTACCAAATCAATTCGCCGAATGATCTGTTTGCCGCGTTGAACGCCGTATCGACAAGGCGTTCAACCGTCTTGTTTCATTCTGGCTTTCTATCACTTACTTTGTGCTGAACCGTTCGAATGCTGAAACCGTTTCACGACACTCAGATTCCCGCCGACGTCCTGTACCTCAGCTTCCGAGCGACTGCTTTGGCGACCATCGACTTAATGAAGCTGCAATTTGGGCCTCAGGAAGTTGAAGTGACGGGCCGAGGTGCTTTGGAGTGCATTTCGATGCTGCGAGGGACAGCGATCCAGGTTCAGCTGCAGACACTGATGAAGACATGGTTGAAGCTGGTGCCGGCATCAAAGGCTCCGCTCACCGATTTGGATTTGTGCGTGTGCTACTGTGCAACAACGGAACTTGCTCGGCAATCAGATCTCAACCGCGAACACCATATCGAGCGTCTGAAGAACGGCCCTCGGCCCTTCCCCGAACTTGCTCCTTTGTGGATCGCCTCCCGACTGCGGCTGCTGCAACTGACGTGGCCCTTCTTGGAAGACACGAATCAGCTGTTGAAATCAGGCCGTTTGCTAAACGACCAAATTGATTCCGTGTCAGAATTAGGGGACATCGACGAAGCCATTCAGGCCTTTCTTGCCGTGCTGGGTGATTGGTACGTTGACCCTTTGCTTGTGCAGCACACCGATTTGATTCTCACCGATGCCGAGCAGCAAGATCTGACCATGTTCTTTAGTCGCAACCATCGGTTGATGAATCTGTAGGTGTGACGGGCTCGCTGCAGGCAAATCCCTTCGTTCCCTTCCTCGAATTCGGCAATGTCCGTACCACAGAGTTTGACGAATGGGGCTCAAAGATCGGTTCGGCCTGTGTCAACGACATGAATCATGCCGACGTGATTTCACGCTGATCGCTCAAAGTCGTCAGGACTTAAAAATGGTTGGAAGAGGTCAGCCGAAACTTGTGAACAGTTCCGCTACACTCTGACGGTCCAGACTTCTGATCACAGAGTCGCGGGCCGATCTCCTTCAAAGCATTATCGTTCTCTCAACCAACCGCCTCAGAACTGCGCAAGCAGCGAAGCGGGTTTCTGTTCAGCCGATCCTATCATGACTTGGGTTTCTCCTAGCATTCTGTACCTGCTGTGGACCGTCCCCGTGTTTGTGGGCGTGTTGTGGGCTGCTGAACGAAGCAAACGCAAAGCCATCACTCGGTTTCTTGATGCTCCGATGGCCGCTCAGTTGGCACCAAGTCGGTCGACAAATCGATTCGCGACCAAGCTGTTCTTAAGAACGATCGCTGTCATCTTGTGTATTCTGGCTTTAGCAGGACCACAGTACGGTGAAGAAGTTTCGGAAGTTGAAGTCAGTGGAATTGACGTGTTTATTTTGTTGGACGTCAGTCGATCGATGCTGGCCGAAGACGTAAAACCCAATCGCTTGGCTCGAGCCAAGTCTGATATTCTGGACCTGCTTCGAGAACTCGACGGTGATTCCGTGGGACTGATCACCTTCGCCGGTGCTCCGGTGGTCCAAGTGCCGCTGACATCCGACGGCAGCTTTTTTCGCTTGGTGTTGCGTGGAGTTGATTGTGATTCGGCTCCTCGAGGCGGCACCTTTATCGGCGAAGCCATTCGCAAAGCCTTGTCGAGCATGGAACAAACCACTGAACGCAGTCAGTTGTTGGTGCTGATCACCGATGGGGACGATCAAGAATCATTCCCGGTTGAAGCCGCCCAGCAAGCTGCTGATCGCAACATTAAGATGATTACGGTTGGCTTAGGAGACATCGGCGAAGGAGCTCGTATTCCCGAAAGAGGTGAAGATGGCAGTTTGTCTTTTGTGCAGTATGAGGGGCAAGAGATTTGGTCAAAAATGGACTCTGAATTACTGCAGGAAATTGCAGATGTGACATCTGGAGTATGGGTGCCCGCTCAAACTCGAGCCTACAACTTGGCTTCGATCTATCGAGCTCAACTTCAAGGCCTGACTTCCACAGACGAAACGACCGAAACCAAGCAAAGAAAAATGAATCGCTTTCAATGGTTTCTGATTCCAGCGTTGTTACTGCTGGCCTGCGATTCCTTACTTTCCGTCTTTCGACGTCCGCCAACACATGAATCCCAAAGCGCATGAAGCTTAGAACGACTCCTGAAGACTTCATTGTCACCGAGAAATCTCGTCGAGAACCCTCGAACGGACAATTTGCTCTGTACGAACTTTCCAAGGAATCCATTGGCACGTTAGAAGCCATTCATCAAGTTGTCCGAACGTGGAATCTGGCTCCTCACCAAATATCGCACGCCGGGCTAAAAGATCGCCACGCTTCAACGTCTCAGTTGATCACGATTAAACATGGTCCTCGCACAAACTGCGATTCAAAGCTGTGGAACCTTGAATACGTCGGTCAAACGTCTTCCGAAATGACGGCCGCCGATATTGAGGGAAACGTTTTTGATATCACCGTACGCAGCTTAGCCGCCCAGCAGTCTGAACAGGCTGTCAGCAATTTGCACAAGATTGCGGAAACGGGGTATCCCAATTACTTCGACGACCAACGCTTTGGGTCAGTGACTCATACGGGCCGTTTTGCTGCCGAACGATGGTGCAAAAAGGATTATGAAACGGCACTGTGGTTGGCTCTTGCCGAATACAATTCTCATGACGACAAAGACGAACGCTTCGCCAAACAGATTTTAAGAGATCTTTGGGGCAACTGGATTCAAGCGAAGGCCGAACTTCCGAAATCTCATCGGCGAAGTGTGGTGACGTATCTTTGCGATCATCCCACCAAATTTCGCAAGGCCTTTGCGTTGGTGAACAGCGACTTACGAGGTCTGCTGCTATCTGCGTTTCAAAGTTGTGTCTGGAACACGATGTTGAAAATCGCCATTGTCGACGACGCAGCAGGTGGCGATCAGGCGGCTGAAAGTGTGTACCTACGCACCATTGAAGTGCAAGAGAGCGAACTTCCTGTCCCCGATGCGAAAGTCAGAACTGTTCCCGCGGTGCTGAGTCTACCTTCTGGGCGAAAAGGCATGATGGATGATGCTTCAATCCGTCTTTCTGACATGGCTCTTGCCGACTTTCATATGAAGACGACGGATATGAAACTGTCGTTTCCTCGAGATCGATGGTTTAGCAAAGGTCAACGACTGACCATGATTCAACCTCGTGGTCTTCAGGTTGAAGAATCAGAGGACGAGATCAATGTGGGGCGGCGCAAAGTGAGGCTTTGTTTTGAATTGCCTCGAGGCTGCTACGCCACGATGTTGCTAAAGACGGCGATTCCGGAGCAGAGTTCACTATGAATGGACTGAATGAATCAGACGTTCTCTATGAAGACAATCACCTGTTGGTCGTGAATAAACCGGCCGGGATTTTGTCAATGGGTGATGACACCGGAGATTCCACCATTGCCGAAATGGCGGCTCGATATTTGAAGGTGAAGTACAACAAACCGGGGAACGTGTTTGTTGGAGTTGTGCATCGCTTAGACAGACCGGTGTCTGGAGTCCTCGTGTTGGCGCGAACCAGCAAAGCTGCGTCTCGGCTTTCAGATCAGTTTCGAAAAAGCGTGGTGAAGAAAACATACACGGCCATCGTGGAAGGCACTCCCCAACGTGCTGAAGCGACTCTGACCGACTACCTGTTGAAAGATCATCGGACCAATAAGGTAAGCGTTGTCAGTGAGAATCAGCCGGGAAGCAAGAAGTCGATTTTAAGATATGCCGTGCAACATCACGGCAGCGACCAAGCTGTGCTGGGCGTGTACCCAGAGACCGGGCGCAGTCATCAAATTCGAGTTCAATTGGCGAATTGCGGGCACCCAATTGTCGGGGATACTCGATATGGATCTCAGGCAAAAACCGGAGGACGGATTTACCTGCACGCGTCCAGCATTCAGGTTGAACACCCAACGCAAAAGACACAGCTGCAATTTGATGCGAAGTTGCCCATTGAAATGCAACGTTGCCTCGGTTTGTGAACCTGGTGCTGTGAACCTGGAGCTGTGAAGATTGGAGCTGTGAAGTTGGCATGCATCGTGGTTGATTCACGATATTCGCCAATGCCAGCTTCGGAATGCTCAGTTAAGTGTTCAGTCCCGATTGTCTCCATGACACTTTGTCGAAGCCCCAGCTGGCGGCCAGCGCATCTGCCGCGTCTTCGATGTCCGTAATTTCGCCCCACCCGCCGTTGCGAAGGAACGCATGAGCAAATTCATGAGCGATAATGTACTTTGCAAATTCTTCAGACGATTTTTCCAGCTTGGGTCTGAGTACAACTCGTCTGCTACCTTGCCCCGGCGGCCCCGGTGTCGGCATAAAGAAGCTCCACCCTTCGCCCGGTTCGTAGTTGTCGATATCCATTCCGAACCGAGGATCATTATAAAAGTCTTGCTGCACATCATGGGGCAGGCATTGCAGGACTTCCGTGATACGCCGTTGTAGTTCGGGGAGGCCGTGAAATGGCGTTAAGTAATTGGTAAGTGTCATCGCCGCATTAAACCACTCAACACCCCAGCCGGCAACCAGCAGTCTCAATAGAATCATTATCTCACTGGCTGATCGCAACAAATGCAGGCTTTAGCTTTTGTGCCGCTCTTGCAGGCTGCGTGATGACACATGAACAGCCTCTGCAGCAGCCCGCGACCAGGTGTCTTGCTTCATGACAGGGTGTCTTGCTTCACGACCAGGTGGTTTGCTCCACGACAGGGTGCCAAGGCACCTTGCTTAAATTCCAGAGTGAAGGACGGGCGGAGTTGGTTTGGTTTCTTTGACACAGTAGATTTCCTGACGATATTCTGAGGGATGAATCCGGAGTCCACCAGTCATGGGCGAACGCCAAAATTCTCGCGCAGCACATTGCCATCCTCACGTTTGATCAGATCCCCAAGGCATGAATGAACCGTTTTGCGGCAAACCGGTGGCAGTCACCGGGCGACGTCGAGAGATGATTGATTGGAACACGCCTGATTTCGTCGCTCTGGTGCATTGGCTTGTGATCCGGTTCTACAATCGCTTATACGAGAAAACTCGAAAGGTTTTGTAGCCAAGCCGTTCCCACACAGTGCAAGCCAATTCGTTTCCAGCAAGAAAAGACAATTCGACATAGTCCACATCCATCTTCACTGCTCTGAACCGTCGTTCGGCGGCGGCGACCAGCCGGCCGCCAATCCCATTCCCTCGATGTTGATCATCTACCCATAGAGCTTCAATCTTTCCTATGTGTCCAATGCCACTAGGCGAGAATGAAGTATTCTCGATGGAACCAACGATGAAGCCAATGACCTTGCCATTCAACTCTTGGATGAACGCGAATCCTTCGGCTTTTGACAGAGTCGCATCAACGAATTCACGCGCGTCATTCAGCGATAGTGATGCAAGTCCCTTCGAATACGGATCAGAAGATGGCGATCCCACAAAACGGGCGAGTTCAACGAGGCATGAGGAAATTGCGTCGACATCAAATTTTGTTGCGGTTCGCACAGGGCTGGCTCTCGCGATAGGTCACCGGGCCGTGACGATAGGTTGACAATCGGCGATTGACGGTGGACACGGCTCCGGTGCATCGCCTTGATCGATTACGATTTCTCAAGTTGTGTGTCGATCAGTTCCGTAAATAGGTAGGCCAACGGCACGGCTTCTTCGTACCCGAGATTGCCTGCGTGAGCGAGCAAGACGGGGCTTTATTCCTGAGGATCTGAACGGTAGCACGCATATTACATGTTGAAGATGCTTGGCACCTTCCCTGCTCTCCCTGCTCTCCCTGTTCGACTTCTAGGTAGCGACTGCGTTCCTCGAACGATAGCACGGTTATCGCGTGGCTTGGAAATCGTCGAGTGTCCGTTTCCGCAGAGATGTGCTTTTGACGCCAACCTGTCGAAGCTGACTCTGCGAGATCCGAGTTAGTTAGATTGTTCTGAGATTCAATCCGAATATCGCTGACAACGGCACCGACTTCGCCAGCGAATGCCCCGCATTAGCCCAGAGTGCGACACATGACTAGCCGGCGGTGTCAACCGCCGGTTTGGTGCCGCGTTGAACACAGCCCAGAGGGCGACACAATTTCATGGGCATGCGTGAGCCCATGACGGAATCGTTTCGCCACTTCGTGGCTGGAATTGCAAACGTGATAGACGTGGTCCCGAGCGGTTACCTTTGCGGCACAACGAATTTTGATCGCCCGTTCGCTGCGAGTGATTTATCATTTGGAAATGCACCGTCGGCAACGTGGTGTCTTTTGGGGTAAACACTTCGTGTTGCGATGCTTTGCAGCTTCGCACAGATGCGGTGTCGTAAAATCTTCCGAGCTTGCCGAACCTCAGCCGTAAACCGCAATGCAATTGACAGCCATATGCACGATCGTGATATACAGGAGACTATCGGTCCACTGGCGAATAACTCCGACCAAACACGCTCCGAAGAATGTGTATGCGAGTTGAAACCAAATAAAGGGACCGATGCCAAAGGCAATGTTAGGTGTGTGCCAAAGAGAGAAGCATGCTGCAGTCAAGACAACACATCGATTCATCGGTATTGCCTGACTTAGTTTCCCTGGGAAGTGGATGGAAAACCAACGGTACAAGAAACCCGCGAAAAGCAAATCTTGCGCCAGCGGACTGATCAGCCACGTGGAAATTGGGCCGCCAGAGAAAGGTTTCGACGGCAGCAATGGGTAGACCACCGCAGTGAGCATAATTGGAATCGCGCAAATCATCAGAACCCAAACCCATTTCTTCCGCATACCATCCCCAAGTCGGAGACCGTATCCGCGTGGGTCATGGCAGACGAGGGCGACCGAAAATACCAGAAATATTATCTGCTCAAAATTCTGCGCACCAATCGTCTTGACCAAAGGCCACTGAAAGTGTTGAGCCATGGATCGGACCCAAGCTGGTAACGCATGAGATGAGAACACAAGGATCATTGCCAGCGGCAAAAATCCAGTTGGCTGTCTTTTCAGTTCATCTTTCGTCATGTCGCATCCTTGCGTGTCGAGTCAAAAAGGTAGAGCATCCAAAATCAACGCACGCAGACCAGATGGCTGTCAATTGGAATTCGGACAGGCATTTACGTTCCCGTG
The DNA here is from genome assembly GCA_039974975.1 of Fuerstiella sp. GTDB lineage: Bacteria > Planctomycetota > Planctomycetia > Planctomycetales > Planctomycetaceae > Fuerstiella. The sequence continues at coordinate 23,235 of JBDWHY010000053.1, read as the reverse complement.
CATTCTGTTGTTATGGGGCTGGGGCGACTACGTTGTCAGGCCTGTCAGGAAATCCAGCTCGACCGGAACAAAGAATCGCACAGACAGGTCGGTGATGATCTTCTGCTTCATATCGCACTTTGTGGCAATGGACGAGTCTACTCCGTCGAAGAAAGCCGAGCAACCAAACGCGCTCGAACACCTGCATCAGAATTTCCGTCTTGGTGCCCGGGCACCGTTTTTGCACCACAGCGGATTGTCTCCTGAAGCCGACGTCGTGACGCGTTGCTAAAGCTGGGCAGGATCTCCCAAATTGCGGTGTCAATCTCGCAATCAGGCGATGGCGGTTTGTCTGCAGAAGTTGTGATGATGCAGGCCATCCGTGAACTGAAACAACGGAACATGGCACGCTCCACCACTGAATGGTTCGGCTGCTTGCCTCATAACGTCAGCGGTTCTTGGACCGTGGTTCGTAGATGAGGAATAGAACAAAATTCCAAGATCCACGGTTCCAAGGCACCGGTCTGTTAGCCGCTAAGCTTGTTTGATCTCCCAATGTGACTCAGACGTCTTGGCTAAGGTTAGGCTCGAATCCGCAGAGTTGCTGGAACTTTGAAATGTGACTGACTGGAAGCCGCTGACACGACGCTCAGAACACAAACTCACGTTCATGATTGGGAAGCATGATTGCCCAACAAAAAATGAAGGGCTGCATCTGATCTCTAACGTGTTTGAAACAGCACGTCACCAAATCCATGAGTTCGAACACGACCACCAAGAACAGGACCGCCCAACAACGGCCGGGCTGCAAACCGTGTCTCTGACGAGGCCCACGCCTCCGGCCACCGGTCGGCGTTGGTCAACGTTGGTCAACGTTGGTCAACGTTGGCTTCAGCTTCCACGTGATCGCCGCTCCAGTTCACGCAATTGTTATGCATCGACTGACGAGAGATCGGGTTCGATGGAGATGATCAGTTGGTCCGATACGGCCAGCTTAGATGGCGATACCCCGTCGAACGCCAATTCCGCGTCTCGGGGAACGGACGAACGATTTCGTTCAACGAATTGCCATTCGACGCGATACACATCTGCGCCGTCTTCCCTCCGTAGGAAAGACCATTTCACGTCCGCTATCCAATCCGCTTCGACATCGTCGGTTTCGTCGAATCCCGACCGCATCTGCCCAGCGGGCGAGAGTTGGTGGCTTGTTCCGGTGCCAGATCCGTACGAATCGACATGGGAAACGATCGTGCCCGCGAATCTCGGGACGGGCGTTTCTTTGGCGCATCCTGCGAAGCACAGTAGCAGGGACACGGGCCAATGCAGCAGAGACGAATTCATTTTGCACCTGAAGTGTAACGTGCACGGTCACCGGACCGTGGAGTGAAAAGGTGAATTGAAAAATTGGGCGGGCCCGAGCGTCCGAGCGCACCGTTTTGTGATGTGCCCGAATCCGCTGGTGAATGTCCAATTACACCAAGAACCAAGTACTGCCATGAATTGGGCCACGAGGCCAGCTGATTCTTGTCGACTCATAGCATTTTTTTCGGCGGACTCAACCATGTAAGTCTTGGAATTCGCATCTTTTCGACCGAGCACACTGTGACGTGTTGCTTGATATTTCTGTCGTCGAGCAATGTCTTGATCGCCGTTTTGTGCCCCATGTTACTTCGTACTTCGCGATCTGAATGCCAGATAAATGGCAATCGCTATTGCGAGTCCAGCGAACGCGATTGCGGCAGCCAAGTAGCCGATCGAAGTTGCGACACCGTCAAGGCCCATTTTGGTTTGGATATCAGCACGGGCGATGCTTGGAGTTGCGATGAAGATCAACGTGAGCATCAGCAATCGAAACAGGTTTGATGGGACAGTGCATTTTGTTTGATTCCGTGTTGCTGTCATTTTCGCCTCGAATCGTGAAAACTATCTTTGGCACATAACGACCACAGTAACCGTGCGGCGACGATTGACGTTGATTTCAAATTCGGCGTGAATTGTCACTTCGGTTCACGTCGTTGTTATGAGCTGTCAGCGCACGCCACCTTGCATCAGCTGTTCGACGTGATCAATTCTGCGAGCCCAGCATCAGCGTGATCGGTTCCCTGGTGACGATCGTCGGTACTGCACACCAGCCAGATGGAAACGATTGTCTCCAGCTTGGCAAGTGACATGTGCAGGGAGAAAATCATTGGCAATTGTGTCATCGCGATCAGACCGCCAATCTCAAAGGGATGCCACATGGTCGGCCTGTCTGGTGAGAACATCCATGCAGAAAACTGAACAATGACCGGTATCAGCAGGGACGAGAGGAAGAGTGCGTGGCAAAGACGCAGTATTCTTCGACGACTCTTGATGACTCGCGCGGCACAGGTTCCTAGGTCACCAGCCTTAATCAGCTGCTTCTCGGGGTAGCTTCCGGCATGCTGTGACAAAGTCGAGATCAGCATGTGGTCAATGAGGTTGCTCATGGGAAGAATCCTGAACACGGGATGTTTCGGAAGAAAGGCTTTGCCGCATAACGCCACGCATCACCGGGTACGGCGAGTTCGACTTTCGAAAGCAGATTCGGGGAGTAACGGCGATCTGGTGTATGCGACTGCTATCTGGCACTTGCTGCCGTTTACGTTATGAGACTGTTGAATGAACGCAGCCAATGCTCTGCCGTCCCGTGCATCGAGAGTGCCAGCACCAACATGAAGATGGCAGAAAATGAAATGTAGAGTGAGTGCCGCCAGTTTTGTGAAGCTGCAGCGAACACGATGGCAACCAATGAAAACGTAACGAACGGCCAAAGAAGCAACCCATCCAGAACGCGGTTGATGCGAGTATGGTCATGAAATGGTATTGATGGGCTTGGAAAGAGCAAACGCGTAATCACAACACATGCAGAAAGCGAGCTGAAAACGATAAATGCAGTTTTGCCGAGACGCTCGCGACGATTGCTTGCGGAGCTCCTATGAAATGACGCCGTCGAGTATCCGATGGCCAGAAGCGTGAAGGCCAATGCCCATTGTATTGGCGTGGTTTCCCAGTCGTGGCTGTGCCGTGCGGATGCGACGAGCGATGAAGCAAATAGGAAAGGTGCCAACCACAGCATGCAAACTGCAGAATGGTCTGGGCGATCCGAATGATGTGTGCCCATCGCGAATACCTGAGGAGAACTGATTGCCAGCGAACAACCGGGTTTACCGAGCCGCGGCGAACAAACTAAACAATGAAACCCGTCCGGCCCGCGGCTCCGTGTGCAACGTATTGTTATGCGGCGTTTTTCGGAATGGGTTGAACATCGAGAAATTTGGAAATCCTGATTTCTCTGCACATTGATCCCATGTGGCCAAATTGGCCTCGTTCCGTCGGTGTACCAACGAACTTGATTAGGAAATTGCTGTTGTTTTTGAGTTTATCAAAATGAACTGGGAACTCAGCGATAAAGTCGGGTGACCAAGATTCAAATGAAGGAATAAAGCCAAGCCATCGCTTGGTCAGGGCGATTTGAATATGTCCGATTTCCCAGTGTGGTCGATACAGGCCGACGAATGTTGCCGCTTCTCCGGCTTTGATTTGATCATATTGTTGGCCCAGCGTTTTGATCGTCCGGTATTTGATTCGGATATCGAGCACCGTGGAATTAAGCCAAAGCAATCCAAGTGCGGGAAAGAAAAACTGCGGCCACGTGACGGCGAAGTACCCAATTAACGCAATGCATGCGAGCAGGATCAAGCCAAATGTGATGAACTGTAGAGCAAGTGAAATTTGCAAGCCTCAAAATTGAGCCGCATCACTACCCACGGTCACCGGACCGCGGAGTGAAGATGTGAAATGAAAAATTCGCAGACCCACAATCCGTGTGCACCGTTTTGTTAGCCAGCCCTGTTGTGTAAGTGATCTGCAGAGGCATTCCTTGGTTCGAGCTTATCAGGGCACACATGCTTATACAAACTTGTCAATGATTTACGAAAAGCGATAAGCCAAAACAGGCTCGAAAATGTCAGCAGACAAGTGTGAGTTACGCCGTAGCTCGGCGGCGTGACGAGGCCCAGCATACCGAACCCGTCAGATAGGGCATTTACCTGTCCGTTGTGGTAGCCGCAGCCGAAATTTCGCCAACCGTTGAGACAATCATTCATGCGTTCCCACCGTGGGTGTTCACCTGTGGGAGTTTGCGATGACAATGAAAAGTTCCAAGCATACTGCCCTCGCGATGCTGTAATTCCTGTTTGATCTATTGCTATGGCGGTGGCAAGAAGAGGCGAGTTGAGCTGGACGGTCACAATCTGAAGTTGGCCAGCAACATACCAGGAAACCGCTAGGGTAAGCGCAAGATTGGACGCAGCGAGGAGGAGCAGTCGAAGAAGCCTGTGCATATGATACATCCCTGTTTAACTCAATCGTTTAGAGACGTTATGCCGGCTAACGTCACCGTTCACCGGGCCGTGGCAAAGGATTTGATTTCATAGCCGCGCGCGGCCCGCGGCTCCGGATGCAAAGGGTTGTTATGCCCATTGTCCGCAGCACAGATCAACAATCAAGTCCTCGACCTCTGAATCAACGGGAGTCCTGTTTCGAAACTCGGCCTGCGAATGTGGCATGAGTATCTCGCGTTCAGGAGCGGCGTAATGCCATGGGAAGACCTCAACGTGAAACGGGCCATCGTCATCACTTAATGAATCAGATTTCTGGCGCATTACAGACAACGATTGCAGAAACGAACCATTGGTCATCAAGGCACGCGCGTCCGACAGTCGATCGGTGAAGAAATGTGAGCGATGTTCTTGCAGGTGGGGAATGTCATTGACGAGCCAGTCTTCGGCAACCGTTGCCATCCTGTCCGCGCCGAACGCCCGTGCGGTTAGATAGTGCATGTATATTCGAAGCATGCCGGAAATAGACAGGTTGTAATTCCAGGCAGGCTGAAGATAGCCGTTGCGGCCGATTCGCAGCGACTCGTGTGCAAGCAAAAACGCCGAGTACAAATTTACGTCCCCATCACGAAGCCGGTCTGCGATGTAGTGGAGCAGATCATCTGATTGGATGAGTGGATGGTCGCAAAATTCTGGGCGTGATGTGCTCATAGGTATCGTGTTTAAAATCACCGGGCTTCCGTCAGCGAAGTGGAATTCAGATTCTGCCCGGATCGGAAACGCGGGTGCATTGTTTTGTTATGCCTCTCTGGGCACAGAGGAAGATGCGCTCTTTGACGTTCGCTTAAACAACGCCAGCGCCCCAATTCCGCACCAAGAGACGACCCACGCCAACTCGGGCGGGCGAATGGATGGGCCGCTTGCGAAGTGCTGCATTCTACCTGGCAATGGATCGGGGAACGAGTGTCCGTGGTGGCTAGGCGGCGGGAGTGCCCCATCGCGAGCAGATTCGAGAAAGGCGTACAGATCGGCAATGATTTCATTGTCTGGCTGGCCGGTCACGCCAAACAACGTGCATAAGTTTTCTATGCTTAACGACTGAATTTTGTGATCAAGATGCAGCTGCATTTCAGCTAAGTCAGCCACAGCTTGTCCTTCGATGGTTCGCTGCGTCAGAACGAGGTGCCAGTGAATTGCCACTTGGTGATATCTGGGTGAGTTGTGTCCCCAGAGAGTGAATCGCCGGCCAGCATCCCCCTCGACGGTGACGGATCCAACGAGAAGATCATCCGCAGAGTCGCTTGCTGGCCAGAGATTAAAACTTGCGCGAAACCAATACGAGAACACGCCCGTACCGACTCCTGACCCAGCCATTGCCATATTCCATGTCAGGGCAGAGACAAAGAAGATGCCGACAAACAGTGCGGCCAGCCAAGATGCGAATGATCCTATCCTCTTGAGCATTGGTGCTTGCTGCATAACGTCGAACATCACCGGACGCGGGCCAGTTGATGTGAATTGCAAGTTGTGGCACCGACCGAGTTCCGGTGCAAGTTGTTGTTATCTGGAGTGAACTAAAGTTGAGTCAAGCCCCGGGACCAGCTTTGAATCATATCCAGTGGGGCATTGGGGATGTAGGCAAATCCCGGAAAACCACCCCAGTGAAATGCGTGTCGCAGATACGAAAGCAGCGAGTAACTCCCGTGCTGTCCAATCAGGAGATCGTCGAACCTTTGGGTAGAGCAATGCATCGATATCGGCCCCGCACCGTTGACATTGGCCTTTGTGACGGCGTCGGGGGCGATCTCTACAGTTTCGAGGTCACCCTCTTGAGATTGAGTCAGCATCGATTCCACTGAGACGGAAATACAGAGCGGATCGGTATACCAAGGCTCAGAGTACGCCGCTGAGTCATCGTGCATTCCCGAGTATGCAGTATTTTTCCAATCCGGATGTGTCCCACGAAAGTCAACGCAACCAATCTCTATCAGCCATGCTTGGAGCGCAACCGGCACAAAGACGCCACGAACGCGCAAGCATTCGAAGTTGGCAATCAAATTCGGTTCGGGTTCCGCCACGGGCGTGGACACAAATCGGTAGCCGGAGTCGGTGAGCCGAGTCGCAAGGGTTTCTACATTTGATCTAGCAAAGGCTGCCACCTTGCGGGCGAATGCCAGGGCATTGGCTAGTTGGCATGGCTCAACGTCGCCATCCATGAAATTCTGCCACGCCCAGTGCTCGTTGATCCTGCGCCGACTGTAGGCTGCATCAGTCGGCGAGAGCAGCTTGAGCTGGTTACGGTCGAAGTGATCTTGCCACACGATTGCGTTTGAGTCATCGACAGCTTCAATACGAAGCTTATTGTTCGGCCAGTCGCCAAGCACAACGCCAACATCTCCAACTGTGATTTGTTGGCTGGCGTAATCCGAGTAGTAGGCATCAATTGACTGAACGCCATCGGGTAGCCCGACGATTTCGACGGCGTCAAACATCGTTAGGTCGGTAGTTTGCTTCGCCACGTGCTTGTCCAGCTAACGTTGAAAATCACCCGGTTGCCGCGAGCGACGTTGATTTTGAATTCGGCACCGCTGGCAACTTGGGTGCATTTTGTTGCTATGTTGCGAGGTTCACGTAACGCATTGTTTTCGATGCCGCGTTGCGATTGCGATCGTCACCACCGCCCCACGTGAGAAGACCATGGACACATTCATCGCGGGCACTTTGCAATTGTGGCCAGTGTTTGTATTGATGGTCCAGTCCAAATAGAGCCTGAAATCCATTTCCAGGCAGAGTCATCTTGACGGGAGACGGGGAAGGTCATTTGAGCTGGCGAGCTGAATCAGTAAGTTTGACACGTAGATAGTGTATCGGCAGAAAACTGGGTAGACAAATCGCCGGACGGCTGTGAACGAGACATTGATATTGCGCCTGGTGAAGTAGGAGCCGACGCGACGGCATGTCGCGTGTGCGGAATCCGGGCTGGTGATGACAAACTGCCCAATCACGGAAAACGCGCCATCAATAGCAGGGCTTGCTACCGTGTCCTTTTCGGACGTGGATGTTCGGCACCAATGGTCCAGAACATCAAAGGCGGCCTCCGCAATACCGGGCAACTCACCCTTCGGTGGGCGAAATAGCGAAGAGATCACACGTGACCAAAGCTGCCTGTCAGCCTTTAGAGCTGCCAAGGAGAGTCGCAATCACCACTGCCGTTGCGATTGCAACATAACGCTTCAAATCATCGGACGCGGACCAGTTGACTTCCTTTGAAAGTGGAACGGACATCCGCGTTCCGGTGCACTTTTTTGCTATGGGGCCGAGTCGGGGGCAAATGCCGAGCTCACCAAGCGCCAAACGCAGTTGGCCATCGTTCGATGCCCGGACTGCGACAAGTGGATTGTATCAAGTGTCGAATCACCACCTGCAATAACTGACAAGAATACGCGTTTTGGAATCAAGCGAACATTGTACTTGGCGGCTAATTGCCGCTGAACACGCCCGTACTCGTGACAGAACGGCGGTAATGGTAACTCGAACATCAGTAGTTGACGTTCATCGACTGCAAGATGTGACAGGAGTGCGTCTAAGTCTTGTGCGAATTGTGCCGCACTGGTTGAACCGAGCACATCGTTGCCACCAATTTCAACAACAACGACAGATGCAGTGATTTGATTTGCCTTCGCCCGCTTCAGGGCCGAGGCTGCGGTCTCACCCATGTGGGAAATGTCTTGAACATCGAGTTGGTGCTCGCGTGCAAGAATTGATGGCCATGTTTCTGACGTTTCGTCTCCACCAACACCTGCCGTCACCGAGTCGCCAATGACTGCAATGCTGTGAGAGTGAGTTGAGTCAAGCGAGGGGATGATGTGATAGGGCAACTCAATCACAGCGGCGGCAAACCAGACGGCTGCAGCCAAATACGCAGCATTTGGACGCCAGTTCTTCTTGAACCGAGAAACAATCCAGCCACAGGTGATGACTGCTGCCACAGCATAGAACCAGTACGGAATCGCAGTGGAAGAAAGAATGATCGCGATTGGGCCAATGAGAAACGCGAGAACGGTAACGCGCTTCAGAATACGATGGGATCGAGTGGAAGCCAGCGCGGCGATGATGAGCAAGGCCACGCCGGTAAAGAACGAGTGGCCGCTAACGATGTGATACACGAGCCAGTTCATACGCTCATGGTGCTTGCTGCATAACGTCGAACATCACCGGACGCGGGCCAGTTGATGTGAATTGCAAATTGCGGCACCGACCGCGTTCCGGTGCATGTTTTTGTTATCTGCTTTCCGCTGACCGAACAGATATTCCATTGAACAAAGCGAACGACGACTTGCGAGGAGCCCAGGTGTTATCGCCGCCGCCGTGAAACGTTTCGAACAACAGCGAGTCAATACTCAAATCCTCGACCGAACGCCACTCCATTTCCGTTTCACTGACGACATGTTGGTACATATTGAATGTTTTGGGCTTAACCCACACGTCGAGTCTACCGTCGCGGCGCCCCGGTGTGTTCATTGAGACGCGCAGTCGCACGTTGACAGGTTCCTTCGTCGGAAAGCGGAATGTCGCGGGAAAAGGAAAGCTCTGACCGTACTTCTTCGGTTGATTCATATGGTAAACGTATGCCTCGCCGCGACCATCGGCCCGCCACATGAGCCTCGCTGAAAATCCGTTCTTTCCGTTTGCTGGTCTGCCACCAGTGACACTCTTGGGGCCGCCGCATAATCCGGGCAGCTTTCCGCCCTTAACCCAATCAAAACCTTGGCTAAATTCGACGGTGTAGTCCAGCTCGACCGTGTTTGATCTAGGAACAGGAAAACGCCAGCCGACGCCGCCCTTCTCAGGGCCAATCTGGCCAAGTGCATAATCGACCCGAAACGCGTTGCCATTCGGGGTGTCGGCAACCGAAAGGTGTCTTTCTTTGACACCGTCCTCGTATCTGCATCCGGGCCAGGCATTCTTCCAGGTCTTAACGGTGCAAATCCCAATATTGGATGGCACCGAGACTTGCAGCTTTGGTTCCAGGGACACCAAAGCAACTAACAAGAGTGTCCACATATGGATTCGTCACTTTGCAGATAGCGTACAAGGTCACCGGGTTGCGGCCAGCGACGTTGATTTCAGATTGGGCGTGGACCGCAACACCGCGTGCATCGCCTTGTTATTTGGCCGAGCTACATTTCATGGTCAATTAACGCAGTGACCTTGTAAAACAATCGTGAGAACGATGCCTAGTCAATTGTGTCGATGTTTGTTTCGATTGTCGAGCATAGAATTTGATCGTTGAGCGGATACTGGCAGTGCCGCTTGATCAGGTTGAAGTTCTCGAGTTGGGTCGAGAGACCATGTGAAGAGTGCGTCAATAAACGACCCGATTGAATCTCGCCTTGCGTTGCACACAGAGTCAGGAACTGTGATTCAGTATGGTCGTTTGTGGGCCGATGTAAGGCCGGGGAAACTGCGACCGTGAACGGCGAGTATACCGCCAACGTCCGCAGGGACGTCGTAGATGAAATACGCGACGATGAAAGGCTTGTCTTCGGAGGCAACTCGAATAATGGCGTCGTTGTCGATCCATCAAACGAAGTCGCGGCCAGAATGTTGAAACTTGGCACGGCGTTTTTTGCGTATGCCCATTGCCTTTGCCGAGTAGCGACCACGGTCACCGGACCGTGGACGTGAAATTGTGATATCAAAATTTGGCGTGGCCCACGGGTCCGGTGCATTTCATTGTTATGTGGCCGATGCTGCCGATCAGCCATCTACCCTGTAGAACGACACAACAAGACTACGAATCAGCGATGTCGGAAATGCGTTTGATCATTGGAATGTACTGCAGTTGAAGCTGTTTTGGGAGTGCGGCTCCAATGACCGCTGTGAGTTTTGGAAAGACGAACATATCGGTGAGGTCAATGTAGGTATCTTCGCCTCGCTCTCGGGCCTCACGCATGTATTTGTCGTGCATCGGTTCGTCCACTTGGGAAATCGCGGCTCGTGGGCGGCCGAAGACGTCGATAAATATTTCGCGAACTGTGCGGCCGAACTCGATACGGCTAACGGATACGACGAGGTCAGCGCAATCTGCGTTTGGCATCACGGCAGGGTCGTTCAGGATGCATTGCAGTGCCGCCTGCACTTTTCGTTTATGCGCGAGGCGTTTTTGTGTATTGACATTCTGCATGAAGGACTGCGGCGACTTTCCACATCACGCCAAAGATCACGGGATTGTGACGATTGGCTTCCAATTGAAAATTGCAGGTGATACACAATTCCCGTGCATCGTATCGTTATGCCGCCGGTTTCCGCCGTAGTATCCGTTGGGCGAAACGAGGGACAGGCAGGCAAGCAAAATACAGACCGAAAATGTAACAACATAATGCGGGCTGAGAGATCGCAACAAATGTACGCGGTAAATCCGTAAAGTCGCCTACAGGATCGTGCCAGATCGCGTTGATGCCCGGAAAAGTGAACACTGGCGAGTAGTTGCCGGGCTGTTGAACGAATGGCGTTTCAGGGAGTGGTAATAAGCGGACGCGAAACACCTCCAGTCGTCGAGGCGCTTGCCAATGGCTGCGGTACGTACGCTGGTGCATGTATATCCGCGAACGGTCCGTGAAGAGTCGCAGATCCCGATTGCGGAATGCTTCCGGAATTTCAACGGATAACGCATAGAACTGAGATAGTAACCAAACAGCGAGAAAGAGGGACAGTGAAGCTCTGAATGCGATACGGCATGCCAAGTGATAAAGCACGCACGCATTCGGGGCTGATTCACAAGCATTCATTGTGCTGGCTAACGTTTAGCGTAACCCGGTTGTGGTGAGTGACGCAGATTATAGAAAACGGCCCGGCCACAACTCGGGTTCACGCAATTGTTACACAGCGGTTTGATGCCGACGTCAGAGGTCGGGCGGAAGTTCACATGGCCCGTAATCATTGCCGTTTGGCGTAGCGTATCGATCGAATATTTCAGCGTCTGTTTGTGGAGTCAGAAATCGAACGCTGCCGTCCAGGAAGAGAAACTGTGCACCGGTTTTATCACTTCGACCGAAGGTGGTCCGTGAAGGATTCACACCAAGGATGGGGTCTCGAGCATTGTCGGGGTCACCCCAAGCTCGGAGTCCGGCAGACACTTCGCCGGCTGCAATCGTTGTCGAGCAACCGTCAGCAATGTGGTAAAACTTGAGATGCTTGTTAGGAGTAAACACGTGGGAATTCACTGCGAAATGGGTTTCAGCAAGCCCACTAGCAAGCCGGGGCATTGGTTCGGCTGGATTGATGTACTGAGGGATTGATTGCTGAAATGCAGGGTTTTGTTTGCCCTGCGACCAAGGGAGGTTGTGATCGATTGTGGTAAAAGTTGCCTCGTGGCCGAGGTATGGAAGTAACGCGGTGTGCCAACTGCAACCGGGAGTTGTATCGGGGCCTTGGCTCGCTGCGGGCAGCCAATGCAAATCTTCATTGTATTGATGGAGTGCGAGGCCGATCTGCTTCGGCCGGGACGTAGCAAGGTTACGTCGCTGCGCGTTCGTGTTTTGCTTATGAATCGCGATGAAGGCGAGGGCCAAAACGCAGAGGCTGAAGGCGACCACGACAGCGGAACGTGTTCGCGGACGTCTCATCAGATTCCTTCCGTTGCTGTGTAACGCCGACGGTCACCGGACCGTGGAGTGAAATTGTGATATCAAAATTTGGCGTGGCCACGGTTCCGAGTGCACCGTTTTGTTAGCAGCTGATATTGAGCCATTCCCCAATGTGAGTCAAGCAACTGACGAAGGTCTGACTGAAAGTGGAAGGCCTGACTGAACTTAAAAATGTGACTGTCTGGAAGCTGTTGTGAAAACGTTGCCTCGCCAACATCACGTCGATGAACCCGCGACTGTCTGGCACGAAGCGGAAGGGCTGACTGAGCTTGTAAATGTGACTGCCGCGAAGCTGCTGAGCAAAACTTTGCCGCACCCACATCACGACGATGAAGCCGAAAACCAAACAGCACACCCACACGCAAAGGGAAACTGACACTGCTAACGTCCGGCATCACGGGGCCGGAGGAGTTGATTTTCCCTTCAGAAAGAATTGCGCCGACGGCTCCCGTGCATGCAATTGTTCGCCGACGGAATTGCGCAGCCGACCAAGTCACGATCCCGGACGATGTTGCATCACGTTACCAGAACATGACGACGTCAGCAATAAATACCATCGCCGGTATCCTCAGCTTGCGGTCGGCCATCGCTCATGTCGGTGTTCCATCAGGACGTACTTTGCAAATGGGACAACGTATGTTGGTTTCTGGCCAATTACGGTTGCATTGCGGGCATCTCCACGAAGCCATTTCCTGTTGCGGTCCGCTTGATAGCACATCGTCGTCAAATGTGTACTTGCAGTTGCAACATTGGACTCCATGCGGGTCATCCGATAGCGGGAAGACGGGGATGAAGAAGAGGTGAAAGTAGGTCTTTTTGCGGCACTCGGCATACGTTGATGACACGCGGCAATGAGGACAATAGAACTGACCGTGATGGGCAGTTGGCTTGATGCGGGTTGTCCATCCGAAAATTATCATGCGAGAATGAACTGACGATGAGTTGGACGCTTGGTTCTGCGATGGAGTTTCCGGAGGCGGCGAACGCCGACGGTCACCGGACCGTGGAGTGAAGATGTGAAATCAAAAATCCGCCAGGCCCACGGGTCCGAGTGCACCGTTTTGTTAGCAGCTGATTTTGAGCCATTCCCCAAAGTGAGTCAAGCAACTGACGAAGGTCTGACTGCAAGCGGAAGGACTGACTGAACTTAAAAATGTGACTGTCTGGAAGCTGTTGTGACAACTTCGCCTCGCAAACATCACGTGGATCAACCCGAGACTGCCTGATACGAAGCGGAAGGGCTGACTGAGCTTGTAAAGGTGACTGTCTGGAAGCTGTTGTGAAAACGTTGCCTCGCAAACATCACGTGGATCAACCCGAGACTGTCTGATACGAAGCGGAAGGGCTGACTGAGCCTATCGATGTGACTGCCCGGAAGCTCCTGAGCCAAACTTCACACCGCCCACATCACGACGATGAAGCCGAAGACCAAACAGCACACCCACACGCAAAGGGAAACTGACACTGCTAACGCCCGCGGTCACCGGATCATGGCGTGAAGGTGTGAAATCAAAAATTTGCTAGGCCCATGGTTCCGGTGCACCGGGTTGTTATCGCTTTAGTCTTGCCGGAATGTTGGGCGAGAGTAGCAGCGGCTGCCCGCTGTGGCTACCCCGTCCCGGGCGACGTAACTGTAACCTGTATTTCTGTCGGAATCCGGCGTCCCCCGCTGCTGTTCGAGATTAAGGTCAGCTTGATTGTTTCAGTTCCAGGACTTTGTGCTTTGAACCGATAGGTAACATTTGATGAAGTTGACGCCGGAACTGCCATTGGCAAATTGATGAACTGGCCGCATCCGGTTCGACTACAGACACGGGCGTTCTCCGCTCCAATTATGCGATAGGCCGTTGCTTCTTTTGGAACTGGAATTTGCACGTCCATCTCCTGCCCTGCCGCGACAGTGACGCTTAGGCGAGAAGGACTAAGGTCAAACTTGCCGGCCAGATACGGATATGCGTGCGGAGCATTGGGGATGCCAAACGCAGACGCCAGAAACCGATCTTCTTTCACACTGTTAAACTCGAAGCTGTCCACAGTTGCAAACTCAATCACTCTGCGTTTCTGCCCCTCATCAAATCGAACCTCCACCTTAGAGGGCACGTCAAATCCGCCCATTGGATATTTCTCGTATTCAACGTCGCCGGAGTAGACTGCCACATTCTGTTTTCTGTCAGACGGATCGGCTGAATAGAACATCTTATAGGCGACCACTTGGTACGTACGAGAGGGCTCAAAGGTAACCAACGCGCGATGAAAGCGAAAGATTGTGTGGTCGAGTTCAAATTCGACTGTAACTGTATCCCGGTTCTGGCGAGAAGTGGCCGACGCGCGGAGGAGCTTTGCATCTTAACTGTTGATCAGGGTGTTCATTGACACATCGAAAACGTGCGTCGCCGCCAATGAAACGGGTTTGTTATACCGACGATGATATCGCCTCAGCACCTCGTCATTCGATGAACCGATGCCACTGATAAAGAATGCAGCGGCCTCGTTCTCTTTGGACAGCTCATATGTCCCATCGGGCGATTCTGATCTCACGTGGATCTGCGGATACTCTGCGGGGCGTGCTTTAACATCGGTGCTGTAATGCTGGGCGGACAAAAAATGCGCCCCGTCAACCGCGTAGTCAACAATGGCGTCGTACGTTGAGCGTTTGTGCGCAGCTCGACATGTGAAGTTGCCAAATCGTGCTTCGAGTGTCTTGAGGGCGGGGCGGTAGGCAGTAATGAATTCGAGTGGGTCGATCAGCCGGGAAGGTTCGTCGGCCAGCGAGGAATGCAACCACAGCAATGGTACAAGTATGAGCAAGGGCAGAGGCACGCGTGCCATGATATTCGGCTTTCGGCTGTGATACGATAACGTCAACGTTCACCGGCCCGCGGCTCCGTGTGCAACGTATTGTTATCCCGCGAGTTGATGGGCTGCAATTCGAGTTCGTATCTCTTTAACGTATCCGTCGAAATTATCGTTGTCCGGGCCAGCTCGCGCAATGTCGAGCAACGGAACTCCCGAGCGAGAACAGAATCTAGCGTATTCTACCCGTTTGCGAGTAATCATCGCAACGAATATTGAAATCAAAGTCAAGCCGGCAAATAGCCCGGGCAAAAAGTCAAAAAGCGAAAAGTTGAACGAATCCACGAAAACGAAAGTTGTGATAACGAAAAGTGGTATGCCGATAATCGAAGACCAGAACAGTTTGTGGTGCTGCCGAATTACAGTGATAGCTGGATCCAGTTGGTCGTACTTGACGAGCGTTTCGTAGGACGATCCCATCACGATATCGGCCGATATCTGGACGCCATCATCCGTGAGCGTGAACACGCGTTTGCCATCAAGGCGAGTTTCGTGGTAGGTGTTCAAGCTAGAGCAGTTCCTTGAGTGGGATAACGCCGACGGTCACCGGACCGTGGAGTGAAGATGTGAAATGAAAAATTCGCAAGGCCCACGGTTCCGGTGCACCGTTTTGTTAGCCAGCATTCGGGTTAAACAGCTCTGCTGCTCTTTCAGCAAGATCAAGCATTCTTTCATGTTCAGGAACTACATCAATACTAAATTGATATGACGCTGCAATTCCGTTGGCAACTCGATAACGAAGTTCCGCATCCTGAACAGTCACGTTGATGTCATGAAACAACTTCCGTTTCCTGTCCCAGATCAGAAGATTGATCGCGTTGCTGCAATACTTCCCAGAGCCGTAACGAAGAATGCCTTTCGTTGTTTTCGTCTCGAAAAAAGAGATTCTGTTTGCAGAAATCGGGGTCGCTATTTTACCGAAGACAAGCCGAATATGCTTCTTGTATTCAGCTTCTGACATGCCGAAAATTTGCCAGTAGCTTAGTCGAGTTGTGTGATAGGACTCTCTGTAGAATGAGAAGTTACCGTCTCGGGATAGGCCACAGGGGTAGTCAAGTGGAGTGAGTCCAATTTCTGAGTCGTCCGTTCCTGTCAGAATAAGGAACCCGTCGAAAGACATCATCTGGGAGACCACGGCAATCGGGACCTTGAAGGTGGAGTACATTGTGTCGACCTCCAGAGTCTTCCACTCAATCGACGGAGAAATGAACTTCGGGCGAATAGCTAGACTATCAATCGCCCTCGGTGCGCCTACGATCTGATGGTAGGCAATCACTCTTCGTGCGCGTGGAACCGAGAATACTATCCCCAAGCATAGTAGCCCTAGCGTTGTGATCAGGAGCTGTTTTCGTCTGGTCACCGAATGATCATCCTTGCCGGCTAACGACCATGATCAGCGGGTTGTGGCCGTTGACGTGGATTTCAGTTTCAGGGCGGACCACAACTCCGCTGCATCATTTGGTTAATTGCCGTGGCTCTGGTGGCGAGTTGACAAGTCGAAGGATACCAATCGTAACCAATGACGCAACGACAGTGTTTATCAAACCAGTCCAGACGGCCACATTTATACCCATACCTCGAGCGCATCGAAGCCCGATCACGAGGTACATCAGGAAGAGGGCGATTGGGCCTGTATGATATTGCTCGGTTGGGCCACGGAATCGCTTCACGTGAACTATGCATACCACTGCGAGAGCGTCGAAAGCCGCCAATATCGCAAGCAACTTATCGAAGTCAGGTATCTGCAGAACGGGAGCCATGAAGCGACCAAGCTGTAGAGCAATGTAGCCGCTGGCCAATGCTGACAGGATGGCGATTGGCGTCATAGCGAGGCAGCCGAAGTTAGAGCGAGGAAGGTAAGGGGCCTGGAGTTGGCCGCAGTGTACGCAGCGGTTTGGTGGCGGACGAAACGACCGTAACGGCATCTCTTTTTTGCAGTGGTTGCAGATCATACACGGTGTCAACGCGAAACGACTGTAAGAGGATCATTCAGTTTGGCAATTAACGCCTGCCGTAACCGGGCACGAACGGAAGACATTGGTTTCAGTAGCCGCGTGATTGAGTGCTCCGGTTCACGGCTTTGTTACATCGCTCGTCTCGTCAGTGTCTGCGTGATCCACCAGTTGAATCATCAGTTTTGGAAACCGCTCCTCAAGAACCTGAATGCTGTCTATTGAAAGTTGCAAGTCGAGATCCCGAAGTGAGGCTGCTTTGGTGACGGATTTGGCGGTGTAATCGATTCCTTTACCGTGAGGATCTGGTGGGTAAAGCGTCATTGATTCCAGATTCCGAATCTTGAGCAGTTCGTTTGCCATGTAGTCATTCAGCCGATCTCTGGGAAACGCCGCGCCCGCGATGGGGTGCGTCGCGAGTGGCCTCCCGCTCGAACTCTGTGGTAGGAAACTGAGAATGCTGGACAGCAGATTGTGACGATATCCTTCGCTTGTCGAGCCGTTAAGACGAATGTATTGCCGGGCCGATGCCTCAGCTACGCTGACGGAATGGTTGCTGTACAGCATGATACCGAAACACGAAATCGCTGCGACGGTGAGCGTGGCGAATAGCCGTCGACGCCCGTTGCGTGGGGTACGCGCAGTTTCGTGTTGGGAAACGTCCGACATAGTGATTCTGCGATGTAACGCCGACCATCAGCCGGTTGTGGCGGTTGACGATCCATGTGATTGCGGGCCGACCACAACTCGGCTGCATGGTGTTGTTATTTGGCGAGGTTGATGAGCCTGAATGAGGTGCACCATCGCCGTGCAAATGATACAGGATCCCGGTCACTGTGGGAGTGCGATTCGAGTCTGAGTTCTATCTGTTTGTGCCTAACTTTTGAAAAGGCAGCGAAGTCGATGCTGGGATGCTTCAATCGATTTCGGCCAATTGGGGAGAGAGCCGACGCCACCGGAGAAGCCCGACTATCTCTCTGATCGCAACAGCCACAAATAGGCTCAGGCCACACAATAATGGGGTGCGAAACATTATTGCGACAGGCGCAAACAGGAACCACGTGTCGTCCGTTGGGTCAACCTGTGAATCATGCACCCTGCAGCAATGATAAAAGAACAAGGCATTGAAAAGGACACACGCGGCAAAAATTGGCTTAACGCCAATCCGCCCGGGGGCGAGGGCGCGTCTGCTGAAGACGGCAGCCCAAAGGACGACCGATGGCAGAACAAACGGCAGCCAATACGACCACGAATAGCGGATCGACTCATCGTAAAGCGCGGGCATTGGTCTTTGCCAAATAACGACCTGCATCACCGGATGCGGACTTGAGACATTCAATTGCAAATTCGACGAGCAACCGCATTCCGGTGCATGCGATTGTTATCCCGCCTCATCACGCTCGGAATCATCGATGATCGACAAATCTCTTTTGTCTGGCCAATCTGCAAACTCCGGCTTGGACGGAAACTGGCCGCGAAGTGCCGGTATCATATCAACACCTTCGTAGGTAAGCCTGCACGCCGTGAATGTGGGATCAGCAGGCATATCCAGGTTGCCACCACCTTGGATGAGCGCCGAATGTTCGCGGAGCAACCGAAGTAACACGTGGTATCGCGTTTCTATTTGCAGATGAAGTTCACCATTGTCAGCATAGAGTCCGCTAAGACACCCACGCTTCTGGAAACGAGACGAACAGTCTGCTGCCGTGATCTCTCCGGTGTAGAAAAGCGAAAGCGTAACGACCTGGTCGCAGCTTGAGATCCAGCGATCGTCGTCAGGCGTATTCCCGCGGAAATAGGCGGCAAGCAGCAGCGACTTCTCAACAACAGAGAGATTCATTTCGTCCGCAGCCATGGTCTTGCGGGATAACGCCGACGGTCACCGGACCGTGGAGTGAAGATGTGAAATCAAAAATCCGCAAGGCCCACGGTTCCGAGTGCACCGTTTTGTTAGCAGCTGATATTGAGCCATTACCCAATGTGAGTCAAGCAACTTACGAAGGTCTGACAGGAAGCGGAAGGCCTGACTGAGCTTTTAAAGGTGACTGCCTGGAAGCTGTTGTGAAAACGTTGCCTCGCAAACATCACGTGGATCAACCCGAGACTGTCTGATACGAAGCGGAAGAGCTGACTGAGCTTGTAAATGTGACTTTCTGGAACCTGCTGAACCAAACTTCACACCGCCCACATCACGACGATGAAGCCGAAGACCAAACAGCACACCCACACGCAAAGGGAAACTGACACTGCTAACGACCGCGGTCACCGGACCGTGGAGTGAAAATGTGAAATCAAAAATCTGCAAGGCCCACGGTCCCGAGTGCACCGTTTTGTTAGCAGCTGATATTGAGCCATTACCCAATGTGAGTCAAGCAACTTACTAAGGTCTGACTGGAAGCGGAAGGACTGACTGAGCTTGTAAAGGTGACTGTCTGGAAGCTGTTGTGAAAACGTTGCCTCGCCAACATCACGTGGATCAACCCGAGACTGTCTGATACGAAGCGGAAGGGCTGACTGAGCCTATCAATGTGACTGCCGCGAAGCTGCTAAGCAAAACTTCACCCCGACCACATCACGACGATGAAGCCGAAGACCAAACAGCACACACACACACGCAAAGGGAAACAGACACTGCTAACGTCTGCCGTAACCGGGCACGAACGGAAGACTTCGATTTCATTTGCCGCGAGAATGAGTGCTCCGGTTCACGGCGTTGTTAGCTGACGTTTTTCACGTCGGATTCACTTTCGCACAAAGTAAGCATGAAGTCAGTGAAGTTCCCTGCGACGCGGTGCGTAAAGCGGTCGTGTCGCATTTCAGTCCAAGTGTCGCGTCCTTCATCTTCGCAGTCGTAAGACTCATCCACCGCAGCATTATTGTTCCATGCAACAACTGTGGGCACCGCAGCACACTGATCGCTGTAGTCGAAGCAGACGAGATCAAGGTGAACGTTCTGCATTTCTTCGGGGCGATGCGGCCCAGCGTACAGCAGCCCAAACGGCACCAGAAAGGCACCGCAGCCATCTGCGATGTTGGCGATTGATTTAAGCGTGTCGATACTCCAGCTATCTCGAATGTCCCTTCCAGGCGATTCCCAATTATCTTGATAAGGATCATTGTACGGACCACCGAAGTTGATGAATCTCCCTAAACGTAGGACTTGCCCTTCTTCAGTCTTGAACCATTGCCGTTTCGGAACGCCACCGTGATTCTTTTGAACATAGGACACGTAAGCCGGATCGTAGGTCATGTGGGGATAGTCGGCGGTGCGGCCACGTTCATTGCGCTCAAGGCATTCGATGTTTAACGGGGAAACGATCGTATCGGCCTGGCAGTCGCATTCCGTTGGGATCATCTCGAAACGTTCCTCGTCAGCTAACGTTTAGCGTAACCGGGCGGCGACGATACGCGTTGATTTCAGATTCCGCGGGATTCGCCGCTCCGGTTCACGCTGTTGTTATGCGGCCATCAATTTGGTTTAGTGAGCGACCCATCGTATGTATCGGCTAGCCACATTTCAGGGAATTCTGCCTGAACGTCCGCAAATTCAGCTTTGAGCTTATCGGTTACCTTTCGGTGCCATGTGGATGGCCAATACCAACCCGTCTGAAAGTCAACCATTATGTAGATACGGGTCTCGGTTTGCGAATCGACAAGAACGACAGTTTCGGAATCTCCGAGTTGGCGACAAACAAGTTTTGGGTCACCGCCACACGAGCATATTTCAAATGCTGGAGGATTGTCAGGAGTGATATTCGGTATGTCAAAATGTACCGGACCAGCAACATCGCAAAGCTCATTCGGCCTCATTAGCGTTATGGTCTTTCCCACTCCGCAATTTACCCGCTGGACAGTCCAGTACGGTCGCATTAACAGCCAGGCGATGAATCCGCAGCACGCGATTCCAATGGAGAGCGCCGCCGCGACCTTGAATGTAAACAGTTTGGACGCCGCGGGTGATTCGGGACTGAGATATGGGTTCGGATCTGACACGTCCACGCTCTTCATTGCCGCATAACGTCAACGTTCACCGGGCCGCGGCGAAAGACATGCAAGCAGAAAAAGCCGCGCGGCCCGCGGCTCCGTGTGCAACGTATTGTTATCACGCGATTCGATGCGTAAGTTTAAGGATTGCCCAGATGAGCCCCGTTATAAAGTATGTGGCAAAAGCAAAGATGATCAATACGATGGGAAGCCGAAAAAGATGCATCTGTGCTGCATATTCAACTGGCGGGGCCTGTCCTGCAACAAAATTAGCAGTGTAGGTTAGCAGGCTAATTACCGCGATCGCGAAGGCAGACACGAGAAAGATAGACGTGTCGATCCGGTTGATTTGGCGATGCAGTTCGGCAAAAAAGAATCCCGGCAGTTGGGCGAGGACTGCGCCTACAGTGATTATGAGAATGGGAACTATTTCTCGTTCGCCCTCCTGCATCGCCTCAGCCCATGACAGCAGAAGAGTCAGTGCAAAAATCACAAGAAGTCGCTTGAGTTTCGTAGAAGACGAGCTCAGAGATGGTGTGACACTATCTTCAGGTGGGGAGTAGGGGTTCTGTCTCAAACTGTACTTTTCCAAGCGTGATAACGTCAACGTTCACCGGGCCGCGGCGAAAGACTTGCAAGCAGAAAAAGCCGCGCGGCCCGCGGCTCCGTGTGCAACGTATTGTTATCCGGCGAAGTTTGCCATTCTAGAAAAGGTGATACTGATAATAGCAACGTCCGGCTTTACGATCATAACCGATGTGTTCGCCGCGGTCTCCATCAATGGGGTCTCGCCAGTCAAATATCAAACCATCTAAGATCTGCAACATTTGCGTGGAATTCCGGTCCAAATCAAACCGGTAAACCACATTCGAATCCGGACGTGTTTTGAAACGATCAAGGTTAGCAACCCAGTTAGTGAAGTCATTCTCGCTAATGTCAAATTCATAGAATGTGTTAGGGTTCCGACCGCCACCGTAATGGTACGACACCTTCGTTGCGCCAAATGGAAGTTCGTTGAGCGGACACGATGCGTCAAGCGGAACATGATCGCGATCAACCACCGATCCGCTCGACGGCGTCAATTGAACCACGAACCAGCAAAGTGCAGCCACAATAAGGATGATCGCCAGTAGTGTTTTGACGCTGATTTTCATGAAGTGCTTTTAGCCGGATAACGATTGCGGTAAGCCGGTTTTGAAGAAAGACGACACCAAATGAACGAGCCTCGCGAAGAACAGAAACCCGCCGAACAAAACTCGGCTTCACCGCCTTGTTATCCAGCGGTTGATGACATTTTGGACGGTGGTGAATGCGAATGTGAATTCACACCGTACGAGAAAAGTGCGGAAGAATCATGGCATTACAAACGCAGATGTGCGGTCTGTGACCATACGTGGTATGGGCTGCACTGCCCCCACGATGGACGACAGAATGAATGCGGCAATTGTGGAGCAAAACCCCAGCCTGTAGCTGGATAACGCCGACGGTCACCGGACCGTGGAGTGAAGATATGAAATCAAAAATCCGTAAGGCCCACGGTTCCGAGTGCACCGTTTTGTTATGCCATACTGAGCATACTAATTGTCTCCGGAGTCAACCTGGACTATTGATACAAGACCGTCTTTACTGACTCGAGTGTTTTTGGGGAATGGCAGCTGGGAAAATGGAGTTGCGTCTACAAGAGTGTTAATCTTGCAGCTTTCTACACGCATTTTGCTGTCTTTAAGTTCGTCGCCTCCCGGTCCAAGATGCTTGAAACTCCAATGACTTAGCCGGACAGTGCCATCGACAGCTGATTCCGCATTGATGTGGAAATCATATCTCAAACTGCCGTCATCCCAGCGTTTCGTTAACCTAACGGGAATAGATTCTTTGTCGGCTTGTTTCACCCACACTTCGAAGTCACCAACTTGGTAGACGTGGCAATCGGCTTCCAGGAAAGGAGCCGAACGGAGGGGAGTAGAGCCTTTCTCCCCTATCGCCCAACTTTTCACGTCGAAGGGAAAATAGAGCACAGCGATGGGCAGAAGCCTCAGATGATTGATATCGGAAGACTTATTCGTCGCAATAGAAGCAGTCGCGTAGCTCCGCTCTCCTTGAGGGAAGAAGTTCGTTCGCTCCCCTTGAGAATCAATTGTGGTAACGCAGCGCTGTGCAAGGAACCCGTGTTCACGATAATGGGCGAAGCTCACTCTGTCGAAACGCCATTGACGCGATAGATCAATCCGCGAAGTCACGAACTCGGCCCCGAACGTAATGGGGTTCGACGGAGCCTTATGGTGTTTTGAGATCTGCTGCCACGTAAGTTCCAGTGACTTTGTAGAAGAACTACGTTCTTGCCAGGCATTGAACGCAGTTTGTTGCGCAATGCTTTGCGAACTCATGATGGGAAAAAGAGCGATGTAGCCCAAAAAACTAATTCTCACCGGTCACCTCCGATTCTCAAGGCATAACGTC
>JBDWHY010000052.1:0-79759 GCA_039974975.1 Fuerstiella sp. | reverse complement strand
GTCGACTTAAGTTCAACGCGTTTCGAAAATCACAGAGGTTGAATTCCTACTGAGCTGACTGAGTTCGCATATAATCCAGACCACAACCTTCGTTGGTGATCTTGTCAGCGAAACTTTCTTGTCACCTTTTGCACGATCGTTCTAGTCAAACTGTCCATGTCTCAGTTCGCCGAATCCTGGTCGCTTTGGTTTCCGGGCCTGCTTGTCATGCTTGGCCTCGTGTCATGCTCAGCATTCTTTTCCGCCAGCGAAACCGCATTCTTCTTTCTCTCTCGTGAAGAAATTCGGCGTTTTAGCGCAGGCAACCATCGACAAAGAACGGTCTCAGGGTTGATGAAAGATCCCGATCGGCTGCTTACGGCAGTTCTGTTTTGGAATCTCGTCATCAACCTAGGTTACTTTTCTGTCGGCATCGTCTTGATGCAATCACTGACTCGACAGGGATTTACTTTAGTGGCCAGTGCCATGGGCATCTTCAGCCTTCTGGGAATGATTGTGCTTGGCGAAGTCACCCCAAAGACTCTCGCCGTACTTTTTCGGCAACAGATTTCCGTAAACGTCGCATGGCCGCTGGCAACTGCCGTTCGAATTTTGGACCCCGTCATTCCTATTCTAAACCAGACTGCCGTCGTTCTCAGACGCACGTTTTGGCCTCACGTTCTCCATGAGCCGCATCTTCAACCAGAAGATCTTGAAAAAGCCATCGATGCTTCCGCTGCCTATACCAGCGAGCTGCTTGAAGCCGAACAGAAGGTTTTGCACAGCATCTTAGATTTGAATGAAGTCATGGTCGAAGAAGTCATGAGACCTCGCGGACTTTGTGTGGTCGCGGAACCTCATGACACGTTGGAAACTCATTCACTTGGCACCACAAATCACGTTTCCTATGTGATGGTCAAAGATGCAGCAGACGACAACGAAACTTTTTCTCGAGCCGTTTCCTTGGCGCGAGTCATTGGACATTCTCAAGCGACTTTTCATGAACTGGCTGAGTCTGTGATTTACGTTCCATGGTGTTCAACCTTGGCTTACGTTCTAGGAGAACTTCGCAACCGCTACAGTAGCGTTGTTGTTGTTGTCCACGAACACGGTGAAATGGTGGGCAGCCTGTGCTACGAAGATATTCTCGAAGTCATCTTTAGCGAAGGACAATCAAGAACTCGCCGAGTACTCGGGCGAGAACCTTTGTTGTTGATCGGCGAAAACCGGTATCACGCCGACGGATTGATTAGCCTGCGGCTGCTGTACCAACATCTCAGAATCCCATTCGACGCCGACGAAGAAAGTCTGAATACACTTTCAGGCTTGTTTCAGGACGAACTGGAACGCTTACCAGCAGTGGGTGATCAAATTGCCGTTGAAGGCTGGCGGTTTACTGCGATCTCTGTGGATTCTCGAGGTCAACTGAGAGCATTGGTTGAACATGGCAACGGATTCCTCACGGCAAAGGAAGGTGAATAATGGGATTCGCCGGATCATTGTTCTTTGCCGCGTTTCTATTCATCGTCGGCCTACGTCTTTCCGCTTTTTTCAGTGGCAGTGAGACAGGTTTTTACCGAGTCAGCACGCTGCAACTGACTCTACAAAAACAGCGAGGGGATCGAGTCGCCTCCAGTCTCTTTTCGTTCGTAGCAAATCCCGAAAAATTCGTTGCAACAACGCTGGTTGGCAACAACATCGCGAACTACATCACCACTCTCGCTGTTGGCATGTTTGTCTCAGTCATCTGGGAAAGCAGTGGAGGAACCATCGAAATTGTGGCCACACTGTTGCTGACTCCCGTGATCTTCATCTTTGGCGAATTGATTCCGAAGAGCCTGTTTTATCGAGCACCAATGTCACAACTTCGAGCAGCTTCAAGGTGGTTTCATCTGTTCTATTTGTTGTTTCTTCCTGTCAGCCTGCCTTTAATTTCTGCATCGCGGCTGGTCACGAAGCTCAGTAAATCGACTCGACGACCGCTTGAAGTTGTCTTTGGTCGGACAAGATTATTCGGCGTATTGGAAGCAGGGCAGCGTGAAGGAATTTTGACTCAGGTCCAACGCAACCTTGCAGAAAACCTGATGCAAGTTGCCGCCCAGCCCGTACGTTCGGTCATCGTTCCTAACGCCGTGTTAATCGGAATCGATGAGACAGCGAGCGTCGATGATGCGTTGCAAAGATCTGCAGTTTCAAAATCACCGTTCGTGCTGATTCACAAGGCACAGCAACCTGGTAAATGGATCGGCTACGTTCGAGTCGCAGATGTGCTTTCCAGTGCACTGGCACCGCGACTGGTCATGAATGATCTGCCCGTGTTTCAGGGGTCCACGTCTCGACTTGAAGTCATGACTTGCATGTTCCAAGAAGACGTCTTGTATGGACTGGTCGAAGAAGACAATGAATGCCTAGGCATCATTCGTCGTCAGACGTTGCAGTCCGAATTGTTCCGAGTCATGCGGCCGGCATCCAGTGAATTGACGGACCTGCTCACTGATTCAAATTCATAGTCGGCGGTGAACAAGATCAGGCAGTTTCAAGTTGAGCTTCAATGGCTCTTGAAAACTGCCCGTAGACACCTTCGCTGAACAATACGAAGTGAACTTCCGCTGGCAGTTTGTGCCACTTCTGGAAGTCTGAACACGCCTTAATGGCAACGTTGGCGGCAAGATCCAAAGGATAACCATAGGCTCCTGCGCTGATCGCAGGAAACGCGATTGATTCGCAGCCATGCTCGACTGCTAATTTCAGACAGCTGCGATAAGCCGAAACCAACAGTTCCGATTCGCCCGATCTTCCTCCCTGCCACACAGGACCGACAGCATGAAAAACAAACTTGGCAGATAGGTTTCCTGCCGTTGAAGCGACAGCTGATCCAGTTTTGCAGCCGTCGGGATAACGCATCTGAGTATCCTTCAGGATCTCTGGACCGCCAGCCGCTTGAATAGCGCCATCCACTCCAGAACCTCCTGCAAGGTCAGAGTTGGCAGCATTTACAATTGCGTCAGCTTGATGCTCTGTAATGTCCCCAATAGAAAGCACAAGCTTACAGCCACAGACATTCACACGCATCGACGCAACTTCTCTCTGATACAGACGACTAAAAACAAGCACCCCTGACTGGATTCGAACCAGTGACCTCCGCTTTAGGAAAGCGATGCTCTATCCAACTGAGCTACAGGGGCTTCCTACATTTTCTGGTGATTCATCAGACTCTCTGCCAGCGCAGGGCATGAATCGCAAAACCCATAGCCACTTGCAGAAAACAGTGTTTACCACCCAAAAACAAAGCTGCGAAACAATACCCAGAATTTCCCTTCTTTGCCCACCCCAACAGTCAATGGGCTCAGAAAATACGTAGGAAAACATGTGTCTTTCGTCTGAGGAAAATTTATGAACCCAGGTTGCAAGAATTGCCCGGCAAGAATACCGATATCCCCACGGGCTCAAACCCGGATGAGTGTGCGGAAGCCGTCGAAGACATCAACAGCGCCACCCTCACAACTCAGCCCTACTTGCAAAAAACAGAGACCTGTCTGAACTAAGCCAAGAGTCACTCAGAAAGAGAGTTTGTCTGAGGAAGAAAGCAGGAATGATCGCCACGCAACACTTGATTCGCCCGACGGCCGTGCCAGTGCGAAAGAAAGCAAACGTGACACCAGAGAAAGAAGCTTTGCTGCAGACCCAGAGGACCAAACCAGGTTGACGCTAAAGTAAAAACGTGCATGACTAGAAATGAGCGGCAGAATCGATTGCACTAACGACGGGACTCCGACTGAAAAACATCTGAAACTGTCCCCTAAGCGCCACTTGATACTTCTGCAGAATGAATAAGCGGAACGCAGACCTGCCCTCTCAGGCTCGTAATTTGTGCAAGCACCTTCGGCTGAAGTCAAGTTCAACCGTTGCGAGGTGACGATTCACCTCGAATGCTCAACAGGGTAACTCAGATTCCAGCCAGTGTGACTGGGATTCAATACCAATCGAACGCAAAGCCGTTGCTAACTTCAGCGGGCGACAGAATCAAGTTGCCTTGATTCCCAGCAAGATCGACCGCTCCTGCTGAAATTCCGCCGTAACGGATCATCGACATCAATTCGATTTCTTCTACTGGCAAAGCCACTCTCGATCTGTGCTGGACAGCAGAGATTTGCAAAGCCACACAAGACAAGCCACTGGCCTCAATGGCAAAATTTGAGGGTTCGAGCGATTCCAAAGGTCTCAACGGTTGTAAGCCGCAAGGAGATTGGCTGAGAACTACCCAAACCTGATGCAGAACAACCCCTAGGGAAAGATCACTGACTGGCCGATCAATAAAACGTTCACTTCAATTCGCATGCATGAAAGGATTCACCATGCACAGGGCCGCACTTGTTGGATTGATCGTCCTCACCGGATGTCAACACGCTCACCTTCGCCACAATACCGTTCACCAAGCACAGACACTGTCTGATGTTTATGAACAGCAAGTACTTGATAATCTTGCTCGCACGGTGCACGACGCTCACGCCATTCCGTCTTTTGCTTACCCGAAAGAAGGAACAACAAGCATCACTGACAAAGGCGGATTCAGCGCGAGCCCACTCAAGAACTTCTCAAACGTCCTTGGGATCGATGGAAGCCGATCCGGGCTTGAGCAATGGGGACTCACACCGGTCTCGGACCCCGACAAGTTACAGCTGATGCAATGCGCCTACCAACGGGCTGTTTACGGGGGCCCGCTCGATGCGTGTGCTGAGTGCTGCGAAAAAGAGAACAAGTTTGAAGGCCGCACCGACACTAAGTTGAAAGTGGCTCACCCATGCCAAGCTGGGCTTCAAGCAATCAAAAAGCCCGGAGGTGGCGGCTACTACTTAGTCATGACCGAAACCAAGGAATATATCAACGACACAAACGAACGGTTTCCAATAGACAAAGACGGCTATGTCACCCTTTTAACAGCAGACTGCAATGGTCCTTGCTCGATTACCTGTGGATGGCTCAAACACGGTAGTCGATGCGATCTGCCGAGAGACTGTTGCGGTTTGGTTGGGTTCCATCGGGGCACATATGTCTGGGTCGACAAGTGCTATCGTCAACATCTTTCTCGACTGACTCTGAAGATCCTAGATTACGCAATCAACGATGCCCCAGCGACAGTGTCTCGTCAAAAGAAAGTCAGACTGAAAGTAGACAAATTTGGGCGACTTACAGCAAAAGACAAAGACGCTGTTGGCACAGTGACGGCCACGATCGGAATCAAAGACCCAATCAGCAGCGTGCTCGTGATTGATCACTGTGCTGTCAGTGGACTGACGGACAACCTTGAGCAGACTGCGGACGTGCGACGAGAAGAAGTCACAAAAAGTTTGCAGACCGGCGTGCAGAAACTCATGGAGAACAAAAGCCTGCTTGAAGATAGAGGTGCGTTGGAATTGAATCTCGTGGATCTACTGGTCGAGGAAGCTGAAAAACAGACCACTGCGGCTATCCAAGCAGTTTCACCCATCCCGACTGAACCGTCAAAACTGGTGATTCCCAAGAGACGCACTGTTAGGCCAAGCGACTATGGCGTGAACCCATACCAGATTCAACGTAGTCAAAGAGGTCTCGGTATAGAGTAACTCTTAGGACCCTATTCTAATCTAAACCAATTGGGGGCTGCACTGTGATTCACAGCGTAGCCCTCTTTCATGTCAAGTTGCAAAGTCCATCCAACGATGAGCCGAACAGGCTGCTGCTACGACAACATCGCCTGCGGCTCATCCGCCAGGTGATATTCAGCGACTTGAATACCTGCTCATATTCGTTGGATGTGTACTGACATCACGAGGTGGGCAAAAACCTATGAGCCTGCTCACGCCTTCGAGGCGATCTTCAGCAATACCTCACATGCCTTAATACATTCCTTGTGATCGCTGTTAGAAGCAATCTCGCTGAGAGAGTTTACAATCAAGCAACTTCGCGATGCTGCAAGTGTCTGAAGGTGCAGCTGCCGAGCTCGGAGTGCCGTATCATAAGGCTGTTGGAAGCCAATGGAGTTGTTCAGCTGACTCCAGACCCAACGCTCGGATTTACCTGCTGCCTCAGCAGCTTCTGCTTGAGTGCTGCCGGCCATCAATGCATCCATTGCAATCAGCTGCGCTGGAGAGAGGCATGGCCCGTCGCAGTCGGCGAACAGGTCAGGAATTCCGTCATCTGCGGAAAATTGCTGCTTTTTCACTAGCTTGGCCCCGAACGAGAGAGAGAAGAATTTATTTCGCCATCCTATTGCCTGTTTTGCATTCTGAAGAGAGCACTTTCTATCGACTCCCTCCGATGAGTGGGCTTTCCTGACGCCGGCGTTCGCTAGGCTTCACCGTAACAACCAACGGACTGGCATTCTTCTGATATTTACCCTGTGCCCGGTGTTTCAGATGCTGTCCATTGACGTGCAAATGGTCCCCCGATGGGTTATAACGCATCAAACGAGGGGTGATGCTTTCGGCGACCCCATCCTTTACTTCTTGAAGTCTTCTCTGCCTCGCAGTAGTAATTCTCGTGGACAAACTCAGCCTTTCCGAACGCGAAATCTGCAGCAAGTACATAACACCTGCACTGCAGCAGGCGGGCTGGGACCTACAGACGCAGATTCGTGAAGAACGGCCGCTCACCGATGGCCGCATCGAAGTTCGCGGATCGCGAACGCGGCGTCGCAAGAAGAAAAGAGCTGACTACGTTCTTGAGATAAAGCCAAATATCCCCATCGCGGTGATCGAGGCGAAGAAGAACAAGTATTCCGTTGGCCATGGCATGCCCCAAGCCTTGGCGTACGGCAGGATGTTGCAAGTTCCGTTTTCGTTCAGTTCCAACGGCGACCGATTCATTTTCCAAGACAAGACAGCAGCGGACGGTCTGAGAGAACGGCAGCTCACGCTTGAACAATTTCCGTCGCCGGCTGAACTCTGGCAGAAATATTGCTTGTGGCGAGGAATCACAGACGAATCTCGGCCGGTCGTCGAATCCGACTATTACTCGGACGGCGGCAGCAAGACTCCGAGGTACTACCAGCAGAACGCCATCAATCGAACGATTGAGGCCATCACGCGAGGGCAACAACGCTGTCTACTGGTGATGGCAACTGGCACGGGAAAGACATACACGGCGTTCCAGATCATCTGGCGGCTTTGGAAGTCTCGAGCGAAGAAGCGGATCCTGTTTCTGGCCGACAGAAACATCTTGGTCGACCAAACAATGGTCAACGACTTCAAGCCATTCAAAGGGGCGATGGCAAAGCTCGGGAAGAAGTCGGGGACCATCGAACGCGATGACGGCACGGAACTCGACCTTCACAACAAACGGCTTGTTGATACCTCTTACGAAATCTACCTGTCGCTGTATCAGGCCATCACCGGTCCTGAAGAACGGCAGAAGGTCTTCAAAACAATCAGTCGCGACTTCTTCGATCTGATTGTGATTGACGAATGCCATCGAGGCAGTGCTGCAGCCGATTCCGCATGGCGTGAAATCCTAGATTACTTCTCGTCTGCGACCCACATCGGCCTGACTGCCACGCCAAAGGAAACGAAAACCGTTTCCAACATCGATTACTTTGGCGAGTCGGTTTACGACTACACCCTGAAACAAGGGATCGATGACGGTTTTCTGGCACCGTACAAAGTCATTCGCATCGATTTCGACAAAGACCTTGAAGGCTGGCGACCAACTCCCGGTCAACTGGACAAGCACGGCAACGAGATCGAAGACCGCATCTACAACCAGAAGGACATCGACCGCAACATTGTCTTCGACAAACGCACGCAGCTGGTTGCCGAAAAGATTACGGAATACCTGAAGGGCACTGATCGATTCTCCAAAACCATCGTCTTTTGCGAAGACATAGAGCACGCCGAACGCATGAGGCAGGCGTTGGTAAACGCCAATCATGATCTGATCGACCAGTACCCGCGGTACGTTGTCCGAATCACGGGTGACAATCCTGAAGGAAAGAAGGAACTGGACGGCTTCATCAACCCAGAAGATCCCATGCCGGTGATTGCCACCACGTCAAAGCTGATGACCACGGGAGTCGACGCGAAGACCTGCAAGCTGGTTGTGCTGGATCAGCGAATCCAGTCCATGACAGAATTCAAACAGATTATTGGCCGAGGCACCCGCATTGATGAAGATTTCGGCAAACGTTACTTCACCATCATCGACCTGAAAAAGGCGACAGAACTGTTTGCCGACCCAGATTTCGACGGAGACCCCGTTCAGATCTACATTCCCGGCCCGGAAGATTCGCCAGTGCCAGGCGAGGTTGACGACGTGGAGCTGAAAGAAGACGACGACACAACCACCGAAGTCGAAATTGACGACAATGGAAACCTGACGGAAGGTGGCTTTGAAGACCCTGACTGGGTCGATGGCGGCAGCTTGCCACAGGACGCCACCGATTCCAAACGAGAAAAAGTCTACATCGACGACGTTGAAGTCTCTGTGGTTGGCGAGCGAGTCCAGTACATGGACAGCGACGGCAAGCTGGTGACCGAATCTATCAAAGACTTCAGCCGCAAAGGCATCCTGAAAGAATACGGCACACTGGACGAGTTCCTGAAGCACTGGAACGACGCCGAACGTAAACAAGCCATTGTCGACGAGTTGGAAAACGAAGGTGTGTTCTTTGATGAACTGCAGAAGATTGTCGGAACAGACTACGGCCCGTTCGATCTAATCTGCCACGTCGCCTTCGATCAGCCGCCCTTGAGTCGCAAGGAGCGGGCTGAAAACGTCAAGAAGAGGAACTACTTCACAAAGTACGGCGACGAAGCACGAGCCGTCCTACAGGCTCTGCTGGACAAATTCGCGGACGAAGGTGTGGACGACATTGAAAGCATGGAAGTGCTGAAAGTTCAGCCGCTGTCCAGCTTCGGTACACCAATTGAAATCGTCAATCTGTTTGGTAGCAAGCTGGACTACCTTCGAGCGTTAAAAGAGCTTGAAAGAGAGCTGTATGGGGAAGCTTTATGATCTACTCCCGGCTGCACTCTTTGCAGCTGGGGCAATTCTGTTTGCTGGCTGTGGTGAGTCAATTGACTCTGACCAAGCAACAGATCTTTCAATTCACAGCAAGAAGACGAAAAGCGAAATGACACCGCAGGAAGAATGGAAAACGAAAACCCTTCAATATGTTTCCGATATCAACGGTTTTGTGGAACGTGGAATCCGTGATGGCTGGGATGACGTCGGGGTTCAACCCAAAGATCCCGGTCTCGAGCATCTCGCTGACGCTGCAATGGCCGCGGTACGGCGGGCAAACAAGAACGGAACATTCGACGAGCTTCGAAGCGACTGGCCAGTCGCCCACGCACCGTTGATTCACTTGCTGGAGAACAAAGCGCACAGTATCCCCGTGCTCATGTTGCAGGACGATGGTTCCATCGTTGCTCGAATTGGCACTGAGTATCAGGACGGAAAAGTTGTTCACATCAAAGGTGATGAAGTCCATGATGTCGATGGTATCGAGTCTTTCGGTCAGTGTCCGAATCGTCGCTACGTCGCAATCGCAACAGAAAATGGAGTGCAAATTACAGACGGCTGGCAAGGTCCCGAAGTTTGCATGTGTCAGTGGCCAACGGGGCTCGAAGATTTGCCAGAAGGGGCAACAGCCGAAGCTCTTGAAGCTCCGCCAAGGCCGACTCAGTTAATCCCTTTTCCCAATGGACAACGAGTTTTACTCGTTTCCGACGCGGGCATTTTCGTGTTGTCTCGCGGCGTGGCACGGCGACTGCTTCCCACTGTGGCTGACTTGCAGGAATACATTGACGAAGAACCCGATGAGCCTCTCTCCTTCTATCTGTCGATGCAACACGGTGCAGTCTCCCCCAATGGCAAATGGATTGCGGTGGGACATCAGGATAGCACTCATCCCATCTTTAACGAAGACCTTGAACAGATCGCCGACATTGGAAACGAAAGCTCATATCCGCACTTCGCTTTGTTTAGCCGCAAAAGCGATACGGTCGTTCTGAACTCATGCCATTTCTACAACGGCGTCACACTTGCCACACCGACAAGCTTGTTTCCCGGCCTAAAAACTGGAGCCTATAAGAACGATGAACGGACGCCCGTTGTGCAGAGTGGAGCTCGTGTTTATGCAGGAGTTCACCGGGATGGCGAATTCATTGTCGGTGACGCTGATGGATACCTGCGAGCTTTCACCAAAACCGGGGAAGAAACTTGGCAGCACTTCATCGGCTCAACAATTGGCGACATCGATATCTCGAAAGATGGTAAGACACTGGTTGTCTCAACATACGCCGGATTTATCAGCATCATTAAGCTCGACGCTGGAGAACGCCCAGAGTTTCAAATCGGGACGGGCCAGCACGCTGAGCAACGACGATGGCTGTTCTGGAAAAATGAAGACCGCCCTTTAATCTGGTAACCAGAAAAACATGTCACTCAGTACCACAATCAAGTCCATTCAGGACATCATGCGCAAGGACACGGGCGTCGACGGCAACGCTCAGCGAATTGGGCAGATGGTCTGGATGCTGTTCCTGAAAATCTTTGACGACCGCGAGTCCGAAGCGGAACTCGTGCAGGACAAATACAAGTCCCCCATCCCCGAAGAACTGCGCTGGCGAAACTGGGCCGCCGATCCGGAAGGCATGACGGGCGACACGCTGCTGGAATTCGTCGACCGACAACTGTTCCCCACGCTGAAGGAAATTTCACTCACCACCAAACCGTCACGAGCTAACATCGTCCGAGGCGTGTTCGAAGACGCTTACCAGTACATGAAGTCCGGCACGCTGTTTGGCGAAGGTGTCAAAACGCGAATCAAGGAAAAGCTGCTGACCGAATGCGACCTGCACACCATCGTGCGCATGCCCAACGGCGTGTTCGCTCCATACACCGGCATCAAAACCAACCTGCTGTTCTTCACCAAAGGCCGACCGACAAAAGACGTGTGGTTCTACGAGCACCCGTATCCGCCCGGAGCGAAGTCGTACAACAAAACCAAACCGCTGAACATCAAAGAATTCGACGCAGAAAAAGCCTGGTGGGGCGTGGCCAAAGGCAAGATCGGCGAACCGAATCTGAAGAAGCGAGTCGAAAACGAATTCGCGTGGAAAGTGTCCGCCACCGACATCGCCGCCAACGGTTACAATCTGGACATCAAGAACCCACACAACGCTGACACCGGCCCCGGCGACCCGGACGAGCTGCTGATTGAGTTCAGCAAAGTGAATGCGGAAGCGGCGACCGTTCTGGAGCAGTTGAAGCAGGAACTGGCGTCGGCACTGGGAGGTGCCGAGTGACGCCGCAGGAATTCCTTGACGAGTTCGGCACGCTGGGTGAAGCTGAAGGCGGAGTGCAGAAGCTGCGCGAGATGATTCTGGAACTCGCCGTGCGGGGTAAGCTCGTCGAGCAGGATGAGTCAGAGTTGCCCGCATCTGAACTCTTGGAGTCAATCAAAGAGTCCGGTGCGAACAACGGGAAGAAACGCGCTCCACGCCGCAATGAAGCGTCATCACTTCTGCATGATCCACCATTCGCGGTGCCGTCGTCGTGGGAATGGAGTCCGTTCAACCGCGTCGCGACGATCGCGTCCAATCTCGTTAAACCAGCGGAATTCCTTGATTTACCGCACGTCGCGCCGAACAACATCGAGAAATACAATGGCCAGCTACTGGAGTACCGATCTGTTCGCGAAGACGGCGTGAAGAGTAACAACCACCGGTTCTTCGCTGGTCAAATCCTCTATTCAAAGATTCGTCCCAACTTGTCGAAAGCGACGATTGTCGACTTTGACGGCCTCTGCAGTGCCGACATGTACCCGCTCGATTCTCACATCGACGCGCGGTACTTGCTCACGTTCATTCTGTCCTTCCCGTTCCTTCAAATGGCAGTGAAGACTGACACGCGCGTTGCGATGCCGAAGATCAACCAGGCCGAACTTAATCAGGTCTTGGTGGCCGTCCCCCCGCTTGCGGAACAGCATCGAATCGTGGCGAAGGTGGACGAGTTGATGCGATTGTGCGACGGGTTGGAAGCGGTTCAAAAGCAGCGTCGTGGTGTGCGTTTGCGTCTGAACCGTTCGTCGCTGGATCGTTTGACTGTGGTGCAATCGCCCGCACAGGTGTCCGCCGCCTGGCAGCGCGTCTGCGACCACTTTCAGATGCTGTACGACACCCCCGAAACCCTCCCCGACCTCCGCCAAACCATCCTCCAACTCGCCGTCCAGGGCAAACTCGTCAAACAGGACCCGAACGACGAACCAGCGGAACAATTGTTGGAAAAGCTCACAGCGCGCCGCGAAAAACTGATTGCGAACGGCGACCTCAAGAAATCAAAGATCGTTCCAATAACCGATGGCGAATTCGATATCACTGCCCCGGCTCATTGGCAATGGTCACGCCTCAACGATCTCGTCGAGGTAATGAACTCAGGATGGAGTCCCCCTTGCGAACCGAATCCCACGATCGATGAATCTGAATGGGGAGTTCTGAAGACAACGTCGGTGCAATCATTTGTGTTTTGGGAACACAAACACAAGCGTCTGCCCGACAACCTTAAACCACGCCCTGAAGCCGAAGCGAAACAGGGCGATCTTCTAATGACGCGGGCCGGACCGCAGAACCGCGTCGGCATATCTTGCTTGGTTCGCAAAGTCCGTCCTCGCCTAATGATCTCAGACAAGATCATCCGCTTTCACTTGATCGAACCATTCATGTACGACGAGTTCGTCGCGCTGTGCCTCAATGCTGGGGTTTCGCAGGAGCACATCGAGAAATCGAAGTCGGGAATGGCAGCGAGTCAGATGAACATTTCACAAATGAAGTTCAGGATGACGCCGATTCCTGTACCGCCACGTGCGGAACAAAAGCGAATCGTGTCGAAGGTGACGGATCTTCTGTCGCAGGTCACCCGCCTGGAATCGACCCTGACCCGCCGCGAAGCCACCCGCACCCAACTCCTCACCGCCGCCATTCACGGCATTCTCGGACCCAACCCTTGATTATGTCATTTTTCTTATGGTAGAGTTAGAGAAGTCGCATTGACCCTAAAGGTCAATACTCACTGTGGACGATGCATGATGCTGATAGGCTATGCCAGCAAGAAGCTGCAGAAAATCTGCACCAAAGAAAAGGATGCGAAGAAGGCGTTACCTGAAGACGCCGCTGCGCGACTTTTCGACCGAATTCAGGATCTGGCAGCGTTTAACAATCTCGGCGAAATCCCTCATCGGGCTCCACCTTTGGATTTTCATCCCCTGACAGGTGACCGAGCCGGAGACTTCGCCATCAAGATCCATGGACTTGACCGCGTCTGTTTTCGTCCCGCAGGTGATTTCGAGCGGGATGAAAACGGCAACGCCTTGCTGGCTTCGGTTACTGCGGTGGAAATCAACTTTGTCGGAAACTATCACAGCTATGGCTAGTATCGCACCAGCACCCTATCGCCCCGAACGTGTGAGCCCTCCGGGCAATACCATTCGCGAAATTCTTGATGACACTAATATGTCTCAGGCCGAACTCGCGCGCCGCATGGGACGACCAACGAACAAAATCAATCAGATCATCCAGGGAAAGAAAGCAATCACCGCAGATACGGCACTGGAACTTGAAAGTGTTCTGGGGCTTCCCGCATCGTTCTGGATGAATCGCGAGCAAAACTATCAGTTGGCACTCAGTCAGCTTGAGCAACTGAAGGAACAGGAACAGGCCTGCGAGATTGCCAAAGAATTCCCGTGCGCCGAGATGGCCAGACATGGCTGGATCGCGAAGAAGACAAGCTGGCTCGAGAAATACCAAGAGTTGCTTCGGTTCTTTGCGTCGGCAAAACTGGATGCCTTAAACGCAGCAGTCGAATTGGCTCCATCGTTTCGAAAGGCGACCGGCAAACAGGCATGTCACAAGGCACTTGCCGTATGGCTGCGAAAGGGAGTGCTCGAGGCCAGGAACATCGAAACGGCTGAGTTCTCTCGCCAGAAAGTCTGCGAAGACATGGAATCCTTCCGAAGCCTGACCCTCCGCGGTGCATCAGGACTAACCAATGATCTCGTTACGCATTCTGCTTCGCTGGGAATTGCGGTTGTCTTTATTCCGCACTTGAAGAACACCTATGTGGGCGGAGCCGCCTATTGGGTGGGCAACATGCCCGTCGTTCAGCTCAGCTATCGCTGGAAGCGACACGATATTGTGTGGTTCAATTTCTTTCATGAGTTGGCTCATATCCTGCTGCATCCCCGGCAGGAAACGTACCTAGACGACTTTACTGATGATCACGACGAACATGAGAAA
The DNA here is from genome assembly GCA_039974975.1 of Fuerstiella sp. Lineage (GTDB taxonomy): Bacteria > Planctomycetota > Planctomycetia > Planctomycetales > Planctomycetaceae > Fuerstiella. The sequence continues at coordinate 65,510 of JBDWHY010000052.1, read as the reverse complement.
CAGGCTAACGAATTTGCCGCAGATACTCTGATTTCGCGTTCTTCATGGGAAGCGTTCTGCGAGCAAAGAACGTTTTCCTCAATGGACGTGCAGCATTTCGCCGAGTCCATCGGCATTTCCGAGTCGAATGTCGCTGGTCGACTACTTCGGGAACGTCGCATTTCGCCTGCCGACGCTCACAGGTTCATCATTTCGCTGGCCGAGAAATAATCTGGGACCGTATGCGAAACACCGCTTGCTGAATTCTGACGATCACTCAGCAGCACGTAGCAAACTGCAGGCCACGCCATGAACCAAAAAGAATTCTTACAAACTCAGGTCGTTGACCTGCGGCGTCTTGCTGAAGATGCCGCAGACGATCCGATTTTGTCGATGCAGTTGCAGGAACGACTGGAGGACGCGGATTCCCAGCTGAAAGCTCATACGACAGACGGCACGTTGTTCCCGCCGGAGACGCCTGAGACGCCTGAGACGCCACGGGCAGCCATCTTCCTCAAGGGCGATGCAGTCCAAGGCCAGGAAAGCATTCGTGCCGGTCTCGCCGGAGAAGCACTGCAGCACTATGAACGGATGTTCGTCGCTCAGGCTATCCATGACGAACGCGAAGCTGCCAGGACGGCCGGACGTCAGCGACGATCACGTGGTGCAGCGGTTCCAGCCTTGTTGCTCACTGGAACGCCAAGAGGCTCGTTTGGATTGGAGTTCACTCCCGAACTGCAGGAAGACGAAACGGTGCTTGACGTTCATCGTGCTTCGCTGGAGAACGTTGCTAAAGCCATCATTATGGCGGCGGACACCGAGACCCCGGAAGATCTTTCCGATGCAATTCCAACTACCGTCATTCAACCATTGACGCGGTTATTCCAGACGCTTGCTCGCCACAACGCGGAACTGCGTCTGGCATTTCCAGCCAAGGCCTCTCGCGTGATTGGGGCGGAAACGATCAAGACGGCTTCAGAACGGCTTGCCCGGACAATTGAGCAAAACGACGTCCGATTCACTGGCAAGTTCCGCGGCCTGACTCGCGAAACCGGCTACTTCGACTTCGTTCGTGACGACGATACTCTGATTACCGGGTTCGCATCTGACGAGCTTACAGAAGAAGATCTTGAGAGGATTGACAAGCTGACAAATCTTTCCTGTCGAGTAATGCTGCAGGAGACAAGAGTTCAGCGAGCTGGCAAGACTCAGACTTCGTACCTTCTGCGTGATGCCGAACTTCTGCCGGAAGGCTGAACAGCCACGCTATGCTTTGAGGGAGCTTTCCACATCATAGGTGAATGCTTCCACAACCGGTAAGGGCAGATAAAATCAGCGTTCGGCAAGCAGAAAGAAGAATCATGTCCCAATCAGACGGTGCAACATACGAAGGAGCCGTCGATGATTTCCTAAATGCTGACTTTCCAGTGGGATTTATCGCCATGTAAGAGGCACTGGACAAGAAGCTGGGACTTCCCGGCTGACGCACTCTATGTCGCACTTCAATTGCCTGCGTCGACTCTGAGTGGTCGGGCCAAACTTTTTATCGCTGCCATCCACGGTCTACCGAACGAACTTTCCGATCATGAGCGACGGACAAAACCAAGCACCAACCTTTCGGCATTACTTTGTTGATGAAGCCGGTGATCCGAATCTGTTTAATAAACATGGAACGCCAATCGTCGGCAAGGACGGATGTTCAAAGTTCTTTATGCTCGGAGTCGCGGACATTGCCGACCCGCAAACAGTTGCAACTGAGCTGGAAGAGCTTCGGGAACGATTGCTCGCGGATGCGTACTTCGCGGGGGTTCCGTCCTTCGATCCGGCACGCCGCAAAACCGCCATCATGTTTCACGCGAAAGACGATTTGCCCGAAGTGCGTCGCGAAGTCTTCGCACTTCTTGCTCGACACGAAATTCGGTTCCATGCCGTCGTTCGTGACAAACAGGTCATTCTGGACAAAGTCATCGAACACCAGAAAAGCAAAGCGACATACAAGTATCATGCGAATCAATTGTACGATCGGTGTGTAAGCCGATTGTTCCGGGATCGACTGCACAAAGACGATGGCTACCAAATTCATTTCGCCAAACGGGGAAGCTCGGATCGAACGGAATCCTTGCAGAAGGCACTCGACGCAGCACGACAGGGGTTTCGCCAAAAGTGGGGCGTGGCTGCAACAGCACCGATTGAGATCAAAGCAGGGCAGCCCGCTGACGTCGTCTGCCTGCAAGTGGTTGATTACTACTTGTGGGCCATCCAGCGCCTTTATGAACGCGGTGAAGACCGCTTTCTGAAACTGGTCTGGGATCAGGCAGGACTGGTGTACGACGTCGACGACACCAGTGAGAAACCATACGGCGTTTTCTACACCCGTGACAATCCGCTGACCGCTGAATCCCGCGCATAAAAAAAGCCAGCAGATATAGGGACCTCCCGAAGGTGTCCACACGGCATGGAGCCGAATTTTGTCTGCCAGCTGGATCATTATTGGTTTCGATCCGAACAACAGCAAGTGATGATTAAAAATAGTCAAGAACGCAGCGAATTTAGGTGATTCGGGAGAGGATGAGAGATCGGCTTCCCGGACAAAATGGACAGGTCAGTCCTCTGCGGATGTACAGACAATCGGTCTCTTGGCCCTCGGGGCCTTCACTTTGTTCGCCCAATTTTGAATTGCAAAGAATGCTAGATAGCCCCAAATCAGACGGGGCTACGTCGATCTAAATCGTTGATTCTCAAGGTGTTCAGGATTCCCACGTGCGATACTCGAAGACCATGGGGCTGACCACTCCTCTGTAGGCCCCCCGTGTTCCCAGTTGCCGGCCGAACTGCCCTTATCATCCTTGCGAGATAGTTGCATTTCTACTGCCATTCCGGCTCCCGAAAAGGATGACTGAGTTGGGCATCATTGATGCCGTGCTCCATTGTTTCAACTTTCATGCCTATCAAACCTGATCTAACAATCGGAGACCTATGCAAAATTCTCAGGCGGAGCCGCGAGGCCGTCCACACGCTGATTCGAGAAGGATTGCTCGAAGCGTATAACGCAGCACCCGAATCCAAACTTCGCCAGCTTCGCGTCACACATGAAGCTCTGGCGAAGTTGCGCGAGAACCATGCAGCGAAGCCACGGCAGCCTTCCCAGCGGCGGCGCAGGAAGTTCCAACTCCCCTTCGTCATCGAAAAATTCGTTTAACCAGTGGGAATTGTTTTCCCGACGACTCGTCAGAAACCCCGCACTGGATAGATCCGGAGAACGAAGACGGGCTTCAAATGGGCAGCTCAGGCCAGGTTATCTGAAACAGCCCCAACATCGGCCGATACCTTAAGAGGCCGTCGACAAGGCGTGGCTCGCCGTTCGCTTGTATCAGATCATCCAAGGGCGTTACGGGCAGCACTAGAAGATTCGAAAACTGGCGACAAAAGGAAGGTGATCCGAAACCTTCTTTTTGAACTCTTCACGTCCCAAGCCCATGGTCCAGTGCATTGGGAAAAGCCGTAGGCTGCCTCGCACGTAGTCCGTTGAATACGTTCTTGAGACAGCGAAACCGTCAAGAAGATTTGCTCGCCCCTTATCAAGAATGTGGGAGAAGCGGTCTTGCAGATCCCAGCAGGAAACGAAGTCCATCACGTCGTCTCCACCCAAGTGATGAAAATTGCTGACGTCTTGCCCGGGGATCATATTGAAGTCCCCCATCAACAGGACCATACGTCGAGTGAGGCCCGGGGTCTGACGAAGGGATTCGATGTGACTGCCGATGAACTTACACTGACTGTCTCTCAGTTGCTGCTGTGGCCGTTGCCGTCCGGACTTCAGGTGAACGCCGATCAAAGTCGCTTTCAGTTTTCCGATCTCAATATCCGCCTGAAGTGCCTGCCGCCCATTTCCGTAGGCACCCTGACTACCCGGAATGAGCTTCAGGTTCTGAACATCCACGCCGCTCTTGTACAGCAGGCCGATGTGGATCTTTCCGGTTGGCTGGGGGATGATCGCGTGATTGTACGAAACACCGTATTCACTGGAGAGCAATGACGCCAAACGTGACAGATGACTCACCGGACTTACCTCAACAAGCACGACCAACTCTGCGTCCAGCAAAGCCAAGCCTTCTGCTTGCTTCTTCGCTTTTTGGCTGCCGGGGCCAATTCCAATATTCGGATTCGCTTGGTTGTAACCAGCGAGATTCCAGACTGCGATTCGGGCAAGACTATGCGAAAAACTACTCACAAGCAGGCTCCTCTCTTAAGGGACAATCACTTTAATCCCTTTGGTGATGTGAATCAACCAACCGCCGGAAGGCAGCGATTGTTGGAGACGACTAGCTAATTCCGCTGTGGGATCGCTAGCAGCTGGCTCTTGGAGCGAGTCAAGCGATCAACGAGTCCGGCTTCATTTCGAAGCCGGACTTCTCAAAGACAAACCGTAAAAGTCCTGAGGATGTTTTCTGGTTGGCCCTGGCTAATTCTGTATCGGCTGGCTGACATTCTCAAGACGTTGGTTCAGGAGATCGTGTTTCTAAGAGAATGCCACGTCACTGGAGTGAGTTGCTTAGATACTTGGGTGAGCCAGTACGCTCGGCTGAAATCAGAGGCAGCCAATTACGTGATTGCGAATCTGCACTGATCCGCAAATTTGCAGAATCTTCCGTTGTAGCGATGCCTGAAAAATAGTTGAAAACTGTTTCACGCGATGTGGAGTTGAGCCACCAAAGTGTGAGTGTTCCTTCCGTTGTAGCGTGCATGTTCCAATCGCGTAACCCGGCATTTACAGTCTGGGAATCGTTGTTATCTATTGGGGCTCACTTAACCCCCCAAGGAGACCAACGAATGCAAATCAAACAAGTAGGACCGATCGATTTAGACTCAGTTGCAGCAAGCCACCCAGAAGCTGACGTGCTTGTCATCGAGTGGGAGGATGGGGCGACTTTGCGTGCCGAATGCTTTGAGGGTGAAGTCTCGGGTGCCTGGTTTGATGAATCGCTCTACGTTGTCGAAGGCGATTCTCCTGAGGCTTCAGAGTGGCTTGCTAGGCAGCTTAGCGAGATCCCGAACAGCAAAGATTACCTTCTTGGTATTTGGGGCGAAGTTCTGTGAGAGGATGCTTCGACTGGTTCCCGAAAGCAAATTCGCTCAGAAAGTTTGATCCAAAACGTACGGTGATCCGTTGTATGTAGTATGAGCGGCCATCACGTGATTGGCCGCAACAACTTTCTGACTTACGGGAGATCACAGTGGATTCAACTGACACAACCGCACGCCAAATATGGAACGGGATCGGCGACGGAATTCGACTCGGTAACAACCCTCGTAATTATTTCGAGGCGCTTCAACGGCAGGAAATGCCACGGCTCACATCCCAGTGCAAATCGGTCGTCCTTGACTCACTTGATCCACCGATCAATGGCACCAAAGAGTCGCGACAACTAGTACTTGGGGAAGAGTGTCCAAACGCTGGCAGCGGTTTGGGATGGAATTACTGGTTTTTCTTTTGGAAGGCAGCTCGGATCACTTCTGGATTTGAGACCGGAAATCGATTGCAGGTCGATGACGGAATTAATGAGGTCTTCGTGAACAGAATGGCATCTCCTCTCATGGAACGTTTGAAAGCTCTCCCCTCTGTTCGGCCGATACAAGTTACGCACGGTGTTGTGACGGATGGTGAGATCTATCTACGTTGGCTCGATGGCCAAAGGCCTGGTTCACACAGTCCAACTGGAAATACAGACCCTGGCCTTTCGTTCTCAAACCAACGGACCGAGCCTTTAACACTTAATGATTCACTAAAGTGCTTGACTGTCTTGAGGCTCGACAAAGTCTACGAGAGTGAAAATTAAACCTGAAAGGCGATCTATCCGAAATACCTCAGCGTCTGGTGAATGCGGCAACCCAGCAAGTAGAAGACCCACGGGACAGAAACCAATGTATAGTGCCAGCGTGAGCCAGCGAATTTGAGGAAAACGGAATGACAAAACTCGGTACCGCAGAACTGGTTGATTAAGTTCTATCGACCAGCGAGTTTCCGAAGACTCCTGAATTTATTCTGGGCAGAATAACTTAAAAAGCGTTGCCGCGCTCGCAAGAAGGCATATCGCGATGAATGTGAATTTCATTTGCGATCCCACGATAGTCTCAGCTATCTGAGTAAACGCATTGGAGTCGCCGCCTTGGAGTCGCCGCCTTTTTTTGTGGCTGGAGAGCCTCCATAAAAGTCAGCGATGCCCGATTCCAAGCAGCCGATTCAAAACGAGTGTGCGGCACACCCACTGACTGGTCAAAAAAGATATTTGGGGGCAGTTGAGGTACTGAATCGACCAATAAAAACGCTGATTTTGAGCGTTTCAGAGTGTTCAGAAAGTGGTTTAGGAAAGCGATGCTCTATCCAACTGAGCTACAGGGGCTTCCTACATTTTCTGGTGATTCATCAGACTCTCTGCCAGCGCAGGGCATGAATCGCAAAACCCATAGCCACTTGCAGAAAACAGTGTTTACCACCAAAAACAAAGCTGCGAAACAATACCCAGAATTTCCCTTCTTTGCCCACCCCAACAGTCAATGGGCTCAGAAAATACGTAGGAAAACATGTGTCTTTCGTCTGAGGAAAATTTATGGCACTCAAATTTTGTTAGACGAATCATGATGATCGCCGACGTGAACCATAGCCTTGATGAAATGCTGTGGTTCCGCTTCGGTACCACAGCATTGCCGGGCAACTGCACAAAAACTAAAAAGTGTATACTTTTCCGGGTTGTCCAATTTCTAGATTCGGCAACTGCAGCTGTGAGAGTTCCTTCGTGATCTGGTCAAAAAATGCGGGCTTCAAATGACAGGCAATGACTTGGACATGATCAGGAAGTCGACCAATTTCTGGCGCCAACAAATCAGGACACAGATGGCCCGATTTTTGAGCAAGCCAAGCATGAGAATTGGGGAAGCTGCATTCGACATAGACGGCTTGTAAATTTTTAAACTGCCGAAGAACTGTCCAGACACGATCAGTGCAATGAGTATCTGAAACGAATGCCACCGCGGCCGTCTTATTCTGCACGACAAAGGCCATCGTCGGAACAACGTGATTGACAGACACGGGTGTCACCGTCAAATCGGGTAAAATGACGGCCTCTTCCGACGACAGAGTCTGCATCTTCAGAAACGGACTTTCGTCTTCAGACAGTCGAAAAAAGTCGGGCCAAATTCGATCATTAAACACATCTTGCCGCAGACATTCTTCGGTGATCGAAGACGCGTGAATGACAGGGCAGCGTTGATTTGGTTTGTATACGTTGTCCAAGAACAATGGCAAGGAAGCGATGTGGTCCATATGGCTATGCGATAAGAACACATGCCGGACTGCCTCCTGACGCTGCATCGGCCAAAGCATTCCCAACGAACCCGCGTCAATCGCAACAGAATCATTCACTAAGGCGGCAATGCAAAATTGACGTGCCGCAGCTTCTGATACCGTTGACGGAATCAACTCAACTTTCAACCGGTCATCGCTCATTCACCTGCTCCGGGTGAACATGGTAGTTGTGACATTGCAAACAACTGTCTCCTGCCAAATCGGGGGTATGACATTTCGCACAGTCGGCTCGCTGCACTGACGTCAAGCCGCTCGCCTCTGCGTGATGGTAGTCGGGATTCGGCATCCAATCGTCCAACAGGAATTCGGCTTTGCGGAAATCAACCGTCTGATTCTGAACAGCGTGGCAAGTTTCACAACGAGTTCCAGTGGGGCGATTCGGATGAGCATCCATCATCGATGCTTCTTCCAAGCTGCCCAACAAAGCGACGTGTGGACCATGCGAAAACTGTGTAAACCCATTCGGTTGTGAGGCAGATTGACGAGTCTCCCAGTTGATTCGAAAACCACCGCTTGGCAATCGATCCACTGTATGGCACTTCATACAACGCCCGCTGGCTTCTGGTGCAGCAAGCTGTTGAAACAATCGATCAACGGCTCCTGCCGAATCAGCTTCTGGAACTTCGGGATACTGTCGAATGGCGTTCACTGCAAAATTCAACCAATCTCGAATCAACGGATCAGCATGTCCCGAACTACGATACCGAAGCGAATGATCTTCATGAATCGACCAAGCCCCCGTAACTGAAGGCGAAGCTTGAAGGTCATCTTCTGCGAACTCATCATCCGTTCTTGCGTTCTCAACCAAAGAACGCAAGGCGACGAAAAATCCAGATTCTTCTAAGCGTTTGGCTGCAGACGCAGCTTTCCTGGCATCGAAGTCTGAGGCGGGAATCGCTCGCTTCAAGCGTTCTACGACAGCCGCATCACCTCCGTCAATCAATTCATGGAACAGCAGATCTTCAGACGATTCACTGACATCAGAACCAAGAACAATTTGCATCCAAGCGGGCCGAGTTTTCGGAGATCGAAAGGTCACGAATTCCGTGCCCGGAATTCGCAAATCCATCGGCATCGCATCATCCATCACTTGCGAATGATGACATTCTTGACACATTTTTTCGTAGTTTGCAAGCACCATGACAGAACCATCTGAGCTCTGAACATGACAGTCGCGGCATTCTAACGACTGCGATTGCATCAATGCTTCTGATGCTTTTTTGAAGTGAGTCTGTAGATGTGTGGAATGATCGAAATACAAAAATGCTCGCTTGCGTTCACGAAATTCGGGATGCCCATTGGCGAAGCTATGAAAACTTCCGGAATGGCACGACTGACACTGTTGATTCGTAAGCGCCGTCAAATGAAAGGCAACGCCATGGTGTTCGACATGGCAACTGGCACACGCCAACTGCCCCGATTCTGTTGTTTGATGAGTTTCCGAAAGGCGAGTCAGTTGTTGCTGCAACGTATGCAGATTGTTTGCCACATCTTCAGACTTCTGTTGCATCATTTTCGGCGGCACGCTGTGTGCATGCATTGCATGATCACCAAATTCCCGATGACATTCTAAACACTTGCGACTATCTGCCAGATCACCGCCTGGGTGATCAACCAAACAGTTCAGCAACTGCATCGCAGATTGCGATGCCGCCGTATGACACGTAGCACAACCTTGTTCAAGAGATGCATGGTGCGAAGTAAGTGCGCCCGGTGACACAATTGCGCTGGTATCCAGCACTCCGTCCCTTCTGCCAGAACTGCCTCCCACAACCACAAGACAAATCCCCAGCGATGCAGCAACCACGATTCCAGTCACGATACCGCGTTTTTGCCGTAGCGATCTTTGAGGCTGACAACTGTCTGGCTGGTGAGGACATGTCGCAAACTTTGTGGGAGCACCGGGGTCGGGAACAGGCCCTTCCTGACAACGACCTCCGAATGCTTTGGCTCGCGTGCAATGCCAAGCATCACCCTGCAGAACCGGAGCACAAATTTGGTTCACCGTACACCCACCGGTGCTACTTGGACCAATCGGGCAGGGGCGACCATCGCAGTGGTGACCACACTGCCAGCCATCGTGTGGACGTTGATAGCGTGCGGGATCAAATGATTCATTCTTCATCACAGGCCTCCACGCCAAGCGTGAACGAGCACGCCATGAAAGAACCCCAAAATCAGCAACGAATACGACGCAGGAATATGAAAAAACAGCCAGCCTTTTAACGCGGCTTGCAGCGAGTACTGAGTTTCAACCTGAAATTTGCGATCCAATAAACTGTTGACCTCAGCCAGACGACCTTGTTCGGTCGTATTCAAGTAGCGAATTTGATCAGCCAGACGATTCAGTAGCGTTTTGTGCCGACGTTGTGAATTTCGCAGCAAATGGATCAACACGTTGTGGTCGGTACTTAGGTAGGGATGAACGGTGTCTCGGTAAAGCTCGGCCAACGCGACAGAACCAGAATCATCTTTCGCAGCAACATCATCGGGAACCATCAGAGATTCGATTTGATCACAAAGCTGTCGACGAGCGACAGGAATGTGCTCAAAAATGACTTCGCTCCCGAGGCTCGTCAGCCGCGCTGGATACACGCGTGTCAAATACAGGCCCAGTATTCCGCTGAAGAACACGCTTAAGTAAATCAACGCCAGCGTGCATTCGAAAATTCCATTTGGAACAGAAAATTGAATATGAACGGCGAACAGTATGAAGGATAGAAACGCCACATAGATGTGGAACTGTAACCAAGATGCAGAAGAACCAAGCGGTAAGAACGAGAACATTTTCCGCACGTTGTAGAACGCGAGAAAAATAATAACAGCAAACAGACACCAACCAGAAACGAATCCTGCTGGCCTTAAATTCCCAGTGCCAATCCGATACAGCGCATAAATCAACGCCGCACAGAACAGTGTTAGGCAAGTATTGATCAGTCTTCGGGATGTCAACGACTTCACGAATTCAGCCAGTCTAGAGTCGTCTCGAAGTCACCCAAATTCAGTCTCACTAAAGCATCGTGAGGACACGCGTTCTGGCAAGCAGGGCCAGTCAGTTGATCGACACATAGGTCGCATTTTGTAGCTTTCGTAATCGGTTCCCATTCCTTCATCGTGGGTGACAAGGCGGATTGGTGATTCGCACCTGAAGAATCTTTTGTTGCCACGCTGGTTGGATAAACCATCATTCCCGAAGCGTCTCGCACTTGAACCATTCGAATCGCGTCGTACGGACAGTTATTGGCACACGCCGTACAGCCAACACACGTGGCGTCGTTGATCAGCACCTCGCCTCCCAAAATACTTCGATGGATCGCACCTGTGGGGCACTGGATCATGCAAACAGGATCTGCACAGTGCATGCAAGCGTTTGCCACCATGTATCGACCATGAGTCGGGCCATGCCGTAGAAAGCGAGGATTGTTGTCATGAGCAGTCGCACAAGCTCGCACACAATCGTCACAGCGAGTGCATCGATCCAGATCAATCAGCATCGTTGCGGTGCCATTCACCAACCGTCGCTCGACCAAAAATTCCAACAGGCCAGGATCCATCTGCGAAGGACTGATTTTCCCGCGATCACGATCGGACTTTGGTTTCTGTTGCGAGTTCAGTAGCGCCGATTGAGCCACATTCTGTACACCTTGCTGCAACAGTTGCTCAAGAACCACTTTTTCAAAGACAGCCGTGGGAATCACGACGACAGTCGCGTACCCGACAGCCCTGGCTGAACACGTCAAATGCACAGGCTTTCCGTCTCGCCAACCTTCCGTGATTTCATCAACGGCAAACGCTTGCCCCGGAGTCAGATAGCTGACAGTCTTGTGGCCGCTATTGTATTTCTGGCTGACTCGCACGATTCCACTGCGAACTAAAATCACGCCGTAAGGATAGTCGCCTTCCTTTGCGATCATGGATTCATGAGCAAGATCTGATGCATTCCCCGCTTCCACCAGTTTTCGAAAACGATCCACAGTGTCGTATGAACCATACGACTTAAATTCCGATTTCTTCAGTACCAGATCGGAAAGTTTTTCAATTCGTTGAGCATCTTCCGAGGATGCTTGATCATCAGCAACCAAGTGTTCGAAATATGGCGACGTTCGCAAAAACGATCTCAACCCGTAGGCTCGAAACCGATCGTTGACTCGCTTCTTCAGCCAACTTACGCGATGCATCAAATCACGAATTCCCTGCCAACGAATTTCCAGCAGTTCGCAGTCGCCGTCGGCGAACACAGTGGCAGTTCTTTCGATCCGACCAAGAGCAGATTGTTCACCAAAAAATTCGACAGCTTCAATGGTCGTCGTTTTGTAGCGATTCAAAACCTGTGGAAAGTCCTGCAGGAACACTCGAGTTTCAGCGCCATCGCCTTTCTTTGCAGATGATGAATAGGCAGCGAGATCTCGAGCTTCCGTTTGCTTTGATCCTGCCCAAAGCTGTTTCAATGATTCAAAAAAAGTCTTCTTCTTAACGGAAGTTCGACCCAGCATTTCCAGAGGCATAGGATCGCGGCCTCTTTCAATCTCAACTCGCACGGCTCCAGACAGCAGGAAGAAAGCCGAGTTTCCCCAATCGCCTTCACGAACAATGATCTCACCCTGAGTGCAGTTGAGAACTCGAGCATCGTTTTTCAGAATGCCGTGCAAAGGTATCTTGGAGCTGAACTTTGCCTGATCCATTTGCGAAAACAAAGGCAGTGACATCAAACGCTGTACGTCGTCGTCAGTCATGCCATCGGAAAACGGAATGCTCCAGCGTTCCGGCCGACTGATCTGTAAGTCACTCATTCACATATCCCCATGGGCCGCGCAATCTTCATGGTTCTAAGGCGGCCCCAACAGGATCATCAAGATCTTCCAAGAACGCTTCGTCTAATGCCTTCAGCCGAGATCCATCATGGAGATTCAAGAAACTGGCAGCTGCTGCTGCAACTTTTGCGGCGGCCGCTGCTGCATCCGCCCGCGTCAAGTTGTCGATGTCGTCAAAGTCTTCGAAGGTTTCAACGACCGTCAGCAAAGGAGCAAGCTCTTCATCAGAAAGCCCGGCAATGTCTTCGTCTTCTGGTTCTTCTAATTCGTCGAAGAAGTCTTCCAATTCGCCCGCCGCATCGTCAAAAATATCGATAAGATCTCCCGCCAAATCGTCTTCAAGAGCTTCTTCGTTCGGTAAAGCTGCGAGATGATTCAGAACAACTTCAGACTTTGCGAACTGCTCCATGATGAAATAAATGCGAGTCCGGTCGGTCAACGACATTCCTCGGCGCAGGTGATCAAGTGTCGGAGTCTCTGCATTGACTCGCTGGTTGCGATGGAAATTGTGCCGAACCTCACCCTGCATATACGGGATCAGCGAATACTTATCGAAGCTGACAGGATGCTTCACGTCTTCACCCACTAGGGTTGGTTCCGCAATAATGTGGCAACCAAAACAGTTTTTGGCGATCGCGTAGGGCTGCCCCGCCCGAATCATGCCTGCAGCGTCGCAAGCCGCATGACGATCAGCAAGGTGCTGCGGTGTTTCGTGTTCCAATTTGGTGACGTTGGGCCCATACACCGCATGCCGATTTAACCAGCCTTGCTCGCCTCCTGCGGCGCCGTGACAGGATTCGCAGGAAACACCAGCCTCCACCAACTGCCGCCCAAAACGCTTTTCCGCGGGTGGCATATGGCACGTGTAACACAGATCCAAGTTCCCCACTTTACTGAGGTACTTTGTATCAATACTGCTTTCCGATGCTTCGAAGCGATCCTTCTTTGAATTGCTAAAATGCTGAGAACTCAGCCACGAAACATACTCCGACCGATGGCAATCCAAGCACGCTCGAGATCCCATAAAATGACTACGGTCCACTGCAGCCGCTGCATTCTGTAACTGCCCAGAATTCGCAGACGAAAGGCGAAGCAACGCCTGCTTTGCCTTAGAAATCGACGGATCCGTCGATTCCACCTGAGCAGCCGCCTGAGGGATGGAATCGTCTGCATTCACATGGAACTGACTCGCCCAAACTGCCAATGCACCACCAAACGTGAGGACAAGAATCAAGCAGCGGGCATGAACGGCGCGAAGCATATATGAACTCGAACTTTACAAAATACGGTGTGCAGCACCCTTGAACCAGTTGGTCGCAGAATCACCCAGCTGCGAGCCGAACTTAACTTGCCGATCAGCGTGAGCCAAATCAAACAAAGTGATTTGGATTCAAAGTAAGGATCAAGAGTACGAAAAGAAAAACAAACACAGGTTTGAAAGAGACCAACCGTCGTGGGGCGGCAAATAGACCGCACAAATCAGCTATGGCTTGTATGCATTTCCTTTCGCCTTGTCGAGATCTTCAATCAGCTCGTCGAGCCCCGCAAGGTCTGCAGTACTGGCAGAGGCAGCGAAGGCCTTCGCTGCTTCTGCCAGATTCACGGTTGCCGCTTTTGCTGCTGCCTGATCTTTGAACTTGCGGCCCAAGTCAATATCTTCAACTGCCTTCACGGCAGCAACGACATGTGGATTGGTGATCGCTTCGCCGATGTCTTCTTCAAGGTATTCAAACGCATCTTCAGCTCGCCCCGCCCAACCTTTGCGTCCTGCATAGCCTTCTTTCAAGTGACCCGCATCGATCGCAGACAAGTTTTCCAGGCAGATTTCTAGCTCAACCATTTTGCCAACCACCAATAGCTCACGCTTACGTTGGTCAACAGAAACTGCGTCCCGAGCCTTCAGTAACGATGGAGATTCGGCATTATTCTTTTGATCTACCTGAAAGTTATGACGCACTTCACCTTGCATCCAAGGAATCAAATCGAAGTCACTGTGCCCCGGTTTGTGTCCCACGCTCAACAACTTCTCATCTGCCACGATATGGCACGAGTAGCAGTTTTTAGCGAGCTCATAAATATTGCTCGACCGAATCATACTGGTCGCGTCGCAAGCTTCGAGACGCTGCTTTCGGTGCTCGGCTGTTTCCTCTTCGCGTTTTAAACCTTCCGAGCCATAGTTGGAATGTAATTCAAACCAACCGTCAGATCCGCCAGCGGCTGAATGGCATGATTCGCATGAAACTCCGGCCGTCCCAGCGAACTGAGCTGTTGCCGTATGAGGTGTTGAATGACAAGCAACGCACGTTGAGGTGCCGCCCATTTTCGAAGCATATTGCTTGCCGTTCGCGGAAGTGATTCGTTCGTGATTCTTGAAATGCATGGAACCCGTCCACGCTTGGTACTCAGATTCGTGGCACTTCTTGCAAGATTGTGCCCCCATCACTTTGCTGGCGACATCCTGAGATTCTGGAGGCGTCAAAAGAGCTGTGAGCATGACAGCCGATGCAGACGAATCATCTGCGCGGACTGTCCCAGAATATGAAAGAACAAAAGCCAAGCTGCAGCCAACAAAACAAACCAACACAGTCTTGCTTGAAGTTGTTTGTCTGAACCACATAGACATCAATGCCATTTCTAGAAGATGAGTAACTGGTAGAAGATAAGTAACTGATAGTTAAGGTCATCAGAGATTCAAAGACGCAGATGACAGGCAATGTAAGGTCCGTTTACACGCCGAAATCAGATCCAACCCAGCTGGAATGCTCTCGATTTCGGATGACTGGATCACTTATAGAACGAGTCCGTCGGCGTGTCAGGGGCAACAAAAAGTAAAAAGCGGTCATTCACCAAGAAAAAAATTCAGGCGTCTAAAACAAGATCACCCACAGGTGTGGAAACACAAGCAAGGCAGGACCCTTCATCGCACCCCCCATCGGCGTCGATCGTTGTTTCGGTCTTCCCCTTTTTGATGGCCACAATGCAGGTTCCACAGCTTCCGGCTCGGCAACCAGAATCGATTTGAATCCCATGGTGATCTGCCAAGTCCAGCAGATTGTCAGCCGTACCATCCCACGCCACTTTCTGATTTGAACGACTAAAATGTACTGTCGCTGTCGCCGCATCTTGGCTTGCGGAATCAGATTCTGCAGGACGGCTGATGGGTTGAGATTTCGGCACAGCTTTTACAGTGGCAGGGCCAAACGCTTCAGAGTGAATCCGGTCTTTAGCGACTCCCCAATCCACCAAAGCCGGAACCAGTGAATCCATCATCGCCGGAGGTCCGCAGACATAGAAATCGAAGTTACAAACCTTCACGACGTCACGAATTTTGTCGACGTTCAAGTGTCCCGAATCATGAAAATCGATGCCGAGCCGATCGGTTTCCAAAGGCTCGCTGTAACACACAAACAAATGCACGTTGGGCCAAGTATCTGCCAGATTGGTAAGATGCTGTTTCATGATCTGATCATCGCCGTTGCGCACCGCGTAGAAGAACCAGACTTCACGGCTTGATTCTGCCATGACGATGGCGTTTAACATGCTTAGCACGGGAGTGACTCCAACCCCTCCGCCGACCAAGACAACAGGATGGGTACCGTTAGGATCCAACGCGAAATCACCACGAGGGGCTTGCACGTCAAGAAGATCACCAGCCTTGACACTGTCTTGGACATAATTCGATACCACCCCTGGCGGATGATCGCTGCCCAAAACAGGAAGAACGCGTTTCACGGTCACTCGGAAGCAATCCTCTTGAGGAGCATCTGACAGCGAATAGCAGCGTACAACCGACTTAAGCTGAGGTGACGGCTGACTGTGTTGCTGGCGATCACCCGCCTGACTGGCAGAAGCTTGCTGCGCAGAATCGGCGGTCAACGGAACCTGAAAACGAAACGTGAGATACTGACCAGGGCGATAACGTGGCAAAGGCTTGCCGTCATGGGGAATCAGATACAACGAACTGATTCCGTTTGCCTCCTGCACTTTCTTACCGACTCGAAATTTTCTGTAGCCATTCCAGTGCAGGTGGTCTTGCTGCCGTTGGCTTGTCAAAGCCTTCGTTGCCAGAATCTTTTGGTCGAGCAACAACATCGATTTTGCGGAAACATCATCAGCGACTGACTGAACTTTAAGTTCTTTCACAATGGCTTGAATCAGCCGCAGCCCCACGAGTGAACACAGAATAAAACCGGCCGCTTGCATGCTAAAAAATTCCGTTTGTGTCTCTGAAAGATTTGAATCAACTGTAATACGTGCAGACACATTCGCCAACCACGGTTTGCATTCGTCGAGACGCTACCGCCAGGACATTGCTACCGCTAGGACATCGCTGCGCTAGGGCATTGCTGCGTCGAGATAATCGCACGACCAGACTGTCTGTGACAAAATCATGACAGGCAAAGAAAGACACTCATTCATTAAGTAACGGCTTTCCGTCGCCAAATTCCGCCACAAGTCCGAAAAACGGAAGCCGTCCGATCTGAACGCCATTCAAACAAGGCGACCGAAACCCATGACGTCAACGGATGCTTCCTGAATGCAGCGGCCAAAACGACGTCCGATCAAGTTCCCGGTTATGAGCCACATGTGGTACCTCAGCACGGCTCTTCGCCACGCCAAAATACAGCCGCTCAGACCACTCATTTGACTCTGACCATGGGGGAATTCACGCATAGTCACCATCCAGGCCAACAACGGCAGAACCTGAACAATCGTTAAACTTTACCTCATGCGGAGATTCGGACTCACGCGATAAACACCCTTATCGCCTGTGATTCCGTCCATTTCCGTCTGTACTGAGAAATCAACCAAGATGATTCTCAATTCACCACCGCTCAACAAAGGGTTCGCTGCCCACTTCACAGTGTTGTTGCGTATCTGTGCGGTCCTGTTCCTGCTTGCGATTTGCCACACAACAGGGCTCGCCCAAGAAGCGAATTCAGACACTCCCGCACTTGCCACAGAAGACGCACAGAAGTTGCGGCAAGAATTGCTACGGCAGGCAGTCGACGAATCTCATGCAGCCTTGTTCAAGGATAACTGTTTTCCTTCGGCAAAGGCATGTGCTTCGTGTCATCCAAAGCATTACCGCGAATGGTCTGTTTCACCTCATGCTTATGCTCAATTAAGTCCCGTCTTCAACGCCATGTCCAACAAGTTGGACAAGTTGAATTCAGGAACTCAAGGTGACTTCTGCATTCGCTGCCACACTCCCGTCGGAATGGCGATGAATGAACCGATCAACATGAGCAATCTTGATCGCATTCCTGCCGCTCGCGAAGGAGTGACATGTATCAACTGTCATCGCATCAACCAATCGTGGGGCAAAGGTGCGGGACGACAGGCTCTCGTTTCTGGTGATGTGCACCAGGCGGTGTATGGACCGCTCGGGCATTCTGTCTTGCAGCAAGTGCTGGCCGATCCAGACACCTACGGAACATTGAAGTCTCAAAGCATGCCGAATACTCGGGGTCGAGACATTCACTCACAATCAATCCGATTTTTCGAAATCACTAAGTCGGGTTTCTGCGGATCTTGTCACGACGTCTTTTCACCAGCCGGCTTTCGCTTGGAAGACGCGTTTTCAGAATTCAAGCAATCACCTTCGGCAAAAATTCACGGGCACACATGCCAAGATTGCCACATGGGGAAAGATCCAGGCCTGCCAAATGGTTACACCTATGAACCGGCAGCCGTTGTTGGCAACGTCAGCACTCCGCCACGCAAACACACAAACCATATGATGATTGGTCCAGACTATTCCATCGTTCATCGTGGCATCTTTCCACACAATCCAGAAGCCGTGCGTGAGGAAGAAGAAGTCGATTCCATTAGCCAGGCGACAGACGGACTTGTACGAGAAACCGGCTTGGCCACAATGCGAGAATGGCTGTACTTTGATGACGGAGCAGGCTGGGGAACAGAAGCTTTCGAAAGTTCAATCGATCCCAACACCTACTTTCCTCCGCCATGGGACAACAAGCAAAAGCGACTAGACGCTCGGCAAGTCTTGAATGATCAGTACCAACTTTTGACAGAAGCCAATGAAGCTCGCCTGCAGCTGTTACGAGTCGCCTATCGCCTGAGTCCGATCGAAGTCACAGAAGTCAATCGCGATGATCTCGACTTTCAGGTCAAAGTCATGAACGGCACTCCGGGCCACGGAGTCCCCACCGGATTCGATGCCGAGAGGCTTGTGTTTTTAAGAGTTCACGTTTGGGCTCCCAACGGACAACTGGTCTTCCAATCGGGCGACCTTGACCCCAACGGAGATGTTCGAGACAGCCACTCCTTTTATGTTCACAATGGCGAACTGCCACTGGATCGCCATCTGGTGTCCTTGCAAAGTAAATTCATCACCAGAAACATTCGAGGCGGTGAACGCGAACAGATTTTGAATGTTCCGTTCTCACTCGACCCATTGCCATACATTCGACCGGCCACAAGGCCATTCACAGTACTTGGTCGACCGATGGGAGCTCGCAAACATAAACAAAACATCGAAGTGAACGGTCAGCGTCTTGCTGAATACTCACTGAAAGATAATCAGCTTCCATGTGCCGGTGACTACACCGTTCGAATTCAACTGATTGCCGGCATGGTGCCCGTGAACCTTGTTCACGAAATTTCGGACGTCGGTTTCGACTACGGAATGAGTGCTCGGCAAATCGCACAGGGTGTCGTCAATGGACACCTCGTGGTTCGAGAAAGCACCAAAGTTGTTCACGTACGATAGCCTGCAGTTTTCGTTCGGGATGGATTCGTGAAGACAACCCAATTTCACTTCAATGACATCACACGCCCCAGCTTCCTGCTGGCGTCGTGCCTGTTCATCGTGTGCAGTTTCAAACCCCAAGCTGTCGCTCAGCAAAGCGGTACACTGGATCTTACAGCACCACTGCATCGGCCTCATTCAAGCCTGCAAGTGCTCCCCGTGCCTCCGGCCAATTCACACATCCGACCGCCTCGGCTACAAATCGCAGACTCTAGCAAAGCTCGTACATCGGACAGTGATATTGCAACGAAAGCAGACGAACACGCACAGCTACTTACGGCACCTCTTGGCAAGCCCATTTCAATCGATGCTGCAAACGCAAACACCTCCGGGGCTGACTCAACGACGTCTTCGCCGCCAAATCAGCCCTTGGATTACCACTACTATTCTGGCCCAGGAAGCACCAGTTCCTACGCCGAGCCGGTGCAGTATGATCATTCTGTTCCCGAAGAACACGAGCCTTTAATTTACAAGATGACGGAAGGAGCATTGGAAGCTCTGAGCCATCCTGCGGAACCCTGGTCTAAGTTTTTTGCTGAAGTGCTGCACTCAGAACATGATTCTCCGCATTCCGCTTTAGATGATCACCCCATCGGACTCCAGCCAACTCCACCGCGCCCGGAACTGGTCCTGCAATGGAATGAAGAATTTCTGGCACCCGGATTTTTAGAGCAAGGGATTGTCACGCCAACCGGAGCCATTTGGAGACCATCGTTGTGGGTCTTCGGCACCTTTCGTTCTGGCTACAACTACTTTGACAATGGCACGGACGATCCTGTGTCTGAGTGGGCCAGTCGGCTCGATCTGTTTTCTCAACTGAATCTTTCGGGCACCGAAAGAATTTTGTTCGGCATCCGCCCTCTGGACGAAGAATCAGGAACCAGTCGCAATTTCACCGGCTACGATTTCCGCAACGGCGATTCATTGGATGGCTGGAACGCAGATGTGCAGACTCTTTTCTTTGAAGGAGACTTCGGAGAAATTTTCCCAGGCTTAGACCCCGACGAAAGTCGAGCATTGGATTTTGGCTTTTCGATTGGCCGCCAACCCTTGTCATTTCAACAGGGTTTGCTGATTAACGAAGACAGAATTGACGCGCTCACCGTCACTCGCAACACGGTGAATGGCAACGGTAATTTGAACCTACGAATGACGGGTGTTTACGCTTGGAACGCCGTCACACCCGATGGGCAAATGGTAGGACTCTTCACCGAAAGCGACTTCCGTAAATCAACTGTCAACGCCGATGTCGCGTACGTTTGGTCGGACGATGGATTGGACGATTTGATCGCTTTTGGAATCAGTAGAATCCGACGTTACTCTGGATTTCACAACACGTACAATTCGTCACTCCATGTCTTGGCATCGTTTCCAACCAACCAAGAATCAGATTTAGCGGGCCAAGGCGAGCTTCTGTTTCATCGCCTGTCGTGGACCCCTCACCATACTCACGATCTTGTCTTCCTGAATTCTTTTTTAGCGATCGATCAGTTTTCATCGGCGTCTCGTGGAGCATTAGCTGGCGGCCCTTTGGGACAAACGGGGCTGCTATTTTCTCCCGCTGGCTTAGGGCGATATGCTGCCCCGCTTAGTAATCAAGCCAGCAATGTGGCCGGCGGAAGCCTAGGCTATCAGATGTTTTTCAATGACAAACGCGAACAAGTTGTGCTGGAAGTCGGTGGTCGTCACAACACAAGCGAAGAGGGCGACGCGGCAATCGCAACTGGGCTTCGTTACCAGCGAGCACTGGATCAACACTGGCTGGTTGTCGTTGACGCCTTCGTGGCAAAGCAAGAAAGTCGTGACGTGAGTCAAGGCGGTCGAGTTGAACTGCTACTGAAGTTCTAGCCACGATCAGCCACTGAACAAGCAGAATCAAAGGCCTGCGAAGACACCACCGCGACTGTATGATCAGCCAAACATTCTCACTCAGTGAAGCAATCCTCAAGATTTGCTATCGTTGGTAGGGAATTTGATCGACGTCCTTTCAACGAAGACACTCAGCATGCTGATTCTCACAGCAGAAGGCGCCAGCGCTTTAGACAAGGCGTCGTGGAAAATCGCCGAAGGCCCGGCGATGATTTTGGGACGTCATGCAGCAAGCGACCTGCCCGTCGTTTGGGATAGCGCGGTTTCTCGAAAGCACGCCGCAGTCCAAATTGTCGATTCTCGCCTTCACGTTCGATGCCTGCCTGGCAGTACTCACCCCTTGTGGAAAGATGCCAAAAGCCAAAAAGAGGCCACACTTGAAGTGGGTCAATCGTTTCGCATTGGTCGAACTTGGTTTGAAGTCAAATCCGATGTTCCCATGACTCCGGTTGTCGACATTATTCCCAGCGGCATTCCAGACGCTGCTCATACCACCAGCACGATCTTAAGTCCGGCAGATATTCGGCTGGCAGTTGTGTCTGAAAATGCCACCGCTTTGTGGACAACCACGACCGAAAAACAACTCGCCGAAGAAGCACTGCGAATTCTGCACAACGTGCTGTACTTCGCAGAGCTTCTGGTGGTTTTAAGTTGTGAAAATATTGCAGCCGCCAATCGCCCAACCATCGTGCACTGGCACAAAAACAAGAGTGGAGTCAAAGCGTCCGTTAGTCGTGAACTGATTGCTGAAGCAATGAAGAATTCCGAAACGGCAATCGAAGTCGAATCGGATGTGATGGGAGGCAGTATCAAGAAAGGCCGGTGGGCTTTTTGCGTGCCCGTCAAAAGTGACGCTGCTGTTCCATGGTGTATCTATGTCGGAGGAGTGTTTGGAGAAGGAGCCGACTTTGGCCCTTTCCTGACTGCCAACAAATTGTCACCAGACGCCGGCGTGACTCAGCTAGTCGCTCATCTCACCGGAGCGATTCGCTCTGTCAGATCACTCGAAGATCGCTTCGATGGAATTCGTCAATTCTTCTCTCCTCGGCTCCTAGAAACCGTAGCGGGGGACAACGCCACCGGTGCAGACCTAGCTCCTCAAGAAACTGACATCGTTGCGATTTACTGTGATCTTCGAGGCTTTTCAAAATTGGTTTCGTCTGAATCCAGCGATCTGCATGGGCTGCTGCAACGCATCAGCGCAGCCTTAGGCGTCATGACACAAAGCATCATCGAAGAAGAAGGTGTGATCGCAGACTTCCAAGGAGATTCCGCTTTGGGATTTTGGGGCTGGCCAGTCGCTCTAGCAAACGGCCCGATTCCAGCGTGTCGAGCAGCGTTGAAAATCCAAAGACTGTTTCGCAAAGCCATTGCCGCTCGAGATCCCAAACTCGCAGGGTTCCAAGTGGGCATCGGAATCGCCTCGGGACGAGCCATCGCTGGACGCATAGGCACTCGTGATCACGCCAAGATCGGAGTCTTCGGCCCCGTGGTCAATGTCGCATCTCGGCTGGAAGGGTTAACGAAAAAGGTGGGAGCTCAGATTCTGATGGATCACGAAACAGCTGCTGCCGTTGCATCACACCTCTCGCCAGAAGAAGGCCGCTGCAGACCCATTGGCAGTCTTCAGCCCGCCGGATTTGACCACTCGATTCACGTATCCGAATTACTGGGACCAGAGTCAGAAAGTCCCATTTCCAACGACGATATTGAAAACTTCACGGACGCTGTCGCAGCGTTCCAAAAAGGTGAGTGGGACAAAAGCCGCAAGCTGTTGGGCCTGCTGCCAGCAGACGATCGTCCTCGAGACTTCCTGCTGGTACAGATTGCTTCGCTCGGATACCAGCCCCCCAAAAACTGGGCGGGAACAGTCAACGTCGATTCAAAATAACGCAACCGGCGCGGTGACCGGCAGCGCGGTGACCAGCAGCGCGGTGACTGGCAGCGAAACGCCAAGGACGGACGGCGTATTGGAACTCTGCAAACCCTGTGCAAAACACGCTTCAGGAATCGTTTTTTCCACTCAACCGTCGAGGTTCAGGATCGAAGACTCTGGCATTTTCACCAAACACATCTTCATCGCCAATGTCTGTTCGAGCCTCCTCAATCAGCTGCAATAATCGTCGAACAACTTCAGGGTGCTGAGCGGCAACGTTGGTAGACTCAGCAATGTCTGCATTCAAGTCGAACAGCAACGGTTCCGTAATGTCGATAGCGTCTTCTGCTTTACTAAATTTCTCCCACAACGAATCCTTGGGACAAGCACGATGCAGTTTCCATTTCCCTGACCGAACTGCGGCAAGCTGAGTTCTTCGGTAGTAAAAGAACGCATGAGTTGGACTTCCAGAATTTGGCACCGAGTGGATCAAATTACGAATGTCTGTGCCATCAATGACTCGATCCGTCGGAACCGAAGTTTTGGCAAGTGCGGCAAATGTTGGAAGCAGATCCATCGTAGAGGTAATCTCGTCGCTGACAGAACCCGGCTGAATTCGACCGGGCGCTCGAATCACACAGGGCACACGCAATCCGCCTTCCCACACGGATGTCTTGGCACCTCGCAAAGGCAAAGCTGAACCACCATAGGCCACTGCGTTCTTGCCAAATCTCTTCAGATGACCTTTGCTTCGGCCAAAATACCAAGGCCCGTTGTCACTCATGAAAATCACATAGGTGTCTTGGTCTAGGTTTTCCTGCTTAAGCACTTCCAAGACTCGACCAACATTCGCATCTATTTCTTCGACAACGTCGCCGTACAATCCACCTTTCGACCGCCCCTTAAAAGCATCTGATACCGCCAGTTTGACGTGAGGCATTGTGTGAGCCAGATACACAAAGAATGGCTGCTTTTTGTTCCGCCGAATAAAATCAATTGCTTCGTCAGTGTACCGTTCCGTTAATTTGCTCATGTCGACGTTTCGCTCAATCACATCGTCACCTCGAATCAAATCGACTTTGGAATCGTTGCTTGTTGACGTCCCAAAAAATTCGTCGAACCCTTGATGTTTGGGCAGCAATGAACGGACATAGCGATCGACTCGGTGGCCAGCTAAATCCCATTTGCCAAACGCAGCCGTCTGATACCCGGCGGGTTTCAGTAAGTCTGCAATTGTGATTTCTTTGCGATGAAGTTCAGGGTGAACTTCCACCTTGTTCTTATTGATCGCGACTCGCAATGGATAACAGCCTGTCATCAAAGCGGCTCGAGATGGTCCGCAAACAGTTTGAGCATAAAAGCTGGTCAGACGAATCCCTTCGGCCGCCATGCGATCGATGTGGGGTGTCTGAATCGTGGTCGAACCAAAACAACTGAGATCCCCGTAGCCCAAGTCATCAGCAAAGATCACCACAAAGTTGGGAAGACGATCGCTGTCCTCACCAATCGCCCGTTGCAAACCCATTTCGCCCGCGAAAGCAATCGCCAATCCGGCCATCAACAATTTCAGCATCACACCACTTTCTGTCTTCAAATCAACCACAGCACAAGTGGATCAGAGTGACAAAACCAACCACGAACTCCAATGATGGAATACCGAAAATCACTGAAGACCTAGGAATCAGGCGAGTGCTTTCAGTGAGCTCAACTTGAAGCACACACAACTGCCAACACTTCGGCCACTGTGGTCACTGTGGTCACTGTGGTCACTGTGGCAAGCATGAAGATTTATTCAGCGTATTCAGACGGAAAACAACTCTGGATATTGCCAACCCGAAATGTGCCAAAACACAAAAGTGTGATCAACTCGACACAATTTGTGATCAAACTGCAGCCACATACAACTTCCACACACATCACCCACAATCACCCACAATCACCACAACACCATGCAGTAAAACAACTTACGACTCGCAAACCCGTGTGGCACACGCTTCGCATTTATGAAAGGCATTCAATCACCAAGTAAAACCTTCTCAGAGGCGATCAATATGAACACCACGACAAACATCAATGGAACACTTATCAAGAACATCGCAGTCGCAGCCTTCGCTGTCATGACAGTCGCTGCTTTCACTGCCGAAGATGCGGCCGCTCAATGTCGAAACGGCGGAGGCAATCCGGGCTACGGCTACGGGCAAGACGACTACGGGTATGGCAACCGCTACAACGGTCGCCTAGGGAATAACTCTGGCCGGTACACCAGCCGCAACACAAACAGCCGTTCTTACAACAACTACGACCGAAGTTACGGCCAGACCGGCTACCGAGGAGTGTCCAGTCAAAGCCCACTGCTTTCGTTTGGCTTAAGCCTGACAGGCAATCGTAATTCTCAATACAGTGATCGAAGCTACAACAGTTCGAACCGTTCTGGATTCGGAAACCCCTTTTACAGTAACACACGGCGTTCTGGATCTTACCAACCTTCGAATCGATTTGATTCAAGATACAGCCCAAGCCCATTCAGCAGAGTCGGCCTTTAAGCGCCCGTTGAAGAAGCCAGGTTGTGTAAATCACGCTCGACCAAGAATCCAAACCGGCATGAACGCCACGTCAATCGACGTGGCGTTTTGCTTTTGCGCCCTTCACTCGATCAGCTGGCTGGGCGCAAATCACTGGGCGAAGGTCACTTCCTACGGCATCCCCAACGGCTCGCTTTATTCAGGGTTCCTGATATTCCTGAATTCAAACTTGGATACTACTCGTCATCGTGCTAAGTGTGTTGAAAGCCGTTTTGTTGCGTCACCCTTCCGGTGGATCACATGCGGAATTTTTCAAAGCCCCCCTTTTATGAAACGTCTCACGCTGATTTGCCTTGCCCTGTTTTGCAACCGCACTGGCCTAAGCGCAGATGATTCTGATGCTCTACGACCAGCATTTGAAGCTGCTGCAACTTGTCAGGTTCCAGACGGATTCCAGGTCAGCGTGCTGGCGAGCGAACCCAACATCCAGCAACCCATCGGCTTCTGCCTAGACGATCGCGGACGGCTATGGGTTGCAGAAGCGTACAACTATCCGGTCCACTCAACAGAAAATGGCAAAGATCGAATCGTCATCTTGGAAGATAGTGACGGTGATGGAAAACACGACAAACGCACCCTCTTTTTTGAAGGCCTAAATTACGTCACAGGAATCGAAAAAGGGTTTGGTGGCGTATGGGTGATGACTCCACCGTACTTCTATTTCATCCCCGACCGTGACAACGACGATCAACCCGACGGACCACCTCAACTGCTGCTAGATGGATTCGGCAATCACGGAAATGCTCACAACATAGCGAATGGTTTCGCGTGGGGTCCGGATGGTTGGTTGTACGGAACTCATGGACGAACCAACTGGTCGATGATCGGCAAACCGGGTTCAAAAGACCATCAGCGGCAACGGTTCGACGGAGGCGTCTATCGCTATCATCCGACTCGCCACATCTGGGAAGCCTATGCTGACGGAACAACGAACCCTTGGGGCATCGACTGGAACGATTATGGTCACGCGTTTATCACCAACTGCGTTAACCCTCATCTGTTTCAGGTCATCCAAGGAGCTCACTATGAACCTTGGCGAGGACGCAACAGCAGCCAATACGCCTATCAGCGAATCGACACCATCGCCGACCATCTCCACTTCACCGGGCTAAGCAGCTATCGCACGGGACAAGGTTCTGCGGAAGAAGATGCGGCTGGCGGAGGCCACGCTCATTGTGGCACCATGATCTATTTAGGAGACAGTTTTCCTGACCACTACCGCAACACTTTATTGACGAATAATGTTCACGGTCGGCGAATCAATTGCGACGTCCCTGTACGCTCAGGATCAGGCTATACGGCCTCTCATGCTCCTGATTTCATGCGAGCTACAGATCCATGGTTTATGGGAGTTACTCTTGCGTACGGACCTTCAGGTGAAGTTTACGTGAGCGACTGGTCAGACGATGGTGAATGCCACACCACCCAAAACACGCGGAGGCAAACAGGACGAATCTATCGAATCACCTACGGAAAATTTCAGCTTGAACCGGTTGATCTCACAAAGAAAACCAACGCCGAGCTGATCGAATTACAACTGCATGCCAATGACTGGCATGTCCGTCATGCTCGCCGAATTCTGCAGGAACGAGCGGCAACTCAAGCTGATATGTCGTCGCAGCACCAGCGACTGAATCAAATGTTCAAACAGGAAACCAGCGTTCCTCGAAAGCTTCGAGCTTTATGGGCACTGCATGTGCTCGACGGCCTTGACGACAACTTTCTCGTGAAGGCTTTGTCTGCGCCAAGCGAAGACATCCGTTCTTGGGCCATCACATTGCTGTGTGAAGACGGAAACCCTTCTGAATCGATCCATCGACGGTTTGTGGAATTAGCCAAACACGGTGACTCCGCCCTCGTCCGTCTTAGTCTTGCCAGCGCCCTTCAAAGATTACCGGTTGCCGATCGCTGGGACATTGCAACAGCACTGTCTAGGCGAAGCGAAGACCAATCCGACCCGAACCTGCCATTAATGATTTGGTACGGTTGCGAGCCACTGGTTGCAGTTGACGTCAACAAGTTTGCAGATCTTGGAGCAACAGCCACCATCCCGCGAATTCGCATCAACATCGCTCGTCGCATCGCGGATTCTGAACACTCCAAAGAAGGATTCGAAACTCTCGCCAAACATCTGTCCAGTCCGATCGACGACCTAGCCTGCGAGAACATACTGACCGGCCTTCTTCAAGGAGTAGAAGGCAAACGTAAACTTTCAATGCCTTCCAACTGGCGGCCCGCATTCAACCGACTTTCTACATCTCGCAGTACCTTCGTGCAAGAACAAGCGATACGGCTGGCCGTCGTTTTCAAAGACCAAGATGCTCTTACCACGCTGAGAAAGGTCGCCAACAGTCCGGCGAAACCTGCCGCGGATCGACGTCGGGCAGTCGATGCATTGGTCGGGCAAAGAACGTCAGGTTTTGACAACGACTTAATCCTGCTGCTGAAAGACAATGCAGTCCGCTCGGCCGCCTTGAAGGGATTGGCGTCCTACCAGTCTGCTCAAACAGCACCCGCCATTCTGGCGATCTATTCTCAAATGAACGCGGGCGAACGCCAAGATGCTCAACAGACCCTGGCATCTCGCAAACCTTGGGCTCGAGCGCTCATCGACGCGGTCGAAAGCAAGCAGATTGAAGCAAAGGATCTGACCGCCTACAGCGTGAGACAAATCAGGTCTTTGCAAGACGAGAAACTCAATGAAAAGCTCAACAGCTACTGGGGTGATGTGCGAACCACCTCAACAGACAAAGCCAAAAAAATCAGTTCCATCAAACGTTGGCTGTCGACGAAGAAACTCGATGAAGCGCACATGGATCGTGGAGCAGAATTGTTCAAAAAGCACTGTGCCAGTTGTCATCGCCTGTTTGGTGAAGGAGGAACAATCGGGCCCGACATCACGGGAGCTCAACGGCACAATCTTGACTACATGTTGGAGAACATTGTCGATCCCAGTGCGGCGGTCGCCAAAGACTATCAAATGGAAACTGTGGTCTTGGCATCCGGCCGAACCGTAACGGGCTTGATCACGTCTGAAACCGCGACTGCTCTCACAATCCAGACCGTCAATGAACGAATCGTACTTCCGTTAAAAGACGTCGAAGAACGATCGAAATCCAAGTCATCCATCATGCCCGACGGATTGCTCAGGCTGTTAAGCGAAAATGACATTCGCGATCTTTTGGGCTACCTCAGAAACAAAAACTAACAGTGCGTCATGATCTGTTTCTTTCACTCAACGCAGCGTCCCTTCCACTTCCACAGCTTTCTGACATCGCATCGCAGGTTGCAACACCAGACCACTCAAGCGTATTGCAAAGCCTCGCACGAATTCAGCCAACACCATTAAACACGTCCGCTGATCCGAGCTACAAAATTCAAGGATCGGCTACGAAGATGACAGTGTAGACGGCAACAAACACTCACACGATCATCTGCCCGTTATACTTGCAGGCGGCGGCGACACCTTGAATCCGGGACGCTTCACAAAGATGGACGGGCGGCCGATGAGCAACTTGTTTTTAGGCATGGCACGCTGGATGGGTGTGCATCATCGTCCACAAATCTAAGATTTCGTTGACCTCGTCAAAGACATCTAAATCTTAAGTCGCCAAGCATCGTCTTCTAAGCCCAAGAACTTTGCCATCGCCGCCACCTCGGTCTCCGCCAACAAACGAAAGCTCTTCGAACGCGGCTTCTTCTGCGAATACCCAAATTCCACTTCCAAGCACTGATCAGCGACCACCGCATTCGCCCAGCCGACCACTTCATCATTCCAAAGAACGGGCATCGCATAATAACCTCGCTCTCGTTTTACGGCAGGCAAATACGCTTCGAAGCGATAAGTCCAATCCCAAAGTTGCTCGAATCGACTTCGGTCACGAACCAACGGATCGAACGGAGTCAGAATACGAACTCGTTCTGGAACCTGGACTGACACCCAATCCGTTTGACTCAACAGATACGTCACTCCTTCCACATTCACTTCGGACAAGCTGCCGGTTTCTACTAGCGATTCGACAGCCGCAAGACGATCTGCACGACGTGGCAACAAATGATTCTGACTTCGCAACTCGGAAACAAGAAAACGCTTCGTGGTAGGGCCAAAGACAAAAGCAGTGGTTAAGGCAAGAAGACGGTAACGCTCATACGAATCCTGCTGTTCGTCACCAGATTCGTCAGGCACTTGATAGACGCGAATGCCATTCTCACGACGACTGACTCGCAAATATCCATGATGATGAAGGTCGTCAAGCACGCGTTTTGTTTGCAGAGACTTGCCTCCCCAATAGTTCGGCACCGACTTTCGACCAAAGCGATCATCCAATCCCCGAGGATGAACCTCACCCAGTTCCGCTACAGCAGCCAACACGTCAAGTTCCAGTTTTTTCAGTTTGCCGCGAGGACGCCACCGAAGATGTTGCCAAACGTCCGAAGTCATAAACCCGTAGGCAAAAAGATAGCCTTCTTCCGCGTTCAACTCTGGAAATGTTTTCTCCAAATCACCTGCCACGTATCCATCAACACGTTGCCTGAGCATCAAATCCTGAGCACGAGCGGGCGATCGAATGGGGTCGGCCTGCACAAAACGCAGACCGAGCAAAGCATCAGACAACTGCGAAAACTGAGGAAAAGATCCAGCGACAACACGACTTTTAAATTCGCCCAGATCCAGTCGTTCGACAGTTGCCATGACTTAATTTACCAACCAGATGTTAAAGCGAACCGAAACAGATCAAAGGCATCGCCGGTGCAAATTCCGGCTTTCATGATAGCCGATGAAGCCAGAAACACATGAGTGATCAGCGAATCATTTCGCAACGAATTCGAGAACGCTTTTCAGCCACCTCACTGATTCAATCTGATCAGCAGCATTCGCAGTTCGAGAATTGACAGTCAGTTTGCTTGACACTTTTCACATGGAATCGATTTTCCTTAAGCGATCCACTTGGTCCTTTACGAAAGTCTTCGAACCATGGAAGTTTGGCTACGAAATCCTGAGCGATCGCGGTGCCTCTGCAACAATCAATTCAGCCTACGATTGCTACGTTCCATTCCGCGCGTCTTCCAAGGCCTGTCACCACCCATTTTGTCCTACGATATGTTCTCGCCCATCTGAATCGATCTCTTCAAACCCAAAACCATGCCTGTTGGCTGAACAGGACGAACAGAAACGGTGCCATCAGCGTGACTTGATTCAACTCTTTGCTGAATTGTAATTCACGTGGCTTCGCCCTTTTATTATCGAGCCGTCCAGCCACCATCCACGGTCACTGTGCTGCCCGTCATATAACTGGACGCGTCGCTAGCAAGAAAGATGGCGGCCCCTTGGATCTCGTTCAATTGCCCCCATCGTTCCATCGCGACGGCACCGACGATGAACTTTTCTGTTTGTTCATCTTCGGCAATGGGAATATTCATAGGAGTCAGGAATGGCCCGGGGCAAATTGCATTGCAGGTAATTCCTGTCTTTGCAAGTTCTAAGCCCAAGGCTCGATTCATTTGCACCACCGCGCCCTTGCTGGACGCATAAGGAGTGCGATTTTCCAGACCAACCAAACCCAGAGTACTTGCCAATAGAATAATTCGTCCGTAATTCGCCTTCTTCATGTGAGGAATCGCAGCTCGACAGGAAAGCCAAACTCCGTTCACATTGACGTCCATCACCTCGCGAAATTCGTCAGCCGACAGTTCGTCGATCGATCCTCGAATGTTGACGCCGGCGTTTGCAATCAAAATATCGAGACTTCCCAATTCACTGATCGCCTGCTGCACCATCGCTTCGTTGGCTTCAGACGATGTCACATCACCACAAAACGCAATTGCCCGGTGGCCGTAGTCGCTAGCGATCTTGTCGGCAGCAGCCTGAGCTTCATCAAGATTTCGACTTGCTAACAACACATCGGCTCCAGCAGATGCCAAGCCAGATGCCATCGCGAATCCCAACCCTTTGGAACCTCCTGTCACGATCGCCACTTTGCCAGTGAGGTCGAATTGCTTGATTCCGGGAAGAGTCATTTGTTGTCTCGATCGAATGCGAATGGTTTCAGTTCACCGTATCTTCTCACGATACGACCACGTCGTGAAGGAATGAACTGCCAATCGAGACGAATTAGCAAGCCGCATTGATTCATCAGATACTTGAATTGCCCAATAATCTGACAAGCGCCAAGTGTCTGGTGATCGTAGAAAGGCCTGGCTGTCTTTCGGCTGCATCAAGCGACTTCCATGAATCGCCGGCGTTCATCGCACCATTCAAATTGTCTGCTCACCTTGACGACGAAACTGGGTTGGAGTCACACCCGTGGCACTACGGAACGCTCGAGTAAACGCACTGTGGTCGTAAAAGCCACAGCTGACTGCAATTTCAGAAACAGAATTTGAAGTCTCTCGCAGCTTTTGCGATGCCGCAGCGATTCGAATTTTTGCGATGAACTGAGTTGGAGTCAGGCCGAAGACACGTTTCGTAAACCGGACCAACTGCTGCGGGCTTAATTGAGCTCGCTCAGCAAACCATGAAGGAGTGATATCCGCGGCAAGCGTTTTTTCGAACTCTTTTAAAGCAACGGCAAACTCGCCAGGAATTTCGTCCTGCTGCACGGTCACTCGAACGTCTCTGGAAAAGCCCACAATGCCAATCACCTTTCCATCAGCATCACGCAATGGTTGCTTGGTGGTGAGGCACCAAACCGGATCGTTTGGACGATTCCAGTGCATCTCCAAGTGTTCAATCAATGGGCGTCCTGTCTTCAACAGGTTCTCGTCCTGTTTCGACGCAGCCTGCCCAAAGTCTCCGTGGCAGATATCTCGAGAACGCTTTCCAATGACGTCTGCCCGAAACTTTAAGCCGTGGCGTTTGACCAATGAGTCGTTGACAGCAACGTACCTGCCGTCAGAATCTTTGACAAAAAAGGCAACATCAGGTGCAGAATCAAAGAGCTCAGCCAACACGTCGACGTCAATCGATGACACACCTCTGGGTTTGGCACCACCGGGAGTTTGCGAGGCAGTGTGTTCTGTGCGCAAATTCATGATTTCCTGACGGTTTGGTCCAAGAGTAGAAGACAATCAAAGTTTACACTGGTTTGGCCTTTGGGCTGTCCGTTTCGTTTAGAATATCCTTGAGATTATTAACACATGAAAATCGCTCGAATTTTTGCCTATCGCGTTGAACTGCCTCTCAACGAAGGATCTTACAAATGGTCTGGCGGCAAATCGGTGACTGTTTTTGACAGCACCATCGTGGGCGTTGAAACAGAATGCGGCTTGATCGGATACGGTGAAGTCTGCCCACTGGGACCTTTCTATCTACCAGCCTACGCGGAAGGTGTACGAGCTGGGATTAAAGAATTGGGACCTCATTTAATCGGCTTTGATCCTCGAGAATTGGGCGTATTAAATCACCGAATGGACGCTGCGTTAAAAGGGCACGCGTACGTTAAAACGGGAATCGATATTGCTTGTTGGGACCTTCTTGGCAAAGCCAGCGGACTTCCCGTTTGCCAATTGATGGGAGGTCGCTTTGGCGAAGGAGTTCGACTTTATCGAGCAATTTCTCAGGTTGCCCCCGATGAAATGGCGAACAATGTTGCTGGCTATCGAGATCAAGGGTACACCCGGTTTCAGCTGAAGGTCGGTGGAGATCCTGATACCGATATTCAACGCATTCACGCCGCCAGCGCTGTTCTACGACCAACCGACCGGCTGGTTGCCGATGCCAATACCGGCTGGACTCAGCACGAAGCCATGCGAGTTGTACGAGCGGTTCGCGAACTGGACGTGTATATCGAACAACCCTGCCTGACATACGAAGAATGTCTTGCCATTCGGCGACACACGGACCACCCATTCGTTCTCGACGAAAACATCGACGGATTAGACAGGCTGCTGCGTGCCAAGAGCGATCTCGCGATGGACGTCGTGAATCTGAAAATCAGCAAATTAGGCGGACTCACAAAAACCAAACAAGCTCGAGATCTTTGTGTCAGCATGGGCATCGCCATGACATTAGAAGACAGCTGGGGCGGAGACATCACGACAGCTGCGATTGCTCATTTGGCTCACAGTACTCCAGAAGAATTCCGCTTCACCAGTACCGACTTCAACAGCTACGTATCTGTCAGTACCGCGGATGGCGCGCCCAAGCGTGAAAACGGATTCATGAAAGCCAGCACAGATGCAGGGCTAGGCATCACACCGAAACTGGATGTTCTTGGAGCACCCGTATTGGAGGTCACAGCGTGAAACATTTGATCGCCCAGCGAACCATTTGGATCGCGATAACTTTCCTAAATCTAGGCCTTTTGCAGGGGCAAACGCTTACCAAAGATTTACTAAAAGAACCTGCGGAAAAGCTTGTTGCGCAGGCTCGCGAAAGCGGAAACATCGTACGTGGGGCGATCCTATTTCACCAAGGCAACATCGCTTGCGCGAAGTGCCATCGCCCAACCGCAGACCAAGATCGGATCGGGCCAGACCTAAGCCGTCTGGGAAAAGACGTCACGGACGTGTCGTTAGTGGAATCCATCCTGCAACCATCTCGGGTGATCAAGAAGGAATACCAAACAACGATCGTGGTCAAAACCGATGGGCGAACGTCGAACGGAGTCATCGTTCAACAAGATGCAGACCGTATCATTCTTCGAGACGCTCAAAACGTAGAGCAGTTGGTCAAGATCCCAAGAAGTGAAATCGATGAGCTTGTCCCCGGTTCCAAATCCATCATGCCAGATGGACTTGTCGATGAATTAAAAGGCAAGCAACAGTTTCTCGACTTACTGCGTTACGTGATCGACACCAAAGAACGCGGGCCTGTCACTCAACAAGCTTCTGCCGTTCTGGCAAAGCGAGAACTGAGCGACGAAATGCGGGGACTTGTTTTACTGCGAAAGTACAACTGCGCTTCGTGCCATACTCCATCCGCACAGTTGGCCGAATCATTGAAGCCAGCGGCACCAGATTTAAAGTGGTCGGCAAACAAGCTCAACCCACAGTATCTGGCAAACTTTATTGCAGACCCTGCAGGTGTCAAAACTGGCTCAACGATGCCGCATATGATGAGACACCTTGATCGTTCGGCTCAATCAGATTCAGCAACAGCGATCGTTGCTTTTCTAACGACCTTGAATGGCAACACTTACGTCGACGACTGTGCGGCTACAACCGAAACGCCCGTGATCGCTCAAGGCCAAGAAGTGTTTCACACAGTCGGATGTGTGGCGTGCCACGCGCCGCGAAACGACGAAGCCATCGAACAGCAACTCTCAGAATCAGTGCCTCTCGGAGATCTGAACGGCAAGTATTCTGTGCCAGCGTTGACGGAATTTCTGAAAAACCCACACAGCGTGAGAGCGTCGGGCCGGATGCCCAACATGCAACTCAGTCATCGTGAAGCTGTCGACGTTTCGGGCTACTTGCTGCAAGCATCCCAAAAGACATCCTCTTCGCCGAAATATCCAGCCAACACAGAATTAGTCAATGCTGGCAAGGCGTTGTTTCAGTCACTCAATTGCATCCAATGCCATTCGGGAATCATCGATCCCCAAACGCAGCCAATGCCCCGACCACCGTCAATGAATGACCTAAATCCAGCGCGGGGCTGTTTGTCATCTGAAGTTCCCAAACAGTTGCCACAATTTGAACTTACTCAAACAGAACGAAGTCAGATTCGCACGGCCCTTGGCGTGGATGCTGGCAAAATTTCAAATGAACAGCAAATCGACTTCACACTGGCTCACCTAAACTGCACGGCCTGTCACAGTCGTGACAGCCTTGGCGGAGTCACACCAGAACGCAGCATTCACTTTCAAACCACCAACATGAATCTTGGTGAACAGGGCCGGATTCCCCCGACACTGACTGGTGTCGGAGCCAAGTTAAAATCTAAATGGATGCGAGATGTTTTAGTCAATGGTCGAGCCATTCGGCCTTACATGAAGACTCGAATGCCTCAATTTGGCAAGGACAACGTTGGCCATTTGATCGATCTATTTCAACAGACAGATTCGTTGGCCCAAACCAATTTTGCGCAGGTAAAAGACCAAAAGAAGACACGTGAATTTGGCCTGAAGCTAGTCGGCAACCAGGGCTTGAACTGCGTTGCCTGTCACACTTATCAGTACAAAATTGCCGATACAATGCCGGCTGTTGATGTGACAGAAATGTCTGAACGCCTGCATAAAGATTGGTTCTATCAGTACATGCTGGCTCCGCAAAGATTCAGCCCCAATACCGTCATGCCGTCGTTCTGGCCCAACGGAAAAGCGATTCGCCCCGATCTTGAGGGCACGCCTGAAGATCAAGTAGAAGCGGTCTGGCAGTACCTGTTAGATGGTCGACAAGCCCGAGCTCCTCGAGGTGTTCAACGAGAACCTCTGGAAATCAAAGTCACTCAAGAAGCTCGAATGCTTCGCCGCGGCTATCCAGAAATGACCAAGCGAGGAATCGGAGTGGGCTATCCGGGCGGAGTGAACCTCGCCTTTGATGCTGAACAAATCCGACTGGGGCTGATTTGGAAGGGCCAATTCGTCGATCCTAGCGGAGTCTGGTACGGACAAGGCCATGGAAAAGTCAGGCCAATGGGCCGCACGAAATCGCTTGGTGCTGGTCCAGAACTGGATGACATCAACGACCCATGGATTATCGATGACGGAAGACCTCCACAGCATCAATTCAAGGGCTATGTCTTAGACAAACAACGACGCCCCACATTTCGTTATTCCTTCAAGACCATCCAAGCAGAAGACTTCTTTTTCGCAGCCAAGTCAACAGACGCGACTGCGATGTCATTAAGTCGACGTGTTCGCTTGGACTCACCGACGGCCACTGATTCGATTCGTTTTCGACTGGCAGTTGCTGACGCCATCACGGCCGTTTCAGAAACAGAATTCAAACTGAAAAATGGAGTCACGATTCGGATTGCGTCTGATCATTCCGGCCAATTGACTTCAACAGAAACTGGCAAACAGATCATCGTGCCTTTGACGTTTGATGGCGCGAAATCTGAGGAACTGTTGATCGAATACATTTGGAACTAGGGCCTCGCCCGAGACGTATTCCCCGGTCGCTGGAGTCGCCAAGAACAACGGCACCAGCGAACAAATGGGTTGTTTAGATTCGAAGTCTTCACGACATCGCCCCGACGCTAACGCGTTTGGCTGACGAATTTAGCTCACGACGTCAGGCCATGCCTGAGATAACTTGTCACTCTTTCGTGAAACACAGATATGTTGACAGCACTCTGCAAATTTTTCATCGCGACGTCCTTCGCCTTCGCGCCTCAGCAAGAACCGCTTGGGGAATTCTGGGGGACAGGCGAAGCAGAAGCCGAATACTACAAGTTGGTTGACGTTCCTTTGCCCAAGGAACTTGCCGTGGAAGCTGGTAGCTTTGAAGTCTTGCCAGATGGCGAACGGCTGGCCATTTCGACTCGACGAGGCGACATCTTGATTGCTGACGGAGTCTTCAAAAAATACCCAGAACCGACCTTCAAAAAATTTGCCGAAGGCTTGGATGAAATCTTCGGCATGTCCTTCCAGAATGGATCGCTTGTTGTCAATCAACAAGCAGAATTGACTCGAATTACGGACGACGATCAGGATGGTCGAGCTGATCGATTCGAGACGATCAGCGATGTTTGGGGCTTTCGCAACTACCACGAATTTGCATTCGCATCAAAACCTGATCCCGACGGAAACATCTGGCTGACCCTGTGTTTGTCCGAATCGTACAATTCAAAGGTTCCGTTTCGTGGATGGTGTCTCAAGATCACTCCTGAAGGAAAAACGATTCCAATCTGCAGCGGAATCCGCAGCCCCTGTGGAGTTGGCCCGAACGAACATGGAGTCATGTTTTACGCCGAAAGCCAAGGTCCGTGGAATGGATCGTGCAGTTTGAAGGTCTTGGAACCTGGCGGTTTCATGGGCCATCCTGTCAGCTTTAACTGGTACGACCTCGCCCCAGAACTGGGACCAGTACCCGTTAAACCGAACACTCCTTCTCGGCTTGAAATCGAACGCAAGCGAGTCAAAGAGTTGGTGCCGTATGCGGTCGTCTTTCCCTACAAACGCATGGGCCGATCAATTTCTGGGTACATGGTCGATCGAACAGAAGGCAAATTTGGACCTTTCGAAAACCAGATTTTCATTGGAGACTTCAGTTTAGGAGTCGTCATGCGAGCCACAACGGAAAAGGTTAACGGAGTATGGCAGGGGGCCTGCTACCCATTCCGCGAAGGATTCGATACCGGACTGCTGGCCGTTCAATTCACTCCAAATGGTAATTTGATTGCCGGTGGAACGAACCGAGGATGGCCCGTGCGTGGCCCCAAAGCATACTCAATCCAACGCCTCGACTGGACAGGCAAGGTACCGTTCGAAATCAAAACCATTACGGCTCAGCCCAAGGGGTTTAAGCTGACATTCACAAAGCCGGTTGATCCCAAAATCGCAGCAAATCCCAAGACATA
This sequence comes from Fuerstiella sp., assembly GCA_039974975.1. GTDB lineage: Bacteria > Planctomycetota > Planctomycetia > Planctomycetales > Planctomycetaceae > Fuerstiella. The sequence goes on along the minus strand of JBDWHY010000052.1, from coordinate 27,789 downwards.
CCAACTGAAGACGTTTACTCATTTGTATCGTCAAGGGTATGGCAGCCCAGAGGTGGATCAAACGATTCCCAAAGCCGTTTCGGCAGTCGTTGCAAAAGACGGCTTAAGCGTCGTCGTGAACGTCAAGGGATTGGTTCAAGGCCATGTCCACGACTTCCATCTGCCCGAAATGAAATCCGTCGATGGCCAGCTGCTACTGCATTCCAGTGCTTATTATACTTTGAATGAAATCCCCAAACCTACTGCGATCAAAGTGAGGAAACCCGTTGCTCCGAAAGTGAAGCCCAACGATCTCGTTTCAGAAGCAGCCACTCAACAAATCGTCAATTTTGAACGCCCCGAAGCAGCCGTTCAATTGGTTGGTGCCGACGGATCATTGTTTGTCCCTGAAAAACCCGAACGCAAATCACTCTGGACATTCGATGGCGGCATCCTGACCGCATCCCCAACATGGGACAGCGTGGTGACTCCGGATGCATACCAAGACTTCCGCATGCATGTTGAATTCAACGTCAATGATGCAGGAGATGTGCCGCCTGAAAAGAACGGCAATTCCGGAGTTTACATTCAGGAACGATATGAGTTGCAGATTCTAAATTCTTTTGGAGTCAGCTCGGAAGATTACAAGACCAGCTACAACGGCAGCATCTATCGCCAAAAGAAGCCCGATCAGCTTGTGAATTTAGCAGCCGGTGAATGGCAGAGCTTCGATATCGTATTTCGTGCCGCCAGATTTTCTGGTGGGCAGAAGATCCAGAACGCTCGAGTCACCGTCTACCAAAACGAACGGCTCATTCACGACGATTATGTTCTGCAACGCAAAACTGGTGCGGGCAAGAAAGAGGAACCGTTTCCTCGTCCCATCAAGCTGCAAGGCCATCACAATCAGGTTCAGTACCGCAATGTTTGGGTCCAGTCGTTGGATTTACATCGGCATCCGGTGCCAGAAAGTGACTTGTGGCTGACTTACAAGGGAAGCCAAAACAGCAACAACCGCAAACACGTGGTGCTGATCGCTGCCGAACAAGAATACCGCAGCGAGCAATCAATGCCGATGTTGGCCAAAGTGCTGGCCAAGCATCACGGCTTCGACTGCACTGTCTTGTTTTCAGTCAATGAAGAGGGCGAAGTCGACCCAACTTTGCCAGCTCCATTTAAAGATAAAACGAAGCGGCACAGAATCCCCGGCTTGGAACATTTGGTCAGTGCGGATTGTTTGATCATGGTCTCTCGTTTTATGCATTTGCCCGACGATCAAATGCAGCACTTTCACAACTACTTCGATTCGGGCAAACCACTGATTGCTCTGCGCACAACAAACCATGGTTTCAAGGGATCAAAGAATTACAAAGTGGGTGGCAAGACGGTGAACCTTCGAGACTATCTTGGTGGAACATTTATGGGGCACCATGGAGGATGGCATCGCGAATCCACTCGAGGCATCCTTGTGCCAGAACAAAGTGCTCATCCCATCCTGACCGGCGTCACAAATGTTTGGGGAACGTCAGACGTTTATCGATGTCACAACGAAAAATTTCCGTTCCCAAGTGACTGCACCGCTTTGGTCATGGGCCAACCCTTAGTCAACCTAGAACCAGACGCCGCTATCAACGAAAACAAAGAACCATTGCCGGTTGCATGGGTCAAAGAATGGACGGGCAACTACGGCCACACTTCGAAGATCTTTCATTATACGATGGGATCCGCGGAAGACTTTTCGAACGAGGGAGTTCGCCGACTGACCGTGAACGCTGCCTATTGGGGCATGGGCTTAGAAGCATCGATCAAAGCTGATTCAAGCGTTGACATCATCGGTGATTACAAACCACTGAAACCAGGGTTCAACTACGAAAAACTGGGAGTCCAACCACGAAAGCCACAGTACTATCGATAACACGTGAGGTTACTTAACAGTCGTCGGCGGCCATGGAGCAGGCCCAATGGATTGATGGCAGATTGATTGATAACAGATACTGTCGGAGTTTCATGATGGCAATCGATCTGCGAGCGGCCCAGAGGCTGCATTGAAATCAGGCCGAATTGAAACTGAGCTGAAATGAGCACTGGCCCAATGAGCACTGGCCCAATGAACGCGGGCCAGATGAACGCGGGAGGCACACGCAAAAAACAGGGACGAAGAAACCACTTCGAGTGCCTGGAAGGCCCAATCCACACCAACGAAACTCAAATCGAATTACAGCTGAGATTGAAAGAACTTGATCGACTGATGCATCGCAGGCGGGACGCTCGAAAAGTGATCACCAGGGACAACAACAGCCTTCACATCTAACCCATATGCTTGGGCTTGGCTTGCGGTCGTATTTGTTTCTTGTCGTGCCCAACGTTCTTGTTGGCCAAAATATAGTCTTGCTGGACTTTTGAAACTTGCCGAAAACTCAATGACGGATCGAGCCCGAAATTCGTCGGCTTGAGTCGTATCAAAAACTAACAATGGTGCTTGATCCTCAGACCGAACATCCATCGTTCCCGAAAAAGAAGCGACCGCACGAAATCGGTCCGATGTTAGGCTCGCCAAAGTGGCGAGTGTACCGCCAGCGCTGTGTCCAGCGATAAAAATCCGCTCAGGATCAATCTCAGACTGTTTTGTCAATTCCTCAGTTGCTGCCAAGACGTCGTCGACCTCACGATAGTACAACGTGAAATCTCCATCCTGAAAATTCTCACCGCGCAACAGGGGAATCATAACGGCAAATCCTGCATCCAGATACGGGGTCACCATGTCCCAATCACCGTCGCCAAACGCAAACCCACCGTGAAGAAAGACAACAGCCGGCACCTTGCGAGAGCGATCTGGCTGGTCACCATTTGGAAGCGAGTAAAGAGCATTCAATATCAGCGAGTCAGATTCGTAGGTAAGCTTTGTGGCTCTAGAAGGTACTGAAAGCTCGGCAGCCCGCTGCGGCGATGGCCCAGTTCGCACTAAATTCGTACGAAAACGTTTTCTGAAAGACGCATAGTCTTCCTGCGACACCAAGTGGGCTTCAGCAGAGTTCGTAGAAGGCGGTGATTCAATGGGCGAATTGCTGCAGCCCAACAGGCCACTGCAAAACATGGCAGCGCAAAACATGGCAGCGAACAGGCTGAACTGAATACCAATCGACTCGAGTTGATTGATCCTCATACTTCCTTCTTTCCACAAAAATTGATTGGCAACGAAGCACACTACACACCTACGGCACCAATAACCACCCACCTACACCTACCGCAAGGATATAAGTATCACTGGCCTACCAGAAGACAATCAACCTATTCTCACTCGCAACGAACGCCATTAATGAAGAGAGCCAGCACTCGTTTGCGAATTCATTGCTCGTACACCGTTCTCATCACTGTGTTCGACGGCCAACCGGCGGTAAGATTCTTAACCATCGGGGCTCATTTCCATGACAGCCGGAAGGTGATTTTAACTTTCCGCCCGACCTGCCAGCGTTCTTTCATCAATTGAAGACAACGACAAAAGCGAGACACCATGAACTTAAGCAACGGCTTAAAAATCATATCCCCTTGGACATCCGCATTCAGCAGCACATCGTCCAGAAAGAAGCCAGATCAGGGCAGTCTTTCTTTCCCGAGTGCTGCGTTGATGTACGTTATTGCAATTGGCTTCTGCGCCTTCGCACCTGTTTCTGCGGCAGACCCAACGGGCCTCGTTACTACTGAAGACGTCGCGTCTCAGCCCAATATCATTGTCATCTACGCTGATGACCTTGGGTTCGGCGATCTGTCGTGCTACAACTCTGAATCCGCCTACAAGACACCTCGGCTAGACAAAATGGCTGCGGAAGGCATTCGCTTTACCGATGCTCATAGCCCTTCCACAATTTGCTCGCCGTCTCGTTATGGTTTATTTTCTGGACAGCAGATTTACCGTTCGACGGGTCGAGGTGGTGGAGCATTCGAAGGGCCGGGTGGTCCCAGTTATCTCAAGCCGGGAACACTGACCATCGGCGAAATGCTGAAGCAAAAAGGCTATCGCACAGGAGTCTTCGGCAAGTGGCACGTTGGCTTAAGCTGGTTTGACAAAGAAGGTAAACGACTGGGTGGAGGATTCAAAACTTCTTTGCTGATTGACTACGAAAAAAGCACACCACTGATCGATGGACCTCAAGCTCGAGGCTTTGACAAATCGTTTGTGACTCCGAACTGCCCCAACACAGATCCGCTTTATTGCTACATTGAAGATGGCATGGTCGCGGTCCCCGCGAGCCAACGCCACAAACGAGACACATTGCCCAATCCCGGTGGCAAGTGGCGATGGGATAACGATGAAGGTTGGATGGCTCCCGGCTATGATTTCATGAATGCCGATTTGCTGTTCTATGACAAGACAGAAGAATTCATCAAAGATCATCGCAAGACGAAGTCGGACCAGCCCTTTTTCGCCGTGCTTTCGACTCAAATCGCACATGCTCCTGTGCTGCCTGCAGAAGAATTTAACGGAGCGACCGAGGCGGGGCCTCGAGGTGACTTTGTGTGGGAACTGGATGTGATCGTTGGACGAGTCTTAGACTTAGTGCAGGAACTTGGAATCGATGACAACACGCTGATTCTGTTTAACTCGGACAACGGAGCGGAAACATTGCATGTTGATTGGATGCGAAAGGATCACAATCACGACGCTTCCGGAGGATGGCGTGGAATGAAACGTGATGGCTGGGAAGGTGGTCATCGAGTCCCCATGATTGCTCGCTGGCCAGGCAGCATTCCCGCCGGACAAGTGTCAAACCAAATGACAAACACAACAGATATTTTTGCCACCGTGGCATCAGCTGTGGGCTACGAACTGCCTGATGATGCAGCGACGGATAGCTTTGACATGCTTCCTGTGATGTTAGGAAAGCAGGAAGATTCAAATCCGGTCCGGCCTCACCTGCTCACTCAAAGCTTCCGAGGCGAATTCCAAATCCGCCAAGGTGCGTGGAAGTATTTGGACCATAAGGGTTCTGGAGGAAATGGCTACGAAAAAGGCAACATGCTGAAATACGCCATCCCAGAAACAGCGCCCGATGCTCCGGGACAGCTTTACAACCTTGATGCTGATCCAGGCGAAACTACGAATCTGTACTTCAAAAACGAAGCGAAGCGTCAAGAACTTCAAGTTCTCTTAAAGCGTTTGAAGGAATCTGGCCGGAGTGCTCCTCTGGGACGAGTGCCGTTTCAGCGATAGCATCGTCACTACGACGAGGATTCGTTGGATGACTGCCACCAAGATTCTTCGAAGCCAGCAATTCGTTCCACCATGGGATGAAGGTTTTCGGCGGAATCCAATAGTGGCTGATCGCCAACCGTCATGTCATTCCAATTCAGGCAGTAAAAACCACTGACCCGTTCTTTCGATAGACACAGCAACATCACGTCTTCGATCATCTTGCATTGCCACGCGATCATGGTGGGCAGGTTGTCTGATTCCATCTTCCGAGGTAAATCAGGCACGGCCATCATGACGTTCAGAGGCATCTGCAATAACGACCAGTGGTCCAGCAGTTGAGACATACTCATTGGATCGCGTTGAAGACTGTCGAGCGACTTTGCCCCAAAACGCAGGTCCAGATTCACTTCAGACAGTCTCACACCGCTGCGTCTTAACGTGTCGACAAACTGAATTGGTGCCAATCGATTGCTGGTGCTATTGAGGTACTCGCCCCAAGGCTGCACAACTCGAATGCTAATTTGAATCTGCTCATCAACTTGTTGAGCCGCTTCGATGGCACGAGCAATCAAATTCAGACGTTGCTCTTCCGACAGCTGATTCGAACCACCTCTGTTAGGCCCGCAGACAACTTCCCAGTGGCGAATTCGGCCGACGTAGCGGCCAACGACTGTTTCCACAAAGTCGGATGTGAAGCTTTCCAAGTTGACTAAGTCCCCCTTCCAAGGACTCATCCAATCGGGAAAGCAGTCAGATGAAAGGTCGAGCAACGGACCTCCGCAACACAGCAACCCATGTTGATTTGTCCACTCGACAAGTTGGTCAAGTTCTTCCCACTGATATTCACCATCGATGGGTTCCAGTTGGTTCCAGCGAGTCTTGGCATGGACTGCGTTGAATGTCGACAGGAATTTTTCTTCCTGCAGCGGCACTTGAGTCAGTCGGCACCCCACTGTCATGGGAAAATTTTGCTGACGCTGACGTCGAAATGTTAATCGTTGCCGCACATATTCAAGCACCAGTGAATCACTGGCATCTGCAGCCAGCCGCAAGGCTTCGATTGCCGCTGAAATCGAATCTGAAAAAATGGCTTTGCGAAAAGCGTTGTGAGCATTCTGAATGCCCGATTCCAGCGCTGCGTTCGACTTTAGCCCTGCACCCGTCCACAAAGCAAAAAACGTTCTTACACGAGCAAGTTCGCCGCGAGCTAATTCTAGCTCAAGAGAGTAGGGGCGATCGGATTCACGAAGTGAGGTTGTCTGAGCAATCTGGTGACGATTCCCCATGTGACACATCACTCGCAGCTTACTGCTGTCCGACATCTCGCGGCGACAAATCAGTTGGCGACCAGAAAATTCCGTGACGGTGGGCACAACTCGGCCATCAAACGTCACAAAGTCAGCCTTGGAAAGGCAATCGCGATCAAGCAGATCGTCTGTGTCACAGGTGAATTCGATTGTTCCCATGATTGACGACAGGGCTTTCAAGCACACAAGGAATAAGCAAAACACGAAAAATGAACGATTCCACCAAAACTCAGCTCGGCAGTCTACGGTCATTTGACTTGATTGTTCAACGGCACAGCACCGGATAGACTCGGATCAGCAATGATTAACCGATCTTACCGATGATTCTTAAGCAAGATCGACTTGTGTTTCCTTCTCAATCCACCCTCTTCCATAATTCCAGCGACTCGACGTACATGACAGACTTGCTGCTACACACCAGTATTCCCGACATTCCAATGATGCAGGGCAAGGTTCGAGACATCTTCGACTTCGGAGATCGCCTGCTATTCGTCGCTTCAGACAGAATCAGCGCCTTCGATTTTGTGCTTCCCAGCGGCATTCCTCGGAAGGGCGAAGTGCTGAATCGAATCAGTCGCTTTTGGTTTGATCGCCTTGGCGTCCCCAACCACTTTTTGTCAGACGATGCTTCTATTTTGGGGATCGACGCTCAAATTGCTAACAGCCTCAAAGGCCGCAGCATGGTCGTTACCAAAACCGACGTGATTCCTTTTGAATGTGTTGTGAGAGGCTACCTTTCTGGCAGCGGTTGGAATGAGTATCAAGACAACGGAAAAGTGTGCGGAGTCACTCTGCCAGCTGGATTAAAGCAAAGCAGTCAACTGCCTCAACCAATTTTCACACCAGCCACAAAAGCAGCATCAGGTCACGACGAAAACATTAGCTTCGAGACCATGAAACAGAAGATGAAGGGGCACTACCCGGATGGACTGGCAGACAAACTTCGGGATTTGTCGATGCAGATTTATCAAGATGGAATCAGCTATGCCGCCCAACACGGCATCATCATTGCCGACACAAAATTTGAATTCGGCCTGAAGGACGGCGAAGTGATTTTGATTGACGAAGTCCTCACCCCGGATAGCAGTCGGTTTTGGCCCGAACAAGACTACCAAGAGGGCATGAGTCCTCCATCGTTCGATAAACAGTTTGTACGCAATTGGTTGCTCGCTTCAGACTGGGATCGAGTGAGCGAACCACCCGCGCTACCGGAAGAAATCATTCAACAAACGGCAGCTCGTTATCGCGAAGCATTCGAAACCTTAACACGGCAACCGTTTTAGAAGCCTCGGACATCGTACGTGTCGCAGAGGGCCCCACAATTCAATGATTGCGAAACGATCAGCGACAATTCGCAAGTGAAAGTTTCAGCAGTTCTAAAAGCAAAATGCTGACCGTCATTTCAGTCAAGGAGATGCTGGACGGGCAGACGATCGGACGGCAAATTCAGTACAATCGTTCCGACTAGATAAGACAAAGATTAAAGCAACGATGATCAGGGATGAACGATTCCAAAAATCAAAACGAAGTGCAGTTCGCAGCATGTTATCGTAGAGTCAGGCGTCGGCAGCGGTCATGATGAACCAACGATCGATTCTTGAACGACCTTTCGTCCGAGCGGGTCGTGAAGCTGACAAGATAAGATTCGGACGGAACAAACATTTGTATCCAGATAAAAAGGTGACTCCTGGTGTCTGAAGGTGAAGCCCCAAAACCAGCCCCGAAGCCGAAGAAAAAAGCGGTTACTCGAATCGGTGATTTTGAGCTAAAGAAACGTCTTGGCAAAGGCGGCATGGGCGAAGTCTTTTTAGCTCGTCAAGTTAGCCTCGACCGGTTGGTTGCGGTAAAGACACTGTCAAAAGACCTTGCCAAGAAGCAAGACTTCGTCGAACGCTTCCTGCGTGAAGCACGGTCGATGGCAAAGCTGGATCACGGCAACATTGTCCGAGTATATTCTGCAGACTCGTTCAAAGGCGTCCACTTTGCTGCCATTGAATACATCGATGGTCGCAGCGTGCAGGACTGGCTGAACCAAGACAAACTGTTGCCGATTGGAGACGCTGTCCACATTGCTGCCGTCAGCGCCGAAGCATTGCTTCACGCTCACGAACTCAACATGATTCACCGCGACATCAAGCCGGATAACATTCTGTTAACCAGCAAAGGGGTTGTCAAAGTGGCCGACTTTGGTCTAGCGAAAGTGCTGGACGAAGACGTCTCGATGACTCAAAGCGGAACCGGTTTGGGAACACCGCTTTACATGGCTCCCGAACAAGCTCGCAGCGCAAAGACGGTCGACCAACGCAGCGACATTTACGCCTTGGGAGCCACCCTTTATCACATGCTTGTCGGTAAAGTTCCATTCAACGCAGACAACACTCTAGAACTAATTCTTGCGAAGGAAGAAGGCAAGTACACACCTGCACGAAGCCTACGTTCAGATGTGTCAGAAAGATTAGACCTCATCATCGACAAGATGATGACCAAGGACCCCAATCACCGCTACTCGGACTGCGCGCAGATCATCACTGATCTCACATCACTTGGTGTCATGAACGAAAAGCTTTCGTTTATCGATGGGGCAGCTCCAGCAAAAGTCACCACAGTAGCAAACACTGTGGCATCGCCCCGCACCATGGCGATTCGCAGTGCAGACGTTTCATCTAAGAAAGATGCTAGAAAAAGCACCAAAAGCAGCACTCCTCGTCGAGTTTGGTTTGTGCAATTTGAGGACCCAGAAGGCAACCTCGCGATTGAAAAGCTGTCAACCAGTCGTATTCTGAAAATGATTCGCACAGGCAAGATCACGGCAAAGGGCAAGGCCAAGATGTCTGCTGAAGCGACCTACCTGCCGCTGGCTCAGTATTCAGAATTCACCGAAGCGATTGAAGACAGTCTCAGCCGCCACAGCAATCAAGCTCGTAAGCAGGACATGAAAAGCCTGTACAAGCAGGTTGAAAAAGATCAGAAAAGTCGCAGCCGCTGGCGTTGGATTCGAAACAAGTTTCGAGCTCTGGTGGGCACAGTGGGCCTCGTCATCTGGCTTGCCGTTATTGCAGGAGTCGTCGGCCTGGCGTGGTACTACGGCCAAGGTCTCTGGCAATGGTTGGGAGAAAGTGTCAAAGGCCTAGTCGGCGGAACAGACGCAGGCACATAGCCCGTTCACATGCTTCAACAACCCATTGACAAGGCGGCCGCACGTCCCCATTCGCACGTCCCCATTCGCACGTGTCAGTTCGCGTGTGTCGGCAATCACGCTGACTGGATGCTCAACGCGAACTGCAGATCGCAAATAGTGAACAGACACCCGTTCAACTTGCTTTCTGACGTCCGCACAAACAACGCACTGACCAATCAGAAGATCTTGCCTTCTCACCAAGGGAATCCAGAAAGCGATAGACAAACCGACGCTCAAAAGTGATCCTGTAGACTCTGCGACCTGCTCGTTCTAAAGAACAGCCCACAGCGAGCCAGTCAGCACGAGTTACCTGACATCAGCGGTCCTCTCTTCGAGCAAATCGATCATGAGCTTGACGAAACCAGGTTTTCTATTCATCTGTAGTCTCTTGTTCGCCTTGCCAGCCACAACGGCAGCTGAACCCGACGGTTCTTGGCGATCGACGGTGCAGAAAATTGACGCTGAATTTGAACGGGCATGGAACGATGAAGAAATCGTACCTGCCGATCCGGCATCTGATGCTGAATTTTTGAGACGAGTTTATTTGGACGTCGTCGGACGGATTCCAGCGGTTTCCGAAGTCAGACAGTTTTTGACGACAGCTTCATCTTCGCCGACTTCGAAACCAACTGCTTTAAAACGAGAAGCACTTGTCGACGAACTTTTAGACAGCCCCGCGTTCATTCGTCACCTGACAATCAGTTTGCGGAACTCGTTGATCCCTGAAGCCACCGAGCAAGCGAATTTAAGATTCTTGGTGCCCGGCTTCGAAGCGTGGCTTTGGCAACGTTTGGCTGATCGAACGTCCTACGACCAACTGGCCCGTGAAATCATCACAACAGAATTCGGCAACACAGGGAATGCGATCACGAACGCGAGTCGCCCAGATGCCTTCTTTGCCGCCCGAGAATTCAAACCAGAAAACTTGGCAACCGCAACATCAAGGGCCTTTCTGGGAGTACGCCTTGATTGTGCTCAATGCCACGATCACCCCTTTGATCAATGGACTCAGGATCAGTTTTGGAATCTCGCTGCGTTCTATTCTGGATTCGAAAGCAACACCGACAATGCTCAACTTGCCATGATGGCGGTTCCCAGTGAACGCGCCAGTCAATCGATTTTGATCCCCGGAACAGAACGTACTGTCCCGGCAATGTTTCTGACAGGCAGCGAACCCAACTGGGCAAACAAAGAAGAGACGGCTCGCGAACTGCTTGCCGATTGGATTGTCGACCGGAAGAATCCGTGGTTTGCAAAAATGGCCGTGAATCGTCTTTGGGCTGGATTCTTCGGCCAAGGACTGGTTGATCCCATCGACGACTTTTCAGAAAACAACCCGTCCGCTTTGCCGAAGGTTCTCGATCTATTGGCCGAAGACTTCCAAGAACACGGCTATCAATTGGATCGCACCATTCGAATCATCACGGCTACGAAGGCCTATCAGCTAAGCAGTCGAAAGTCGGACGATAGCCAAGATGATCCCGATCTGTTTGCAAGATCTGCACTGCGAGGACTCACTCCAGAACAGTTTTTCGATAGCCTCGCTGAGGCAACTGGCTTCTATCAACCTTATCGCAGTGACAACCCATTTGTGATTCAACAAAATACGCCTCGATCACGCTTTCTAAATTTATTTCGCACCACAGACCGGTCATCTCTCGAACGACAGACCACCGTGCTTCAAGCTCTCGCAATGATGAACGGTGATTTCGTCAACGATGCAACCAGCCTCGAAGACAGCGTGACAATGAAAGCCATCACACTGTTCCCCGGGATGAATGAAGCTCAGAAAGTTGAAGCACTGTACCTCGCGACTGTTTCACGTAAACCAGAACCAAGCCAGCTTGAACGAGCTCTTCAGCACATCGCAGCAATGAAGGAATCAGAAACGACTGAAGCCGGATTTGCAGACGTCTTTTGGGTGCTATTGAACAGCAGTGAGTTTCTGCTGAACCATTAATTTTTGACGATACACAGTCTCTCATTGCCTGCACCGGTCGACATTCGAAAGCAAGTTATGATTCAAAACTCACAACATCTCAAACTGACTCGACGAGGGCTGCTCAAGTCTTCCACAGCCATCGGTTCAGCAGCCTTGGGAAGCTCGTGGCTGGCGAGGCAGATCCAAGCGGCCATGCAAAATAGAGCCGCTGAAAAAGGGAACCATCAGTCCCCCAAGAAGTGCATTCTGTTGTGGATGTCAGGTGGCCCCAGTCAGATGGAAACATTTGACCCCAAACCCGACCACGAAAACGGCGGGCCCACCAAGGCCATCGCAACCTCCGTCCCCGGGATATCCATCAGCGAAAATCTGCCCGGGATTGCCAAACAAATGGATGACCTTGCCATTCTACGGTCCATGACGACCAAAGAAGGCGACCATTCTCGAGCCACCTACTTGATGCACACTGGCTATCTGCCTCAAGGCCCCATCCGCTATCCGACTCTGGGAGCTCTGCTGGCTGAACGACTTGCAGACACAACTTCAGACCTCCCCGCGTATTTCAGTATCAATCCTTTTCAGGCTTTTAATCCAGCAGCATATAGCTCTGGATTTTTGGGCCCCTCTTGGTCACCACTGGTCGTTGAATCAAATCAACCCGCTGCGAATGCGGAAGATGCGGCAATCGAATTCCAAGTACAAAACCTGAAACCACCAGAGAGCGTGGCGAAAAGGCGCATGGCAACTCGATTAGATCTCCTCAAGGCATCTGAACAGGAATTCCTTCAAGAGCGCCCCGGTACGCCTGGCGAAAGCCACGTCGAGGCTTATCAGAAGGCTGTCCGCATGATGAATTCCACGTCCACAAAAGCCTTCGACCTAAGCAAAGAAGACGACGTCTTAAGAGATGCCTACGGCCGCAACGGATTTGGTCAAGGCTGCCTGTTGGCTCGTCGGTTATTGGAGCACGGAGTGTCTTTTGTTGAGGTCACGTTAAGCAGCTCAGACGGCAATGGATCTGGTGCAGGCTGGGATACTCACACAGAAAACTTCGATCAAGTTGGCCAGTTGTGCGGAGTACTGGATCCCGCTTGGTCAACATTGATGTCCGACTTGAAACAACGTGGCATGCTGGACGACACCTTGGTTGTATGGATGGGCGAATTCGGCCGCACGCCTCAAATCAACAGCAATTCAGGGCGAGACCACTGGCCGAACAGCTGGAGCACCGCGTTAGGTGGAGCCGGGATTCAAGGTGGCCAAGCAATCGGAAAAACAAGCGACGACGGAGTCGCCATTGAAGATCGCCCCGTTACAGTCCCCGCACTGATATCGACGATCTGTGAGGCGTTGGAACTTGATCCCGCATCAACAAATCCTAGCAACGTAGGCCGCCCCATCCCGTTAGCTGACCACGACGCCGAAAGTATCGATGAACTGTTAACGAAAAGTGTTTGAGCGTTGGCAGTGACGGGCGGGCGGTGAGAACAGCCTCGCTGGAACGTTCGACGTTCCCACTTTTCCAGCCAGTGGATTGCCTGACGGATTGCACCGCGGGCCGCTCACGCACCGTGAACCGCCTCGCACAGCGGACAGGCTTCCGATGGAAGCTCATTCAACAACAAGACGCAATCTGCGCACCATCTCAGTGCCCGTTGAACAAGGCAACCCGACGCGTGAGCGAGAGATATCGGCCGTGCAGAACATTAGGGTTTCGGGGATTCATCCCTCGCTCACGCGTCGGCGGACCACATCTAGGCTTTTCGAGCGGGCTGCTAAGCAAGCCCAAGCTCATTGCGAATAACTACGCAATCGCCAACTTTTCTTTCCCTGTCGTGTCGGGCGTATCAAGCTTGGGTTGAACCAACCCCATGGCATCAAAGATGTCAGAAACACCAGGTTTGAAAACATCTCCAACCAAAATGTCGACCATGTGGCCTTTGTATTCGGGGTGTGCTTTCAGGAAAGTCGAGAAGCTGAATCCTTCTGCATAAAACGCATACACCAGCTTTTTAAAGTTCTCGATGCCTTGTTTGTAAAGAGGTTGCCATTGGCCCAAGCGAGGACCGGTGAGATCGTTGCGTTGCAGAGCATCATGAACGGCGTCAGCGCAGTATTCTCCCCCCTTCAATGCTAGGAACACGCCACTGCTGTAGACAGGGTCGATGAAACCAAAAGCATCTCCGACCAGTACCCAGCCATTGCCTGCGCCCTCTTTGGCGTAGTAACTGAAGTCTTTTGTCGTGAAGTAGTCGGTCGCTCGAGTCGCATTTTGCAATCGCTTTTGCATTGCCGGGCAACGCTCCAGTTCACGCTGATAAACAGCTTCAGCTCCTGCGTGTCCTTTGCCAAACATGTATTCTAAACTGCCCGTGCATCCGACACTCACGATGTTTTCGGGCAACGGGATATACCAGAACCAAGACTTTTTGTCTGGGGTCTGCATGATCAACGTCGCCCCTTCATCCTTACCAGAATCACGATGAGCATTCTCCCAGTAGGTCCAAATGGTGGCTTTCTTTAACCGAGGATCAGCTTCTCGTTGACCTCGCCGACTGCTGATAAATGCTGATTGGCCTGTCGCGTCTACGACGACTCGAGCCTGAACTTCGCGATCTGTTTTCTTGCCGTCTTCGCCCGTCAAACGACAACTGACTCCCGTTGCAGTCCCTTTGTCGAAGATGCAAAAATTCACGTGAGCGGATGTGTGAACGGTTGCTCCTAGCTCGATTGCCCGCTCCACCAACATCTGGTCAAACGCACCACGCTCAACCTGCCACGTCATACTGCTTTCGTGATCATTGTGCATATCGAAGTAAAACGGAGCCGATTCTTTGACTCCGTCGCTCACAAACTGCACGCTGTACTTCTTCGGAAAAGAAGACTGTTTCAATTTCTCCAGCAGCCCCAATCGTTTGAGCGGCCAATAGGTTTCCGGAATCAGGCTTTCCCCGACGTGAAACCGAGGCAACACTGATCGTTCCAGCAGCAACACGTCGTGGCCGTGTTCAGCCAGCAAGGCGGCCGTTGATGCCCCCGCAGGACCTCCGCCGACGACGATGACGTCGTACGAATCTTGCACTTCAGGCTTAAAATCGACGGGATGGACGGGAACAGGCTGAATCATGGCAGGTTGTCACAAACTAGGATTGAACGAATTCGATGCGACATTCAGAACGAATCTGGATTGGGGGAAGGCAGCGTTGCTACTTTCAACGGGGCTTCTGAGTAATCTGTGATCAGTTCTAGGGCAGGGGGGATGAAATTTCCAATAAATCTACTGCAGGAGACCCATTGCAGAAGATCGTCGCCATTCTTCCGTAGGTTTCTGTGCCGACGTCCATTTGCAGGTATTTGCTTAACCCCGCACCAGCCTGAAACTTAACGATGGCTCCTAAATCAATGTGCCTCAAAATGTTGTGCTGAATCAGCACTCGCCCCAATGGAATCTTCTCTGATTCAATGGCTTCTCGAACGGCGTCCGTCACGAAATCAAAATTGAAACGCACGATTCCAAACTGCACATTTTTATCCGTACCGTGCTGAGACAACAGAATCTTGCGACAGTATAGGTCGGCTTCATACCGAGAATCCACAACCTGCACGTCCACACTGCACTCGTGGTAGTTTTCCATCGTCACCGTCATGTGGTGTTCGTGCACCAACATCCGATGATAGGGCTCTGGAGTGGATTCGCGGGCCACGTGTTCGGCGGACAGATACAAAGGCTGATCCGCTGGTTCTGGAAACAGCGAGCAAAGTTGTGCGAGCTCAATCAGTGGATTCACGACAGACAAATTTCCGTTCGGAGAATTAGCAAATCAGGGACAGCTTCCATCTTAGTCAGCCCAGACGGCTTGAGGAAATCGATGAGTCGAAAACGTCGAAAGCCACTCTGAGAAAAACGCGACAGGCCCAATCACCCTTAAAACAGAACACCAATCACCATTAGGATCAGGTGTATCGAATGGCTCGATGTTCTTCCTCAAAGTATTCCGGCAATAGACTGTCTACCTGCAACAGTCCTCGACGAGTCAATTGGATCGTTTGACCTTCGACAGTTAGGTAGCCTGCTTTTTCTTGGTTCGCGAACGCTTCAGAAAACTGTTCCAGAATGTTCACCCCAAATTTCTTCTGGAACGAATCGGCGTGAATCACACCTTCCTTCATCTGCAAGACGACTTCACGAATCAACAGCTGGTGCTGAGTCGGTTTAAGAGCCCGGTTGATCGGAAGTTCGCCCTTGTTAACGGATGCAATGTAGTCTTCGATCTTGTCCAAATTCTGATAGTGCACGCCTTGGAAATGACCAAACGACGAGACTCCTGTCGCAATCAAATCACAACCTCGCCAAACATTGTCGCGATAAACAAAGTGGTCTGTTTCGGGATTCTTGACCAGTTCATTTCCACTGGAAATGTGATAGCCAGCAGCCTTGGCTGTATCCATCGCTTCACTCACCCAGCGGCGTTTCGTCGGCCAATTGGCGACCGGTGAATCAAGCCCTTTCTCTTTCATCTCTTTGGAATACACCGTGTTGAACGGCAACTCCATTTGATAAATCGTGATGTTGTCTGGCTGCAATGCAATGGCTTTTTCCACACAGCGGTTCCAGTTCTCGTCCGTCTCACCCACCATGCCCGCGATCAAGTCGATATTCACCTGAGGAAAACCAACGTCTTGAATCCAATCGTAAGCCTTCAGGACTTCCGGAGACAAATGGGCTCGTCCGTTTTCCTTCAAGATGTCATCGTCAAAGTTTTCGATCCCCAAGGAAACTCGAGTAATGCCGATTTCCTTCAATGTCTTCAGCTTATCTAAACTCAGCGTCCCCGGTTCACATTCAAACGTGACTTCTCGAGCATCATCCCAAGCCACGTGTTCGCTCATGCGATCACGCAAAGATCTTAATTGCTTGCTGCTCAGGTACGATGGAGTCCCTCCGCCGAAGTACACAAATTCCAGCTTGCGACCTTCAACTCCGGGCTTATGGCTAATCGATTCGATCTCACGAATCAATGCTTGCACGTACTCTTCAATCGCTTTCGCATTTTGATTGGTGTAAACGCGAAAGTAGCAGAATTTGCAGCGTTTGCGACAAAACGGAATGTGGATATACAGCCCCAACGGAGTCTTGCCGGGGTCCTGAACGGGGCGATCAAATGCCGTGAATGCATCTGGAACATTGTCTGTATTCCACAATGAAAACGGTGGATAGTTGCTGATAAAGTAACTGCCCACTTCAGTCGATTTGCTTACGTCAGTCGTCGTCATTTCAATGTCTCCCAATCTTCGTACGGCTTGGTCTGTTGGTGCCTGATCTTGTCGTGCGTATTCTTAATCTTGTCTGCGATGCGATCTTTTTTTGATGCGTGATTGAATGCTCTTGTCACTGCGGGGGCGGTTGTATTCTGGCGTCGGTAATATACTGGCGTCGGTAAATTGTGGCGTCAGCAAAAAGGTCTGATGAAAACAGGCCTCCGGTCATCAATCGCCTTCATTCGGTCGTGACCCACTTTTCTCATCCGAAACACAGTAAGCGGCCATTGACATCGTCTTCACCCGCAATCAAACACTCTTCTCCGATTGCAATTCCGGCATTCACAGCCTTTCCTGCGTTGTGCTTCCAAACCTGTTTTCCATCGGTGACAGACAGACCGTAAATATTGCCATCTGCCGATCCGAAGAAAACTCTTTGATCAACAACAGCAGCACTGCAATCAATGCGAGCTTTTGTCGGAAACAGCCATCGGCCTTCCCCGGTGAAGCGATCGATGGCATGCAGATTTTTGTCGTGGCTTCCCACCAGCACCAAGTTATCAGTCACAGCAGCAGAGGCATGAAAGGGCATCGCTCGCTTACCTCGATAGTTCCACTGAATCTGGCCCGACTTCCAGTTCACGGCAGAAACCGCTCCACCGTGAGACCCCACGTACAACATTTCATCGACAATGGCAGGAGAAGCAATGAGATAAGATTCCATTGGCACATTCCGAGCCTCTTTGCCGCTCTTTAAGTCGATCACACGCAACTCGGCATCACAACCGCTCACAAAAGTAAAGTCTCCCGCCAATCCCGGAGAACAGTTAATGCGATCGTTGGTTTCAAACTGCCACTGTTCTTTGCCAGTCGTCTTCAAGCAGTACAGAGATGCATCATGAGACGCCAACAGCACACGATCCTGATACAACGCTACTCCGCCAGCAATTTCTGCTGACGTTTCGTACTTCCACAGCAACTTGCCTGATGCTCGGTCAATGGCATGTAAAATCCCGTCTTCATCACCGACATAAATCCGATCGGTGGTGACCAGCGGAGCCGCTTTGAACCCCGGAGCAAAATCCTTGGGATCTTTGCTTTCAATCGATCTGTACTTCCAAATTTCTTTTCCAGTCTGCAGATCTAAGCAATGCAGATCTCCGGAAAGTGCGGGAGCGTAGACATGCTGTCCGACGACAGCCGATGTGGCCACCCATCCATCTTTGCTCTTGAATTCCCACTTCAGCTTCGGCGATTTTGAAAACTTGCAACCCGCGATTCCTCGCTGAGCCGGATCTTGTCGGAACGATGCCCAAGAAGTCTTCGTCGGACCACTCACTGCTGAGTCACCATTTTGACCAGCCGCCTTCGTGAAGGACGGAATCATGGAACCCAAAGTGGCCGCAGAGCAACTCACTAGCATTTTTCGACGAGACAGATCAGGTGTGTTCATGATTAAAGCTTCGCCTAGAAAACACTGATATTGATGAAGCAAACAGCAAGATGAGAACCGCGAATCAAGGCCTCAGCACCATTGACCAAAATGGACCAATTCGAATCCGCTACGCCAAAGCCGCTTGATAGACTTTCAAAAACGCCTGCTCATCCATTGTTCGGGGATTGAAGGTGCCTGTCCACTGTTGAGCCGCCTGACCTGCCAGAGTCATCAACATTTGCTGGTCGAAAGGCTGATCGACTGCCTCATTCAAACGAGTGGGCATGCCGGCAATCTTCAGAAAACCAACAAACTGACTCGCCAGACTTTCCGTTGCCTCCAGCTCAGAATTCCCCATATTTGCACAACCACTGGCCGCTGCCAGTTCTCGATACAGCCCCCCCACTTCCGGCTGGTTCCAACGAATCACATGCGGCAGCATTAAACCAACGGCAATTCCATGAACAGTATGGAAGTTGGCGGACAAAGGATTCGCAGTGGCGTGGGCCGAGCCCAGCATGCTGTTTTCGATGGCTGCACCAGCAAAGTGAGCACCTAAAAGCATTTGGCCTCGAGCTTCCACATCCTGAGGACGTTCCATAACAATTGGAAAGGACGTAGAAAGTAGCTGCCACGCCTGCTTCGCAAACATTTGAGACACCAGCGTTCGCTTCTTGGAAACAAAGCTTTCGATCGCATGCGTCATCGCATCTATGCCGGTGGCTGCAGCGACAGATCGAGGCATCGTGATGGTGAGCTCTGGATCCAAAATCGCAACTCGGCAAGCAGCCTTGGGGTCGCCGCACGGCATCTTCATATGAGTTTCAGCGTCCGCAATCACGGCAAACGATTGAGCTTCGCTGCCGGTTCCCGATGTCGTAGGAATCGCAATCATTGGCAGCATGTCATGTTGAGCACGTCCGACGCCTTTGTAGTCTTGCATGCGTCCGCCATTGGTGAGCAAAAAGTTAGCTCCCTTGGCACAGTCCATACTGCTTCCGCCACCGAGCCCAACAATAAGCCGGATTTCGTTTTCTTTGGCGAAGGCAACGCAGCGATCAACGTCTTCCGTCGTCGGGTTTTCAGCGACATCTTGAAAAACGGCAACTTCAAAGCCAGAAGCATTCAAAATCTGCTCGGCCCGCCGCACGTGGCCCGCTCGATGCAAACCCGGGTCTGTCACCAGTAAAACGGGGCCATCAGAAAACTCTTTCGCAAGCTTGCCGAGATGCCGAATTCCACCTGCCTCAAAGACGACTCGAGTCCGAGGTTGATAGTCGAAGCTTAAAGTTTCCGAACCAGAAAGGCTCTGGTCATGATCGTTTTCAGGTTTCATTGAGCTGAATCGACGGGAAGGGATGGGGGGAGGGAGAATCTGGCGGATGAAACAACAAAGACGAGACGCATGCTGTCCTGAAGACTTTAGCGGCTGTCCTGCGACCTCACAATCAGGCAAAACCAATGTCTCTTCAGGTTTTACGGTTGACCACAATTGCCTTTTCCTAGGCTTGCGGCTTGAAAACACCAACGAATCCGTTCAGAGCCGAAATTTTCCGATGGTTAACTGGTGACGGTTCCAATTCAAAATCCTGACGGCTTTGCTTGAAATGCCCGACTATTGCTGCATGTCAAAATCGGGAAACGACGATGGCTCACCTGCCCAACAATTTTGGGCTCTGAATTGAAGAACCACGCTCTGATGTGTTTCAGCGAATCACACAAGATTTTCGCTGAAAACAAGGCCGATTCGAAAGCAGATTCAGTCAATCCAGCAGAATTTGCTGGTGCATGCCGACTCTGCTGTTGCCGAAAAGAAGCGGATTTCATTACTACTGTGTTTCGAAAACACGGCTGACGACATCCGGAAGATGTCACGGTGTCTGGGACGGAACCCAATCGTCGATGTATCCAATTAGCTTGCAGGATCTTGTAAACCTGACTCAGGCAACTGCCGCTTCGGGTGTTTCTTTGTCTTCCTCCTGTGACGGAGCTGTCATTGACAGCCGTGACACGCGGGAAGGTGATCTATTTTTTGCTTTACAAGGCAAGAAGTGCCACGGCCTCGACTTTGCCCAGAAAGCTACGGCAGACGGAGCCGTCGCGATCATGACCGAAGATCTGGTCGGTGTGGATGACATTCACAACGCCATCATCGTTCCCGATACAGAAATCGCATTGGCCGAACTCGCACACTACAACCGACGACAAAGCGATGCCTTGATTGTTGGAGTCACGGGCACTGTCGGAAAAACGACAACTCGGCGACTCATCAGCTCTGTCTTGGAAACCGGCTTCACAGGTATCCAGTCTCCCAACAACTTCAACAACCATCTTGGAGTGCCTCTTAGTCTTCTGGAATTGCAAGAAGGCGACGAGTACGGAGTCATCGAAATCGCAACTTCGATTTCAGGTGACATCCAAGCCCTTTCTGCAATCACTCGCCCAGAAATGGCAGTGGTGACTCGAGTCACTCCCGTGCACTTTTCTGGCTTTTCATCTCTGAAAGCCGTGCAGCAAGAAAAGCAACAACTGGTTGCCTCGCTGGATCGCGACGGAATTGCATTCCTAAACGCAGATGACCCCTTAGTCATGCAGATGGCAAACGTGTGCTCCGGACAAGTCATAAGCTACGGCTTTTCCGAGCAAGCAGACGTTCGTATCACAGATTTTGAACAACTGGCCGACGGAATTCAGTTGACGGTCAATGGAGTCGACTACGAAGTCCCTCTCATGGGTCAACACCTCGCGTCCAACGTCGCCGCAGCCATCGCAGTCGGCCTTGAAGTTGGTCTCGGTACCCAACAAATTGCCGATGGACTGCGACGTTTTCAAAACATGCCCGGCCGTCAACAGTTGCAGCAAATTGGTGACTGGTCAGTGATTGACGACAGTTACAATTCCAGCCCTGCCAGCGTGGTCGCAGCAATCGATTGCGTCCAAAGCTATCAGCACTGCAAACACCGTGTCATGATCTTAAACGACATGCTAGATCTGGGAGACCAAAGCCAAGACCTGCACTTTGGTATTGGAGCAACCCTGGCAAATTCCAGCGTTGAACATATCGTCGTGATGGGTGAATTTGCTCCTGATCTGGTAGAAGGATTTCAATCGGCCGGAGGACATCAGTCGCGAATCTCGGAGTTCAAATCGATCGACCATTTTATGCCAATGGCCGACTGCCTGCTTAGCCCCGGCGATGCCGTGCTGGTGAAGGGAAGTCGAGGAACTGTGATGGAAAACGTCATTTCAAAGCTGGCGAATTTAGCTACCGTGCAACACACAGCCCCATCAATCCGAGACGCCGCTTAAACAACTCGGACTGTCTTGCAAATCAACGATGCAGCAGGTCACGCACGGCCTGCTGCACGTTCTCGGCCAACCAATCTATGACTCCTGAACGGCTTGCAATCGCATTCTGCTGACGATCAATAATCACAAACGTCGGCAAAGATCCCACGGAATATTGTTGAGTCATCAAGCCAGAATCATCTGCATAAACCCGATGACCAGGAGCCACTTGAGCAGCCATTTTCGAAATGATTTCTAAGTCGTCTTCATCAGCGCAAACGCTCAACACAAGCAGGCCGTCCTTCCCGTACCTTTCTTGCAATTCAGCAAGCTTAGGCATTTCTTCCAAGCAGTGGCCGCAAGTTGTCCCCCAAAAGTTGACAATCGTAATTCGGTCTGCAGTATCAGACATTTCAAACGGTGTGCCATCGGGTGACGTCAAATGAAGCGGCGGAGCAGGCATCGCATTTTGATAAACGTAGAACCCTAGATCTTTCAATTCGTTAAGTTCAGCCGGCATAGAAGCCACTGACTTTGAGCGAATTGGGGCGTTCGAAAGGTGCAACACATAGTCGGCCAGATCACTGGTTTCAGTATCCGACAACAGATGCCCCATCGCCGGCATGGCCGTCCCCGGAATGCCCTGTTGAATCACTCGACTGATTTCCGAATGATCCTTTTTGAATCTCCAGGTTGATCCAGAAAAGTCTCGAGGCGGCGGCTGAAGCAACGCCATTGAACCGGGATCACCTCTTCCATCCGCACCATGGCACTTCGAACAATACGTCATGTACAACGGAACGATGGCAGACCGTGCCAAATCGCCTGAATCGCCTGCGAGCTGAAGATTTGATTCTGTGTGCCCAGATCCTTCTACTGCGATTGAAGACGCGGCGCCAGAACGTTGATTGAACCAGCTCCCAATCCTCGTCGCAGCAATCAGTACGACAATCAACACAAGAATTTTTCCAAGTCCGTTCATTTTTCAGTTCACAAATACGGTTTTAATTCGGTCTCAATGACTGCTCTGAAATGATCGACCTTCACGTGTGCGTAGATCGGTTTCAACAAACGCCTGCGTTGGCAAACTGGCCACGACGACAGACTTTCCTTGCTCGCTCAGTTCCATCCACGCCACGACGATCTTTCCGTCTTGTGAAATTCGAATGCGTGGTCGAGACTGAAAATATCCAGCACGGGGCGAGACTGCCGTCGCAGAAGAAAAAGTACCGCCACCATCAGTCGACATCGCTACATAGATAGCTCGTCCACCCGTCACGCCGACGTTATGAGAGCCGACGCCATCCGTGCCGACACGATGCTCCTGCTTGGATCGCTCTGGATCCATTGCACCTGGTACCTTCGAAGCGGCAGCGGCCGTTAATTTCAGATCTGCTGCTGAGTCGACATCGGATGTTTCCAAACCTTGAACACCTACTGGCAGGTTTTGATCCCAGACCAAATACAGAATGTCTTCATGAGTCTCCAATTGAGGATGCCCTTGAGAAATCGCAATCTGCGATTCACTGTTCACCCACGTTTCACCAATGACGGTCGGCGGCTGAGAAGATTCATTTTGGCCGACGTAAACTCGTTCTGTGCCAGTATGTGCATCCATCCACGCGACGTGTATCCCGCGCGATGTTTTAGCCACAGCGGGGCCATCGTGAGGGCAGCCAGCAAATTCCCAGGTGGGTTCCACCAAAGGAACAGGGGCCTGAAATTGAGCGTCATGCTGTGGCAACACGGCCGTCCACATATCTCGATACCCTCCTTCGTTGGCTCGAAAAGCCACCAACGCGTCGCCATCCATCACAAACGCTGTTGTCGGACAACACGGACAAATGCCCTTCCCGCCAGGCCCCGCATAAACCATCTTCTCTGGTTCGAACTGTGTTTGCTTCGGTCGACGGACAGCAGCAAACGGCTGCTGAACTTTGTTTCGATTGTCCAACCATGAACACGCTACTGTGCCATCGTCACCCACACTCAACGATGTGAATGTCGGTCGAGCATCAGTGCTTTGATGCACGGAAACCGCATCGGAAAAGGACACCACGGGACCGACCGATTCAGAGAACTTCATCACAACCGATTCACGATTTTCACCCGCATCAACCCAACACAGGATCAGGGTTTCGCCATGAGCCGCCAAGTGCGGCAACGTTCTCAATTTTCGTTCCACCGTGCGCCCGCGCATCTTGGAAATCGATGTATGAATCCCCGTCGTGACCACAGACGTCGCCGTAGAAAAGGAATGTCCTCGGTCTTCGGATGTCACCAACATCACTTCACGCTCTGTGGGTGAAACCGTGGTTGCCCACGCCAAGGCGATCTTTCCAGAATCCAAAATGGCTAAAGCAGGAGCTTCAATTCCATCACTCACATCTGCTTGATTCAATGGAAACCGATGAATCAACAAGTCCGCCCACCTTGCCCTTGTGACCTTCGATTCAGCGTCGATTTCATGAGCACCGCTTGTGACGGCCACATTATCTTCCCCCGATGACGGCAACTTATCTGATTCAAACAAATAGCCCGCCACCAAGCCCACAATGATCACCGCCACCAAGCAAAAAACAAACGCGAAGTGACCACTCCCCGAACGTAAACAGTCGGTCCGTTTGGCAGCATGAAACTGTGATTTTTGCATGATGATCTTCGATTCAAAGTTGAGTGGGTGTCGATGCCAATGGTGTGAAACCACGGCTTAGTTTTGATGAAGCGTTCAGCTCGCGCAGCTTATGTGAGCAAAGGTTGCAGCCAGGAAGGTCTTTAACCAGAGAAGCCAATCACGGACTGCTCGAGGCGCGATGTCCAGAAAACGCAACCGTCGAAAAATGACAGCGCAGTCGGGGCACGCCTTTCTGCACTGTCGTTCGCAATGACAAGCTGGGCTTAGAATTCTCCGATGATCTCGCCACCGGACTTGCTGCCAAGTGATCGCCAAGTGCCAACATCGACGTTCTCACTCACCGTGCGAACGGAACCGTCACCCAGAGCCACTTGAACAATGCCAACATGCATGCTTCGAGCAGCAAACCAACCGAAGCCGTTACGGTGTACGTCTGGAAGGACACTGTTAGGAGCCATATAGGTATTAAAAGTCGTCAGATGCTCTCGGCCCCAAATCCATGAACCTCGACCCCGACCGTCGAAATTCCCCGATTCGATCGCAGCGGCCGCAATGTCCGGATTCTGTCCAGGTGGACTGTCGAATCCTTCACCCGCTAAACCCAATCCGCCACCACGGTAGCGAGCCATCTGACGTTCAGGGTTTGTCACAAAACCCGCGCCGTCCATCTTGTTGCCCATCAATGATTCCGAAAGCACCAGGGTGTTCGAGGCCCCATCTGTCATGTCGCGAAATCGAGCCGCTGATCCTTGCCAAAACATTCCGTTCGTACGAGCTCGAGTATCATAGTTTGTATCTGTCCCATCACCCGTGCAAACCACGTAGCTTGTTCCAGCAAACTGCCCCTCGCCAGTGTTGTCATTCACAAAGATCGGGGGCTCCGGTTCACTCGGGCACAAGAACAAAGGCAGCGGTTGGCCGGCAACTTCCACATGGACGGGATTCAAGAATTGACTTCCCCCAGATCCCAACATCAAAGGGATATCAAAATCAATCAGGTTCTGCAGATTGCCCTGATCAACGAAAGGCAAAATTCGAGCCTGAACACTAAAGCCATATTCACTGGTCGATGAGAGCCCAGGAAAGACGCGATACGTGCTTTCGTAGTTGTGCATCGCAAGCACAATTTGCTTCATGTTGTTTTTGCACTGAGTTCTTCGAGCTGCTTCTCGGGCTTGCTGAACGGCAGGCAGCAACAAGGACACTAAGACGGCAATGATGGCGATCACAACAAGCAGTTCAATCAACGTAAAGGCACGTTGAGCTTGCTTAAAAGAGAGTAAGCGCATGGTAAAAGAGACACTTTCAATGGGTGAGGCATAAAGTCATCCGAAGCGCATCGGCAACTGATTGACTTAGAATGAGATTCCGAAAACATCGCAGCGACAATCCGGTGAAGTGCCAATCAACGCGGCTCGAGATCACACGCTCACACTGCAGCACAATCTGCTTGTGGAGAGCGAGAAAACGCTGAGCGCAAGCGCGCGAACTCGAGTCGTATTGACGAGGCAAAACGAAGTCAGCTTGCGAAAAGAGAGGCCAGCGACAGTTACCCAATCCATTGAGCAAACGCGCGGCGGTGTTGGCCGAGACGGGGAGGAGGCTCTGGGGCGTCTCGCTCAAATTCCCACAGCAAAACTATAGGGAATTGCACGTACACTTCGGCGGCGTTGCCAGAGTCTGTGATGACAGCCAATTCGGGCATCATGGACATTGACAAAATCTGCCACAACGACTGCAGACCACGACACTTCTGTACGGAAATTCCATACAGATATTTCGACTTCTTTAGGACAACGTCGCCTGAAGCTGAATCTTGACCGTCATCGCCACTGGCAGCTTCACAACTGCCAGACTCGCCACTGCCAGACTCACAACTGGCAGACTCACAGCAATCAACTGTTGGCTTCAGGTCGTCCACACAAGCAGCAACTCTGGCAGATTCGCCAATTCGCAATAAACCGAGCGGCTCATCACTACGAGTCTCGTGAACCACTGCCTGAGATGATTCCACACAGTGTGGACAGGCCGGTTTCCGAGTGGAACTGCTGGCCAAACTTTCCTTCTTCGCAGCATCGACCACGTAGCTGGGCAGAACAACAGAATTTTTCTTGGCCCATGTCACCTTTTGCTGGTTCGTAAAGCAGCAACAGCTTCGCCAACACTGTTCTGCAGAATCACAACCACACGGGCGATTCATACAAGGGTAGGGCACAGATGAATCTTTGGCAGGAGCCGCAGAATAGGGCAAAGGAACAAACGATGCGCAGCAACAAACCAGAAGCAGTGCCACAGTGGCCCAACGCTTCTGCCGAAATTGTCTGATGTATTTGACTCTACCCAGCACTTAAGCCGCAATCAAATCGGAACCAAAGCCCCGCTCTCCACAACTAGACTCTAACGGGTCATCGCTGGATTGAACATAGATTTCAAATTTTCTCTACCACAGAAATCCACGCAGCAGCGACTCATAGACCGCTCCCCTTTGGCAGAAAACAGCAGAACTTCTCGAACCGTGCATCTTGCGAAACGAAACGGATACCCATTGATGTGAACGCGATCTGCCCATTCTTGCTTACCTTTACAAAGCTTCGCATTGAATCGTCAATTGAATGCGAAGCACGATCCACAAACATCAAATGCAAAGGTCGCGTTGGCGACTGAAACACGTCAGCAATCTGAAACGCTGAAAACTGGGCTCACCCGCGGCTCTGATCAGAGTTGAACATTGGATGAGCAATGCAGCTGGAAACATGGCTCCAGTGACCGATTTTGAAATGGTCAGAGCTCTATTGATCGACTTCTGAGCGACGTGATGAGTCTCAATGAATGGGCGACATGCAACATAGCACCAATGACTTGAGCTCGGCGATTCAACTCAGTCCAAAACGGCCGCCCATTCCCACAGAAGAAATAAAAGGTTGCCAATCGGTCTACGATCACCTTCAAGCCGAGAAGTCTGCGATCGAAAATCAAGATCGAACAATCCACTCTTTCAGTTCAGTACCATGCCCCGTCGAAAGCTCCGTCAAGTCGGTGAGCAGAACGTTGTCGCGCTTTGAAGTTGTCGCGCTTTGAATTCGGAACCTGATGCAATTTCTGTATCTCGTTGTTGAGCAGAGTCCATCAGACGTATGACGACAAAACTGCAATTCACTTCGAGCGATTGCACGAAAAGAGATTCGCCGCATAATCAACGTTTCAAGGTCCAGCAATCATGTTGGCGAACTCTGTTGAAGTGTGACCAACAAGACGTATTGAGAAAACATGTTACTTAGTCTGGTCGCCATTGGATTTACTGGATTACTACTCGGCCTACTCGGCGGCGGTGGTTCGGTGCTGATCTTACCACTTCTGGTGTATTTGGTCGGGATCGACCCTGTCATGTCAACCTCCTACTCACTCGTGATTGTGGGGAGCGCTGCGTTGTTTGGAGCCACCAAATATCTGCGGCAAGGCATGGTCGACATGTACTCAGTTGCAGCATTCGGAATTCCTTCAGTGGTTGGCGTGTTTTTGACTCGCTCCATAGTCATGCCCGCAATTCCTGAAGTGCTCATTGCCGGAGACCGCTT
>JBDWHY010000051.1:0-11173 GCA_039974975.1 Fuerstiella sp. | reverse complement strand
CGAGACGAAAAGCAAGAAGACAGTGTGCCAGATGCGTTGCACCACACGCTTGCCACCAGTGGTAAAGCCATTGTGCTGACCACGATTTTGGTCGTGAGCGGACTGAGCGTGCTTGTCTTTTCTCAGTTCTTGCCGACGGTGAGATTCGCAGAACTGACGGCCATTACAATGCTGACCGCTTTGCCAGGAGACCTGCTTCTTCTACCGGCGATGCTAAGTTTTTTGGGGGGCGAGGCGAGAAAGCCTTCCGAAGACAGATGACCTGCCCGTCAGTCTGACGTATTCTGCCGCACCTGATATTTCACTGTTCTTGATCGTTTGAACCCGCAAGAACGTGGTTTGGTCTGTCAACGTGACAAGACTGAATCGATTTCGTGCTCATTTAAAAGTCGTGACAGAAAGCCCGTTGTGTCCATTGTTGTGCAGAAGTTTGGTGGCACCAGTGTTGCCGACCCCAATCGCATTCGAAACGCAGCCGCTCGAGCCGTTGAAGCCAAACGAGCGGGTCATCAGGTTGTCATGGTGGTGAGTGCTCGTGGAAAAAAAACGGATGAACTCGTCACCTTGGCGTCTGAAATCACTTCGTCACCTCGACCTCGCGAAATGGACATGTTGCTATCCACAGGAGAACAAGAATCTGTGGCCTTGATGGCAATGGCAGTGCATGAAATGGGCGAAGAGGCCACCAGTCTCACGGGAGCTCAAATTGGAGTCCGCACAGACGGAAGCCACACCAAAGCTCGTATCATCAGCATTTCAACTCAGCGAATGAAGGCACTTTTGGACGCCGGTCAGATTGTGATCGCGGCCGGATTTCAAGGGGCCGACGAAGATCTGAATATCACGACATTGGGTCGCGGTGGAAGTGACACAACGGCCGCCGCACTCGCTGCCGTGCTGGATGCAGAACTGTGCGAAATTTACACAGACGTCGAAGGCGTTTACACGACTGATCCACGAGTCGTATCTGGAGCCACAAAAATTGATCAGGTGTCGTATGACGAGATGCTGGAGCTGGCCAGTTTGGGCGCCGGAGTCATGCACAGTCGGTCGATCGAATTCGCCAAAAAGTACAAAGTGAATCTGAAGGTGCGACCGTCGTTTATGGATGGGCCCGGAACTCTGATCGCCTTGACCTGCCCCGAACCTGCTCCGACCGTCACTGGTGTCGCCTTCGTCCGTCAAGAATCTCGTATCAGCTTGGTTGAAATTCCCGACCAGCCGGGCGTGATGAGCGCGATTTTTGCCACACTGTCCGAAAACCGAATCCCCGTGGACATGGTCGTTCAAAACGTTGGGATCAACGGACACGCCAACGTGTCGTTTACGGTGGCCAAAGAAGATCTGGATCGAGCACTCAATGTTGCTCAAACAGCAGTGCAAACTTTGGGAGGATCGGTCAATCACCAAGACGGATTGGCAAAAGTTTCGGTCGTTGGTCGAGGCATGCAGACTCATTCAGGAGTTGCTGCAGCCATGTTCCAAATTTTGGCCAAAGAACAAATCAACATCCATATTGTGACCACCAGCGAAATCAAGATTTCTGTTTTGGTTGATCATGACGTCTGCGATCAAGCCGTGCTGGCCGTTCATGATGGCTTTCAATTGAACCAAGATGAAACTTTAAAACCCAACGTGGGCACGACCAATCTTTTGGCAAACGGATCGACCGACAGCGAACGAGATCAAAGCCAACTGCAGGCCGACATTGTGTCTCAACTCAGCACCATGGAAGACACGGTGGTCAGTGACGTGTATGCCGATATCAGCCAAGGGCGAGTCACCATTTCTCGCTTGCCAGATGAGCCTGGCGTGGCGTCTTCCATCTTTACGGCAGTTGCAGAAGCTGGCATTTTGGTCGACATGATCGTGCAAAACGCGGCTCGAGGCGAAAAAGCAAACATCTCATTCACCGTTCCACAGGCTCAAATCGCGGCCGCCGTCGAAGTGGTAAAAACTGTGCTGAATGATCAAGGCGGAGTCAGCGTGAGCAGCGCAGCTCCGATCGGAAAGCTGTCGGTGGTTGGTATCGGATTAAGAAGTCATACGGAAGTTGGAGCTCAGCTCTTTGAAACTTTGTCGTCTCATAAAATCAATGTCGACATGGTGAACACAAGTGAGATCAAGGTGAGCGTTGTTGTCGATATTCAACAAACAGACGTCGCCTTAGCGGCCGTTCGCAAGACGTTTGGTTTGTAACGTGTTGAGGCTCTGGTGGTTGGAAACGCCAGATGTTGGGAATCGATTTACAGACAACTGGACTCTGACTCGTTCCACTGTGAATCATCTCAGTGGTAGGCAGATTTCAGCTGTAAACGAATTCCAACTGTAGGCTTGTAGCAACTGTAGGCTTGTAGCAACTGGGGGCTGATTTCCATGTGGACAAATTGTCTGCCGATCAAAACAACGACGGTTCGCTTCCCGGACGACAGCCTTTCAATTTCACTTATTCTTCCTTCAGACGTTCTTCGCCGTGGCCGATCAGCAATCACTTTTTGAATTCGCCGAACAGCCCGAATGGGAGCGAGCTGCCGAAGATGATGTGTTGGTCGCAGAAGTCGTATTTAACCTGCCTCTAGAAAAACCGTACACGTATTTGATCCCCGATGAATTGCGTGAGCGATTAAAGTCTGGGATGCGAGTGAAGGCGCCGTTGGGCCGAGGCAATCGGACGGTCGTTGGTTACTGCGTGAACATTCGCCCCGCTGGCGAAATGATCCGCAAGCTAAAACCCATCCACGAAGTGTTAGATCCCGAACCTCTGCTCGACGATCTCATGCTGAAGTTGACCAAGTGGATTGGCGAACGCTACCTGTGTGGCTGGGGGCAAGTCTTGGAAAGCGTGATCCCTGCCGGAGTTCGTCGTCGCAGCGGAACTCGGCTGGTTCAATCATTTTTTCTTGCCGAAGATTCGCCCGCGCTGTTAGACGTGGTCAAGCTTCCCGTTAAACAACAAGCCGTCGTGGACGTGCTAAAGTCTTCGGACAAGCCGTTGCCGGGTCCTCGCATCTGCGAACTTGCTGACTGCGGGCCGGGCCCCATTAACACTCTCAGGAAAAAGGGGATCATCACAGCCATAAAGGTCAGATCTGCGATTTCAGGAGACGTCGCGGAAGCTCAAGACATTCAAGAAAATCTTGTCTTAAATCCCATGCAGCGCAACGTGCTGACTCAAATTGTTGAAGCCGTGCGAAAAAGAGAACCCACGACCATGCTGTTGCATGGAGTCACAGGCAGTGGCAAAACTGAAGTTTATATTCAGGCCATTCAGGAAATCGTGACATACGGACAGCAGGCGATTGTGCTGGTCCCGGAAATCAGTTTGACTCCTCAAACAATTCGTCGTTTTCGCAACCGTTTCAAAAGCGTGGCCGTGTTGCATAGCCACATGACAGATTCCGAACGTCATTGGCAGTGGCAACAGATTGCTCAAGGAGACATTCAGGTTGTGGTGGGTGCACGAAGTGCGGTCTTTGCACCGACTCCGAACCTTGGGCTGATCATCATCGATGAAGAACACGAGCCCACGTTCAAACAAGATAGTACTCCCAGATATCACGCGCGTGAGGTGGCTCGCTTTCGCTGCCGGCAAGAAAAAGTGCCGTTGCTCTTAGGCTCGGCCACCCCCACCTTGGAATCGTGGCTCCGAGCAACTCGACGGCAAGACGTCTTGCTGTCGATGCCCAGCCGAGTCGCTTCGCTGCCGTTGCCTCCGGTCGTCGTCGTGGATACTCGCAATGACCCTCGAATCAAGAAAGGGGCGTCGATTGGTCGAGCGATGTTTACCGCGATTTCGAAAGCTCTCAAAGAAAAAGGGCAGGTGATTCTCTTCTTGAACCTTCGAGGATATAGCCCGACAGTTTGGTGTCGAGTCTGTGGAACGGGCATCAAGTGTCCAGACTGCGACATCACTTTAACTTGGCATCGAGATCGTCAAGAAGCTGTTTGCCACAGCTGTGATTACAGCGTTCCACCACCAGAACGTTGCCCTTCGTGCGAAGGACAAACGGTTCGATTTTTCGGAACGGGAACTCAACGCCTTGAAGAAGAAGTCAACGCTTTGTTCAAAGATGCTCGAGTATTGCGAATGGACAGCGACACCATGAAAAAGACGGGCAGTCATGACGAAGCCTTAGAAACGTTTCGTCATGGCGAAGTCGACATCTTGTTGGGCACTCAAATGATTGCCAAAGGATTAGACTTCCCCAACGTGACCATGGTCGGAGTCGTCGACGCGGATAGCATGTTGAACCAGCCAGACATGCGAGCTTCCGAACGCACGTTTCAGTTGGTGGCTCAGGTGGCCGGACGGACAGGACGCAGCGAACGCGGTGGTCGAGTCCTAGTGCAAACCACCAGCCCGACCGCTCCCCCGATTCAATTTGCGTCGAAGCACGACTTCCTCGGCTTTGCATCTCATGAACTTCATCAGCGCAAAGACACGGAAGCCCCGCCGTTCAGCAGTGTGACTCGAGTCATCTTTCGCAGTCTCAAAGAGCACGAAGTGATGGAGGCGGCAAAATCGATTGCAGACAAGTTGCGGGCCGAAGCCAAAGCCAACGACCCATCCGTCAGAATTCTGGGGGCAGCCCCTGCTCCGATTACTCGGCTTCGAGGCTACTACCGCTTTCACCTACAGATTTCAGCGCCCGATCAAGAGCGAGTGAAGGCAGTCTGGTTGGCGGTTGAAAACCGTTTGAAGCTGCCCGACACGGTGGAAATGGCGGTTGATGTTGATCCAATCAACAGCCGCTAACTCGGCAACTAGCGGACATTAAACAGCGAACTTCTGGCCCGCTTCGCCGTCTTCGCATTCGCCGCTTTCAGTTCTTTATCAACCAAGTCCAGAAGATCTTTTTCAGCCGGAGCCAATCCTTGAGTCGCTCGACGGGTCATGAGACGGCGAATCGAATATCGAGCCTTCGCAATGTCTCCATCAAGCTGTTGGGCTCGAGCTAAAAACAGCTCAATAGCCGGTGTGCGATCGTGCATTGGGATGCCATTAAGGACTTCTTGAGCTTGTTTGGTTTGCCCCGCTTCGGCTAACGCTAAACCTCGAATTGCTCGCACCTCGATATCATTGGCTGAAAGTCGAGTGGCTCGATTTGACAATTCGTTGCCCTTCTTCACGTTCTTAGAAACCAAGAGTGCCAGCATCGCTTGCCGAGCAACGGTGACTCCGGAAGACGGATCAAACTGAGCCAATTCGCCCAACGTTTTCATGGCAGAATCATGTCGGCCGGACAGAATTTGCAGATCGACAAAGGCCAATCTTAGGTAGAAGTTCTTAGGCTCCGAACGAATCAAGGCCACCAGTTCGGCAGCAATGGATGTTGCCAAAGACCGATCGTGTCGAGCAATCTGAAGCCAGCATTCTGCGGCTCGAAGGTGAGAATTCACTTCCATTGACTTAAGAAGCCGAACGGCCGCTGGCCCAGAATCGTACATCACGACAAAGCGTATTCTGCCCGGAAGATACAGCTGATCTTCTTCGGTAAGGCGTTCCCATGCTTGGCTGGCATAAGCCAGCAACAGTTTCACTTGTTGAGTCTGTCCGCGGGACGCGATTTCGCCATCAGCAACCACCATGGCTGTTTGAGCCACAATTTCATAGCGTTTTTCGGCATTCAAATTGGGCCACGAATCACCTGCAATGAGGTCATCTAGCCAAACCCGCATTTCACCGTTATTGCGACCGGCAAGCAGCTTCAGCATGCTTTCATGAGCTTCCGCGTTGGTTCGATCATCATCGAGTGCCTGCTGAATTCGCGTCTGCAACCCATCTCCATGAATGGCATTCAGACGTTGGTAAGCACTTTTGAACTCGTCTTTATTGGGCATTCGACGTGCCGCATCGTCAAGATAATCCATGGCTCGAGCCGGACGGCCCTGCGCGAAAATCATGTCGACTGTCAGCAATGTTCGCTGGACATCGTCTTCGATGAACTTGTTGTTTTCGTCGAGCAGTGCTTCCAGGTCGTCCCATCGACGAGCCGAACGAGGAAGAGCCAAGTTGTTGCGAATCATCAAGTTGGCAAGAAACGGGGGAACTCCATCAACGTGCATCAACTGTCTGTATTCGGCGATGGCTAATGCCAACTGATTGCTTCGAAGATAGGCCGAAGCGACTCCCAAGCGTCCGCCTTCTGAATCGGGATCAGCTTTCACCAGTTCTCGATACGCTTCCATCGCGGCTTTGGTATTGCCAGATTCTCGTCGGCACAACGCTAAACAAATTCTGGCTCGAGCGGCCATATCTTTGTCCGACGGAGACAGTCCGACGGACAATTCGAATGCTTCGATTGCAGGTGCCCATTGCTCCTGACTCATCAGCAGTCGGCCTCGCATAAATTCTCGCCGACCGCGATCCAGCATCGGTTCGGGAATACGATTGAAGTATGCCTGAGCTAATTCGTGTTGCTGATCGCTCACCAAATAGTCAACAAGCACTTCGTACAATTCGTACTCGCGAGCATCACGTTCGATTCCATCTTTCAAGGTGGCGATGGCTTCGGACCGTTGATCTGTTGCCCACAAAGCGGATGACAAGAACAGTCGAATTTGAGACTGATTTTCGTCTTCACTGAGTGCTTTTCGGTAGTGACGAATCAGCCTGTTGTATGCTGCGATCGAATCAAATTGCTGATCCGCTGCAGACGCTTGGCGAATCGCTTTCAGCAACGTGGCGTTACTACGTATTTCGCCCGAATCTTTTTCTAAAGTCATCCACAAATCTGCGATGGCGTAATGAGGTCTTTTTTGATCTAAAAACCAACGCGCACGAATCGCATGAGCCTGAGATTCTTGGGCATCATCGCCAGCGGATTCGTCGACAAAACGAGTCAGAAGAGCTTCCGCAGCTTCTGGATCTTTGCGTTCTCGAGTCAACAGGCCGCTGAGATGTTCGACGGTTTCTGCGGATGTCTCGGGAAGGCTGACAGCCTTTTGGAAGTAGTCAATGGCTTCCGCATAGGACCCCGTTTCTTCGGCAATAATTCCACTGTAATGCCAAACGTTGGGTAGTTCAGAATCTTTATTTCTGAGAACTTCGAGATGTCCGGAAGCTTCGCTATATCGCCCCAACTTTTCAGCCAGTTGAACCTGTTTGACTCGCAAATCATCTCGTTCGCGATCACTTAGCAGAAGCCGTTCATTGATATCGAATGCTCGCTGCATTTCACGAGCTTTGGTGCCGTGATCCTGAAGTAGCTCGGCAATGATTTCTTGAGCCTTCAAGTCGCCCGGAGCCAATACCAAGTACTGCTGATACAAATCGAACGCGCGATTGTGTTCATCGGCTTCTAAAGCAGCTGCCGCGTTTTCCTGCAGATAGTCGCGAGTCTTTACGATCTGTCTTTTGTGCAGCGCGCCAAGACCAACGTACGACACGATGCAAATTGTCGCAAAGATGATCAAAGCCTTCACATTCAGAACTCGGCGAGGAGTTGGAACGTTATCGGGTGATGTATGAGGCATGATAAAAATGCATCTGGCAAAAAAGAAAGGCCAACAGGGCGAAATGTCTTGAGTGATTATGCGAAGGGCAGAAATGGCATCGTGATTCACGGTCTCAACAATGCCGAGCCATCACTGACGCCTTAAGCGTCCTGCCATAACTGACGCCCTATGCGTCCTGCGACGGCTTGTCACTTAACGGTTGATTCTTAAGAACGTCTTGGATCGCAGGCAGAGCCTGATCTAAAAACGCTTCCACTTGGGGGCGAATGCCATCTTTGCGACGATCGATATCTCGGTCGGTCACGTAGATTTTGTACAAATATGGTTTACCTCGAAACGTAAATCGAGGTGACGAGGGAGCCTGCCAGACGCCGTCCGAAGACCACGCCCAGAAGACTCTGACAATTTCAGGAACAGCCACGTCGTTTTCTTTGAACGAGCTGCGTTTAAATTCGTAACTTATTTTCGATTCCGGCGGTGTGACTCGAACAACCGTTGGGCCGGCGTTCAAAGAATATCCAATGCCTTCAAAACAGGCTGTGGGAGGATGCACGGCCATCGGACCACTGTGACCACATAACACGGTGAGATACACGGTGGCACCGGTTCGTCGATTTTGATATTCGCGCCGCACGTAGCCTTCGATGCCAGCGACGTCGATTTCTCGTTGAGTCAATTCTTGGTCAACAGATGACCAGTGACCAATCACAGACGGTATTGAATCGAGCTTCAGAACCGCGTTGGCAAGCGAGTCGCCTTCGGCAACCTGAATTCCATTCACGGCAGAATCCGCGAGCTTGCCGACGACCAGCATGCACACTCCACACCCCATCAGAATCATCTCGCGGCGATGAGTTTTAAAGTTTTGCAAGTCCATGGAACTCAGGTCCAGTACGAATGAAGAACAAAAAATGGTGCAAGATCAAAGCAGCAAGAATGAATGCTTGAGCGGCCGAAACCATTGCCTGATCGAAGCCGCTATCACGGGCACGAACAGGTGGAATGATGGGTGACTATTGATTCACTCGAGGAACTCCGGGAATACCGCCTACTGGCCTGACGGTGATGAGCTTGTCTTTGGCTTCTGGAGCTGGAATGAAAAGCCAATCTAGCAACTTCAAGAGCAGGTAAAGCAACACCATGGCAGCGGGCATCATCAGCCAGCCACTTAGGTCATGAAAAATGAGGTCGGCTGTTTTTTGTCCAAAGTAATGGTGGCCTAAAGCTGTGGCCACGATTCGAGCGATGTTGCAAATCAAGGCGATCGGAACGGCACTCATCAGGATAATCAGTTTTTCCCAAAGCGATCGTTTTGACACGATCATCGTGAATGCTGAGATCGCGATAAACACGGTCAGCATTCTCATGCCACTGCATGCTTCTGCCACTCCAACTCGATGGTCTCCCATCAAGATCATGCTGCCTTGAGCCACGGCCGGAATGCCGCAAAGCTGGATATACCATGCAGACTGTTCGGCTCCGTAGAGTTGCAGCGGAGCAGACAACATACGTTCGATGCGGAAGGGCAACGGAAACATGAAGACAAGAAACAAGATGGCCGGCCAGACACCCATCGTGAGTCTCTGTCCCCAGATCAGCAAAATGCCTCCGATGATGCACGCCAACAGGCCCAAGCTATCGGCGAATTCAACAAACAGATAGACGCCTGCGATATGAAAAAGGATACCAGCGATGATCCAAGCGAATCCCCACGGGTTGCTATGAGCGATGCCAGGGCGAATACGATCTGACAGGAACCAACCAAGTCCCACTGCCATGATGGGGACAACAAAGCCGTGCGAATACTGAGGTTCTGTGGACCAGCGATTGATAAACGAAAAGAGCAGATCTGAAAACAGCCAAGTCAATGTCAATAGAAACAGCACCGATGCGACGGCGCGAGCCTGCCAGTCGGGACAAGTCCATCCAGACTGTTCTGTTTCATTAAGAATTGATTGAGGCTGCATTCCTACGATCTCGCTTCTAAATCAAAGACCCTGTTTTTATGGTCTGTTATGTTCTTTGCTATCGCTGTTTTCACGCTCGAACGTCGGCCTCTATGATGAGTGTTCGAGCAAAACATTTTGAGTTCCATTTGCCACGTTTCAGGCATCATCAACTTGGATGTGTTTCAAAAATCTAACTCACGGGATGACCTAAGCTTGCCTGAAGGTGAATTTTCGCGACACGACCTTGGGACGATTTTGGTGTGGTTTGGATGCTGTGGATTAGATGTTGTTTGCTGACTCTGAAGTGCGACCTTTGATGGGATCATCACGACCTCGAAACTTGCAAACCGACAAACGCAGTTTGCCTTTCCGGCTCGACAAGAAAGGGCGGCTTAAAACGCTGTAAAAAGGGACCGCAAAACGTTCGTTTAGGATTCCGTCTTGCTGGTAGATCCGGCTGAAAAGTACCCCCTAAACGGTGTGTGGGCTGGGTTCATTCCGGTGGAAAGATACGGAAGGCACAGACTGTGACGGGACGGTGAGGAACATGACGATTTTCATGTTTCGTTTTATCAACGGCAAAATCGCTACAACCCTCACATTCACGGTTGCGATTAGGTAATGTAGGTAAAACGCGTCGCGTATTTCACAAAGCGTTGGTGCAACCGGCTGCAGCGGATATTTTTCTGAACGCACTCAGTGAACGATTGAGGAGGCCCCTGAGAGGATTGGAGAAATTAGGAAATTTAAGCGATCAATTTTGGTCTCCTAGTCTCCATACTTTCTTGACACAGCATCTCAGCTGTATTGTCATTTACGATGCGTGAAAAATCTCCGTGCTGATTGCGATCTGGGCCAGCGAAAAAGGGCGGAAGGAACGAATTTAACTCAGCAGTCTCTGACAGGGCTGTTGCTTTTATCTAGAGCTCAGGTCTCTGGTATCCTGCAATCTCACTTTGCAAACAAGGCAGAAACTCAATGTTACGTGGTCAACTTGCAGCAATCCTTAAGAAGGCATCTCTGTTTGGGCTTGTTGCAGCGACAGCCTCTCCGGCCTTCGGCCAGATGCATCCGGATTCTCGCTATTCGTACGCTGCACCATGTTCTGTCTGTACTCAGACGATGGCTCATCAGGCCGCCAGCGCAATGCCCGGATATCCAGCTGTGATGCAAGCGATGCCACATGCGGCTCAATTGCTGGCGGATTCCAACTGCGGCTGTAACAGCGGTGCCGTTGTTTCCAACAGCCAGCAGATGCTGCGATTTGGCAGTCAGTTTGGTTCTGTGGCTGCGATGTCTTTGGAAAGTGAATTCCAAAATGGCCCGATTCAACTGCAACCGATTGTTGAAACAAGTGACCAGTTTACCGGCGACATGATGGAAGCCGATTTGCTGGACGGCGAATTGCTGAACAGCGATCTTGGATTTGGCGATGCCAGTGCGATCGTCGATGGCGAAGCTCAATTCTTGGGCGAAGCGATTGTTGAAGGAGAAGCCTTCGTTCCCATGGATGCTGCTGGATTTGGATCTTTGGCTGGCACAGGAGCGGCCTTCGGAGCAGCGGCTAACGTTGGATCTGCAACCGGAAACACGGGTAGCTTCGGCGGTGGAAGCAGCGGCGGCTTTAGTGGCGGTGGCGGCTTCGGCGGTGGCAGTGGTGGTGGAATCGGCGGCGGCCTTGGCGGTGGCGGTTTTGGTGGTGGATTCGGCGGCGGCTTTGGCGGCGGCGGAGACAACAACAACAATAACAACAACCGTGGTGACGG
>JBDWHY010000050.1:0-24151 GCA_039974975.1 Fuerstiella sp. | reverse complement strand
TCTTTGCGTTTGGAAAAATCCTTGCCGGAAACCGGATCTTTCCCGGCCAGCCACGCCCGTCGAACGCAGCGTTGAGTCACAAACACAACACCCACTTCGTCCGCACAAAACTGCTCGTTTCTCAAAACACGCGGCATCGCTCATCTCCTGAAACACAATCTCGACGAGATGAAGATTAGGGAAGTGGTCAAGGATTGCAAACATAAGATGCGTGGTACCTATCGATAGTAACAGCTTACGCAGCCCTCAAATCAGGAGGGGCTGACATTCTGGAACAGGCGAGAGGGACGAACCCTCAGGCGTCAAGAATTTTTAACACTGAAACATCGAACACCGATTTCGAAGCATTTCAAACGCAAGCTAACACGACCGAATACCAAATCGGCTCTGCGGTTGGGGCGACTGGTGGGAGCAATCGACCTCTTGAGATCGGCCACTGGGATGCGGCTGGAGCCTTCGCCGCGACTATCACAGTCTCAGCGTCGGGAGGGCTCAGCCTAGGCTCAACCGACTATCGGATCGCCACTGTCAAGCCCATCGTGCCAGGCTTCGGGCAATACTGCTGGGGCTGGGGGCACCACAATGGCGGTGTAGGTGTCTACGGCGGTGCCTATCGCTCCGGGAACAACGCGATCATCTCTGTTCGAGGATCGAACAACACTGCTTTTAAGCTCCAAAACCATGCGAATCAGTACGCGGTGGAGTTCTTGCTCGGGCCGGGCTCGATGCAATGCCTCGGTGGTCTCGGCCTTTGGGGAGGGACTGCTCCTGCCTCCCAACCGGCAGCAATTGCGGACGTGCCAACCGGTGGTTCGGCGTCGGCAACTGACAACGCAACGACAATCAATTCCATTCTTGCTGTGCTTCGGGGCAGCGGTCACATTGCAACTTAAGCGGGCTTAGACATGACCTACCAAGTGCCAACAAATGACTATCAACCAAAGGTCGAGGCGACTCGACGAGCCAGCAATGCAGACACCTGCCGTAAGCAGATTGTGAGATTGTGGATGCAGCAATATCGCGAGTTTTGGGGGCTCGACCGCGACGACATCGATCAAGCGACGATTCAGGCAATCTTGGATGAGTTGCCATCAGCGGCAGATATCCTCGCTGATTCCGTTGGTTTTTTGCAGTGGTTGGTTGCTGCTCATCCTGACCTACTCGCTGGTGACGAGCCGTACCTGCCTCCCAAGTATCTGGCGTCACCTTACGCGATGACGATCGACGAAACAGGTCGGATTGTACTCGGTGCACTAAGTGATGATTGGCAACCAGCGCACGCCGACGACTCCGCAGAGACCTGATCCTCCCGCCCGGCTCAACACTCGACGGCGTTGATGCCAGCGGACAGACAGTACGCTTGCACCTGTCCGACCATCCGGTGACAGACTACTGGGATAAGGTCGGTCAGGCTGTGCAACTTGGGACCGCATCGCCGACGTTCGACAGCCTCGATGGTCGTTGTGTCGTTGCTCCAGAGCACATGCTGACCATCTGCAGAATTGTTGCTGCTGCAAAATCAAAAGCTTTCACAGCGACACGGGACGCTGACAGAGCGATCGAGCTTGGCAAGCACAGCGACGTGCTGGCAATGGCTCAAGCGTTTGCGGATGCGGGAACACCAGCTGCTGTGGATGTTGCTAACGCGTAGATGAGACGGGTTGCGAGCGCTTTGATTTCAGTTGCCGCGTGAATGAGTGCTCCGGTTCACGGATTTGTTAGCCAGCTCGGGTGTCGACACGACGCTGTTGTCGATAGAATATCCACGTTCGGCTATGGCATCAAGGACTTCAGGCATGCCGTGTAGGTGAAGAGCAACGCCAGGCACTGTTTGCAGGCAGTTCGATATGCCATCCGCCGTCAAGTGAGAGCAATAGGACAGATTGACGGATGTGAGGTTTGGCACGCCTTGTAGTCCACTTAGATGCGGATCTCGGATTGGGCAATAGGTACAGTCAAGACTGTGAAGTTGCGGCATGCGAGCCAGCGCGGAAAAACCCCGACCTGAGATGCGGCAATGAGCCAGCTCAATTTGCTGCACGGATGACATACTGCCGATTGTGGGGAGCCAGTCGTCGGTTACAACGGAGTGACTTAGAATGAGCCTCCGAACGTGTGGAAATCGAGCGATTTCCTTCAATTGCGGCAAAGTGACCGAGACTCTTCGGCGCGCGTTACTTGGGCGAGCGCTGAACAGTACAACTCGATCAAATGGGCCATAAAGCAGAGGCTTGCCCCCACTCCAGATCTTTGTTGGATGACCAAGCCAGTTGCGAATGACTGCTGGTCCGTCGGGCTCGGACATCCACCTAAAGTCGGTGTCAAGTTGCTCCAGCACAGCTACCCGCTGTCGAAACTGATAGTACTCCCAACCGTAGAATGTCACCGCACAGACGGACATTGTGGCGAGTGGCATCCAGAACCAACGTTGCCGTATCCGGCGTAGCACGCGGTACCCAAGAGTTGAAGCTTTATCGTGTGACACGTATTCGCTGGCTAACGCTTAGCATCAGCCGGTTGCGACGATTGATGCTCAATGTGAAAACGCGCCGTTCGCAACTCGGCTGCATGCTGTTGTTATGCATCTACGCGGGATAGAGTACAGCTTTAATCGTCGCAATCGCCGTACCGATTCCAATTTTCGTCGCCGTATCGAAAGTCCATTTACCCGCCGCTTTTAAGTACTCGATCGTCTTCGGGCCGTCGCCCCTCTCCGCAGCGGCCGCCGCAGCCTGGACGTTACCGATAGCGACTTGATGCTCCGGGTTAGATGCTTCAGCCGCCATACTTGTGGCAAGCGCCTTTAGCTCAGTGGCGAGTTGGGGCAGATCGATTTCTGCCTCCGTTGTCGTCCAAATCTGCTGGAAAGACATGTGGTGCGCGTGTGCACCCGGCCCGATGGCACCAGCTTGCTGAGCGTTATAAGTATCCCCCATTGTTTGGTCTCCGGTCGAAAAAAATGTGCAATCTTGAAAGATGTTCTTACGTGCTGCGGCAGCCACCTGATCTGCTGGGACCGTGGATGTGGCATCACTGTTGGTTCGTAAATCTGGATACTCTTCGCTCAGCTGTATGAGAAACTCTAGGAACCGGGATCGCGTGGCGTGCAAGATACCAGCAACGGCCGTTTTGTGTATAACGCCGACCACGTGATTGAGAACTTGCCCTGAGATTTGCTCAGAGCATTTACGAAACACGGTCAGAGTCGCCATGTCTTGCGGGTAATTGAAGAACTCAGTATTTGACTGGATCAAGTCCTCGATGGTGGAAACGGAGTCAGGGAAAATGAATTCCGCGATCAAGTCGCGGATGTCATCCGGAAATCCGTGGGTACTAAGTGGGACGTTCTTCGTTTGACGACCAAAGCCACCTGTAAAGTGGCCAAAGAACTGCGGGCGCAGAATTCGATAGTCGGGAAGTGATTGGCGATTGGGATAGCCGTTCAGCTCCAGTTTCACCCATTCACTTAGTTCGGGACTACGCAGCTCGCTGGAAACCAAACGGGCCTGAAGAAGGACCCTACCAAGTGGCACATCGGGGTCAGCGGCTTCACGCATGAGTTTTTGAAATGCAGTCACTGCAGAACCCGGGAACTTTGATGCATAACGACAAGCGTAACCCGGTTGTGGCGAGTGACGTGGAATTCAGAAAACTGCCCGACCACAACTCGGGTTCACGCACTTGTTAGCTGGCACGAGCTACGCAGTACTTTCGATCGGTGGCTCGGGAGTTTTGGCCTTTTGTTCCGCGAGGTACAGCAATTGGGGATCGCCCTCTGAGGCCTGTTCTCCGGCGACAAGCGATTTGATGTTTCGTAGTTCTTGTGCGATTTCAGACAGTGGTGAAACTGTCGGATCGAAGCGAACCCCAGCAAATGACAAAGCCATCCCTTGCAGCAATGAAACGCGGACATCCCACTTGCCTGCTTCGCGATGCTGGAGAACTGTCCCCTTCTTTGAGAGGTCAACTGAAATACTGCCGGGTTCGTAGTTCCCAAACAGAATTTCAAAGTCAATTTGTCGATGCTCGGGATTCAGGTAGTCGAACCGAATCTCTAATCGCCCTGGGTACTGCTTCAGTTTTATGGTCTTCTGAAACTCACCGAGTTGATCCAATGCTCGCACACGAAATATCTTCGCAGCTGAGTTAAACGTAGCGACACAAACGGGGTTTTCCACGATCTCATTACCGGCTGAACCGAGCCGGAGCTTGACCGCGGTTAAGGCATCGTGTGGCTCGTTGTTGACCAGAATTCGGACCGGCATATTGATGTCGCTAGCAACATCCTTTGTGAAGAAAGAATCTTCCGAGATAACGCCCCAAGCGACGATCGAACGCTTGCGCTTGAAATAGCTCACGATTGCAGCTGTTAGCAAGCCGAGCCCAAACGTGATGAAAGGGATCGTGACTCGAACCCAGTCGGATGTCTTCAGCGCCTCAAGCACGATTGGCCCTTTGCCAGCTAACGTTTAACATCACCGGACGCGGACCAGTTGATGTGATTTGCAAATTGCGGCACCGACCGCGTTCCGGTGCATGTTTTTTGTTATTTGGCCTATTGTGCTGGCGATCGCCAAGCTGGCTGCGATGGCAGTCAGTCGTCATATCCCCCGCGATCCACATAGCCGTGGTGCCAACCGCCGCCGTCATCGTGACCCGCACAACAAAAGTTGCAAAATCCTGCACGTGGATTTTGACCGGTCCGGGCAACGTCGCTGCACTTAGAGAATCGCCTCTTCATTAGCAGAATTGTAATCAGCAATCCGTTACGCCTGAGAGACCGAATGGCAAAATCGGAACAAGATCCCGTTCTATGCCGCAGGTTATAAGCGCAACTGTAGCCTTTGTACGGCGAAATGAACCTTCGATAAAACTGCACCACGTAGAGGGCGATATGAACTTGGAGAGCAGTTGCTGCCATTCGTTGGGTCGTGCTGGCCATGTGGAACTCCCTTCAGATAGATACAGTTCGCAAGTTCAGGCAATCGCTCGATTAGATTCGAGCTGATTGATCTCAGTTTACCATTTCGCGGGCTTGACTTCGGAACTCGCTGTTGGTGCAGCTTGCCAAATAACTGGTATTATACGGAATGGCGGACGCGAAGTCCGCATAACAGTCCTCCAAAAATACACCTGAGATTGTCAGAAGTCAACTCACGGAAGGGGTTTAGATCGTCCGGCGCAAGGGGCGACCTTGGAGTTATACGGACTGGTGATTGCAGATGCCCAGAGTCGGTATTCTAGCTCCAGATTAGAAATTCATGAGTCCGCAAGACACGTCCTCAAAAGCACGCTCAAGTACCATGCTTCAACTGCCCCACAACATCTAGCGGCAGGGCATCCCCGCACTGAAAGAAAAGTTCTGAAACAGAACTTGTGGTCAACTGTCAACTTGCTATTCTCACTGACCAAGCGAAAGCAAAACGACCGCGTTGACATTATGGAAGACAACGCATTTAAGGAATTCAGGGTGCACACTCCCCTGAAACGGATCAGAC
The DNA here is from genome assembly GCA_039974975.1 of Fuerstiella sp. GTDB lineage: Bacteria > Planctomycetota > Planctomycetia > Planctomycetales > Planctomycetaceae > Fuerstiella. The sequence continues at coordinate 18,653 of JBDWHY010000050.1, read as the reverse complement.
ATTTGCCGTGAAGGTCACTGCATTTCGGAGGCTGATCAACTTCAAGACAAGGTAGTGCTGTGCGGAACTGTAGAATTGATTAAGCAACGACTGCTCCCTGCAATGGTTTGAGCATCGGACTGTTCCGCGAGAACACTGGCCGTCACTGGTCAGGATTTGTTTCCGCTTAAAGCTATTTTCCTGTTCAGGAAATGTCGCACTTCCACGAAAACTAGAACACGTCAGCACCGGCATGTTCTCGTCTGCGACATGGCACCCCAACTGCGTAACGAGCCGTTATGCAATTCTCCATTCAACCAACTGCGCCACCGGTACGCGATGAAGAAAGCAGACCAATGAAAGCCAAGAGAAACAAGATGCCCAAGTTGAATCCGGTTCTGATCAGACGACTGAAACGAGCGTTCGGTGATCCGTTAATGAGCACGGAAGAAGTGCTTCGTCGGTGCATCATGGCGACCGTGGATCACGAAGGGATGGAGACACCGCTTCACAAGGCGATCGTACAGGCGTTCTGGGAGAGGCGGGCGGCTTCGAACTGACTACCGCTACGTCACTGTGTAAGTAACACCGTCCAATTCTCTGGCATTGCCAGCAACTTCACCTAACAAGTCAAAGGCGTCAATTGACATTCAGGAGTCCAAAGACAATGATTCAACTTCACACGAAAAAAGCCGCCCAATCTGGACGGCTCGGTAAGAGTCGGATCGCCGAGGGTATCTCACCACCCTTTCCCGCCTTTCGATTCTCACCGCTCGCAGACTGTCAAAGCAGACTGACGATTGATGTCGACGATGCAAACATTATCGCACCGCCCTTGCTTACGCAACCACCATTCTTTGGTTGCGTCGCCCAATCGATCCATTCTGCAAAACCGGTCTGCGCTGACAAATCCCGTCGCCAACTGAAGCAGAATCGCTATGGAATCGAGTATCAGAGGTCCGCCTTCTGAGACCTGCATGCGCAAGAAAAAACGTTGTCAGACGGCAATCTGACAACGTTGTATTTCTTCGCGTAGAGCGCTTCATTTTGTAGCCGGGTCATAGGTGTTAGAGCACCTCGCCGGCTGTTCAAAGTTCCCAAAGAACAATTCTGAACACGGGCAGTGTCCGTGAACACTTAAAATATGTCAAGTGAAAACATTGAATCACTGGTTCCGTTACTCGAAAGATTCGTCATTGCGATGGAGTCAATCGCAGGCGGAATGGAAAAAAGTCCTCGCAAACTATCGAAGAGTGAAGAGTTAGATCGGCGTGTCGATCACATGTTGGCGTGGGTAGAAAAGACAGTTGAAACATCTCAAAAGCGAGTTGCGGAAGAGTTCTCGCTGTCTCCATCCACGCTTAGTAAGGACCGGTATGAATCGGTTCGACAAGCCATTGAAGAGAATAAGCTGGCACGTCGCCGAGTTCTGATGACTGCAGACACGACGCCAGATGATTTTACGTATGAGGTATTAGATGAATGAGATTGTCGTCAATGTAGTGCGACGAAAGAACGCAAACCTTTACTTGCGATACACGGATCCTGTCACAGGGAAGCGACATGAGAAGAACAGTGGAACGAAGAGTCAAAAAAAGGCTCAACGTGCTGCAGGGGAGTGGCAGGCGGAACTAAACACAACAGGTGCGGATAGGATTGAAGTTACTCGCTGGGATGTGTTCAAGGAGGCGTTTGAGGAACACTACCTAAGCGACCTTTCCGAAGGCTATGTCATCAATGTCCTCAACACCTTTTCAGTAATCGATTCTACGTTGAAGCCGGACAAGCTTTCGAGGATGGACGAACGCTGGCTTCAACAGTTCAAGGCGAAGGTTAAGCCGGGACGATCAGACGCCACTGTGCATAAGTTCTTTCAGCACCTCAAGACGGCCCTGAAGTGGGCGGTAGAGCAGAAATACATTCACGTGCTGCCCGCCTTCCCGAAGATTCGTAAGAATGCAGCAAAGTCCAAGAAACACATGAAGGGCAGGGCTGTTACAGAAGAGGAATTCGACCGGATGATTGCCGCCGTGCCAAAGACTTTTCGGCAGTACAAACACGAAACGGAAGAACTCAGACAGCGAACGGAACGCAGTGTAAAATCAATCCAGCATCTCCTTCGCGGGCTTTGGCTGTCTGGCCTGAGACTTGGCGAGGCTCTTTCACTCACATGGGATCAATGGGGTGATGGGATCCGCATCGAAATCGATGACGACAAAGACGTATACCTTCTGATCGACTCAACGGATCAAAAGAATCGTGACACTCAACTTTACCCTGTCGTTGACGACTTTGCGGCGTTCCTCCTAGCAACACCCAAAGACGATCGTTCAGGTTTCGTCTTCAACGTTTCCCGTAGCAGTGGTGAAGTCAGCCGTCGAGTTGACACAATTTCAGACTGGCTTGTAGACGTTGGGAAGGCAGCCCGCGTAAAGGTTGACATTCGCCAGAGTCGTTCGCGTGGGGCGAAAGTAGGCGAGATGACTCCGGTCTGGGCGTCTGCTCACGACCTCAGGCGTGGGTTCGGCACACAATGGGCACGAATCATCGACGATCCGAAGTTGCTTATGCGATTGATGCGGCACTCAAGTATCGAGACAACGCTTAAGTACTACATTCAGCAGAATGCCAAGGATGAGATGCGTCGGATCAGAAACAGCGCCAAAAAGGTGAATGACGAGGTGAATAGGTCAGTGAGTGGAGACACCGAAAATGCGTTTGACCAATGAAAACTCAAAGCCGCCGACTGGATTTGAACCAGCGACCTATGCTTTACGAAAGCATTGCTCTGCCAGCTGAGCTACGGCGGCGAATCAGATTTTCAGTACGGTATCGATCTGTGGAATGACGGTTCAAGCCGCCCAACCCAAAAGTCATCGTTCTTCGCAAAAAAAACTGGCTCTCTTCTTGTCCAAATACGACTCAGAAAATCGACTCAATTCAGATGACGGGTTTCTGGACACGTGGTCAATCAAATGGGTTCTGGCGAATCACTGAAGCAGTCTCTCAAAGTCCAAAATCACTTCTTCAGACGGCGGCTCACCTGACACCAACAAGAGATTGTGCTGGACGCGGCCGCCTTCCAACGACCATGCCCTTCAAGCATCCAATCTTAATATCTCAGCACTGCTCCGAAGGTCAGTCCTTGACTGGCAAAGGATTCCAAGTCGATCGCTTGTCGAATGTCTGGAGTGAATGCCCCGCCAAGTCCCGGTGTGCTGTCGTAAACAATATTATCGAAGGGACGCGTCAAGCGATAAATCCACATGAAGTCATAACCACCGTACAGTGACAAGTTGGGCGACACATGGACTTCGCCCTTAAAGCTGACCTGCACAATCGGAGTAAAGTCGACATCATTTTCTTGGCCCGTTTCAGTACCGTTGAAAAACGTCGATCCCGTGTAGTTGTTTAAAGCGAAAGCGATTCTTGGAGTCGCACTGAGCGTAAACCACTTGTTGTTAATCTGGGCTCGACCACCCACTTCAGGGCCATAAAGATTGTTGGTCGAATCGGCTGATATTTGAGTGACCACATCAGCTTGTAGACCACCGTTGTTAAAGGCGCCCGTGCTGCGGAAAGATTCGTCATACGAAAGATATCGGAACCCCCCAAGCCACTGCCACTGAAAGCCATTGCCCGGAATGTAGGGCTTCGTGAGCAAGGTCGCTTCGGCACCCCAAAGACGGCTTTCGATTTCAGAACTGAAGCTGCTATCGAACACCAAGAAGTTGGCCGTACTGGCATCAGCAATTCCACCGTCTGTCAGCAAAGGAATCACAACATTGGGCCGATCGACGGTTCCCAAACTTTCGGTGCCAGCTACGCGAAACGCGGATAGGTCGTTAAAGCCGAAAGCATCTGACTTGTCTTGAGTTCCGAAGAATTCTAATTCGAAATCAGCAGCCGCCAAATCCAGCCCCCAAGTGCCGCGTACTCCAGAAGTGTCATTCAATCCCAACTGATTGATCGAAGGAATGATGCCAACACCTGTTGCAATCCCGCCATTGCTATTATCGAAGACCTGCAAAGGGTCTGTCTGATTCAGAATGGGCGCTCCAATGGCTCCACGATCAGGGCCATCAAGACTCCAATGCAGAAACTCGAAACGAATCCAACTACGTTTCGCGACTTCCGCCAGAGCACGCTCGAAGGGCTGACCAGGGTCGATCAGTCTCGGCTTATTGCCCGAGTAGTAGTCAAGAATGGGAGCCTGGTTCTGACTGTGCGGAATGTGCATTCCCGGAGCCTGCCAATATCCCTGAGGATGATTGCCAGCCTGAACTGGGTGCAACACTGCCGGAAGCAGAGTCATCAGAAGCAGATATCGGAACAGGTTCGGACGAAACATGCGAACCAGACCTTTACTAAACTGTCGAGTAGTCGAATCCTGAAAATTGCTGCGAAGAATCGCCGGTGGCAGACACACCCTGGCAGGAAACGACCACCGAACGTGGAAGAACACAGTCTGCAACAGTCGCTATCGGGTTCTAACGCCTTTGAACTTTGCCCGAATTGTACGAGTGTTGACGTTTTTACTGCTTAGTTAAGCTAGGGCGACTTTAAGGACCCGCCATTTCTGCCGAAAAATGTGTCGAAACAGACCACCTTGTGCTGACTCAGACACCACGTTCAGCTTTTCATGAGGCTGCTGCTGACTTCAATGGCTTGTCGAGACAGCCTTCCGCTTGCTTCGAACCTTCTGCCAGACGGCAAGTACAACCCAAACTTCTTGCCGTTTCATAAAAGGCGGGCCCAGCGACTTCTCGTTCAACAATCCCATAGAGCAACGACAACGAGGGCTGACAAATCCCATACTGATGGTGCAGCCAATCAATGCTGTGCTGAAGATTTTCTGGAAAGACCTGCGGACGATCTCGAAAGCCTTCGTGAGTATGAGTGTGCGATTCAAACTCAATGACGCCAGAATCCTGCATTCGATCGCATTTGGCAAGTGTTGTCGTTCGCCCGGTCGTTCGCCCGGACTCCGCCTTCACATTGTCGCTGCCTTCACATTGTCACTGCCTTTTCGCCGCCAGTCATCGAAGGCGAACAGTTGATCGGTTGCCAAGAGGACAGTGGCGGGCGCGTTGAATGCTTTCAGAATCGGAGTTGCATACAAAGCGTTGTAGGCATTTGGTTGTCGTATGCTACAACGAACGATCGTCCTGGGACGACTTGACCTGCTTCAACCCTGTCAAGCAATTTAGACAGTCGCATTGGGTGATCACCCAGATCCACCCCGCCTCGAATTTGCCGTTCAAAAACTTCAGGAGTCAAATTCCATGTCGGGCGGAATGCGCTCCAACGGGAATGACTTGATGATAAATCAAAATTCTAGGACAGGCGGCTGAAGGGGCCATCATCAACCGTCCCAGTGGCTGCATTGCCGTGACCGCAACCTCTGCTTTCCACTGATGAAATGTCTTCCATCGATCATGACTCGCAAGGAAATCCTTGGGCACCATTGATTTTGAATCAACATCAAAGTGCGGAGCCACTGGAGCAATCATCAGGCTGTTTCGAGAACATGTTGACGATCTGCGTTCAACGGCAGCTGCGTTTCATCGAACACTGATTGAGCCGGCAAAACTCGCCGATAAACATTCGCGACGCCTTCAGCCATTACCTTGCTGGAAAAGCGAGAATGGTATTTCCGCTGACAATTTTTTCTAAGCAGACGCCAGTCGACCACTCCGCTCAGAACCAGATTCAACTGTTCAGCCAAACTGTTTGGGCAGCCGGGTGTTGACAGCAGCCCATTTTGTTGATGCTGAATCACGTCTGTGATGCCATCCACGTTGCTTCCCACAATGGGAATGCCGCTGGCCATTGCTTCTAGCAACACCATCGGCATTCCTTCAGCAAGAACGCTGGGCAACACCAGCACGTCCATGTCTAAGAGCTCACCGCTTACGTTGCTGCTAAAACCCGTCCATTGAACTTGATCTGATATGCCCAGTTGGTTCGCCAAATCATGAATCTGTCGTTCATATTCTGGTGTTTCAAACGGGCCTACAATTTTTAGCCGCACGTTCTGCGCCGCCTTCAGCAGCGGCAAACTTTTCAGCAAAGTTTCTAAGCCTTTGCGTTCTCGAAGCAAAGCCACCATTCCAATGGTCCATGAATCACTCATCAGACGCTCAGACTTTGTTTCAGCGGGCGCGGGGACTCCGTTTGGAACAACTTCACAATGATCTGTGCGAAACCCGGCCCCTTTCATGAATTGCCGAATGCTGTCACTGACGGCAATTGTCTGAACGGCTCGCCGACACGCTGTGCGTTCAATCCACAAATTCAGTTGGCTCTTCCAGCGGCTGCCCACTTCAGTATTCATCTGACAGTGCACATGATGCACGAATGGGACGTGAGACAGATAAGATGCGGCAGCCGCGATCATTGCAGATCGAGTTGTATGCGAATGCAGGAGAGAAATGCCATCTCGCTGAACGATCGCAGCAATCGATTTTGCTGCTCGTAAGTCCAAACGATGTTGCATTGGAACACATTCGAGTGGCACGTCTTGGCAAACTCGCTGCTCGGCAAACCGACCGGATAGTAATGTTGCAAATTGCACATCGAACCCATTGGCAGGCAAATGTTGAGCCAACAAGTCTTGAACCCGAGCTGCCCCAGCGTAGTGCTCGCCATTGACGACATGCAACACTTTGTGTCGCTTAGCGTCTGACAAGAACAGATTTGATGTTGGAAGATTTGATTTCATGAGATGCATGATGAGGCACAAAAAGGGCAGGGCAGTGGCTCTGATTCTGGCCGAGACAGTTTCGTCGACGGCTTCAAACAGCTACATGCCGACAACTCGACCGGTACGAAAATCAACGTATTCATGAAACGCTTTTTGAGGAAACACTTTGGGGGCCAACAAAGTGACAGTGCGGCGCAAATAGCCTGCCGTTCTCCACCACATCATCTGACTTTGAGAGCTGCCGTATTGAGGAGGTCGAATGGTGTCTGCGATTAGCAAGGGAATCCGAGGAGCAATTCGCAGCAGGCGGGCGGCTCCTTTGGCAAGAACTCCTCCAAGTCCTAATTTGCGATGATCCACGTCTGCTGCGCTGACTCCACCGTTCTGAGAATCCCAGCGAAAGTAGGCCGGCGTCATTCTATTTTCTTCAACTCGATGACGAATGCTGGCGTTTACAGAAAACCAAGGTGTGTCACCAAACCCCCGGGCATCCTCAACCAGTTTCCAATCGCTGCCACCTTCTTTGATGTTCACGACAAACAGCCCAACGTCGTCGAACAACGATCGATGCACCATCATGTTGCCTGTCCCCGGAATCACGTCGACCGCGTAAGGTTGATCCAAGTTGTAAGGTTTCATTTCACGGAGTGTGCTGCGGCAACCAGCGCTTAACTGAACGCAGATCGCAGGATCCAAATCGAGATGAACAGGACCACCCACGATGCGACTGTTCTGAGCTTCCGCAGTGTCCAACAGATTCAGCAACCAACGAGCTTCCGCAAACTGATCGTCATCAAAGAATGCGAGCCAATCGGATGTTGTCCCTTCGATCCCCTTGTTTCGAGGAGGTGCGTCGCCGGGAACGGATTCGAACAAATAGCGAACTGGAACTTTGCTTGTCGCAGCGAATGCTTCGACAACTTCTTTTGTATTGTCTTTTGAAGCATTGTCGATGACCACAACTTCATAGTTGAAGCGACCATCGGTTTCCTGCTGTGTCAAAGTTTCGAGCGCACCGTTTAGGTAATGTGCTCGATTGAACGAGGGGACCAGAATGCTGATGCTGGTTTTGCTTGTCATGGAATCGTTTTCGTTGGCGTTATGAATATCTGTGAGCTTGCGTCAGACTCAAAGAAAATCGCTTACGTCCGTAGAAGAGAGGTGACCCGATTTTTTAATGCGGGAAGCCATTCGTAATAACCGTCTAACTTCGCAGACAGCGATGCTGCCGAATCGTGCTCAAACACGTGAAAGCGGCCCCAACCATAAGGATCTGAACCGAATAAATTTGCGTGGCCCCCGGTTGTCAGTCCACAAGTCAAATCCGTTTTGCGAACATGATCCATCAACTGCTGATTTGCGAAGCCCAACCGAGGCACTCCGTAGGGAAAAGCAAATGGCAGCCGATCAACAGAAAATCGCTGTTTCAGTTGCTGAATTCCGTCAGCTAAATCCGCCGAAAAATCAGACGGGCGAGTTCTAAAATCTTGATGAGTGTGCGTGTGAGCCCCCAATTCAATCAAATGGGAACTTAACATCTGTTCAAGGTGACTGGACTGAATGGGACGCCAATCTTCCTGCGACACATCTCCGTAAAATTTGCGGGCCCAATGATCAAATGGAAAGGGTTCCGGACTATCCAGAAATGCAGTGCTGATGAAGACAGTCGCTGGAATGTTTAATTCTTGAAGGATGGGCCAAGCATTGTGAAAGACATTGTCATAAATATCATCGAAGGTCACCACAATGGTGCGCTCGCAGAGAGAACCTTCGGATAACCTTCCATCACACTGTTGCGAAATATCCTGCATCAAGTCAGACAAACGACGAAACTGAAACCCTTTCTGTTGCAGCCCCAAAAGCTGATTTCGAAACTGCTTCGGAGACACATTGATAGAAGGTTGGACGACGCGGCGATCACGCGATTTCGACGTCTTTTCACTGACTCGATGGTACGTCAATATTCCAAACGTCGACGTTGCCAAACGCCCAAACACTGGACGAAGACTACCACTTGCAACCGCAATCCCATGCAGCAATCGCAGCTTCGCGTTCTCACGAAACGTGGCGGGGCCAGGATTCCAAAAGTTACTCGGATCTTGCCAGCGGTTCTCATCAGTAGACTGCTCAATCTGCCGCTCGAGCTCCCGTCGATCGACGTCTTCAACAATCTGACGATGCGAGCTGAAGTCGTTGACACTGCCTGAATGCGGGGTTGAAGTTGCACAACGGTTCATTAAACGGCCCCCGATCGCAGCGTGATTTGATCTGTGAAGAAGGCCAGCCGCACGATGCCGCAAAGGGTGACGAATGGACCAAATGAATACGGATGCAAAAAGCCCGTTTCCATGAATCCTTGGATCAGCCCGATCAGCAACATGCCCATCATCAGTCCGTCGCCGCCGTATCCTAGGTTTCGATAGCGGTACCAAAACCGACCGATTCCACAAAACTGAACTCCGGCGTACAGCACCAAACCAATGATTCCTACGCCTAGCACCACTTCGATAAATTCTGAATGAGCAGACGAAATGTCCCAGCCAAGTTCCCATGAAACATCTTCGATGCGAGCTCCCGTCCAGAACCCGTCGTAGCCACATCCAATCAGCGATTTACGACCAAGCTGACGAAGGCAAATTTCCCAAATCGGCAACCTACCGTTAAACGCTCCTTGACTATCGTCTCGTCCAAGATTTGCCGTCTGCCCGACGTCTCGACCAGCCCCTGTAACAACGACCGTGTAAGTCAAACTGAACAGCAGCAACAGGCCCATCCCACCGACAATGAAATTGGTACCAATTGATTTTCGAGATGCCCAAGTCAGCCCTACGATCAACAAAACGCCGGCAATCGCTGTCCTAGATTTCGTCAGCAGCAAACAAAATAATCCCAAGACAAAAAGGCTGCCGGTGATGAACCTGAAAATCTGCTTTCGCTTTCGAAAATTCATCCCGATTTCTTCGACGCTGCGTCGAGTCAACGCCAGCGCAGAAAACACCATTGCTCCGCAGTTTGATGCTTGAGCATTCGGATGCAACGTCCCGGCAAATCGATACCCAGACGCCCATGGACGAAAGTTGCCCTGCATGATTTCTGCGACGATTCCAATTCCCAGATAGGCAGTAGTCACGCCAAACACTGTCACCGTCAAATTTTTCAGCGACAGGCAACTGGCAAGACCCACAGTTCCAGCAGCGCATAAGCTAAGCAACAGCAGTCTCTTCAACGTAAAACTAAACGTATCAGCCCAGATGACACTGCTATAAGTCCATGCAATTGCCAAGAATAAAAACACGCCCATCGGTTCACGGATCGCAGGCATCTTTCCGCTGCTTAGAACCAGAAGCACGCCCGTCCCGCCTAAAGCAAGATAGGCAATTCGACGCAAATTGTTTCCACGACTTGCAGCGTCCGCACGCTCCACCGCCGATTCAGAATAGTCTTTCAAACCAGATCGATCCCAACGGTGTCCTTCTGTCAAAAACACCGCACCGCACAGCAAAATCAAACCCATCTGCAATACGGCCGAGGAACGGCTTGCGGCGCGCAAAAGCGAATTCACTCCTTCCGTGAAACAAGCTGTTTCAGAAGGGAATTGAAGCTTGCTTTCAGACTTCGCAAGACTACTCATTTACCGACCTGCTTCCCTTTTTGAGAACGCAGATAGTCGGCAAAAAGTAGAACGCCACGGTCTTCGTTTCCGCAGTCTTCATCTCTACCGGCTGCATCTCTACCGGCTTGCTCGTCTTCAACCGTTGCAACTTCAGCAGATTGCCGAGCGACGTTCTGTGATTCCTGTTGCTGCAGAGCGACCGGCATTCGAAGAATCGCATTTTGGCTGTCGACGGCAGGTCGTACGGCCCTACGAGCTTTTTCTCTGGCAGCGTCTTCCAGAGCAATTTCACGGGACTCGCCATCCACACCGATATCAACGTCATAACACGGGCACAGGTGTGACCATTGATCTAAAATCAAACCCGGCAAACGCAGGCTGTCTTTTAGATAGCGTTTGGCAAGTCGACCTGGATTTGTTGCTATTCTCCAAACCCATTCTAACCCGACACGTCTCACGAGACTGGGTGCCCGAGTCTGTTCGCCTGCCAAGAAATCAATGGTCCCTCCGACACACAACGCCACGGCTGTATTCAATTCGAATCGATGATCAAAGGCCCAGGCTTCTTGCTTAGGAGCTCCTAAACCAATGATTAAAATATCTGCATCAGAATCATTGATCTGCTGCACAATTTGTTCGTTTTTCTTGGCGTCTTTTTCGAACCCAAAGTCGGGGCTGCACGTGCCCACAACTTCAACGGCTTCCCAGCGTTCGTAAATATTGTCTCGAGCCACTTCGGCAACTCCGGGAGCAGCTCCGAGCAAGAACACCTTCACTGGCATTTCAGAAACTGCTGCTTCAAAAATCTGGAATACCAGATCGCTACCTGCCACTCTTTCGGGCAAAGGCTTCTTGAACCATCGGGACAGTCGCACTAATGGTTGACCATCACATATCGTCAAATCGGCGTGATGGATCAGTCGACGAAAACTGGCTTCGTTTTGGTGTCGCAGAGTTAAATTGACATTAGGAGTCACAACAAATCGACAGTGCGACTGTCGCCCAATCGCAACTTTGCGAAAGATCCAATCCACGGCGTCGCGCATGGTGACAACGTCGAAGTCGATGCCAAACAATCTCTGTTTTTGAAAGTCAGTGCGAATGGACATAGCGGAAACACTTCCTGATCAGCAGGCTTCCTCCTGAAGGCTGTGGGAATCAATTGATAAAAATGCTGGGAACGATGCAGAGAACAAAAAACATTACGATTCAATCAGCCCACGAACATCCACAGCAAGCTGGCTGTGGGCCTTGATGATCGGGCAATTCGGCTGACATCAGCAGATGCCTACTTCAGTGACTGGCCCGACGTAAAAGCACTTGTTTCAACGTCGCAAAAACCAGCTTCATATCCTGACCAAATGTCACACGCTGCGAATATCGAATGTCCATTCGCATCCATTCATTGAACGTCACTTTCGACTTGCCGTGAACCTGCCAAATACACGTCAGTCCGGGCATCACATTCAAACGACGGCGTCCCCATCGAGCAATCTTGCTGGATTCTCGATGGTCCAACGGACGTGGACCAACTAACGTCATGTCTCCAAAAACAACGTTCCACAACTGAGGCAATTCATCCAAACACGTCTTGCGTAGAAAGCTGCCAAGCCGAGTAATTCGAGGGTCATTGGCCATTTTAAAGGCCGGACCATCTTGTTCGCTTTGAGCTTGCAGCTGAGCTTTTTCAGCATCCGCGCCGACTCTCATCGTGCGAAATTTATTAATCTGAAACATCTTTCCGCCATAGCCTTCTCGCAACTGTCGAAACAGCACGGGCCCTGGTGATGTCAGCTTGATCAAACAAGCCAAACCAAGCAACAATGGAGACAGAATAACCAAGCCGCACCCTGCGCCGACGATATCAATCGCTCGCTTCCATTTTGGAAACGGGTGCAAAAACAGGTTTTCTAGGGGCTCTAATTGAACATTGAAATCAGATTCCTCAATCTGCTGTTCCAAATCCGAATCAGACGTCACGGAGACTGCCGGTTTTGCCGCGATGGCAGGTTTCGCTGTGACACGACTCGGCTTTAGCAACGCAACGCCACCTCGACCAGCTTCACCCGATTCCGTATTCACGGGGGGGGAAGAATTTATTCCAGTACTCGCTCGCCCACCACCTGATGGAGGCTGCCAATCATCGTCGTCATCTACGTTGACAGCTTTGTCAGCGCTGCGCGGAGCAGCTTCGTTGACCGCTTCATCGATTTCTTCAAGCAGGTCGACGGCCTGATCAGTGAAACCAAAGCTGTAGGATTCATCGAAGTCATCAGTATCCATCGTACGATCTGATGGAGTTTCCACGGCCACAGCTTTCGAAAGCTGGCGCTCAACCTCAGCAATACGATTCAAAATGCTTTGGGGAACTGAAGCGTTCTTTGAGCTATGTTGACAGCCTTTGTCACTGGCCGTGTTCACGCCACCTTCAGCAAGCGGCTTCAGTTCCGGATAGACAAACAAATTGCAACGCCCTGCCAGCCACTGTGCGTTTTCGCCAAGGCGATTCACAAACCGGTAGGCTCCTAGCTCTCTGGTTCCCCACAACACAACGCCTAATTCATTGGCCCCTGCGACTCCTACGTGGTCGGTGATACGAGCCGTATCGCGAAGTAGCTGGCAAAGAGATGCCGCATTCCAGCCTGTTAAAGCAGTGTGCTCTTTTGAATCTTCTTTCACGGTAAAGACAGCCACGGTGACAGGCAGACCGCTGCGGTCTGCTCGTTCCTTTTCAGCTCGAACGATCTGCCAAAAGGCCTGTTCGTCCAATATCCCACCGCGCGTCAGCGACCGAATTTGATCTGCAGCACGATGATGCTGGGTTGTTTTTTTCCACATGACTTAGCTCATTGTGCTTAAAGTAGGGTCGGTCGCCGCTGGCGACGTGGATGACAAACTGAGTGTGCTGACGTACCAAAGAGAGAATTCCCAAAGAGCGGGCAACATGAACGCTGCCATGAGGCCGATGACGAAACCGCCACCAACGATCAATGTTTTTGATGGCCCCATTTTCAATGGATTGAAGGTCGGTGGCTGCACGATTCGAATGTTCGAAATTCGCTGCAAAGACAAAGCTTCCAACACACGAGCCTGTTCCAATCGTTGCGTCGCTTTCAAACTGGCTTGTTTTAAATCGGTAACACGATCCTCTAAAGCCGCCATTTGAGTTTCTGCAGAATTCAAATTGAGTAATTCAGATCGAACCTCACGCTGCTGGTTCTGCAACTGCTGAATCGTGGCAGCCGTTTCGGCAACTTTCTGCTGACCTTCTGTCAACGATACTTCAAGCTCTCGCAAAGCTGGGTTGGCCGAATTGCGATTCGATGGATCATCAAGCTGACTTTTAACCAACTGCAGTTCCGCGCCGATATCCTTGATGCGAAAGTGATTCGCGGTGTACTTCGTAAGCAGCATGCCTCGCCGCTGTTGAAGCTCCATCAATTGTTTCTTCAATTCATCGATGGCATCCAATGGTTGAGTTCGTTCGGGTAACCGAGGAATCGTTTCTTCCAGCACCATCACCGAAGCTTTTGCTCCGGACAATTGAGGGATCGCTGCATTCAGCTGTTTTTCAATCTCTGTCAGCACAGATTCCAAGCGGGATCGAGCAGCCGGAATCGACATCACTTTCAGTGACGTCTTCCGTGACGCCACGGCATCGCGAGCACCATTCAGTTGTCGCTGAAGCTGTTGCACTTGATCAGCAAAGAAATGAAATCCTGAAGTTTCGTTCAGCCGCACGTGCTCAGCATGAAAAGCGCTTAAGATCGTCGTCGTGATGGCTTGAGCCAGTTCTGGAGTCTTCGAATTCGAAGTGATGTTGATCACATTGGATTCACGTTCCGCTTCAAAAACGGCGGACTGATAGATGGCCTCAACAGCCTTTTCTTGCGCTGCATTTGTCGTATGTGGAATACTCGGATCAAGTTCGGGCCACGTCGTATTACGAAGCGCGACTTTCCATTGGTCAGCATTAAATTGTTCGGGGTTCAAAATGGTTTCGGCCCCAATCACACCAATCACAGCTTCCAAAATCTTCCGGCTATTCATGACCTGAAGAGCCGAATTCACTTCTTGAGCACGGGTCTCGTAGATCGGAGTCATCTCTGACAACGTCGCTGTGGGGTCAAGCCCCGAGCTTTCTCGACCAAGACGCAAAAACAGGGATGCTTCCGATTCGTACGTCGGCTCGACTTGAAGAGCGGCGACTAAGCCAACAGAACCAAACAGTGTCAGCGCAGCAATTGCCAGCACTCGATGTTGCTTCCAAGCATGGATGGCAATCATCGGATTGAAGGCTTCTTTTAAGTCGGCTTTCGAACCAATCACAGTGTGCAACGTCAATCAAACAAGGAAACCGTTGGCCCTTCAAACAGCTTGACGGGCGGGGGGAAAAGCCGGTGTGGAACCCCCAGCCTTCCTTTAAACATGCCCTAAAATCGGCACTTGTTGCCGAAAACCCCCTGAGTCCTGCAATTGTTCGAGATGACAATGGTAAACCTTGCCGGGAACGCCGGTCGTACGGACGTTTTAAGCGTCACTACGACAACACGAGAGAAGCTCGAGGTCCCCAAATTGGGTCTGGTTGCTACGCTGCTGCGGGTTGGAGTGATTAACACGGTGACAGCCAACATCAATCCAGAATTCACCTGCGCGATTGTTCTTACGAAAGCGTCGTTTTCACTGCTGTCAGTTTCCGATAAAGCACCTTTAAAAAGTTCGGTCCGGGCCTTGTCCGTGACACGTTCAAGCATCGAAGTTCATGAGTTCGAAGTTTCCGAAACGAAGCTCGACCCAACGGCAGCCTCCAAGGCAAGCCGTTGAACGCTGCCGTTGCGCACTCATATTGTTAGTGATGTGTAGCGTGCTCTCCGGATGCAGTGCGTTTGTACTGACCGATACAAAAACGATCGAACACAAGCTGGAAGCTCTTAGTCGTATCCCAAAAACGGAATATGAACCGATTGACTTAAGGCTTCTTGGCCAAACTCCACCCCCTGAACATCTCGTCGGCGACGGCGATGTCTTGGGCATTTACATCGAAGGCGGCCCCGGACAAGAACCTGGCGAAATGCCTGTTCGCTTTCCAGATGACCGCAATGTGGCTCCCGCCATCGGTTACCCCATGCCTGTCAGAAACGGGGGCTACGTTCGAGTCCCCGAAGTCGGTTTGCTTTTCGTCAACGGAATGACCATCTGGCAGATCGAAGAGCGGATTCGACAAATTTTGGTACATGAAAAGAAGTCTCATCAACCAGACAAGACTCAAATCCATGTCAGCCTCATGTGGACTCGATCAGTTGACATCATGGTGATTCGGCAAGAAGAAAACGACGCCACGAAACTTGTCGCACCATCAACGGGTTCAGATTTGGACCGAAGTTCTGGACAAGTTGTACAGCTGCCCGCATTTCGAAACGACGTCTTAAATGCGTTGCTGGAAACCGGAGGCCTGCCATCCAACGAAGCAGAGAATTCCGTCTATATTTTTAAACGCAACGACCGAAAAGTTGCAGGACGCCAAGGGTTACCCACAGGCATGGTGCCCACAGAGCAGCTGGGGTATCGCGATTCCAATTTCACAACCAATGCACTTCGTAAGGTTGTCAAATCGTCGACCAACGGCCTCCAACAGGCAGCTCACATATCGACAGTGAATTCATCGCCAAGCACGCCAACTAAGGCAATGCAAAAACCAATGGGTGCAGTCAGCCACGCAGGCGGACACTCGTTCAAATTTTCACGAAACAACAAATCAAACACTGGCGTACAACCGGTCGGTTACCAACAACAATCTCTTCTTCAGCCAATTCCAGATGCAATTTCCGGCAGCATGATGCCATTTGCTTCGAGCGGGTTGCCGACCGATGCAGTGCTAGGTTCCTCAGCCTACAACCCGCTGTCTCGCCCAGCCGCCGACCCCAACAGTCGCCACCCCCATGCCATTCGTATCCCACTGACCATCGCTCCGTCACAAGGGCTAAACGTCAGTGAATCAGACGTTGTGCTGCAAAGCGGCGACATTGTTGTCGTTGAATCTCGCAACGACGAAGTCTTCGTGACGGGCGGGTTGCTCGGAGGCGGACAGTATTCATTGCCTCGAGATCGGGACATCGATGTCATCGACGCCGTTCTTTTAGCAGATACGTATTCTCGATCATCTCAAATCAATCAACCCACTCGAGCCATCGGCGGAGTATCTGTATTGAATCGAGACGTGACTGTGGGTGCCAGCCGAGTTGTTGTTGAGCGGAAACTTCCCAGCGGCGAAACTCATCTATTCCGCGTTAACCTCTACAAGGCCATGCGAGATCCGAGTCAGAGAATCTTGATCGAACCAGGAGATCGTCTGTTCTTGGAATATACTCTTCCCGAGAGCATTTTTGCCTTCGCAGAACGACACCTCTTCGACCCATTCACCAATGGACTGCCAACAGTGATTGGCGTTCGCTAGCAGATCAAGTTGTCGACCGACAAACCAACCATCGCAAGCGATTGCAGCATGCCATTGCAACATGCCAGGCGAAGACTTGCTGAGCCCAGATCCGGTGGCACCAGAACCGGTGACACCAGAACAACAGTGGCCTAGAATCACAGTGACCCAGAACAACAGTGACGAGGTTCCGGCAATCACCAATTACGTCACTTCAACTCGGCCGAAGTCAGTCCAGCTAAATCGGTGACAAGCCCGTGC
Source organism: Fuerstiella sp. (assembly GCA_039974975.1). Taxonomy (GTDB): domain Bacteria; phylum Planctomycetota; class Planctomycetia; order Planctomycetales; family Planctomycetaceae; genus Fuerstiella. The sequence goes on along the minus strand of JBDWHY010000050.1, from coordinate 1,661 downwards.
CTTCAGCAGCTGCAAATCGGAACAGAACGTCTGCCTCGGAATTCAAGGCTGTCACAGATAGCAACTCGGCGGTTTCGTACAGATTGTAAGCTGACCGATCGCCTCGTTCGGTGCGAACAATTTGGCCATTTTCGTCGACGGTGTCGATTGCTCCACCACCCTGCAACGTGTAGTCGTAGCCATCGTTCTTGAAGAAGTCTCCATCACGAGCTTCCGTATCAGCATCGACTGTCAGGCCCCACAACCCATGCGGTGCGACATTATCTTGGAATGGATCCAGTGAATCCAAATTCATGTCGTACCAGCCATCCCTGCGATGCAACTCAAGCTCGTATTCACCCGTTGTGATTGTGGTGAATTCGCCATCATAGCTGACAGTACCTGCTTCAATTTCAACAGTTTGCCCCGCTTCAAGAACCACGCCATTCACCGTCGTCCCGGTCAGGTCTCCGACGATCTGATCTGTTCCCGAGGTGACACCAATCGCACCCATCATTGTTGAACCAGGGTGAATTTCCCATGGGATGAACAAAGCATTTACTTGCAAGTTTTGGTCGCTGAGCAAGCTGTAAATTTTTCCAGCTTCACCTTGAACGTCGTACAGTCCGCCGTCATCTCCGATGAAGTGTGGGTCTCCCCAAATTCGCCCGTTGCCGGCAGACTCATGAGTCGTATCGTATTGCACGTTTGAGACAATCAGTGAAGCTGTGGCCACTTCAGACGTTTGGCATCCATGAGCAAGCACGTACTGAAAACTGTCTCGGCCAGAAAATCCTTCGTCCGCTTGGTATTCAAACGAACCATCTTCAGCAAAAACAAGCGTCCCGAATTCTGGGTTTTCAACAATTCGAGCAATCACGTCCGGGCTATTGGGACCATCGTTTTCAGTGACGACGCCCGTAATGACTCCACCATTATTCACGACCGAATAGCTATCATCCTGAATGGTGATCGGGAGTGGCTGAACTTCGACAACAACTGTTGCAGTTGCCGAATTCCCGGCAGCATCAGTCAAAACGTAGTTAAAGGAATCGACTCCATAATAACCGTCAGCGGGTTGATAGACGAACGTACCATCCTGCTTCAACGCAACAGTGCCTCCTTCGGCAGTCTGGAAGTCTGTGATCGGAGCGACGGACAAACCATCTCCGTCAGCGTCATAGTCGTTGTCAAGAACAGAGCCTGAAATTTCTTGGCCTGCTACGCCTGTCGCAAAATCATCAACGGCGACTGGAGCCGTGTTCACTGGTGCATCACCGACATCAAGAGTCACAGTGGCGAACGTACAATTGCCTGCGATGTCAGTCACTGAATAAGTGAATGTATCGCTACCGCTGAAACCAGGGTTCGGCGTGTAAACAAAAGAACCATCTGAATTCAATTCAATGGAACCATTTTCAGGACCCGTTTCAATCGAAGACTGAAGAGTATCACCTTCAGCGTCACTGTCATTCGTCAACACGTTGCCGCTGACGGATGTTTCAAAATCAGTCGTTGCATAGTCATCTACGGCTACTGGAGCCGTGTTCACTGGTGCGTCGCCGACATCAAGAGTCACAGTGGCGAACGTGCAATTTCCTGCGATGTCAGTCACTGAATAAGTGAATGTATCGCTACCGCTGAAACCAGGGTTCGGCGTGTAAACAAAAGAACCATCTGAA
>JBDWHY010000049.1:0-1275 GCA_039974975.1 Fuerstiella sp. | reverse complement strand
CACCGATGAACCGGCCTCGGCAAATCAACCACGTTCGTTCCAGTCAAGAAATCACGTCTAGTAGCTCGCACTTGGCATGTCGCACTCGTTATTCCTCGTGCGCTACGTGCGCCCCATGGCGTGGAGGCTCAATCGTTCCTCCAGGGCGGCTCATTAAATGACTATGCCGAGTCTGGTTAAAAGTGCGGGAATGCGTAATGCGTTTGATCGCAACGCTGCTGCGATGCATTGATGGCCACAACTCCTGATGTAGTTGATACTTGCGTTGCGAATGATGCTCATGGCGAAAGCCGCATGCCCTGTTCGGATGCGGCTGTGGTCTTCTCGCAGAGTGACGTCCTTCACCCAGAACAATCGGTTTTCGATTGCCCAGCGGTCGCGCCACAGAGCCAGTAATTCTTCGGCAGTTGACGATTCCGACGAGCGACTGGTGACCGCATAGGCCACCGTCGTTTTGGTTTCGGCGTTGATTGTTGTTTGACGTTCAAGTTTCAAAAACTGACGCAGACCAGGCCAGTCGCAAGTGTCGGTTCCCACCGTTGTGGCTGTCAACGTGCGACGCTCAATGCGCCCACGACTCTTCTCGATCGTGGTTGCCGTCCGCCTTGCTTCACGCGCCTTGCGTTTGGCATAGGGGGGAAAAGCCTTCGGGAATGACGAAGGCTTGAATGGCTTCTTTGTGAAGCGTTGGCTGGTTGTCTTTCACAAGAATCAGATACTCACCGTGTTCAGTCAGAATCGTATCGCAGATGTCGCGGTGACAAAACCCGGCATCGCCCACAACCGTTTTTCCCTGCAAAACAAGCGTTTTGAGAAACTCGATCGCGGTCTTCGCTTCATTGGTATCGGATGCGATCGCAGTCTCGGAAAGGACGCAGCCGGTGTGTTGATCAAGGGCCGTGAGGATCTGCATCGTGCGAGCATGGTCGCTGCGTGTTCCTCGCAGGACCTTGCCATCGATGATAATCCCAGCGGCTTCGTCTTCAAGGTCCAGTCCCAGACCTTCCGTGATCCATGCGTTCAACGCCCGTTCAAGTTCGAGCGGACAGATCTCGTTCATCAGTTCTCGGTAGCAGTTTGCACACGGCGGTTTCCGAGTGCCTCCGAAGGCATGCCAAAACTCAATCGGCAACAGTCGAACCCATTGAGCAACAGATTCATAGCCTTCAAACTTACACAGCATTGCTGCAACAACGACGGCCAGCATGGCCGCAAGTGGATGACGCCGTCCCTTGCGCCCGCGAGGATCGGGAACCCGTTGCAAATATTGCAACA
>JBDWHY010000048.1:0-3238 GCA_039974975.1 Fuerstiella sp. | reverse complement strand
TCTTTGCGTTTGGAAAAATCCTTGCCGGAAACCGGATCTTTCCCGGCCAGCCACGCCCGTCGAACGCAGCGTTGAGTCACAAACACAACACCCACTTCGTCCGCACAAAACTGCTCGTTTCTCAAAACACGCGGCATCGCTGATCTCCTGAAACACAATCTCGACTCGGTGAAGATTAGGGAAGTGGTCAAGGATTGCAAACATAATGTGCGTGGTACCTTTCGATATTCCCTCTGACATCCGTTTGTCTGGGTCACGGTATAGAGTACGGAACTCAATCGCGCGATCAGCCATGGATTCTCCACAAGAGAAACTCTCAAAGCATCGATGCAAGTCGCGATCGCGTAGACCCCACGTCACGAAATGCATGCGAAAGTTTCCATCTGGTTCGTCGATAGCAGACTGAAGGTTGAAATGTGGATCAATGCCGACTACCTCGTCAAGCACGGAGTGCCAGTGTTCAAACCATGCGCGTTGAGCGTCAGTGTCGATATTCTTCAAGAACGCTCCGCTCCAGTTGACATAACGCCTGTGATCAGCGGGTTGTGGCCGTTGATCTTCACTTGTCAGATTGCGAGCGGCCCACAACTCCGCTGCATCACTTTGTTAAGCGGCCCTCTCGCTCAAGACGCCGCTTAGCGTGCTTGTACCCGCCGTTGGCCGCCAGTTCGAGGAGCATGTAGCCAGATTCATGATCAGGGATTACCCCTTTGCCGTCAAGCAACATTGTTGCCAGTCGATAAATCGCGTGAACATCTCCAGTGTCAGCAGGTGGGTATACGAATTGAATTGTACCATCCAAGCCGCATAGCCAGTGCTCACTTTTGTTCTTGTGCCAAACACAGATCTTGTCATTGGACACCCAGTGAAGTTTACCGAGAGAATCTGGCGATGAGTGGGCGAACAGTATTCGCTGCACCTCGACACCATCTTTGTCGCGAATCAGTAGATACGTCTGCGGGAAATTGTCAAACCGATAGAACACCTGAGCCTTAAGGCGGCGATCCGGAGAACTATGCTGAGACCCAACGCAGAATTCATTACGAAAATCTTCTTCGATAACTCGCTGAAAAGCTGAAACGAACGGGGCTGCGTCAAATCTGTATTTATCAGCGACACTGAGCACGGCAGAGTGCTCGAGTTGAAGCATCAGTTCTTGTTGGTGGCGCACTGTACGATATGCAGATAGGTTTTCAGAAACTTCGACCCAGCAGAGGGCGACGCCATCAACGGGCTCGGTTGGCGGAAGAATGCCGTGGTGGGAGCCGTAAATGGCGAGTTTTGCAAGGCCAGCACAACGAACTGGCAGAGCGTAACGTTCGTACATGTCGAGCCCGTTCCAAACGTTGCGTTCCCAGTGGCTTGGCATTGGCACCGTGGTGGCGTCTGAGTCAGAGGGCGACTCCTGCAATCCACAGAATGAGAGGTAGCGAAGGTATTTCGTCATCGCCGCATATCGCCGACGGTCACCGGACCGTGGAGTGAAGATGTGAAATCAAAAATTCGCAAGGCCCACGGTTCCGAGTGCACCGCTTTGTTAGCAGCTGATATTGAGCCATTACCCAATGTGAGTCAAGCAACTTACTAAGGTCTGACAGGAAGCGGAAGGTCTGACTGAGCTTTTAAAGATGACTGTCTGGAAGCTGTTGTGAAAACGTTGCCTCGCCAACATCACGTGGATCAACCCGAAACTGTCTGATACGAAGCGGAAGGGCTGACTGATTCTATCAATGTGACTGCCGGGAAGCTGCTGAGCCAAACTTCACACCGCCCACATCACGACGATGAAGCCGAAGACCAAACAGCACACCCACACGCAAAGGGAAACTGACACTGCTAACGTTTCAAATCACCGGACGCGGACCTGATGACTATCATTTGGAAATTGGCGGACATCCGCGTTCCGGTGCATTTGTTTGTTATGCAGCACGATCATGGCTTGTAGTCAACGTGGCACCCTGGGTGCTGCTTAGCGAACCGATCGACACGCTGTGCAGAGACATCGGTGCCGTAGAGCGTTAGCCACGCCAAGTTTGGCTGCTGCTCAAGAATATCGATCGAGCTATCTGAAATCGAGGTGTCGGTGGCAACAAAGTACACGATTGGTAATTGCGAAAGTACATTTACGCCCGCATCCGATATTTGAGTGTCATTGAGCTGAATGATGAATGAACGGCTGTAGTCAAACGCATTAATTGGAGTGTGAGTCGGCAATGCCGAAACGAACGGCATTGATTCGGTGACCGTTTTGTCTGTTGCCTTTTGGCTGCGATAGCTGAGTCGCCAGTACCCGTCGACCAAGTCCCAGCCGATGTCGGCGTTGTCCGGGTCAAGGTGATCGCGCAGGGCTTGAAGAGGGGCTTTCTCAGCGAGAGTGGAATGCGAATAAAGGAAGTACGCAACACCAGCAGACAGCGAGATGGTGACGACCAAGCATCCAAAACGTCGTTGAGGTTTCTTTTGCAGGTGCGGCTCCGAGCTTTGCTGCATAACGTTCAACATCACCGGATTGTGCCGAGTGGTTGTCCATGAAAATTCGGGCCGGAGCACAATTCCGGTGCATGTTATTGTTACACAGCCGTCAGTTAGTAATTGTGGCTGCCGATGTTGAAGAGTTTATCGCAAAGTGGCGTGGGGAACACACTGAACTGCGATTGTTTTCGACTGCATGAAAGCTTCGGATCATGGGATTCTGAGGACGGGACCAACGCAGCCACAATTCGGCTCAACGCAGATTGATCGCAGTTAAATGATCGACGATTTACAGTTTAGGGATGATTGCTGCCTCACCAGTTTGGCTGTCTACGCCGACATAGAGGATGTCATGCGGCCAGTGTCGGGGAGGATGTCCGTGCTCGTGGGTCACATGAGCTGGAATTCTAACGTGGACAGACCACCGAGCTGGGGATTCTGAACCATCCGCATACCGTTTGGCGTCAATATGGAAACTATGTGCGACAGTCCCGGTCGACGCCTGCACTTTCGTGACGTGACTGATCGCGATTGACTCAGCGTCAGGCTGGGAAACAGGCATTGCTGTGTAACGACCGCGGTCACCGGACCGTGGAGTGATGATGTGAAATCAAAAATTCGCAAGGCCCACGGTTCCGAGTGCACCGTTTTGTTAGCAGCTGATATTGAGCCATTCCCCAATGTGAGTCAAGCAACTTACTAAGGTCTGACAGGAAGCGGAAGGACTGACTGAACTTAAAAATGTGACTGTCTGGAAGCTGTTGTG
>JBDWHY010000047.1:0-1131 GCA_039974975.1 Fuerstiella sp. | reverse complement strand
CCTGAATGGTTGATCGGGTTGCCCTTGGATGAATGAACAGAAAGGAAGGCCAATGATCACTGCCGCTGATCCGCATCGGAGAACGTACCAAAGGGGGAGGCCCTTGCGCCAGCAATAATAGGCTGGACCGAGCGCTGGGCCCATGAGTGCGAGTGGGAGAACGGTAACAGCGAGTTCAGCGATTAGGTTCATGACGCCACTGTGCTTAACACCGGGCGGATAGAAGACGCGCACGTGCTGTTGAAACTGACTTGCAGAGAGGGACGAAGCAAGACCCCGATGATTGTGCCCGCGACAAGCCAGAGAATGTATCCGCCGATTAGTCGGGGCTTATCTGAAGAAACAGCCATTGCCTTGCTGCCTAACGCCGACGGTCACCGGACCGTGGAGTGAAGATGTGAAATCAAAAATCCGCAAGGCCCACGGTTCCGAGTGCACCGTTTTGTTAGCAGCTGATATTGAGCCATTCCCCAATGTGAGTCAAGCAACTTGCTAAGGTCTGACAGGAAGCGGAAGGCCTGACTGAGCTTTTACATGTGACTGTCTGGAAGCTGTTGTGAAAACGTTGCCTCGCAAACATCACGTGGATGAACCCGCGACTGTCTGGCACGAAGCGGAAGGGCTGACTGAGCCTATCAATGTGACTGCCGGGAAGCTGCTGAACCAAACTTCACACCGCCCACATTACGACGATGAAGCCGAAGACCAAAAAGCACACCCACACGCAAAGGGAAACTGACACTGCTAACGTCCAGCGTAACCGGGCGGCGACGGTACGTGTTGATTTCAGTTTCCGCCGGATTCGCCGCTTATGGTCATCCGCATCCTGTTGATACGTTGACTGAAGAGCGGCCATTGTACAGCTCAGAGACTCGGTCAACAACAAGAATCAATGCGGACGAAAAATTCAACCCGTGTGCGGCATCAGGTGTTGATTACTCATTGACCACATACTCATTCTGAGGTTGCTCACCGAACGCTGACGAATAATTCGCCACCGTCGCTCCTACGCATTCCGCACTGAAGACGACTCACCGGAGACCTTCGCAGCGCTCGGTTGGATCACATCAAAAACGAATCCTCAGAAGACGGCACAGCCATGCCAGCCATAAGTATTTCGCCGATGTGTTT
>JBDWHY010000046.1:0-3620 GCA_039974975.1 Fuerstiella sp. | reverse complement strand
CCTGAATGGTTGATCGGGTTGCCCTTGGATGAATGAACAGAAAGGAAGGCCAATGATCACTGCCGCTGATCCGCATCGGAGAACGTACCAAAGGGGGAGGCCCTTGCGCCAGCAATAATAGGCTGGACCGAGCGCTGGGCCTATGAGTGCGAGTGGGAGAACGGCAACAGCGAGTTCAGCGATTATGTTCATGACGCCACTGTGCTTAACACCGGGCGGACAGAAGACGCGCACGTGCTGTTGAAACTGACTTGCAGAGAGGGACGAAGCAAGAGCCCCGATGATTGTGCCCGCGACAAGCCAGAGAATGTATCCGCCGATTAGTCGGGGCTTATCTGAAGAAACAGCCATTGCCTTGCTGCCTAACGCCTGCCGTAACCGGGCACGAACGGAGGGCTTTGATTTCAGTTGCCGCGTGAATGAGTGCTCCGGTTCACGGCTTTGTTATTTGCCCTTACGGTGACGTGCAATTGCTGAAGCAGGATGCAAGAGGGAGAAGTGACATGACGATTATCGGCAGCCTTCCGGAACCCATAGCTCTGGCCCGAGCGGGGTCATCCAGACCCAGTTCGTGACCAGAGTGTTTTTGGGCGGTGGACCAGCGAGTAAAACGCTACGTTGATTTGTTAGAGCTTCGCAAAACGTTTGGCCAGCGCCCATGATATATACGCCCAAGAGAGAGCGAGTGGCAGGCCCGACAAACGGTTGATAGACCGCCCAGTCAACACGAAGCAATACGCCCCAGTGTTTCTTATGAAGTTCTTTGATTCTCGACTGAAGCGCTTCAATTCGCTTCCAAGCGGCTCGCTGAAGCAGGGCGTGGTTCGCAGTTTGGATGAGCTTTGCAGCAGCACCGGCCTTCTGGCCCGGAGTGGCCATGGAAATACCCGGTGAAGCCACTTTAACCTCGTAGATCGCGCTGCTTAAGTTTGACATTGCGGAATCCCTTAGCGGCTAGTGGATGGCGGATTTAAAAGCGTTTAAACAGGAATGGAAGCAGCAAAAAGGATGGTGGCAAATAACGAAAAAGGTAAGCCGTGTTGTGGTGGTAGATGTGAAAAATCAACGAGCCTCGCGATGAACGAGAAGCCGTTGACCACAACTCGGCTTCACCGCCTTGTTATCTGCCCGTTGCAGTTATCGAGTGATTGAATGATACAAAATAGACTGACTGGTAGAAGCACATTACCCAAGAACAGACCGTCGTGTCGGTTTCGTTTCGCTTAAACCAGTAGTTGAATACTGAACCATCGCCAACCGAGTGATTTGCCGAATCTGTCGTAATGGTAATCAAGTTGCCGATCATTTTCTCTAGTTTTGGATCATGTCGGAGGTCGTCATCTCCGTAAGCCCGCACATTGTCGGAATAGGGGAGAGGCTCTCCGAAGTGAACGTGGTACAAACCACGAGTAATTCGGGCTATGACAGAACGAATCCGGCGTGAATCGACTAACAAGGTCCCGACGTTGCCTACATAGAGACCCGCATCTGTGATGAGTTCCTTGGAGCGGACGGAAGTCGCGAGCGAACGTGTGAGCCCTGCTGCTTGCGGCCGCTGAAGTGACCGCTTGATTTTCGGCCACAATTTGGCTGCGGCGTGGGTCAGTCCAGCATCAGCACGCGTCGCGAGCGTGTCGCAGAAGTATTCATCGTCTTTAGAGCCTCCGCAATTGCAGCGGGCACACGAACGGACAGTGATAAGGTCGTCGGGGCGCGGCTTGGGAAACAGCGCTCGGGGCGGAACGTGATCGTCAGTGAGTGGTCCGGAGGCACCACAGTAGACACACGCATTTGAGGGATTCAGTTTCATTCAGACTGCGACACGCACAGGGACAGCTGGTTCGGATTGGCAGATAACGACCGCGGTCACCGGATCCGTGGAGTGAAAATGTGGTATCAAAAATTCGCAAGGCCCACGGTTCCGGTGCACCGTTTTGTTAGCAACTGACCTAGAAGCTGAAGGGCTGCTTGATCTTTAAAGTGTGTCTGTCTGGAAGTGGCTGAGTTAGCGTTCTAAAAACAAACTCACGTGGATGCCAGTGGAACTCGATTATCTCACACGAAGCGCTGAAATCAAAGCCGCAGAGTGAAGAATGAATGCCAAATTGGCTAATTCGAAGCAATCAATTTCGAACCACAACGAGCATCAGACGAACACGACGTTGAACGACTCTGACCGTGAGTTGCTAACACCCGCGGTCACCGGACCGTGGAGTAAAGATGTGATATCAAAAATCCGCAAGGCCCACGGTTCCGAGTGCACCGTTTTGTTATGCTGTTTGGTGAACACGAGCGACATACTGTGAACGTGTCCAAGTATTGTAAGACTGGAATATCCTATGTGAGGCGCCCATGACTGTTAGTAAATATCGTAGAGGCAACGCCACGAAGAAGTTGCTGACCTCACGACAACGCATCAGGACCGAAGTTGTTGATAATTGCTCGACGAACGAGTTGGTCGATGATCTCTTCCGTGAATATGTCAGTCTCAAACCCCTTATTGAGTCGTGCCTTTATCGCGGCCACGGCCGCTCTGGATTTGTAATCACGAATCACTGAAGTCTCAGTGGGTGCATCGCCGAACCCTGAAACGATCGTGTCCATGTATGCATCTGCTGGCTCGTCGTTGTACTCCCAATCTGGCAGGGCATAGCTCATGCACTGTGAGAAGTCGCATGCCATGTGGTGAATTATGTCGTCTGGAGACATGGAACATTGGTTCTTCGCGAGGAGGGAAAGGGGCTTTACAGCATAACGACCAAGGCCACCGGACCGTGGAGTGAAGATGTGATATCAAAAATTCGCAAGGCCCACGGTTCCGAGTGCACCGTTTTGTTATGCCAACGACTAGACGACTATGACGGAAGCTTCTCTGATTCGGCCTCCAGCTCAGACTGCATCGACTCGACCCGGATCTTAGATTCTTGAATCTCTCTACTAATTCGCCTCAAAAACGCCACAGCCATCGGTAGAGTTCCGATGCAGAAACCGACAAAGATGAAAACGTCTTCATGTTTGGGGTGAATCCACCCTTGATGCTTGGCGAAGGAATTTGCGGCTATCGCGAACAGACCGGCGACAAAGAACGAAGCTACAACAAACCAGAGAAAACGGCCAATAAAGAAAGTGAATTTTCGGAACATGTGCTTATCTGACCAGTCTGACATTTCGGTCAGAACGTAACTTCCGCAGCTAGGGCAAGCAACTTTAGCTGGGCCAATTGAAGACCCACCTGCCTGAAACCCAGAGTGACGAACGATCTCCTGAACAGGGGCATTACACTCTGGGCAGAGTAAAACCTCAACATGTGTACCCATGCTTGACCTGACTTATTAGTTGAAGGCATAACGCCGACGGTCACCGGACCGTGGAGTGAAAATGTGAAATCAAAAATCTGCCAAGCCCACGGTTCCGAGTGCACCGTTTTGTTAGCAGCTGATAATGAGCCATTACCCAATGTGAGTCAAGCAACTTACTAAGGCCTGACAGGAAGCGGAAGGCCTGACTGAGCTTTTAAAGGTGACTGTCTGGAAGCTGTTGTGAAAACGTTGCCTCGCAAACATCACGTGGATCAACCCGAGACTGTCTGATACGAAGCGGAAGGGCTGACTGAGCCTATC
>JBDWHY010000045.1:0-10946 GCA_039974975.1 Fuerstiella sp. | reverse complement strand
CCCCCCCCCCCCCCCCCCTAAAAAAAAAAGCACGCCCCAGATGCGCCTCCAGTCGTACACTGTGCGTCAAATTTCCGTTCTTCGTTCTTCGTTCTTCGTTCTTCGTTCGGCGCGGTCACGGCGGGGATTGCTGAATTGTCGTTCTGGCTTGTGGCGACACCATGGACGCCTGCAGCGACGCCAGTTGCGGAAGCCACTGGTCACGAAGCCGAATGAATCGGGGTTTGCCCCGCATTATCGTTTGCACCGATTGCAAACAGGAGCAGCCGTGGCTCCATCATTTGAACTTCAGCACAAGCGATGACCCATTGTGACGGCTCTGGTTGTTAAGCATAAGATCATTGAGCGAGGGGCGGGACTGTTGTCTGAAGCATTTCAGGCAACCGGCTCTGCAGGAATTGTGAGTCTTGCCTGCGTTTTGCTGTTGCCTTGCCGCTTATTCGATGGGTTTTAGCGCGGATACCTGCACGCTGACTCCGGGAGAATATGCGACGTGATCGGGTGGCCGGTCGGCGTTGATGGGAATGCCGTGAGAATGGGTGAGAGTCTGGTAGCATTGTCGGAGGTCCACATGCTGATACTGATAGGGCGCATGATGAACCTGCCCAACTAAAAACGAGTCGTCTGGTTTCTGGGCGAACAAGTGATAGCGTTCCAGAAGGAAGTGCTCGAGAGAATCTTCGGCAGCGGAATGAAGCGACTGATTGGTCGGTAAACGGCATTCGATGGAGTATTCAGCGCTGACATTTCGGCAACTTCCCGAGTAACGAATTGTCGCTTCCGATGTTTGTTGCACCATTCTGGCGGCACGATAATTCAAGTGCCAGAACTTCTGTGCGATTGTGACGGCCAAGCGATGGTTGGCGTCGAGGCTTAAAAACCAAACGCCTGTTTGGCCGTTGTCGTGTTGAACGTAGGTTCTGACGTTTGTTTCGAGGAACCACGAAATTCCAGGCACCGGGGGTGACCACCACGGGCGGACTTTCTCCATGGAAAACGGCACAACGGCTAGCCAAGCGTCTCCGTCGTAGGTTTGTACTCTCAGCGCCTTTGGCAAGATGGCCTGAATTCTGGCTGCTGGCATTCTCCAGTGCAGGAACAAAAGCTGCTGCCAAGACTGGCTGCCGATAATTTTCGGTTTGTTCGAATTCGTCACAATGTTTCCGAATGTCTTGAGAGCAATCGATTCCGGGCTACTTTAGGATCCCCGCCACACACAAACTTTCCGCCACTGCAGTGTCGGTATTCACATATTTTCGGCGCAGAATGGCCGGAATTCTCTTTGATTGATAGGAACAGAAATCATGGCCGAAGAATCTCAAGGCGACATCGATGCGGAAGTACTGCAAATGATTGCAGCCGATGGTCACGACATGTCAGCCGCTATGGATGTTGAATTCCACGTGGCAGCCCCGACCGAAGACGCAGCCAAGGAAATTGCAGCTGCGGCTCAACAAAAGGGATACGAAACAGAAATCAATTTCGATGACGGATCTGATGATCCAGATCTGGAAGACGAAATTACGGAACCGTGGACCTGCACGTGCCTTAAAACCATGCTGTTGGAACTCGACGCAGTTGTTGGGGCTCAGTCTGAATTGGATGAAATTGCTCGACCATTGGGCGGCTATTCAGACGGCTGGGGAACCTTTGGCAACGCAGAAGTCGAAGAAGACGGCGATGATCTCGACGACGAAGAGTAAGGTTGGGTTTCGCAGGATCGAGTGCCAACGTGTTATCTCGAGTATGTTGTTTCGAGTATCTGGCCTGGTTGGCTGAGCGTTCTAGGGTTAATGTCGCGAGGCGATCACTTGGCGGCCTGAAATGATCAGCAACTTACTTGGGGCAATCGCAGCCGTGAAATCAGTCACCCAGTTGCATCAGTCACCCAGTTGCTTCTTAAGTGCGGCGAGTTCGGCTTCGACCTCGTCACTTTTTTCTTGTTGCGACTGATTGATCGCATGGACGGCGGTTTCGGATTCCAAGCGCACCTCAACTTCGTTCCCCGACATTTCGGCCGCCAGTCGCTGAGCTTCGGCGAAGCGAGCTTCAAGCGCTTTTTGGATCCGCAGCATGTGATTGTAGTTTGACGAAGCTGCTTCAAGTTCTGGCTTAAGGCCATCGATGAGGTCTTCGATTTCGACCTTTCGAGTTAAAGCTTCTCTGGCGCCCATTTCATCGCCAGCCGACAGCGCCGCGGTGGCCTTTGTGAGCCAGTCTTGCTGCTGGGCAGAATGAAGGGCGATTTCCTTTTCCAACCCGTCTCGATTGGCGGCCGATGTCTTGGCGACTCGTCGAGCGCTCGACAGTCCTTCCGACATCTCATCGATCACCTCTTTCAAAGTGGACTTGGGATCTTGAGACTCTTCCAGAATTTCTGAAAGGCTGCAGGTGACGATATCGGTCAGTCGGCTGAAGTAGGGCATGGCAGTTCAACGACAATAGGTTTCGGCAGTGATTGGAAACGATAGGCGGTTAGCGACTTTGAAACCAGCACTCTGGTTTTCGCCAACGTTGAGACAGTTCAGTTGGATCAATTCAAAGATGCAGTTTCTGCGATTCCTCGACAGCTTAACTGATATCGCAGTTTTTCCTTCGCCAGTCGAAGGCGACTTTTCGCCGTGGGAAGATTGGTTTTCATGGCAGTGGCCACTTCGCTTAACGTGAGAGATTCGTAGTGATGCAGCATGAAAGTTTGCCGCTGATCATCGGGCAATTCACCCAGCAGGTCATCAACCAGTTCGGCAATTTCCCGATTTGATGCTTTGGTTTCTGAAGATACCAAGTCGTCTGGCATCAGATCGAGCAGGCTCATTGATTCTCCGTCTGATGTCACGGATGAGCTGACTCGACGAATCAAAGCGTCGCTGGATCGTTTGCGCACATTGTCGATCAGCAGGTTGTTGGCAATGCGGAACAGCCAACCTCGAAAAGATCCTGTTGGAAGGTAGTTCCAGGCTTTTCGATAAAGACGCAGCAGCGTTTCTTGAACCAAATCTTCAGATCGCTGCACGTCCTTTGTCCGACGCATAAAGAATCCGAAAAGCGGACCCTGCCATGCGGCCATGATTTCATCAAACGCTTCAGATTCACCCTCCTGAAGGCGAATCATTCGCTCGTCGTCTTCGTTGTGTTGGCCAGGCATAGCGAGCGGAATCAGCTGATAGGACGCATTTACGAAACCACGTTGGGCATTGTTCGATAAACACTTGATGTCGATGGCATTTACACTACCCAGACCACAACGGAATGGCAAAGCTGGATTCCCCGTCGCTTGGCAATTTCCCCTAAGGGATATTTGATGACGGCTTGGTCCGTGAAATCCGGCGGCGACTACCAAGCAATTTCTGTCAGATCCACGATTTCGGCAGCCAGTTTTGTCACTGCCTCTTGCTGAGCGGTTGCCAAAGAATGTCCGACTTCCGGAGCAAAGCTGACCTGTGATGAGTGCTGGGATAGCTGAGGATTTAGGGAGAATGTTCGCTCTTGAAGGATTCGACCATTCCGACGATCGACCCATTTTACCTCAGCGGCAAGCTGTAGTTCGGTTTCTCGAGGATCATCAAAGCGGGTTTCGCTCAGCGGCGTCTTGCGGACATCCACGATTTTGCCCGTCAGAATGGTGTCGGCAGACTGAGCACCCGCTAAGCGGTACCCAGAACGGATTTTGATTTCCTGCTGCACGGCTTCTGTCAGCAAGTGATCGATATTTCGTCGAAACGTATCGGTCTCAAACACGGCAACGTGGATGGTCTGCACGTCAGGCCGAGAATTTGGGCCCAGCGTATATCCGCAACCCGTCACACCGATCAAAATCGGAATGCTGAGTAACAGAAGTAAGGCAGAGAATTTCTCGGTACGAAACATTCGACGGGCGACCGAAACAGAAGACGAAGCGGTTGGCGTGATCACGCGGTGGAACCGTAGTTCAAAATCGATGTTTTCGGAAAGCCCAGTCTTTGCTTGCCAGTCTTCGCCTACCAGTCTTCACTGATCAGTCACCGATGTACCAGAACGTGTTGTGGCAACAGACCGTGCTATTTCCCGAAGCCCAGCAGTCTGAAGGGATTTCGAGACTTCTGATCGCTAACAGATTTGACACGTCCATAGGCCGTGTTTCCACCGTTTGAAGAATCCGGAGGAACAAAGCTGTTTGTTGGGGCAGATGACTGAATGTCCTGAATGAATTCTGCCATGCCGGGCAGATCCTGAACGGTCGAAATCGGAATCTGTCTCACGACAGAGCGAGCTCGATTTGCATAAGGCGTATCAGGAAATTGCTCGACCACTTCTTTGCACTGAATGGCAACAGATCGAGTGTTATCTTTCTTCTGCCAAAATTCCACTTTGCTCCAAGACCTTTGAGCATCTTGCAGATACAACTTTTGCAGGTCCCCTTGGATTCTTGATCGGTCAGCGGAATTTGGGAACAAAGACAAGCTGCGTTCCTTCAAATTGGTCGCTGCAACCAAGGATGAACCGTCATACATGGGACCTTGATATGACATTTGCTTGACGTGGCCTCCCAACACATAGGCTTGTTCTAAGTGAGGACTGTCGGGGTATTCGTCTCTTAAAATTTCTAAGTAGCGGTCTGCTTCGACAAAGTTTCTACGTTTCAGGTAGTACGACGCGGTTAGCATCAAGGCGTCGTCAGCCAAAGGCCCTGTGGGATCATTCAGCCAGATTGACTTGAGCGCGTTTTGAGCTCGTCCCGGTGTGTCGAGAAGAGGCCGAGTTTTGTCAAAGAAGTTGGGCAAGAGTCTGTATCTGGCAGAGGCTCCTGACTGTGACTTCACGTTAGGATTTGCTGCTTCGACAACCTTTGTGTCGCTGACAGTCGTGATCTTTTGGCTTGTTCCCGGATCTGAAACGTCTAGCCATGCTCGGGCGATTGCGAACAGTCTTTGGCTGGCATCGGAAACGTATTTTGTCGACGGGTAATCTGCGAACAATTTGTTGTAAGCGTCTTGAGCATTGGGGTATTCGCCAAGTGCAAAGTAGGCTTCTCCGACTCGGAACCAAGCTTCTTCACCAATCGAAGAACCTTTGTATTTGTTCGCCACCTTTTTGTAGGTCTTGATCGATGCGGTGTACTGCTTGGAATCAAATTGCTTGCGAGCAATTTCAAGCTGGCGACGGCCTTCTGCAGAGTACTTTTCGCCTTCTTCGAGGGCATTACCTTCTCGGGCAAACACGTTTTCGAGCGGTTGTCGCAGACGCTCCGAACTGAAAAAGTCTCGACCTGCGAACAATCCTTCATTGTCTTCGGGACGCAATGAGCGGCAGCCTGAACAGACGGCCATGATCAATACCAACATGATCACACTGCGTGCTTGGCGACAGCTTGAAGCTGAACTCGTAGCCGTCCGACATTCTGGCGAAGAACGCAGGTTGGGGCGCGTTGAGTTTCGCGATGTTTGCATCCGTGCAGCAATCATTTTTTTCAACTCAAATAACAAAGCAATTCGGGCTTCCTGCCCAAGTGCTGGAAATCACAAAAACGGCAAGTGACGAGCACTCCCGATTCTGATCGTTGTTGATTCTTAGTGACTTCGAATGAAGTCGGTTTTCCTACAAGATGACGCGATCCGGCAACTGTACCCGATGACGCAGGGCGACTTTCGTCTTCCTGCTTGCGACATCCTTCATTCTGCAATCCACCTTAACGGACTGGTTCGAAGTTCGTCCCCAGATCTTCTTGAGTCTGAATTTCGAGCGCTGCCGAGCTTTTTGCAATGAAGACTACGCGACATTTTGAAAGCAGGTCAAGAGCAGCATCGACTGGGCCTTTGGGTCTGTTCAGGCCTTTTTCGAGGACCCTAGATTTTCCGAATTCTCTGCTGAATCACTCGATGACTCGGCCAATTCTGCTGAAATTCGTTGATCGAACGACAATGGTCTCCGCTTTTTCAGCGGACAAGGGGTGGCGTCTTTCAACGTGGCAGCCAGTGAAGAATCACTGAACTTGAGCCGCACGACCCCCGAAACAGGGGCAATTGCACCTGATTTCAGTGAGTCTGGAACGCGCGTGTGGAAACTACAACGGGAAACCATGACGCGTCTGAAGTTGTCAGATTCGTCCAGAATCTTGTTTCGTCGAGGCAGTCCACGATGTTCTCAGTGAGGTTGGAGGGCAGGCCCCTGCACTGCGCCTTGCCCCCATCGCACCCATCGCACCCATCGCACCGCGCTGCACGCCGCCGCACCACCACCTCACCGGACGAACTTGTGGCAAAGCCGTCGAAGGTTGAAGCGAGCGAAATCACGGAATGCGTTGCTGGTGGTTCGATGAGAGGGCACGTTGAACTTCCCCTTCTTTCGACCTGCCGCCATTCGCTGAGCTCACCGCACACTTGGTGGAAAATGTCGTTTCTGATCAGCCGAGGATTACCGAAGTTGACCCCACTTAGGTAAGGTGTGAGTCGCTCTTAGCTCCAGAACAAATATTACTCGGGTCACCCATGTCGTGCACACTCAAGCTGTTCATCTTGATCGCTTGCTACAACTTTTCTTGCGTCGCGAATGCTCAGGTTGAATTGCGTCAGATTCATCGATCCACAGATGTGGACGGAGTGGTTTCGGCGTTTGCTTTTTCACCGAACGGCAGGATGTTGCTTGCTGGTGCACAACAGATTCGAGTGCTCGATGGCAAAACGTATGCTCCCGTGTCACCCGTTCTTCCTGGAAAAAGAGGGGTGGCCGACGCTGCGTTTACTTACGATTCAGATCGCTTTGTCATTGCTCGAGGTCGCGGGCCTCTTGAATTTTGGAGCACTTCATCGTGGGCGAAGGAAGTCTCTTCGACTGACGTGGCCGACTTCTGGAACGTCGAATGTCATCCCGATCGCCAAGAGTGTATCGCCAGCGGTGCTCAGTCAACCATCTTTCGTTTTAGTACGACAACCGGCCAGCTGCTGGCATCGATAAAGACAGAATTCCAAACAGTGAATGGGATTCAGATGATGCCTGATGGCAAGCGATTTGTGAGTTCAGGAAACCACGAAGACCAAACGTTTACGATCGAATTACGCGATACGACAACTCTGCAAGTACTTGCTACGGTGCAATCTGGCAAAGGAGTTCTTGGCCGAATGACGGTCACTGACGACGGCCGGACTTTGTTTGGTTGTACTCGGAAGGGGCACTTGCAGCGATGGGATTTGCAGCAAGAGCCGGCTCAGCGGACAGGTTCTTGGCAGCTTGATCAGATGAAGACTCGTGAAGTGATCGTGTCTGCGAACGGGCAGTACGCGTTTGTTGGCGGGTATGGTCGTAAACTGAAGATCCTGAATCTGAACACGGATGAAATTAGCATCACGTCGATTCCGCAACGTTCCGGCATCTCTGCTTTGTGCATGAATCCACAAGGCAACCATTTGTTGTACGCACCAGGACAAGAAAATGGGGTATTTCGTTTCGCCGTATCTGCCATAACTGAGCAGCCTTTTACGGCAGATTCGACGCGAAAGGGGGGTGAGTCACAGAGCGAATTGAACACTGGCCATTCCAGCATGGGGGGGATGTCTGCATCGCAAGACTTGCCCGCAAAAGTGTCTGTTATTCTGTTTTGTCCGAAGGGCGTTCAGCCTCCACCGGACTATCAAGTTGGCATTGATCGGCTTGCAGAATACGCTGATCGGTTTCTTTTGGATGGTGTGAAGAAGTGGGAGTATTCACCGGCGGTGGAAACGTTGTTTCGCAGAAAAGACGGTCACGTCGAAGTGTTTCACTCTACTGGAGACAAGTCATCGAAGGCGTACACGAATGCCAGTCTGCACAAAGAAGTCATCGCAAATGTGACAGCTGAGCACAAGTTTAAACCGAAGTCTCATGTCTGGTGGGTGCTGGTGTACTTAGGCGAGCCTCCGTTGCAATTTGAAGATTTCAAAGGGGGATGGTCGTCAGATTACGTCGGCTGGGCCGTGGCAAATTACGATCCCCGCTTGGTTGAACTTCGTCCGAACATGCCCATCGGTTCTGATCTTCTAAGTGATATGGCCTTAAAGGGTATCATTCACGAGCTTGGTCATGCTTTTCGACTTCCGCACATTGGGCCGCGTTACCGGCTTCGCCGAGGGAACACGTTGATGGGGCCGACTCACGCAAATCTTCGCCGCGTCACGGGGAAGGTTCTTCCGGATGCTTATGTGAGCGAGGCAGCGGCTGCAATTTTGGCTTCCCATCCGGTATTTGAGGGGCGCCCATTAAAAGATCTCAAGCCTCCGCGGTTGCGCCTTTCCAAAGTGAAAGTCGCCACAAACAGGCGGACAAAAAGCGTGTCGGTTTCGGGGCAGGTCGCAGGTGATCAAAAGCCGCTTGTTGCGATCCTTGCCGATCGTAGCACGGCGAGTCCCAGTGAGTATTGGGTGCGGTATTATGTCAGTCCAGTTGATCCTGACGGCCGCTATCAAATCCAGATTTCGGAACCTTTGCCGGCTGGTGGCGAGTATTGGATTTGGTTCGTTTTTCCGAACGGCGCGATCACGGGCAACGGCCGAGTGAACGGCGCGGGTGAATGGGCCACAAAGAAGATTCCCTATCGGTTTCGAATTGGAAGGTGGGAGCCGGTTCAGTAGATGTTCGGGATCGTCTTGTGCCGCAGTTCAGATCGTTACCGCTGGGAATTCAAAGATGGTCGAGCCGCGCGAAATCAGCTGGCCTCATCTTTGTTGTAGTGTGGTTGCCCCACATGCACCGCCTTGCAGCGGTCAGCCGTGTTTGCTGAATGGTGAAAGTTGGTTGTCGCACCGAGGCCGTTTTCTAAGACGGCTGTGAGTTCAAATGTGTGATCACAGGTTTAGGCTTGTGATCACGGGTGGGCTAAAAAATGGCACAAAAAAAGCCGCAGAAACCAGGTGGTTTCTGCGGCTTGATTTCGTCTGACGTTGTTTTTTTTTGAGTCAGCGTCAGTTGATGGCGGCTGACCTTAGAAGGTCAGGACGGCATCCATTCCGAATGTGACTTGCTCGCCCGCATTTGGGTCCATCCAGTCATATCGGATTTCTGGTCGAAGGGTCAGGTTGTCTGCTGGCTTAATGTTCACGCCACCAGTCAAGTTGTACTGAGAGATTCCTTCGTTCTTCCACCATTCAGCTCGAACTCCAACGCCCAATTGGTCGTTGATGCTCTTGATCAGATAGGTGTTGACTCCGACGTCATCATCAGTGCCCACTCGAACCAAGTCACTTTGCAGAACCAAGTTCAGGTCATCGCTGAGTGCAACGTCAAGAACCAAGCTATGAGCGTATCCATCTGCACCGTTGCCACGAAGGCCGAAGTTTCCGATGGTTGTGATGTATGTGAAGGTCGCATCATCACTTACTGCTGTGCTGAAACCACCTAAGAAGCTGCTTCCGCCGTTCAGGCTGTCGAACCCAGTATCCCAGCCAGCCGTCCATCCACCGTAAAGAGTGGTGTCATCGCTGGCAGAGTATGTGGCCAAAACGCCTGTGTGGGTGAAAGGCTCGCTATTGAACTGTGTCAATGCGTGGCTGTAGAAGAAGTTATCAGGAGCACCGACGACTTCGTACCCAACGAGTGTGAAAAAGTGGCCTGCCTTGATGCTCCAATCGCCAGACGCGATTTCGGCGTAAGCCTGAGGAATTGCCCAGCCGTAGCCAGCTCCACGAGCAAAGCTTCCACCGTTGTCAAAGCTACCCGCTGGGTTGCCGAATGACTGAGTGTCAGGAGCATCGACACCGTAAAGGACGTCCGCTCGGAAACCCCAGTCGAAGCCCTTGCTGCCATCAGCAATTTTTTCCGCGTACAACCAACTCTGATGCAGGTTGACTCGGTGAGGATGGTTGTTGAAAGAACTTGCGTCGTTGCGAGTGACTCCAGCAGGCGTAACCCCGCTGTGGTATCCCACTTGGACCCAACCGCCGAAAGTGATTGCACTTTCTCCGCTTGTGTCGAACAGACCACCTCCGCCAGATCCGCAGCCTTCGCCGCATCCTGCGTAGTCAGTTCCACAGCCCAAGTCGCAACCCGCTGGGGCAGAACATGAGGCGTCTGATGAACAGCTCATTGAAGCAAGCTGAATGGCCATGTCCTGATTGGACTCGGCAAAAATTTGTTCTGTTCGTGCTTTCGCACCGCCTGCTGAGTATACTTCACCAGCTTCAACGACTGATCCAGCCGTCAAACCACCGACAAGAGCAATCCCCGCAATTAGGCTTTTCCATGATCTCCTGATCATTGTTCAATCCCTCGCGTTCGTCCATGGGTCAAGGTATTGTCCTCCCGAACAATTCGCTTCACCGTGTGTTGTCTGGCTCGCATAGAATCACTGCATCTATTGCGAACGTCGACTCTTAGAGGTCCGACACCCTGTCAGACCTAACCTCCGTCTAGCAAAACATCGGCGGTGGTTATCGTTATCGGCTCTCTTCAATTGCTCAGTCGACTATGGAATGGCTGACATTGATTCAGTTACGTGATTTGAACGCGACAACCGGTCAGGTCGACGTCAAAATGCCAGGATGTCGCAGTTTGCCTATTTGCACTTCCGTGTGACTGTACACCGTGAATTATTCCTCGTGATCATTACAGTTGGTACTGCAAATCACGGTCGATCAAAGTTCTGTTCACGCCTGGGGGTGTATATTCGGCCGTCAAGGGTATCCGACATAGGCATCCATCGATTCAGCCGGCAATCCCGCTTGCTGATGCGTGGTATCAGCGTCAAACTACGGGTGAGGGGATTTGGTCCGCCGATGCTCTGGGGCATATCCCGTTGCGTTTTTTCGAAGTCATAGCATGTCCAGCCGATCAATACGTCAATTTCTTGCCTGCCTGAAGTCGGCTGGAATTCGCTATCTGCCACATGTCGATCCTCCACCAAAGCCGACTGCTGGGCCTTCGATGACACGTGGTGCAGCTCGTAAGGCCGCGCCGCCGACTGCTGCTCGTTCGCCAACCAGTCCGCGTGCGACACCTTTGCC
>JBDWHY010000044.1:0-3429 GCA_039974975.1 Fuerstiella sp. | reverse complement strand
ATCCGCAAGGCCCACGGTTCCGGTGCACCGTTTTGTTAGCAACTGACCTAGAAGCTGAAGGGCTGCTTGATCTTTAAAGTGTGTCTGTCTGGAAGTGGCTGAGTTCGCGTTCTAAAAACAAACTCACGTGGATGCCAGTGGAACTCAATTGTCTCACACGAAGCGCTGAAATCAAAGCCGCAGAGTGAAGAACGAATGCCAAATTGGCTGAATCGAAGCAATCAATTTCGGACCAAAACGAGCATCAGACGAACACGACGTTGAACGACTCTGACCGTGAGTTGCTAACGCCGACGGTCACCGGACCGTGGAGTGAAGATGTGAAATCAAAAATCCGCAAGGCCCACGGTTCCGAGTGCACCGTTTTGTTAGCAGTTGATATTGAGGCATTACCCAATGTGAGTCAAGCAACTTACTAAGGCCTGACAGGAAGCGGAAGGCCTGACTGAGCTTTTAAATGTGACTGTCTGGAAGCTGTTGTGAAGACGTTGCCTCGCAAACATCACGTGGATCAACCCGCGACTGTCTGATACGAAGCGGAAGGGCTGACTGAGCCTATCAATGTGACTGCCGGGAAGCTGCTGAGCCAAACTTCACACCGCCCACATCACGACGATGAAGCCGAAGACCAAACACCACACGCAAAGGGAACCTGATACTGCTAACGCCGACGGTCACCGGACCGTGGAGTGAAGATGTGAAGTCAAAAATCCGCAAGGCCCACGGTTCCGAGTGCACCGTTTTGTTAGCAGCTGGTATTGAGCCATTCCCCAATGTGAGTCAGGCAACTTACTAAGGCCTGACTGGAAGCGGAAGGCCTGACTGAGATTTTAAAGGTGACTGTCTGGAAGCTGTTTGTGAAAACGTTGCCTCGCAAACATCACGTGGATCAACCCGAGACTGTCTGATACGAAGCGGAAGGGCTGACTGAGCCTGTCAATGTGACTGCCTGGAAGCTACTGAGCCAAACTTTACCCCGCCCACATTACGACGATGAAGCCGAAGACCAAACACCACACCCACACGCAAAGGGAAACAGACACTGCTAACGTTTCAAATCACCGGACGCGGACCAGTTGACTTACATTTGTAAATTGGCCGGACATCCGCGTTCCGGTGCATTTGGTTGTTATGCGGCACGAGGCGGGTGAATGGCCCGTTTCGCTCTTGCATAGTGTGCAGGTTACTAAATGCCCGCCTGTATGGAAGCATTGGCTGGGAAACGCTTGAGCTTCCACGTCGTGCAACGGAAGCGGGTTGAATTAGTCATTGTCAGCGTATCGGCTTCGACGGACGCCGAAGAGCGTTTGAAAATTAAACTCGCCCGACCATGGACATTGAATCGCAACCTCGTGGACCTTGGCGATGACGACTGTGGAAAGCACCCAATCAATGTCAACGTCCAGGACAAATATGGCGTGGTCAGAGAATGGCCATTGGACCGTGGCGGTACAATCGAGCCGCTTGTCACGGATGTCAATTGCGTAGTTGGAGTAGTCGGTGTCGAACAGTCGCATGCCCGTGCCGTCCCATCGCAGGTAGCCAGCGACTGAATACGGATTGGAATGTGAGTGGTGAGGCTGTATGCGAGCAACAGCGTATGCCGACAATGTCATCGTCATGACGAACCCTTGCTGCATAACGCCGACGGTCACCGGACCGTGGAGTGAAGATGTGAAATCAAAAATCCGCAAGGCCCACGGTTCCGAGTGCACCGAATTGTTAGCAGCTGATAATGAGCCATTACCCAATGTGAGTCAAGCAACTTACTAAGGCTTGATAGGAAGCGGAAGGCCTGACAGTGCTTTTAAAGGTGACTGTCTGGAAGCTGTTGTGAAAACGTTGCCTCGCAAACATCACGTGGATCAACCCGAGACTGTCTGATACGAAGCGGAAGGGCTGACTGAGCCTATCAATGTGACTGCCGCGAAGCTGCTGAGCAAAACTTCGCCGCACCCACATCACGACGATGAAGCCGAAGACCAAACAGCACACCCACACGCAAAGGGAAACTGACACTGCAAACGCCGACGGTCACCGGACCGTGGAGTGAAAATGTGAAATCAAAAATCCGCAAGGCCCACGGTTCCGTGTGCACCGTTTTGTTAGCAGCTGATATTGAGCCATTACCCAATGTGAGTCAAGCAACTTACTAAGGTCTGACAGGAAGCGGAAGGCCTGACTGAACTTGAAAATGTGACTGTCTGGAAGCTGTTGTGAAAACGTTGCCTCGCAAACATCACGTGGATCAACCCGAGACTGTCTGATACGAAGCGGAAGGGCTGACTGAGCCTATCAATGTGACTGCCGGGAAGCCCCTGAGCCAAACTTCACCCCGCCCACATCACGACGATGAAGCCGAAGACCAAACAGCACACCCACACGCAAAGGGAAACAGACACTGATAACGACCATGATCAGCGGGTTGTGGCCGATGATCTTCAAATTATGGAAACGCGCGGCCCACAACTCCGCTGCATCATTTTGTTATCTGCCGGTTGGCTCCATCTGTCGGAGCGATGTATTTTGCCTCCCGGAACCCACCGCTTTCGTAATGATGGTACAGGCGATGTGAGTCCAAGTCGATTGCCCAGAAGAACAGGCTGGATGTGCCAATGGCATGTTGATAGTACACCCCGTTGCTGATTGACTTGACGTCCCAGAGCGAAGTGTCGATGTCAGGCCGATATTGCGCTGGGCCATTCATAACCACCTGCCATTCAGAGTGCTCCCATGGTTGCATGTCGTCTTGCGTACGAGGCATGTCGCTGGATGGGAATCGTGAGGCTTGCATTGCACTGAAGCATGCTGCGTTCGATTCGTGTGTTGATGACCAGTACCAGACATGGCCGCCCCATGTGCCGTCATCGTAGACGTAGCAATCCGTGGCGTCTGAAAGCCAGTGCTGCGAGCCTTCGTGTCGTTCTGCCACGTAATTCTTCGCATCACGTCCTGTCAAGATCACAGGCACAAAATCGAAGGGGACTGCCATGCTTCGCAATGCAACGAAAGCCGCCAGCGACGGGACGACAATCAGAATGAATGTGCCAATGAGCAAAACCCCGCCGGGGGAGCGAAAAAAGTGGCGGAGTTGAGGCACAGATTCTTGCATTGGCAAATAACGACCACAATCACCGGGTTGCCGCCAGCGACGTTGATTTCAGATTCGGCACGGACGGCAACTCCGGTGCATTGTTTTGTTATGCAGCCATGTTGCGGGTGAATGCCACGGAGTCACCTGGACCGCTAGCAGCTTACTGATTATCTGTCAGTTTGGAAGTCGGGGCTGAGGAACGATTGAGCCTCCACGCCATGGGGCGCACGTAGCGCACGAGGAATAACGAGTGCGACATGCCAAGTGCGAGCTACTAGACGTGATTTCTTGACTGGAACGAACGTGGTTGATTTGCCGAGGCCGGTTCATCGGTG
>JBDWHY010000043.1:0-251455 GCA_039974975.1 Fuerstiella sp. | reverse complement strand
TCTCCTAAATCGCGGTCCAGACCGAGACCTGTCACCAGAAACAGGCCTGCTCACGAACTCGAGGCCTAGTGAACAAACTCTTGATTATTCAAAGATAAATCAAAACAAAGGCTTGAACCAATGCCTCAGAAGTCTCCGGTTAATAGTGCTCCTGCAATATCTGCGATTGCCGATCAATCTGTGGAAGCGGGAGCTGAATTACAATTGACAGTCTTG
The DNA here is from genome assembly GCA_039974975.1 of Fuerstiella sp. Taxonomy (GTDB): domain Bacteria; phylum Planctomycetota; class Planctomycetia; order Planctomycetales; family Planctomycetaceae; genus Fuerstiella. The sequence continues at coordinate 251,239 of JBDWHY010000043.1, read as the reverse complement.
GCGACTGACCCGGATGCCAATGATACGCTCACCTATTCGATTTTGACGGATGGTTTGCCAGGGACTCCAACGATCAATCAGCAACTCGGAGCTTTCAGTTGGATTCCACCAAGTGCTGGCGAATTTGTAGTGACCGTTCAAGCGAGCGATGGTGAGCTCTCAGATACCGAAGTGTTTACAGTGACCGTAACTGAGCCGGTGGAAGTCAACGAAGCCCCGTTGATCACTGCAATTGCCGATCAATCTGTTGAAGCGGGTGTCGAGCTGCAGTTGACAGTTTCTGCCACGGATTCCAACGCCGGCGACACGCTGAGCTATTCGATTTTGACGAATGGTCTGCCGGGGACTCCCACAATTAACTCGCAGTCAGGTTCCTTCAATTGGACTCCGCCAAGTGCTGGCGAATTTGTAGTGACGGTTCAAGCGAGCGATGGCGAGCTCACAGATACTGAAGTATTTACGGTCACGGTGACTGAGCCAGCCGAAGTAAACGTAGCTCCTGAGCTTCAAGGGATTGCAGATCAAACGTTGGATCAGGGCGATGAACTTCGCTTTACCGTTGTTGCGACAGACGCCAACGTCAATGATGTCCTGACTTATACTTTGGATTCAACGAACCTACCCGGCAACATTCAACTGGACAGTGGAACCGGGCTGTTCACTTGGAATCCTCCGGTGTCCGATGGACCAGGCTTTTTCGTTGTTGTTCGCGTAACCGACGCGGATGGCTTGTTTGATACAGAATCCTTCGTAGTGAGTGTCGACGCTGCTTCTTCTCAAAACCAAGCTCCCGTCTTAGATAGTGTGCCTGCTCAGGATGGGACGACTGGGCAGCAGTTGACCTTTACTGCCAGTGCCACAGACCCTGACAACGATGTGTTGGATTTCTTCCTTGATCCGTCTGCTCCAGCGGGCGCACAGATCAATTCATCAACAGGAATTTTTACTTGGACTCCTACGAATTCGGATCTTGGGCCAGTTAGCTTTCCTATCTTTGTGACTGACGGCACGGTGTCTGTTTCAACAGACGTATTTGTCTCCGTGGAGGGCGGGCAAGCAGGCAATACGCCTCCCTCTTTTGGTCCTCAGGATGATCTGTCTGTGGCCGCAAATTCGACTTTGACTCAGGCAATCACCGCGACAGATTCTGATCCGGGCGACGTCTTAACCTACACGTTGCTCACAGAAAATCTTCCCGGGAACCCGACGATCAATCCTGACACTGGCGTGCTCACTTGGACTCCGCCGGCATCCGCTGCCAACACCACATTCCAGCTCGAGATTCAGGCGACAGATCTGGCCGGGGCGAGCGATGTGACATCCGTGACGGTGCGAGTTTTGCCATCGAATGGCGGTGGTGATGGTGGGGGCGGACAAAACAATGCTCCTGTCGTTCAGCCCATCGGCAATCAAACGGCAACCGTTGGAACCCCACTGACCTTTATGGTGGATGCTACCGATGAAGATGGTGATGTCTTGGACTACTTCCTTGATCCCACAGGGCCATTCACCGCGACTCTGTCAACGCAAGGCCTGTTCACGTGGACGCCATCGACCGCTGATATTGGAACAATCACATTTCCCATATTCGTTTCCGATGGAATTGCTAATGTCTTTGTGAGTGTAACGATCGTTGTTTCGGCCTAGCTGCCCAGAACCATTCAACCGTCTGAAAACGTGATGGCGACCTGCTGCTTTGATTTTCGAAATCTTCGGCAAGGTGGTCATCACGTTTTTTCTGTCCTAGGAAACTCACTTGTGTTGAATGGCGGGACTTCCTTCATTGGCGAAATCGTTCCTGGCAAGTTCAGCAGTGGCAAGTTCAGCAGTGGTGAGTTGAACGGTGGTGAGTTGAACGGGGCGGGAGGAGTCGAGTGGATTCGTCGAGTTTCGGTGTCGTGTTGTTGAAGAAGTCCGTATGTTGACAATGCGGAGGGAGTGACAATTCGTGCCGTGGTGATCTGTTTGTTGTTGGTTTCAAAGAGGGAGAGAAGCATGAAGCCTTTGGACGGGAAGAATGCGATCGTAACGGGGGCAGGTCGTGGAATTGGGGCTTCGATTGCTGTGGCTTTGGCATCAGCTGGTGCCAACGTTGCTGTGAACGATGTGGGTGATTTGGATTCAGCCATGGCTGTCGTTGAAAGATGTAAAGAGTGCGGAGTGAAGGCTCGGCTGGCCATCGCGGATGTGGGGGTGCAGTCTGAAGTCGAACGTATCGTCGCCGACACCGCCGCAGAATTTGGCAGCTTGGACATTGCCGTGACGAATGCGGCGTACAGTGATCGAGAAACGTTTTATGACGCGGATATGGCAGGGTTCGAAAAAACGGTTCAGGTGACAATGTGGGGAGCATTCTACATGCTTCGCGCGGCGTCGAGGCAGATGATCAAGCAGCAGGCAGCCGGGGCGATTGTGATGGTGAGTTCTCGACATAGCTGGCGGCCTGCTCCGGGGGCCATGGCTTACAATATGTCGAAGGCTGCGATTGATCAGATGGCTCGTACCGCCGCAACAGAACTGTGTGAGAAAAAGATTCGAGTCAACATGGTTCACCCCGGTTGGATTGATACTCCAGGCGAGCGAAAGTTCTACAGCGACGAAAAAATTGCGGAAAAAGGAGGTCAGCTACCTTGGGGGCGTATGGGGCAACCGGACGAGGTGGCTCGTGGAGTCGTCTTTCTTTGTGATCCTGCAAGTGAATATATGACGGGCAGTTCGATTTTGATTGACGGCGGAGCAGAATTGCCTGTGCAGGAAATGCACCGCTTGGATCTTCCAGATCGAGAGGAAATGAGCGGCTAGTACATTCCGTCATTTGCGAAGAATTCTCGACCGCGTCTTTTGAAGCCCAGCATGTGATTCCATGCAATCTTCCCGCTTGGCGTTTGACTTGATCGAGACGGGATACGGCAGTTGATCTGGTTTGGGTGCCTTAACAAAGCGGAGTGATTCGGTACTCTGGTACCACCCCCCGCCTTTTCAATGTCCCCAATTGATTGCCAATTCCAATGAGATCCCCATTTTCCGTCTTGCCGACTCGTTTCGAATGTCTTCATCTGGTTTTCGGTTGTTTGCTGTCTGCTTTTTGGTGCGGCTCCGAGTTGGCTGCTGAACAACGGCCGAATGTGTTGTTGATTTTGGTAGATGATCTCAAGCCCGCACTTGGTTGCTACGGTGATTCCACGGCGCAGACTCCGCACATTGATGCTTTAGCAGCTAAGGGGATAAGATTTGATTTGGCGTATTGCAATCAGGCGGTGTGTGCTCCATCGCGGTTTACTTTGATGCTAGGATCTCATTCCACATCAACCGGACTTTATGGGTTGGGCAGTCAGTTGCGAGACATCGTGCCGGATGCTGTCACGATGCCTCAGTACTTCGCCAAGCATGGCGGCTATCGAACCGAATCACTGGGAAAAGTCTTCCATATTGGGCATGGAAATTTCGGTGATCCCGAATCCTTCAGTGTGCCGCACTTTAAAGAAAAAGTAATTGAATACGTCGACCCCCAAAGTACTCAAGGAGGCCAGCTGACTCGAGAAGAAGCCTACTTTACGAACCAGCACCTCGACAAGATTTTATCGTTGCCTCGAGGTGCCGCATTTGAGTCTCCGAACGTCGCGGATGAAGCCTATGCTGATGGGCGAGTCGCTTTAGAAACGATGCAGCGACTTGGCGATGCAAAAAAACGTCGAGATACTGATGGTACTCCGTTCTTTATTGTCGCTGGTTTCGCACGGCCACATCTTCCGTTTAGTGCTCCCAAGAAGTATTGGGATCTGTACGATTCTGCCAGTTTGCCAATGCCCGACTTCGAAGAGCTTCCCAAGGGGGCTCCAACCGTTGCCGGCAAACGAGGGGGAGAAATACGAAACTACTTTCCAGTGCCCGATAAGAAAAATCCGGCGCAGATTTCCAGTGATTTAAAACGCCAACTGATTCACGGGTATTATGCGAGTTCCAGCTATGTGGATGCTCAGATTGGTAAAGTGATCAGTCGTCTTGATCAGCTTCAGCTAAGCGACAATACGATTGTTGTGCTATGGGGTGATCATGGGTTTCATCTTGGCGATCTTGGTATTTGGACCAAGCACACGAACTATGAGCAAGCCAATCGCATTCCGATTTTAATTTCTGCCCCGGGAGTAACGACGGCTGGAACATCAACGCTTCAACCAGCTGAAAGCGTTGATGTGTTTCCAACTCTCGCTGAACTGGCTGGATTGCCAGCGCCTTCAGGCGCTCAGCCGATCGACGGCGTCAGCCTCGTTCCCGTGTTGCAAAATCCTGATGCTCGAGTTCGAAATCACGCGTATCATGCCTATCCCAAGTCCAAGTTGGGCCGAGCAATTCGAACCGAACGGTACAGACTGGTGGAATGGAAGAAGCTTGGAAAGAAAGAATCAAAGGCTGAATATGAACTCTTCGACTACCAAGTGGACCCCTTGGAAACCAAAAACTTGGCAGCAGATTTTCCAGAAGTCGTGGCTCGGTTGAAACGGGTGCTGGCTGAATATCCAGAACCCGTTCAACGAAAACGCAAGACGACGCAAAAGGCGTCGAATCCCAATTAGGTGCGAGACGATCTCTGTCGGCCTGCTTTTACGTCGCTTCAACGTGATGCATGGCATTGCCAACTGACTGTCTACGACGACGACCAACAGATGAATTCGGTCTTGGTTTCACTGCAATCGGCATAATCGCTGAACGAAGTTTCATGCAGTGAGACAGTTGATTGCCTCGTCTGTTGATTGCATCGTCTGCGATTGCTTATGTCTGCTGATTGTTTATGTCAGAAGTGCGATCGCATCCATTTCTACTTGCACGCCTTTGGGCAACTTGGAAACTTCGACGCATGCTCGGGCTGGAAACGGCGCTTCAAAGTATGTTGCGTAGACTTCATTGACGACTGCAAACTGTTGCATGTCTACAATGTAAATCGTAACTTTGACGACCTTGTTCATGCCAGAGTCAGCGGCCTCAACGACAGCCTTCATGTTGTCGAGAACTTGTTTTGTTTGAGCCGCCACATCTTCGCTGATCACTTCGCTTGTTTTGGGGTCGAGAGGGATCTGCCCCGAAACATACAGCATGCCTTGTGCCATCACGGCTTGACTGTAAGGGCCGATTGCTTGTGGAGATTGATCCGTTTGGATTGTTTGGATGGCCATTTTGGCGTCGCTTCTATTGGGAAGAGGGTGAGATCACAGGAGTCGACTAAAATGCGAGACGCATTGTCATTAGGGGCAGCGTCCACCATGTCAATGACATTCGCCGAACCTGTTTTGATCGGCATGATTGCGTGGGATGGTTGAAACGTCTACTTAGAATGAACGACGAAACCACTGCCTGCTCAACTTGGTGCGAAATTTTCCGTGGGTGCTTGCGGAAATCAGCAACTTGGATTCCGGATTGTGGATGGCTGCTGATTTTGAATCGAGGCAGACAATGTCAGACAGGGGATCGTCTGCTGATTGCCAAGCTTCCGCCTGTTTTCCAACCTGTCAATGAGTGATTTGGTGTCGCTCTGCCAGTGTTCTGGTTGAATCGCCCCTCTGGCATCGTGTGCAGATTTCAGTGACACAGGGAAAACGGGTGCGGATTGATCTTCAACGTGGATCACGGTGAGCCAAGAACTTTGCCCACTGTCCGGCAAGAAAGTCAGGGGCAGTCCTCAGGAAACTAAGCTTTGAGATGGTTGGAGTCTGTCGGGCGTCCGGTGCGATCACGCTCCCAACGGATTTTGTTGTGGGCCCGAAGTGAACGCCGCACAGCATCTGAGCAACTTTGTGGACCTTAGTTTCCGAGGATCAAAATCGACACGATTTCACCACGGATAAAGGTGGGGATAGCAACCGCCATGCTTAGAGATTGAGTTGCCGATGTTCTGGGAATTGATGACAGACTTGTTTCGTGTGTGACGACTGCTCGTTTTTCTGTCAAGCACTCAGAGACGAGTGAACTTGGCAGGTGAGAAACCCGGTCAGTCTGTGCATGCAGCGAGGGGACTCCGTTTTGGATTTCGGCCGTCAGTTTCAGTTGGTGCTCGCTAGGTTTCCAAGTCTGAACAAAGTTGAACACCGGCTCAGAGCGGCTATTCATGCAAAGGAAGACATCGCTAATGGCCGCTCCGGAATCTGTAAGCGGAATGCCGACTACCGTAGAAAGATCTTGAGCTTCAATTGCTAAACCGCGGACGGCATTGCGATCTTCGGCAGGGTGACAACTGACATAGGGGCGAGCATTCGCTGCAGTGACTCCACAAATTCCCTCGCCGACCGGTAAGTGTATGAATTCTGAAAGTCTTCGAAGTCCGTCGCAGTTGATGTAGGTACCACCAATCAAACGCAATTTTTGCGAATCAGGGTCGACTCTCCAAGATTCAAAGGTGGCTTTTGAATCACGTCGAGTTTCAAGCAGTAACAACACGACCGATTGCACTTGTTCGTCGCAAAAGATGGGGAAGCCAAGTGCCGTTGTCATGCCTGCGATATTGGCTTCCGCCGTTCTCAGGAATTCCGTCTTAATGAGCTCTCTCATGAACATCGGAGTTTGTTGCTGCCAGATGCGGCCCGGAAGCCCCTCGCCTCGGCAAAACTTAATCCCGGCCGATACCTGTTCGAAACCTGCAGCATCTCGATAAACACTTTGGCTCAGCCCTAAAGCATGAGCATCGGATTCTGGTTCCCAGATTTCTATGCCCTTGAGGCAGCTGGCAAGTTGAGAACGTGATTGAGTCTTTGCTGTGGGCAGTTGCAGGCCCTGGTTGTAGTACTGGCTGGAAATTGCCAAGGCGACCAATTCGGCAACAGATTCGACTCCCACTTTTCTCATCAAACGAAAGCGTCGGTCTTCTACGGCTCGAACCGTGACGCCAAGACTCGCGGCGATCTGCTTGTTCTTTTGCCCCCCCATGATCATGTCGAGAACTTCAAGTTCCTTGGGAGTGGCCGCCGCAATTCGCCGAGCTGCGTCTCGACAAGCGTCAAACGTTTGATGATTTTTTAGGCTAGATTCTACGGCCGTGCTAATCGCGGTGACCAACTTTTGCAGTTCGTAGGGTTTCGTCAGCACGGAAGAAACACCCAGCTTCATGAACTCGATTGCATCATCAGTGGTTGCCTTGTTCAGTAAGATGACAATGGGCAGCGATGGGAATGCTGCAGCAATCGCCGTGATGTCGTCTATTGTGCCTTGAGGCGTCGACACACAGATCACAGCGCATCCCAGTGCAGAAGCCGCAGCACGGTCGTGGAAGGCTTCACGACTGGCGTGCTGCCGAAGCCCGTAGCCAGACGTTTCCGCTGCTGCCGTAACAACGCCTAGTTCATCTGACGGCAGCATGATTCCATAGATGCATGCGGATGGATTCGGCTCTCCCATTGCTTTAGTGCCTGTTCTAGAAAGTCATGATCAGAACGCTGGTAACGCCGTGCTCGCCATAAACCGGCCAGACAAGTCGATGACTGCCAACAGGCCCATCAAATTTCAGGAGCAATGGAGCATTCGTAGCAATGACTGATTGAATGTCCTTGGTGATGCTCTGTTGTTGGTCCTGATCTTGAAACTGATCTTGAAACTGATCATCTGCAGTGGCTGGGTTCCGAGAATCGTAGACTGCTTGTACTGATTCGATCTGAAAAACGGCCGGGATTTCGTCACTGTTTGAATCCGCAGAGTCAGTCTGGTTTGAGTCCTGTGTTGTCGTGCCAGATAGCAACATCGTGTGTCGAGAAAGAGGTTGCTGGGCAGCCTGAAGAAACATCACGACGGATTTGGGGAAGCCAAGCATGTCAGCAAATGGAAGAGCGACTGCAGCCGAAACGCTGGCTGGGTCGCAGCCAAATGAACGGATAAAGGCAGAGCTTTTTTCGAGCTTGTTAGCGACTTTAGCAACGCCCGATTTCCAAACACCTCCGGGCAATCCAGCACCCTTGGGGAACCTTGTGTAACGAGTGATGTATTCGAATGATGGTAAGCCCGAATAATGACCATTGATGATCGCAAGTTCGTCTCGGTCGTCTCGGCCCCACACTTCGATCGCACCATGAACGTCACTGAGCCCGATCACGATCGCTCCTCGTACTTGTCGTTCTTGCACGATCGGAAAACACAGCATCAGCGAAATTTCGCAGCCGACATGTTGGCTCAGTGAAACCAAGGCATCGTCTGTGCTGTCAATCATCGCGACTGTTTTGGTTTCACAGGCGGATCGAAGAATCGCTTGGATGTCATCAGAATGGACGTGCTGAGATGGCGTTGGTTGTGACGAGTCATCGTTCAACGCAATCGCATTCATCGGCACCGGTTGCTGGCTGGCTTCGTCAATATGCCAAACTTCAACAAACCGGATCAGTAGATCTGTATTTAAGATCTGTTGGGGGACAGTTGCCGTGTTCATCAACGTGACTCCAGATCGCAGGTGTGGTTGAAATTCAGCTTGCCGAAATTCCAGCAGCTTGTATCAGGCAGCTTGATGCACGTTGTCATTGTTTGCTGGGGTGTCGATCGTCGCCGTTTTGACGCAATGGTGGCGACAGAAGTCATGCCGAATGTCCTAAGCATTGACGACCTCCAGTTCCTCTGGTGTTTCGGCTGGCTTTGGCTGTACGGAAAGTCGCTCGGTCGTTTCTTTCACGTGTTGTTCTTTGTTGTGTTCTTGCTTTTGCAAGAAGGACAGCAAGCATCCTCGGAAATCGTAGTAATGCTTGTGTTCCAACACGTCTTTGCGAATTCGAGGTCGGGAAAAAGGGATTTCAAGGATCTGTCCAACAGTTGCTTCTGGCCCGTTGGTCATCATGCAGACTCGGTCTGACATGTAGATGGCTTCGTCGACATCGTGAGTGATCAGCATGGTCGTGATTTTTTGCTGATCCAAGATTCCAAGAATGACGTCTTGAAGGTCCATTCGAGTCAGTGAGTCAAGGCGACCAAAGGGTTCATCCAGCAACAACATTCTTGGTTTGAGGGCGATGGCTCGAGCAATTCCCACTCGCTGCTGCATGCCACCGGACATTTCCTTGGGGTACTTGTGCATCGAGTCCGCCAGTCCAACGACACTCAGGTAGTATTCGCAAATCTGTCGTCGTTCTTCGGCAGTACCATGCGGATAAACCTGCTTGACTCCAAGCATGACATTTTCAAAAGATGTCATCCATGGCAGCAAGCAGGGGGACTGAAACACGACGGCTCGGTCGGGGCCTGGCCCACTGACTTCTCGACCGTTCACTATCAGTGAACCTGAAGTCATTGGGTTCAGTCCGGCCAACATGGTCAGTACTGTCGACTTACCGCAGCCTGAATGGCCAATGACTGATACAACTTCACCCTGATGCAAGATCAAGTTAAAGTCCTTAACGACGGCAATGTCACGGCCAAACGGGTTGGGATAGGCCTTCGTTAAGTTGGCAATTTCGACGAATCGATTTTCGTTATTGCTCATAATAATTCAAAAGCTGGGCTGTGTGGTGAACGCGTGGCAGAAGCTGAATTGCGGCTATGTGAAGCGTTGGGCTGGAGGCACAAATTAGAACGTCGAAAGTTCCTTGGGAGCCAGATCGGGGAGTGCCACGTCGTCAACGACTCGAAGTCGTTGAGCTTCTTTGTTGATGGCGGTCAAGTATTCGGTGACTTCGTTTCGCAATCGCTTAAACGAATCATTGAAGTTCAACGTCGTACGATCTCGAGGACGATCAAGTTTTACATCGAAAGATTGGCCTAAAGTTGCTTTTGGGCCTGGCGTCAATGCCACAATTCGGTCGGCCATCAGCACGGCTTCATCAACGTCATTGGTAATCATGACCACGGTGCGACGATCTTCCTCCCAGATTCGAATAATTTCGTCCTGAAGGTTCGCTCTGGTGAGCGCGTCCAGTGCGCTTAAAGGTTCATCAAGCAGCAGCACTTCAGGTCTCATTGAAAGTGTGCGTGCCAAAGACAATCTTTGTCGCATACCGCCTGACAGTTCTCCTGGCCGTTTCCATTCTGCTCCCTTCAAAGACACCATGTCGATGTAGTGTTGAATGTGAGCTTTACGGGCCGAACTATCCATTTCTGGAAACACCTGCTTCACGGCTAGTTCGATGTTTCCAAAGACGCTCAGCCATGGAAGAAGTGAATAGTTTTGAAACAAAATGCCTCGAGAAGGTCCCGGTTCATTGACCACTTCGCCATTCATTCGAACTTCGCCGGTGTCTGCAGGTTGCAGGCCTGCCAAGAGATTCATCAACGTTGACTTGCCACTTCCCGAAAAGCCAATGATCGCAACGAATTCATTTCGAGTGACGCTGAGATTGATGTCGCTGAGCACTTCCGTACGCGCATTTGGTGGACCAAAGCCGACATTTGCGTGATCAATTTGGAGTGAATATTCTGTCGCTGGATTGCTCATTAAACCACCGCTGTCCCATCGTCGAAGCTGACACTGCGTTGCAGAAGAATCATGAGGCGATCCAAGAAGAAACCGATGATGCCAACCAAGAAGCAAGCAAAGATGATGTTGGCAAAGGACTGAGATGCACCGTTTTGATATTCGTCCCAAACGTACTTGCCCAAACCGGATGATGAAGACAAAGCTTCGGCGGCGATTAATACCATCCAGCCGACACCCAATGAGATTCTCAGGCCAGCGAAGACGAGTGGCAGAGCCGACGGAATCACGATTTTAAAAAGTCTCGCCCACAAGCCGAGCTTTAAGACTCGAGCAACATTCAGGTGGTCTTGGTCAATTGATGAAACGCCAAGAGCCGTATTCACCAAGGCTGGCCAAACGGCACACATCGCAACCGTACAGGCTGAAAAAATCAGTGCCGGGTTCACTCCAAGATCTTTGATGAACGGCAACGCGTCACAGAATTCAAACAACCAGTAACTGTTTGGATCGGGAAGGAAAAATGCTCCTACGACAATCTGAAAGATCAGCAACCATACAACGGGCGAAACTGGTTTGAAGATTGAGATAATTGGAGTCAGGCAGGCCATCACAATTTTGTTCAGTCCGCACATGATGCCGACCGGAATTGCAACACACGCTGCCATTATGAAACCAATGAAGACGGTGAACAGACTTCTTTGAACTTGGAACCAAATGGTTTCTCGTCGAGGATAGCTTTGCTCTGAAATTCGGTTCGCTTTTTCCTCACCAGACACAACCGACTTCGCGGCCGAAAGAATTTGAGCTGACGTCTTTGCAACGTCCAGCTTTTTCAGGGCGGCCGTGGTCGTCACCACTGCTTTTTCTACTTTGACCGAGCGATTGCCTGTCGTGAGATAGTCCAGACGCTTCTTTAAGTGTTGTACCTCATTCGCTGCAGCGTTCGAGGCAACCTGTGCTTGTTGAACAACAGATGGTTTTTCACTCAGTAACTTCAATTCGTCTTTTAGGTTCTGCTCGGCATCTTTCTCGGATTCTTTAAGGCTGTTTGATTCTCGCAACAGCGTCAATAGTTCGTCAACTTGCGCCTTTCCAGATGCGACTTGAGCTGACATCGTTTTCGCGGCTGATGCACGACTTTGCTGAGCTTCGTTGTTTGCAGTCTTGAGTGCTTCAGCTTTTGCAGTGAGCGGTGCCAATTGTTTCTGTTGTTCCAGAGTCGCTTGTGTCTGGATGTCTTCTAAGTCTGCTTTCAGTTGTTTTGATCGTTCGGTTGCTGATTCAAGTCGACCTTTCAGGTTTTCGATTCTGGCAAGTCGAGCCTGACCGCTGATTTCGAAGTCCTCTTCTTTTTCGTTTTCACGAGTGTGCAGGATCTGATTTGTGATGGCTGCATCCCAAACTTGGGCTGGCTTTGGCACTTCGCCACTATTGGTTTTATGACGAGGGGCGACGACATTCCAAACCCAGAAACAACACAACACGAACACGATTGGTGTGATCATGAACTTCAGAATGTTGATCGATTGCTTCCGAGGTTCCTCACGGAAGATCAAGCGGATCAAAGGGTCTAAGACCTTGAATCCACTTACGTCAACTGCCTTAAGCAGGCCGTATTTGAAACGCTCGAGTTTTGATTCACTCATGACAGCTCGTATAACAACTCGTAACAGAATATGGGGGCAAATTGCTGGGAAACAATGGTTGAATGTTGTGCCTGACAGTTAGCCGTCGGGCGAACGATGTCTTTGCATCGTGATTGCGATTCGTCACTCTTTTGGCCTACTTCTTCTTCTGCCATGAATCGCTATTTGAAAGAGGGGCCAACTTTGGATGTGATTCTTAGAACGCCTTGCTGAAGTCATTATGGCTGCAACGAAGGCGTTCCATGGAATCGTCCCTTAACGGTCAGTTAAGCAATCGTTTAATCCTTGTTGCCGATTTTATGGCTGTTCAAGTATTCGATTGGTTTTTTACCGTCGTACGTAAGGCCGTCGATAAAGTCGGCAGTGGGTTCTTTAAAGCCATCGGTGTCCCAAGGAATATCGTCTTTACTGATGTGTCCTTCGGCGACTAATCGTTTGGCGGCATCCAAGTAAATTGCTGGCTTGTAGACTTCTTTGGCTGTTTCCAAATACCACTCTTCTGGTTTCGCTTCTGTAATCTGTCCCCAGCGACGCATTTGAGTCAGGAACCAGATCCCATCGCTATACCACGGGTAGCTGCAGTAGTACTTGAAAAAGACATTGAAGTCGGGCAATTCACGTTTGTCGCTCTTCTGAAAGAAGAAGTACCCGGTCATTGAATTCTTGATGACGTCAAAGTCTGCTCCGACGTAGTTTGGTTGAGACAGCAGTCGGCAGGCTTCTTCTCGATTAATGAGCTTGCCTTCATCGTCTGTTTCGTCCAACCATTTGCCGGCTCGAATCAATGCCTTTACGACGGCGATGTGAGTATTCGGATTTTCGTCTGCCCATTCCTTGGTGACCCCGAAAACTTTTTCTGGGTTGTTTTTCCAGATGTCATAGTTCGTAGTCACGGGAACACCGATTCCCATTTCAACGGCCTTTTGGTTCCAAGGTTCCCCAACGCAATAGCCGCTGATGTTTCCAGATTCTAAAGTCGACGGCATCTGTGGAGGTGGTGTCACAGACAGTTCGACCTGAGCTTCAGTGAAACCTTTCAGATCTTCCGAAGTGTACATGCCGGGGTGGATGCCTGCTGCTGCAAGCCAGTAGCGAATTTCGTAGTTGTGGGTCGAGACGGGGAACACCATGCCCATCTGCAGCTTTTCACCATCGGCCAATTTTTGATCGACATAGGGTTTCAGGGAATCAGCTGTGATGGGATGTTTTGGAGTGGGAGAATTCAGGCTGGTATCAGCCTTTGCCATTTCTTCCCAGACTGCATTCGAAACAGTGATTCCGTTGCCGTTTAAGTCCAGCGTGTAGGCCGTGATAATGTGTGCTTTTGTGCCAAAGCCAATCGTTGCTGCGATCGGTTGGCCGGAAAGCATATGAGCTCCGTCGAGCTCACCGGTGATGACGTTGTCTAGCAGTTGCTTCCAGTTTGGTTGAGCAGTCACTTCGACCTGCAGGCCTTCTGCTTCGAAGAATCCTTTTTCTTTCGCGATGACAATGGGCGCACAATCTGTCAGCTTAATGAAGCCGAATTTGAGAGTGTCTTTTTCAAGCTCCAGCGGAGCTGGACCGTCTGTGATTTCTGAAGTTGATTCGGGCGTTGTGTCCTCTTCGTCTGTCGACGCCGCGATTGGATTGGCTGCGGTTGTACTCGCCGCCGGTGATCCGGTCGTTTCTTCTGTGTCCGTTGAACTGGAGCAGCCAACCGCAATGAGCGGCAGGAGACAATAGCAGGCGATTTTCCTTAGACTCAATTTGAATCTCATTGGGATAACATCCTTCGTTTTCTTCGATCTTTGTTTGAATGCTAAAAGTGCATAGAAACTGGCAACGCAAAGACCGTGCCGCTTAAGCAATTCTGATCAGTAAATAGGCCATTGGTTCATGTGGCGGCGGCTATCATTGAGTGAATTGTGGAAAACCACGCTACGGAGCTGCTGGCAAGCATTTCACGAGAACCGTGTTGGCTCAATCCTGTTGCATTCGTGCCTTGGAATCAGGCTAACGCGTTTCGATGGAGGAAAATTTGACCTATTTGCTGATGACGTGGTCGATCTTTTTCTGGGCTGCTTCGCACAATTGGCACGTGGTGTACGCATGTTTATTCTTTAGCTCGGGCTATCACGCGCGTTGCAGTGGGGGTTGGCGGCGTCAGTACAACGTGCGTAAAGAGTCTGGTGATTGCTCTCACCAACGTTCTGGTGCGCATGAAAAAAGGCGACTCTGCTGATCGCATGAGACGCCTTGTTGAGTGGTGGCAGCCGACGCCTGTTCTGAGTTCAATTTAGTCTTCGGCTGCTGCAGCTTTCATCGTTTCGGAAAGAACCGAGTAAACCGTGGTCCACGCTCCGGCGACTGCTGGCGTGAAGTCGTTTCCGAGACCCTTTTCAAGAGTCCATAGCAAGGCGGCTCCGACGGTTTCATATTGTTCGTCACGTACTTTGTAGCCAACGTGCCGTTTTCCGAGAGCCTGAACGGCGGGCACAATTTCACCCAGATCGTTCAGGCCATTGACGCACACGGCGAGTGTTTGCATCAGCTTCTTTTTTTGCTCTGAGATGTCTTCTGGAAATAGCTCTCGAGCCGTCGGGTCGAGTTCGAATAGCTTGCCATAGAACAATTCTGCTGCGGTGTCTGCGATGGGAGTGACTTTGGACCATGAAGACTGAACAAGCTCGACTTCAGCGGGGGCGACCATTTGAATTCCTTCATTCAATGAGTGTCAGAGAGCGGCGAGAGATTCTAATCTGCCGCATGATTGTGAGAGCCTTGGTGGCTGCGGGTTTAGTCGATGGGAATTCGAACAACAACTCCGCCCATCACATCACCTTCTTTGAAGATTGGGTAATCATCGCCTTTGTTGGCGTGATCGTTGTGGCAGCTCCAGCAAGCTTCAGCGACAGCTTTATCTGAGTAGACAGCGCTGAAGTATTTCTTGCCGCCCAGTTCTTCTTCCGTGTAAAAAGTTTCATCTGGATTTTCCTTCAGAAATTCCAAGGCTTCAATTTCAATTCCCTTTGCCTGGTGCTGAGGATTTAAGGGCCACTGAGACGTTAAACCATAGGTAAAGCCGGACGACGGATCTTCATTCACTAGTTCAGAACCCATGCGAAACATTTGAGCGGGGAGAGGAATGGTATGGTCTTCATCTTCCCAATATTCACTGGGAGTCACAGCTGCCTCCTGTTTTTTCAACCTGGTCACAACATGAGTCGCGTAAACTGTGCGGTCTGCCATCATCACAGCATGCACAGCATCGGCAAATGCCTTCGGTGAGATTCCGGTTGAGCTTTCCGCAGTGGAAGTCGCTTCTGCTTCTGTTTTTCCACAACCCGCCATGAAGAGGGGCGTTGTTGCGAATGCAAAAAAGGTAATTGCGATGAATGTTCGGCGAAACTTGGTAATCATCATGCTGCTCCTGAAGGTTTCGGAATTGAGGTGATATTGTCGTTGTTGAAGAAGAATGCAGAGAACAATCGATGTTGACCTCAGCGCGATCATCGAAAAGTGGAAGGCGCAGAATAGCTCTCGAAAGAGACTAAACTACGCCTTCCGGGAACAGGTCAAGCTGTCCCAGTGTGGAGTTGGAATTACTTCTTGTTTTGTTTCGAGCGGAACCATTGGTCCACCATTTCGAGACTGTTCACATGACTTGATGGCGGGCTCGAATAGCAGTTCGCTTTTTGCATTGGGTCGGCAAGTGAGTCGAGCGTAAACTGCATGCCGTGGCAGTTCAGGCACACGGTTCGAATCATTTTTTCGTTCGGTTGTAAGTTGCTATTTTGGTTGTGCTGTACTCGACCGTCTGCATCACGCGGCATGTGGCAGGTTGCACATGACACTCCGCTTCCAATGGCCGATTGACCTGCAAGCTCAGACTGCCAAAGTCGTTGATGCCCGGAATTTTGATAGCTGCGAGTATGCTGATCATCATGGCAATTCAGACAGGCGTCGTGAGCCGCGAACTGCAGATCGGGTTGATGAGGGTCATGGCAAGCCGCACAGCTAAGCTGGGCGTGCGCGGCTGCACTGTGCATCGGAGAACGAGCCAGTTTTGGATTCATTGGTGGAAGGCCGATCGCCAACCGCATTCCGTGTTTTCCCTCGAGGAATCCGCTGACTTCCTGTTGATGGCAGGAATCGCACGATTCGTGATTCAGGTCTGAAATCCAACTGGCTGCAGATTGAGTGGTCTTGTTTTGAGTCGATGTTCTTTCGGTGGTTTGTTCGGTGGTTTGTTCATGGCAACCAGAACAATTGATTCCCACGAGGGCGTGGCTGCTTTTGGCCCACTTTAATGTCGTGGCGTGATCAGTAAATTCAATGGGGGCGTCTGCTAAACCTGCAGTAAGAGCCTCATCTTTCCGTCTGGATAGGACTTCACGTGTTGGGTCAAGACTTCTGCGAGACACGACTGCCGTTTGCAGAAGGTCAGATTCGTTAAGATGCTTTTTTAGGAAGTTTTCGTACAAAGCTGTGTTGTCGTGATAGTTGTGGCAGCCAGCGTTGGTGCATGTGTCGAAGGCCATATCGGCGTGACTTGGGCGATCATCAGCAACACCTTCGTGGCAGTGAAAACAGAAATCTGCCGGCACGGTGACTCCCATGGGCAAGGTGCGATCTTCTTCGTGTTCTGCATGGCAAGTGAGACAGCTTGATGCATCGATTTTTTCAAGCAATTCGGCTTTGGCCGGGTCGCGAAATTTGGTTTTTGGGTGAGTATCTCGAGACATCTTGAGTGCAGCTGCGTGGCAGTCGATACAGGACTGTTCGGAAACTTCTCCGTTGGGTGTATGGCAGGCACTGCATTTCAATTCAATCTGATAATGCCCATGCGTGGTTTCACCTGGTAAAAAGATTGTCGAATCAATGGTCGCAGTGGCATCGCGCGGCAACGCCAGATACAGCCACGTAAAAGCAGCTGCGGAAAACGCGAACCAGATTGTGAACAGAATCTTCAAGAGATCTACAGCCAGTAAACAGCAGCAACGTGGAAAGCAATGAGCACAGGAAGTGGCCAAAGGCACAAAATGTGGACGAAGGTCAAGGGCTTGCGAATTCTTCGCAGTGCAATTGGCAAACGCGGTTCGATACCAGCAAAAAATCCAACAGCCGCGCCGCTGATTGAGGCGATCGTGAAAGTTGAAAATAGAATCAGGTTCAGGTTGCTGCCCTTGTGAAATCCGGTGTGCAGAACAACGATCAGCAAGGCGAGGGTGGCGAGTGCAACATGGAGAATTCGGAACGAATTGAACTGAAACTTCTTTAACCAGCTTGTGCGTTTTCGAATGGTCAGCAGCAGCGAAATTGCCAAAACACTGATTGCCGAATATCCTGTCACCTGCTGCCAAAACTGATCAGCGATCAGAATTTGCATCCATGATTGTTGATCTTGTACGCTGTCGGGCGCGGCGGTCGGAGGCATTGCAATTAAGAGGCTCAGAATGATGACCGCCAGTACCGAGAGGCAGGCAGTGAGGATATGGCCGAGCTGCAGTCCTACGTATTCTGGTTCTTCGCTCAGGAACTGCTTCAGCAGCGGCGAACAGCTTCCGCAGACAGAAGCGGCGTTTGAGTGTTCTTTGAGTGCTTCAAATGTCTGGCAACCCTGTTCGCGGGCAAGAGTGAGTGTTCCGAGCGTGACACCGGTGCACTGACAAATCACGGTTGTCGGTGGCCAGTCGGCAATGGATTGGTCTTCACAAATCTTCCAAAGGCAGCCGGTTGCTTCAAATCGATTGCGGTGCCACCAGTGAAGGCGACGTTTGTTTGAGATTGCATCTTGAAGGCGTTCTTGGGCCGCGATTTCGCCGATCCCTGTGGCTCCGACCAATCGCCCAGATTGAATCAGCAGCTTGACATAAGATTGTCCTGACTTCCATTTCAAGACCGTCGACCGTGTGTCATCGAGATAGTCGCCGCTGAAGAATACGTTGGCCCCGGCCAGCTTCAGTCGAGTGGCTTCATTGCTGCCGACAAATGATCTTGTTCCGCCTAAGAATCGATCCGCGAGAACATCGGCCATCAGAAAACCGGGTGCGGCCAATCCATAAACGATGTCGTTATGTTGAGCACATTCGCCGATGGCAAAGATGTTTTCATCGCTTGTTTGTAGGGCATCGTCAACCACAATGCCTCCACGTTTCCCGACGGTCAGTTCGCAGCCTTTTGCAAGTTCATCTCGTGGTCGAATGCCCGCGCTGATGACGACCATGTCTGTGATCAGCGATTCGCCTCCTGCGAATTGAACGAGGATGCCTTCTGGAATTCGGCTGATCTTTTCGGTGCGTTTTTGTAAGTGCACACTCATGCCAGATGCTTTCACCTTCTGAAGCAAAACGGATGCTCCGATGGTGTCCAGCTGTTTAGGCATCAACACGGCCGCCATTTCGACAATCGACACGTTTAGCTTCAAGGCCTTGAGAGCATTTGCCGCTTCTAATCCCAGTAAGCCGCCGCCCAACACAATGGCTCTTTGGCAATCCGCTGACTTCTTCTGAATGCGTTTGAGATCGTCAATGGTGCGGTAGACGAAGATTCCGTCCATCGAAGTACCCGGAATTGCGGGAACGAAAGGACGGCTGCCGGTTGCCAAAACCAACTTGTCATAGTGGGCTTGCCGTCCAGATTTTGAAGTAACGATTTTCGCTTCGCGATCAATCGCAATGACGGGATCGTTGGTGTGCAAACTAATCTGCTGCGTGTCGTACCATGTTGGTGGACGATACTGCAGAGCGGCTTCGTCTTGCTGATCCAAGTATTCAGTGAGGTTGACTCGATCATAGGCGACTCGAGGTTCCTCTCCAAAGCATGTGATCTGGACTTCGGCTGATGACTGTGCTGCTCGAAAAGACTTCAAGAAGCGAAATCCAACAGGCCCGTTTCCAATCACCACGACTGACAATGGCGCGCATTGATTGCGAGCCTGATTGTCCGTTGAGTGGCTGCTGAGGTTACTACTGGAGATCGTGGTCAAGTCAGGTTTCTTTCATGAGGTCACTGGTTCAATGCCTGCCCATTTTGTTGAGGGGGAATTGATCTTGTTGAATGCCATTTCCACTCACCGCAGCTGACGTGCCGAATCTTCTGATACCGGAAAGAATCTCGCCGATCTGAGGTTAACCGTGGCGAAAAACCTTGTGGTCCGAGGGGAAACCACGCGTTTTGCAAACAGTGGTTGTGGAAGTCCGCGAGTGAACATCAGAACCTTGCTGGTTAAACCAGCAGCGTTGCTTAGTGGAAATTACTCGTGTTGAATTCGGCCAACACGGGGCAACCCACATTCCGGTATGTCAAGCTTGGCTGAATATGCGGGTGGTCGATTTTTCCTGAATGTCACAGGGGAATTCTGTGGAGCTTGGGTTGTTTTCAGAGCCGCTAAGGGGCGAATCAATATCCTAAGCCAAAGGGAACAGGGCGATACCAGCAGCGGGACACAACGTTGTGTTCAGCGATCGACGATTCGAAATAGTCGGAACTCAGCAAGCTGCAAGAAGAAGTAGAATGCCTTACGGATGGAGGCGGAACATGAAGTTCAAGATAAGAAGAGTGACGGGCGCAAAGCCGTTCATGGTGCTGGTTGCGATGGTGTGTGCCAGCAGCCTGACTGTTGCTCAAGATTGGATGTCAACCGAATGCGGCGATGCTGGTTGTGGTACGGAAGGCTGTGTTGGGTCTGATTCGGATCAGAGCAACCGGATCGATGTCGAAGCAATCTTCAATGGGTTGGCTGGCGATGATTCGGTTTTCGGATCGTTGAAGAACCTGGAAGCTGGCGGCATTACTTATTCAGTCGGAGGCGAACTTCGCCACCGATTCATGAATGAGGCCAATCGTTTGCGACCTCCGGGTGGCAACGCAGAGTATTCTCTATGGCGATTTACGCCTCATCTTAAGGTGCAATTCAGCGATCGAGTTGGAGCATTCGTCGAAGGGATTGATGCATCCGCTTTTCAAGAAGGCGATGATCCGTACTCGCCCCTTCCGATTGATGTGAACCGCTTGGACTTCTTGCGTTACTACGCAGAGTTCACTTTGTTTAGCGATGAAACGTCGTCTTTGAAGTATCGCTACGGACGGCAGTTTTTGAAGTACGGTTCACAGCGATTGCTGTCACCTTTGGGGTGGTCGAACACGTTTCGAAACTTCGAAGGTCATAAGTTGATGTATAAGAGTGGCGACTGGGCAGTCGACGGCTTTCTGATGAGCAGCGTCAACGGTGCGGCGGGTGGTTCTGGGTTCGGAATTACTTCTCTGGATTCTGCTGACAATAATCGGCAGATTTCGGGCGTTTATTCGACTTACAGCGGTCTTGAGAATTCAAAACTGGATTTGTATTGGCTGTACTTCGACGAAGGCAATGCCGCGGCGAATCGACAAGATGGTCATCGACATACTTTGGGAGCTCGTCTTGGTGGTTCGAAGCCCGTCAAAGAATGTGACAAGGTGATTGGAACTTGGAGCTGGGATTTTGAAGGCGCTTATCAGTTTGGTGGAGACAACTTTGCATCGACAAATTCAGATGTGAGTGCTGGAATGTTGTCTGCAAATGTTGGCTACACCTTTAACAATCTGAAGTGGACTCCAAGCATCAAGGGCTTCTATTATTGGGGTTCGGGTTCAGACCAGACGGGTGGAAACGACAACAACACGTTCTTTACTTTGTACCCTCTTGGTCACGCCTACTGGGGTTTGATCGACAACTTCAGTGGTCAAAACCTTCAGGATGTTGGAGCCACTTTCTCGGTGAAGCCGCACAAGAAGCTTAGTCTGAGTGCTTCGTACCACTTCTTCACGAAAGCCAACGACAACGACTTCACCTATAACATCGCCGGAGCGCCGTTGGGCACAATTGGCGGAAATGGCGAGATTGGTCAGGAATTGGATCTGCTTGCTACGATCCCAGTCACGAAGAACTTCAATATTCAAACTGGCTACTTTTGGTTCTTTTACGGCGACGAATTTGCTGCTCGAGATGATGCTCGTCAGTTTTACGTGCAGACAACGTTGAAGTTTTAATTGACGTGCCAGCTGTCTGCCAGCTGTCTGCCAGCTGTGCTGACAGTCTGTCTGTCTCGGCGATTCTTGCCAACTGTTCCCTAGGGATTTTGCAGTCGGCAGCCGCGAATGATCGAAGAATTGCAAATCACTACGCCAGTTCCGGTGCTCACCGGAACTGGCGTTTTGCATTTTGAGATGGCAAATCTTGGCGATTTTTCGGCGGTCAATGAAGGTGCAAAAGCAAGTGAAATGGGCATCTGCCAACATTCTGATCTGTTTCTGCCCTGTTACTGAGCAGTCTTTGAAACATGCTTGGTTGCCGTACTGTTGTTTTCCACGTGTTGTTTTCTGGGGTGTGCATTTCTGCGGGTGAATGCTGGTTTTGGCGGCTGTCTTCTGTGCTTTGGCATGGGCTTTGCCTTTGACTGCTTGAGTCGGGTGAAAGCTCCAAAGCAAAGGCAACAGGTATGAGCGAGTCGGAAGACAAACAAACGATCGTCGTCATCGGTAACGGAATGGTGGGGCTTCGGTTCTGTGAAAACCTGACCTCATTCGATGATCTGAAAAAATATCGCATTGTGACCTTCTGCGAAGAAGCTCGCGCGGCCTACGACAGAGTTGGGTTAACGACCTTCTTTGCTCATCGTGATGCTGAAAAGCTGATGCTGGCTCGCATGGAGTGGTATCGCGAAGTCGGGATCGAATTGCACATCGGCGATCGCGCCGTTGAAATCGACCGCGAAAAGTCGGTCGTAAGGTCGGCCAAAGGTGTCGAGGTGGCTTACGACAAAGTCGTTCTGGCCACGGGATCTTACCCCTTTGTGCCGCCCATCCCGGGAATCAAAAAGCCGGGAGTCTTCGTCTACCGAACAATCGAAGATCTCGAACACATCATTGCGTATTCAAAGAATTCAAAACGGTGCGCAGTGATTGGTGGAGGACTGTTGGGGCTGGAAGCAGCGAAGGCAGCTTACGACTTAGGGCTAGAAACTCATGTGATCGAATTTTCGCCTCGGCTGATGCCACGGCAGATTGATGATTCTGGATCAAACATTCTTGTCGAGCAAATTGAATACTTGGGCGTCACCGTTCATCTGAACAAAGGGACGAAGGAAGTTCACGGCGAATCGACCGTGGAACGAATGACGTTTACGGACGATACGGAACTTGATGTCGAGATGATTATCGTGTCAGCCGGCATTCGGCCTCGAGACGATCTTGCGAAGGAATCAGATCTGCAGATCGGTGAGCGTGGCGGCATCGTCGTGAACGATCATCTGCAAACCAGTGATCCAGACATCTATGCCATTGGAGAATGTGCTCTGCACGCAGGGCGAATTTATGGTTTGATTGCTCCTGGTTGGGACATGGCAGAAATTGTCGCAGCTAATTTGTGTGGCGATGAACGTACGTTTGCCGAGACCGAGCTATCCACCAAGCTAAAGCTGATGGGAGTCGACGTTGCTAGCTTCGGTCAATACGAATTAGCAGAAGATGTGAGCCGGTCGCTGACCGCTGAAGATCCATTTGCGGGTGTTTACAAAAAACTGTTCTTTAGTCTCGATGGCAAAAAGCTGCTGGGAGGAATCCTTGTCGGAGATGCGGCCGACTACGGCACCTTAAGTATTTTGGCTCAGGGCGGCGAAGACCTGCCCTGCTCTCCTTCAGACTTGATGGGCATTGGTTCGGGGTCTGCGTCTGCATCGCTCGGTGGAGTCGAAGGGCTTCCAGATTCGGCTCAAATTTGTTCGTGCAATAACGTCACCAAACAACAGATATGTACGGCCATTCAAGAGCAGGATTTGGATTCTGCCGCGGCCGTCAAGCAATGTACGAAGGCCGGAGCAGGCTGTGGCGGATGCATGCCGTTGGTCACCGATCTCTTTGCCTCTGAAATGAAAGCTCTTGGCCGCGAGGTGAATAATCATCTTTGCGAACACTTTGCTTTCAGTCGGACGGAGCTATTCGCCATTGTCAAAGCGAAGCAACTGAAATCATTTGGCGATGTGCTTAAAGAGTGTGGTCAGGGTCACGGTTGCGAAACCTGCAAACCAGCAGTGTCTTCGATTTTGTGTGGCATTTGGAATGACTACATTCTCGAGCCTGAACATCAAACGTTGCAGGATAGTAACGACCGGTTTTTAGCGAACACTCAACGCAACGGCACTTATTCGGTGGTGCCTCGAGTTGCCGGGGGTGAGATCACTCCGGACCAACTGATCGCTCTTGGTGAAGTGGCCAAGAAATACGATCTTTACACCAAGATCACGGGCGGCCAGCGAGTCGATTTGTTTGGAGCTCAGGTTCAAGATTTGCCAGCCATTTGGGAAGAATTGATCGCGGCTGATTTCGAAAGCGGGCACGCTTATGGAAAAGCTTTGCGAACCGTAAAAAGCTGCGTTGGAACGACGTGGTGTCGGTACGGTGTTCAGGACGCCGTGGGTTTCGCGATTCGCCTTGAAAATCGATACAAGGGGATTCGCGCACCTCATAAGGTCAAGATGGCTGTCAGCGGTTGCACGCGAGAATGTTCTGAAGCTCAGAGCAAAGACGTCGGCTTGATCGCAACCGAAAATGGATACAACATTTACGTTTGCGGAAACGGTGGAACAAATCCTCGGCATGGCGACCTGCTGATTGCCGATGTCGATGCTGATCGCGCGATTCTGCTGATCGATCGATTCTTTATGTACTACATCATGTCTGCAGAAAAACTGACTCGTACATCCGTGTGGTGTGACAAGTTGGAAGGTGGAGTCGATCACATTCGCGATGTCGTCGTCAACGACACTTTGAACATTGCGTCTGAATTGGACGACATGATGCAGAACCTGGTTGACACCTATCAGTGTGAATGGAAGACGACGGTTGATGATCCCAATCGACGTAAGTGGTTCCGACAGTTTGTGAATTCACCAGACACAGAACCGACGATCGAATTGGTCAATGAACGAGGTCAGTTGCGTCCTGCAGACTGGCCATCCGAATTGGTGTCGTTAGGACAATATCACGAATTGGAGAACAAGCGTCTGGCGCTCGAACGTGAGCAAGCTGATGAGCTGCAGAAGGTCCAGTGGGTTGATGTGGGAGCCACGGATGACTTTCCGTTTGATGGGGGTTCCACAATCAAGTACGGCAAGGCTCAAATTGCCGTCTTCAACTTTGCATCTCGAGGCGAATGGTACGCGACTCAAAACATGTGTCCTCACCGAAAAGCATTCGTGCTTTCACGCGGGATGGTGGGCGATCAGTCGGGAACTCCCAAGGTTGCCTGCCCTTTGCATAAGAAGACATTCAGTCTGGAAACAGGTGATTCTCTTCAAGAGGAAGACTATCGCATTCAGACGTTTCCGGTTCGCATTGAAGGTGGGCGAGTGGAACTAGAACTTCCTCCTGAATCCGTATTGGATCAATTGTTGGCGACTGAAATTGGCTGCAAATTGGCGTCAAGCTGTGAGGCAGCGTCAGAAACTGTCCAAGCGACGTGACGTTGCTAAGTACGGCGATCAAATGCTGCCTTCGCCCGAATGGGTGATCGCAGGTTTGCTCGCTTAAGAATTGATGCTATTTGTGCCTCTGTTTTCAGCCGACTTTCACGCGACTGCCTGCCTGTGGATTCTTTGATTCAGCAACTTTTGGATGAACAGCAAGATCTGACTGCCGTTGAGCGCTTTGCTCAGTTGCATGATGGTGCGGCTATTCCCGCCCAGCAAAAACACTACGAACACTTGCTGCCCTTGTCTCCGCTCGAAAGCGGACAGCAGTTTGGTTTTCAGGTTGATCTTGATCGTTGTTCGGGCTGCAAAGCGTGCGTCACAGCCTGTCATTCGATGAATGGGTTGGACGAGAGTGAAACTTGGCGAGACGTAGGAGTGCTGATTGGCGAAGCAAATCAGCTTCCAATTTTACAACACGTCACGACAGCTTGTCATCATTGTTTGGAACCGGCGTGCGCATCTGCATGTCCAGTTGATGCTTACGAAAAAGATCCGGTCACCGGCATTGTTCGCCATTTGGACGATCAGTGCTTCGGATGTCAATACTGCACTTTGGCGTGCCCCTATGACGTGCCAAAGTATCACGAGAAAAAGGGCATTGTTCGCAAATGCGATATGTGTTCCGATCGGCTTGCGGATGGCGAAGCGCCTGCGTGTGTGCAAGCCTGTCCTCACGAAGCCATTTCAATTCTTGCAGTGGATATCGAACAGCTGAAGCACGAAAGGAGCTCGGAGACACTGGTTGGCACCGCTCCGGAATCAAGCTTCACCGTACCCACAACGAAATATGTTGGTGGTCACCGATTGGATACTGCCGAAGTTTCTAACCCCGCTCTCGTGAAGCCTCAGCATGCACACGCCCCCTTAGTGGTGATGCTTGTTTTGTCTCAACTCTCAGTGGGAATGTTTGGTGCATTGGCTCTTGCCGAACTTCTTCAATCGATCAACGTTGCAGCAACGTCTGTCTCTGGCGCAACGACTCAAGCGATCGCTGTCGTTGCATTCGTCATCGGGCAGATCGCCTTGGCAGCTGCCACTTTGCATCTGGGCAGACCTCAATACGCCTTTCGAGCCATTGTTGGTTTTCGCCATTCTTGGTTGAGCCGTGAGATCCTTGTGTTTGGATTGTTTACGGCAGCTTCTGGAAGCTACGTGGGTCTAAAGCTGCTTCCGTTTGCTGAAGCATTCTTTCCTGCAATCAAGCCGTTGGCATCGTTGATTCCAGCATTTGCTGCCAGTGCGTCATTGGTGTTGACTGTATTAACAGGGGCGGCAGGGATCGCCTGTTCGGCGATGATTTATGTGTTTACTCGAAGACAGTTTTGGTCGGCCTCTCAGGCTTTTTCCAAGTTCTTTGGCACTGCAGTTTGCCTTGGGCCAGTCGTCACTGCGGTGGTGCTTGAGATGATTGGAACGGCAGATGATTCCGCCGGAATGATTAAAACGATGGTTGTATTGGCCGTGTTGTCGGCCGGTATTAAAGCCGGATGGGAAGACCATGCACTGAAGCGTTGGGCTTTGTTGGATTCCGGTCAGTTAAAAAGAACGGCGGATCTGGCTCACAGAGACCTGAAGGTACTAAGCGGTGTTCGATTTCTCATGATTTCTGCCGGAATTCTCTGCCTGCTGCTCGCCTTCTTTATGCCGTCGCTGGTGGTGCTTTGCCTTGCGGCAGTGACATTGCTGGCAGGGGAATTCTGCGAACGCATCTTGTTCTTTAAAGCCGTCTCACCAGATCGAATGCCAGCGGGGTTGTAGCCTTGAGTCTCTTGAATTTGATCCACCAAAAAGATGGCCCGTACACTAGGCAACTGCTGAGACAACCAGGCGGGTTCGGGCTTGGGCAGGTTCCTGTCAGCAGCAAGCCAGACGGCACATCTCAGATGGTCTGTGGATACTGTTCCACAGGATGTTCGCTGAACATTCACTTGAAGGATCATCAAGCGATCAGCTTGACTCCATCGACAGACAGTCCGGTGAATGTTGGCATGGCCTGTCCCAAAGGTTGGGAAGCTCTCAATGTCCTCGATTCAGATGACCGCGCGACGACTCCATTGTTGCGCAACCCAAGCACACAGCAACTGGACCCCATCGATTGGTCACAAGCGGCAGACGTTTTCGTTGATCGAATTCAGGCAATTCAACAGCAGCATGGAAATGATTCCGTTGCCTTTTTGGGAACCGGTCAATTGCCGACGGAAGAGCTCGCCTTTTTAGGAGCGTTGGCAAAGTTTGGGATGGGCATGGTTCACGGCGACGGCAATACGCGCCAATGCATGGCGACTGCCGTTACGGCTTACAAAGAATCTTTTGGCTTTGATGCTCCGCCTTATACGTACCAAGACTTCGAAGAATCAGACGTCATTGTTCTGGTCGGGAGCAACCTGTGCATTGCTCATCCCATTATGTGGGAGCGAGTCATGAAGAATCGCGATGCGAATACTGTTGTGGTCATTGATCCGCGAACCACAGAAACAGCTGCTCAGTCTGACCTGCATTTACCTTTGCAGCCAAAATCAGATCTGCTGCTGATGTATGGCATTGCCGCGATTTTGATTCGCGAAAACTGGATTGATGAAAGCTACATTCAAAAGCACACGTCTGGCTTCGATGCATTCAAACTGTTTGTTTCTGAACTGTCGTTAGCAGACATTGCGGCGGAATCTGGCCTAGATGAAGAACAGATTTACGCCATCGCAAAATTGATTCATGAGGGGAAGCGAGTTTCATTTTGGTGGACGATGGGAGTGAACCAAAGCCACCAGGGAACTCGAACGGCTCAGGCCATTATCAACTTGGCTTTGATGACTGGGAACATTGGCAGGCCGGGGACCGGAGCAAACAGTGTGACGGGACAGTGCAACGCGATGGGATCGCGTCTGTTTAGTAACACAACCAATTTGATGGGCGGTCACAAATTTGACGACGCGGCGGACCGCGAAAAAGTGGCAGCGTTGTTAAATATCGATGCAAGCAAAATTCCGGACCGCAACAGTTGGTCATACGACCGCATTGTCGACGGCATCGAAGAAGGCAAAATTCGGGCGCTGTGGATCGTGTGTACCAATCCGGCTCACTCATGGATTCAGCAGGATCGCTTTCGCAAGCTGGCCGCGAAACTGGATTTTTTGGTGGTGCAGGACATGTACTGCTCAACGGAAACTGCAGTGATTGCAGATCTTGTTTTGCCTGCCGCGGGTTGGGGAGAAAAAGAGGGCTCGCTGATCAATTCAGAACGTCGTTGGAATATCATCAAACAGGTTCGCCGGGCTCCAGGTAAAGCTTTGTCTGACTTCAACATCTTTCGTTTGTTGGCAGACCGCTGGGGGTGTTCGGAAATGTTCTCTGAATGGACGTCACCGGAAGCCGTGTTTCAAATATTGAAACGATGTTCGCAGGGGCGGCCCTGCGACATCACTGGCATCGAAGACTACAAGATGATTGATGATCGGCATGGCGTCCAATGGCCGTTCACTGCGACTGAAGCAAAACGGACCGACGCCGATGTTGCTCAGCGAAGACTGTTTGAAGACGGACGCTACTTTCATAAAGACGGTCGAGCGAAGTTCGTGTTTGAACCAAAAGCCGAAGTTTTGGAACCGCCGTGTGAAAAGTTTCCACTGACACTTCTGACAGGGCGAGGTTCCGCGTCGCAATGGCATACTCAGACACGTACTTCTAAGTCTGCTGTGCTGCGGAAGCTTAGTGTGATGGATGCGTTTGTCGAAGTGAATCCCGTCGACGCGAAAAGTCGGCGCATCGAACAGGGGCAAATGATTTGGTTGTCGACTCGTCGAGGCCAGATGCAACTTAGAGTTGTCATCACGAAGAGCGTTCAGCAAGGCGCGGTTTTTGTGGCGATGCATTACGATCAAATCAATAAGCTGACGCTGAGTAGTTTTGATCCGTATTCTCGGCAGCCTTCATACAAACATTGTGCGGCTCAGCTGACAGTCAGTCAGCCAGAACCTGTTTGAAATTCCGAGTTGGCTTGATGCGAAGGAAGCTCTAGCCCGGTTGACACTGTGGCGAGCAGGTGCGACGCAAAAAGGAATTTCAACCACGGTCACGAAGGCACCGTCATTCGGATTGCCTTTGGTTCTGTGTCCCCTTGGTTCTGTGTACACAAGGCAATACTTTCAGCCCCGCTCGACTTGATTGCAAAGCTGCCGGTGTGGTTCCACAACACACACACACGTTGCTGTTGCTGATCTTGATTCTTTGATTTGCGCGAGTGAAAAGCAGGTGGACTGGTTTTGGTTGCGGGTGGAGATTGACCATCACGATTCTTTGCCTACATCTCTGTCATGTTCTCACGCTCTTAACTAGATTCGCTAGTTTGTCTAGTTTTATTGAGGTGAGGTGGGTCACACTTGTTTGGCATCTGAGAAGTTCTGTGAAGACTTCGCATTCGCTATGATGGTTGATCAGAGGTTCAGCCGCTGAATGGGTGATTCGTGCTGTCCAACTGTTTTTTTCGAAGTGAAGAAAGTGAACCTGCCGAGGTCGTTTGGGCAGCGGGTTGAAATTCGATCGGCCGCCGAGTTTTCAATGAATTTCAGCCTTCAATCCTATTTCATCTGATTCTCAGTGCTTCAAGAACGAAGTCTCGCGGTGTCCTCCTCGGGACAGGGTTTGTTGAAATTTCGAAGGAACCAGCGTAACACCGTAAGTTCTTGGCCCCTTGCACTGTCGGGTGGACAGGTCCTCTCACAAGTTGAATATCTAGAGTTAGCTGGATTTTGCGGTTCTATGAGCGTTGATACACAGATCGAAATAACGACCGAAAGCGGGTTGATTGCTCCTCTCGTTACGAAAACTCCCGTTTTAAATTCGGGCGACATCGAAGCGAAACGGCAGGAGATCCTCGACTACTTCCACAGCTCTTTCACGCTGTATGAGAGTCTTTTCGAGTGCCTCGTGAGCGATGAATCGTACTATGCGCGCGCTAATCCTTTGCGGCATCCATTGATTTTCTATTACGGTCACACGTCTGTTTTCTTCATCAATAAATTGAATGTCGCAAAACTGATAGACGAGCGGGTCGATGCCAAGCTTGAATCGACGTTGGCGATCGGCGTAGACGAAATGTCTTGGGATGACATGAACGACGCCAACTACGAATGGCCAACACCCGCCGAAGTGAAGGCCCACCGGGATGGCACGCGAAAGATTGTGGATCGCTTCATCCGTGAATGCGAATTCACAATGCCGATCGATTGGGAAAGCCCGCTCTGGGTGATTTTGATGGGGATCGAACATGAACGGATTCATCTTGAAACATCCTCTGTGCTGGTTCGTGAACTGCCCATTCATCTTGTGAAGCCGCATGCTGTGTGGGGCAAAATTTGCACTGACACGAATTCAGCAGCACCTCAGAATGACATGATTTCTGTAGGCGGAGCACCTGTTGAGCTGGGCAAGTCGAAGACCAACGAGCTTTACGGATGGGACTTAGAATACGGTTATTCAGCATCTGAAGTCGCCCCGTTTAAGGCATCAAGATACTTGGTGTCGAATGCCGAGTTTCGTGAGTTCGTGGATGCGGGCGGGTATCAAAATGAAGAGTACTGGACGAGCGAAGGTTGGCATTGGGTGCAGTATCGAGACGCTCAACATCCGGTCTTCTGGGAAAGGTCAGACGAAGGTTATCGGTATCGATCGATGCTAGAAGTCATCGACATGCCGTGGAATTGGCCGGCTGAAATTAACTATTTGGAATCGAAGGCATTTTGCAATTGGATGTCGTCGAAGACTGGTGCTCATATTCGGATGCCCACTGAAGCCGAATGGCACCAGATGCGAAAGCCGGTCGACACTGACCAGCCCTACTGGCAGAAAGCTCCCGGGAATATCAATCTTGAAGATGAAATGTCGCCATGCCCCGTGGACCGTCATGAATTTCATGATGGCTTGCACGATGTCATTGGGAACGTTTGGCAATGGACGGAAACAGCGATCGATGGGTTCGATGGCTTCGAAGTACATCCGACGTACGACGATTTTTCTGCACCAACATTTGATGGCAAGCATCATCTCTTCAAGGGGGGGTGTTGGATTTCGACGGGCAACTATTCCATCAAGGATGCTCGCTATGCATTCCGGCGTCACTTCTTTCAACACGCCGGTTTAAGGTACGTTGAAGCCGAGCAGCTGCCAGCCGCAGAAGTGAACGTGTACGAAACCGATCAAATGGTTTCTCGCTACATCGAATTTCACTACGGCCAACCTCCGTTGGAAGTGCCCAGTTTTTCAGTCGCGTGCGTAGAATTGCTTGATCAGCACCTGAAGGGGCGATCAACGGAACGGGCGTTGGACATTGGTTGTGCGACCGGACGCACGTCGTTTGAACTGGCGAAGCATTTTCAGCATGTAGATGGAGTCGATTTTTCGGTCAGGCTGATTGAAACTCCGAGCAACCTTCAAAAAATCGGCAAGCAACGCTATTCGATTTTGGACGAAGGCCAACTGCATTCCTATCAGGAAGTTCTATTGGATCAGTTTCCCGGCTACCAAGAATCCAAAAACCGGATCAGTTTCCTTCAAGGGGACGCATGTAATCTTGATGAGAAGTTCGCAGACTATGATTTAGTTTTTGCCGGCAACCTGCTGGAACGACTTTATGATCCAGCCGCATTTCTTGAGCTGATCAAATCAAGAATCCGTCCCGGTGGTCTCTTAGTGCTGGCATCAACATACGCGTGGCAGGAAGAATACACTCCTCGAGATCGTTGGCTGGGTGGATTCAAAGCGGAAACGGGCGAGAACTTTAGCTCAATGGATGGCATTACGGCCTCGCTCGCCCCCGAGTTCCGGCAACTGGGGACCGCCGTTGATGTGCCGTTTGTGATGAGAGAATCTCGTCGCAAATTTCAGTATGGGGTGTCTGAACTAACGGTTTGGGAACGCCCCGAAGATGGTGAAGTTTAGGCATGACAGTTGAACTTCGTCCTGACATCCGGTTTCTGTCCGAGCTATATGCAGCTGACGTCCCTGAAGCCGTGTTGTTGGCTGAATACCCATCGTCTAACAGCGAAGAAGCGACGTTCAAGAATCGCTCAAAATACATCATTCATGATCCGTTCCCACCGCCTCCACGCGAACTACTGAAGCAGTTGGGACCGCATCATTTGATGTATTGCTGGGGCAATTCTTTGCCAGTGACTTCGGACGTTCGACCAACCAGCGAATTGCAGCGACATTGGGAACAGGTCTTGGGACTTGACAGTTGCCCTGAATGGCAACCGCTCGATTCTGAAAGCACTTACATTCCCTTGTTTCCAATTCAATCCTTGGCGGCCGAGCGACAAGTGGTTGATCCCGATGTGAACTATGCGATTCATTCCAAAGAAGTGATCGAAAAGATCGACTGCGCTCAGGCAGACGTTCTTCCGTCTGTGGTGGCTCCGTGCATCGTAAAGCTAAGCCATGGCTACGCCGGGTTGGGTAATTTTCACGTGAACTCTGCAGCGGATGAGACTGCGATGACGAATCAGTTATCGCAGCATTGGCCCGAAGCAAAACTGGTGATCAATTCCGTCATTGAAGATATCGATGGTGATTTTGGAGTCCAGTTTTACTTAAACAAGAACGGCGGAATGACTTGGTTGGGGTTCACGCAACAAAAATTCAACGATCAGTTGAAGTGGTGCGGAGGCACTTTTTCTGCGGAACAACAAGATCAGCTTTACGATCAGTTTTGCCCAATGATCGAACCCGTTGGTCGCTACTTACATAGCGCGGGGTATTTCGGCGTCGTTGGAATTGATCTTCTGCTTGATACGTCAGGTCGCCTGTTTTTGGTGGATGTGAATCCTCGGCTGACCGGAATTTCACCCTTCCTAATGGCCTCTCGAATCTTCGCCCAAGACGGGGCAAGCCATGGCGTGTACCGAGCAAGTTGCCGCTTTCCTGGTTCGATGCAGCAGTTGTTTGCTGCTGTCGGGCAGTTTCAAAGTGCTCGTATCGCCGTGCTGAGCGCCGTGCAACAATCGGACGGGTTCGCAACTGTCTGTCATTTGTCTGCGAATTCCGATTCAGAATTCCACTGTCATGAAGCATTGGATTTTCTGTTGACGTCATCCAGCTAGCGTCATCCAGCTAGCGTCATCCAGCTGACGCCATCCAGCTGACGACGTATGGAAAGCTTGTTCTTGCTCTTACGAGTGCAATGATTTTGACGCGGCGTGCCAGTCGTACTTTTCAACGCGATCAGGCCAAGAATGAAATCTGGCGGATCGAATTGCTCTTGCGAAGACGATTCGGCAAACTGGGCTCAAGCAAATGGCAACGGTTGTGGTACGACAAACGTTGGCAGGCTGTCCCCAAATGTCTTCCGATAAAGACTTTGGTGAATGACTGAGTTCGCCGTTTTGATTTGTTGAATGAGAATGTCTGATGAGCTCAGCCGATCAACTGCTGGAACCGCAAGTGAAGTCGACACGTTTGATTGCCGTGGATTCACTGCGAGGTCTGGTCATGATTCTTATGGCCTTGGATCATACGCGAGACTTTTTTTTCGATCTTCGAATCTCGCCTTTAGATTTGGAGACAACAACGCCGGTTTTGTTTTTTACACGTTGGGTGACTCATTTTTGTGCTCCAACGTTCGTCTTTTTGGCTGGAGCATCCGCCTATCTGTCGGGAAGCAAGCATGAATCAAAAAGCAAGTTGTCGTGCTACTTGTTGACGCGCGGAGCATGGCTTGTTTTTCTAGAATTCACCGTCGTTCATTTTGCGTTGTCGCTGAATTCGTGGACAGTCCCGTTTGGTTTTTTGGTGATTGCTGCGATTGGTTTCAGCATGATGGGACTTTCATTGCTGTGCTGGTTTCCCACATGGATCGTCGCGCTCATCGGAATCGTTGTTGTCACTGGACATAATCTGTTGGATGCTGTTGAGTCCGAATCATTGGGCGCACTTGGCCCACTGTGGAACTTTCTTCACGATGCTCCCGCCTATCTTCCAAACTGGCATGTCGAAATTGGTTACCCAATTCTGCCTTGGTTAGGCATTATGGCTTGTGGCTATGGTTTCGGAGCCGTTTTGCAGCAAGAGCGGGAAGCTCGTATCCATATCGTTCGTTGGGGCGGAGTCGCCCTTGTGATGTCTTTCCTGGCTGTCAGGTGGACAAATGGATACGGCAATCCACTGCCTTGGGATTTTCAATCTCTGCCGTCAGAAGATCCTTCGTTGGCTCAGAAAACAGATGCGTTAAAAAGTCTGTTTTCGTTTCTCGACTGTCAAAAATACCCGCCTTCTTTGGCGTACAGCTTAATGACATTGGGGCCGGCATTGATTGTGCTGTCGTTTTTAGATGTTGCCGAAGCCGGAAGGCTCACAAAAGTTCTGAGACGATTTGGCCAAGTGCCCCTGTTCTTTTATGTTGTTCACTTCTACGTTTTGCACTTGTCGAGTTGCTTGGTCTACTGGTTTGTTCGAGGCACTTTTTTGTCGCCATTCCAAGCGATCTATGGGCAAATGAACGGCACTGCCGTACCGGACCAGTACGGTTTTTCGAATCTTTGGCTGACGTACTGTGTGTGGATCGTGCTGCTCTTTGGGATGTGGCCGCTGTGTGGAATTTACAAGCGGAAGAAGCAGTCTGGAACGAGTAGCGTATGGAGCTACTTATGACATTCTGGGAAATGAACCCGGAGTCCACCAGTCATGGGCTAATGCACTCTGCACAAAAGAAACCGGGCTCCGGCTTCCCGGCGCACTGGGGGGGTAGCTCAAGGCGATTGGCTGCTGACATTGATCAGTTTGTTAAGTGTACCGAGTCGATCCTAGTATCAGCTCGCCTTTGCAAACACGAATGTTCTTCCTTCTGACACAAGAGAGGCTCAGCACCCCCTCATACAAGTGGGCCTGTTTCGAACGCTGCAGCAAATTTCCGTTGGCAGCTACGCCGTGTAGAATGACGAGTGAGGTATTCATTGCGACGATTGGCGCAGTTGATCACTACTTGAAGAGTGACCGATGTCTACGGGTGGTGTTGATTTTGATAGCCACATGTTCACAGTTTGTGAGTGCGCAAGGCCCAGCAAAAAATTGTCCGCAAGCGAGCTCACAGCACTTCGATGGTGAAAGTACACACAGTGTTAAAACCCTTAGTGACCGGTAAGGAACTTCCGAATTTCTTTCCGGGACAATGACTGACTCCTATGAAAATTGGACATCAAATTCTGCTTGTTCCAACCATTTTTGCGGTTGGCATGGCGGCGACATTAACGTCAAGTTGGATCGCCCATGGTGATGCTCAGTCAGCGACAGCCAAGATCAATCTTGCCGGCAGGCAAAGAATGTTGAATCAACGATACGCGAAAGAAGTCTTAGCATCACTTGCGGGTACTGAAAGCGATTTTGAAAAAACGCAGCAGATGTTGAAGGAATCAGTCGCATTTTTGAAGAACGGTGGCGCCAGCGACCTAGGCGATGTCGCTGCAGGAAAATCGGTCGCTGTTGTACAAAAAATTGACGCTCAACTCGCTGCGCTGGATGAAGTCTTTGCGGCGGGTAAGCAGCTGGTCCAGTCTCCTGATGACGAAGGTCTTCGTACTCGATTCTTGGAGTTGACAGCCACCGCTCATAAGGAAGCCAATGGGTGTGTGATGGCCATTCAGGGCCAAGCAAATCAACGATCAGCAGGTCTGTTTTACATCATCCTCGCCACTGGAATCATCTCGGGCTTGATCTGTTTTGGTGTAGCAATCTTTCTTGGAAGAAGCATTGTCCAGAAAATCCGTTCGTCCGCATCCAATGTTCGACGAATGGCGGGTGTTGATCTTCAGCGAGTGTCCTCGGTCATGAGAGAGAATGCAGAGCAAACGACTCAGCAAGCTTCCTTCGCTGGGGTTGCTGCAGCATCAGTGAATTCAAATGCTGAAATGTTGGAAGCAGCATTAACTGAGTTCAATCTTAGCATCCGTGAGATTTCGGGGAATACGTCGACTGCAGCATCAATTGCTTCAACTGCCGTCGCAACGGTCCAAACAACGTCTGAGACCATTCAGCTGCTGGGAAGAAACACAACAGAAATTGGAGAAGTGATTGCTTCGATCAACTCAATTGCTGAACAGACAAATCTGCTTGCTTTGAATGCGACAATCGAATCTGCTCGAGCTGGTGATGCCGGCAAAGGGTTTGCGGTTGTTGCAAACCAAGTGAAAGAATTAGCAAAAGCAACCGGAGCCGCCACGATCGAAATCGTCAAAAGAATTGATGATATCCGCGAAGAAACGAAGGCTGCAGTCGATTCAATTCAGACTGTCGAAGGTGTGATTGGTCAGATCAATGAATCTCAATCGGCGATTGCTGCTGCTGTTGAACAACAGGCAGCGATGACGGATGAGCTGTCCCGCAGCGTAGGCGAAGTCACGGCGGGTGGCCGAGAAATTCAAGGAAATATTGAGGCCGTCGAAGCGGCTGCCGGTTCAACTCTGGGAGCTTCACAAGAGACTTTGGTTCAATCCGGAGCGATTGCTGATACCGCAATTGAACTTTTGTCGCTGGTGGAAGCCGTTCAGGAATTGACTCAGTCTCAAAATTCCGGCATGGACAGAGTGGCGGTGAAGGCGTAGCGATGGCACACCTTTCGCTTTAAGCGGTGCCGCAATTTTGCGGCACCCATGCTCGGGCCGTCGATGTGCTGATTGGTTGGGAAGGATCGTAGCTGCTGGCAGTCGTTCGATCCGAATACTTCATCGATCCGCCAGATGGGACGAAGTAGACGACGCCCATGTTTCGTGCAGTTGAAAGCTTCCTGCACAATCGAAGTCTCTTTTTGCAACGTCCGGTGTCGTTGCAAATTTCTCGCTTGCCTGCAGCATGATTTGAGCTCTTGATTGGCTTTTTTCATCGGCGGCACGTTTTTCTGATCACATCCACTGCCCGTGTCAAAGTTGTTGGGCAATTTTGACGCCGTCAGATACTGACGGCCCCAAGCAGGGGAATCAGAAATGTTTTCCCGCGTGATTCCGGGAGGCTCTACTTTTGCTGCACGTTCGAATTGGCCTTCACCAATTCGAATCTCTTGATGCGCCATCCCGATGTAGTTTGATTGGCAAGTTGATTGTCGGTGGCAGAGGCACTGTGTGTTTCCAATCCCCACAAAATGATCCTTGCGTCTCTGCGTCTCTGCGTCTCTGCGTTGCTGCGTTGCTGCGTCCCAGCGTCCCAGCGTCCCAGCGTTGCTGTTGGCGCCAGCGGATATCAAGCTGATTGTGCAGCAGTTGCTTGTCAAAAATACTGCTCAGAACGTGCTTGTGAAAACTTGACTAAGAGCGATGGTAAAGCATCCTCGCTTGCGTGGCACATGTCGCCCTGTCCCGCTGGTTTTTGGTGTTTGATTTCCCGTTGATCATTGCTCGTGCTATTTCTATGAAACTAAAAATGCACCTTGACGTCTGGCCTCTCTTCATTAATATCTAGTTTCATAGATATTTGTGTGACATGATTCACTTGGTGAAAAATGGGGAGCAGTGATGGCGAGGCCGACCTCCGGATACCCGACAGAACTTGAGCTACAGATACTGAATTTGCTGTGGAAAAAATCTCCTCAAACCGTTCGAGAAGTGCGTGATGCCCTCGCGGAGAACGGGCGAGATCTTGCTCATACATCCGTCATTACGTCATTGGGAACGATGGTTGAAAAGGGGCAGTTAGAGAAACTTCCACCAGCGATCGGCAAGGCGTTTCGTTTTGCTCCTTTGTTGGAGCAATCTCGAGTTTCACAGGACATGCTGGGTGATTTGGTGAGCCGTGTCTTTGATGGTTCGCCTGAAACTTTAATGCTGAACCTGTTCGATGCGCATGATTTGGATGCAACGGAAATCAAGCGTCTGCAAAAACTGCTCAACCGAAAGCTCAAGGAGCAACGATCATGAATGGATTTCCTTTTCTGTTTGATGCTTCAGTCTGGCAGCCACAGGCAACGCGACTTGCGTTGACTTTGCTGCATCTGGTTTGGCAATGCTTGGTGGTCGGAGCCTTCGCTGGAATTGTTTTGCGTCTGTTGCAGGTCCGTTCAGCGCGATCTCGCTATTTGGCAGCATCCGGCACGTTCTTTTCATTGCCTGTGCTTGCGGCGTCAACGTTCTTCATGTTACCAGTTCCCAATGAATTGCCCCAAGAACGCTTGGGGGGACTCATCGAATCGGATTCGCCTGCGGTGAATTTCGCGGGCTTTGAACAAGAGCCCATTTCACGACCCGCAGACCAGCCGATTGCGGTTTCTGAATCGACAGTGCAGGTCAGCAATCCGGAGACTCAACTTGCTGGAGATGAAGTGACTTTCGTCAATCCATCTGTCACGCAGATCGGTCTGGCGGAGCATCTCTTTGACTTGGTCTATCAATTTCTGCCGCTTAGCAGTGTCATCTACATCTTGGGCGTTGTGGCGATGCTGTTGCGTTTGTCGTTGACGATTTGGAGAGGGTCTCGGATCTGTGCAGAATCAAGTGAAGTGAATGACCCCATTTTGTGTGCGTTAGTGGCCCGACTGGCTGAAGAAGCGGGCCTACGTTGTGTGCCGACGCTCCGGTATTGCAATCAAGTGATCGTGCCGGCGGTCGCTGGGATTTTTCAACCCGTTATTTTGATTCCCATGTCGTTGTTGAGTCATCTGACGACGGAACAATTGACATCAATTCTAGACCACGAGTTGGCTCATATCCGTCGTTTTGACCCGCTCGTGCAGGCGATGCAAAAAGTGGTCGAAGCCATTCTGTTTTTTCATCCTGTGACTTGGTGGTTAAGTCGAAAAATGGATGACGAACGCGAAAATTGTTGCGACGATTGGGCGACCAACAAAGAGTCTGGTCGGTTTACCTATGCCGCCGCATTGTTGAAAGTCGCCGAACTTTGTGTCGCCAGCAAACCTCAATTGGCACCGCGAATGAATCAGTTGTCGTCCCAAGGGGCGAACACTCATCAGTTGTCTCGTCGAATTGAACGCATACTGGGGGCCGAATCGCCGCCAAGACTGGCATTGGGCCGCTTTATTTCGTTGGTCTTGGTCGCCGTCTTATCCGTGAGCTTGGCGTCAGTGGCGGTCGCGCTTGTTGTTGATGACGATCCGAAGCCGTCCCCAAATGGTACTTCAGGACTTAATCACACCGCTGTGCCAGAATCTGTTGTAATGACCGCACAGGTTGCTGGGTCCGAAGATGAACTGCAGGGGGCTGCTGGTCGTGAAAAAACGCGAAGCGATCAAGTGGTAAAAACGATTTGGAGCAAGAAGACTCGCGATGGGCTTACCGCCGGTGCGAGGTTGCTGAGTGCCACTGGAAAGCTTGATTTGGGTGATCCAGTGGTCGTGCAATTTGTTCTGTTGAATGGTTCCGACAAGGACCAGACGATCATTCTTCGAGCAAGCGATTCGCATCCGGTTCTTGGTGCAAACAATCGGTTGGAATTGAACATCATTGGGAACTCTCAAAGCACCTACCAACATACTTTAAAGCCAGGGGAAGTTCTTGAAGAGCGGCGGTATCGAATTTCCATTGATACCGCCGGCATGCTTGATGGGAACTACCAGATCACGTCTGGTTCCGCGTTTTGGAGGGCGAAAGAGGGCAACCTAAATTCAGCATCAGGTATTCCGTTCGGTCAGGTGATTGCTTTTACTCTGGGAGACCCTGAGGCTGTGAAATTAAGGCAACCAGCTGTCGACCAGAATGTCGAAACGAAAATCTACTGGGGGAAACCGTCGGGGAATTTGGTGTTAGGAATCAGACTTCCGAAAGGCCGTGAAGTCTGGCCCAATGACAATGTTGATATCGAAGGTCAGCTGTTTCTGTTTAATGCTGGCGATTCAGAAATTGAAGTCGTCTGTGAATTACCAAATGTTCTCGCTGACTGGAACATGAATGTGACCAGCCGCGATCACAACAAATTTGTGAGACTGGATTCGACTTGGTACACTGGATTGTCTCCGATGAAAACTCGCACCATTCGTCTGCAACCAGGTCAACGGGTCGCCGTGACGGGTGTCGAAGCCGAAGTGCTGACGGGTGGGCAAGGTGTTGCCGTTCAGATGATTGGCGGTCCAACTTTGCGAGTTCTGAAGCAGAGTACAGAATTCAAGTATGGCGATCCCAAACGGTTGATCGCACAGCAAGGGCGATTTTATCTCAACGCAGCTTTGACAATTCGCCCTTCAGGTCTGTTGGATTCAGTTGTTGTTGCCAGTGCGGGGGCGGTCCCATTCACGATTTCTAGCGATGCACCCAAGCTGAAGCTTGGCGGTGTGCCCAGTGACGGCGACTCCAATGACGGTGACCCGCCGAAAGCTAAGCCTAGCAAAGATGAATCGAGCCAGAGTACTTCAGACGGTGCTGAAAAACACGGTGCTGAAAAACACGGTGCCGTGGAGCACAATGCCGCAGTGAAAACTGCCCGTGCTGATGCGGCCGGTGATCCGATTTCTTCATCGAAGGTCGAGACTTCCGCAGGCTCTACGCAGACGGCATCGGGAGATCAGACACTGCCGTTGGATCGGGCCGTTTGGTGGGACATCGGTGACGGGCTCGAAGCTGGTTTTCTGCTGACGTCTCCCGCGTTTCCCAACCATCGCCTTCCGATGAATTCTGTGGCCAAGTATCAGATCTTGGTAAGAAATCAGTCGGATAAAGACATTCAGTTTCTCGCTCGACTACTGCCTCATCAAAAGCGAGATTCTCCGTTCTTGATTCCTTCGGATAACATTACAGCAGCGATGAAGGCTGATACTTTGCCAAACCGATTCCGCGCAACGGATGGTCCCGCTCATTCGCTCGAACCGGCCTACGTCATCAAGCTGACTCCGGGCGAAGCGGCAGTTATTCGTAGTCAGCAAGCTCGTGATGAACTTGCTGTTTTTGTCGGAAATTTGACACCCAAAATCAGTGTCGCTCAAGCTGCGGTTGAAAAGCGAGGCATGAACTGGATTGTGCAACCTCTGCAGATTCACCGTGTCATGCCACCGGCTGGAACACGCTTAATGGGCTCGGCCTACCAGCTGACAAAGGTTGGCAAAGACGGTCGTACGCGGACCGACTTGGCCGTGCGACGCAAAGCCGAACCTGGCGGAGAAGTTTTTTATCCGCGAATTCAGTTGGAAGTTGGCACTCGAAACGCCAACGCCTTGGCTAACGCAAAGCTAGCATCGTGGGGGAAAATTGATCAAGGCTTGCAGTGTGGTATTCGTTTGCAGAATGCGCAATCGACATACAAAGTGGGGGACGTGCTGGAAGCGGAATTGCTGTGGCGCAATGTCAGTGATGCTGACATCTGGACTCCCATTCCTCGACAATTTGATCTCTTTCCAATGATTCATGATTCTGAATTCAATCATCTCACGATTCAGTTGGGAGCTCGGATGCGGCTACCTTCAGTGAACTTAAAGTTTGAA
Source organism: Fuerstiella sp. (assembly GCA_039974975.1). Taxonomy (GTDB): domain Bacteria; phylum Planctomycetota; class Planctomycetia; order Planctomycetales; family Planctomycetaceae; genus Fuerstiella. The sequence continues at coordinate 210,337 of JBDWHY010000043.1, read as the reverse complement.
TCAAAGGAAGTTCGGTCGTTAGGAGTCTTTCGAATCGAGTTGCTTGCCGAGGGAATGGCAAGGCCGTCCGGCAGGCTGCAACAGACTGCTTTTGTATCGCTTGATCCGGGAAAGTACTTTCTGTCGGGAGCGGGAGGTGTAAGTGGTTTAAACTTAGGTGCTCCGGTTTCGGACCGGGTCAAAATTACCGTCGCACAGGACGATTCCTAATCAATCGCCTTCCTGCTGCGGTTTGATCACAGTCGAAGGCAGAGGCATCAACCGGCGTCGACTGAAAAGCTGCTGTTGGCTGCCGTCCTCCGTGTTTTTTAGTCGACAAGTCAGTAGACTCAGGGTGCAGTTCCACACCCTTTGAAAGAGTTCACATGCGTCGCCTCGACATGACACAGTCATTTCGTGATTCCCTTTTGTCCGTTTTTGCTGTGCTGCTTGCAGTGTGGTTGAGCGCGTCAGCGTTTGCTGCGGACCGGCCCAATATTGTTGTCATTATGGCGGATGATTTTGGGTGGATGGATCTTCATTGTTATGGCAATGAACGGTTAGACACGCCCAATTTAGATCGTTTGGCGGAACAGGGAATGAGATTCACGGATGGCTACGCGGCAGCTTCTGTTTGTACGCCGACTCGAGCCGCGATGATGACGGGGCAATCACCGGCTCGTTTGGCCATTACAAATCACGCTCCCGGTAATGGTGCAAATTTTCGACTGCCCGGTTCGAACCTTCAATCTGCTGAATGGTCCACGTTTCTACCGTTGGAAAAAGAGACCATTGCCGAACGCCTTCGCGATTCGGGTTATGCCACGGGGTTCGTTGGCAAGTGGCACCTTTCACATCGCAAAGGGCAAGATGAAAACGGAAAATTTGAACCTCGTCTCCGCCCTGAACACCAAGGATTTGATTTGAATATTGGAGGCTGTCAGCAGGGAGGACCACCGTCGTATTTTTCTCCCTACCGAATTGCGGCCTTGGAATCTGGTCCCAAAGGGGAATACCTTCCCGAACGATTGGCAGATGAATGCATCAGTTTTGTGACAGAAAATAGAGACAAGCCCTTCTTTTTGAACTGGTGGAACTATTCCGTTCACTACCCGTTTGAAGCTCCAGCAGATTTGATCAAAAAGTATGAAAAGCGGATTGGCCCCGGCATCAAGAACCCGACCTACGCTGCGATGATTGAAGGCATGGATAAAGCAATCGGTCGTTTCTTAGATGAACTGGACGCCGCTGGCTTGGCAGAAAACACTCTCGTGATCTTCACATCTGATAACGGTGCTTGGGGAACCGACATGAGACCGTTGCGAGGTCAAAAAGGGCATTTGTGGGAAGGTGGAATTCGAGTTCCTTGGATTGCTCGATGGCCCGGTCATATCAAGCCAAAATCTGTCTGTTCGACCCCCGTTGTCAGCACAGACACTTTCCCCACGATTCTAGAAGTGGCTGGGCTGACACCGGCGTCTGGTCAACCTCTTGACGGAGTGAGTTTGGTGCCGGTCTTTGAGCAGACGAGTGAGCTTGAAAGAGATTCGCTTTACTTTCACTATCCCAACTACGCATTCCATAAGCAGAATCGTCTAGGCAGTGCGATTCGAGAAGGCGATTTCAAGCTGATTCTGCGGTACGACGATGATTCTGTCGAACTGTACGATCTGAAAGCTGACATCGGTGAACAGAATAACTTGGCCACCGCGCAACCGGAAGTTGCCAGTCGTTTGCGGGCGAAGCTACAGCGTTGGCTGAAGGAAAGTGGTGCCAAATTGCCTGTGCGAGTTTCTGATGTGGATTAGGTTGGCTGGCAAGTGACCGAGTTGGTAACGAAGCGAGCCCCGTTTTCTATTCGAAAATCGGGGCTCGCGGGTGATTTAAGATATGAGCGCTGGATTAGGGAAGAGCGACCGTCTTCAGATCCAGTGAGCCGTCGTGATCGACCAGTACGACAGCATGAGTTTCATTAAGTTTATCCATTTGAACAACGCCGCTCATGGAATCCACTGTTTCAAAACCCTGCCCTGCGACTCCGCCGCCACGAACAGGCTTTGTCAGACCTTTGTTTTCAGTTAGGCCAGCTGTAGAAATTTTCATCACTCCACGAGCTGAATTGCTCAGCAGCAAAAATTCTGCTCCGTCTTTGTCGTAGCGAATCATGTCCAGCGGACGGTTGCGATTGCCTAATTCCGCAACCGTTGTGGCCTTCACTTTGTCGTCGGCTGAATCCAACGCGTCCAATGGAAATTTGATCAACGGAGTACAAACGTAGGCTCCCAGCAGATTGGGCTTGCCATCAATCATCAATGGCACAAAAGTTCTCATGGCAGAATACTCTTCTTCTTTGCCATGAGCTGCATGGTAGATTTGAACTCCGATTCCTCGGTCAGATTCGGCGAACGGAAAGTCTAGCTCGCGAACGCTGGAAGGAGCTCCCTTGGACCGCAGGCCTGAAACCAGCACTTTGCCTTCGAAGAAGGCCAAGTCTGTAATCACATCGGCTCTGTTGTTGCGACGCCTTCGGCCTTGTCCTGTTGCCTTGTCTTCCGGGGCATCTGCAAGCACGGCCTTTGAAAATTCGACTTCATTTAATGAGACTTTGGACACCTTGCCAGCGCCATCGATTTGTACGATCGCTGGTTTGCCACTGGCCGTCACTGACAGGAAAATGACGCCTGTTTCAGGATGAGCGGCCATGTCGTTGATTGACGCTTTTCCTCCAACAACGCTGCTGATTTTCCCTGCTAAGTCAGAGATATTGATGTTGGCTTTTTCCGAATCGCCAGCTGTGGTCCCCGTGTCAATTGCGAAGACAGCCGCCGACTTCGTGTCTCCAATCAACAATACGTTGCCAGGGCCAAACGCGAGGGCTCCGGCGGACGTGATATCCGGTGTGCCTTGTTCCATCCCCCATCCCGCAGCGGATGCAGGCACTGCATAAATAAGGGTGCTGATCAAAAACAGATTTGCAAGTTTCATGGTGGTTTCTCCGAAAGGGTTCCGAGGGCAGGCCGTCAAGATCTTGCGATATCCTGTACCAAATGTCTATCTGCTTAAGATTCAAAATCATGGCATTGCCAAGCCGGTTGCCGATAAGTTCAGTTTCGTGCGTTGGATCACAGCGAATGAAAGCCTTCGCGAACTCGCATCTGCCAAACAGCATCAGCACCTCCTGAAGATCAGTCAGAAACGTTTTGGCTTGAGAACCCTGAGAGCAGCGCGCTGGTTCAGTGTCGCACGCTTGCATTGATGACATTGATGACATTGGATGCGATTGGTATTCGCTTCTGTTTGCCATAAATCACTGGCCGCTTGAAACTGAAAATTTTCAATGTCTGTTGATCAATTCACATTTTCCTATCCGTTGTTGACGTGTACGGTATGTTGCCGTAGATTTACGGTGTTATGTCGTATTGTGTCTTGGCAGGAATTGAAATGACGTCCGACAGGTTGACCAACGCAGAGCTGGCTTTGATGAACTTGCTTTGGCAAACTCAGCCATTGACGGCTCGACAGATACGAGAAAAGCTGTATGACGATGCCAAGACATCTCAACACGGTACCGTGCAGCGGCTATTGCAAGGGCTGGAAGAAAAGGGCTTTGTTGCACGCGATCGAAGTATCGGAGTTCACCTGTTTTCCACTGCGGTTAGCCTTGAAGAGTACGGAGGGCTGCAACTGGAATCGCTTGCAGAAAAGCTGACGGGGGGATCCATCGCTCCTTTGTTGACTCATTTGTTGGACGAAAAAAAACTGAATCGAACTGAAATCAAACGTCTTCGCAAGTTACTTGAGGAGGCGTAAGCACGTGTTTGATTTTCTAATCCAAGCAACGCTTAGCAATTTTTTGATTGCCCTTCTTCTGGCGACCACTGCATGGGTGGTGCAGCGTAAAATTCGCTCGGCTTCTCTTGCGAATCTGTTGTGGGCGTTGGTGTTGATCAAACTTTTGACTCCGCCTCTCTTTGCTGTTCCTATTGTTGAAGTGCCATCATTCACTGTGCCATTATTCACAGTGTCGTCAGTCGAAGGTGTCGAAACGGCAAGCGAATCAAAACCTGTTGAAGCCAATGACCAAGTCAGTTCACATGGGAAGATCCATTCTGGGAAGAATGGGTCTTTCGTCTTGGTCGAATATTTCCAACCTCATGGCGGAAGTGAAATCTGGAGATTAGGCGGGTTTAATCTTCAGTATGCACTGGTTGCAATCTTGACGGTATGGGCACTGGTGAGTGGGTTCCTGCTGCTATTTTCTGCTGTTCGCATGATTCGGTTTCACCGTATGCTCGCATTCAGTTGTCGTATCGATTCTGAATTGACAGCCGACATTGTTCCCAGCGTCGCGAACCAGCTGAACTTGAAAAGACGTCCGCCCATTCTTACGACCACGGCCAATGTTTCACCGTTCGTTTGGTGGATGAATGGCGGGGCCGTCATAGTGCTTTCACGGCGAGCGGTGCAAAACCTGAGTGTCACTGATTTGCGGTTGATCGTGAGTCATGAACTTGCTCATATCAAACGTCGTGATCACTGGTTTCGGTGGTTGGAATGGCTTGCTGTCGTTGTTTACTGGTGGAACCCCATCATGTGGTGGGCACGAAGCCACTTAAGAATATCTGAAGAGATGGCGTGCGACCAAATGGTTTTGGAAACCGCAACAACTGAAGTGCATCAATATGCAAGTTCTTTGCTGAACGTAGCAGAACTGTTGGCATCGTCGGCGATCCGTCCGCCGGTGTTGGCGAGTGAAATTAACAGCGGCGGACACTTGGAAAAAAGGCTGAAAATGATGATGAGTAAGAAAAACTGGCAGGCTCCTGCGACGTTACGATGGGCAATCGTCATTGCCGCGATCTGCGTGTTCCCATGGGGGTTCGTACAGGCTCAAGATCTTGAAGCTGTCGAACGACGTTTGGGCGGAGCAGTCGAAGCAGGGGAACTGTCGTTGAAGCAGGCCGTGACAATGATGGAAGCTCTTCGACATTCGGTCCCAAGGGACGGCATGAAGGCGACTGAAGAACGCTTTGAGCAAACGATTCGTAAGATCGAGCAGGCTGTCGAACAAGGCATGATTTCTGAAGAAAAAGCCCACGAAAAGATCGCTATTGTTAAGCGTCAGCTATTCGAACGAAAAGGCCACCAAGAAAATCATCGACGCCAGATGGAGGAAAAGGAACAACACTACAAGGACGTCGCTCGCGACATCAAAGCGGCTCATGAAGCGGGGAAAATTTCAGAAGAAGACGTAGAAAAGAAATTGATTCAGTTAAAACGCGAACTCTTTGAAGCAAATCACGATGACGGTCGAAGACGCGAGTTGGAAGAAAAGAAGCGGCACTACGAACACATTGCTCGCGACATCAAAGCGGCTCATGAAGCTGGAAAAATTTCAGAAGAAGAAGCAGAACAAAAGTTGATGCAGCTAAAACGTAAGTTCTTCGAAGCTCCTCACGAGGACGTAAAGCCCAAGCAGCTTGAGGCCATCAAGCAAAGGTATGAACAGGCCGTCCAAGCGATGAAAGTAGCGGGTGAAGGTTCCAAGGCGTCGAAGGAACGTGCACAAGAAAAACTGCTGCTTTTGAGCCGCGAGATGGCCCAGAAGGCACGCGAGGCATCCAGCCAACAGCAGGCGCTCGTGGCTCAGAAAATGCACTACGAACAGATTGCAAAACGAATTAAGGCAGCTGAAGCCGCCGCAGAGATTTCGGCAAAAGAGGCAGAAAAGAAGTTGATTGATTTGCGAGTCAAGATGTCAGAAAAGATGGGTAAAAATGGGGCGGCCGAAAAGCAAGTCGAAGAGGCTCAACGCCAATTGCAACAGGCAAGTCGACGGATGCAAGAAGTCCACGAAGCGGCTAGTAAGAGCGCTGAGGTAAAGCGAATCAGGCTGCTAGAACGGGCAAACGATCTTGAAAAAGCGGCCGATGACCGCAAGGCAAAAAAGAAGTCGCCCAAGAGAGCGAAGGGGAAAGCCGAAGGTGATCAAGCAGGCTGATGAAACCAGCCAGGCAGGAAATCGAGTGGATGCTGGAAAAGATGTGTTCTCTTGCATCACGTGTTGCTTAATCAAGAGACGCTTTCAGCGATTCGAAAGTCAAAAGTAACCGTCGCCAACTGGCGACGGTTCAGTGACGCTTCATCTTGACGCGGCCAAGCTTTACTTCGACGTGTCAGGCCCCATTTGCCCCGACTTGCTTTGCATGGGTTTTGGATTCTGAGTCAACAAGAATTTGTCGAATTCAAATCCGTCTTCTCGCATAGAAAACATGATGGTGTGCAAGCCAGGTTCGTCGACGTCCAGCCAGATTTTTCCGAGAACTCCGGTGTGAACCTTGTCTGTTCTTTGCCGCGAATCCCATTGCCATTGGCCATGCTTGCCGGTGAACTGTAGACGAGCACCCGAGTTTGGCCATTGACCGTCGATGCCCACGTGCAGGCCATTGTCTTCGGATCCAGTACAGCACATTCTGACCCAAACGTAGTAGCGGCCGGCCTTCTGAAATTCGACGGGATAGTACAGCACGCTGCATTGCCCCGGAGTGTTACAAAAGCTGACTCCGTTCACTAAAGGGTCGTTGTGAGTGACTCGTGTATCGGGCAGGATTTCCAAGTACGCTCCGGCGCTCGCGCCAGCGGAATGGTTGGGGTCGGGGTCTGGCTGAACGGCGGCCGTTTGATCTGCTGTGGTCAGATGCCACTTTCGATGGTCTTGCCGATCCACAGCATCAAAGTCTTCGGCTTCAACAACCACGATGCCCTGAGATTGCTTGTGGACCTCTTTTGCCTTCGTGACATCGTAGGTGTATTTGAAGACTTTCGGCGTCGCTGCTTTCAACGACGTTGTGGCGGCACTGACCTTCGACGTCCTTTGATTTGAAATCGACAACGATTGCCATCGGCCTCGAGAGAACGCAAATGCGTTTCCTTCTGGAATTTTGCCATTGGAATGAGTATTGAATTCGACTTGAATCGCATCACCTCGTTTCAATTTTACGTTCTTGAACGAGTGCAAAATCGGCTGATAATCTCTTTGCGATTCGGGGTTTTGAACTTCAGCCAGCAGCGTTCCGGCGACAGAGACTCGATACGACGATTCACCATCGGTTTCAGTTAAAGTTGTTAAAGTGAAATTGTAGGTGCCCGTCTTTCCGTCAAACTTTGCTTCGCTGGCAGCGAATTTGTTCTGATGATTGGCCGCGTTAATCGCCAATGCTTTGCGAGCATGATCGGCATAGCTTGGAACAAATGACGGCCTGTTTACAGTGCTAAAGTGTTTTGTTGCTTCCAGCATCATTTCAAGGGAAGGTGTCTTGGTGGCCGGCGGTCGAGACGCCCGCTTTCCAAACGACGAATGTTGTCCATCCGTGTCGTCAAACGTGACAACTAAGGCTGGCGGATGCTTACTGGACAGGCCTGCAAACCAAATGTCATTTCCTGTGTCATTCAGTTTCAAGACCAGAGTATAGGTACCGTCTTGGTTGATCAGAGATCGAACAGGAAGCATCACGACATCTCCATCAGAAAGGCTGACGTCTTTGGCAGCCACTTCTTTGCCCACCTGTGGTTTGGAATCCGTCGTCATGGTTTGGCCGTCCCAATCCGAATTCGTGCCATTGAAGATTCGAAGCTTTCCGCTTCCGGAATCACCATCCACTGTCAAACGCAATTGCACGTCGAGCACTTTGGGGGGAAGGTTTTGAATGTCAAATTTGATGAAGGAAATTCGACGCTTGCCTTCGACCTTCAGAAAGCGATCGTTCCTGAAGTTGGCCCCTTCAAGATAGACGGCGGCTGAAGGCTGAATTGATCGCACAATCTGAGACTGAAATGGTTTTACTGAGATCGTCACTTGGGCGTTTGACGTTTGTTTGCCGTCGTTTGCCCTGAGATTCAATACATAGTCTCCCGCTACCTTGAACGTGACGTTCGTCTTTGCGGCGTTTGAGTCTGCGAATTCGATGGCACCGGGGCCAGACACCTTTGTCCACTTGGCCGTCACTTTGCTTCCTTGACCAATGCTGTTTACAGCACCGGTGAGATCGACTGAGACGGGGTCACCGTTTCGGGGCAGCATTGTTTTTGTGGCTGACCCTGCACGAACACCCGGTGGGTAGTCTGCCTTGGGATTTCCGGGACGCAGGACGGCCAGCCAGTCTTCGTCTAGGTTGCGTGGTGGAGCTCCAAGCTGAACTTTTGCTCCTGCTTTGACTGCCTGAATTGTGCCTGTCTGCAGTGCTCCACCTGTTTTCGGGTGAAACCACATGATTTCAAACACGCCATCTGAACCTGATAAATCGATGGTTGTCTCAGTCACCGTTTTTAGGAACACCAGATACACTTGGCCTGGTTCTTGGAGGCAATACGCATTCTTATGGTTCAGTAAACCATCGGCGTTGCTCATGTTCCAAAATGGAATTTTGTTGTCTTGGAAGAACTTTAATGCATGGTGACTTTGAACCCACATGTTCTGCCGCACGCGATAGTCTTGGCAGGAAAGATCGCTGTGAGGGTGTTTGTATCCGAAGTACCATTCGATCCCGGCACCGCCGGCCATGAGGTTACCCCACAAAGCGTTTGTTCGAGCATTATTATGGTCTGGGTTTTCGGCATCAGTGACTAACGAATGCGACGCATCGCCCGGTTCGTCGCATGCAACAACCCAAGGCTTGCCAGCCTTCACGCTACGTCGGATGTAGTCCAATGTTGCGCCGTGGACATTGCCAAAATCGGCTCGGTTGGTCTGCAGTGAAAAGCCCGTCAAAGCAGAATTGTCTCCTAACATGTCGTAGTGTTTATTGCCGTTGTGAATCACCATGTGATGGTGATAAGGGTCGTGAGTCGCAAAGTAGCTGGCCCATGCCACTTTATTTTCTGTGCTGACAGGATTGACGTATCCGACCTCTTCTCCCAAGTTCCAATTCAACGCAAGGTGATGGCCGAACCGAGCAATCAGTTCTCGGTAGTACAGCTTTCTTTGTGGTCCAAGCTTTCCGTTGTCCAGCAGATTCACATTTTCGCATTCCAGTGTTTTAAAGTGCAAATACATGCCTTGTTGAGTGCCATGTTCAAACACGGTTTCCCACTGGTCCATGCGAGAGCAGTCGATGCGACTGCGTTCGTCGTAAGTGAGGTACGGAAACACGTTGCGGTCGTCGCCACCGATGTTCAGCGTTAAAAAGGAGAACACGTTTAAACCTTGAGACGCAAGGTAGTTCACGGCTCCGATCATGCCTTTGCCCTTCCCGCCCTGCCAAGTTGGATCTCCTGGATTCCAGTCTTGGACATGGGGGGCCCAGTTTTTGACCAATCCATCTTTGTGACCATCTGTTTTGAAGTCGCCATCAAATTCGTCGTAGGACAGAAAGTTTTCTGGAGCATCAGCGCCAGCTTTTAGGAAATATTCTTTGGAGCCCGCAAACTGCAAATGATGCTTTCCGACATATTGCAGTCGCCCTTTCGCTCGAAAGTCTCTTCCCGTCTTGTCAGTCTTGGCGATTTCAAAGGAACCCTTTAGTCCGTCAACGTTTGGAATCGCTGATCCCGCGTTTTGATCGTCTGAAATCGAAACGTTGCTGCCCGATCGAAAGGAAACAGAATAGGTCCAAGGCCCGACATGGTCTGGGGAAACGTGTGCACGCCATTTGTTTCCCGAAGTGCTGGCAGAATTGGCCGAATCGCCGTCTGCAGCAAAGTAACCAGGGACCACGTAGGTCAACCCACTGTCGGAGTGCTGGAACGTGACCTGCATGCGATAGTCGAGAAACGGGTTCACCTTGGCGTCTTCTGACGAGGTTGGCCCATCGACAGTCAACGTGACTTTGTGCCATTGCTTGAGCTCGCCAGACATCACCGCATTCACTTCCGTGGCGGCGCCCAATGTCAAGTTTGAGCACAGCAAGACAATCCCGATACAGGAAACAAAAATCTTCGCTAGGCTTCGCATGAAACAACTCTCATTCTGTTTGGGGCATTTGCTTCAACAATTCATCAACAAGCAATTGCGCTGCTTTGCAAACCGTGCACAGGATTTTCGGATCGGTTGAAATTTTGATCTTTTATGTGCACGGTTGATGTTCATTGTGCAACAGCCTGTCTCGACGTTTCACCCTGCCAACACATTGTGAATTCCATGGATGAAAACTCATTTCAGTCCTTTTTAAACATCACCGAAAACCGGTCTCGAATTTTTGCCGTGATCGTTGCGATGGTTCGAGACTTCGAAATCGGGGAAGAGCTATTTCAAGAAACAGTGATCGAAATTTTAAGAAGTGAAGATCGCTTTGATCCATCTCGAAGCTTCATGCCGTGGGCCTGTGGGATTGCAAGAAACGTTGTTCAAAGATACTGGCGAGGACAAGAGAATGCTCCGACGAGCGGTATTGGAGAAATGTTGTCCGATCTTGCCCTCGTGACTGCGGAAGGTGAGGCAGATGTTTGGCGTCGCGAGCGTAGCGCACTGAGGCGGTGTTTCCAGCAGCTGCCTCAACGCATGCAAGATTTATTGATGCTGCGTTACGGGCACAATATCAAGGGGCAAGACTTAGCGGATTCGGTGGCCATTAAGGCGGGCTCGATTCGGACAACCCTGTTGCGGCTTCGAGGTCAGTTGCGAAGTTGCATTCAAAATCGTGTGGCTCAAATTGGAGAAGCAAACACATGATCAGCGAAGAGGAATACAACGAATTGATGGCCGCCTATTTGGAAGGCCAACTTTCTGAGGACCAAGTCGGTGGTCTGCACGCGCTTGTGCATTCGTCAGACGAGCTGCGTCAGCGTTTTCAAGCAGACACTCGAACTCACGTCCTACTGCGTGAAACTTTGGTTGAACAAGCAGAACTGCAGCTACTTCAGGACAGTGTTGCTGCTCCTCGGCCTATTCAATCCTTGCAGCGAAGTTCTGTGCTGAAAATTTCAGCCGCCATCCTGCTGGTTGCAGCTGGCATCGGCTTGCTTTTTTGGCAAAGTCCGTCGGCTGAGACCATTGGGGTTTGCGTGAATGTGTCTGGCAGCAGCAACCTGTCGATCGAACGCGAAACAGAAATTTCACGTCTGATGCCAGAAACGATGTTACGGACCGGAGACACAATTCAGTGCGGTGCTGATGTTCGAGCAATGTTAAGACTGACGGATGGGTCTATCCTTTCGATGGAATCAGATTCTGCGGTGACTTTGGTTTCCAGCCGACCAGAAATTCGGCTCGATCGTGGTGAAGTGATGTTTGAAATTGCCAAACGGAATGAAGGGGCCCTGCCGTTTCGAGTTCAAACAGTGGAATCAACGGTTGACGTCATGGGAACTGTATTCGGTCTCGCTGACGATGGTCACACCAAGCTGGAGGTCTACGAAGGCAAAGTCACGCTCACTCGGCATCGCGACAATGCGACCGTTGAAGTGGGGTCTCAACAAACGGCATCAACAGCCACGGAGCAACTGTCCGTTCAAGAACTTTCTCAGGCGTCTCGCAGAATCATTCAATTAGTGCCGGACGACGATGCGACCTTAGACCAAGGTTTAACTGAAGCGAAGCAGCCGCGTTTGAAAGTTGAAGGAGATCGACGCATCGTGTACCTGAAATTCGTCATTCCCAAAATCAATGGTTTGCAGTCGGCAAAGCTGCGGCTTACTCAAGACATTGACGCTGGATCAGGAACGCTGAGATTCTTTATTGGTGAGCACACCGATTGGAGTGAAGACAGCCTGAGAAGGCAAAATGCGCCAGGCCGAACGAGAGAAGTGGCAAGATACGTCGGAGTCGTTGGGCGAGGCCAATCTGTTGAAGTCGACATTGTTGAGGCCATCAAGTCTGCTGGCCCCGTCACGCTGATTGTCACACTTGATGAAACAGACGAAAATGATATCTGGTTCAGTTCTCGAGAAGGCAACAACCCACCTCTGCTGATACTCACCCAATGAAGCTTCTCTGCCGTAAAAGCCACCTGCAATGGTGATCGCTTTGTGGCTGGCAGCTAAAAGACTACGACATTGTTCAAGATCATGCAGTAACGCGAGCGAATAATCGCAGGGCCAGTCGCACCGTTGTGCCAGCGCATTGTTTCTGCCAGCGCACCGTTATGCCAATCGTCTTCAGCCGCTAGATCTTGTTCCGAGCTGACAACATGTATCCAACACAAGCAAGGCAGAAGGTTCCTGTAACGGCATAGCCAACACGAAAGTACATTTGGTTCGAAGTCGGTTCAAACGTAGCAAGGAACCCAAACAGGCAAAACGCGGCAACTGCCAAAAATGCGACTGAGGCAATCCACTTCATGAAATTTACTTTCAGAATCTGGTGGAACAGGCATTGGCGATTGACTTGAACCGGTATCTCAATGAAATGTCGCTTCAAGTCAATCGGACGATCAGCCTACGGTGATGGAAGGCTGACAACGCAAGCAACATAGTTAAAGCGAGCCAATGTTGCACTACAAGAAACCGTCTCTCCCCTTGCGCGCAGACAAAGCCGCCAGGAAATCCCGTTCGTTTCATATCAGGATGATTCATTCGTAAGTATCGATCGACGCTGGTTTCCCAAACTGTCACCTGTATGAACTGCGGAAGCTTCGCATCATTTCTGTAAAGGACTGCCCAGCCAAAGTCATCGCATGTGATCGCGCAGGCGCCCGTTGGAAGCCAAATAAGTGAAGCCGTGTTTTGCGTCTGTCCTACCACCCACCCAATCAAGCAGATGACCGTCGCAAGATTCAGAATGACCGTGACAGCAAGTCTGATGAACCGTCGGAAGGCAGCAGGTTGATGGGAGCTTGAAGTTGTGTTCATTGCTTTTGAAACAAGTGACCCCAGTTGAAATCGACCTCGCTGCTTCAACCGCACAGTCGAAGAGCCACACGGCCTCTTCGACTGTGCGGTTGAAGGCCAGCCAACACCGGATTCCAATGGGAATCTCGGTGAAGAATGGACGGTGGCAAGGCTGTCGAAAAACGAGTTTCTTTAAGATTCTGCGTGGAGCCAAGAAAGGAAGATCGCTGTTTGGTGCCACTGCATTGGCTTCTCATACTTCTGCTGGGAGCGTGGGCGTGGTTGCCGGCGCGCCTTATTGGTCACACTCGCTTTGTGACTTTGTGTTGCCAGCCGGGGCGCGATTCTGACGAACCGCGCTGGCGAAGCAGGCTAACGAACGACGCGGGCGCCTGTCCCGCCGATAATTCGTTCGACTTCGACCTTGGTGGCCATGGATGTGTCGCCGGGGGTCGTCATTGCCAAGGCTCCGTGAGCCGCCCCATATTCGACTGCTGCTTGCGGATCGAAACCGTTGATGAGTCCGTAAATCAGGCCTGAGGCAAAGCTGTCACCGCCGCCTACGCGATCTAGGATTTCGAGATCCTCACGATGGGTTGCTTTGTAAAATTCACCAGCCGCCCAACAGATGGCTCCCCAAGAATTGATGGTTGCCGATTTCACAGTTCGTAGTGTTGTCGCAGCAATTTTGAAGTTGGGATAGGCGTCGACCACCGCGCTGATCATGTTTTGGAAAGAGTCGACTTGAATGTCTGAAATGTTTTCATCGACCCCTTCAACTTCGAAGCCAAGGCAGGCGGTGAAATCTTCTTCGTTGCCGATCATGACATCGACGTACTTTGCGATCTCACGATTCACTTTGCGAGCCTTTTCGACTCCGCCAATACTTTGCCATAGGGAGGGGCGATAATTGAGATCATAAGACACGATGGTGCCGTGCCGTTGAGCGGCCTGAACGGCTTCTAGAGTGACTGCTGCAGAATGTTCTGACAGAGCCGCAAAGATTCCGCCGGTATGCAGCCAACGAACTCCACGTTCACCGAAAATGTGATCCCAGTCGATATCCCCCGATTTCAGTTGCGAGGCGGCCGTGTGCCCACGGTCTGATGTGCCGAGCGCTCCTCGGATTCCAAATCCTCGTTCTGTAAAGTTCAGCCCGTTACGAACCGTTCGTCCGATTCCGTCATACGGCATCCAGCGAATCATCGATGTGTCGACTCCGCCTTGCAGAATGAAGTTTTCAACCAAGCGGCCAACTTCGTTGTCTGCGAAGGCAGTGACGACACCGGTTCGCATTTCGAAGCAGCGGCGCAAGCCTCGTGCGACATTGTATTCACCGCCGCCTTCCCATGCTGTGAACTGTCGAGCCGTTCTGACTCGTCCCTCGCCTGGGTCCAGTCTCAGCATGATTTCGCCCAGGGACACGAGGTCGAATTCACAGGAATCGGCCGGTCGAATGGTCAGTGGATTTAGGTTGGGCATGGTGTCGTTCTTCGTAGAGAAAGGCGCTGAAATTGTCTGGACCGTTCTTCTGTGAATCTCAGTGCGAGTCTGATTGCTGACTGTCAGCTGAAGGTGTTGGCGTCTGCTCCACAAGTTGGATGGTTTCAGTGGTGAGTTGTGTGATCTGATCAAACCGCCCTTCCGTGATCAGGTTGGGCTTTACCATCCAGCTTCCACCGCATGCGATGACGTATGGCAGACGTAAGTAGTCCAGCACATTGGACGTCGAAACTCCTCCGGTCGGCATGAAGCGAATTGAGCTGTAAGGTCCGTGAAATGCCTTAAGCATTTTGATTCCACCCATCGCTTCGGCGGGGAAGAATTTGACAACATCGAGTCCGTATTCGAGGGCCTGTTCCAGGTCAGTTGGGTTCGACGTGCCTGGAAAAATGGGGACGTGGTTGGCAACGCACCAAGCCACTGTTTTTGGATTGAAGCCGGGAGCGACCACAAATTTTGCTCCGGCGTCGACCACTTGTTTGGCTTGTTCAGCGTTATGTACCGTGCCAGCTCCGACAAGGAAGTCTGTTCTTTTGCTGAGACTTTCGATGGCGGCTAGCCCGGCATCTGTGCGGAGTGTGATTTCCGCGCAGGGCAAGCCGCCTTCGGTGAGAGCATCGGCCAGTGGGTTTGCATCGTCGATATTTTCGAGGGCGACAACGGGGACGATGCGCAGCTTTTCGATCTGTGTGACAACGTCATTCATTGGGTCTGCATTCTGTTAAGCCATTGCCAGATCGCGTCGCGCGACTCGGCCGTTTTCTCGGGCGATACCTTCCCATAGGCCGGATAGGTACACCGAACCTAGAGCTCGGTCGTAGAGCCCGTAACCTGGAAGTCCCTTATCGTTCCAAATCATACGTCCGTGATCGGAACGCATTGCTCCGTGAAAGCCAACTTCGAAGTACGCCTTCATGACCTCGTAAAGGTCAAGGCTGCCTTCCGGGTGCGAACTTTCGTGGAAGGTTCTGTATTCCTTGATCTGAATGTTGCGACAGTGCGCGAAGTGAATCCGGCCCTGCTGGCCAAATTCGCGAACCATCTGTGGCAGATTGTTCTTCGGATTGGCGCCGAGTGATCCTGTACAGAATGTCAATCCGTTTGCTGGACTGTCGACCAAATTGATGACTCGCTGCAAGGCTTCGCGGTCGGTGATGATTCGAGGTAGGCCAAAGATTGACCACGGTGGATCGTCCGGGTGAATGCCCATCTTTACTCCAGCAGATTCGGCTGCGGGGATCACTTGTTCGAGAAAGTAGGCAAGGTTGTCCCATAACGCTGACTCGTCCACCGATTCGTACGCGGCGAACAGTTCACGTAGTTCTTCTTTCGTATACGCTGCGGCCCAGCCGGGTAGATCGGTGTCACCCGCCAGCGGATCCAGTGCTCCAACGTCAGCGTGGCGGTAGCTCAGCGCCGTCGATCCGTCTGGAAGTTGCTCGGCTAGGTTGGTTCGCGTCCAGTCAAAAATTGGCATGAAGTTGTAACAGACGACGGGAATGCCAAGTTCGCCAGCTGTGGTAAGTGATTCACAGTAGTTGTCGATATAGCGGTCGCGTTCCGATGTACCCAGTTTGATCTGCTCGTGTACGGGAATGCTTTCGATGACTTCAAAGCGGAAGCCACTGTCTTCGATCCTTCGCTTGACGACCCCGAGGCTGTTGTTTGTCCACGCTTCACCAGCTGGCAAGTCGTACAGACCGCTGACGATCCCGTCCACTCCGGGCACCTGCGCGATGTCTTGCAGTGTGACTGGATCACTTTCGCCAAACCAACGCATTGAAAGTTTCATAATCACATTCCCTGTGCAAGAGCTTCGAGGTGTCGACTGAAGTGATCGGCAAGCACTTCAGTGTAAGTATCTGGGTGAGCTTCCAGTACCGATCGGACGGCCGGGCCGAGTTCTGGATCAGTGAGTGTCGAGCCAAATGTGCAGTGCAAAATTTGTCGACCAGGTTCGGTAAAGCCAATTCCTTGCGGAACGTCGGCCCAGCATTCCAAGTAAACTTGTTCCAACTTCTTTGCATCCAAGCCACTGTCTGTCGGAACAACTTCGTTGGTCGCAGAAACGTGATACGTCGCCCGGTCCACGTCGTATCGTGATCGACCAAATTGCACAATTCGGCGGAACAGACTTTCGTCGTGTCGAGCGACAACTCGAAGTGCTTCTAGGTAACTGGTGCCAGCTGTCTTTACATGAAAACGTCCCTGTGTGGCACGAGCAAGAGCTGCGTACATTGACAGCTTGTCAGAGCCTGAGTGAAGACTGAGTTTGTACGGGCCAAGTAAATTGGCAATCGCCGCGTGATCATCAAGGGATGCTTCAAGAGCCGCAACGTCCCCTTTGTAGTCAACGCCTTTTTCCAGTTCGCCGATAAACCGTGGTGCTAAGCTGACCAGTTTCATGCCGCCCTTCAGGCACTGGTCTGCGATGATGTAGTGTTCCGCCAGAGTGGTGGGCTGATCGGTTTCGTCAACCGAAAGTTCAATCTCGTAGTCGAGCCCTTTGGTTTCGTGAACGGCTTTGATATGAGCTCCAAGCTTGAGGGCACTTTGTATGGCCGAGCCGTATTTTACGGCCGCTCGCATGCAGGCTTCTTCCGACAGTTCAATGTTCGAGCCAGTGGGTAAACTGATCGACTTGCCCAGGTAGGTTTCGTACCACTGAGCAGAATTGCGAACGAGTTCAAACTTTGCACGCAGCGTTGATTCGTCGTAGTCGTCAGCTTGTTGGTCGACATCGTCGGAAGGATCGATGGTGAAGAACGTAAATCCTACGGCCGCGGTGATGTCAACATCGTCGAAGGTCTTAAGATGATCTGCATCTGCCCCAATTCGCCCTTCCCAGCCTGCGGCTTTGGCTCCGTTCAAGGCATCTTCCATCACTTGTCGAGCCGTCCGATGGGTGCGCGTCATTTCTCGAATCGACTGCTGAGGAAAGATGGGTTCAATCCCATGTGCAGAGCGTTTCATGGCTTCCACGTGGCCCGGAGTCGCTAGCCCAATTCGGTCGCCGAATCCGAAACTTGGAGCCAGTCCAAGCGTTACACATTTCTGTTCGTGGTTCATAGGTCCGCTTCGTTGTTAGGTAAGTCGGTGGTGGGTTTGATTCAATAGATGTGCGATGTTTGCGTCACTGAAGCAAAAACGAAATCCTGACCCGGATCGGTTTTCGCTTCCGTTGCTGAACGGTCTCTGCCGTTACTTCAGGTCTACAGCGAGCTCATCGTTGTTTTCAGGTCGGCCTTCGATATAGAACCAGTTGTGGATTGGCGAAAGAATTTCAAGGACTTCAGACAGCAGAGTTTGATCGATTGGCTGTTCTGCCCAGTCGACCCACTGAGACACTCGGTCTGGATTCGCCGACCCGGTGACACACGTCGTGAAATTGGGATTCGCTATTGAGAATTGCAAGGCAAGTTGAGCGATATCAACACCTCGATCTGTGCAATGGTCGGCCGCCTGCTTTGCAATCTCTCGCACTCTTGGCGTTGCCTTATGCCATACTGGAAGTGGAGCACTTGTCAGCAATCGTGCGGAGAATGGAGCAGCGTTAATCAGTCCAACACCCATGTCTTCGCACAATGGTACCAATTCTCGAGCCATATTGTTTTGAAGGGTGTAGTGGTTGTAAGTCAAGAGGACGTCAATCTGAGTATTGGCAAGGATGTATTTGAACATCTTCATTGGATAGCCACTGATTCCAATGAATCGCACTTTGCCTTTGTCGACTTGCTTCCGCAGGGCTGGAATTGTCTCCTCAACAATCTGCGACATCTCGACGAATTCGATGTCGTGGCATAGCACCATGTCGAGATGATCGACCTGCATTCGTTCCAGCGAGGTGTCGATACTTTCTTCCACTCGGGCGGCAGAAAAGTCGAAGTGCTGTCCGGTATATCTGCCCAGTTTGGTCCCGAGGTAATAGCTGTCTCGCGGGATCTGATTCAGCACCCGTCCGAGCAGCATCTCGCTCATGCCACGTCCATAGAACGGCGACGTGTCGATAAAGTTCATGCCCCGTTCGATGGCGACATGTACGCTGCGAAACGCTTCATTAAGATCAACACTGCGAAATTCCTGTCCCAGAGATGATGCTCCGAATGACAGCGTCGTTAGATCCAGTCCCGTCTTTCCTAGAGCTCTCTTTTCCACAGTTGGTCTCGATTTTGTTCTACAAAGAAGTACAATTTTTGTTGTCTGGTTGATGCAGTGGTTTCAGTGAGGTGGCACGGAAGGCCGATTGTGTCCGATGTCGGATTCTTCGAATTTCAGTCCTGCACATCAGCCACGAAGGCAAAAGAGTGAGTAATCTTATTGAATACGCGCTGTTCTAGAGCTTCTGTTGCCTTGTTGCTTGTCTTGTCGATTTTTCATTGTCGGAAATCCACGACGCTGATTGAATGGCAGGACTTGACCTATCCATGTCTATTTTTGGCCTAAATGGATGAGCTATCAAGAACCCAATTCACTTCCCGATTTTGTGTCTCGGCAGGTTACGGAGGCGAGATATTTTTTTCTGAACCTGAAGCCCAATCGGAAATCCAAGCTTGAGGTGGTTTGCGGGGGAGTTGAACGGATGCGGCCAGACTATCTGGTTCAACGGAATGACTTTCCGTACTACGCCATCGAATTCGTGACCGAAGGCGAAGGAGTCTTGACCATCGCTGGCAAAGAGCACGCGTTGTCGGCGGGGGCCGTTTTTGCCTATGGACGCGGCGCACCGCATACAATCCGGAATGTGTCAAGCAGTGGCATGCGGAAATATTACATCGACTTTGTGGGGACCCGCGTGCCGAAGCTGTTAACAGAAGCAGGTCTGCTTCGTGGTCGGCGTAATTATGAAGTGGTGATCGTGGGGGGACAGCATGAACTATCTGACCTGTTCGATATGCTGATTCGAGAGGGACTGGAAGGCGGAGCCGACACTGCCGATGTCTGTGAGACTTTGACTCATTTGATGATGCTAAAGATTAAACAGCGACGCTTGGCTGCAAACACAACATTGCCGCGCGCATATACCACTTATGAACGCATTCGCCGCTACATCGAAGAAAATTCGTTGGACCTGCATACGGCTCATGACATCGCCGTTGCCTGCAGTGTGACGCCCGCATATCTGTCCCGCTTGTTCGGACGCTTTTCTGATGACGGCGCTTATCAGTACCTGATTCGTCGGAAGATGAATTTTGCTGCCGGACTTTTGGTGAACGAAGGTTTGTTGGTTAAAGAGGTCGCCTTCCGGATGGGATTTCCTGACGCCTTCCAGTTCTCTCGGGCTTTTAAACGAGTCTATGGAGTTGCTCCAAGCCGTTTGGCTGGGGCGAATTCATAATGGTCCTTTCTGATGGGCCGACGGGACCAAATGGCCGTTGGTCTGAGTGTTCCGTGTCGCGTGGTTGTGTTCCCTGCCGCGATGTTGTGTTCCCTGGTGCATGGTTGTGGGGCTGTAGAATTTGGATCGGTGCTTGCTATGCCAGGCTATCCTGAACGGCTTGGCCGTGGACGTCAGTCAGGCGGAACCGGCGGCCTTGGTATTTGAATGTCAGACGTTTGTGGTTGATGCCCATCAGATTCAGAAGAGTTGCGTTGAAGTCGTGCACGTGCACGCACGATTCGGTGACGTTGTCGCCAAATTCATCGGTGGACCCATAAGTCTGTCCGGCTGTCACACCTCCACCTGCCATCCAAGTGGTGAAGCAGCGAGGATGGTGGTCGCGACCATAATTCGTCTTTGTCAACACTCCTTGAGTGTAAGAAGTGCGACCGAATTCGCCGCCCCAAATCACGAGCGTATCCTTCAGGAGCCCCCCTTTGCTTTAGGTCTTTCACCAACCGCTGTTTGCCAGAATCAATTCAACAGTCGTTTGACGCGTGACTTGAGATAGGGCAATACTTCTCTTGGAAACCAAGCGTTCTTTTTTAGCCAGATATTGTTCCGCGGACTCGGGTGCGGCAGCGCAAGGCAATCAGGTCGGTATTCTTTCCAAGCTTTAACGGTGGCAGTGAGTGTTGTCTTGCGAGTTGTCCCTAAGCGATCACGTTGAGCGTAGGCTCCGATCACCAGCGTCAACTTCACGTTGGTCAGTTCGGCCAGCAGGCGATCATGCCAAAGTGGTGCACACTCTTTTCGTGGCGGCAAATCACCGCTTTTTCCAGTGCCCGGATAACAAAATCCCATCGGTACGATTGCGACTTTTGTTTCGTCGTAGAAGTCTTCTTTGGTGATTCCCATCCAGTCTCGCAAGCGTTCGCCGCTGGGGTCGTCCCAAGGGGTGCCTGATTCGTGAACTCGCCGTCCCGGCGCTTGTCCGATGATCAAAATGCGAGCCTCTTCGCTAGCTGCTAAAACTGGTCGAGTGCCATGCGGCAAACTTTCTGCACACTCAGTACAGGCGCGAATGTCGAGCAACAGTGATTGGAGGCTAGGTTTGGTCACGGTCAGGTTGTCTTGTCAGCGATCGCGGAATCAAATCAACTGCCATCTTAGCAACGCTCAACGCCGTTGATGCTGAAAATCGCGGCGAGCGCGGTGTGGCTCACCAGATTCCCCCTGAAGTTGGAATTCAGGGACAGGGCTTGGGATTCGCACAACGTCGGCGATGAAAAAAATGTGTCTCGTTACAGCGTCTTGTCATTGTGTTCGGGCACCGGATTTACGGGCGAGAACTGGATAAATTTCCATCGAAGTGCGGTGACAGCAGCTTGTCGGCTGGCCTTTTGAATTTGAATTCGCAGTAGACGTTGGGCACCGGGGTAGTTCGCTTGTTCAACGGAGTCCTCAATCAGAGTTGCTTGACCATGTATGTGTAGTTCGTCACCTGTTTCAAAGTCGATGAACAGTAATCCTGCAGCAGGATTCATCAACAGATTCCCAAGCGTGTTGAACAAATTGTTCCCTGCGTAATCTGGAATTGTGATTTGCGAATTCGAATCAACTGATACAAAGCCTGGTTGACCTCCACGATGACTGACATCCACTCCTTCGTACGGTTCTTCAGAATCATCTCGCACATAAGAAGCGATGAAGAAAGTGTCTGATGTCGAAATCATGTGGATGTCCGCAGGCGACAATGATGAAGAGGACACAACGTTCTGTCTTGGTCGCCCAACTTGACGCTGAGCGATTTCCCTTAAAGAAATGTACTTCGGACAGTTTCCATAAAACTGGACAACCTTGATGGTGATCGTGTGGTCGTCGATTGCGGTCACTCGGCCGTGTACTCGATTACGACGTCTGCAAGACAAATCAATTCCCAACACGCCAACCGATTGGCCCACGTCGAGCGCTTCAAATTCGGGCCGGTGAGTCCTTGAGCCTGTCTGGATCACCATTTTTTCGGGCACAGGAGTTTGGATAAAACCCACAGGGCCGGTGACCAGTGATGTGTGAGGCAGATCGCGTTGATCGACCGTTCCGAGAAACACGTATTCGAGGGCTCCGAAGAATTCGCGCTGCCGTTCTGGAATGAAGTCGTGAATCATGCGTTCAGCCATCTTTCCGATGGTTTCACGCATGCCACAGTGTTCTTGCAATCGCAATTCGCCTTGATGAAAATTCTGAGTCGTCATGAAATGATCCTCACCGTGATGCCCCACAGTCATCGACAAAGTCAATGTTGTGTTGCAGTGAACGACGTTGACGGAGTCTCGATCCTTACCGATTTTAGTGACTCAATTGCTTCCAAGTCTGGTGCTCCAAACGGACAGTCTGAGAAGTAGACTCAAGAACCATCTTCTTTTTGTATGGTGAATTCCACGGATGTGCGTGGGGCAAGCACGTTGCCTTGATCTTCTTCGTCCCGCCAGTCAGCCGTTCGCATCGCCGTTTTGCTGTGAATCAATTCGCTTTGGATCTCACTCACAATTGTCGGTCGATCTTCAATGAATGGCTCGATTGGGTTTCGTACTGCGTCGAGTGCCCGTTTGAAGCGTTGCACCGCGTGGAAATGCGAGGCTGCAGTCTGGATAGAATTTCCGCTAGGTTGCCTGCTTTTAAAAAGTGACGAACGCAGTCGGTGGTTTCTCGAGGTTGCATGGTTTTCAACCGCCACCGCCACCGCCACCGCCACCGCCACCGTCACCGCCATCGCATTCTAGGAATGCGTCTTCGGTGGCACCTGCGAAGTCTTTTAGCAATGCATCTGGCTGAATGAGCCCACGGCAGATGGGCGGTGATTTTGATGATGGATGGTAGTGATCGTTCAGTTTGTTTTCTGTGCGGACGATCGAGCTTTTAAGACGGCCTCGTATAGCTGGCTGGAAAAGACTTGGCGAGCATCTCGGTTCAGATCTGGAATTTCCTGAGCAAAAAATGCCACGGTTGTTCCGTCTTTGAAATGCCGCCGAATCCAGTTTCGAGCTGCCGTTGTTCCACTCCCAGCTCCCCCGTGTTCTGCCACGACCAACTTTCCTTCATTGCAAACGACTCGCCATCCCAAGCCGTATTCGACGGGGGCGCCGTTATCGAGATTGCCTTGCGTGAAGATCATTCGGTAGCCTGCTTTCGAGATCAGTCGCGGATCTTGGTCCCACAGAGCTTTGTCCCACTTAGCGTAATCGATCAGTGTCGTGACCATGTTTCCCGATCCATTGAAACGCTGGCTGTCGGTCGTGCTGGTCAGCTGTAGCACGTCAAAAATGCGTCGCTGTTGGAATTCATGGAATGGCTCATTGGCGATGACTTCGACGATCCGTGTTAACAAGGTGTAGCCTGAATTCGTGTATTCCCATTTTGTGCCCGGGGCACGGCGGACATCCATCGTCGTCAACCATTTGGCATGAGTTTCATTGGTCAGGTAGGGCAGTTCGTAGTCTTTTCGGAACTGCTTGATCGCGGCTTTCTCTTTGGTTTGGATAAAATTGGCTAGGCCGCTCGTGTGCCACATCAAATCCTTTATTTGCAGCTCTCGGCCTTTCACTGGCAAGTTTAGATCTGGCAAATAGTGTGAAACTTTTTCTTCTAGATCGAGTTTGCCTTCTTCGATTAATATTGCTGCGCACATTGCAGCGTACTGTTTCGTGATTGATGCCAGTCTCAGTGGCGTGCGCGCAGTGACACGACGTCCATTGATAAAGCCATAGCCTTTTTGATGTTGCACCACACCATTTTGCGTGACCAGCACGCCCACTCCACCGACTCCGTTCGTCGGAACGGTTCGCTCGACAATCTCACGAATGCCAACCAGTTCAACAGCTTCAGGATCTTTGACTGGAGATAGCCAGTTGACCGCATGACCGATCATCGCCCCACGGCCCTTTGTCATTTCGGGATGGGGTGAAAAACAGAAAACACGCCCGTCACCGTAGTGAGCCCGAACAATCGCGGATGTTCCGGGCATCACACCTGCGGGAGCCCCTTTTTCAGCAAGGCCCGTTTTATAGATCGCAAGGCTCTGGTAGTCGGGGACATCTTTGTCGTCCCATTCTGGGCGTCCCAACAACGGTCCCTGACCGTAGTAGATTTCCATTTCTTCACCGACGTGGCCGAAGAATGATGCCCCCTCCGTAGACAATTTTAACTCAACCGTCCCTTTGCCTCGCGCCCAGTGCCTTCGGTCGACGGCCTTCGCATCGATTAAATTCAACGACCAAGAATAATCATTGGTCGCCAAGTATGCTCCGGCACATACGCCAAGAAAACCGCCCCCGTCGTCAACGAATGTGGTGACAGCTTCCCGGCCTTCTTCGCCTAATGCTTTTCCCTGCCGGCTGCCACTGCCGCCTGGATGAATTAACACATCAACGTTGGCGAGTTTACCAGATCTGATCTCATCCGCCGAGATTCGGCGAATGGCAAAGTTTTCACTGTTGCTGCCGCCAAGCGAATCGATTAACGCATTGACGCTGGAGCCAACTCCTTCACCTTTGAAGACTGCCACCTGAATCGGTTCGTCGGCAGAAGTTTGCCCGTCGATCGAAAGCAGGACCAAAGCGAATAACAGAGTACGCATTGAAAAAGAGCTCATTCTTTGTTTTCCGTAGCAGTATCAATCAACGCTTGAATTCGTTTTTGTTGAAGCTTGTCTTAGACATCCATTTTTCTGAGTGCCATTGCATGCCCATCAAGAATCGATTGGACTTGGTTGTTTCGGTGGCTTTGAGCATTCAATGGGCACTCTTCGCAACTGCTCGAAGTGCTTCGCTCACCTTTTGTTCAGCTGAGTGGTGCGGTAAATTCACTTCGAATTCTGTTTCTTCAAAGAGTCTACTCTGTCGAGAGCCCGGTGCCAGTTGGACTCAGTGCAAATCGTGTTTCAGGTGACCGTCGAATGCAGTAGGAATCATTTGAATCAGCGATCCACCATGAGCGACATTCGTTCCACGGAAGAAACGACGTCCACAACTGGAGCTGCTTTGAAGTGGCTACGTTGCATTTGATACTGTTGTTTGTGGTGTTGCGGAAAGTATCGTCTGAGCAACGTGGGCTCTGATGTGAGTGAACCTCACTTCTTTGGTGTCAAAGTAAAAGGCATCGGGTTTATGCCCTCACGCTGCAAATTCATGGGGAGTTGATTTCTTGCTGACTGCTAGGGGAATGCAAGTTGACTGCACAGTCTACATCTTCTCCAAAAATCGCAAATTGAACACCGAGAAACTTTCTTTCTTCTAAACTTGATTGAGTCAAACAAAATTGAAGACGGTTCCTGCCGTCTTTCTTTTTGAGATTGTTGTTAACAAAACGTTGCAGCGAGCGGCATACGTGCGATTCAAGAGCTCATCGTGTTGGACGCAGAATGGATGAAAAACGAAAACGAGAGAAATTTGCACAGTGCTGGGTGAAGGCCGAGCCCTCGGTGTCGGCTTACGTCTTTGCGGCTGTCGCGGGATTTCATGATGCCGAGGACGTTGTTCAGCGAATTGCTCAAGAGCTTGCACGGCGGTTCGACGAGTATGATTCAGATCGTCCCTTCGTCGGTTGGGCTCTTTGGATCGCGAAGTCACGAGTGATTGACTTTTATCGAAAACAAGGTCGCAACCCTTTGGTCTTTTCGAATGATCTGCTGCGGCGACTTGGCGAAACAATAGCGGAGCAATCGGACAACCGGGATCGACGCCGGGAGGTCTTGGAAACGTGCTTAGACGGCTTGCCTGCAAAGTCTCGCGGAGTGCTCGACCTACGATATGTGGACAATCTTTCCACAGCGGAAATCGCCGAGTCGGTCGGTTCAACAGATGGGTCTGTTCGCGTGTTGCTAACGCGAGCCCGAACAGCGCTTGCCGAATGTGTGCAGCGTCGTTTGAAAATGGAGGGTGCGTGATGTCGGTTGACGACGAGCTGATCGATCGTTTTTTGGATGGAGAACTGACCAGTGACGAAACTGCGTCAGTGGTTGAGTGGTTAGAGTCGGCTGCGAATCTCCGATACTTTGCCAACCGAGCAGAACTACATGTCGATCTTCGAGGTTCGCTACGCCGTCGGGGCATTCAAGAGAGTGCGATGGATCCATGTGAGCCGACGGTGCGAGTCGCGGATTTGGATCAACGGGTTGCGTCCCCGGCTCGCGCCGTCGGCGTGCACTTTAAGGCACTTCTATACATCGGGGTCGCAACCGTAGCAAGTTTACTATTCACTCTTTGGGGAGTGCCGAAAGGTCCACCGCCCGATTCATCCCAGCGAACACTTGCAACCATCGTTAGTGAAGTTGATGCTTTGCTGACGGGCAAAGATATCGATTGGGAACAGGCGGAATTGGTCGCTGGTGACTATCAACTGAAACGTGGCTTGCTGAATTTGCGATTTGACGGCGGAGTGATGGTCTATGTGGAGGCTCCGGCTGAATTCAACATCATCAGTGGCAAACGGTTAGTGCTGCAACACGGCCGATTGTCTGCGAGCGTTCCGCCTGAAGGCATCGGTTTTACAGTTGATACACCCGAGGCGAAGGTGGTTGACTTCGGTACGGAATTTTCCGTCGATGTCCAATCTGGCACGAGCGAAGTACACGTTTTTGATGGCCTTGTGCGAGTGCAGCCGAGACGAATGCAAGACGGAATGAAGCGCAACGCCGTTGACCTGCGAACATCGCAAGCCGTCAAGATTAAAGATGGTGCGCAGAAGCCGGTCGATATCAAACTTGCAACAGAGAGGTTCATTCGCAATTTCGACGAGCCAAAACGAAAGTACATACGGTCTCTGAGACGGCTGTCGCCAGTTGCCTTCTATCGAATGGCGATCCGTGACAAAGGCTTGCTTTCTGAACCACCGCAATACTCCGGTGAAGTTTTCACCGGACCTGGAACTCGTCCCCCCCATGCACGTGGCGTGTTTGCTGGCGGATCGTTGAGAGTCGGAACTTCATCGATCGGCCGCGGTGGCAGGGTCAAGGATCCACCCCCGTTGACAACGGGACAGTTCACGCTTGCAGTTTTCGTTTACCTTGAAAAGCTATCGCCCACAAGTACGGTCGCGACCAACTTGCATATCGACAGGGGGAACTTTGCTTTGTTGTTGAATCAAGAGGGCACCCCACATTTTAAGGCTCGTGAAATCAATGGAGGATTGCATTCCGTGGTCAGCAGCACCCCCCTTCCGCTGACGACATGGCGGCACCTTGTCGTCACGGCTGATGGCGATCAGATTCGCCTGTACGAAGACGGCCAACGCGTGGCCTCGACGCCATGTCAATCACTTGCAATCACGACAGATGAAACCGTTTGGTTTGGAATCGACTCTAGCGGTTCTGGAATCTGGAATGGTCGCATTGATGAAGTGGGACTCTTTGACAAGGCGCTTAACGACAGAGAAGTGGCTGAGCTATTTCAAGCGGCAGTGGAAGAGATGGCGAGAGCAGAATGAAAGCCGCACACAGAAATGGTGGCTTCCCCCGATGTGTCGCGGCCATGTCATGATCGAAGCTCTAAGCTTCGTTGGGAAATATATTCAGATCGACGAAGTCTCTATGCTCATTGAAAATTTGGTACACCAATCTGGGGGACATCAATCATGAAGACATTGACAACAGCAGTACCTGTGCTGATCACACTTTGCTGCATCGCTGCCATGAGTGTCCGGGGTGATGAGCGACTGAGCCTGACTGAGACGGATAAAACAATTCGAATCACCTTGGGAGAAAGACCCGTCCTGCGATACATCAAGAAAACGCAACCAGCTCCAGAAGGACTGCCTAAGTACTTTCGTCGTAGCGGTTACATTCATCCCGTGTATACGCCGACGGGACAAGAACTTACCGGCGATTATCCAGCCGATCACCCTCATCAACATGCGTTGTTTTTTGCTTGGGTGAAGGGCAAGTTTGACGGAAAGAATGCTGACTTTTGGAATCAAGCGAAGGGGCTCGGCAGAATTGAATTTCGTGAAGTGTTGAATCTGAGTCGAGAGGAACAGAGTGTCTCCTTCAGTGTCAAGCACGCGTTCGTGATGAAAGTTGACGACAAGTGGATCGACGTGCTTCATGAGATCTGGGTGGTCACTGTTTTTCACACTCCTGCCGACTATTTTCTCTTTGACATCGTCAGAGTTCAGCAGTGCGCGTCAGATAAGCCATTGAACCTCGCCAAATACCACTACGGCGGAATGGCAATCCGAGGTAACGATCAGTGGTTGAAAGAAAAGGAAGACCAGAGCATCAATCAGGGAGATTTGCGGTACCTGACCAGTGAAGGCAATGACCGCTGGGAGGGCAACCACACTCGCGCCAACTGGGTCGCGTTCTCCGGAAAAATCGATGGCCGCGACGTGTCTGCTGCTGTGATGTGCAGTCCTAAAAATTTCCGCGCGCCGCAACACGTGCGTATCCATCCGAACAAGCCCTACTTCTGCTTTGCACCCATGGTCGAAGGTCCATTCAAGATCGCGATTAACGAGGATTACGTTTCTCGTTACCGCTACCTCGTAAGCTCCAAAGCTGTTGACGTGGAAATGATCGAGCACCACTGGGGCGAATACGCGAAGACTGAGAAATAGTCAGTCACGTCAATCCTACCGCCGCAAACGAAAGAACTGCAAAGACAAAGCACAATGAATCAATCGATGACGTTTGCCGTTTTTCTGCTTGTCAACATGAGTGTCTGGACGCTGGTGGGTGAGAGCTGCGCATCGGAGAAACCGAACATCCTGTTCTTTCTCACGGACGACCAGGGGTATGGCGATCTGGGATGTTACGGGGCAACAGAAATTGCCACGCCCAATGTCGACAAGCTCTGCGCAGAAGGGATGAAGTTTAACAGTTTCTATGTTCACAACCGTTGTTCACCCACGCGTGCAGCGTTGCTGACTGGCTGCCATGCTCAGCGAGTCGGCGTTGGTAGCGTCGTTTATCGTAAAGATAAAATTGGACTGAACACGAATGAGTTCACGGTCGCGGATATGCTGAAGACGGCGGGCTACACAACCGGGATTGTGGGCAAATGGCATTTGGGTGAGTGGGATGATTTCAATCCCGCACACTACGGCTTCGACAGCTTCTACGGTTTCATGGAGTGCGATGACAAGAAGACAACCGCGATCTATCGCAACAAGCAAATCGTAGAGAAGATCAAACACAAGACTGCTGGAATTCATTCGCCGAAGTTAGTTGCTGCTGGAATCGAATTCATCAAGCAGCAAAAAAACCAACCCTTCTTTCTGTATTACGCTTCACCGCTACCACATACTCGCTGGATTCCGCATCCGCGATTTGCTGGCAGTTCCCAACAAGGCACGTACGGTGACGTCGTTCAGGAAATCGATTGGCAAGTTGGCGAGCTGATGAAGACGCTCGATGAGCTGAATCTCACCGAAAACACGTTGTTCGTTTTCGCCTCCGACAACGGGCCTCAACTGAATGTGGAAGGTCACGGAAGTTCGGGAATCTTGCGAGACGGCAAGTGGACCAACTTTGAAGGTGGCATTCGAGTCCCCTGCATTATGCGTTGGCCCGAAGTGATTCCAGCTGGTTCAAGCAATCATGAAATCACGGCCATCATCGACATGCTTCCCACGTTTTGTTCGATCACTGGAGTGACCCCGCCACCTGAAAGCGTGATGGATGGTCGCAGCATTCTGCCTTACATGCGTGGCGAACAACTGGACGAGCCAATTCACGACTCGTTTATTGTTCCCGGCGCCACGATTCGTCACGGCCATTGGAAACTGTTCGTCAAAGGTCAGAAACCGGGCGGCGGAAAGTCCGATCGGGTCGGTAAGACGGATCGACTCCCTGCAACCACTGGATCTCTTTTCAATGTCAAGCAAGACCCCGGTGAAACAACCAACGTTGCCGCTCGGCATCCCGACAAGGTGCGGGAACTGACCGAGCGAATGAAAACCTTCACCACAGAACTGAACGCAAATTCTCGACCAATCGGCACTCTCTCAGGCAAGGCGAATTAGCAGATGAAACAACAGAAACCCAGCAGATTCCCTTCCCAATCTGACCGCACGCGCCGTGAATTCATCGTCGATTCAGTGTCGACCGCGTCTATGTTGGCCATTCCCGCCGCATTTCCGTCGACGTCTCTTGCGGCACCCGGCGCAAGGGATGCAAACTCGAAAATTCGCGTTGGTTTGATCGGAGCAGGAAACAGGGCCAAGTGGTTGACTCGAGCACTTTCTCGAGATGCTGATCGAGCTGAAATGGTGGCGGTATGCGACTGTCACTTGCCGCAGGTCGAGATTCTTGCTGAGGAATATCGCAAGACAACCAAGGGGGAACCGCGTTGGACGGCTTATCAGAACTACGAAGAGATGTTCGACAAAGAAGATCTGGATGCCGTGATGATTGCGACACCCGATCATGTGCGAGTTCGAGCAGCCATCATGGCCTGCACCAAAGGGCTCGATGTCTATGCCGAGAAACCGTTGAGCTTCAGTATTCCCGAAGGTCGTGCCCTAGTAAAGGCGGTTCGCAAATACGAACGCGTGCTTCAAGTGGGGACGCAACAGCGAAGCACTGCGAACAACCAGTATTCGTGCAAGTTCGTTCGAGACGGCGGCCTTGGCAACGTGCACACAATTCTTGTTAAGAATTATTCGGGTTCCAAGTCCACCGATGGACTCGAAAAGCAGGCAGTCCCGAAAGGCATGGACTGGAATCAATTTTGCGACCAGGCACCATTGCTAGATTATCACGAACAGTTGCATCGACGCTGGCGAAGTTTCGATACCTTTACCGGTGGCTCCATCTGCGATCGTGGGTCTCACGCATTGGACATGGTTCATCTCGCGATGGGTTGGCAGAACGTTGCACCAACGCGTCTTGTTCCGACCACGGAAGCAGAGAGCGATCGTGAGCGAGGAGTCCGTCTTTACTATCCCGACGGCACGGTGGTTCGACTGGAAAGCGATGGCGGACCCGCATTTGGCGGCGTCTTCATCGGCGAGAAAGGCAAGTTGGAAATCAACCGCGGACGCTTCGCTTGCAACCCCACATCACTACTCGCTGCATTCAACGGAAAAGAGGCTGAAAACCATGTTGGCAACTGGCTGGATTGCATCGAGTCGCGGCAGGAACCGAACGCGCCGGTTGAGGTCGGACATCTGGTCACAAGCGTTGCCCATTTAATCAACATCTGTCGAACCGTCGGTCGTCCGATCGAATGGGATCAATCTTCGGAGCAGATCACGAATGACAATGAAGCGAATGACTTACTGGTGAAGGATCGCCGACCAGACTTCGCGCTGCCGCTGATTTAAAGCAGACAAGCTCCGATCCACAACTCACCACGTTTAGGTAAACCACTCATGAATTCTGAAATCAGCCCCAGCCATCGTCAAACTTTTCGAATGCGATTTGCCAACTCTATGGCAATCGCAGCTTTGCTTGTGATCGCAAGCTCCCAATCAGCTGTCGCAGGTGACTGGCAGACGCTGTTCGATGGAAAAAGCCTGGACGGCTGGAAAGTGTCAGGCAAAGAAACACAATTCCAACTGGTCAATGGAGTCATTTTTGCGTCGAGCTCCAGCAAGACCCACTTCCTTTGCACAGAAAACGAATACCGCGACTTCGAGTTAGAACTTGAAGTCAAGCTTCACGATAAGGACCTGAATTCTGGTGTCCAGATTCGCACCAAGACTGTGCGCACTGATGGCAAAGGTAACACACGACCCAGTGTGCACGGACCACAAGCCGACCTAGGAAAATCTCCTGGACGCTCCGGCCATATTTTTGGACAGGGGAACGGTCGCTGGTTCACACCCGAGGCAGACTTGAAACGAAACAGCCTGATGATCAACGGACAGTGGAACAAGCTTCGTGTTCTTGCCAACGGCAAAAAGATTCAAACTTGGATTAATGGTGAGCCGGTCAGCAACGTGACGTTGGACGACGAAACTGACGCGAAATACCGGACGGGTGTGATCGCCCTTCAGGTTCATGGCGTGAAAACACCCGAGAAGATTCGACACGTTTCATTTCGCAGTATCCGCATTCGCAAATCGACCAATTGAACGCACAGCGACACCTGAACCTAGGTCAAAAAATATCATGAAAACACTCTATTTGCCGCTCGTGTGCATCCTTACCTTGATGCCGTCTGCAAAAGCCGATTCGGGCGACCCACCGATGAATGTGCTGCTGTTAGTGTCGGATGATTTGAACAGCTGGATGCTGAACAATCCGGATCGCTATACCGGAAAGGTGATCGCGTCAAACCTTCGGAAATTCATGCGCAGCGGAGTCAACTTTACGCAGGCCTACACCGCCGCGCCAGTTTGTTCGCCTTCACGAACGGCGTTCTTTTCGGGAGTCGCACCGTGGAAATCTGGTCACTATCACAACACTCCCGGAGTCAGTGAAAGCCAGGCATTGTCGAGCGCGTTGTCTCTGGCCGGTGCTTTCAAACAAGCCGGTTACTCGACCGCCGGTTATGGCAAGATCACACACGGGTGGGACCAGAAAGAAAACTGGGACGTCAAGCTTGGCCACAAGCGTGACCCGGCTCCACCGGGCGCGCCGTTGACGGTGGTTGGACGAGGCGAACAGGACTGGGGACCGATTCACTTGGCCGAAGAAGACATGAACGACTCGATGAATGCGGACGCAGCGATCGCTCGATTGCAGCTACAACACGACAAGCCCTTCTTCATCGCCTACGGCACCTTCAATCCCCACATGCCTTGGTACGTGCCACAGAAGTACTTTGATATGTTTCCGCTGACCAGTTTGCCAACGCCTAAACTGTTGACAGGTGACTTAGACGATGTCCCGCCGCTGGGTGTTGAACTTACGCAGGGCAAAGGCAAGTTTGTCGACGCGGTGCTCGAAAACGGTTTGCATAAAGAAGCCGTCCAAGCTTACTTGGCGACGACCGCCTACGTCGATGTACAGATGGGACGGGTACTTGATGCGTTAGAATCTAGCCCCCACGCCGACAACACCATCGTCGTTTACATCACCGATCACGGATTTCACTTAGCCGAGAAACACCATTGGCAAAAAGCGACACTTTGGGAAGAGGCGACACATGTCTTGATGACGATCCGAGTTCCGGGGACAACCGCGCGCGGGCAGATATGTGAACGCTTCGTCTCTCTGCTGGATCTTTATCCTACGTTGGTGGATCTCTGCGTACTTTCCCCGAAAAGCGATCTCAGCGGCCGCTCGTTAGTGCCTTTGTTGAAAGACTCAAACGCCGAATGGCAAAGCACGGCGATCACGGGCCTGACCAGCAAAGGCGGCCCAACTTGGAAACCCTACATCAGCATTCGCAGCGCCGCCGGTCGCTACACGCGTTACCTAGACGGCGAAGAAGAATTCTACGACTGCGCCAACGATCCACACGAATGGACCAATCAGATCGACAACCCTACGGTCGCCGCCACGATTGACCAGCTACGCTCTGCCGTTCCCACTCTCGTCGACATGGCAACACCACTGCCAAATCGGCTTGAGAGTCGGCAACGCAAGAGGGGCCAACCGCGAATAGAACGAAAGCAACGAAGAGTGAAACAGTGACAATGCCGCACTCGATCGCCAACAAATCCAATCAACAGAACTTAAGCATGAACGTGAATCACGGATCTATCAAACTCGCTCTTTTCCCGTTCGTGGCGTCTTTTGCGATTGCCTCATCTGCAACAGCCGATGGTCAATCCCCGACCATCGTCTTCTCCAGCGAGAGTCATTGTGTCGCCAAACAACAGCCCCAGATTGTGAAAGAGCTCTCATCGCGACTGAAGACGTGGGCTGCGATTCAGCCCACTGAATCCCTGAATGTAGGTGGCAAGCAAGATGAATCTTCTTTACGCCATCCAATTGACAATGGCCTGGGCAAGCAGCCGATGATAGTGAGTCCGAGATTTGAGTTTGACTCTGAGAGAGTGGCGTTTCTTCATTCTCTCCCTGCGAACGTACCGATTCATCGCGTTTGTCGCGAATCTTACGTGTGCCCAACGGTGAGCTTGCTTGAGAGTGACTGATATTTGGCAGAGACTTTTACGAACCGCTGACCAAGGAAAATTCGATGCAAACATCTCGCCCAACACGAGGCACAGTACCCTCGCAAAGAAGAACATACATGAATCTCCCGCACCGTTTCCTTTTCAGCCTCGTTTTCCTAGCAAGCTATGTTGGCCATCTGTTCGCAGCTGAGACACGACCCAACGTCGTTTTCCTTGCGGTTGACGACATGAACGACTTTGTTGGATGTCTTGATTCACGTCCCAACGCGATCACACCTCACATTGACCGGTTGGCCGCTCGTGGCGTG
Source organism: Fuerstiella sp. (assembly GCA_039974975.1). GTDB lineage: Bacteria > Planctomycetota > Planctomycetia > Planctomycetales > Planctomycetaceae > Fuerstiella. The sequence continues at coordinate 176,443 of JBDWHY010000043.1, read as the reverse complement.
TGCTTTACCAACGCTCACACTGCTGGCGTGTTTTGTGCTCCAAGCCGCGCGGCTGTCTTTTCCGGACAGTACGCTTCGACAACTGGATGCTACATGACTCCGAGCTATTTTGTGCATCATCCAGAGATTGAATCGCTGCCAATGAGCTTCGCTAAAGCGGGCTACTCGACGTTGGGTGCTGGCAAGCTGTTTCATCATCCTGCTGGAGCAATTGACCAACGTGGTTGGACAGAGTTTTTTCTTCGCAATCAGTTCCAACGTGAAGGCGGTTGGGCTTTGGAATCGTGGAGCAGCGACACTCCCGTGCCACAGCCCTTTCCGGCCAGCGTTTATAACAAAGGCAAGCAGTTCTCTGCTGGACTGTTCCTAGAGTGGGGAGCGGTTCCGAAAGAGCGAGAGGGCGAAATGGCGGACACGATTCGAGCCGACTGGGCCGTCGAACAACTGGGTAGGAAACACGACAAACCGTTTTTCCTCGCGTGCGGTTTCTATGCTCCTCATTACCCCAACTACTGTCCCCAGAAGTATTTTGATCTGTACGATCCAGACGCCATCAAGCCTCCGGCGTTCAAAGAAGATGATCTGACTGACTTGCCAGACAAGGTTGTTAGGCAACGCCAGAATCGCAAGAAGCAGCACTACGACAAGCTTGTTGCGATGGGGGCCTGGAAAGACGCTCTGCACGGATACCTTGCCTGCACCAGCTATGCGGACGCGATGGTCGGGCGAGTTTTGGACGCACTGGAATCAAGTTCCTACGCAGACAATACAATCGTCGTTCTGTGGAGTGATCACGGTTATCACCTTGGTGAAAAAGGACAGTGGGGGAAACACACGCTCTGGGAACGAACCTCAAACGTGCCGTTTGTCTGGGCAGGCCCCGGCGTGGCGAAAGGTGCTCGGACCGACGTGACGGTCAGTCTGATCGACATGTATCCCACGTTGGTTGAAAAATGCAAATTGCCGGCACCACGTCAGCTGTTGGAAGGCGTTTCACTCGCGTCAACACTGAAGTCTCCCGCCACGGCAACAGACCGAACCGTGTATCTGCCCTATATCAAGCCCGGCGAATACACAGTCATGAATCGTAACTGGCGTTACATCCACTACGATGACAAGAACCAAGAACTGTACAACGTCAAAGAGGATCCGCACGAATGGAACAATCTCGCATCTAACCCTCAGTACACGGACGTCATCACCACGCTGAAAAATTCAGCCCCGACTCATTTCGCGGATCCGGAACCCAAGCTCAACTCTCGTCGCGACCTCGTCGTCGAAGGAGAAACCTTTCGTTGGGAGAAAGGCAATGGCAACTACGTTCCTCATCCAAAGTATTTGCCGTACAACGATCCTTCGATAAAACCAGGGCAATCTAAGCAGGGGCGTTAAAACATGCACATCAAATGCAGCTTAGAAGTCTGCTTGCCGTAGTTCTTGTCGAGTCGTCAGAGAGTTGGCGATGATTTTCAGGCCGTCAATGAACAAGAAGAATCGAATGCTGATAGGGTGAGCATTCCGGTCGTCGTTCATTTTACTGTGATTGAAAAGGTCATGGCGGGCTATCAGGTGAGATTCCGTTGTGAAGGCGACGGTGTTGGTCTCGGTTGGAAGCTTTAAGTTCGCAATCGACGAAAACCGCTCGCAACCGAAAATATCACGGTTGATGAGTACGCGCGTCGATCCCAAATCATCAAAGAGAAGATCACTTGAAGCATCTGGGGAGGAGCTCATGAGCTGTGGCCAGTGATTAAGCATCGCTGGGCAAGACAAGTCATGCCGATGGTTTTGACGCAGCTGATGAGGCACAAGACGGAGCTGACCACGCAGAAGTACCACGTCGGCATCAAAGCAAAAGAAACCGCCTAAGATCTTTGGGAGGTGATGGCAGATGAACTATGACGTCAAAGTCTTAATTCGCCATAAAGTTGCATTGTGAGGAGAACGAGCGGATGCCCATATTTTGACAATTCTCATTTCACCAGTGTTTTTAATACCCCGGGCGGGACTTGAACCCGCACGCTCCGTTCGGAACCCCAGATTTTAAGTCTGGTGCGTCTACCAATTCCGCCACCAGGGCATTTTGATGAGTACAAGTCTTACTCACCAAAGATTGGTGTTGTTGAGATTCTGAGCTCGATAACGATCTGCAGATTCTTCACCAAGGTCGGAAGACTACTAGACAGTCGCCCTTTCGTCCACCTGTGAACTGCTGTTCTTAGAGATCAAAAAAAGACTTAAGAATTCCAAGCCCGTTCTGCAGCCGTTTTGTAACCAGAATCCGGCTAGACTTGGCGTTCCAGGCCTTTTTCTGATTCTTGAGTTTGCAATGTGACGGTCCGATCTGTTGATGAGCTCTGATCGTCGTCCTGCTGTGCTGTTTCTGTTTGAGAACGGGTTTGTTCCGTCAGGACAGCTTTGTTGATGTAGTCGATGTATCGTTCCATCGAATGGTCAGCGAAATGGTCGACGTTGAATTTTAAGAGTCCGCCGAGGAATCCTCGCCAGCGATCTAGGCTTCTGCTTAAGCCATTGACCTTGCTGATTTGCCCATTCCGGTTCAAGTACCACTCTTTGCCGCCATGCCGATATCCCATCCATGCGGGCGGTACTCGAGTCACAATATCGTTGTTGTTGACGAATCGAGAATGATCGAGTTCGACGAAGTTGACGAAGCGTTTGCAGCCCACTCGGGGGCTGCCATAGGTATACAGAGCGTGAGGCATTGACGAAATGTCGGACAGGAAGCACCGTCCCGCACAAATGGTGGCCATGGCTCCACCAAGGCTATGCCCTGTAAACCACAAAGTCTTGTCGTTTTCGGTGAGCACTTCTTCCAGCATGGGCCACAAGTCGTCGACTTCTGTATTGAATCCTTTGTGGACCTTGCCAAACGTTTCTGTCACAACCGCCACGGCATTGGCATCGGCCTTGATGTCATTCCATTCGTTAGGTTCTGTGCCACGACAAGCGACAACACAGTCTTGCTGGTTCCACAAGATGTAGGCTTGAGCTCCATCTCGGTCAAAAAAACGAAACTCATCGAACCCGATTTCTCGCAGAATCGGAGCAATAAAGTCCTCGTCGTAGTACGACGCATTGGACAATTCAGCGAACAGCAATGCCTGTTGCAGTCGGCTAAGTTCCGAAACCGAGCCTTGCAATTTACTGTGGACGGTTAACTTGGTGGCAGAGTCGTTCATGATGCTGCGAAATGAGTATCTGAGCAGGAATTCAAGGTCTGAAAGTTCGATTTGATCGAGCAGCGGCATCATACAAGACGGAACGGAATTCCGCCGTCATTGATCCGGGAGATTGAAAATTCTGGCGGGGAATTTCATCGTTCCTGAAGCTTTGAAGTTGCCACGAGGCTGAGATGTCGCCTTAAAACCTAGGTTTGCTACACTTTGCGACAATCCGTGAAGGAAACCGTTGCCGTTGTTCGGCGGCACGGAAGACAACTTAAACCAGTCAAAGGATGGCGACTTGTCGGAAGCTTCCGCAACTCAAAAATCACAATCAGATTCCTCGGATTCTGCGGCAGTGTCCGTGCTCCGTGCGGATATTGATCAGATTATTTCTGCCGGCACAGACCGTTCTGGTCCGACGGGATCTCGTCGATCCGTATTTCTGGCCGCTTTACTCACCAGCGTCGCATTGTGGCTTAGCTTTACTCCGGTCGAAGCGGCTCCACTGGCTTGGATTGCTTTGGTTCCTTTGAGCCTGCTGATCAGAATCCCCAATCTTCCCAAGCGAAGTTATCGAGTCATCTATTTGGCCGGAATGATTTGGGCGGTCGCCACGGTGCAGTGGATGAGGCTGGGGCATCCAGCAATGTATGGTGCGGTGGCTGCGATGGGGATTTACCTCGCCTTTTACTTTCCCGCCTTTGTCGTTTTGGGCCGCGCGGCTTGTACTGCGGGTTTGCCGGTTTGGCTCGTCTGTGGTTTGGTGTGGACCAGTTTGGAATTTCTGCGAGCATATTTACTTACCGGTTTCCCATGGTACTTTTTGGGGCACTCGCAGTATCAGTTCTTACCACTCGTTCAAATCAGTGATCTGACAGGAGCGTACGGCGTCACTTTTGTACTGGCCTGTTTTTCTGGTTGTGTTGCAGGTCAGATCCCCAGCGGATGGCTTGGCCGGATGGGCTTAGCGGCCCAAGAGAAAACGGATGAAGTCAGAATCGATCGGCCTTCTTTTGCGATTGCCAGTTGCCTGCTGCTTCTTGCTGCCAGCTATGGCTACGGCGTTTTTCGATTGAATGAAGTTGTTGAAGCGCAGGACGGCCCAGTCATCGCTTTGGCTCAAGGCAACTTCACTCCGGAAGCGAAGCATGATCCTGATAAGTGGCAACGGATGGTGATCGATCATGATCTGTTGACTCGACGAGCAGCAGGATTGCGTCCGGACTTGATTGTCTGGCCCGAGACCATGTTTCCTGTTCCCGATCGAGTTGTTACCGACGGACTGACGGACGAAGACCTGACTGCGTTTCTACCACCGGATGCCAAGGGATTGAACAGTAACTGGGCGGCTCAAGAAATTTCGTCTTGGCGAGATCAGCAGGCTCGAATGCTACTGACGAATCGTAGTCAGGAAGCGGGGGCATCGATGATGGTGGGCCTGTTAACTGAAGTCGCCAGTGACAATGGGCGGCAGCGTTTTAACTCAGCCGCTTTTCTTCGTCCAGACGTTGGCTACATGGGACGATATGACAAAATTCATCGAGTCATTTTTGGTGAATACATCCCATTGCGAAGTGTGTTCCCTTGGTTGGCAAAAGTGACTCCGTTCGGTGCTGGCTTCGGGATTGATGCAGGAAATGAAACGGCTGTGTTCGACGATGGCAAGTTTACGTTCGCTCCCATTATTTGCTTTGAAGACACAGTTCCTCATTTGGTTCGTCAAGTTGTCAACACGACAAGCGAAGCGGGGAAATCTCCAGATGTGCTCGTGAACATGACGAACGATGGTTGGTTTCGCGGAAGCAGCGAACTGGATCAACATCTGATCACTGCCACCTTTCGGTGTATCGAAACTCGACGCCCCATGGTCCGAGCTGTCAATGCAGGGATCTCTGCGTTCATTGATTCATCAGGTCGTATTCGACAACCTCAACACTTTCAGTTGATGACGGAAGAAACGGCGACCACGATTGCTGAATTCAAAGAAGTGGACTCAATGATTGATCCGGAAACTGGCAAACGATATCGCCAAGTATCCGCCCTGCTGTGTGCTCAGGTACCTTTGGATGGTCGGTCGACTGTGTATTTGCAGTGGGGAGATTGGTTTGGCTGGCTCGTGAGTCTTGCCGTTCTGCTTGGCGCTGTACGAGGTGTTGTTATTCGTCGCCGTGCAACGGCATCTGCTAATGTTTAAAATTCGGCTGGCGTTCTTTCGTCGACTGGATTCCAATGGCTGAGCCGGTTTTGCTGTTTGGAATCGATGATGGTTTTGCAATCGGGAATTCAAAAAATGCCACGAATGATTCAGGCCCTGATATTGGTCGTTTGCATCACAGGATGTGTTGATCAACAGACTCAGGGTTCAAAAGCGAAGCCTGATGGGCCGGGCAAACTTGCGAAGCCAAAAACGACGGACCAAATTGGTGAGTTTGATCCGACAGCCGAAAACGAAGTTGTTGATTCTGAGGTCAAGATCTCAAATCCGATCACCGGAGCACTAGAAGCGTACGGTCCGTTGAAACAGCAGATTTCTGGCTTGGCGGTGACTCAGGCGGTCGAGATGTTTCGGGCGACAGAAGGTCGATATCCGAATAGTCATGAGGAGTTCATGAGCAAGATCGTGGCTGCGAACGGTATTCGACTTCCGGTACCGGGCAATGGGCTTGAGTATCAATATGATGTTCAGAATCACAGCTTAGTGGTGGTCAGGCTGCCAAAGTAGAATCAGGCGACATGGACGAGGCAAATGTTCTTGGCATGTTCTTGGCATGTTCTTGGCCGCTGTGTTCTTGGCCGCTGTGTTTTGGCCGTCGTGAACTTTGGCATGTGGCGTGACGAAGTTGATTTGTGTGCTTGCTGGAATTGGATGAAGAGTGAGGCGAGATGAAATTTCGATGCCCCAATTGCAATCACGCAATTCACATTTTGGACCGATCGGATCCGGAAGCAACGTTGGTGCAATCGGATGTCACCTGCCCAAGCTGTGAGAGTCGATTTTCGCTTAAGCCTGCCGAAGAAGAAACGAGTCTTCCAGACAAGATTTCGTCTGTCGGCCATTTCGAAATTCGCAGACTCTTGGGCCATGGATCTTACGGGGCCGTGTTTCTCGCCTGGGACCCCGAACTGGACCGACTTGTTGCATTGAAGGTGCCTCGAGAAACCAGTAGTCCTCGAAAGTCTTCTCGATCTTTTATCAGCGAAGCTCGAGCCGCTGCTGGAATTCAGCATCCCAATGTGATGTCGATCTATGAAATCGGCGAATACCAATCTGGGCACTATATTGCCTGTCAGTATGTCGAAGGCGTCACACTAAAGCAGTGGCTTCAGGAACGTGAGTGTTCTATTCAGCAAGCTGTCAAAATGATGATGGCGATTTGCCGAGGCGTGCAGGCAGCCCACGAAAAGAATGTGGTTCATCGCGATCTGAAACCCGGAAATATCCTTGTTGATGTTAACGGCAATCCGGTCGTTGCAGACTTTGGTTTGGCCCGCCGTGAATCCCAAGGGCAGGTAACGCTGACAGTTGAAGGGCAGTTGATTGGAACTCCCGCCTATATGTCACCAGAGCAGGCTCGCGGTGATGTGAGTGCCATTGGGCCACTCAGCGATGTGTTTTCCTTAGGCGTCATTCTCTACGAATTGCTTTCACGAGAACGTCCGTTTCAGGCGACCGAATCGCAAACAGTGCTGCACAATATTTTATCCGAAGACGCCTTGCCGCTAAGGCGTGTTGTACATGGGCTTCCTGCGGATCTTGAAACCATTTGCATGAAAGCCATGCAGAAGAATCCGGCTGAGCGATATCAAAGTGCCCAAGACTTTTTACAAGACTTACAGTGTTTTCTTGATGGGAAGCCAATTGCTGCAAGGCGAACTTCTCAGTTTGAACTGATCTACCGCCGTCTGAGAAAATATCCAGTTGCCACAGTTGGCGTGCTTTGCTTGCTTATCCTTTCGGGCACGCTGCTTGTGATCGTGCTTAAGGACGGCGATTCGGTCGCTGTTGGCAACCCCGAGCGTGCAACAAATTCCGGATCTGATTCGGAACTTTCAGTTGAAGCTGAACAAGAAAAATCTACAGAAGTTCCTTTGACGGAAGTGAGTCTCAATTTAATTGGCAGACTTGATGAGCGCTTGGGCCAAATTCGCTGGGCGATTGCGCCTTTGGATTTGACGACTCGCCTTCCATTGGCCGAAGAAGTTTTGCGTGTTGAGGGGCAGGAATCAATTCAAGCAAGATTAAAGCCGGGTGAGTATCTTGTTCTTGTGGAGATTGAAGGTTTCGGTTTTGCCGAGGTCTATCGTACTGTACCAAAATCGATTTCTGATCCTGCCGTCATGCCGCTGCAAACTCGATTACCCTGGACGCCAAATCAGGCAGGAGACGGAATTCTATGGGCTCCCGTCGTTGTTCAGCGATTTCAAGACGTGACTGCAGGAATGGTGAAAGTGCCAGCAGGAATTTTCACGTCGGGCGATGGTTCACCTCAGTCGCCTCGAACTGAACGCCGTGTTTCAGCGTTTTGGATTGACGCCCACGAAGTGACTTGGAGCGAATACTACGACGCTTTGGATCGAGACCTGCCGGAAAATGTTGAAGGAACCAATGCTGCTCATAGCATGAACTGGTTCCAAGCAGTTGAGTGGAGTGAGAACCTTGGAAAGCGTTTACCGACGTCGCAAGAATTCGAATACTTGGGGACAAACCTAGGTACGTCTGAGTTCCCGTCTGGGCAAGCCCAAGACTATGACATGACATCATGGACCTACGAAGCCGCCGGTCGCCCGAAGTCGGACAAAGTGGGCTTGTTGAGTATCTACGGCATTCATTCGAATGTGGCTGAATGGACTGATTCCAGTTTCACGCCCTTCACGATGAGCGGTCGGTATCCAGATGTGGTTCTACGAAAGATTCAAGAAAGTCGAGCCGTGCGAGGAGGCCCAGTACAACAAGGTCGCAATGTTCGAGGAGAGTTTGAAGTCTGGCCCACTGTTCGATCAATTTCGGGTTGGAACGCTCTCACGACCTTCGATGACGAAATTGGATTTCGCTGTGCTGTCAGCGAGAAGCCTCGTTTCATCCATCTGCTAAAAGAGAACAACGGTGATTCAAAAAGTGAGCAGGCTGGAGGCTCTGAATCAGCCGTCAAGAAGTCCGATAAAGGCTCTGATGACTAAGAAGCAAAAACACCCCACCAAGCTTGTTGAAGAGCCGAGTGGGGTGTTCAGTCATTTTCAGTTTGCCGTCTTGCACGGACTAGAATTTATCCACACTTGTGGCTGCAAAGTTCAGCATTTGATCGGCAAACGGAAACTTGCCTCGATGTGAATAGGCGTTTTTCGAATCCATTGTTCCCATGATCACAGGAGTGCCTTCGGGCGGTGGTTCGACTTGATAGCCAACAAGAACGCGTCGTTTGGCTGCACTGTTGCCGGGACGAGCAGTCGCTTCCAGCCACAGAATTTTGAAGAACTTTGGACCTGCGTCAGTGTTGATACGAATCAGCCACGTGTTGATCACAGGTGTTTTAGCAGCGACCAAAACTGGGCTTCCCAAGTTGACTTGGACTTTGCGATCCGGCAGGCTGAGATACGAAGAATTGCCCAGTGGCAAATGAACACCTTCACACAGTTCAACTGAATTTTCCAATTCGGCAAGTGGGAATTCGTTGTTGAAAACCTGAAGGCGATCCGGTTGATTGTCGTCATTAAGATAGGTCAACCATTGATCCAAATAGGTTCCGTCGAAAGCTATCTTCTGCACAATCTTCTGTAGGTAGTCCGGCAACGGTTTGGCGTAGGCCAAATTGAGGCGACTTTTTAGCGTTTCTAGTGCTTCGATCGCTTCGTCGATCGTCTTCGGTTGTTTGGCCGCAGCAGCTGCGTTCCAGTCCAGCGGAGATGAACAGACACCCTGAACACACGTTCCAAGTGGAGGTGGGTTGAGCATCAAAACCATCGCGTAGCTGGCGGGGAATGGTGGAGGACAGCTGGTGATGCTGACGTAATACAGGCCATCAAATGGTCCTAGCGATTCAAAAGGGCAATCGGGGATGCCTCCGATTTCAATCGGCGGTGGTGGAAACGATTGAGCCACGCACGTCTTTGCGACTGATGCGAGAAGGACGGCGATAAGCAGCGGCACGATCAACGGTGGTTTGAAGTGTTTCGGATAAATTGACATGTTGGAATACGATCTGAATTCGACAGGAAAAGAAGAAAACTCTTAAGGTCTCAACAGCACAGAATGAATGGATTCCTCAGCGATGCGCGGGAATAAAAAGTGGGCTGTGAGTTGTGCAGTGAGTACTGCGAGCGGGGGTATGCAGGTAGACAATCAGTACCTTGGGAGGTTCATGCTTTGAGATGATTTTTCTTTGACTCAAAGTGTGTCAACGATGCTGCCACACCTTTGCTTGTGCCCCGCTGCGAAACGATCGACGTAAATCTTTGAAATGTTTGCGAGCGTCGATCGTTTGGTGTTCTTCGCTGCGTGAGTGAAATCGGATTTGTCGATTTGTGAGCGAGTATTGGGTTGCCCGTGCCAAGGCATCTTGGCTTTGGGGGCGGTCGAAGGCCGAACAAACTCAGCGTGCAGCTGCCGTGATCAGTTTGGGCGGCATGTTCGGTGTCGACTGGCAGGTTGCGAAAGTTTCAATTGTCGATTTACCGTGTGTGTAGATTGCTTCCGGCAAAAAAACAGAGCGTCGTGTTCAACCGAAAGAGAACAGGTGATCTGATCGGCTTGTCTTACGCTGAAGCCACTTTGGGCAAGGATCGCTGTTCCCCTTGTTGGGCGTGACAGTTTGTTAAACATGCTGGTTTGCGCGCGCTCGATGGGCGCAATCTGCAGGCCATGTTTCAGAGGTTGATGCTGTGCTTAACGGCGTTTGACGGCGGTGCGGCAAAGTCGAGCCAGATCATCAAAGAGCGCTTCCATGACCAATTTGACGGGGGAAGAACCAGCGATTTGGGCAGATGCTGCGATCGTACGCTCTAGCATTGGGCCTAGTAAATCGACTCCGTCTTTGGCTCCCATTCGTTGGGAAAGCGGATCGGAAAGGTCTCCGGAAGCTAATCCTTTAAGGCGACTGCGGATGGCATCTGCCACGAATCGCAGAAGCCATTGAGCGTTCTGACGTTGCTCGGCCGTGCTGCTGGAAATTTCGTCGAGACTGCTCACAATTGTGCCAGCAAGCGCTAGGGGTTGCATTTGCTCTAGCTGCACGATGCCTCGAGCAACGGCTGATTTCAGTTTGCGAAGTTCTGGATTGAGCAGCTGCATCGCGGTTTGCAAACTGCCTTCGCAAAGTGTGGCAACGGACGTTGCGTCGGATTCGTTTTCGACCAATTCTTGGGCCAGTAAAATGTCTTTCACATCAGTTTCGGGCAACGGGAAAAATCGAATTGCCTGACACCGCGAACGAATGGTTGGTAGGAGTGTGTCCGCGTTATCGCAGATCAGAAGAATTAACGAATCGGCGGGTGGTTCTTCCAGAGTCTTCAGGAGTGCGTTTGCCCCTTCGGTGCTCATTTGTCCTGCATCATTGATCACAGCGACTCGGCGTTCAGAAGCCTGTGGAGCCATGGAAAGGTCGTAGCATAATCCCGATCGACCTCGCTTATCATCGTCACCGACGATCGCTGAAATTGGGATGATTTGCTTACCGTCTGGCAGTCCGATTTCTGAATAATCGGGCCATGTGTTTGCCTGAAAACTGCGGCACCCACGGCACTCACCGCAGACTTTCAATTCATGAAGGTCGTGTTCGCGACAAAAGACAGACATGGCCAGCAGTCGAGCAAACTGGAGCTTGCCGATACCCGCAGGTCCCACCAGCATGTACGCGTGTGACAGTCGCCCATGTTGGATAGAACGCTGGAACAAGGACCGTTGTTCTCGGTGCCCTTTCAGTTGATCCCAGTGATTGATCATGGCGGTCTGTGAATCTTTATTGACGAAAAGCACGCCTTCGATGAAAGGCAGATTTGCTTGTTGGATGAATGGCGATTGCTGTTTGTCACAGCTGCATTTATGAGAGCTGGCTTTCTGCGATCTGAATGGCTTTGAGGAGGGCGCGAGCTTTGTTTAGGGTTTCCTGGTATTCCATTTCGGGAACACTGTCGGCAACAATTCCGGCTCCTGCTTGAACGTCGATACAGCCATCTTTCATGACCAGCGTACGCAGGGCAATGCAGGTGTCCATGTTGCCATTAAAGTCGATGTACCCGACTGCTCCGGCGTAGGGACCTCGTTTGTGTGGTTCAATGTCGTCAATGATCTGCATGGCTCGAACTTTAGGAGCACCGGAAACTGTTCCGGCCGGCAAGCCTGCTCGTAAAGCTTCGATTGCCGATAGTCCGGGTTTTAATTGCCCAATCACATTGCTGGTGATGTGCATCACGTGGCTGTATTTTTCGACCACCATGACATCATTCAGTTCAACGGTTCCGAAATTGGCCACTCGACCGACATCGTTGCGGGCCAAGTCAATCAACATCACGTGTTCAGCGCGCTCTTTGGGATCGGCGAGCAAGTCGGCTGCAAGTTCTTGGTCTTCCGCTTCTGTTGCTCCTCGAGGTCGAGTGCCGGCCAATGGTCGGATTGTGGTTTCACCATCTTCGACTCGAACCATAATTTCGGGACTACTTCCAACCAGATCAAGTTCCGGCGTCTGAAGCAGAAACATGAAGGGACTGGGGTTGACCATTCTGAGAGAGCGGTAAACGTCAAGCGGTTTGGCAACGCTTTCTCGACGCAGTCTTTGACTGAACACGACCTGAAAGATGTCTCCCGCCTTGATGTATTCTCGGCACTGCTGAACGGCCGCTTCAAACTGTGGTTGCGTAAAATTTGATTGCGTTTCGGGTAGCGCCGCGTTTGTGTGCAGATCGATGTCAGTGAGAGACACGCTGGTTTGAGACTGCGACAGCCGTTCGCAAAGCGTGTGCAGTTTTGATTCGGCGGTGGCTCGAGCCTGCTGCAGTGGTTCTGCTTCCGTATCGGCGAGCGCGACGGCAAGAATCGTCTTTTTGATGTGATCGAACACCAGCATGGTGTCGTATAACGCAAAACACAGGTCGGGGAGTTGACGATCATCTTCAGGCGCGTTGGGCAGGTTTTCTGAGTACCTAATGACATCGTATCCGGCGAATCCAACGGCACCTCCGGCAAAGCTTGGTAGTCCGGGGATGGGAACGCTTTTGTAGTCGTCCAACCATTTTTCTAGGTCCAGCAGCGGGTCATCGCTGTCCCAACTTTTCACTTCGTCGTTGCTGGCGTCTCGCACCTGAACTCGATTGCCCCATGCGGTCATCGAAAGAAATGGCTGGCTACCAACGAAGCTGAATCTTCCAATTTTTTCGCCACCAACAACGCTTTCAAACAGAAAAGACCATGGTCCATCCTGAAGTTTTTGCCAAGCGGTGACGGGCGTAAGCGAGTCAGCGGTAAGCTGCCGATAAACAGGCACGAATCTCGCTTGCTTTGCGAATTCTACAAACTGATCGAGTGATGGGTGATGCACGACAGGCATGGCGGATTAACGACTGGGGTGGAGTGAATTGCAAGACTGCCCGCAGTGTAGCAAATTCAGCAGGCAGAATCAGACTTCGTGTCGTGCGTTCCACAAAGTCTGATCGGACGCCTTTTGGCAGTCTTTCGGTATTGCAGCCTGCTGTTCTAAGAAGCAGCAGGCGCATGAGCTCGGTTATGTTGCCCAGCTGTCAGATGCAGCGGCAGCCAGATGAACCAGCAATCACGTGAGCCCGTCGGCACGTAAGTTGGGCAAAGTCGGGCGAGACAAGCTTTGCTGCGATTAAGCTGTGAACCAGACGGGAATCAACGGTGTCGAAGCCACTCGCCAGAGTGCAGAGACCAGTGGCGTGGAGTGACCATTGCCCCGTACTAGTCGACGAGTGCGTCAATTTGAATTGAGCGTGTCATGTGGTCGAAGATGGGGCGAAATTCTTCCAGTTCTAAATCAGTTCCTTGCCACCAAACCAGAATAGTGAATTCGGATGTGCGGACGCTGGCGAGCCCAACTGAATTCATCAGTTCTAAGCATGTGAATTCTAAGTCTCGACAAAACGCGGGCATTCCTGAAACGATCACTTTTGATTCAGAAACCTCGGCTTCGTCGTATTCTTCTTTGAATGCAGCGACACAGGATTCGACGACCTGTGGCGGAGGTGGGCATTCATGCATGATTCTGAGCGTCCAGAAACTAGTCGCACAAGGAGCCAACGAAATCGTGATGTCATTGCCTTCGGCTTCTTCGTGGACTTCCCAAATATCTGGATACGAAAAACTGAGCCCGTGTTTGGCGTACGGAGTCAGGCAGTCCTGAAAGTCAAATGTCATAAGAAGGGCTATTGGGAAGAATAACAGAGAGTGAAAAAAGGCGGTCGGCTGTGCCTACAAAACGGCCGCCGCGCTGCCGTGGTAAATCAGTATACAAAGTCGTGTGAGCACGATCAGCGCTGCTAGAAGAACCAGAGTCCCAAATCCCATTTTCAGCTGTGAGGCCGATAGTCCTCCTGCAAATTGGGCACCGATTGCCGCTCCGACCGTCCCTGAAATCAATAACGAAACCACCAGTGTCAGGTTGATATGATCGTGATAAGCATGCAGCACAGTCGACTGTGCCGACACCAACCATACGATGACAATCGTCACTGTTCCCGCCTCATGAACTCGTAAGCCCAGTAAATAGATGCAGGCGGGGATCAGCACCAAACCGCCGCTCATTCCCAGAAATCCGCTTAAGAAACCAATCACAACTCCTGTCCATGCCACTAAGGGGATGCTGTGGCGTGATGGGCTGAGATCTGGGATTTCTGCGACAGGGGGTAGTAACCAATACGAAAATAGGCCCGTTCTCGTTTGGTTCGACTTAGTTCGTTTTAAACCGTCTCGAAAAGTAAGCACGCAGATGGCGATCATCAAAACGGCATACGACAGCAGCACGAAGAGGTCGTCAGCGGGAACCACTCTTCCTGCAATCACTAAGCCTTCCCAGTCGGAAAGTGCATTTAGAAAGCCGGCTCCGAGATAAACTCCCGCAAGCAGTCCTCCTGAGATGATCAGCGGTAGTTCAATAAAGCCCCGTGCGGGCTTGCGAGCCATCACGGCAACCGTTGCTGGTCCAAGCGTGTAGCAAGCGGTAGAACCAACAGCCAAAGCCATGGGGACCGCCAATAGAACGTTTAGGATGGGGACTAACAGGAAGCCACCTCCGACTCCGAAGAGCCCGGACAAAAATCCAACGGAACCTCCGACTGCCAAAGTCAGCACGAAGCTTAAGATTGTCCAATCGGGCATGAGTATGGTCGAGTAAAAAAGAAAGCGGGTGAATGCAGTGCGTTCGCTTGACCGAACATCGAACGGATTGATGCCAGAACATCACTGATATCGCTGAAAGATAGAGCACGAAAGGCGGCGCGGCCAATCCGCCTTAAAATTCTTCTGTGGGCTGCCTTGCGACAAGGCCACGATGCGACAAAGGGCACAATGCGACAAGGGCACAATGCGACAGAAAGCAAAGACTGGTTATTAGTGTTCGATTTTCCGGGTGTCAGTGGAAAAGTGAATTTGCTGGCCGATGCTGAGTTCTGTGTTGGCATGGGTCATATCTAACACGCATCGAAAATCGTCGATCTGCTTTACGGGCAGCTGATCACCTGTTGAAAGGATGATTTTCGCTGGATGTTGGATGACGTTGGTGCCGCAGTCAATGATGACGGCATCCAGTGATGGACGAGCAACAATCGTGGCCATGAAAGGCTGACTCGTTTGCGTTTTTGTGACACTGAGCTTTGTCGCACTGGATTCAGTTTTTGTCCGCGATATGGCATTCAGTGGAATTGATATTTGCCAGCCTGTCGGTACTCGTGACGGCGAAATGAATGCGTGAGTGCGTAGATGTACCAGAGAGCATTCCATTCCCTTTTGTTGAACTTTTAAAGCAGTGTCGAGCAAGGCGCTGATGGCCGAGTCTTCGCGACTGATGTCATTCAACGTGCGATCCGCGGGGACTTCTGCAGTCAGACCCTCGAAAGATAAATTGGGTTGCTGATGAATCACTTTCGCCAATTGCAAGGTGTCTGTTCCTGGGCGGCAACCAAAGAAATTGGCTCCTGCATTGATCGTGACCAATGTTCTCACAGTCGTTCGTTGTTCTGAGGCCGCTTGCTGCAAAATTTCGACTTGAGCGTAGTGGTCGACCGTTGAAATGACTTCAGCAGTTTGATTCATCGCCGCAATTTTCGATGCCTTGGATGCATCAGCCGTCGGCATCAGAAGAAGGATCGATGGTCGAGCAGATTGGCCAGTCGATGAACTCGCCGACGGCATATCGGGAACTTGGTCTGTCGAAAACTGATTGATTCCGTGACGTGCAAGAAAGCTGACACGTTCGTTGGTATCAGGGGAACAGACGGTTGGCCACAAATGAACGCCTGCCAGTTGGTATTGGTGAGCAACGTCGATTAGGTTTCGATCAGCGACTTTCGAGATTGAATTGTCTGGGGACATTGGGATTCTTGGACGAATTGAAGATCAGAAAGTGCGACCGTTCCATGGATGGTATCGGAAAGGCAGCGTGACAACGAAGCAGTCGAATCGCGAAACGCGGAAGACGGCGACTTCAAAATCAGGAAATCTCTCCGATCACGCTCGTTGATCGATCTGATGACTGACGCTTCATTCAGAAACAGGTAGTCTGTTGCTTATCGAAGCCCGGTGAAGAAATCGAATCTGCTCACGCAGCATTTCGTGTTTTGACTGGGACTGGCGAACCAAATTTCAGCACATGTCCTTCAAAAAGCGTCCGTGAAGATGTCTCGAATCGATCAGGTTTTTCAAAAAGCTGTCAGTGAAAATCGCATGACTTTCATGCCGTTTATCACCGCCGGGGATCCCGGAGTCTCAACGACCGCTCAGCTGCTGAAGACATTGAAGGCCGCCAACGTCGATCTGATTGAATTGGGTTTTCCTTACAGCGATCCTATTGCCGACGGGCCCGTGATTCAGGCTTCGTATACTCGAGCACTGAACAACGGCGTCACTGTGGATGCGATTTTTGAAATGATGGATGGATTGAAGGGCGAAGACTTGCCTCCGGTTCTTGCCATGGTTTCTTTTGCGATTGTGTTTCGGTTTGGGGCCAAAGAATTCGTCGTGAAGGCTGCTGAAGTGGGTTTCAGTGGCTTCATTATTCCAGACCTTCCAGCAGACGAAGCTGCTGAGATGGCTGAAACCGCCAAGTCAGCGGGTTTGGATTTGGTCCAGTTAATTGCACCGACGACGGCAACCAGTCGCAGTCAGCAAATTTTGGATGCATCCAGTGGTTTCGTGTACTGCGTGTCTGTGGCTGGAACTACTGGAGTCCGGCAAGAGCTGCCTTCTGTATTGATCGATCAATTAAAAGGATTGCGACAATCAACAAAGCTTCCTTTGGCCGTTGGATTTGGAATTAGCAGCCCGGAACAGGTTTCTGCCTTGGAAGGTGTTGCGGATGGCATCATCGTTGGCTCTGCAATTGTGAAGCGGGCAGCTGAGGCGACTGAACAAGCGATGGCAGATGTCCAAGAATTTGCAGAATCTATGGTGTCTGCCGTTCATGCGGTGAAGCCCACATCTGCTTCGTAGTGATCTTACGACCAGATCACGCCAGAATTTGCTTGCGACTTGGATCGCGTTTGATTCAGGGATTCGGCTAAGATGCCGGTCCCTCCAAATCGAATCACGATCTGCAAAGGAACTGCAGCATGCGAATTCTGTTTACTTCTGCGTTACGCAAACCCAGCGTTCTTCTATTGTCCATCTTGGTTTTTACTGCGTTGCTTCGAGATTCACTCGCCGCAGACGAAAAGCCAGAACCTCGTACGATCAAAGCGTCTGACACCGTTGAGATTGTGCGGATCGGTGTCGGGCTGACTCAGGTGCTTGAGCTCGAGAAGAACATAAAAGCTCGGTTTTCAGAGTTTGAGAGTGATTTTCTATTTTCTATCAGTGATTCCATGCCGGGTCTTGATCAAGTCACGTCGAATGTGGCGTTTGGTCAATGTGTGGGAGTCGTCCTGCCGGACTTAGAAAACTACTTTGGCGTCGCGGTTCCGTTAGAAATCAGGGACATTTTTGAAGAGGATTACGAGATCGGCGAAGACGCTGACGGGAATACATTGATCGACGGCCAAGTTGCTGTGAAGTCAGATCGGTATTTGGGCTACACCGAGGTTCCTGAGGAAGTCCAGTTCGAAAACTCTACTCAAGTCTCTCGGCAGCTGATGGACTTTGCCAGTCAGTCAGAAAACGATTTGCTGACGATTGAATCTTTTCCTATCACCATGGGGCGTTCCTTGCTGAAGGGGCCTCTGAGAGCTTTTGGGATTGCTTTAGATACTGCCGCCCAACGCCGTGACGACGAGTCGGATATTGAATACAGCTATCGATCGTTGACGTCCGGTCATCTGGCGAAGTTAATGGAGCTGTTTTTTCGAGACGTGGAAAGGGTTCGTTTCTGTGCTTCCAGCAGCGATTCGGAACATCCTTTTTCTTTTGAAGTTGTCGTGGATTGTCGAAAGAAGTCTGAACTCCTGACTTACTTTCAAGAGCTGCAACGGCGAAGAAATCGATCGCTTTCGTGGCTGCATCCGAACGCTTGTTCTTTCGCCACAATTGCATTGGGACTGCCGGAACGGATTCAAGAGCAGCTGTTGAGTGCAGGAAAAGCAACGGCCGTTGGTATTCAAGAAGCCGGTTTAGGTGCGAACGCGATTGCTCAAACGGAAGGTGTCTTTCGGGGTCTTGCGGAATCAGGCGCGTTTGAAGCTTTGCTGCAACAGGTTCCCTTTGACGAAGAATCGACATGCTATGTCGGTGTGCTTCCGTTGGCTTCGGGAAGTGTGTTCGATTCAGAATTGGTGCAACTGGTCAGCGCTCAAGATTCTCTCACCACAATCACAGAAGTTGATGGCTGGCCCATTTATTCGGCCGATGGTTGGTTGGACCTCGAATTGGAAGAAGGCTGGGTGCCCTATGTTGTTGCCACCGATTCGATGCTTTCTTTGATGGTGTTGCAAGAAGCAGATAAAGAAAAAGGTGTTGCGCTGTTAACGGAACTGATTCAGCGAGAATTTTCGCCCGCACGTCAGGGAGCTCGATACGCCAACGCAATTTTTGCGGCCGAATTTTCCTTTTCTGATGTCGTCAACTTTTCTGGAAACGATGGCGACGATTGGTCCACGCTGTTGCCAGACAATGCGGAAACAAACGAGAGCGGAAATCGCATCCAGTTGGATCAAGATCGAGTGCTGTGGTCCATCGGTCTTGATCAAAATCAAGTGACTGCAAAGTGCCACTTTCAGCCAAACTCTGTGACGTTTGGTGTGTTGAGCTTTGAAACACTGACCGAGGTGATAAGCGGGATTGTCGACTTTTAGGTCAGACGGATCAGCCGATTCCTTTTACCATCGAGTCCTTGCGATCCTGTTGTCTTCGGCTTCGGCTTCGGCCTGCGGAATTCGGACCGTCATGGGCTGCACAGTTTTCATCTGCACAGCTTCCATCTGCATAGCTTGCGTCATGAGATCGATCTTCCCTGAGGCCTGAATATCATGCCTCAGGGCGATTTTTCGTGTTGATGTTCAATCTTCTTCGCTACGCCACACGACTTTTGTTTTTGTTGCCGTGTCGTGCAGTGCTCGATGTTGTGGGTTGAATGCACACATCGCGAACGTGCCTGACAATGAAACGATTGACAGCAAAGAAACAAAGAACCGTTTGGCCGCCAATTCGAATGGCATAGGGGCACCATCTTCTTGAAGCACGATCAGCCCCAGTGACCATTTGCCCAAGGTACACCGCCCTGCCCCAGATTCTCCTTTGCCGAAGTAAATGGCCATTAGGCCGATGGTGCCAATGCCGACCGTTGCAAAGTAAACATACTGAGCAAGCATTTGAGAGTCATACAGAAACCCGAACAGCCAGCTGACTAAGCCTGCGACAAAGAACATGGCCGCTAAGATAATTGTGACGACAATTGCGTCCACGTGAATGGCCAAGAATCTTGGTCCGAAGCCGACATCTGTAAATTCGACTTCTTCAACACACAGTGACATATCTGGGCGGAAGTACAGGCCGAACAGGCCGAAGACTCTCATCATAAAGATCGCTGGAACAGCCAGCAATGACATGAAAAACGTGCCAACAAACAGCGTGAAGAAAAACAGAAATGGCATTCGGTAAAGAGCAAAGGTCCACGAATTCCCTGCGTCCTCTGGAGCGAAACCAATGACCGGGATTTCAATGGAATTAAAGTAGAAGTCTGCGACCTGAGGCCAATACGATGCGGCTCCGATGATGACAGCCAACGGTGGTAGCATGACAAGCAGGAAGAACAGCAGCGAAATGTAAAGAGACGGGCCGATGGTCGAAAGAAAGTCTTTGCCCATCCAATTTGCTAACCAAGATCGGTATGTGAATGGCTGAGCCATATGCACGACTGCCAGTGGCAACAGAAACGTATACGGAGCCAAGAAAATAGTGGCTCCTGCGATCGCACATGCGTTCACAGACATACCGGCGGCATACATCGCTCCGGGGATCCAGATGACTGGATACATCACCATGACGGGCCAAAACACGGTCGTAAAGCCTCGAGTCATATCTCCAAAAATGTCCCCTTGGAATCTTTTGATCTTTTTCTGCTTGGCCAAGGTGACTTCCACAATTCTTGCCGACAGAGTCCAAGCCCAACCCGTCATGCCAAGAAAGAAGACGCAAAAGATGAACGTCCAGAAGTATGTGGGTGGCGACAGCACGGCTCCCATGTAAGGCGTCGGCAAAACCAACCTCCCGTTGGCTGCTGCGATCGATGAACTATCGTGGTTGTAGGTGGTGCCGTCGTATTTCGCGTCGTTGGATTGAGTTGGTTCAATCACAACACCGTTTTCTGTGATTTCAACGGGGCCTTCCGCAGAGTCAATTAATTCGGCTTCACGAGCTGGGATAAACCAATTTAGTGTGAATGCCGAGATCGCGACCATGGCGAGGCTGATGCCCCAGGTGAAGCCCGTTCGAAGCACAAATTTTTTGTGGTTCATGACGAACGTCCACGCGTTGCCCCAGATGGCTCCGTAAAATTCTTCCGGAGGTGGACCACCACGCGAACGACGTTTTGATTCTTGAACGCTTAATTTGCCGGTGTCGAGATCGACTCCACACTCGGGACACATGAAGGCTTCTTCGTCTTGAATTTCTGCCGTGCAGCTGGGACAAATTTGAGTCTTACTTTCGGCTCGACGCAGGTCGATTTGCCCGAACATATCGTCGTTGTCAGGAGCCACAGGCGCGGGCCGGCGTTTTCGAGTCTTGCGTCCCCGAGCCGGCTTGCGGTCTGAACTTGCCGGTTGTTCTCCGTCGACTCGCTGTCCAGGAACCTGAACCTTTGCTCCACAAGACTTGCATTTGACTGCACGACCTGCCGCCTTGTCAGAAAGTTTCAGAACCGTTTCGCAGTCCTGGCATCGTACCTTGATGGGCATCGACTGAAGATCCTTCTGGAGAACGCATCAAGAATTCCGTGAGGAATCATTGAGCTTCAAAACCGTTGAACAGAAATGCCCAGCAGGCACTTCAGTGAATCGAAAGTGGGGTTGCCGGTCGAGACCGACCGACGGTTTAAATTATGACCAACCTAGTTACCAATTTGCATTCGACTTCTGCGAACTGTCGGGCGATCCCAAGCAAAAAGTGCTGTGATCATGATGCGATTTGGCATCAGTGATTGTCACACTTCCATACGTTCCACTCAATCGTCACGACCACTCCCTGCTGTTTTTGAAACCAGATGGTGGTGAACGGCGATCGCAGTCTGATGAAACGACGGGCTTGTCTGCCAGTTCTAGGTCAGGTTCGTCCATGCCCTACGGGATGAAATTTGTTGATTCGTCGATTGCTAAACAGAATTCTGCAATCAATTCAGCGCTCTGCTGCAAGTCACTTTCAGCCACGACTTCAACCGGAGAATGCATGTATCGATTCGGCAATGTGACTAAACCGGTCGCACATCCAGCTCGATTTAACTGCAGAGCATTGCCGTCGTTACTTGCAGCTCGAGCCAACGCATTGATTTGAATGGGGATTTCATGTTGGCTGGCCGTTTGTTGCAGCAAATCGAAGACTCGAGGATTTGCGTTCGCACCGCGTACAACCACGGGGCCGCCTCCCACTTCGATGTCGCCAAATGAATTCTTGTCGATGCCCGGGCAGTCGGTAGCATGAGTTACATCGACGGCAATAGCGACATCGGGATCAATTCCGAAAGCGGCCGTCTTGGCACCTCGCAAGCCGATTTCTTCTTGCACGGCGGATACTCCGAATACGGCGGCTTTGGGGTTTTTCGCAGCCACAATTTTTAACGCATTCATGATGACCCAAATGCCCGTGCGGTTGTCCATTGCGACTCCCGAAATACGTCCATTCCGAAGCTCGGTCAGCGAAGCTGTCGCCGTGGCTGAATCACCGATCTGTACAATTTCGGAGGATTCCTCTTGGCTCTTCGAACCAATGTCGATCCATAGCTCAGAAATTTTTGGAACCGTCTTTCGCTCTGATTCATTGAGCAAATGAATTGGCTTTCGAGCGATCACGCCAGGCACGGGGCCTGTGGCCGTGTGGACGGTCATTTTTTGACCGAGCAAAATCTGCATGTCCCAGCCGCCAACCGCGTTGACTCGAAGAAAACCCATGTCGTCGATATGGCGGACGATCAGTCCGATTTGATCACAATGGGCGTCCAACAGGATTCGTGGTCGAGCCGTTTCATTGACGGCTGCGATGACATTTCCATGCACGTCTGTTTTTACAGAATCAGTAAATGATTTTACGAACGTTCGAATCACTTCCTGAATTCCCTGTTCATATCCGCTGGTGCCGGGAGTTGACAGGAGATCTTTCAAAAACTGGTCTGGCATGTGCTAAGCATCCTTCTGAAATGAGTGATGCCGCAGGCTATCAGAATCCCAATTCACTTTTGACCTGCCGATCACGGATTCGCACAAACGTGTCATGTTTTGACTGGATTTTCTATTGGGCGTGAAGCAACGGGGGCCGACGTCGGCTGGATCAGATCCAGATCCAGATTTTGTGATCTGTTGAGACCTCGGTTTCGTTATCCACCTATGCCCCCTGGCCGTGGGCAGCAACCGTGGGCACAACCGTGTGTGCAAACGTGCCAGCTGACTTTTGACGTCAGCACACACTTTCCGGCTGAGTTTGGTAGTGTGCTTCGTCATCGCCGGTTGACGAAATCGTGCAGTGTGAGATCGTGCAGTGTGAGATCGCTGAGATAATCGGACGAACGGCGTCGGCGAGCAACGGGTTTCATGATGGACTGTGTTTTTGACAATGTTTCGGCTCGATATCCAGATAGAAATGTATTGAATGTCTGACGTGTTAGTTCTGAAAAACGTTGCTCGAAAGTTTGGTGATGCCGTGGCGTTGGTCGACGCCAGTCTACGCGTGGCTGCTGGAGAACTGTTGGCCTTGTTGGGCCCGAACGGGGCTGGAAAGACCACGTTGATTCGCGCAGTATCCGGGCGACTGAAAATTGACAGTGGGTCCATTACGGTTTGTGGCACACAACAGGCGGCAGGCGGACAGACTGAAATATCGAAGTCCTTGGGCGTGATTCCGCAGGACATTGCTTTGTACGACACTCTTAACGCGACAGAAAATTTAGACCTGTTTGGGCGAATTTACGGGGTACCAGAAAGTGATCTCAATGAGCGAATTGAATGGGCTCTGAAGTGGACTGGTCTGGAAGATCGGCGTTCAGATTTGGTGACCACGTATTCTGGTGGAATGAAGCGTCGGCTAAACATTGCCTGTGGAATTCTACACAGCCCGAAGGTCATTCTTCTGGACGAACCGACCGTGGGCGTGGACCCTCAAAGTCGTGAAAGAATCTGGGAGATGTTGCAGCTGTTGAAATCGGATGGCATTGCCATTGTGCTGACCACTCATCAACTTGATGAAGCTCAGCAAGTTTCAGATCGCATCGTCATCATTGATCGAGGCAAGACGATTGCTGACGGCAGTTTCCAACAGTTGCTTTCGCAATTGCCAGATCGCCGCACAAGAATTTGTTTGGCGGTTTCCGACATCCCTTCTCCGCTTCCTAAGGGTTGCACTGTCGAATCTGAACGTCGGCTATCGGTACAGGTTGAAGAAGTGGGCAAAGACCTAGCTCAAATTCTTAAAGACCTATCTGCCGCGGGGATCACGGTCGACGATATTTCTGCTGTGAATCCAAATTTGCAATCTGTGTTCTTGCACTACACGGGTCGCGAACTTCGAGAGTAGCAGGTTGCGATCGCCTCGCGGAGTGAGCAATCATCTCTCGCCGTTTGCGTTACAGTGAATTCACTGTCTTCATTGAACTTGTTTCAACTGCGTCTTCATCATTCATAAGCTCAAGATTTCTATGTTGAAAACACTCTTGCGTGCCCATTGGATTCGACTTTGTCGAGATCGAGTGGCTTTATTTCTGGTCTTCGTTCTTCCGGTAATTTTCTTCAGCGTCTTTGCGATCATCTTTGGCGGTGGTCATCAAAAGTCGTCGAAACCTGCTGACCTAAAAGTTGCCATCTGGGATCGAGATCAGAGTGCTGCTTCGAAAAAAATGGCGACTGCAGTGGGTGAAGTCAGCGGCCTGCAGCTGGTTTCTATCGATGACCCAAATTCAGCAGATGACCGTGTTGCAATGGCTGCAGCACGAGCCATTCAGAAAAATTTGGTTGATGCCGCTTTGATTTTTCCGGACGGGTTTCAAGGTTCTCTTTTAAACTTTGTCGGCGATCGGCCTCCTGTAGAAATCATTTATGATTCGGCAAATCCTATGGCAGAAAGCATGCTTTCTGGCGTGCTACAGGGAGCCGTCATGAGTGCCATGCCGGATACTCTGATGGTGAACGGGCTGGAACAGTTTCGTACCTTTGGCGGTCCGATGACTCAGCAGCAGGAACTTGCAATTGAGCAAATGCAAAAGTTCATTACCGCCTCTGATTCAGAACGCGATGATGACGTTGGCAAAGATTCAAACGGTGAATCAGCATCGGTCGCGAGGTCTCCCAATTTGGGCATGAAAAATGGGTTGATCAATGTGAAGACCACTTCGGCTCGGCAGTTGATGGCTCCGAAAAAAGACACGGGTAAAACGGGTTCCATGATTGCGTATTATTCGGCCAGTGTGGCGGTGATGTTTCTGATGTTTTCGATGGCCGGTTCGGCTTCCGCGTTGCTTGAAGATCAAGAGAACGGAACTTTGGATCGTCTGATTTCCGGTCAAATGTCGATTTCAACATTGCTTCTGGGACACTGGTTGTACTTTGTGCTTTTGGGGCTGCTGCAACTGTTCATCATGTTTGTGTTTGCCGCTTTGGTTTTCAAAGTGGAACTATCAAGTGGGCCGGTGTTGCTGGGAATCGCAGCAATGAGCTTGGTGACTTCAATGGCGTCGGCGGGTTTTGTGATTTTACTGGCGACCTTGTGTCGTTCGCGAAAGCAGCTCGAGAGTATCTCGACAACCATTATCTTGGTTCTGTCGGCGTTCGGCGGAAGCATGATTCCTCGCCCGTTCTTGCCAGAATTTGTGCAAGAAACATCAAAGCTGACATTTAACGGTTGGGCATTAGATGGCTACTTAAAAGTGCTTTGGTATTACGATCCTGCGACTCCCATTCTGCAAACTCTGACATGGCACCTGATCGTGATCTTGCTGATGGCCGCTGGCTTTTTAGGTCTTGCGTTGTGGCGAGCGAAGCGATGGTCATTCGCCTAGCTTGTTTGAAGGTTGTGCTACAGCAATGCGCTGTGATGGTGGGGGCACCGGGAGTAGGACTTCATAGGTGGCAAGGATGTCATGTGTGGCATTCCGTTCAGTTCCTTTTGGTGAGCGTGTTCGGTGGAAGTGCGTAAAATGATGCGAGGCAGCTCTTTTCGAAATTCAGAGCATAGTTAAGATTGCGGCATGAAAGTTACCGTCGTAGGAACAGGAAATGTTGGCTCTGCCTTGGCATACGCAATTGTGTTGGAGGGGTTGGCGGACGAGTTAGTTCTGCTAAACCGCACCGCGCAAGTTGCGGAAGGTCACGCATTGGATTTGCAGCACGCTGCTTCACTTGTCAAACATACCGTTGATGTTCGAGGAGGCAGTTTCGAGCAATCTCGTGACTCCGACGTGGTCGTAATGACCTTGTCTATTCCGCTTGATATCGAAAAGCCTGATCGTCGTGAAATGGCGGAAGGCAACGCAAAGATCCTTGCCGATTGGATGCCCAAGCTGGCTGCCGCAAGTCCGAATGCGATTTACCTGATGGTGACCAATCCCGTCGATGCAATGACGTGGGCTGCTTTGCACCTGACTGACTTGAGCTCGGACAAGGTTTGCGGCATCGGCACGATTGTTGATAGTGCTCGTTTTCGAACCATGATGTCAAAGCAGCTCGGTATCCATGCGGATGATATTCGAGCCTATATTTTGGGCGAGCACGGACAGTCTCAGGTCGCTGCAATTAACATGGCTTCGATTGGCGGGGAACTGATCGACGAATCGTTGGAGAAAGCTCATCAGCTGGCTCAAAACACGGTCAAAAGCGGATTCGAAATTCTGCGGTTGAAGGGCTGCACCAACTTTGCCGTGGCTAAAGCAACGGCGATGGTGATCGAGGCAATTCGCTACAACCTACATTCTGCCGTTCCACTGTCTGTGATGTTAGACGGGTACTGCGGCATTGATGACGTGTGCTTGTCGATTCCCGTGGTGATGGGACGCAGTGGAGTCACTCGGCGAATGCATCCTCGACTTGCAGATTCAGAATTCGAAGCTTTCCGCCGTTCAGCTGAAGAAGTGCGGAAGGTGTGCGATCAGATTCGCCCCTTTCTTGAACCGTCATGAGGCAGAGCTGATTTGCTGACGTCGTTTGCTTTTTAGAGGTTCGCCCCGTGTGCCCCGTGTGCCCCGTGTGCACGCTCGCACGATCTGTCTTTGTGAGGGCAGCGAAGAATTTTGACGAGACTTACGACTGCTGAAATTCGCCGTTCTGGGCCACTAAAATTCAATCAGTAGCTTCTGAGTTTCCTTTAACAGCTTGGAACGAATAAAGATGGTGTCGCGTACTTTTTCATCCGCACTGACGATGGGGATGACCAACCGCACACAGCCGTCAACGATGGGAAGAGGCCCTTGATTTGGTCCCGGAATCGGCTTCCTGTATCCGTCGCTGCCCACAACAACTCCGTTAAGGTCGCGCAAGTGATAGCTGTTCGTTTTCGGTGGCAACTGAATTTGCACGATGATTCGATAGGGATCACCTGGGTCTGGATACTCGGGTTCGGTCCAGACAGAAAAGCTTCCCTGCGAGACGGAACCTTCAGGTGTTGGCGGCGCTTTTACGGCTTGGTCAGGTGTTGTTTCTTCGCTTGAAATATCTTCTGAAGTTTCTGCAGCTTCGTCGCTGAGTTGTTGAAGCAGTGAATCACTAATCGCTAAGGATTCTTCCGCCATTTCACTGATCGTGAGGCGATCTGAAACTGGTTCAGAAGCTGAAGGCTGAGCTTCAGGCTTTGCTTCGGGCTGAGCTTCAGGGGCGGCGACAGCCATTTCGAAGCTTTCCGTTTCGATTTCTGGTGAATCTGCGAATGCTCCGTTCAGCAGCAAATTGGCTGCTTGATCAGGCCCATGGACGAAGATCATCATCATGAAGAGCAGGATCAGCCAATGCACATAAAATGCAGTAAACCAAGTCATCCATTTGTTTCTGACGACAACTCGCCGAAACCAATCGCGGTAGCTTTCCACGGGTTGTTCGGCCGGCGGCAAGACAGTGTATGCTCCGGCAACATCGCTTTCGTCGTCATCGAAGAATGATTCATCAAAGCCGGAACCTGAATCATTCTGATGTTCCGGTTCAGAGATATCTTCGATGATGGCTGCTGGAGTCAGTGCTTCATGCGGGCTTGCTGCGAGTCGCTTTTGCCTTGTTGAAACTGTTGATACTGTTGAATCTTGACGTGTTTTTACTGGTTGATTGCGAACGGACTCGGTGCCCGAAGCTTCTTGTTCAGCTTCGATGCGATCTGCATTCACACCGATGTTGGCTGAGTTCACTTGTGCTTCAATTTGTGATCGTTTGCTGCCAGTGTCTTTCGAATCAGTTGCTGGTATTCTGGATTTACTTGAAGAGCGCCGCTGCGATTCGGGTGTTGGCCGATCTTGTTCTGGGCGTTCCGTCATTTGAAACTGAATGGCGCTGGCGAGCGCCGTTACGGCTCCAGCAATGGCAACCATCGATTGTGCGGTGGGGCTGTCGTCTTCTTTGGGAGCGTTCGCAATCTGTCTGACCGCATCGGCCGCGGTATTGGCGATGGTTGTGCGGTCATCTGAATTGGCGGGATGACTGGATGTTTCGGTCACTCCCTGTTGGTGCAGTTCTTTTCTGATTCGTTGCATGCGCTGCCGTCTTGCGGACGTGCGAGAACTGATCGATTCTTGTTGGATTGTTGATGCTGGCGAGTGGGTCGGCGTGGAATCAGTCGTGCTGACAGCAAGCTGCTGCTTTGATGAGACAGCTTGATTTTGATCCACCAATTGCGGACTGCTGGTTTTGAGATTATCAGCATCAGAATCAGCGCGCTTTGGTTCTCGAACTGAAATGGGGCATTGCAGTCCGGAACCATCGCGTTCGGGGGCGACTTCTTGAAGCAGCCGTTCCATACGTTCGCGTTTGCGACTCGCTCGTCTTCCAGATTTTTTTTCAAGCTTCTTCACTGTGTTTGCGTTCCGGTTGTCTTGTGAAACAGCAGGAGAGAACGTCGTAACCGATCAAAGCTGCAGATGTTGTGATCGCTGTGTGGTCAGTGATCTGACAGCGACGATTGCAAGTTGTTCGTTGTAAAGTGCGAGAGAGTACGATGCCTATTTTCGAATGAACGTGAATTCACGTGACCGTCGAAGGCCTTCAGGTAGATCCTTGAATTGTTTCGCAATGCGGAATCTTCGAGCCTCGTCAGCGGAATCAAGGAAGACGATGACAAGGTGATAAACACTCCCTGGCAATGAATTGTCGTTGCCAAAGTTGACTCGTGATGCAAACGATCGGTTTCGGATACCCACCATCTGCTGAACCCACCACACATCGTCAGGAAGATCAGAGCGGATCAGAGCGATGGGCCAACCGGGTTGTTGAGTTGTCGCAATTAGGTTTTCTACTTTGCTGACCGGGCGACGTTCAGATGGTTGCTGAAGTAAGATGTCAACAACCGGGTTCTTGGGTTCACTTGCGAACGGATCTTCGTCCAGTAGGACGGGCAATGCCGCTTCTGAATCTGATTTGGGGTCATCCATCAAGTTGTGTGATCTCGCAGAACCCGGTGATCGCATGGTGCCCGAACGTTGAGACCTTGTTGGGCCAGTCATCGCCAAGTGCCCCGTTGATTCAAAGTGCGAATCGTCTGTGGATGAGCGAATCGCCAAAGCGGCTTCCATTTCTTCGTTCAACTTGTCGTCTTCTGCGGTCTGCTCGGCTGATGGATCTGCGTTGATTTCGGTGCTGGCAAAGGCTTCGCTTGCTGTGTTCGTGGTTGCCGACGTGGACTGCTTAGGAACTTTTGTTTCCAGTATTGCCGAGCTGAAGTTTGTCTCGGTGTCTCGAATGGATGATTCGGCAGCACGTGAGGGCATCTGTTGAAAGGCGGGTTGTTGCGACTGTAAAGCGATCGCATGGTCGGCTGCCTGTGGTTCAAGCATGGCGATTCGAGTGGCTGGGCGGTTCTTTGGCTTTGAAGCTGCAGCTGCAAGTGTCGGAGCCGTCTTTGTTGTGAGGGGCTGCACTTTTTCCGCGTCTGCAGCGGCAATCATTTGATCGATTGACTGAGTTTTTTGGGACGGAGTCAGCAGTAGCAATGAAGCTGGCAACAGCAACATGGTGATTGCTGCGGCGACAGTGATGTGGGGGTAATGTTTGGGTTTCACCAGACTGCCTTCCTGACAGGTGCGGTTTGAAACAGATGCTTTGGGTGGTTTTCAGGTCGTGAAAACGGCCTTAGTAAAGATACCCCTGATGTCGTGACTACGTGAGGGGAAACGGGTTTCAGGCCACGTTTCCTGAGGACCGCCGCCAGTCAGGAAATATCGGAAGAGTCTGTCGCTGCCGAAGACTGTTCGGGTTGTTCTGGTACTGCTGGCGGCAAAGCGCATCGACACACTTTTACCAGTCTGTTTTCGCATAGCCTGTATTGGGCAAGAATGAATGCAACAAGGGGCAAGCACAGAAGCACTGTCGATGACGGTCTGTGTTCCGCAAGATCAGGGACCTGTCGTGTGAGCTGTTAGGTTTTGCGCCGAATCTTCTCTTCTGCAATATTGACGGCACAGTCATCACCGTATGATTTGGACAGCGCATAAAAAAACATGGTTGTCCCGCGATGTTGCAGGACGACCATGTTTCGATTGGCTGTGAGATTACTTTTGGGATTACCGCACGACAAAGTTCACCGTTCGTCCGGGAATCACGATGACTTTGATAATCGTCTTGCCTTCCAGATGTTTCTGAACAGACTCATCGGCTTCAGCAGCAGCTTGCAACTGTTCGGCTGACAGTCCATTTGGCACGTGGATTTTTGCTTTGAGTTTGCCTTTGAACTGGACGGGGATTTCGACAGTGTCTTGAACCAGTAGAGATTCATCGAATTTTGGCCATGGTTCATAGGCCAAGGTTTTATCGTGCCCCAGCGTCTGCCAAAGTTCTTCGGCAAGGTGAGGTGCAAAGGGGCTTAGCAGCAAAACGAACGGTTCGAGGACAGCTTTGGGGCGACTGTCTTCTTTCGACAAGAAGTTGGTAAATTCCATCATGCGACTGATTGCCGTGTTGCAACTTAGCTTCTTAATGTCTTCAGTGACTGCCTTGATTGTCTTGTGCAACATTCGAAGTTGTTCGTCTGTTGGTTCGGCATCGTTGATTGATTCATGCAGGGTGACTGCTTCAGTTCGATCGTCAATGACCATGCGCCAGACTCGGCCCAGAAATCGAAAGACTCCTTCGACACCCTTCATGCTCCAGGGTTTGACCTGCTCGAGAGGTCCCATGAACATTTCATAAAGGCGAAGGCTATCGGCTCCGTATTCTTTGACGACGTCGTCTGGATTGACAACGTTGCCTCGAGACTTCGACATCTTTTCTGCTTTGCCAGTGGCTGGGTCTGCTTCTCCTAGAATCATTCCTTGATTCACCAGTTTATGGAATGGTTCTGGAGTGCTGACGTGTCCTAGGTCAAACAGGACCTTGTGCCAGAATCGAGCGTACAGCAAATGCAGAACAGCATGTTCTGCTCCACCGATATAAAGGTCGACAGGCAGCCAGTACTTTTCGGCTTCGGGGTCAATAAACGCGTCACTGTTTTTGGGATCGCAGAAACGCAGGAAGTACCAGCAGCTTCCCGCCCATTGAGGCATGCTGTTGGTTTCTCGTTTTAGCTTGGTGCCATCTTCAGCGGTTTTGTAAAGCCATGCTTCTTCCGCCTTCGCCAACATGGGTTCCGGAGATCCCGTGGGTTTGAAGTCTTCCATATGAGGATGTGGAACAGGCAACTGTTCGATCGGCTCGGTTCTCATCAGTCCCGTAGGATTGCCGTCGGTATCAAGTTCGTGCCAAATTGGGAAGGGTTCGCCCCAATAGCGTTGACGGCTGAAGAGCCAGTCTCGCAACTTGTAGTTGACCGCAGATTTTCCGATGCCCGTATCATCCAACATTTGAATGATGGAAGCTTTTGCATCGGCGGTTTCTTGGCCGTCTAACTCGTCCGAATTGATCGCCGTTCCATGGCCTGCAAACGGAACAATTTCCTTGCCGTTGATTTCGGCTGCAGCTGCAGATTCGTCTTTCGAAGGTTTCCAAGACGATGGTGGTTGAACCACTTGAATCACAGGAATTTCAAATTTCACTGCAAATTCAAAGTCTCGCAAGTCGTGCCCCGGTACCGCCATAATGGCTCCGGTGCCGTAGCTAATGAGCACATAGTCGGCGACCCAAATGGGAACCTGTTGACCGTTGATGGGATTGGTGGCGAACGAGCCAGTGAAGACTCCCGTTTTTTCCTTCGCTAATTCGGTTCGATCCAAATCGCTTTTCAGTGAGGCCGTCTTAATGTAATCAGCGACGGCAGATTTGTGTTCGGCGTTCGTCAAGCGGTCGACGAACGGATGTTCTGGCGCTATGACCATATAGGTCGCACCGTGCAACGTGTCTGGCCGAGTCGTGTAGACTCGCAACACGTCGTCTGCAGCTTCTGTTGGGAAGGAATTCTTGTCACGATCAGCTTGCCACTGAACAAAGGGCTGATCGCCGATGAAGAAGTCAACTTCAGCTCCTGTGCTGCGACCGATCCAGTTTTTCTGCAACGACTTGATGCTGTCGGGCCAATCAAGGTCGTCCAGTTCACTTCCCAAACGATCGGCGTATGCGGTGATGTTTAACATCCACTGTTTCAAAGCGACTCGTTCAACAGGGTGGCTACCCCGTTCGCTCTTGCCGTCGATGATTTCTTCATTGGCCAGTACAGTTCCCAATGCCGGGCACCAATTAACCGGAGCTTCATTCAGATAGGCGAGACGGTGCTTGTCTTGATATCTGCGGACTGCGTCAGCTCCTGCAGCTGTGACTTCTGCTGGAATCGTGAGTTCCGCAATGGGACGTCCTTTGCCGGTTCGCGATTTACCGTCAGTGCCCGTCCATTGATGGTCGGCATCGTACCAAGTATCGAACAGTTGCAGAAAAATCCATTGAGTCCAGCGGTAGTATTCAGGATCTGTTGTGGCGACTTCTCGAGACCAGTCGTAGCTAAACCCCAACATCTTGAGCTGGCGTTTGAACGTGGCGATGTTTTTTTCTGTGGTTTCGCGAGGATGAGTTCCCGTTTTGACAGCATGTTCTTCGGCAGGCAAACCGAAGCTGTCCCATCCCATAGGATGTAACACATTCTTACCGTTCATGCGTTCAAAACGGCACACGATATCAGTTGCCGTGTAGCCTTCGGGATGACCGACGTGCAGCCCACTTCCGGAAGGATAGGGGAACATATCCAAGGCATACATTTTCGGCTTCGAGCTTGTGACAGGCTCAGCTTCGAAGGTCGCGTTTTGCTCCCAGTATTTTTGCCAAGAAGATTCGATTCGAGAAAAGTCGTAACGGGGCATGATTAAGCGGGCCAACAATGCAAAGTGAGCGAGTTGACGACGGAAATTGCCAAGCAGTGTGTGCTTGCAAAAAGTCGATCGATTGATTCGGTAAACGTGAGACCATCATATCGCAGGCAGGTTCGATATCCCACCGCCTGAGCCGCTTTCCCGTGTAAGGAAACGTAGTCTTTTTGCAGGCCAGAATGAGCGCAAGAAAAAAGGGAACTGGCCATTTGAATGACAAGTTCCCTGATGTTTTGTTGCGAACTGGGCGATCGGGTGGAGCCCGTTAAGTGGCAGTGGATGGGTTACCAATCGATATCAATTCTTGTGTGTACTCGACTTGCCACTTCTTCAAGATGCGATCGGTTGTAGCTGAGCGTATTGATCACGCTTTCGAACGGTACTTCGTCCAGTTCGCAGTACACGGATAAATGACTGCCAAGCTGTTGCCGAATGCCGACGCAATCGTCGAATTCTTGTTGTAGCCGTTTTCGCCAATCGGCAGCATCCAGTTCTTCTGGGATCAATCCGAGAACTCGTCGAATTCCTCCGACACCGCCAATTTTCGGCCACACCGTTGCTGGAAACTGCTTTCGCAGCCCGGCTGCCGATGCGTCTTCATTCTTTTCGTTTGCGGCAAGTAGAAACTGTTGAGCGGCTGCTGTCAGGTCATTCAATGTGGTCGACTTCGCCGTATTGTTTGCGGCGTGTTTTGAAAGAAGGTCACTTTTGACTCCACGGACAAATCGATCGAATTCGTGAATCAAACGAACTTCAATCTCTGACGTCTGCTGTGCCGTGTCAGTGGTGTCCGCTTCTGCTTTGTCTGCGATTTCGCTTAATGATTGAATGATAGAATTCAGAGATGCTGATTCTGTTTGTACGAATTCTTTAAGCCCATCTAAGTGGTCGATGAAGCAGCGGTAAACCAGCTGCCAAGCCATCAAGGTGCAGTACTGTCGACACTGGTCGATCGCTTGTTCATCGCTGATGATAAGTTCGGGCGAAGCGTTCTCTGTGAGTTCGGCAAAAGCGGTTTCAATTCTTTCACGCATTCGAGTACACACGGCCGACGTATCTGCAAGCTCCTGTTGGGCGACGTTGCCCGCAATTTGCATGGCGACGAGGCGTCCGGGACTGTCCAAGGCTTGATTCAGATGTTTGCTCAGGATGTCGCTCGCGTGAACTCGAGCTGTTTCCAAGATGGCACTGACTTCGTTGACAATTCCTACAACCGTTTTTTCATCGGGATCAGACGGACTTCGAAATCCTTCGGTGGTAATTGCTTCGATCAACTGACTTTGATTCATCGGTTGGCCATCAGACTGCCGCTTAATTTTTTCGAAAAGTCCATCACTGCACGCTTGAATTTCTTGGCCTGTTTCACCTTGAAGGATCGACATGATCTGCGGAGGAAGTGTTTCCTGCGTCAAATTCAGATTGGAAAGCAGCAATTGGATTTCTTCGGTGGGCAGTGTTCGATCAGCTTCAGCTGGAGTGGTTCGAACAGATCCCACCCAGTGTCGCAACAGGCTGCTCGACAAGCTATTGGCTTCCGCGGTTGCAGACATGACGTTGGCTGCATTTTGCTGGTCTAAGCCCAACAATTGCAGGCAGCCGGGGCCGAGCGTTGATAGTGCTTGCTGTTGTTTCCAGTCGTGGAAGTCTAACTGGACAGCCGTGGTTGAAACATCGAATAAGAATCGTCCGACTTGCTGAGCCTGTTGCAGAAGGATGTTCTCACTTTCTCCATCTCCAAGAGGAACCATTCGACAAGAATCGAAGGGGCAATCATCGAGGGAATGCTGATCTTCAATGAAGCCTCGAGGGCTGCCCAAACCAGGTGTGAGCAGGTGTCGAAGTTCTTTAAGTAGACTCAGCGTATTGGCTTCTTGGACATCTGCTGTCGTACGCACTAATCCTGTGCCATGCAGAAGAATACAATGAACTTTGACATCACCCAGTTTCGCTCGACGAGCGATCGACTGAATCATGAGTCCGATGTCGGCCACCATTCCGCTACTGGTCCCTCCCGTGGATGAAGCAACAACATACACATCGATGGCCGTCTTTTCGACTGGCAACTGAGCATGCTTGGCAAATGCATCGACTGACTCGTCGCTCGTTGATTGCATCAACAGCTGCTTGATGCCTGCTCGCACTTTTTCCTGATGGTCAGCCAATACCAAACGCCCGAGTGGGCGAATGCCATCCACGTTGCCACTGCGCGGAATATTGAACAGCCAACGTCGTGACAGCCACGACAGATCTAAGTTTTTGTTCTGCTTGTACTCTTTGGATTTTTTCAAAGGCAGGTGCAAGGTTTCTTCTGGACTGAGCGCTGGAAGCAGGCCTGATGCCTTTGCGTGATTCAATGCGTCTCGGTCACTATCCAGAAGCAACATGGGAAGATCTGACGGCGCAGAAGGACCACCTTCTGGATTCAAGTTGTGTTTCAATTGCTGTAACGCTTGAGCTGCAAGTCCGCCAATGCCTACGACCACGGATGTTCTGAGTTTGGTGTCAGCGGTGACAGGCGGTGGGGTATGGTTTCTGGGTTTTGACGGTTTCAGATCTTGTCGTACGAGATTTGCGCCTTCGATGTTCGCCACCAATTCCGTTTTCGGATCATTGATCGGTGAGTCCATCATCCGGAGCGGTTGAACTGTGCGAGCCGCTTTTCGGCGACTGAGTTCTTCAACGAAGGCTCGATTGCTATCGAACCGTGCATTCGCATTTTTTGACAGAGCTCGTGCGATTACGGGGCGGTCAATAGGCTGCAGCGCACTTAGGTCGGGTGGACTTTTCATGTGTTGAGACATGAGCTGCGCGGGCGTTCTTCCAGTGAACGGCAATTTTCCTGTCAGCATCATGGTGTACATCATGGCCATGCTGTACTGGTCGCTTCCTGCCCCAGGGCTCCCCTCGAACAGTTCTGGCGCGGCGTACATCGGCGTAAAGCCATTCAGCATCGAAACGTCCGTGCGACTGATGTCTTTCGCTAAACCGAAGTCTCCAACTTTTGCTCGGTCGCCCTGCAGCAAGATGTTATCTGGCTTGATGTCCAAGTGTTGCAAGCCATGTTGTTCATACATGTAATCCAACGCATCAGCTGCATCGGTCATGTAGCCCAATAGGCAATTTCGTTCGATTCCAACTTGTCCTTGTCGTCGGCACTCATCGAATCGATCAGACAGGTTTCGGTCGGCCAGTTCCGTCACAACGATCAATCGATTGTTGATGATTTCGATTCGCTCGATGCTTAGCAAAAACGGATGCCGCAGTTCTCGCATGCGCTGCAGCGCTTTCAGTTCGACGGCTGCGTGTTGTCCCGATTTTTCACCGAACAAGATCTTGACTGCCTTGGGTAGGCCTCCGGGGCCGATGGCTTTCCAGACTTCTCCGTACCCACCACTGCCTAGTTTTTCTAGAAGTTCGTATCCAGCGATTTCAATCCCGGCAACCGTTTCTTCGATCGGAGCTTGCGCGACACTCGCCTTCGGTCCAACGTCGGCCGCCTGAAATGCTCCTGGCGGGGTGACGACAGTATCTAGTTTTCGAGTTTCTGACATGGCTTAAGTCCATCGCGAAAATGAAGGTCGCGGAGGGAATGTTGATTTAGGGGTGTGACCAACGGTGGATCAATCAGTGGCTGTGCGATCCAGCATTGGAACAGGATTGAGCAAACGACACGGTGCTGCGTTATGCGGGTTGAGGTGTCAATCCTTTTGCTAGATTCTTGGTTTCGATGTCGGTAAAGAAACCACCTGCAATACGGTCGAAGTAGTCGGGCCGCATTTCAAAAACTAAATCGTTGTAAGTGCAATAGTGCTTCACCTGAAGCAACAGGTCTCGGGCATGGCAGCGACGCATTGGTCGATTTTGCGGCCGGTAGTATGTGTCGAGCAGGTGCGTCACAGTGTCTGGCTCGTAGTAGCAACCCGCGTTTTCTGCGGCGATCTGAAAGAGACAGTTGAATTCTTGTTCGTCTGGATCCTTCAGTTCAATTCGATAGGGAATGCGTCTTAGGAAAGCTTCGTCGACGAGATCTGCGGGGGCAAGATTGGTCGAGAAGATGATGAGTTGTTCAAAGGGCACTTGTAGCTTTTTGCCTGTCGGCAAAGTGAGAAAGTCGTGTTTGTTTTCCAAAGGCACGATCCAACGGTTCAGCAGGTCTTCCGGAGACACTCTTTGACGACCGAAGTCGTCAATGAGCAGGCAGCCGCCGTTGCTTTTCATTTGCAGCGGGGCTTCGCTGATGTTGCTGATGGGATCGTGTCGAATTTCGAGACTATCGAGTGTGAGTTCTCCACCGACAACCACAGTGGGACGGCGAATGCGAACCCAGCGTGGGTCATGGCCTGCGGATGAATCTGGAAGATCCATTTCGCGATGGTAGGCAGGGTCGAACAAGGTGATGATTTGACGCCCATCGATGATTGCGTGAGGCAACCAGATTTCCTGACCGAAGCAGCTTGTGATTCTTTGCGCCAGAGTTGATTTTCCATTCCCTGGAGCTCCGTAAAGGAACATACCGCTGGTGCTGTTGATTGCTGGGCCTAGGAGATCCAGCAACTCGCCTTCGATGGAGATGTCATGGAACGCGTCAACCATTTCGGCTCGTCGAATCGGTTCGTCTCCGATTGCCTGAGCTTCGACGGATGTGATGTAATCTTCGAGTGGAACGGGAGCTGGGCCGACGTAGGAACATTCTTGGTTGAAAGAGCCTGCTCGATCTCGACCTTCGTCAGAAAGGCTGTAGATATAATCGTTGAAGCTACTTGACCCTGCATGTGTGACCAGCCGTCGGGTTCTGAGTCGTTCCAGCGTTTGTTCGGCGATGCGGAATGGTAAGCGAAGGTCTGATGCGACCGAACGTCCACTGCGATTGCCGTTTGCAAGCAAGAGCTTACAGACAAGACTTTCCAGAAACGGTTCACTCAAGCCTAGGTCATGCGTATTCCGAGGTTCCGTTGGCCAGAATCGTTCTCCACCTAGCAGCAGTTGCAAGAGGGTGGAATCTGGAGCAGGTTGAGTAAGCGTGGACATGAAATAAAATCTTTTGATTGTCGCGGCTGAATCTTGAGTGCTTTGAAAAGCCGCGTTCGTAACTTGCAAAGCTTGTTTCGAAGCCAATCACTGACTTGTTGAAACAAGGTGTTTCTGAGCTTCCATGACATGCAGAAAGGTGGTCTAGAATTGGCTTTCCGCGAGTCATCTCGATCAGTGGTCGCCGCTCATTGATCGTCAGTG
The DNA here is from genome assembly GCA_039974975.1 of Fuerstiella sp. GTDB lineage: Bacteria > Planctomycetota > Planctomycetia > Planctomycetales > Planctomycetaceae > Fuerstiella. Next base: position 138,762 of record JBDWHY010000043.1, on the reverse strand, counting down.
AAGCAGCCGAACGTTATTCGTTAGACCAGTACGAAACTGGCTCGCCTTTGCCGAAGAGATAGCCTTGAGCAAGTTCGAATCCGAGTTCTTCACAAATCTCTGCTTCTTCTGCGGTTTCAATTCCTTCTGCCAATGTTTTGACTCCGAGGTCACTGACAATTTTGATCAGACCGGCCACCGTTGAGCGGCGGGCTTCCGATGCCGTTGGTAGTCCTTGAACAAGTTTGACATCGAACTTCAGGACATCAGGTGGCACTTCGATTAGTTCGGCTAACCGAGCCTGCCCTGCTCCAAAATCGTCGTAGGCGAGGCCCATGTTGAGCTGCCGAAGGACGCTTTGCAGCTGCTTCAGGTAATCGACACTGGTGACGCCAGATTCATGCACTTCTAAAACGATTTTTGCATCGGGATGGAATTCTCGAAGCAGCTGCAATGAATCGAATAAGTCGGGAGTATTTAATTCTGCAGGATGGGTGTTCAGGTAGAATGCCATTTCAGAATGCAGCTGATCGCTGGCCTTCATGCCTTCCACTCGGCAAACTCGGCTAAGTGCCGCTTCCTTGGTTTGCTGAGCGGCCACTCGAAACATCTTGTCGGGAGTTTCCAGGCCAATCAGCTGGCTTCGAGTGAGGACTTCATATCCAATCCTTTGCTCGGTGCCCAATTCAACGATTGGTTGAAAGAAAGGCTGCACGCCCGGTCGATTGATGAGAGTGCTGAGTTGAACTTGGGCAATTGCGTCTCCAAGAGCGTCAATTGTTTCGGTTCCTGCTCGAGCAATGTCTGCTTCTTGGCGGGCAACGAACATGACTTCACCAAAGTGAAGGATGTCGCCATCTCTCAATGGTTCGACAGTTTTAAGCCGTCGGCCATTCAGCAGAGTGCCGTTGGTGCTGCCGCAATCACGTAGCAGCATTTGTTCGCCTGCTGCGACAATTTCTGCGTGATAGCCAGAAACCGTCCCGTTGGGCAGACACGCAGAATTATCTTGGTGTCTTCCGATACGAAATGGCTGGCTTTCGATTTTCATCTTCACAGCTTTGCTGTTTTCGTGAAGATGTCCGTAAAGGATCCAGCTCATGGTTTCAGGAGCAGTGGTTTTTTCGATGGAATCGTGACGCTGTTGCATGGCATTCACAGGCTGTGGCTTGGGAGTTGTTGTCGTCATGGTTGCTGTTCAGTATGCGAGACTTGAAGAAATCCGGCGTTCTCTGAGTTTAGTGAGTCGAAGAGCTGACATCGGAAGTCAATCTCTTTGGATCACTGTCGAGTCTCTGCACAAGTGGTTTAGGATTCGAAGATTGGTCTTCGCCGAATTCAATCATCCATGAATTCGATGAGGATCGTTTCGATTCGTAGAGGCATTGGTCTGCCGCAACAAAGAGATCTTCTGGAAGGTGGCCGTCGAATGCATCATGCCTGACGGCAGCCCCAACACTGGCCGTCACACGAACAATGTCATTGCCGGCTGGCAGAGCAATGTTCGTAAGACTGTCCAGTAATCGGCGGATAGGAATTTCAATTTCTCCCGGTGAGCAGCCCAAGCACAACGCGACAAATTCGTCTCCGCCAAATCTCGCAACCATGTCGTAGGATCTCATACTGAGTTCCAGTTGGCGTCCGACATGGGAAAGCACGTTGTCTCCAACAACATGCCCATATGTATCATTAATTTCTTTAAAGTTGTCTAAGTCGACGACGACGATGCCGATCGAATTTCCACTTCGATGAGATCGATTCCATTCTTCTCGAAGTCGACGTTCATAGGCCAGCCGATTCATGAGACCGGTCAGTGGGTCCGACAAAGCATCTGTGAACAAAGATTCCAGTCGCTTCCAGCTTAGAAACAAGTCGCCATCGACTGACAACCCGAAGAGACTACCGTTTTCTCTGATCGCCGAGCATTGGATGTCTTCTCCTGACCATTGGTTAAGCTGGTTGTCCGTGTCCTGAGATTCAGGAATGGACATTGTCAGCATGGCACCAATGGGCATTGATTCCCATCGTGAGCGTTCGAATCGATTTGGTGACTTAAGTCGTCGATCAATTTCACGTGTTGGCACGATGCCCAGAATGCGATTGTCGTCATTGCAGACTAGCACGTACTGGTGATTACTTGTCGATGGCAGCTGCGAAAGCAGCGTTTCTCGATGGATAATCGCTGGTGCATCAATGGGATCAGACGTCGTGCCACGAAGCACCGTCGAACCAGCCAAGATGTCTGTTGAATCTACCATGCGAAGTGTCGTTTTCGTGTTGGCCGAGGAAGCCAGTTGTTGAGGAGGGCATTCACCCAGCGGATACCCAATGTGTCTGTCAGGAAACCTAGCCTGGCAAATCGGGTGCTGTTGAAAAAAAAGGACACGTACTTAGCTAAGGCAGAAGCGATCGCGATGATTTTTAGGATCGCGCAGGGTGCAGCGGTTTAGGACGCTGGTCTGACAGCCGAGGGTGGCGAAAACGTGCGTGAGATCTGGTCGGAATGACCAGCGAATTTCACGGTCAAGCTCATCCGGGGCGAACAATCGAACGTTCTCGATCGATCATGCTTTCCGTGATCGTTTGACCAGTTATCGCGATATTAATTCACGAATTTCCGCTGAAAAGAAGATGGACCCCAGTACTGAAAGGGTATCCACCGGGTGGGCACACCTGATTGCCATGTCGAGGGCCGCTTGTGGAGTTGCTGCGACCATCGCTTGTTGGCCAGGTTGCAAGAGCGGCTTGATGAATCGCAACAGTTCTTGCGGATCACACGCACGGTGCCCACTGGTATACTGTGACAGAATAAACAGCCGAGTCGGCATGTGGCTGACCAAGTGGCCTAGCATCTTTGGAATATCTTTGTCCTGGCTGCCGCCGAATAAGACGATCGAATTTTGGTCGACAAAGCAAGACTGATAGGTGCGAACAAATGCTTCCACGGAATCAGGGTTATGAGCCGCGTCGAGGATCACGGTTGGATGATCTGCAATGATCTCGAAGCGGATGGGCCACGACACTGTTTCGATTCCCTGACGAATCGATTCGGCGTTGATGCCAGCAAATTGCTTGGACAGCAATTCCGCAGCGGCAATTGCGAGTCCGGCATTCGTGACTTGGTGAGCTCCTAGAAGAGGCAAGCGGAGCGAATCGAATTCAAATCCTGCGGCTCGAAATGAAAAAACTTGGCATCTGCCATCTCGCTGCTGATCAATTCGAAATTCATATGCCTGCTGCAGTTTGATCGACCGACCACCGTTTTCGTGGGCGACTGAATCTATGACATTCAAGACTTCAGGCTGATCCGCTGCCGTGAGATTGGGGATACCGGGTTTGATGATCCCCGCTTTTTCGGCGGCAATTTCTTCAAGAGTGTCTCCCAAAATATCCGTGTGATCGAAACCAATCGACGTGATCATTGTGAGCACGGGTTGGCATGTATTCGTACAGTCGAGCCGTCCACCGAGTCCCGTTTCTAGAATGACGACATCAACCTTCTGACGATCGAAAAGCATCCATGCCAGAAGTGTGGCGATTTCAAAGTACGTTGGACCATCTTCCACGATGGGATCAGACTGGTTGTGCAATGCATTGATCAGCGTTTGCACCAATTCGGTGACCAGTTCTTCTGATGGCAGGTCGTGATTAACCCGCATTCGTTCTTCGAACTTGTGCAAATGAGGACTGGTAAACAGTCCTGTCTTAATGTTCGAAGAGACCAGAATGGAATGTAAGATCGCGGCGGTCGTTCCCTTTCCCTTTGTGCCGGCGATGTGCACAACAGGAATTCTGTCTTGCGGGGAACCAATGATCTTCAGCAACGCCGCCATGCGTTCTCGTCGAAAGTGCCGAGATGACTTTCGAGGGCGTATCTTCTCGTAGTCAATACGATCCGAAATCCACTTCATCGCTTCGGAATAGCTATGAATTTCAGGCGTCGACATTGCCGTCCACAGAGAACCGGTCAGCGGAGAAACAGAATTGTGTTAGCCATGTTGCCTTTGCCTCACAGCCGCCAAGCATCTTAAGCAACTGCAGCCCAAAAATAAGGCTCAGCCTTTACCAAAGTGAAATGTTCAGTCGAGGCGTTGTTGCTGGGTACGCTTGGGAGACGCCAAATGCCTGAATTTTGTTCCGTTTCTGTTTTGTTAGTCGTTGGACGTTTTCCGAGCACTCGAAAGTGCTGCAAAACACGGCCACCTTCACGACATCACATTCGAAAACGAAATGTGAATTGATTACCGGAACCTTCCAGTAATCAATTCAAGCCCAATTGGATGCCCGTGGCTTTCGGCATTGGTTGGCTGCGGACCAAGCTCGGCCCAGCATCTATTCATCGACATCAACATCATCGAATTCATCACTTCCGCCTTGAAGCTGTTCGAGTCGCTTCAAAACGTCACGATATTCGTAGTCCACCATCAAGATGTCGTTGTAGTGGTTTTCTGCTTCTTCGTTTTTCCCTGCTTTCTCGTAGACTCGACCCAGAAAATAATGAGCCGTTTTGAAGGGGTCGGGAGCGTCTGTTGGATTCAGTGTTTCCAAAGCTTTGATGAACTGACGGCGTCCCAAGTCTGCTTTGCCCGATCTCACAAAACATTCGCCCAACGCGACCAGTGCCGCTTCCTTGTGCCTTGAATCGGCGACTGCTTGTTGGAACAGGGGAATGGCTAACGCAAATTTTTTCGTCCTGCGATGCAACTGGGCAAGATCGAATTTCAGCTTCATATCGTTGGGATGATTTTCGACCTGCTTAATCAGTACGGCAATTTCTTTCTTGTGAACTTCGCCAGAAAGTTTGGCGACTTTCGTTTTCAGATTTTCACGTTCGGGATGTTTTCGGAATCGATCGTTTGCTTCCGCCAGTCGTTCTCTTAGTCCTTCAAGTTCAATCTCTTCCATTGCGACTTTGAAGTCTTCGTTGGAAGGCGCAACTTCAATTGCCTTTTCGACAATCTGTAGTGCGTTTGCGTATTGATTTTCATCGCGGTAGTGGTCAATCAGCTTTTGATACAACGCCAAGTTTTCTGGATCTTTTCGAATGGCATTTTTCAGATCCGCTTCCTCTGATTCTCCGGGAGCAACAGATTCCTGAGCTTTTCCGCGTCGTGCTTGGCGGTCAAGCTCATAAGCATTGGCCGCTTCTTTTGGCTGCTCGACCTTCACGTCTTTGGTCGATTGTGACCCCTCGTAACCTCGGTTCATCGTTTTTTCGGCGTCCAATTGAGACATTCGAGAGCGAGCTTCGCCATCGGCTGGGTCTAGCTTGTACACCTTTTCAAAACATGTGCGAGCTTTGTCGTACTTGCCGTTTTGGGCGAGAACTTCTCCGAACGCTTTCAAGTACGGAATGTTCTCGCTGTCGTTTTTGCATGCCTGTTCCCATGCGTAGCAAGCGACATTGTCGTAATCCAATTCAGAGCAGGCTTCTCCGATATCCGCGTGAAGCTGTGCGTCCCATGGGTTTGTGGCCATGCCTTCTTCAGCAAGTTGGTCCATGAGCGCCCAGTCTTTTTTAGACCGGGCTTTCTTGATCTTTCCTCGCAGGCCCATCAGCTTCATGCTGGCCATTCTTACTCCACTGCCGTTGTCGTCATGCAGCTTTCGACAACAGCCGTGCTTGGTTTGTCTGTACAGCAAATTTCCGGGCTTCATTTTTACCGAATTGGTGTAGCACTCTACGGCAAAATCCCAGTTCAGACGCCCCATGGCGTCTGAACCTTTTTTGAACCACTCCTGAGCTGCTTTTTCCAAAGGATCATCTGCTGCCATTATCTCTATCTTTGTTGTTGATTTCGTCGTGTCGGAAAGGTGTCCATTGAATTGCCGCCCTGCTGCAACAGGATGAAAAACTGCGGCCAGTTTTGACTGTGTTTCGGTCGTGACTGCCTATTTCTGCAACAGCACGTTCACTCCCTTTTTATTTGAAAGGACAATGTCCGGTTTCCCATCTTGATTCATATCCTGAATCTGAAATTGTGTTCCGACTCCAGTATCATGGCCCGCAACAATTCGATGTCGAGTGATTACAGGAGGCGTGTTTTGTGATCGTTTTACTTCATACCAGTACATATCAACTTCGTCGTTTCCACCAGGGTCGTTGCCATTGTGGGCGAAGAAGCGTTTGCCGGTGATGTAGTCCAGTTGCCCATCGCCGTTGACATCAACCTGTTCGACGGCGTGAGTCTGAGAATACGACTTGTCGATTTCATGCAAAACCCACTGAGCATCGCCCTTGTTTTCTGCCCACCAAACACCGAATTTGTGAGCAGAAGATAAAAACAGGTCGGCATCACCATCGCTGTCTAAATCATCGGCATAGATGTTGGCCGCATCCGGCAATGATTCCGACTTTGCTGCGGAATCGCCCGCTTCTAATATCGAACCAAAGGGATGGAATGCCCATTGTTCTTGTGACTCACTCGCTTTCGGAGCTTCCCACCAACCTTTGGTAATAATGATGTCGGCGAGTCCGTCAGTGTTAACGTCTCCGATTCCTAATCCGTGTGAGTACTTGAATGTTCCGTTGTCAGTGCCTCGCCGCTTCGCATCTTTTGCCTGCTGGCTAGGTTGACTCACAGATGTCATTGGGAAAATCTGTTGAGTTTGATCTTTCGTCGGAATTGAAATGACGGCCATCACTGATTCCGGTTGAGATCCCAGGATGAATTCTGGAGTTCCGTCGCCGTTTAAATCTTCGAATTCTGGCGATTCATTACAAGCGCTGTTCCAAATGACATGCTGTTTCCAAAGTTGGTCAGAGTCTCCTGGGTTTTCATACCAATGAAACGGGTCTCCGGGAAAACCGATGATGACTTGATCAACCAACCCATCCTGATTCATATCCCATGCCGTGTTTGCGAAGCTATTGCTGTAGCCTTTGCCGGCCACAAAATCACCAGGTTCACGGATGTCTCGCCGAGTCCAGTTTTTGGAGTCCGTTGCATCAGTGTCGGCTTGAGGAGCCAAGTACAGAACGTCGCCAGCGGCAACATCCATCGCTCCATCGTTATTGAAATCGGCCGCTGATACTCCTTCAGATCGAAACCGAGCATCCAGTTGGATGCGGATCCAGTTGGTGTCGTCCTTTGAAGTCAGGTCATCAGCAACGCAAGTGTTCCAAGCGAAGCCCGAAGAAAGGGCAATCGCCGCCATCAGGTTCAAGGGTTGGCATGGTTTCATAAGAATTCCAAATCACGTGTTAGCGTTGGCGATTGCGAGGCAAACGTTCGCCGTTTTGCCCCATGCTTCACCGAACTCAGATCTGTCCATCACCGCTTCGACTTGACCATGGTGATCGGCCCAATTGGCAACCAAAGCAGTCTCAACGACTGCCTTCTAAATCGTATCGTTGAACGAGCCCCGCGAACAGCGTTTCCGTCAATCTCTTTTCTGAAGAACGGGCACCGTATTTTAGGATGTCGATATCCATTCGATCGCTTCTAGCCTGAAGTTTGCTGCTGTGTTATCCTGTGAAGTGTTGCTGGCCCGTGAACAATGCCTGTTGAGACTACTATGAAAATTTCGGTCAACCTCCTGTTTGTCTTCTGGGCAATTTGCTTCAACGCCGGATGCGGTTCGTCTGATCCTGTTGTTTCAGGGGACGATGGTTCTGGAACGCCCATTGTCGATGGAAATTCGAATCCGGAATCTGCAAAACCAAAGTCGCAAGACGTGGGTCGAGCGCCGACTGAAGCACGCCGTCCCGATGAGCGTTGGACGGACGAAAACGGTGTTCAGTATCTGGGCAATGTGCCATTGGATGTGTTTTTCGATCAACCGCTTGAAGTTGCTTCCAATGCCACACCTTTGGGCGGAATGCCGGTCGCGAACATGGCTGCGATCGATTCAAACACCGCACCTCCGTCGACAACGAATATGGCGGCTGAACCACCGGCGGACACTGCCGTTGCTACTTCGGCAAGTCCAGATGATTGGGCTCAAATGCTGCCAGCAAAGAACCTGCTGGACGAAGTGAATCAGATTCGCAACTTTATGAAATCGTCTTTGCAGTCTGTGGGAACATACAATGGTTCCATGTTAAGTATCCCAGGTCGCGCTGCTTCTTTGGCGGCCTTGGCCGAAATTGCTTCCAAGCATCCAGAAGAGATTTCATGGAAAGATGATGCTGTCTATATCCGCAACCTGGCTAAAAAAATGACAGAATCAAATTTGCAGCGAGGCAAAAAAGACCAAGCTCGATTGTTACTGCTGTTCGAAAACATTGCCGACGTTCTAAATCGTTCTAAACCTGCTGGCTTGGAAGAACCGAATCCTGAAGATTCGTTTTCAGACGTCGCTGAAATGAGACTGTTGATGATGAGGATGGCCGAAGCCGAACGCAAAATGAAAAACGAAGCAGGCACCGAATCTGCCTTCGAGAGCAAAAAAGATATTGTTAAGCATGAAGCGATGATCATGGCTTCATTGACGAAGGTGATTGCAAGAGAAGAATACGGCTATGGTGATGACCCCGAATTTGTAGGCTACGCTCAAAAAGTCATCGAAGCGTGTGAGACCATCAGAGACTCGGCTGACATTGGAGCATTTTCTGCCTACGAGTTAGCTTTGTCTCGAATCTCTACGAACTGCCAAGAATGCCATTCGGTTTATAAGAACAATTGAAATTCGGTTTGTTTGCAAAGTTCACGTTGTCGCGTGTTCAAAAGAAAGGCTCTTCGAAGATAGCTCGAAGAGCCATACGGTCTATGCGGGCATTCTTACTTGTGTTGTGTTATCGACGCCCTCCTTTTCCTGCATCGCGAAGACGTGACAACTGGCCATCTTGTGCAAGTTCTGTCATGGCCGCATCGATCAGTGCAGGATCCATTCGGTTGATTCGTGCACCAGATGATGTCGCCGAACGTTGGCGGGCTTCAGCGGACTGCCGTTGCCGGTTGTTGCGTCCAGAATCTTCAGTGACGGCTTCTTGAGCGGCCGCTCGAGCTTCAATTTTTGCAGATTGACGAGCTTTTTCTGCTCGAGAAATCTGCTGCATGACAGCTTGATCTTGACGTTGGCTGGTTTGTGAGCGTCGCTGCGTTTCGCGCCGTTCGGCCAGTCTTCGTTGAGCGTCTTGATTTTGTTGCTGAGGTCCCACATGTTGCGTGCTGTGTCGGCGTTGAGCGTCGTTGGATTGCCGGTGAGAATCTTTGTCCTTCCGGTGCTGGTCGCCAGGTTGCTCTTTTGTGGGGTGTTCGACGATCGGTTGAGCATCGGCGGCGAAAAAGATGTTGTCTTGCAGGCCAGTCACATCCGAATTCCGTTCGATGATGTCTGCAAGCGTCGTTGATTCCAATTCATGCAACTGCTGACCTTCGAATACATTTTGGTACCAGTGGCTGTCTCCGTCTCGCAGCCGCTCAAATTGGTCAACAATGATGGTCGTGAAGGTTTCGCCCAAAGATGACCCTTCAAGGTGGTCCTCGGCCAATCCGGCAACCCATAGGTCGATGTTATCGACGCTGCCATAGGTCGCTTCCAATGCTGCCGCCAATTCCACATCACTGGTGATTTGGCTGAAGCTGACAATGGGATCTAAGCCAAGGTCTTCGCGAATGGAATTATAGTCAGCCAGTCCATGATCTCGTCCTCGCTGAATATTCAACGACACAAGGTCCAGTCCTCCGGCACCAGGCGGGCCAAAAAGGAAATTGCGAACGTCGTCGACCACTTGAGAATCCAGTTCTTGAGCTAACTGAGTGGCAGCTCCACGAAGGATCGAATCGATTCCGTTGTCAGTCAGTTCGTCTGGGCTAAAGAAAGCATCTGATAGAGACAGATTGCCGTCATCAATGACGCTGCCATCTTCGTTTAACCGAACCAATTCTGGAGACAGCAGGCTGTGGCCAAAGCGATAGGCGGCTGTTGAAAATTCATTGGCAATGCTCGGGTTGACGCTGGAATCATATCCCGAGTACTCGCTCAAGGCATCGCTGCCCAGCAGTGCTGGTAAGAATTCGTTGTAGGTGATGACTTGTAATTCTGCGGCGACGATTGATCGAGCTTGTTGGTAAAGTTCCTCGTCAGTCAAATCGGGGTTTTGAGCTGCCAGTTCTGTCGCAATGCGATTGTGTTCTCGAACAAAAATGGTGTGCATGGAAGACAGTGCCACATTTTCGTTTGCTCTGATGTCTCCTGCCAAGAACAAGGTTTCTGATGTTCCACCTGCGTTTTCTAATCCTGCTTCGTTGAACGGCAGAAGATCTCCGTCGCTTGTTTTCAGCAGGCCCCCTTCATGAGTTCGTAGCTCTTCTGCTCGTTCTTCATCTGATCCGTAGATCACGGATCCATCAAGGAACGCGGTGATTTGATTGATCTGCTGGCGCTGCCCGTCGCTGGAATCATCGCCGTCGACGTACACCGTGCGACTGAGAGGGATTTCGACAGTGCCGGTACCGAAGGGATCAAAGAGGGGATCGCCAAGCGGCACTTCTACACTGAAATCTTCGGCTGGATCGGCTCCTTCTGAAAGGTCGATGTCATGGTCTAAGAATTGGCCCCAAATCCACAGGTAGTCTGTGAGTTGTCGGTCGTTTAACACCGACTCTTCCTGATTCGCGATGGCGTTGCTGATTTCTCGAGCATTCGGACGATCTTCGCCCGAAGGTGCTTCGATTCCATCGGCATAGTCTGCTTCAGACAGGCGGATCAATTCGATATCTGTGCTGCCCCAGTCTTCATTTTCGGCATTGTTGCCAACTCCATCAATCGCCGATTCTTCGACAGTCGACATCACGGCAGACAGCATCTGCCTTAGTTCCATGGCCTCACCGGCAGTCCAGGCAGACTTGCGTCGGTTTGTCCGACGTCGATTTCGTTTTGAAGACTTCATGATTGCGACCTCTGATCGTTTGACGGGAAAGTTCGGCTGCTTTGAAGCAGAGCAGAAGGGAAGGCGCTTGAGCCGAATGCGGCGATATCGATCAGTATCAAAAGACTGATTGTGTCGCAGCAAGGCGGCATTCAATGAACCCGTCGAACCAATGGTTCGACTTACTTTCTCAATCGTGACCGGTCACGTTGAATGACTCGAGCGATCATGATGGTTGATCGCCCGCGATGGTTTCTTTGGCTTACACAGAAGTGGTGTGTTCCGTAAAGAACCAAAGAGTGCCAAGTCTTCTGAATTGTTGATTCAGAGCGTCAGGCCCATTTGATAAGTAACGGAAACCGCGGTAGGCGATCGTCCAACTTTCTAAAGAATTTCCGTTATGAAAATCATCGTTAGGCGTCACAGTGCCTGAATTGAGCGGTGGGTACCCGAAGGCAAGTGCGTTAAAGGGGCGGCAACAGTAAGCACTCAGTGCTGTGCGAACCAGTGCTGTGCGAACTAGCGCCTTGCGAACCGATACCATGGGGCTCGGGCGGTGTATGCTTGTGCAGTGCACAAAGAAGCTTTTTGCCAAGTCGCGAACATGTCGTCCTGTTGGCTACGCGGGTTCGCCACTTGGCAGCGCTTGGCTGTGGTGTTGCTGTCTGAAGTCTTGAATCAGCCCGCCAAGTTCTTCCAGCTTCTTTTTTGATACGTGCACGGTTCGATTGTTGGTTGCTATGTCAACGATGGTGCCAAGTCGTGCTCGTTCGGCTCGATCAAGCGACGTGATTCGTGGGTTAAGGGACTGCTTTGACAGCTGTTGCACCCAGACGCGACTATCTGTGGATCCTGTCAATTCTCGACATAAGTCTCGAGCCAACATACTGGCGGCTCGGCTGAGTTCTTCTTGTCTTCCCAATTCCTCGTGATTCAAATCCAGTGCGGATTTCATTTCTCGCTTGGGCAGAGATTGGTAGTAGTTGTAGCTTGTGGCGGTGAATCTCCACACAGCGAACAGAATGATGATGGTTGCGAGGGCCATCAGTAAGATTTGGCGATACTTACTGGCAGATATTCCTCGTGGTTGCCGCGCCAGCAGCTCATTGGTCAAGTTCTTTTCTTGTGACGTTTTCACCACGTTGTTGGCGAGTGCTGTCATGTATTTCAGCATGGTGGCGAGATCTGTTTTGGGAGTTGGCATGTCTATTGATGGTGGTTGAAATGCGGGGCTGTCTAAGAATCCCGACAGAGCTTTTCCGTCTGAAATAAACAGCAACCGATCTCGATCACCTTCGGCCAGCCATTCGGCCACCTGAATTGCAAAAAGTGCGTTGTCGCCATGCCACAGCATTCCGTTGGTAAACACGCTGTGGTCTGCTGACACAAGCAGCCGCCCTTGCATGGAATCTGTCGTTTCGACCTGCAGTATGACGGGCTGAGATCGGCTGTTGCGGGGGCTGACATTGGCGGGAAGGTTCGCCAGTTGTTGCCAAGCTGGTAAAAACCATCTCGGTTTTTTCAGCCAGCCCGTCCGATTAAAGACAAGTCGTTGAACTCCGTTTGTGATGGGGTGTTCGGCGGGGAAATCTGAAATAACAATACAGTCTTCGAAGTTCAGATAGCGGTTCTGGCTGCCACGAACAATGACAGGGCCTTTCTGAAATTCGGCAATGCGGCCAGCAGAAAAGCCGGTATCGCAGGCGACAAGCAAGTGTCCACCACGGGCACAAAAACGTTCGATCAGTCGTGGGGGAAATGAACTGGAAATCTGTCCCGTCAAAACCACGACTGTTTTCTCTGGATTGACGAATACATCTGGGATTGAAGAGACTGGATTTAAGCCACTTTGTTCCAGAAGTCCCTGAAACAGTTCGAAGCGAAATAACCAATCATCGTCAACGGCTGATCCGCTGCCGACAGCTTGATCGGTTGCTGATGCCGCTTGATACGCGTGACCTGTTTGAGTCATCTGGTGCAATGCGCAGATGACGAACAGACAGCAGAGCGTGAAATTCAAAAACTGTTTCACGCCACCCCCACTGTTCTGACAGCGTCGGCCGCCTGTTGGATTTGGGCGTCTGTGAATTCTGAATCGGCAGGAAAGTATCGAGCCTGTTCATACAAAGCGGCTAGCAATTGAATGCGAGCAGAATGCTGCGGGTATTGATGAACGACTGTCTCGACAACTTTGGAATGAGTCCACCAGTGCTGAGTTTCATGAGGGGGTTTGAGGGCAAACTGATGGAACGCCTTGATGACGTCTTCCTTAGATCGGATGCCCTGTTTTATAAGCGTTGCTAAAACCTGTTCTGAAGTCTCTGGTTTGTTGACGGGCATCAATCGCGATCCAACGAACAGGCAGCCGATTAACCCAATGATCAGCAGCAGGATGAACACGAGCGTAGAAAAATTGCCGCCGCCCAAATCGGGGAGCATGTCGGTTGTCACTGAATCGCTTGCGGATGCACTTGGAGCTTCAGAGAAGTTGTTGATGGCCTTCGATGCTGATTCAGTAAATTTGCCGAAAACCGACTTTTCTGGTTTCGGTTTTGAATCATCAGGTGCACCGGCCGCGTCTAAGCTTTCGTTTGCCGATGAATTCGGTGAACCCTGTTGATGACTGGCATTGTCTGATTTGGAGTTCTGAAATTTTGCGTCTTTCGCGATCTCAACAAGTTCCTCCGTCATGCCTCCAAGAGCTTCCAAGACAGTATCTTCCATTCCTGTTGCGGCTGCGATATTCGCGATCATGTCGCTGGGGCTATCACCAGAGCCTGCTTCCTGTTTTGCAGACTGTTTTGCGTCTTTCAAAATGTTCTTCAGAGTGTTTCGAAAGCCCTTATCTTGCAGTGCCTTTTTGGCCTGTTCGCGAAGTTCTTGCGGATCCATTTGCTTTATTGCGTCTGCTATGAGATTGCCCTGTGATCCTTTGTTCTTTTTTTGTCCTGCGGCCGAAAAATCGACTCCAAGGTCTTTTAGATCTGGAGCCGGGGCATCTCGCATTTGTTCCAGAAATTCACTCATCGAAGGAGCCGGTTGAAAGCCCTGTTGTGATGGCAAAAGGTCTCGACGCCCAAGACGGCGGTTGCCGCTTTGGCCTCCGGGTAATTGTGAGGGATTTGTTGAGCGGGCATTGTCAGTGTCAGTGCGGTTTTGTGAATCCAGATCAGAACCAGCTTGGGCGTTGTTCCCAGAATTCTGACCTGAAGATGCTGTGCCGTTTGGGGTTTGCAAGTCGGCGTCGGAGATTGCATTGCCTTGGCTTGAATGGCTTCGTTGATTGCGCACTGAATCTCGCTGCTTCTGCATCAGTTGTCTGAGCCGTTCTTCCCACTGGGATTCTGTCATGGGAGCGTTCGAGTTCCCTTGTTTGCCTTGCGAGCTGGATTCTGGAATCTGCTGTGAGCCAGCTTGATCGGTTGACGGACGACCTGGCTGCCCGTTGTCTGACCGGGAAGTATTACCTTGCAGCGAATTCCTTTGGCGAAGCTGTTGGATCAGATCCTTGAGCCGATCTTGTGCATTCTGTTGAGAGCCCTTTGCGTCAGAACCCGCAGCGTCAGAACCTGCAGCTCCAGGACGTTGAGCGATATCCGGGTTGGTTTTGGGGGGACCAAACCGCGGAATATTCTGGCTGGTGTTCGGAGGTGTGTTGCCGTTACTAGTTCTTGGCCGATTGGACTGCCCTGTTCTGGGGCTTGGTGAGTCGCTCTTTGGGGTAGCTCGGTTTTGTTTCGGGCGATTAATGAAGTCAGGCAGAGTGCCTTCCTTCGAAAACTGTTGCAGCATGTCTTTGACTTGACTGCGAATTGCGGGATCCTTCATTGCATCGTTCACAACGTTTGGCGGCAGGCTATCTAGCATGCTGCTTAGTTCGGGCCCCATGGCTTGCTTAAGCTGAGAAAGTGTCGGGCGGTCTGCTTCGGTTGAATCCTGTTGCTTGGACGACGGATCTTCGCCTTTCAGGCTTTGGATATATTGCAACAATCGAGCCAGCTGCTCTTGGGGTTCAGACGGACTGTTGCGCGGTAATTCCAATCGGCGATGAGACATGGTGCCATCTTGAGCGACTGCCACGCTGAACATTCCGCATGTCGGCAAGCCGGCGATGCAAATGGCGATGATGTGAATCTGCAGGCAAAATTTGATCGGATTTTTCATTGCTGCAGGATCCTGAAATGCGTTGACACACTGACGATCTATCTTCGCAGTCTGGTCGTCACCGGTCAAGAAAACAGATCGACCTCAAGGTCATTTCTGTGTCGGCGACCGGTATTCGCTGGACTTTACGCATTTCCACCGCTTGCGAGGCTGAAGTTTTTGCATTCCTTCGGCTCATTTGCTGCGGTCGGGAACGGTGAGCGTGCCGACCAATTCTGTGATGCTATTGACGCCCTGTTCTTGAACGACGCTTCGTAGATCGTTGACCAGTTGAGCGGACAGTCCAGGGTTATAAAAGTTGGCTGTTCCAATTTGGACGGCGGTGGCTCCGGCGACCAAAAATTCCATCACATCGTCAAAGCACTGAATGCCGCCCACTCCGATGATCGGCACGTTTACCGCCTGAGCAACTTGCCAAACAATTCTTAGGGCTAAGGGCTTGATGGCTGGACCGCTGAGACCTCCGAGAACATTTCCGAGAACGGGTGTGCGAGTCTTCCAGTTGATCGCCATTCCTTGAAACGTATTGACCAGAGAAACAGCATCGGCTCCGGCGTCTGCGACAGCTTGGGCGATGGGGATGACACTGGTGACGTTGGGTGTCAGCTTGGCAATGACAGGCAGGTCCCCGGCGCTACACACGGTCTTCACAACCGATGCTGCCAGTTCGGGATCGGTCGCAAAGTCAACTCCGCCCGAGACATTGGGGCACGAGATATTGAGTTCAACTGCGGCGACACCTTCGGCCGCATTCAGGCGTTCGGCCATGACGGCGAATTCGTCGTTTGAGCGGGCGGCAACATTGACGATGACCGATGTGCCCAAGCTAGCTAGATACGGCAATTTTTCTTGCATGAACTGATCGAAGCCGTCGTTATCGAGTCCAATGGAATTCAACATTCCACTTGACGTTTCGACCGTTCGAGGTGGAGGATTACCCATTCGAGGAGACGGAGTGACCGTCTTGGGAATGATGCCTCCCAGTTGTTTGAAGTCAACGAACGAAGCCATTTCCTTGGCGTAGCCGAACGTGCCAGAAGCGACCAAAACTGGATTGGCGAGGGACAGGCGGTTCAGTCGAACAGACAACTCAGACATCGATTACGATTCAGTCGTTAAGGTCATTGGGGCTTAATCAGTACTGCCGTGAACCATAACAATCGAATCCCTTGCTTCCCACCAAACGGCTGTGAACATGTCCGATTCTAAACGGAAGGTCTTGGGGGCTGTGTTGAGACAGCGATCTTGGCAAGGTTGGGATTGAAGAGGCTGGCAGAGCCTGCCTTGATTGAGCGTTTGCCATGAGCACGCACTAGGACCACGCACCGTGAGCACCTACCGTGAACGCGCACGGGCTACGATTGAGCATTAATCGTGATGCGGATTGGCGATCTGCTTGAGGTAGGCCGCAAGATCTCGATGCAGCTGCAGCATGTTTTGCCAGCGATCCCAAGGCACGTTCATGTTTTCGCCGTCTTGTTCCTGTTCTCCATCGAACGAAACGTCTCGAAGCTTTTCGTGCATGTAAGCCAGAATGTCACTGACACGTGCACGATCAGTCGGGCTCAGGTGCTGAGGCAATTGCGGAGCCCCGCCGGGAAATAAGGGGATCTGCATATGTTCAAGGCTAAAGTCATCTGCGAGATGAAAATCAGCATCTGAATCTCTTTCAGCACTGACCTTGCTTTTGCCTTCGATGACTTGGCTGGAAGGAGTTAACGAAGCAACTTCGACTCCTAACCGCTGAGCATAGGCTGCAATTTGAGCGTCGCTGCCAAACAGCAATGTGCAGCGTCCGATTTGAAGGTGGTCCCCAGGTTGCAGAACTCGCAACTGCACAGGATGGCCGTTCACTCGGCTTCCGTTGGTGCTGTTTAGGTCTGTGAGAATCACGTCTCCGCGATCTTCTTGCAGCTTCGCGTGAATGCGGCTGACGCGTTCGTCATTCAGCTGAATTCTATTGTCTTCTTCTCGACCGATACTGACGGGGGTTTCAAGGTCTTCGTAGACCTTTCCTCGTTCCAGCCCTTCAAGGACAGACAGTGTTATTCGTGCCATGACGTCAGTGTCTAGGTCGTCAGGACATCAGTGTCCCGCTTGACCAAATTTAAGCGATGAAATCAGCAGAGTTGCAAAGAGGGGCTTAACAAAATTTATACGGTTTAAAATCAACAATCTTCCAACACCACAACGTCCTTTTGTTTGGTGTTGGGTCAGCAGGCGATGGGTTTACAGACGACTCTTGCGAGTCTTCCAAGGGAATTCGAGCACTTTCAGGTTATCTTCGAAGAACTTCACAATATGTCCTTCCATGATGGGCCCAGCTCGTCCTTCCAGCAGTGCCTCTCCGCTTGACTCTGAAGCCGGACCTTCAGGCCCTTCATTGAGCTTTCTTACACTGTCATATTGCTCATCCTTCGGATCCAGGTAATTCCAGAGTTTTTCTGCCGAAGCTTTCTCTTTCCTTTGTGAAGGGTTGTACCAAATATGAGCAGCGATCGCTTTTTGAGGGTCGCCGACGGTTTTCATGATGGTCGTTGTGCTAATTCCACGAACCACGGATCCTGGGCTAATCCAAAACAGTGCTCGAACATCCTGTCCCTTGGGGGTTCTCATGGAGTACACTGATGCATCTGGCCATGGTTTTTGAGCCCAGTCAATTGCTGCAAATCCGGCAGATACCAAGGCTCCGGAACCAGAAGTTGCGATTCCCAGCTTTCGAATATTCAGCTTTTGTTTCTCGTGCTCAGTGACCAAGAAATTCTTGATAGCACTCAGGTCTTGGGCTGCCATCAGCGTGTAATCAGCGGGCAGCAGCTTTGTGACTGCTTTGGCCGTTCCCGAAATGTGGACGGAATCTCCGTGCTTGCGAAGATCTGCTGTTACAACAGCGAAGCCTTTTTTGTTGAGGGCTTTGGCTACTCCGCTCCATGCTTTTCGAGTGCGGCTGTCTTTTTTGCCTTCGACTCCGGGAAACATGATGACGACAGGAGATTCCTTACCGCTCTTGCTTTCAAGGTAGTTAATAGGAATTGTCCAGCCATCGGCTGTTGTTAAGGTGCGGCTTTCCCCGTCGCCGCTGTCTGTTTGACCGACTGCCGTCGAAGCCACGATGCCGACCATGAACAGGGCTAGAAAAGTTCTCTGCACAGTTGTTCGGGTCATTTTATTGCCATTCTTCCGTTTGAAGTTCGCCGGTTTTCTATCGCCTGTGATCGAGGCAGACAGGCGGCTGCTTAGTTTTCAGTGTAAAAAACGGTCTTCATACGGTCAATTTAGAACGGGGCGCTTCGCCGCATTCCTGTCGTTCTGGCTGTAAAGCTGCGATTGTCTTACGTGACCGGCAAAGTCGAGGTCGGGTGATTACTCGTCATGTGACCTTGGGTGAAGAACGTGAATCCCGATTTCGCCTTCGCCTTGAGGGGCAGCAAATTCACGCATTGAAGGGGCTGAAAAGCCGCTTTTTGGCCGTATTGGACTCGAATCTGCGGTTGAGTTGGCAACAAAATGAGCACAGTAGGTAAGCGGCGAAATTGGCCGGAGTGACGAAGGAAATCGTCAACAGCGGACGTTATGCGTTGTGGTCGTGTTTCATGGCTGGGGGATTGGGGCCAGAGGCGAGATCCGACGTTGCTTGAAAGACCCGGGTTTCGATAATCTGCGCTCTCGAAACACCCACTCTTCAATCACCTCACCGAACTGTTTGCTGCGTGCACCTTCGATTTTCTTAGACCGTTTGTTGGGCTAGTTCTGTCGAAGATTTGTGTGGTTCTCCCGAGTTCTTTGTTCTCTGGTCTTCTGCACTCGATTTTCCGCACGAACAGTTGGTCGCAACAAGAGCTTCAACATGGACGTTGAAACAAACGAAAAACGGATTCCGTCTGCCGCCTTTCTATTACTGGCGGCATTCACGACCACGGTAGGTGGTCTGCTTCTGGTGTCTGGATGTTCAAGTGTTCCAGTCACGGGCCGACGTCAGCTGTTGGTGATGTCTCAGGCAGAAGAAAACAAACTGGGGCTGACGGCCTATCAGCAGGTTCTCCAGGAAGAGCCGGTGACGAAACAGATCCCAGTGTCGGATCTTGTTCGCCGAGTTGGCGATCGGATTGCCGCCGTTGCCGAACGTCCGGACTTCGAATGGGACTTCAATGTCATCGAATCTCCGACTCAAAACGCGTTTTGTTTGCCGGGTGGCAAAGTGGCGGTTTATACGGGCATTCTTCCGGTGTGTCAGACCGAAGCGGGACTTGCCGTCGTGATGTCTCATGAAATTGGGCACGCCATTGCAAGACACGGTGGAGAACGGATGTCTCATCAGACGGTTCAAAATACCGTGAAAAAGGGAGTTGAACTTTTGGTCAAAGATACCAAGAGCACGACTCAAAATATCGTATTAACGGCCTACGGCGCGGGTGCTCAGTACGGAGCCATTTTGCCTTACAGTCGCAAACACGAATTGGAAGCTGATGAAATCGGAGTCATGTTGATGGCGAAAGCGGGTTATGATCCTTCGGAAGCTCCGGAATTTTGGGAGCGTTTTTCAGCGGCCAAAGAAGGCTCAGAAACTCCGATGGAATTTCTGTCGACTCATCCCAGTGATGCAAGACGATCCGCCGCGCTTCGCGAAAAGTTACCTGAAGCGATGCAAGCTTATCAGCAAGCTGCTGTGAAGTACGGCCAAGGAATCGCAGTTGACACTGTTATGCAGCCTGGCATTTAGCGAGCACCGCAGTTGTGAGATCAGTTGCCGGCCCCCAAGTTCAGTTGCCTTAGCACTGCAATCATGAATGTTGGCGACGTGGAGCGACTCGGGGTGATCTGGGCGAGCTTAAGTTGGTGCTGTCACAATCTGCTTGAATGAAAAACGGCGATGACTGATCTAAAATTTGCGATTCTGGGGACAGCTCGCATCGCTCAAAAGGTGGCCCCTCATATCGCAAAGTCTCAGGGAGTCATGTTGCGAGGTGTTGCCAGTCGAGATGCCACAAAGGCGGCTGACTTCGCCCAAAAGTACGATATTCCTGTCGCCTACGATTCGTACGAAGCCGCACTTGCAGATTCTGAAATTGACGCTGTCTATCTTCCTTTGCCTCCGGCCATGCATGCCGAGTGGACGGCAAAGGCGGCTGAAGCTGGCAAGCATGTTTTAGTTGAAAAGCCACTGTCAGTATCGGTGTCTGATGCGTTGGCGATGCGCAACGTTTGTCGGCAGTATGGCGTTGTGCTGTTGGATGGAGTGATGTGGTACCACACGGCTCGAGCTGCTCGGATTCGAGAAGTGGTGGGTCGCGGAGACTTAGGCCAACTGACTCAGTTGAACGCGGTCTTCACGTTTCGGTGGGACACGATGCCCATGGATAATATTCGGTTGCATCGCAACATGGGCGGTGGAGCCTTGTTGGATCTGGGGTGGTACTGTGTTGGGGCCGCCTTGTGGCTGTTCGACGAAATGCCAATCGCAGTGCAGGCGACAGCCAAGTTTCACAACGATGTGGATACTCGCATGAACGCCGTGATGTGGTTTCCCGATGAAAAGATGGCAACCCTAGAGTGCAGTTTCGACACAGTACGTCGTCGCTGGCTGGAAGTCGCTGGAAGCAAGCAGGTTTTGACCTGCGAAGATTTTACTCGACCGTGGAACAATGATGCTCCTGAGTACCTGCTGCACGATGATGACGGGTTGGTCGGTCGCCAATTGGTTCCGCATCCACCCTTGGAACAATGCATGGTCGAAGCGTTTCGTGACCTAGTGCGGAACGGTGATGTGCAGCACTCGTGGATTGACCTCTCTGTACAGACTCAACGTGTTTGTGACGCGTTGGATTTATCAGCTCGTGAAAAAAGAGCCGTTCAGATCAGTGAACGATGAAGGGGCACCTTGGTGTCAAACGGTTCTTGGAGTGAATTCTGATACTGCGTTTAAACGCAAAGCTTCGGCAAGTGGCCGCTAAAATTTCATTGGCCACAGAAATAGCGAGCCACGGGACAGCGGTTTGCTGAAACTTATTCCACGGGCGGCCCTTTCAGCAACGACGGGGAATAGCCTCGACCAAGATTTGTGAGATCCCGGACTTGAATGACCTTCGGAGGATAGACGGTGGCATCGATCATTGCTTCCAGTCGAGTCGTTGGTCCTCCGTCTCCGAAGTAGCCAACCGCTTGAAACGTATAGGCGTCTCCACCGACCGTGATATAAGGGCCCACGTCTCGTAGCTGCTGCAAGTCGACAATACCTTCGGCAAAAATCCAAGCGGCCGTGTTGCGGCGGACAAGAATGTTTGATGAAGCGCTTTCGAGTTCGACGCTTGGACGCTCTGAAATGATGGCGTCTGCGATGCTTTCAGGAAGATCTGCCACCGTCAGGCCAGCAAGCAAAACTTCTCTTCGAGCTTGATTTATGTTGACTCGACCTTCAAGAAAACTGTCATCTGTGGTTGTGAATGTGGCTTCCAAATTGGGGAGTTCCGCCAAGATTGAATTGGCGTCTTCTGCCCAGGGGCTTGAGTACACTTCTGTTCCCCCTTCAAACTGCGTGACGGGACTGGTGTCGACGCCGATCAAGTCGTAGATGGAATTGATCTGGTACAGTGGCGGGATGGTGAGGTCGATTCCTTCACGAGTAATCTGGCCGTCGATATCCGGTTGGAAGTCATTGGGATCGAGTCCTCCGGCGGATTCTAGAAATTCGGTTCCTGCGATGCGGACCCCGACCACGAACTTGGCAGTTTCTGTGTCGAATGCTTCTTCGACGGCATCGAACAGATCTGTCATCTGGCCCATGTTTAGGTTGATCTTCTCGTCGCCTTCAGGAGTCGTGTTGCGTTCTCGGCTTGTCGCCGTTAGGTATCCTCGCCAGCCTGGATCAAAGAACCCATCACCATTCAGGTCTTCTCCAAGGTCCAAGATGCCATTGTGGTTGCGGTCTTCGCCATAGAAAAATTCGGGCGTGACGCCCTGTACTTTTAACAGTTCATCGATGGATTCCATTGGCCCATTCTTGCACGAATACGGAATCGCAAGTCCTTCGTAATCGTCCGATTCTGCTCCGCCTGGTCGTCGTTCTTCGTCGCTGTCGAGCCAGTCCAAAATGGCGTCGACGATGTCGTCATTCATGTTGGGAATGTAGGACATGGCGATGTAAGCGAGCGCTTGTTTTTCATCTTCTCCGACCCCTTCATCCAACTGTTCTAGGTCCAGCAATCTGTTGATGTTGAACTTGGCATTTTCGTTGGCAAGGCCGAAACGAATGCCTCCAGAAAGGTTGTTGGTTTCATCGAAGGCAATCAACGAACAGTAGACTTTGGTTCGTTCGTTTGCTGAATCTGCTATCACAAATCCTCGAAAGTTATCCGGGTCGTTGAACAGGTTGATTTGATCGTCGCTGTCTCGTTCCAAGACCCGCGTGGCGGCAAGTTCGATGGCAGATTCAGCCGCCGTTCGAGCGATGATGTCACGACCACCCATCATTGTGGCTTCGTGTTCCACTTGCATGGTGCCCGTGTAGTTGTAAACCGACAGCGACAGCAAGACGATCGTGATCAACACGACTCCTAAGATAAACGCTTGTCGACGCTGCATGCCCAAACGATGTTGGTGGGAAGAGGAACGCTTCATCAGATGGCTGTTTCCGTAACAAAGGGTTCGGAGACTGGAATGGGCACAACGATTCGATGAACAGTGGGGCCAAGCAGACCGGGCGTATTTTCGGGATTTCGCTCGTCCCATTCGGGGCGGATCGTTCGAAGTGTCATTTCGATGATGACGGCTGTCGGCATGGAATTTTCTAAATTGCTGTCCCACGTCGGGAGCTCTTCAATACCATTGAAATACGAAAAACGAATGTCTGCAACTTCAGGAGCCAGAAGTCGGGACGCTTGCATCTGAGTTTCTAGATCACCCATGCTAATCGCGTTCGATAGCCCAACCATGTCTCCCGTCATGATTCCTAGCCCCGCGGCGTTATCGGTGATGTTCCTGTTGGCGACGGCTTCGTCAGCCAGCATGCCAGCCAGTCCGGCTCCACCAGATTCAGCGAGTAGATAGCGAATGATCATGGCATCACTGCTGCGATCGGTCCCACCCTGAAGTAGCTGAGCATCGACATAAATGGCATCGGCGTCTGGTCGGCTGACATAAAGCACGAGATCCTTTTCTGTGCCAAAAAGCCCATCCGTGTAAGATGCCATGGCCGTGTCTGGATCAACCTCTTCGGTATCCAGGCTCTCTTCGTCGTCTTCTTCGTCGCTGACTTCTTTCAGCACGAAGGTCGCTGAACGGATATCACGAGACATATTGCGAAGAAGTGCTCGAGCGATTTGGCTGCGTTCAATTTCTTCGAAGCTCTCCGTCGCTGTTTGCATGTAAACATCGGTCGCTGAAGAGATGGCAACCATCAGCATGGAAATAATGATGACCGACACCATCATTTCGATTAGCGTAAAGCCCGTTCGAAAGCCAGTGGCTGCTATCTGTCTGTTGTTTCGAAGTGTGATCATTCTTCATCGTCTCCTGTAGACGAACTGGCCGCGTCGATGAACAGTTGAGGATCACGAACAAGTCGTGTGAGCAGAAACGACGAATTGACTTGATTGCCATTAATGGTGTGGGCGACCAAGACAGTGACTTTCAGCAGGCTTTCACCTTCGGCTGCTTCGATGGTGGTTGTGAGCAACCATGTGTCGTCTGGATCGGCAGTTTCTAAAGGCTCATCAGAAGTTGACGTTAAGTCACGATATCCGCTTAGATATTCACCCATTGCACTTTCGCACAAAATGGCGGCCTTGGCGTCCAGCTGAACGCTGAGCCGAGACTGATTACCAAGGTCCAGCAGTGAAAGAATGGCTGTGAGCGAGGCGAGAAAAATTGCGACGGAAATCACGACTTCCAACAAGCTGACTCCGCGTCGCGGATGGCAGGTAAAGCAGGCTTGGCGTGATCTGTTGAATTGCTTGCACGACAGTTGGCTGTGGTGAAATGGAGTGCTACAACGGTTGGCATTCAGACGCTTCATTAATTGTCCTCCGTGTACACCTGAGTCGTGCGAACGCTGCCTGTGAGACCTCGAAGAGTCACGTTGCAGCTGAGGTCGTTGTCGTCGTGTAGTCGGAGTTCGAAGTCTTCACTGGTTCCGTCGAAGCGAAACTTGATTCCCCTTGACCAGCGTTTGTCTTCTAACTGGTTGCCAACCAGAGAGCCAAATCGGGTTTGATCGATGCTTTCGCTTTGCTCTTCGACTCCTTCTGGAGTCCGCATTTTAAGCTCTTCGGGAAGTTCCAAGAGTGCTCGGTCGTATTCTTCTGCGACTGCTGATTGACCGGATTCGTTGGTGGCTTCGCTGCTGTCTTCTTCGTTTTCAGCGGGAAGCACCACGGCATGATTGCCTCCCAATTCGTAGTGGAACGTGTAATCGATGCCTTGATCGACGGCAAACTGCCGAGACCGAGACATCAGTTCACGAACTTCATCAGCCTGTTCGCCAATCCATGCTTCTCGGCGCATCGATACGATTGAAGGGGTGACGATGGCGACCAGCAGTACCATGACGGAAACGACGATCATCAGTTCCAGCAATGTGAAACCGGCCGTTGGCCCGAGATGCTTGTGAGAGGAGGTGTCACGCGTCCGCATGTGTCGCCTATTCACTGTGAGTACGAAAATGCCGCGATGGACTCAATCAAGGAAGAGCTCATCGCGGCATGAATTGGGTACGTCAGTTCGGCGTTCTTTCGTCACTGAGAACACCGTCGGCTGACTGATACACGACTAGTTTGAACTGTCTTTTTGAATGTTGCTGACATCGTCGCCGTCGCCGTTGTCGTCAGATCCATTTGGGCCAAATGACCAAACTTGCGGCTTCACATCACCATTCGAATAAGAGTATTGGAATGGGTTGCCCCATGGGTCCTTTTTCAGATCTTCCATTGGTGGCTTCTGCTGTTGACCGTTGAATTCGTAAGGCTCGATGAGTTTCTCGATGATTTCAGATCCAGAACCTTCTTCATAGATCCCGCCCATCTTGATGGCTTTTGTTTTGATCGCTGTTTCAATGTTTCGAATGTCGGCTCGAGTTGTCGAGATCGCGGCATCTTGCTGGCTGGTTAGCAAGTTGGGAGCAACCATCGCGGCAAGTGACACGATAATCGCCAGTACGATCAGCAGTTCCAAAAGAGTGAAACCAGAACGGGCAAGACGTTTTTTGCGTGTGCTTAGAGTCTTCATGATCAGCGTTTTTTCCTTGAGGTGAGTTGCTGGCTTGAGGGACGAAATTTTCGTCTGCGGGGGAGGTTGTCAGTACCAAGTTTTGTGGGAATACCCACAATTGATGATCCAATTTTAGTGTTGTTCACACCGATATGTTGGCCAAAGCGAACGGCTTTGGCTGTCCACAGTGCAACGTGTGTTGCTGTGTCCATTCAAGACCGCCGATTTTCGCCCAATCCCGGGCCTCAACGACTTAACCCGCAGTGTCACGAGATAGGTTCGTCGATTGGTTCATTTTATTGGAATTGCCGTGAATTTCATCCGATTTCTAATGCCCCATTCCCGGAAGTACTGAATGTCTCAGGAAAGAAACATGTCGAGCGGCTCATTCTATCGTGTCTTGGTCGAATTGAACCCTGTTTTTACTTGGAATGAGCCTGTTAGCTCGGCCACATAAAATCTGCTTTGCAGTCGGCCGAGATTCCAAATGTAGCGAATGTATCGATCGAGGCATGCGACGTTGCGGGCTGCTGCCAGTGGATTATAGCTGCCGAGCGACTGATTCCGATATGTAGATGCGTGCCAACAGCTACGGAAGCGGGCAAAGATCGCCATCCATCTTCAGGATGAATACTGTTCAGGGATTGAACCATGGCCGAAAAAGAACAGCCTTTGGAATCTGACGATTCGTCGGACGCTTCAAACCAGAAATCGTTGCTACGGCGATTCCGTCCGTTGGTGATTCTGTTCGCCTTGATCGCCCTGCTTCCATCGCTGCTGACGATGCTGCAGTGGCACCGCATGGTGCTGCAGATGGCTTCTCCAGAAATGGCCGAAGCGATGCAGTACGACAACATGACGACTCATTGGTGGTCTGCCGTCAAACTCAGGAATCTTACCGTTCAAGAAGTTCTGCCTTCTGCAGAACAATCTGGCGATGATGTTTCTGTGGCAAGCGGGGATCGAGCGATTGGTTCGACAGCGACTCATTTGCTGACGGCCAAATCCGTGACATCTGACCAACCGCTTTGGAAACTTTTGCTTTCCATGGGCCGAAATTCATCTTTCACCGTAGATGATCCTGTGGTGAGTGTTCGCACAGTGGGCCAGACAACAAACATCGAAGCAACTCTGACTGAAATGTTTGGAGCATCAGATTCGGATGAAAGTTCAGAATCGTTTCCCGTTGCAGTAACAATCAACAACGGCACCGTTCGTTTGCTGAAGCCAACTGACGAACAGCGGATGTCGAATGTCGTGACGTTGTCAGAAATCAATGGCCGTTTTTCGTCGTTAGATACGACCGGTCTGCTGCCTGAAATCAGCTTGTCGGCGAACGTCGTTTCTCAAGAATCTGATCGTTCCCCAGCATCCGCTTTGGCGAGTACTCAGTCTCGATCGGTCAATCCTCGAATCGCGGCCAATTTGGATCAGCTGAATACAGACTTCCCAATGATTCCATTTGAAGTAAATCAGCTTCAGCAGATGGAGCAAGCAGATGGTCAACAGTCCATTCAAATCGACTTTACGAAAGACAAAGAACGGGCTGGAGTACATCATCTTTCCGTTGAACTCAGTCGCTTGCAACTTGACGATCTTAAGCCATTGGTGTCTCGGCTTGTTCCCGACATGACCATTGAAGGTCGAGTATCTTGCTTGGTCCAGGCTCATGTTTTGCAGAACCAAAGTGATTCTGGTTTTGCGGGACGATTTCAAATGTCGGGTACAGAAATTTTTGCTCGACATCACAACTGGGATCCAACAGAAGCCATTCGGTTAGGGGAAGTGACTGCCGGCGGAGTCATTGGGATGGCGGGAGACGGAGTCTTAGTCAAGGACTTCCAGATTCGATCGCCTCTGCTAAATATGAAGGGCGATGGACAAGTCAAGGTGGCGGCTGTGGATCCCGTGAAAACGCTTCGGCGAGCTGCAGATCGATCTGGAAACACAGATCCTGCTTTGCTGGCGGAATCAGAAGCTTTGTCTGCAGGCGAAGTCACAGTGAATGGAAAGTTGGATCTTGCCGAACTTTGTCGGATGCTGCCCAATACGATTCAACTGGTTAACGATTTACAGGTCGATCAAGCTGAGATCGATTTTTCGTGCCGTATTCGTCAGCAACCGAGCGAAATGTTGGCTCGACAACTGTCAGGCCCGGCTCGTCCCGGTTTTCAGTGGCAGATTGCCGCAGAATCATCAGAATTTTCGGCTCGTCAAGCAGGGCAACGCTTGCAGCTGCAAGCTCCGTTGCGAATCGACGCGATGGGGCCATTGACGATGGATTCTGTGTCGCTCGGCAAGGCTCGACTTTCAGGAGACTTCGGAGATCTGGCAGTGGATCCTGTTGATCAAGGCTTCGCCATTCAAGGAAAGGTGAATCCTGACAGGTTGCACGAAAATCTGAGTCAGCTGTTGGTGTTGCCTCCCATTGGGTTGTCGGGAGACATTGATGTCGCTGGCACAATGCAATGGTCGGAAGATGGAGCAATTAAGCTAACGGCCGTTCAGGTTGAAGGCGACGATTTACTAGTGACGTCTCCGCAGTTAACCATTCAGCCGTCCGCGTCTGCTCTAAGAATGCTGGATGGTCAGCTTCAATTAAAAACTCGCACGGCCACCATTCGCACGCTGCTTGCTCCGTGGCACGATGCTTCGTGGTTGGGCGCCGACAGTCGGTTGCAGGCCGTGGTTCAGTGTGAGCCGCAATCGATTGATGTGCAGGCTTTGTTAGAGCCTCTTCGTGGAGGCCAAGCGTCAACATTTGCGGGACAGTTTTCGAACGGTGGATTTTCGCTTGATCACGCCCGAGCGCGTTTTCAGTTTGCCGCAGATTCTTCTGGTACAACCTATGCGATTCGTCAGGGAGTTCTTGAACTGCCTGGTGTGCAGGTTGATATTTCGGGGCAGTTGGCGTTGGTCGAAGACCTCGTCTTTGCCGACATCGTCGCCAATACTCAGTACGATCTTGATGTGTTGTTGGGCAGCGTGTTAGAGGTGGATCGCCAGCTGCTAACGTTGCAAGGTCAACAGCAGCAGCCGATTTCGGTTCAGGGTTGTTTATCCGCTTGGTCGACGGAGGAACTACAACGCAGTCTGCCTGTGGGGATGTCATCGAAAGAAAAGGGGGCATTGCAGCCCCTGTCGGTTGCGGGTTCAGTGCGATGGGATTCTGGCCAATTGATGGGGCTTGATATGAGTCCCGGTATGGTGAATGCAACATTCAAAGAAGGCATGGTGAGAACAGATCCGATTTCTTGTGGCATTGGCACAGGAACTGTGAATGCAATGGTTCAGTACAATGTTGAACAAAGTCGTTTGCAGTTTGCGCCTGGCAGTCAAGTTCAAAATTTGGAACTGAACGAGCAGTTTTCCAAGCAGTGGCTGGGTTATGCGATTCCGCTGTTAGGAGACGCTGCGAATGTTCGAGGACATTTGTCGTGTCGAGTGAACTTGTGCGACTATGATTTGATGAATTCCGGCAACAGTCGGATCGAAGGAACTTTGGATATTCATGATGCTCGCGCCACCACGGGGCCATCGGCAAATTCTTTGATGTCTGCCTTGGCTGCATTGGATCGCAACGCTGCAGACAATTTTCGGGAATTGGTTTTGCCAGCACAACAAGTGCGTGTGCAAATGCAGTCGGGACAAATTGCTCACGACCAATTGATCATGCAGCTTGGAAAGTACGAAATAACGAGTCGAGGAATCGTGACGATGGATCAACGTCTTAATCTGTCGTTAACGGTGCCTGTCTCTGAACAAGCTGCTCGCTATGCGGGATCTCGATCGTTGACGATTCCTGTGACAGGAACGGTCAGCCGACCAACTCCGGATACTCGAGGTCTTCTGCAAAATATTGGTCAGCAGCAGATTCAGAATCGAGTCAACGATCAATTGGACAACGGTCTGAACAAGCTGTTCGACAAACTGCGATAGCTGCCGTGGCTGTGGCTGTGGCTGTGGCTGCCAGCGTCGCAGCCCCTTTTCTTGCTAGGCAGAACATTGTGCGTTCGCAGCTTAAGAGCACCGGCAGTGGTTGCACGTAATTCCTTGCTGACAGATCTGTCGTTGCTGTGTCTGAGACTTGCTGCTTCGCCGGGCTCCCGCCTTGGCCGCTGGCCGCGTCAGCCGGGTTTGAGATGACATCTGGCCGCTTCGCGCCACCCCATTGCGACAACGAAAAATGGGGTAGGTAACCCATCTCACGTGCAAACTTTTGTATCCTGGCTAAAGTGCCGCTAGGCGAACGTGCATTTTTAATGGTCAGGCACTTATTCAGCGAAGCGAGATCAGTGGCATTTTCAGAGAACGAAGATCTGTCGGTTCAAGTGCGAGAGCTACGAGCTCGCACGTTGTCTGCGGTTGGAACCGTTGTTGTCGGGATGGAACACGTCACCGATCAGCTGTTGATGGCGCTGCTTGCGGGAGGTCATGTTCTGTTGGAGGGTGTCCCGGGAACGGCCAAAACGACTTTATGTCGCACCTTTTCCACCGTGCTGGGAATTGATTTCGAGCGAGTTCAGTTTACTCCAGACTTGCTGCCATCGGACGTTACGGGAACTCAGGTTCTTGATCGGCAAACCAGTGATTTTGTGTTGAAAAAGGGGCCCGTGTTTTGCCAACTGCTGCTGGCAGATGAATTAAACCGAGCCCCCGCGAGGACTCAGTCTTCGCTGCTTGAAGCGATGCAAGAACACCAAGTGACAATTGAAGGTCACACCCTGCCCTTGCCCGAGCCGTTTATGGTTTTGGCGACTCAAAACCCAATCGAGCAAGAAGGCGTATACCGACTTCCTGAAGCTCAACTAGACCGCTTTTTGTTTCGTGTGGAGGTCGGCTATCCGTCTCGAGATCACGAAGTGGGGATGCTTGAATTACATAGCCATAAAACTGTGATTCCGGACGTGGTCACGACCGCAGAAGAAATTCTGTCATTGCAACGGCAACTGGATTCTGTCTATGCAACGCCCGAACTTCAGGCTTATATCGTCGATTTGATTCGAGAAAGTCGGCGGCATCCCGATTTAGTTTTGGGAGGCAGTCCTCGAGCCGCGATCAACTTGATGAAGGCAAGTCGAGCCAATGCCATGTTGAATGGTCGCAACTATTTGACTCATGAAGACGTTCAGCAAATTGCAGTGCCCGTGTTGGCTCATCGATTAATCTTAAAGCCAGAGGCGGAAATGGATGGGCAACGCATTACGGATGTGATTGCCGAACTGGTGGCCGCCATTCCGGTGCTGAAGGAACGACGATCGTGACCGGGCGTGCTCGGTGGATTATCTTGCTGGGGCTGACTGGCTTTGCCTTGGGAATTTTACGCAGTCGCCACAGCCTTGCGCTGTTGTGTTTGTCGGCGATGATTTGGGTCTTCTTTCAATGGCTATGGTTTCAGGTTCGCCTGTGGTTTGAGCTACCATCGTTAAAAATTACGAGAACCGTGAATGGTCGCCAGCAGTCTCAGGGTGTGCTTTTCGCCGGCAGATTGATTGATGTCGCCGTCAAGATTCAGGCGTCTCGGCGATCGATGAACGGCCATTTGGTTGCAGAAGAATTCTTACCCGAAATCGTGGAACTTCAAAGTGGTGAAGCGAGTGGGGGACTGATTGCTCGTTCAACAGAATTGTCGTTTTCTTGGACGGGCCGAGTCCTTGCAGCTGGAACCCTGAAATTTCACGGGCTCCGGTTAACGATGTCGGATACTTTCGGGCTGTTTTCGGTGCAGAAGTTTTTGCCGCACGAACAAACATTCCGAATTATGCCCGGCTACCAACAGGCAGGAGACTTGCAGCCAATCGTGAAGCGAATGAATTCTTTGCCATCTCATGGTATCCATCGTTTGCAACGAGCGGGATTAGGGTCGGAATTGCTTGAACTGCGTGAGTATGTTCCTGGAGATCCACCGAAGTCAATTGCGTGGAAAGTGTCTGCTCGTCGAAACACCCTGATGACTCGGCAGTACGAATCAGAAGTGCCCGTGCGCACGACTGTGTTTGTGGATGGTTCGATTGCGAATCGGCTGGGAGGATTTGGCAATCGGATGTTGGATCAAATGCTGTTCGTAACGGCTTCTTTGGCCAGAACTGCGTTTGCATCCGGAGATCCTGTTGGCGTTGTGACGTTTGATGAAAACGGCAGCCAACGCATGAAGCCGTCGACAGGCGAAGCCGGTTTTTACCAACTGCTATCTCACCTATCTGAATTCGCCGTCAATCCACGTCCTCCTCTGCAGAAGTTGACGAACGGAATCGTGAATGCGGTTTTACGACTGACGGGCATGCGCTACCCTGAACTGATGGATCCGAAGGTCAACAAAGTGCCGTTCACTTGGTTGCCGATCAGCCCTTGGAAGCGTCGAGATCTATTTCGTCGCACTCAGGCGGCCGCCATTTTATCTGAGCACTACGATTTAACGCCTCATCAAATGATCACGTTGGTGCAGGATGATCAGGCGATGGTTGGATTCAGTGTTCGTTTTTTGAATGAACTGGGATTGGCGTGGATGGACCCCGTTGTTGTTAACCGCGGCCTTGGGTTTCACGATGGTTTATCCACGATGGAATCTTTAAACACGGCTTTGGGGCAATCTGTTGCAACTGCAAAGGACAACGAAGTCTTTGTGTTGGTCGCAAACTTGCTGGATAGCTCAGCTGCCGTAAGTAGTCTGCTGCCGGGAATCAAATTGGCAATCGCTCGACATCATCGAGTCATCGTGGTTTGTCCGTCGGCTACGTTTCGGCGTCCTGACAAGCATGCAACATGGCCCGAAGAAATGCATGCAGATTCGTTATTGCAGCATGCTGAGGACCTTCGGATTGCAGAGCTGTCTCATCGTTTGTCTCGGTCACTCAGACGTCTCGGAGTTGCCGTGAGCGTCAGCGGTGAGGAATCTGCGATTCAGATGGTGGCAGCAGAAACCGAGATGGCTCGTTCCGGTCGCATGCGGTCTGGGAGATCATAATGAAGGTCAATCCAAGTCAGACAAAGCTTGAAGTTCCAGCGGACAGCGGACTCGTGGAACAGCAGATTTTGGCCGATGTAAGCCGGCTGCTGACATTCGCAGTTGTGATGTTGCTTGGGGTTCATGTGTCGTTGACGTTGTTTCCTCCGAACCCCGTTGGGTTAGCCTTACAATTGCTGTTTGTGGCTTCGTTGGTCTTGGCGTTGAACCGTTGGACTGCAGTAATTATTTTCGCGTTAGCACAGGTTCCCCTGTTTCTTGCAACCTTGATGCGTTGGAATCCTGAGCCATCTCTTGATGAAGTGCTGGTTGCCCTTCAGTTAATTTTGATTGTGGCAATGATCAGTCGGCTTCACAGTCCTGCCGGAACATCGTTTTCAACATTGAAGACTTTGAAGATGCTGTTCAGGAAACATGATATTTCAGCGACGCAGCGTGAACAAAGCTTGGCGTTTGCAGCGGAAGCTGTGCGTCAGTTTTTGATTTCTACGTTTTTGCTGGTTGGCTCGATGCTGGCCGTGGTTTTGCTCGCAGCCTTCGTACTGCAGCTGATACCAATGGATTATTGGTCTCGAGCTTCGTCACAGAACTGGTCTTTGATCAAGCCGTCGTGGTTCCGTTTAATCGTGTTAAGCGCACTGTTGTTTGTGTGTGTACTTTTCACTTGGATTATTGTGGCGGAAGTAAACTTCCGTCGGCTTTCGGTTCGTGAAGCTTCGATGTATCTTCGTAGTCAGCTGCTTGGCTGGTTGCATCGAGATTTTCGAATGGTGGTCCGCAAGCATCGCCGTAAAAAGAGAAAGAAATCGTGATGTGGTTCCATTTACGCGAAGTGGCAGGCTGGCTATTGGTTGTCGCGGCGTTCTATCTGCTGAGTCTTGCTGTTGGCTTTTTGGAAAACCCAGAAACGCCTCAAATTGCCGAAGCGAGTGTCACTGTTTTTGCAGCTTTGGGGGTGATGCGAATGGGCATTTTGCTGATTCGAATTTCCACGGCTGCCAGAATTGTGCTTGCCGAAATTGCTCATGACAAAACCATCGATCTTGATAGCCAATAAGATCAAGCCGGGTTGAATTAGATGGAACCAGCATTCACATTGAACTGTTTTCGAGACGGTGTCTTTCAACTGCTTCTGCAGACTGCATCTTGCCACCGTGGACGCTTAATGATTTGAATTGATTGAAATCGTGATGATAAATCGACGACGCTTTCTGAAGACATCCGCCGCTGTTGCCGCCGCCGGTTTAGGTTCTTGTGCTGCGAAAGTTGACGGGGGAATGGTGAATCAGCTGAACAACGAGCTTTGCGTGTTTACGAAGCCGTTCAACAGTTTGTCGTTTGATGAGTTGGCCGACAGCATTTCAAAAATTGGTTTTGATGGCATTGAAGCTCCCATTCGGAGGGGAGGCCATGTTCAATCTCAGGAGATCACCGAACGTCTTCCCGAGCTGGTTGCTGCATTGAAAAAACGAGATCTGAAGATCAGCGTGATGACATCGGATGTGAACGACGCCGCTGATCAAGAATCTGAAAGAGTTTTAAGAACGGCAGCGAAGGAAGGAATTCGATTTTATCGAATGAAGTATTTTAAGTACGACGAAAGCCGTTCGATTAAGCAGCAGCTGGTGAACTGGAAAAGTCAGGTTGTGGATCTTGCCGCGATGAATCGTGAGTTAGGGATGACGGCGGTTTATCAAAATCACGCCGGTCGAAATTACTTCGGTGCACCGATTTGGGATTTGGCAGAAGTTCTAGAAGGCGTTGATCCGGCCGAAGTCGCAGTCGCCTACGATATTCGCCATGCCACTGTCGAAGGTGGCAACAGCTGGCCAATCAGCTTTCGTCTGATTCAGCCACACGTCAAAGTCGTGTACGTAAAAGACTATGAATGGCGAGGAGCGAAGGTTGCCAATGTTCCGTTGGGTGACGGGCTGGTCTCAAAGACCTTCTTTCAGATTCTGAAAGAATTGAAGTTCAACGGTCCCATTTCACTGCACGAAGAATACTTAGATCACCGAAAGCCGGAACTGGTTCCCGATCATCTTGCCGCGATGAAAAAGGATCTCGGCGTTCTAAAGCAGTGGCTTTAAAAAGTAGAATGGCCAGCCCACAGCCGAAGTCATGGCAAGCATGGTTCGTTGTCGGGACGCGGAATCTGGGAAGAGTCGGTTCCTTGAGCTCGCAACCAGTCACCTGTGTCACCGATTGCTCAACTGCCCAACTGCCCAACTGCCCAATTGTGATTTGATGCGTGCGAAGGCGAAGATTCCATTCGCAAGCTAATCAATTAGTCCTTCGACTTAGCCTTGGCCTTCTTCTTAGCTTTGGTCTTCTTCTTTTTTCCGGTCGTCTTTTTCTTGCTCAGATCTTTCTTTGCGTTTTTCTTTTTCTGAGTCTTAGGCTTGTCCAGCTTTTTGGAATTTGCTTCAGGTTTTACGTCGAAACCGACGTCTGTCGTGTTGCCTTCTTCGCCGTTGTAGTTGATGGTGATTTCTTCTCCAGCGGCGATGTCTCGCACAGCTGTGTACAGCTTGGTTTGTTTGCCTACGTCGTCGTAGCGAGCATTTGCTGTGTAGGAATGGTTGTACATGGAACCAAAGCCGAGAGCCAAGCCGACCGTTCCTTCTTCCCATTCAAACACATAGTGGGACAGTAAGTCGGAAATGTCGTCGTGCAAAGCGTCGTTGGCGGGCATGACCAACACGGGCACTCGTTCGATTTCATCGCCTTCTGAGATGTCTTGAGTCGCAAAAACTCCTCGCCCCTTACCGGGGACACTGCGGAGTTCGATGAGTTGAGAAGGCTTGATGGGCATGAAACTTAATTCTTCGAGAATTCAAACAAACGGTTTGTTGGCGATGGATAGCAGGATTCAATTGCAAAACGCAACCTCACGGCGGTTCAAGTTCTGCTTTTCCAACTGATGCGTGTTGAAGATTCGGCTGCTACACTGAACGATCTATTCAAAATAAATCGCTTTCGCTTTGCCAAAAGGGCCTACGTTTTGATTCGTTTTCTTTTTGATCGTCATCGGCTGATGTTGCTCGGCGCTCTGCTGCTGATTGGTTTGCCAACACGAACGTTCGCTCAGCAAGGCAATTCAGCGGCGCCCGAAGTCGTGAAAAATTCGCGTTGGTTTCGGCATGTCTTCAATGTTCAGAGGTCTGCTGACTTGGATTCACTGGTCGGAATGACAGACCCCGCCGCGTGTCGCATTTGGCTAAACGGTCAAAGGTTGCGACCTGACGCCGAAGCTGGGGCTGTCGCCGCATATCGCGTGAGCGAATTGCTGCGTCAAGGAGCGAATTGCTTGGCGATCGAAAGTCGATCTGATGCCGACACGATTCCAGTGGCAGTCAGTTTAGGTGGCAATCGGCTCAAGAAAATTTCTTGTCGGATGAAAGTCACTCAACCTCCGGTGGGCTGGCAAAAAACGGACTTTAATCATAAAGACTGGAAAACCGTGGAACGCCAGTTGGCGTCGGTGGAATGGAGTCGGATTCCATTCACCGCACTGAAAAAGAAGCAGACAGCCAGTCGAATGCAGGACGGCCGCTTTCGTTTTCATGATGATGACCATGTTGTGCTGCTCGGAGGCACGTTCATTGAAAGGGCTCAAAAGTTCGGTCACCTAGAAGCGGCTCTCATGAGCTCAAATGCGACAGGACTGACCTTCCGAAATTTAGGTTGGAGCGCGGATACCGTGTTCGCTGAATCTCGCGGAATCTTTGATCGTCCGGCGAAAGGTTATGCTCGAATGATCGAGCATTTACGGGCAGAAGAACCCGATGTGGTGCTTGTGCAATATGGCCAAAACGAAGCTATGCAAGAAATGTCTGGCTCCAATTTGGTTGAATTTCAACAGCAGTTACAAAAGTTAATTTCGGACATCAAAGTGACCACTCCTGAAGTGGTTTTAGTGACTCCTCATCCGCTGCTCAAAAATTTACCTCCGCTACCAGATGCATCAATGTGGAACCCTGCTTTGCAACGGTATTCACAAGCTGTTCAGGCGGTGGCCGAAAAAACGGGTTGTCCGTGTGTCGATTTATTCGAGGGCTTTGAAGGCCGCTTGGTTGAAGCGGCCGAGACGGTTGGACGATGGCGCCCCGGTATGATCGCCGATGAACACCCGGACCTAAAGGCCGCCTTATTGCGCGGCTTGACCGACAATGGCATGCACTGGAACGATTTGGGATATCGGTGCATTTCGTCGATGTTTGCCCAAGCGTTGTTTGGGGATGCGCAGCGACAGCTTACGGTGACCATTGATGAGATTGGCGGAGCCCAATCTGTGACTGTTGCGTCTGCAGCAAAAATGTCGGTGACACCAAAGATGATTAAGATCCAATTGAACGCCCCGTGGTTAAGGTCAGGTGTGTTGATTGTTGATACCAGTCAGACACAGGCGAACGTGTCTTCGGTATCTAAAGTGTGGGAAGAACGGCAGGTTCCACTAGTGGAAGCGGACATGACCGAACCATCAACGTCGGACGGGCCAAAAAGAGTTCGCTATCAGTTTACGGACGATTATGACCGACTGGTGAACTTACTGATTCGTAAAAATGAACTGTATTTTCACCGTTGGAGACCTCAAAACATCACTTACTTGTTTGGGTTTCGAAAGCACGAACAGGGAAACAACGCGGCAGAGATTGCGGAATTTGATCCGTTGATTGTCGATTACGAAAAACAGATTCAGGTTCTCTTGCACAGTGCCGGACCCACCATTCGATTGGAGCTGGAATAATGAATCAGCAAAACCAGTTCACTTCGTTTACTGCAGTCACATTGAGGAGTCAGTCATTGAGCAATCGACGATCATCCATTCTTGATTTCAGTGCTGAGCTAGCTTCTGAATCTCAACGGGGCGGGCGACGCACAGGCTACGCGCTCACTTGTTTGACTCTGTTGGTATGCAGTCTCATTGCAAGTTCTTGTGCGGTTGCTCAGCGGAATCTGAAAAATATTCCGGTTCCCGATCCAGAGCTCGAAAAAGCAACCTTTGTTTTGCCTGAAGGATTCAAAGTCAATCTGTATGCCGCCGATCCTGCGATCGCCAAGCCCATTCAGATGAACTTTGACGCCGATGGGAAACTTTGGGTGGTCAGCTCTGAAACGTATCCTCATATCGAACCTGGAGCAGAACCGAAGGACCGAGTTCTCGTGATTCAGGACCACGATCGTGATGGTGTGTCCGATCAGACAACGGTATTCGCCAGCGGATTATTGATACCAACAGGAGTCGCTCCGGGGGATGGCGGAGTCTACGTAGCAAACAGTACGGAATTGTTGCACTTCGCCGACGATGATGGGGATCAAAAAGCGGATTCTAAGCGAGTCGTGCTGTCTGGGTTTGGCACTGAAGACACTCATCATATTCTGCACACGCTACGCTGGGGGCCAGATGGAAGCCTGTATTTTAATCAGTCTATCTACATTCATAGCCATGTTGAAACTCCATGGGGTGTTCGTCGCTTGAATGCGGGTGGGATCTGGCAGTTCCGTCCAGAGACGTTGCAGATGGGGGTGTTGATGCGAGGACTTGTGAACACTTGGGGTCACGACTTTGATCGCTTTGGGCAGTCGTTTGCGACCGATGGCGCGGGCGGCGAAGGAATCAACTATGTGGTTCCTGGTGCCTACTATTTCACGGCTGCCAATGCTCCTCGAATTCTGCATGGACTGAATCCCGGAAGTCCCAAACATTGCGGTCTTGAAATTGTTGAAACGAAGGCCCTGCCGGACGACTGGCAAGGCAACGCCATCACGAATGATTTTCGAGGCCATCGTGTGTGTCGTTTTCGACTGGTTGACGATCGAGCCGGCTATCAGTCGTTCGAACAGGAGGAAGTGATTCGTAGTAACCATGTGGCTTTCCGTCCGATCGATGTCAAGGTCGGACCTGACGGAGCCATCTATATTGCGGATTGGTACAACCCCATTATTCAACATGGTGAAGTCGATTTTCGAGACGATCGACGTGATCAAACTCACGGACGCATTTGGCGAGTCACTTGGGACGGTGCTAAGAAGCCAACCGACAAGCGAATTACGGAACGCTCGAATCGTGAGCTATTGAATTTATTGAAGTCGCCCGAAAAGTTTGAACGCGACGTCGCCAAGCAGCAGGTGCGAGCTCGAGGCAACGACATTCATGCAGACCTAGATCAGTGGGCGAATGAACTGCCGCAAACAGCAGAAACCGAGGAATTGCGGTTAGAAGCTTTGTGGTGTTATCAGTGTGTGCGAGGAACCAACATCGAATTGATGAACGGACTGCTGAAAGCCGAGAACCCGAAGGTTCGAGCTGCCGCTGTTCGAGTTTTAGCGGCGTGGAAGTATGAAGTGCCAAACGCATTGACCGTGATCGAAGGGCTCGCCGTCGATGAAAATCCTCAGGTCCGGCTGGAAGCTGTTCGAGCTCTGACGTATTCCGCATTGGATCGGTCCCGTCAGATGATTGCCATTGGAGATGGGCGAAACGAAGCGGTTGAAGGTTTGAATTCCGTCGATCGAATTCAAGCCGTGCTGGAAGCGTCTTCGCTACCGATGGATCGTTTTTTGGAGTACGGAGTTTGGCTGGCCATTAACGAACTGAAGGATCAATGGTTGCCGGCCTTTCAGAATGGAGAGTTAGATTTGTCGGATGATGTCGGTCAATTGCTGACGGCGTTTTCAGCCATTGGTCAAGGAGCTCCCGTTGACCGGCTGATCGATATGGCGTCTGCTGATGGCATCAAGGCGAAACAGGTTCAGCAAATTGCCGCCATTGTGGGGAAGTCTGGAAATGCCAAACAAGTCACCAAGTTATTAAAGCGATTGGCGGAACAGTTAGATCCAACTTTGATCCGATTGTTCACGAATCAAGTCGTCGGGCGAAAGAACTTTTCGGCTGCCGAAGCGGGTGATGCAGTGGCCATTCTTCGTCAGTCTACGAATCCGACAGTTCTTGCTGATGGTCTTCGACTGACGGGGGCTTTGAAGTTGCC
Organism: Fuerstiella sp.; assembly: GCA_039974975.1. GTDB lineage: Bacteria > Planctomycetota > Planctomycetia > Planctomycetales > Planctomycetaceae > Fuerstiella. Next base: position 99,647 of record JBDWHY010000043.1, on the reverse strand, counting down.
GAACGCGGTACAAGATTTAAGCGATGCAGCGTCGTCGAAAGATGTTGAATCGAAAGCCCGAACCGCCGCACTTGATGCATTGACTTGGGTTGGTGGTGCGGACGCCTTTCAGGCGCTCAGGCGACTGTCTAGCAATCAAGTGTTTAGCCTTGAACTGCGCAACGCGGCTGCGTGTCGATTGGCCACGTTGAATTCAAAGCCCGCCGTTCAAGCAATGGTTGGTTTGCTTTCTGAATTTAACGATGTCGTAGGGCCTGAACAGATCGTGGAAGCTTTGGTGGCCAAGAAAGATGGAGCTACCTTGATGGTTGAAGCTTTGCGAGACAAGGAAATCAAAACAGCAGTTGCTCGTCGAATGCTACAGTCTGTTCGCGCTTCGGGGCGTTCGTTTCCAGAACTTGAATCTGTGATTAAGAAATCGGGTTCGGTTCAAGGTCGCAAAAATATGACTGCTGAATCTCGGCAACGGCTTCTAGCGATGGTGCAAAATTCTGCGTCCGCCGAGATGGGTGAAGACGTATTTCGAATGGAAAGCCTTGGTTGTTTGAAGTGTCATGCGATCGGTGGGGCGGGCGGTTTAGTCGGCCCAGATATGATCAGTTTGGGTGGAAGTGCTCAACCAGACTATCTGCTGGAATCTTTGTTGGCTCCCAATGCCAAGATCAAGGAAAACTACAACACGTCTGTTGTGGTAAAAGTAGATGGTCGAGTGCAGTCTGGAGTGCGGGTGAAGGAATCGGCTGATGAATTTGTGATTCGCAAGGCAGATGGAAGCGTGAATTCGATTGCTCGAGCCGAGATCGAAGAAATCGTTGATGGTCAATCTTTGATGCCAGAAGGCTTGGTGGATGAGCTCACTGATGAACAACTGGCGGCGTTGGTGCGATTCATGAGTGAGTTGGGGCGGACTCAGAAATACACAGTGAGTCGTGAACCAATGGCCCGAACTTGGAAGGTGATGCAGGCGACCAATGATGCAGCCTTCCGGCTTCGTCGAACAAGTTACGCTATGGCGGCCAGCGACGACCCGGCATTTCAATGGTCGACACGTTACAGCCGAGTTGATGGTGCTTTACCAGATCGTGATATTCCGATTGTCGCCGTTCGAAATCGAGTGGCCGCCGGAAATCGCGGAGTCGGCTTCGTGCGTTGCCAAATTTTGCTTGAAACGGCGGGGACTGTTGCGTTGGAAGTGAATGATGTGAGCGGTCTTGAGCTCAGGATTGGCCCCAAGCCAGTTCAGCTTGCACAGAAGATTTTGCTTGATTTACCCGCAGGAAGTCACCGGCTGACGTTTGCCATTAATCCGGAGAAACGGCAGGAAGCGTTGACGTTAAAGTTGATTCCGGCTGAAACAACGGCAGTGGTAAAATTTAATGACGACGCTGGATCGTTCTAGACTGGTTGCTTCGAGAACAGTTGCTTCGAGACCAGTTGCGTCGTGAGCAGTTGCGTCGTAAACAGTTGCCGACTTCAATTTTGGGTCGGTGACTGAATCACGGTAATTTGCAGCATCGCATCACGAGTCGTCTTAATCAGTAGCTCGCAATCTTGGTCGGCGGGCGAGCTGATTGCGACGGCTGTGCCTCGAATTTGAATTGCCTGCTTGGAAGCCGATTTTATTCGGAAGGCTGGCGATGGCAGGTTTTCAATCGCAGGTCGGGTGCCGCGTTGGTGTGCAATGTCGTCCCGTTGTTGAACCAGCTGCCGTGTGAAATTGCGAAACAGCGACTTAAAATCTGTACGGTTGGCCGTCACTAATCGATTGATTCCATCGCCTGGGCAGGTGATCAAGGTCCGAAGATTTTTGTCGACGGTTGTAGGTCGTGCAGACTGCAATAGTTCAAGCGATGCGATTCGACTGGGGCCTCGACGCAGTGCCATTCCGGTAAATTGTTCTGGAATGACGGCTGGGTACATCCAAGGTTGGGCTTGGAAAAGGCGGCGGCGTTGCTGCAAGTTTTCTGCAGTTGGAGCAATCTGCTGTTCCAAGTAATGAGCAATCGCTTCGTTGAGCCAACCGGGTATGGCAGTGGGTGGCTGGCCAGATTCTACCAACAGGCTAAATGTGGCTGCATGCGCGAATTCGTGGGCAAGCAGGCTCTGTAGTTCGTTAACTTGAAGGTGTCTTGGGTCAAGATAAATGGCGTCGACACCGTCAGGTCTTGCCTTCTGAAAGTCAGCCGGCCTTACGCAACCTCGAATGGGTTCTTGATTGGCTTTTGGTTCCGAGGCATTCATTGGTGACGAATCCGCATGCGCGGCATGTGCATCTGCGAGTTGTCCCAGCACCAAGGCGAGGCGACCATCCCCATCGAGGTCGGAGATCTTACCAATGGACTGTGAGACGAACTTTAGCACGGTTGGGATACCGCATTGCAGAATGGCATCGGCGGCTGCGACATGATCGGTACTTTGGGGATCGCCGTAGATTGCGATTTGATTGTCGTAGCAGATAAGTTCTCGGATCAGCGTGCGCTGGTAGACGTTGCCTTCGCGAAAGAAGGGCAGTTCGAAGCGCCTGCTGGTTTGAAAATTCGGGGGGAGTAAGTCGCGGGCTGGTGATGCAGGGGCAGCTGGAATTTTGGAAGACGTTGAGGTCAAAGACTGAAGACCGCCATTGGATGTGTCAATTGCGCGGTCGGGCGCTAGAGCATTCGGTTCCGGCAGGCGCGGTACGTTTGCCACATCAAACCAGATCTGGTCAGGTTCAGATCGCTGCTTTTGTGGATGAACGCTCAGCTGTAGGTCGTGAAGGCGAATCGAGCGGTCTAAACTTCCAATGGCAACGACTTGTCCTGCGGAAACCGAAATTGCGATTTGCACAGGGGTTGGATCAACAATACCGGCTCGGCTTTCCCGCGGCAGGCTTGGAAATGGGTGATAAGCGTTTAGCAGCGGGATGATTGCGTTTTGTTGGCTTCCGAGACGATCATCCGCCAGTAGGAGATGGCGCACACCGTGCTGAACCAGCATTAAAGCGGTGAGCGCTAGAACGATTTTGCCACTTCTTGAATTCAAACCGCTTCGCCCCCGCTCGCGACTTCGGCCGTCGTGTCAGTGTTATCACGATGAGACGGCTATCCGCAGTTGTATCGAATGTTCGGATGATTCCACGTGAACCCGACCTAGCTGACCCGCTCATTTTCGTCCAGGCGACCGAAATCTGTTCGATGGATTCAGCCAGAAGCTGACGGAAGAAGGTGTCAAAGTGAGTTTTTAGGCAGCTCAATTTGGCCGGTTTTTAGAGTGAATTATGTGGAGAAACACTTGAAAATACGCAAATTTCGAAGCTGGGATGGAAGTGGCTTAAGTGTGGGCGGCTGCGAGTGCCTGCGATTGAAGTGAGGCATCTTGGGGGCAGTTTTGCAGCTACTTAAACAGTGACCTTTGCGCGGGTGTGGCGAGCTTGGTTGACCTTAGCATCAAATCCATGGACACCAGCCAGGCATGGCCCAATGTGCAAAACAGCGGTGAGAGCCACTTTTTTGCAGGGAATTCCTTTCTCAACCGTCCGAGTACCAATGTATGATCTCACGGTCGCCCCGCGGAATTACCGTTCGGGCAAGACGTGCAATGCCAACTCCGAGTCGTAAGACCGAAAGGGGCTCCAGATGCGGTTTCCGCAACAAGCTATCCGATTTTCGCTGGTCTCAACCATCGTCCTCACCTTTGGGGCGTCCGTTTCACATGCTGACGGCGTCGCGAAGCCTGTGCAGGCATTTCAGTACACCGATGCCAGTGGGGATTCATTTTCCGCTGTCTCGATGGTGCCGAAAAGCTTGAAGACACAGACGATTGATCAACACATCATTGTGGTTGATACGTCAGCAAGTCAGGTGGGCACAGTTCGCGAAGCATCGCTGAATATGGTGTCTCGACTGATGACTGAACTGCCTGTGACATCCACAATGCGACTTTTGACAGTCGACATGGAATGTTCAGAGCTGACAGCCGGATTTGTCCGAGTTGGTTCGAAGGAAGCTGTCGACGCAGTGCGGCAGTTGCGTCGAATGACTCCGCTCGGAGCAACTCGACTGCAAACAGCTTTGCGAACCGTCAGCCGAATGGCAGATGGAAAGCGTCCTGTTTCGGTTCTGTACATCGGCGATGGAATGACATCGCGAGAAACTCTTTCGGTTCAGCAAATCAAGTTGCTCACCGACAATTTTGTCCAGCAAAAAGTTTCAATTCACTCAGTGGTTTTGGGGCCAAAGACAGACAAAACTGTTCCAGCCGTTCTGGCCAGCTTGACGGGTGGTACGGTTGTCGACGTCAATTCTGGTGATGTTGCTGACGTTTCCAAGTCAATGCGAATGGCTCCTGTTGCTGTTGACCAATTGGTCGTCAATGGCGAAGCCGTATCATCTGAAAACCGTCAGCTGATGCTTCGTCCAGTCACAGGTGCAGTGGCATATTTTCGATCTGACTGTAATCGAGTCAACGCCCTTCAATTGAAGATGGACGGCGGTCAAGTTTTGTCTTGGAATGCTGATCAAATTCAGGTTGAAGCTTCAGGGGCCGTGCTAAAGTCTTTGGTCAACGAAGCAACCGCGAGCGGTGGAATTCTGACTCCTGTATGCAGTCGCCAAGCTTTGAGCGTGGCGATCAGCGATTACAAAAAGAGCGTGCAGCAAACCATCAAGGTTGCTGACTACCTGAATCGTCAAGGTCGAAAAATTGAAGCTCGCCAGTACTTGCAAACAGCAGCTGCAAGCGACGATACCAATGTGAAATTGCAATACATGCTGGCCGGTTTGAAATCTCAAGAAGGTTTCGACGATTTGGCGGCACCTCAAGCTGGTATCGAAGAACTTCCCGCTCCACAGGTGGGCGTTTCAGATCCATTGACACCAGCTCCTGCTTTGGCGATCAACGAAGATCCACTGGCAGACGTTCAGCAGCAGATTGCTTTGCAGACTCAAATTTTAAAGCAGAACACAGATTTCGCGATCGATCAAGCGACTCAAATTGCCTTCGATCAGCCTGATTCTGCGATTGCGAAACTGAAAGATATTCGCGAAACCATCAAAGCGTCTCGTGACGTGAGCGATGACGTGAAGCTGGAATTGGAGACTCGAGTCAGCAAGGCTTTGACAGGAGTTCGAAACCAGCGTGCTGTCAACGATCTTAAGGAACGGCAACTTGCAGAAGACGAAGCTGTTCGCGGGGCTGTTGAAGCGATGCTATCGGAAGAACGTATCGAAGACGAAAAACTGGCCAACTTGATTGATCAAGTTCGAGGCCTTTTGGATCAGGCTCGTCACGGTGAATTGAATGCCTTCGAAGACGCCGAATCGGTCTCTCGGACGGCCATCGATCTGCGACCGGGTAATGGACCTTCTACTCAGGCGTTGGTGATGTCTGAAGCGTTGGGGCAATTGGACAAAGCATACCGCATGGTCCAGCTGCGTCATGACCGCTTCCTTGAAACCTTGTACCAAGTGGAATTGTCACACGTTCCGTTTCCAGATGAGCCTCCAATTCAGTACCCACCTGCCGACGTATGGCGTGCGTTGACGTTGACTCGAGTTCCTAAGTATGAATCTGTTGACTTGCGTATCGAAGCACCTGTTGAAGAGTGGCTACGTAAGATGTTGGACAAGCCGATTCCACCATTGGACTTCCCCGGTGAAACATCATTGAAAGAAATTCTAGACACGATCCAAGCCTACTACACGACCACATTTGGTGCTGGCGGTGGAGCTGCTGGAACTGACTACCGAATGACGATCTATCCAGACCGAGCCGAGCTGGAATTGGAAAGCATCGATTCGTTAGACGATGTGTTGATCACCGACATTGAATTCCAAGGGATGACTCTTCGAAGTGCTTTGAAATTGATTTTCGAGCAGACGACCGAACCCGCGTTGACCTACATTATTGAAGATGAAGTCTTCAAAATTACGACTTTGGCAAAGGCTGAAGACACTCTTGTCACACGAGTTTATCCTGTTGCTGACCTTGTCATTCCTCCAGTAAATCTCGGCGGTGGCCAAGGTGGTGGCTTAGGCGGTGGCAATCAAGGTGGTGGCTTTGGCGGTGGCAATCAAGGTGGTGGCTTTGGTGGCGGTCAAGGTGGTGGCTTCGGCGGCGGCAACCAAGGCGGCGGTTTTGGTGGTGGTTTGCAGAGTATCCCTGATGACCTGTTGCAGCAGATGAACGAAGAAGCCCAAAATGGCTTCTCGCCAGCAGCCATCAACCAGCTCAAAAAAAAACCAGTCAACTAGTCGCACCGCCGACGAGTGACTCGATTTCAAGCCGCGATTGTCTTCTGGAAACAGAATTCGATCGCGGCTTTTTTCGTGTTCTGCCGACGCTCGTGGATCTCTCGTTAAACTGTTCTAGCAGCCAAACGAACGCCAATCCACGGTTCATACAGACGGGCGTTCAGCGACCTCAAAAGCGGGGTAAAGCAAATGCAGCCAAGCTGTCGCAAGAACTGTTGGGCCGTTTGGATACCGACGAAAGAGATTCCGTCATCGTTTGGGACGATGCCTTGGCAGCAGGTACTTATGACAGCCAAGTCATTGCGATTGTGACGACCTGGTTGCATCGAAAAAAACGCTTCGACGACGCGGTTGAGGGGCTGCTAGCGGCAATTCGTAATGGGCTAGCGGAACCGTGGATGTACGACGTACTGGCCGTTGAAATGAAGCTGGCCAAACGTCCTCAGAAACAGATTGATCGGGTACTTCTTTCGCGTATCGATTTTGCTGCGGGCAACGATGCTCAGATGCTAGTTGCTGCATCAAACCTTGCCGCCTTCGATGCATTTAAAGAATCGATTGGGCTGTGCAAAGAAATGGCCAAACGCAATCCTCATCAGCCCGAACTCTGGTCGACAGCTCGGCGGGTTGCAGATTTGGAAGGCGACTTTGAACTTCGCACTTGGGCACGAGTTCAGACGCTTCGCAATGTCTGGGAGCCTGGATTCGAAACGCTACACAAGAAGATGGATGCTGAACTTCAGGACTTGATTCGGGAAGCCATGAAGAGCGAAGATCAGCCAGCGGCCAGTGCAATTCGCGAAGCACTTCGAGGTGCTCTTCGACGAGACCTGCGTGTTCAAATTGAATGGATTGGGGATGGTGACGTGGACCTTTCCATCACAGAACCCAATGGGTTAATTTGCAGTCGTCGGCAAAAGGTGACAGCGAATGGTGGACTATTGGTAAGGCAAGATGTTGCCGCTCAGCCGTCCAGCAAAAGACAGGTTGAAGAATACGTCTGCGTGGATGCGAAGGCGGGGACCTACACCGTGAAGGTTGAACACGTAGACGGTCGAGTGCTTCTTGGCAGAGTTCAAGTGAAAGTGACGCGGAATGCAGGCACAGATTCCGAAGTGACCGAAACGAAGTCACTCAGAGGCGTCGTTGAGGCCGCCCAAACCTTTGACTTTCGATATCGCGATTGAAGTTTCAACGCAGGGGTGTGGCTGGGTGTGAGTAGTCTCACTCATTTGGCAACGCATGTCGCCAATGGATCCGTGTGATGCATTTTTGTGCAAGGGATGAACCGTGTTTCTTGTTAGACACGACAGTTAGATTCAGGGGCGTCTGAATGAATCTTGTTCATGCTGGGGGGGCTATGACAGCCTCACTGCTGTTCGCCGATAAATCTCAAAGTCCGCCCGTTGAATCGCTGAATAATATCGCATTTCATGTGTTCAGGTACCATGATTTCGTGATAACTCAGAATGAATATCGATCCCAAGAACTCTCGTGTGTCGCTACTTATGAACCCGCATTACCCAAGAACACCTCTGCTTGCTCGGCTCGGCTATCTGCTTATGTTGATTGCCGCGATTGCTCTTAGTTATCCGATTATCGTAGATATCGTTCATCAATTCAGCCCGGGCGATCAGCCAGTGGTTTCGTTGCCGAGCGGTACGGTTTCTGCAATTTCCGCAGAAGATGTTGGCAATGCTAACTTCACAGACTTGAGGAATCCCGAGAACGCTTTGAACGATTCTGCTCGCCGGCTACTGGCGACCCCAGATGAAGGCAGCGGTGATTGGGAACCCAACAGGCTGCCTTCAGATTTGCCCAACGCGTTGACGTTTGACGATGGTGAAGTCGTGAATGCGTCTGCAGTCGGTGGCGATGAACTGGCGTCTTCGAATGCCATTCAGCTTCAAAGTGGGTCCGTTGCAAGATTGGATTCGTTAGAATCTCGGGTGACGGATGTCGCTGAATTGGTTGGTCGAGCCGAATCGACGCCTGTTGTTCAAAATTCTCCTCGTCATGACGCGATGGTGACCCCGGGCGACTTTACCTACATGGGCGCATTTCGATTGCCACACGTTGCCGATCAGAAATCGCGGTTTGCCTATGGTGGACATGCCATTACTTTTTGCCCGAGTGGAGACAAAGAAGGAGCCAATGATGGGTTCTCGGGATCTTTATACATGGTCGGTCATAAACACCATGAACTCGTGACTGAAGTGAGCATTCCTCGCCCGTACGTTTCCACTAACAAAAGCATGGATGAACTGCCGGTCGCAAAGGTGATTCAACCGTTCGCTGATGTGACACTTGGACTTCGTGAGCAGCTCACAGGGGGATCAACCGAAGCGTTCGAATTTGGTGGTCTGTTCTTTCAGAATGATCGTCTGCATTGGACTTTGTACAAGTACTACAACGTCAGTGGTGTCGACTACTTGTCACATGGCCTTTCATCGGCAGATCTATCAAATCCGTCAATGGCTGGAATGTGGCATCTTGGTCCTCGAAATACCAAAGAAGACGTGTGGCACAGCTACAAGCATGCGGGATATATCGCTGACATTCCTCAGAAAATTGCCGATCGATTTTTTCAAGGCCGCAGCATGATGAGCGGTCTGCAGATTTCAACCGGCCTACAGTACTCAAGTCAGGGACCAGCTCTGTACGCCTATCGGCCACCAACCGGAAGTGAGGCGCCAGGTTCCAGCTTGGATGCGACTCCTCTGCTTTGGTATCCGTTGGATAATCCAGTCGACCAACACCACCCGGCTGATTCATGGTCCGGTGCCGCATGGGTAAATATTGGCGGGAAGAATGCCGTTGCTGTCGTCGGTCGTAAAGCTCATGGCGAAGTCTACTACGGCGAACCACGACCCAATGAATGCTATACTTATAAGGGCTATCACGGTTCCAGTTACGAAGTTCAAATGCTGTTTTATGCTCCCGCTCATCTCTTGAAAAGTTCGAAGAAGCGAGTGGCCGATGTTCAGCCTTTTTCTCGCTGGGACAGCAAAACGGCCGGTGGTGGCATTGATCGCTTTATGTTTCAAAAATGTCGCCGTGACCTCGGTGGGATGGGCTACGACCGCAAGAATAATCTCCTGTATATTTCTGAAATGAATGCCGGGCGGACGTCAGACAACGAATGGGAACCGCTGCCCATCATTCATGTCTTCAAAATCGGTGGAGCGTAGGCTTTGCTCCCTCGTTCGACCTTCAGGGGGAATCTGGTGAGCCGCACGGCGCTCATCAATTGCGGGACAGATCCAAGTTTTGCGTTGACTGGGGTCTTGCTGAACCGGTTCAGCTTTTGGGTGACAAGACGAAGGTTTGCCTGAGATAGTCGTAGAATCGATTTGCCAAAGAGCGGTTTTCTACCAGCACCGATGCAAGGCCAGTTCCATTAAGAGGCAGGCTGAAGTTTGAATCATGGGGCAAGGTCTGGAGGGTGACTGCGTATAGGGTCTGTTCGGGACGAAATCCAGAATCAGTGGGCTGTCCGCGGAGGCTGCCAGAGATTGCGATGTGAGACGGCAAAGTCTGAGTCGGAAAACGACTGATATCTTTCACGATGGCGTCCAATGGTTTCGCGCTGCCAGCATCTAAGCGAAACCAAGCTTTTTGTCCCACTTCAATTTTTTGAATGTCAGACTGAGGGACCCAAGTGGTGATCAGGACTGTTTGATTGGTGGCGACGTATCCCAGAGTCGTCCCCTTTTGTATCCACGCACCAAGATTCTGAGTCGACAGAGGCAAGCCGGTCCAGTCTTCGTGAAACGCACCATTGGTGGTGTCTTGATATCTGCGTGCTGGAATCAAAGTTGTGCCACTGTCTGTGATGGGCTGACGTTGTGTTGCGACGGTGTGTTTGAAATCGCTAAGACGTTGTTCAGCTGATGCGACTGCCTTCTGCAGCTCTTGGATCGAAGGCCCAGTTCCCGTTCTTTGAGTTCGTTTGGCGATTTGCAATTGGACGGCTGCAAGGTCTCGTTCGGCCTGAATTTGGTGCAGGCCGAGTTGTGATTCTGGTGTGTCCAAATTCCAAATATCTGCAGTCATTGGCTTATTGGTCGAAGTCGAATCAATCGATAACAGGCCCGATGTTCCAGCAAAAATTCGATGTTCAGATGGTGTGACTGTGGCGATACAGATGATTCGAGACGGAAGTGGTAACAGGCCAATCCCTGTCATTGCAACGAGAAGTAGTCCAGTTCTGATGGCGCCCGTTTTCCATGTTGGCGCAGCATTGGTGACGACTGAATCAACTGATTCTGACGTCGCAGCGATCGGGGGGGCAACTAGCAAAGCCAACAGAAATCTGAAAGCGGGCAACCCAATCAGCATCACCCCTGTTAGCAATTTGAGAAACCAGCCGAGAGCTCTCAGGTCGTTGGATGAACAGACGAGGTGGATTGCCTCCAAAATACTGAATGCCAAGATGATTCGGTAGAGACAGGCCAAGGCTCCGTAGGTGACGAGAGCGTTGCGATCATCCCGTTCATTGACTTGGATTGGTCTGCCAGCAAGGAAAGCGGTGCACATTGATCGCAGTAGCTGTGTTGATCGTGGAGACAGGTTTGGGATTCGCAAATAGTCTGACAGCAGAAAATAGCCATCAAATTTTAGAAGTGGATTTCCGTTAAACAGGAGCGTGTTGACGGAGCAAATCAGTGCCGTTTGCAACAAGAGATCGCGAGTGTGGCCCTCAGCCGCGATTGACCAAAGAATCATGCAGAAGCTTGCAATCCACAGCTCAACGATGATGCCAGCGGCCGTCACCACCATTCTTTGGGCAACTGGAAGTCTCCACGAATCCGTGACATTTGTGAACGGCACGGGTGTCAGAAAGAGAAACAGAATGCCTGCTTCGTGACAGTCTGCCCCGTAGTGTCGCGCGGCGAGGGCATGCCCCAATTCGTGGGCAAATTTTACGATGACTAAGATGAATAAAAGTGAGCTGACTGAACCACTTGTGAATGAACTTGCCAAGTGACCGACGTCAGTGATCACTCGGTCGCTCTTCAAGCCACACACCAAAGTTCCTATTGTGAATAGGATCATACTGAAGTAGATGAAAAGCCTTTGGAAGACAATGGAATTAACCCACTGCAGTCTTGCGAGAAGGTGTCTGGGGTTGCCAAGCGGTACGTACCAACTTAGCAACCGAGTGAGCCACGCGAAGGGTGTTGTGGTCTTGGCCCGCAATCCATAGAAACGTTCCGCATCGCCTCCTTTGGGCCGAAACAAAAGTTGCCTCTTGATCAGATGAGATAGGAATGATTCAAGATCTTGGGCAGTCACTCGATGGTCTGAACCTGACGCAAAAACGGTGTTCAGGTCTGATTGGCCATCTAGTCTTTGGAAGACTTGATATTCAAGTGACGACAGCAACGTGTATTGCAGCGAAACAGGATCTTTGATGAGCCAGCCACCCGTGTCGTGAGGCTGAATCATCAGATCATCTCGTTTTTTCCAAGGGAAATTCACACGAAGTCCTGAGGCGGATTGCAGTCGGCGTAGAAATTGGGCTGAACTTAGTTTTTGTCGCTCACGATCAGTTCGGCGATGGCACCGGGAAGTACATCACCATTCGGATTGTCGAATTCTGCATAGATGGAAACCAACTGGTCGATTGGATCAATTTCTCGGCCGACGTAAACGACCGATGCTGGAATCCTCTGATCACCGATGCGCACTTCGGCTGCTTGACCAACAAGATTTTGACTCGCCAGTTTAGCCTGCAGTAGGCCTTCCACTCGCAAGCGTTTCAAATCGATAATTCTGACGACGACCGTACCGGCTTCGACCCACTCGCCTTGTTGCAGGTCCACGGACGCGACAATTCCGTCGATCGGGCTGCGAACATTCCGCAGTTCTAGGTTCCACATCGCAGCCTGAACTGCATTGCCTTCAAGTTGCTGGTTGAGTACGGCGACCGCTTGGTTTTGCTGTTCGACCTGGAGAGCAACTTTCGAACGGGCGATTTCTTTTTGAGCCTGTTGTATGGCGGCCTGCTCGGCAGCCGGTTTTAGCTTTCTGACTGCCTGTTCTGTGGTTGCCTTACTGACTTCCAGTTGCCACCGTTGTTGATCGGTTTTTAATCGGTCCATCTGTGATTCTGACACACTGCGCTCAAACGTCTGTCGAGCTTTTTCAGCTCGTTGCCGTTCTAGTTGTCGCAACTTAGATTCTGCTTCAGCGATTGAAACGGCGACGTTGCTGTTGGCCTCCTTTTCAGCCACTTGCAATGCAATTTTCCGGACCCTCAACGCTGCCTCAACTTCTTCCACTTTTGCTGTAGCAGACAGAAGATTCAAATCACTTTCTGAAAGCAGCGTTGCAATGTTGTTCTTAAGCTTTGCATGACTGAGCGCCAGTTCCTGCTGTTGATTTTCGAGCACTGCGACCACTTGTCCTTTGGTCACCGCTTTTCCTTGCAGAGCTGATACCAGAATCAACTGACCAGAATCTCTTGCCGGAATACTGCATTCGTTGATCAGCTGAACGGTCGCTTGAGAGATCCGAATGTTGTCGCCAACTGCGACCGGAGCGTTTGTGAAGGAAAGAAGAAATCCAAGTGACAAGAAGGATCTCAAGATGGATTGTGATGTCATGTGATTCGTCTTTCGAGCAAGCAAATGGGTGTCTGTGTTGAGGATGTAAGGCCTAATTCCACCAGACAAATTTGAGATGCTGAAGTGTTTCTATGAGCTTTCGGGTGGCCACGAATCCCAATGTGCTTCGCCCACATGAAATTCTTGCAGAAACAGATGTTCCTGACTTTGCATTCGATGTATCAGCAAGCTGCACTGCGACAGGTGCATTTTGAACCAGTTTGCTGTTGCGAACGTAAGTGAATTTTTCGAAGGCTCGCAAAGTTGCTGAATGAGTAAAGTTGGAATCTGAATTGATGATGAAACGCAGTGGTAGCCCTGTTTCGTGTCGGCTTAACGCCGTGTTCAAGTAGGCTGAATGAGACTGGGGAATATGCAGTTCCAGTTCCCAGTCGTCGTTCAGCGGGATCAATTCTGCGATTCGTTGCCCCCGTTGTAGGGGCCGATCCGTTAAGTCGTGCTCAGCGTCTCGACGCACAACGTAGCCTTGGAATGGAGCGAGAATCTGTAACGACGCAATTCGTTGTTCAAACAGGTTTCGTTCTGCTCGAAGGCTTTTTAGTCGTTGCTTCAACACTTGTCCTTCGGCCGCCGAGCCTTCTGCCGTTCGACTTGTTCGTCGCGCGTTCGCGGCCGCTTCGGCTGCTTGTGTCGTCGCGATCTCACCATCCAATTCGCTGGCACGTTGCACAAGTTCAGGATTGGCAAGTGTGACTAAAGGAGCCTGCCGATTTACTCTTTGCTCGTTCTGAAAGTGCACCTTGGTGACGGTACCAGATTCTGGAGCAAAAATTGACCGACGACCGCGGGCAACAAGTTGCCCAGTTGCCGTCAGTTCAAAGTCCATTGGTATCAGGAAGGAAATAGCAACGAGAAGGCAAGTCATACCGATGAATGCTGGCCAAGAACGGAGGGGCCAAGCTGTGAGTTGCTTGCTGCTGCGGTGAGTGCGAGTTGTTGCGGCTGCAATCAGTTGGAGCCACTGAGTTGCCACAAACGAATTCGCTGTTGATGATGATTGCGGTTGAGTTTCTTGAGATTCCAAGAGCACGGTCGCAACGTGAACTTGGTTGCATTGAATTTTAGCAAAGCCGACGTGTTCTATGCCTAGCGTTCGATAGTCATCAAGCAGCTGAAGCAGTTCTGTTTGGGGCTTGGCCCGTGGTGCGGTTTCTTCGAGATGATCCCGAGAGTACCACTTGATGATTTGTTGTTGGTCATTGGGGTCCGCTTGCAGGCTTGCTTGATTCGTTTCGTGTTGTGTTTCTTGGGGAAGAAGGAAGTCTGCAAGGGATGCGATTGCTTGAATCTGTGAGGACTGTCGATTGACCTGCCCTGCCCCCGTCATCGAAGTGACTTGATGTTTTGTCGAGCCGAATTCTAGAGTGGCGATTCGGCATTGTGACCAGATGATGCCGCTTTCTTGTGCGACGACCTGTCGGACGCTGTCTTCATCATCACAGTGTTGCAGCCTCGTGGCAAAGTCCAGAAGAGCTGCAATCATGTCTGTCGATTCTGTCGCCTTTGAAAGCAAATGCTGAGCGACTTGTGATGCGACAATTGTCGTGACAGCCAAAGTTGCTTGTTCGGCCTCAGGACGAGATCCATAAAAGCGAACACACGAGACGGCGACGATGAATTCCTGTGATTTTGCCAAGGGGTATCGGCACAGGAGAACGTCGGGATCGTTTGGGCTTTGATGACCCCAGTTGAGTGTCAGTTCAGAGCGAGCGACCCAATGTATCGACCGTCCTTCCAGCTGCCTGAGTTGATCTGACTGTGCTGGGCTTAGTGGCTTAAGATGACCATCTGCCACTCGATAGATTGCCTCTGGCTGCGCGATCCAGAATTCTGCAATCGAATCTTCGCCAAGACAGGCGACTGCCGCTGCGGCTCGATCCGTCGCTTGATTCACGTCCGATTCGGTGATCGCAGCGGATTGCTCCAGCTGTTGAAGCCGTTGTTCGAATTCTTCTATCCATGAATGGCTCATTGTCACCATGCTCCGTCTGGTGGCTTCAGCTGACGAGAAGAAACGAGACGAGTGTCTCAGCCTCCTTTTGATCTCTAAATGGCAGTGCTTTTTTCCACTATCAAACGATTTCGTGAGGCGTTTGGATGTGACGACGATTCATACAGAATCAGCCTGAGTCAATTTTTGAGCACCTGATGATATGAGAAATATCGGAATTCGTCTTTTGGAAGCTGTTGCAGAACGGCTCTGTTTGAAATCCGGTGACAAAGATCGTGCGGACTGTTGGGGTCAGGTAATTTGATCCTCCTTCCCTGATTGTTTGTGGCCTCAAGGACCGAGTCATTCTGTTGGGTTCGTTGTGTCGAAACCCTGATCAGTGAGAAACATTTGGCATTTTTGGATGCCTGCGGTTTGAAAATGGCATGGTTGGCCATTTTCATTTTTCAACAATTCAAGAGTTGAAACCGGTTTTCGCTGATTTTTAAGGCTGGATGGACACGGCCCCTATGGTTCTGAATCCGCATAACGCGACCAAATCGCACCGGACAGACCAGATCGAAATCCTCGGTCTGAGTCGTGTGCGTCGGTTCGTACGTTTGGCGAGTGCCAGTGTGTTCAGCCTTCTACTGATTGCATTCTGCGGATGTCGGTCGACCAAGTCTCTGCCAGAAACCGTCGCCAATCAGACTCACGCTGTCGATCAAATTACTCGGCAGGTCGAACGCCCGACGGTTCAAGTGCATGAAGCCGCTTATTCAACCGCGCCCGTGACCGTGCGAGATCGAGCTGGTATTGAACAGCAGTCTTATCGCGATCTTAGCCTAGACGAGGTTCTGCAAATCGCGATGCACAATAGCGAAGTGCTTCGAGAACTTGGCGGAACCGTGATTCGCAATCCCAACAGCGTGACAACTCGGTTACGACCGGGGTTGAACAACAACGATCCGCAGTTTAGCCCTGAAGCTGCGCTAGCCGCCTTTGATGCTCAGTTGACGGCATCTGCGTTTTTCAGCAACAACGATCAGCTTTATAACAACCCGTTTTTCGCGGGGGGAACAAATCAATTCACTCAGGACCTGCATGAATACAATGCGGAACTGTCAAAGAGGACGGCCACTGGTTCTCAGTTTTCTCTGCGAACATCATCCATTCACAATGCCAACAACGCTCCTGGAAACATTTTTCGTAGTGCGTGGGATACGTATGTTGAAGGCGAAGTGAGGCAGCCTTTGTTGCAGGGAGCGGGGCTGCAATTTAATCGCATCGCTGGTCCGGGAGCGACCCCTGGCGTCTACAACGGTGTCTTACTGGCCAAGGTGAACAACGATCTATCTGCAGCCGACTTTCAGGTTGCAATGCGAAACTACATCAACAACGTGACCAATTCCTACTGGGACTTGTACTTTGCTTATCGAGATTTAGATGCTCGAA
This sequence comes from Fuerstiella sp., assembly GCA_039974975.1. Lineage (GTDB taxonomy): Bacteria > Planctomycetota > Planctomycetia > Planctomycetales > Planctomycetaceae > Fuerstiella. Next base: position 83,400 of record JBDWHY010000043.1, on the reverse strand, counting down.
GTCGCGCCATGAAACGATCGCTGGAAGCGTGGAACCGAATTCGAGCTCGTCAGGAAAGTGATCTCGAGACCGGAGCAGCAGAAGCGTTGGCTCGCGAACAATACTTTCGCTTTAAGTCCGAAGTTGATGAAGCCTTGACCGGGCGAGTGACTCAGGGAACTCGATCTGGAAATGGCAGTACAGGAGGGACGCTTGAAGGTGTTGGAGGAGTTCAAACGTCTGAGCGACGGTTGCGACTGTTGATTGGGCTACCCATTTCTGACGGAGAGTGGATCCGTCCGCTTGATGAACCAACGGAAGCTGACATCATTTTTGATTGGGAAACGATTCGGTCTGAAGCGATGCAACGTCGAGCCGAACTTCGACGTCAGCAATTGGTTGTGCATAAACGAGAGATGGAGCTTTTGGCTTCGAAGAACTTCTTGAATCCTCGACTAGATGCTGTCGGGCGGTATCGGTACCGAGGTTTCGGTGATGATCTCTTGAGAACTCAGGATGGAGGCAGTAATACGTCATCTGCAGTGGGGAATTTGCTTGGCGGAGACCAGCAAGAATGGTTTCTTGGTGTGGAATACGAAATGCCTTTGGGATTTCGTCGAGGCCACTTAGCGGTCCAGAATGCAGAGCTAATGCTGTCTCGAGAACGCATCGTGCAGCGTGAGCAGCAGCGGGAAATTGTACATGATTTAAGCAATGCCGTGAGCGATGCGGCTCGAGCCTACCAAGCGTGCGAGAATAGTTTGAATCGCTATGTCGCTGCCAGTGAGCTGCTTGCTAGCTACGAAGCCCAGGATGACAACAACCTCGATATCGACGTTGATCATTTATTGGACTCTCAACGTCGCCTTGTTGAAGCTGAAATTCGATACCATCGGTCTCGATCTGAATACGGATTGGCGTTGAAGAACGTGCACCTCGAAAAAGGCTCTTTGCTGCAGTATCACAATCTGTACATTTTCGAAGGACAAACGGTGGCTCAGGGAGGCCAGGTTCATGAAACTGACAGAGTCCCCGAATCTCCCGTCGTCGACTTTGATGCCCAGTTGGGGCAAGCTGCTAACTAATCGTGGCAGTTTGCTGTAGACTGATGCTTGAATCATTCGGGTGTGGTCTACCAATTCGTCTTAGCGGAAACTAGATATCATGCACGACATTCGTCTTGCAATTGGGCTGATTGCCTTTGTTTCAGTTGGGCTGTTTTTATTAACACTGCGGTTGTTGCGAGGCCGGCCTATCTGGATGCACGATGCCGTTGCTGTCGCGTGTGTTGGCATGGTTGCCGTTTACGTAAAGACAGTGTGGGGGCAACTATGGATCGTGCAATGGATTCCTCTTCCATCCGTGTTAGTCCTTTCCAATTGGTTTCCTCCCTTTCTGGCTGTGCTTGCGGCTGCCACTTGGCTGAGGCTTGATCCTTTGCTTCTTGGTCGAGGCTATCAGTCCGACGAATCTGAGGTTGGTGACGAATGGATTTTTGGAGTCAATCGACAGGGCGCTCTCAGACGGTTGCCGGTCATGGCTGCTTTGCTTGCGGCTGCGATCTATTCAGTGATGTTCTTTATTCCGAAAGAGCCGCCCGAGTGTGGCGACGAATGGGCCCGACCGAGGCCTCCACTGGCATTGCCCGTTTGTCTGCAAACAACAGATTCGACATGCAGCGCAGCAGCCGCTGCCACTTTGTTGACATCTTTAGGTTACACGGCGACGGAGCAAGAAATGGCTCGGCTGTGTCTCACGAAATCGGGAACCACTTGGTTAGGCCTGTACCATGGACTAAGCGTTAAGTTGTTCCGGAGCGGGTACGAAGTCGAATTTTTCGAAGGTGGAATTTCTGAACTCCCGAAGCTATTCGCCGAACGACCGGTTTTGTTGTGCTGCCAATTGGACGCCGAGACTGCTCGAGACATCCCGGAATACGAATTTGAAGGAGGCTGGAAGCCGGGTACGGCACACACAGTGGTTTACATGGGCCGAATGGATGATCAGCACGTAATCGGTGATCCGTCGCGGGGATATGAAGTTTGGCAAGACGCAGATCTTGAAAATTTATGGACTGGCGAGGGGCTGAAGATCACAGGAGAACCAATCAAAGAGAATTGGTAGACTGCCGATACAGGATTGCTGAACCTGATGGCTTTTGGTCGGCAATCGTAAATTTGCCAGTCCGTTTACTTTCGCGATGGATGAAATGTCCGATCTGATCCCTTTGATAGCAACTCAGGATGTTCCTGAAGGTCACAGTGTGGAATGTGTGGCTGTTGGCCGCATTTTTGCCGCATACCGTGTTGACGACCAGTTCCACGTGATCGATGGTATCTGTCCTCATGCGGGAGGACCGTTGGGGAAAGGCAAGCTAAACGGATCGATCGTTACTTGCCCATGGCACGGTTGGCAGTTTGATGTGCAAACAGGCGCTCATTGCCTAAATCAACGGCTTTGCCAACAGACATTTGAAACCGAAGTGATTGATGGCATGTTGAACATTCGCCTTGAACCACAAACTTCTGGGGCAAGTGATGCCAGCAGCTGAACAGTATCTGAAGCCGGAAGTCATCCAGAATATCGCTCGCCTTGATCTACGAGCCAAGTTCATCGTGGAAGGTTTTCTGTCCGGGCTTCACACCAGTCCGTTTCAGGGCTTCAGCGTCGAATTTAGCGAGCACAAGCGGTACAACCCCGGCGATGACCCCAAGGATATTGATTGGCAGGTGTTTGCTCGCACAGATCGTATTTACGTCAAACGCTACCAAGCTGAAACCAACATCACCGGTTACGTGCTGATGGATTTGTCTCGCAGCATGGCCTACACCTATCGTCAAAAACTGACCAAATTTGATTACTCAGTTTGCCTTGCCGCGGCGATTAGTTACCTGATGATCCATCAGCAGGATCCGATCGGGTTAATTACTTTTGACGATGAATTACGGCACTCGTTGCCAGCTCGCAGTCGTCGAAGTCAATTCGGAAACATCTTGGCCGTATTGCAGAAATGCGAGCCCACCGGACAGACGGCCATCGGTGAAAATTTAAAACGAGTCGCTTCGATGATTAAACATCGAAGCTTGATGATGTTGATATCAGATCTATTGACCGATCCAGATGACGTCATAGACAGTCTCAGAATGCTGCGTTATGCAGGGCACGATGTGATTTTGTTTCACGTGCTTGATGAAGCTGAAGTCACGTTTCCGTTTAGCGGTAGCGTTGATCTGCTAGAGCCTGAATCGAGTGATCACCAAATTGTGGACGCTGCCGGTATTCGCGGAGATTACTTGAAAGCCGTGCAGGAGCTACGCGATCGGTTTCGTGAAGAGTGTTTTGCGATCGGAGCCGACTACGTGGCATTGGATACCAGTCAGCCTTTTGACAAAGCCTTGGCCGAGTATCTGTATCAGCGACAGGCACGATTTTAAAGCTGCAGCCAAACGGAATACGGATCACTTCGCTACGCAGCATCTTGGAGGGAAGAATCACGGCCACTCGTCGCTGCATGATTGAGCACATCCATTGTGGTGAGAATTGGGAAGTGATCGCTGAACCCAGACTTGTTGTCTCGATCAAATGATCGGGGCCTTCCCTTGCGAGTACACATGATTTCTGGGCGAAACACGTCGACATCCGGGACCATGGAATTCAATTGATGAACCTGAAGACCTTGCAGTCCAAAATATAGACCACGAGACAAAACAAACTGGTCGAGAATGTTCATCGTTTGGACGGACTTAGAATAGTAGTGCGTCCCTTGATCAGGCCGATTCATCAAAGACCACATCGGATTAAATAGCGACGCATTCTTCGACGCATACGACCGGAAAGAGGGGAGGCAGCCTCGGGAATACCGAATGGGTTCTTCGATGTGGTCAACACTGTATCCGGATCTCAGGATTTCACGAACACTGCGATCCCACGGTTCATCATTAAGGTCTCCCATCACCAACACGTTGCGGTCCCAGGCATTGTTCAATCTGAACAATGAAAGGTCGCTGTCTTTCAGTTTCAGGTACTGATGACGATCTAGCTTTAAATTGTCATCGACCAATTTTCCGCAATGGCTGGCAACAGTCAGACGAAATGGTTCAGATTCTAACCGCCCTGCTCGGCGAGACGGCCAGTGGTTAACAAGGACGACCAGATCAGATTCGTTCTGTTTGACTCGAAGGTGTACTTCAAAGATATCTCGGGTGGGGTATCTGAGATGTACGAGGTGTCCCTTGGTTTTCTCTTTGTCAAAGTCAAAGATCTTTTTCGAATAGATGAGGGAAGTATCGATGCCTCGAATGTCTGGATGTTCAACATGAGCCACTGCGTAGTCGTCGCGGCCAATGGCTTGGACCAGCATATTTGCGACTCGTTCGTTTTCGACTTCGCAAATCCCCAGTAGATCTGGCCCTTGCCCATTGAACATTTGGCGAATGACGTCAGCCAGATTGCGAACTTTTTGCTCGAATGTGTCTCGATCCCATCCGTGAACTGGTGTGAATTCTAGATCAGACGCCAACTGGGATGCTTCGATGTCGAACAGGTTTTGCAGATTCCAAAACGCGACCTTGATCTGGCCGATGACGGACGATTCAGGCTGTTGAAATGGAAGAGACGACTTGCTCACGTCAAGGACACTCTCGTTGATGTTCGCGTCGTGTTGGAAAATCGAATATTAGTGACTCGACATCCAGCAGAACTAAAATCGCATGCAGCGCACGCACCGAATCGAATTGCATCAAATTTTGCAAATGCCAGCAAAGCCAATTTGTCTGCAGAAAATTCGAATCTGCAGTCTCTGCCGGTGGCGGTCGAGCGTACAGCGGCATTCGTCATTGCGTGGCTCGGTGAAGTGCCAGTGCTCGACACCTTCGGCAGGTCCTGCCACAATTTGAAGACCGACGTGCCCGTTCTTCATTGGCATTCGGCACGTGAGGACAGAAGACGCTTTGTTTTCTGGTCGACATGTTGGGCCGTGATTTGATAGCGTTTCCCATCGGACGAATCCGCCCCGTTTTCAAACCAATCCACGAGTCACTGTGTTATGTCGAAACAAACGTCCCCCAATTCGCAACTCGGGGGAACCGTGAATGCCGGAAACGGGTATTCCATTGGCAGTCTGGTATTTGTTGGGATTGTGGCAACTCAGTTTCTTGGCGCCTTCAACGACAATTACTTCAAGCAAATGGTGCTGTTGAAGTGTGTTGAATTGGCTCGGACATCAGATCAGGGATTGCAGCCATTGGCTTTGGCCGCTTTTGCGCTGCCTTTTTGTTTGCTTTCTGGGTTAGGCGGATTTCTTTCTGATCGACTGTCGAAGCGAACCGTTATCGTTGCCTGCAAGGTGGCCGAGATTTTTATCATGGGTATGGCCGTCTGGGTCCTTTGGCCGGGGGCCTACCAAGGTGCGGCTCAACTGAAACTCCTGATCTTTGTGCTCGGTTTAATGGGAGCTCAAAGTGCGATTTTTGGGCCTTCAAAGTACGGGATTTTACCCGAAGTTTTCCAACGAAAGGCACTGCTACCTGTGAATGGTGCCGTCCAAACCACCACGTTTTTAGCCATCATCTTTGGGATGGCAATCGCCGGGATCGCAATGGATCGGCTGAGTGATGCGTTGTGGATCTGCAGCGCTATCGCCGTTGTGATTGCAGTCGCTGGCACACTGACATCTTTGCTGATTTGTACTACCAAAATTGCCGAACCCAAGCTGAAACTGCAGCCTGGGAATCTCTTTGTTCCCAGAGATATTCGCCAGTTCTTGAAGGCTCATCCTGATATGGTGAAAGCGATTTTGGTGATGACAATGTTCTGGTTCATCGGAGGTGTGGCTCAACCTGCGGTCAACAACCTTGGGGAAAAAGTACTGCAGCTAAGTAAGACTCGTACCAGTTTGTTGGCGGCTGCCATCGGTGTGGGAATTGCTTTTGGCTGTGTTGTGGCGGGCTTTGCGAACCGCGGAAAATCGAGCAACGGTGCTGCTTGGACAACTCGAGGAAGTTGGATGATTGTGGTTTCACTGATCTGGATTGCGATCTTAGGCAGTGGAATTTTGGGGCATCCCGTGCAGTCCTTGCATACGATAAAGGAATCGCTGAGCAGCAGTTTGTTCATCGCGAACCAAAACGAATGGGCTCTGCGAGCTGCCATGTTTTTATTGGGAGTGTCCGCTGGTATTTTCGTGATCCCTGTTCAGGTGTTTGTGCAGCAGGCTCCGCCAGCGGAATTAAAAGGCCGAATGATCGGAGCATTGAATTTTATGACTTGGATGGGGATTTTGGTGTCGGCTGGGTTCTTATTCGCGATGAACAAAGTCTTAGCCGCGATTTGGGCAGACCAAAGCCAACAGTTGCAATACTTGACCTTCGCGACACTTGCCGTGTTCATGCTTCCGGTGGCCATGCTGTACCGACTTCCCAGTTTGGACAACGACGACCTTACAAATACCACCGTCTGAAGTTGGCATCCAAGAAAGCCGTTGCTTAACAATCTTCCAATAGCGATCGATGCGTGTCGTGGCTTTCCAAGTCCGAAGATATTCTGATGTGGCCGTTATTGTTGAGAGAGAACCAGACCAGCAAAAGTTGCTTGAGGCAAAATTGATGTGCGGCAGAGGAATAAGTGAAGTTGAGTGGAATCGCCGGTCGATTTTACTGAAGCGTTACAGTGTGAAAGAGATGACGAACATCTGACAGGACCCCCCAATGCCTACTCTGGCGGAATATCGAGTTGAACTTGGATACTTTGGCGGTCCCATGGATCTGCTATTGTATCTTGTCCGCCGGCATGAACTGGACGTCTGTGAAATCTCACTGACAAAGGTGACTCAAGATTTTCAGCAATTTCTTGAAGTGCTTGAGCTGATCGATTTAGAATTGATGGGCGACTTTGTCGTTGTGGCGAGCACGCTTTTGGAAATCAAGAGCCGAGAAGTCTTGCCGCAGCCTGAGGTCGTTGAAAACGATGAAACGATCGAAGAATCTGATAGTGAGCTGATCGGTCAACTGCTGCAATACAAGAAGTATAAAGAAGCGGCACGTAAGCTAGACGATCGAGCATCTGATTGGCTGGAGCGCTATCCTCGACTGAGCGATGACCGTCCCGACCTGAAACGAGACCGGTCATTGGACCGAATTCGCGAAGTCGAACTCTGGGACTTAGTAAGTGCTTTGGGGCGAATTGTAAAGCTGCCAGACATTGCAAAATCCACGACCATGCAGCTGGACGAAACTCCGATTTCTGTCTTCCAAGATCGCATCCGAAAACGCATTGAGCTGGAAGGTCGGGCGGCGTTTAGTAGCTTCTTCGATGGCGAAAAATTTCAGTCTCGAATTGTCGGAATCTTCCAAGCGATCCTGGAACTGATCCGACACGAAAGCTATCGAGCCGAACAAGAGTCGGTGTTCTCTGATATCTGGGTGCTGCCTCCTTTAAAAGAAAAGTAGGCAAAGGTTCTCGTGTTAGAATGAAAACCCATTGACGCGAGCGACGGTGATCAAGGACAGCAGTAACTGAGTCACCAGTAGCCACTTGAATTGCGTAGACACCTGTGTTGGCGTGTGTGACGTTGCAATTCGCTGGAGACAATTTCCAGCAAGCAGCAGCAGCCATGGGGTCATGAAGCACCACAAACGAGCTGCTTCCCCGTTGTTCTTACCCGACAGCCACAGCAACAAGATCGTGACTATCAAAGCGATTGAAAGGGAGCGGACGGTGTCGTCTGAATGTTCAACGCGGTTAAGTGTCGCGTGTTGGTCTTTGTCGACTGGATCCTGACGTCTCCGGCTGAATAAGGCAGGAAAAGAGGCAACGGCCAATGCCATGACAGGCAGCCCAACAGCGAACGCCAATTCCATTGGATTCACCAATAACCACTTCCAATACGTACGTTGAAATTGCTGATAGAAGCCTGAGTGGTTCGTCAGGTTGTGTTGAAACACGTTGATCAAGTTGCAGTCAAAGGCTGCTTGAATAGCGACGACCAACAATGCGCATGTGACTGTAACGGATGCTGTTAATGTGGCTGCTGGAACACCATTTCGTCTTGGAGCTTTCAAGGTTTGGCAGATCAGGAAAATGCCGATAGCGGCGACAGTGGGAAGAATCGCGAGACTAAGGCAAGAGCTGAGCATTAAAACGGCTCCAGCGACAACGCCGATGATCGCCGCCTTTTTTGCGGATTCAGCACCGATCATAGCCAGCAAGATCAGTAGCAATGAAAGTGATGGAAAGATGACATCGGACTTTGGGTAGAAGACAGAAATTGCCGGGATGGTTGGCCACAGGCAGCAGACGATCCAAGCCGTGGATGGAACAAACATTCGCTTGGCGATCATGCAAAGTGGTAACAGTGTTAACACTGACATCGTTAACGTGAGCAAAGATAGCAGTTTCAGTCCCGCGATTTCGGATGACGTGAGCGATCGATTCAAACGCGCATTTTGCTCGATATACTGGAATGCCTCGATTGTTGAATCGAAGGTCAGAGCATCGGCCAAACTTTGAACGGTCGGATAGCAACGGCACGTTTCAATACATGCTTTGGCCAGTAAGAACATTCCCGGAGGGTGCGTGCCAACATGCAAGACATCCCCTTCTGCCATTCGTGCTTCGTACGTGCTTAGGAATTCTTTGGTGTCGTGGATATCAAAAGCGGCTTCGTAGAAGTACCCAGATGCAGCTGGGTCATACAGCACCCACAGTGGCTTTAATTCCTTGTGAGGCGACGCGGCAGATTGTTGGATGGCTACCATCCAGTGTGCTGCTGCGATCAGTAGTAGGACGAAAGCAAGGGCAGTTGATTTGCGAGGTGCGTACTGAATTCTTTGCAATCCGAACCTGGCTACCAGTACCAAGCAGCCAGCGGCAAAGAACGGCCAGAATGTGCGATCCAGAAAATCTGCGATGTCTGAAAACGTTGCATGCCTTGCCCACGCCCATTCCACGAAGGACGTCCCATCTGGTTTGGCCGAGATGACTCCAAGAGTGACGTACGGCAAGGCAACGACGACAAGTGTGATCGCGATCGCCAAGATAAGTTGTGTGGTGATACGTTTATTCACAATGCAGTCATTCGTGGAAGGACTAATACGTCGGTTGGACGGTTGTTAGGAGTGTGCAATTCTTCTTTGTTGATTGGTCGTTTAGGGGCAAACTGCATTTTCCTACCGAACTGGAAGCCACGATTGGAATCTTTTGCGCACTGAAGATTACGTCAGAATCAAAAACTTCAGCAGAGCCAAGGTGACGGAATTGTCTTACAAAACGAAAAAGGCCCACTGGATGAACATCCAGTGGGCCCTTGATTTTTTTGAAGATCGTCAGTCCTGTTGGTTAGGGCTGAACGGGTGCCTTCGAAGCGTCCGCACCGAATAGGAAAGAAAATCCGCCCCCACCGCCTCCGCCGGATGACGGATTCAAGATGTAGTCAGCGTCAAGAGCTTTCTGAATTCGGGAGTGAGCCTGATTCAGGTGAGCAATGGTGTAGGCATCCAGCTTGTCAGCTGAAGCCTTTTTCACAGATTCAATTTTATCAGAAATCTCTCGCAGCTTCTGGCTGGCGAGTTGTGAAATTGCTCGTGAAGCTGCTCCAGAGCCACTGCCTGGCAATGTTAGGTCGATCAGTCTTTCGACATGTTCTCTCTGCAAGTTGCGACGCAGGCTGCTGATCATCGACTTTCGAGCAGTAAATTTGCCCTTAGGCTTTTGATCCAGTTCCGACCAAATGCTGTCGGATACTGTTGCAAGCAGTTCTGGAAGCGTGACTGCGTCCTGATCTTCAGAGACTCGAACTTCGTTGTCATGAATCCGTTGCAGAGTGGTTGGGTTCATCACTTGAGTCAAAGCTGAAGTCTGAATGCCCATGATTCGATCGTGGATAGGCCAAGTCGAATCTGCCATGAAGGATGCGAAGTCGTCTGACCACTTATCCAGTCCCATCGCCGCAGTCAGTTCGGGAGTCAGTCCGAAGGCTTCGTCGTTGAAGGTGGTGTCGATCACGAATTGCAAAGCAGCTCGTTGTTGATCGGCAGGAACAACTTCGATTGGCTTGCGACCGTTTGGGTCACCCTTTTTGTCTCGATAGACAAAGGCTCCGCCAAGCCAGTTCGACATCATCGACACGCCTCGTACCTGCATCGACAACGTCAATTCGTAACCGTAACGAATTCGGTCCCAGCTATCGCCGTCTTTGATGAAGTCTGTTAGCAACCGTGCTCGATGGTAGTTGGCCAATTCGACTTGAGTATTGGCGTAGTCCAACGGGTCTTTGCTAAAGTCATATCGACGAGCGAAAGGGTCTGGTCCAGATGTGTCTTCATCTGTTCCGAACGCAAGTTCAGGTTCTGCGACTCGAGCCAGTACTTTCTTTGTGTCACCGAATGTGTAGCCATATTCGATCGCCCACATGTCGTAAGGTCCGATTCCCGTCATGCACCAGTCGCCCTGCTTTTGCCCTTCACCGAAAGCGATATTCACACCGACATAATCCATGACAGATCCAGACATTTGCTTGTCCGAGTTCTTGAATTCGTCGCTGTTAATTTCTTTCATTGTGTAAAGACTAGAACCCTTGAAGTTGTGTCGAAGGCCCATTGTGTGGCCAACTTCGTGGGCGACGAGATGAGCGATCAAGGGCCCAACAAATGTTTCAGGAATTCCGTCAAGCATCTGTTCTGTTGACTTCTTGGAATCCGCTTTTTTGTCGTCGTCTTTTTCTTCGTCTTTCTTGTCGTCGTCCTTTTCTTCCTCTTCCTTATCTGCGTCTTCGTCTTTCTCGGACTTATCATCTTCCTGAGAACTTGAACCAGCAGACGCCTTGGCGACAGCAGTATTTGGTTTTGCCGTTTGCTCGGCCGTCCATTGCCCCTTGGCTGTTCGGTCTCCCATATTCGCCTGCCATTCGCCAGCTAATTTGCTGTCTTTTAGCATCGCCTTCAGAGTGACTGTGATGTTGCCTTCTGACTTAAGAATTTCTGCACTGAATGCTCCTGATTCTTTGTCGAAAGTCAGGTCTTGAAGAGCGTCTGTATCACCTGCGACTTCGGCGGTTCCCACGACACTGTCGTCCGGGCCTGCTTCGAATTTCATGGTGATTGGCATGCTGTCCAGAGGGAAGCCAGCAGCAGATAGGCCGTTGACAGAGCCCGTCCATGTGCCTGCCAATGGGTGAGCTGGAATGATTGATGCGGCGTATGCGTCGGCTGCAGGCATGCCCATTGCCATGTGCATTCGCATCATCGCCATGTCGAAGGATAGACCGTCTGCTGCGACGCAATATCCATTGACTTGGCTGCTTCGTCCGATCAGCCCATCGTAAGGATCATCACCGATCATGGTTGGGTCCACACTTCCGGCTGCATGACCAGCGTATGGCAAACGAGCCTTTCGTTGGATTTCAGACATGATCTGAATGCGATTCGCAGGTGATGCCAGTCGCACTCGTGGATCCCATTCTGGGTGTTGAGCCAGCCAAGCGAGTGTTTCTGGCCCCATACCTTCCATTGCGATCTTAGGCAACATTTCGCCAAACTGATTTTGGTAATGTCGAATCCAACCATCTGTCAGAATGATGTCTGCATCAAGAATCTGTCCCGTCAATGGGTGTACGCGGCTTGGCCCGATGGCCGTTCCAACGTTGTTGTTCAACCACCGTACAAAGTTGTAGTTGACGTCTTCTGGGTCTTTGTCCATGTGAGCACCGGACGAAGCGTCTTGGTAGTACACTTCGATCGCGTCACTGATTCCCACGTTTTCGAAGGCTTTGTTCCAAGACAAAATGCCTTCCTTGACCCAACGGCGATAACGCACAGGGGTCGTGTGTTCGATGTAGAACACGATTGGTTTTTTGGGAGGACTGATTTTGAGTTTCGAGTCAGCTTTTTCGAGATGCCATCGGTTGATGAAACGAACGGCTGTTTCGTCATCGTTGTACTTCGCAAGGTCAGTGTAGGTGGTTGTGAAGTAGCCGATGCGAGTATCCGCTTTGCGTGGCTTGTAGCCTGTGCTGTCGGGAATTTCGCTGATGGAATAGTGCAGTTCTTTAAACGATCCGCTTGGCAAAGCTCCACCGTTTAGGCTGCCACCGGTCGATGGAACTTCGAAGCTAAGTTCGATGTTCTTTTCGAATGCCTTGGCCGTCTTGATTGAAAAGACTCCAAGTCGAGCAGCCGTGCTTACGAAAGCGGCTGATCCGAAGAAGCGGCTACCGTTGCTCACAAGCAACGAATCCATGTCGATGACAGGACCTCCACCGGGGCCAAGGCACACGATGGGGACATCCAGTAAAAGACGGTCGGTAAACAAGCGCTTCACGGAGGAAGCGGCTGCTTTGTCACCGTTGGCTCGAATTGAAACGTTGGGTTCAATCAGTGCCAAGCGTTTGTCGTAGCGACGCCAGTAAACGTATCTTTCGCCACTTTGCAGCCCCGCATAGCTGTCACCGCTGGCGACCGTCATCGCCATGAAATACTTCTTGGTCGAAAATGTCCGAGGTAGCTCGGCATACATTTGATTGTCTTTGGCCCGCTTATACAGGGTGTACATCGGCTTGATGTTGGCCTGTGTGACGATTTTTTCGTAGCCAGCAAGCACCTTTGCGTGCGGAGGAAAGTCGCTGGATGACTGCGCCTGAATGGAATTGGCGAATCCTGCGAACAGAATCCCCGCCATCGCGACTCGCGAGACGGCCTGAGAAAGAAATTGCATGCGTCACCTTTGCCCGAATCCAGAATGTGGAGTGTTAAGCATGAAGTTGAATCTCTGGTGACCCGAACTTCGTACCTTGCGTGTCGTTATCTAGCCTCGCCAGTTTAACTCGCTGAAGTCGAGTTGGGGTACCAGGGGGGTGAGAAAAGCGTGTCAGTTTAGAAAGTCTGAAGCTCTCTTCGTCCTGGCTGGCTCAATTGCTGATTTGTCGCCAGACGGGCAAGAGTTTCCAATCGGTAAATCTTCCGTAGTCTGATTTCACAAAAAACCAGGAAGTCGAGCAAATGCATTGCCTAGAAGCGTATTTTTGCTGGTAAACGTCTGATTGAAGGTCACAGTGTGTCGCTGAGCGAGCGTGACATTTTTCGAACCGAGGTTTTTAGCAGTCGCATCGTTGCTAGGCGGTCAAAAACGGAATTGTCTGAGACAGTGGTTTTAGGTCTGCGTTTCGCTGTACAATTGAGGGTCGCGGTTGGCAACTGGTCACCCGGCTGATAGTTCAAAAACGGGTTACCCATAAACAGGGCCAGTGATATGAGATGCCCATTTTGCAAAAACGGTGAAACCAAAGTCATCGATTCGCGCAACAGTCAAGATTTCAGCATCCGTCGTCGTCGAGAATGTTTGGAATGCAGCCGGCGTTTTACGACGTACGAGCGAATTGAAGAAAGCCCGATCAAAGTGATCAAAAAGGATGGCACTCGCATCCCCTTCGATCGCGCTCGGATTCGCGCGGGAATCGAAAAAGCGTGCTACAAACGCCCCATCAGCAACGAACAAATTGACAATGTTGTTGCTGAAGTGGAAGCGGCGATTTACGAAGATGGAGTTCGCGAAATCCCAACTCGTCAGATTGGAGAGTTGGTTTTCAACGCGTTGAGAGATCTCGACAAAGTTGCCTTTGTCCGATTTGCGTCGGTCTACAGAGAATTCCAAGACGTTAATGATTTCGTCGATGAACTGCAGCCAATTTTGGACAACCGGAGTCGGTAGATCGCAGGCGGGCCAACACCTGTCGGGCCATTGACGAGTTAAAATGTGCTCTGACGAGCGATTTGGGCAATCTCAAGCAATCCGGCTAACGGCAGCGCTGAAATCGTGGCCAGTGCATCTCAAAGTATCCTTGTCATGGATGCTCGGATTGTCGCTGGGGTACCTCGCTGATTGTGCCGTAGCGCCGTTGCTCTGGGCCAGTTTGTTGTTGTTGCTTTACAGCGTTTTGAATCTGAGATTCTCGTCGGATTCATGGCGACTTGCTGCCGTCCTTATGGCAGTTGCTTTGGCGGGTACTTGTCGATGGGAGTTGTCTCAGCAACCACATCAAAACCAATATGCTGCCTCGAACCGTCAGTTGGAAGGCACGTTCACCGGAACCATTTCTTCAATCCCCGTTGTGTATCGCCGTCCAGATTCAGCATGGTCGATCTCCTATGGCGGAAGCGAGCGAACAGCGTTTGATCTTCTGGTGCAACTGCCCGCCAATGCGGTGACACAAGCCTCAACTGAAGTCTGGCATGTGTCGTTGGATGGCAATTCAAGAGGCCGCCTTTCGTGTGGTGACGTGGTTTCGATTACAGGCCAAGCTGTTCGTCCCGCGCCAGCAAGCAACCCTGGCCAGTTTGATTTTCGCCAGCAGCTTCAATCACGGGGGATTGCTCGTCTGCTTTTTGTAAATCACTTCAGCGCAATCCAAGTTGTTGAACAAGCTTCGTGGTGGAACCCTTATCGATGGGCCTCTTGGTTAAGAGCCGACGCAGAACGTATTTTGGACACGTCTTTAGCAGGCCAAGACCAGCAATTGGCGGTTGCCATGTTTTTGGGAAATCGCAGCCAGTTGCCCCATGAGCTGCGTGACGCATTTGTTGCCAGCGGCACGATGCATTTGCTGGCGATTTCCGGTTTGCACGTTGGCATTCTTAGTCTGTTCGTCATCAGGCTTTTCCATGTGCTCGGAGCTTCTCGCCAGAAAGCGTTGCTTGCGATGATGTTCTTGATTTGCGGCTACGCCATGGTCACCGGATTTCGGCCATCTGTGGTGCGAGCCACTTTATTCTTGCTGTTGTTCGGAGTCAGTCAGTTGCTAGGCAAACAACAACGTTTGCTGGATCTGCTTTCGTTGACGGCGCTGATCATGACGATTTGGGTTCCCGAATTATTCGTGGATACTGGGGCTTGGTTGTCGTTTTTGTCGATCGGTGCTCTGGCATGGTATTCGTCTCAAACAAACGCAAGCCAAACGAATCAAGACGTACCAGAAGACGGACGAACGATCAGGCAGTTGATTGCACGTGGGATGAGATCTCTGTGGCGGCACACACGCCAACGATATGGTCAGATGCTCGCAATCTTGCTGTTTACGTTGCCCTTAACGACGTCTGAATTTCATGTGATGTCGGCTGTCAGTTTGCTCGTGAATGTGTTGTTGATTTCGTACACGTTTTTTGTGCTGGGAACCGGATACTTCACCTTACTTGTCGCCGTGTTGCTGCCGCCTGCGGGTTGGATCCCCGCGAGTTTGTTTTCGGTGTTGCTCGGTTATTTTTCGAGTCTCGTAAACTGGGCTGCTCAATTACCTTTCGGGCATTTCTATCTGGCTGACTACCCAGAATGGTTTTTACCAGCATGGTACGGAGCTCTCGTCGCAATGGTGATCAGTCGCCATCCTTCAATACGACGTGGCTTCGCTGTTGCGCTTTGTGTGATTGGTATGGTCGGGTTGGCAGCTGCTTGGGATGAACCCAGCGACAGTGCTCTGACCGTCACCGTGTTGGATATTGGGCATGGAAGCGCGGCTGTGCTTGAATGCGGTAAGCAAGTGATTTTGATTGATTCTGGATCACTGAATAAAGGACGACAGGCGGCAGAAATCGTGTCTGCATATCTTTGGGCGCAAGGGTGGAACCACATTGATCAAGTGATCATTTCACATGCAGATTCTGATCACTACAACGCTGTGCCGACTTTGATTTCTCGTTTTCCAATTGGGCAAATTGTTACCAGCAAACAATTCACGCAGTCGACTGACGAAGCTGTACAGTCATTCATCA
This sequence comes from Fuerstiella sp., assembly GCA_039974975.1. Classification (GTDB taxonomy): domain Bacteria; phylum Planctomycetota; class Planctomycetia; order Planctomycetales; family Planctomycetaceae; genus Fuerstiella. The sequence continues at coordinate 67,669 of JBDWHY010000043.1, read as the reverse complement.
AGTTGATGCGTCTGCGGAAGATCGACCTGCGAATCGTTGGTTCGGGGGCAGGCATTCCTTTGGCTATTGGAAAGTTGCAAATTCTTCAGCCCGACATTTCATTATTGGCGGCAAACGCAACAGACAATGAAACTTCATTGGTCGTGAAGGTGGATTTGGGAGACGTCAGCGTGCTCTTGCCGGGCGATTTAGAACAGCGGGGGCTTGAAACGCTGCTGCCGCAGCTGCGGAAAGCAGACGTTTTAGTGAGCCCCCATCACGGTTCTCGCTTCAGCAATCCGGAAACTCTCGCGGATTCGGTTGCTCCGGAACTTGTGGTCGTGAGTGCTCGTGATGCGTCGTCTCGAAAGCACCTTGAGCGTGTTTACGCTGCGTCAAAGGCGGTCTGGTGGACAAGCGAAGCCGGAGCGATTCAGCTGACCTTACGAGCAGAGAGCCTCTTTGTTCAAGCATTTCGCCCCAGCCATCACTTTCCAAACGGCTCTGCCGGCGGCAAACGTTGAATTGGCAGGAATTGCCGATTGCCATGTGAAGCATCAGGCAATATCTGCATTGAGTATGTGGCCAGTTGGCAGATCCTGCAGTCGTTTGTCCACGATGTGAAAGCGTTCTTTTCCTCAAACTCGAAGACCTCTGTTTTTCGTCTAAAGCCCTGTAGCTGAAAGTGATTCGCCCAGTTTAGATTTCAACATTCAGATTGTTCCGCTCGGGCAGATCAAGCTGTCGGGTGATTGGATAACGATCAAAGTCTTTTAGTCACTGCTCAACCAAAACTCTCGATTCAATCGCTGGCCATCAGTGGCCGGATATTGTTGATGAACTGTCGAGAATCTTGAACGAAGTGAAAAGCTATGTGGAATCAGAAATTTCGTCTGATGCTGTGTTCAACCTTGATTCTATCGGGTAGCGGTTGCTGCTTGATCGGACCTCGGCCTGTGCAGCAGGAGCTCGCCGCCAGTCAGTTGCGGTCGCAAGAACTGTTTGCTCAAAGTCAGGCAGTCGAATCTGCTCGGGCGATTTCCGAGCAGGGTTTGATGTCAGCTCAACAGCAGATTGATGGTCTCGCTCAACAAAACCTAGATCTACAGACTGCTTTAGGTGAATCAGGACAACAGCTGGCGACGGCGAATACTCGTATCGACAACTTGTTGGCTGAACGTACCGAGTTGAAAAATCGGTATGCTTCGAAGCTGCAAGACACAGACAGTGATATTGGTCTGTTTACAGGAACGGCTCCTGATGTCCCTGGATTCCAATACGACGAATTAACTGGGTTGAATAAATTCAACAGTGATGTGCTGTTTGATCTTGGCAGCGTGGCCATCCGTCCAGAAGCGATGCCCGTTCTGCGTGAGTTCGCAGACAACCTAAGTTCTGGCACTGCAGACGGCTTGCGAGTCTTGATCGTAGGTCACACAGATGATCAATCGATTGTAAGACCCGTGACAGCTCGCAACCATCCGACAAATTGGCATCTATCTACGGATCGAGCCAACGAAGTCATTATGCAGTTGGAAAAACTTGGAGTCAGTCCTGAAAGGATGTCGGCAATGGGCTATAGCCGATTCCAACCGCTGGAAGACGGTACCGAAGACTCTGCGAGGCAAAGAAATCGTCGAGTCGAAATGTACATCATTCCAGAAAGTTCACAGGTCGCGAAATGGGATCCGTTTCGGGCCATTCGATAGTGGCTTGCGTTGGCAGTGTCTTATTCCGTTGCCCGATTGGGATTCAGGATGAAGTCTGAATCGTCGACTTCGATCGTTGAAGTCGATTGCGATTTCCTGTGGGTGTGTGCAGACTGAATTTTCTTGCAGCTTTCGGTAATCCGCATGCGGCAGAGTTTGTTCGATTCCGGCCTGTCCTAGCACAGTCGTTTTTGCGGAACAGTATCCAACACAAACTCGATCGCGCACACTATGTTCATTGAATCCGATGGATGAGGCGATCTGATGTTGAAAACACTCGGTGGACGGCAACTTTGGGGCGATCTGATTTTTCTGCAGGGCTATCGTCTTCAGCATCATGTGCTGACGGGCCGGTACAGGCTTCTCGACCCAAATGACGTTCGGATTGAAAGCGGTTTAGAGTCCACCTGCTTGAAGAAGCTGGGACAAATTCAGGAAGAGCAAAAGCTTCAGCCCGAAACGGGGCGAGTCGTCCTGTTAATTCATGGAATCGGGCGTTCTTCGAAGTGCTTTTCCGCTTTGGTTCGAGCTCTCAATGCGGAAGGCTTGCGGACGATTGCTTTCGACTATCCGAGCACTCGAATTTCTATTCAACAGTCGGTTTCCTATCTGCAAAGCGTACTGGACCATTTGCCTGACGTTGAGCACATTGATGTTGTGTGTCATTCGATGGGGGGCCTACTGCTGCGAAGCTTGCTTTCAACCAGTTGCGAAAGTCGTTTTTCTCGGGCCGTATTTCTTGGGGTTCCCCATCATGGTGCGGAAGTCGCGGACTATTTAAAACGCAATCCCTTGTTCAAGATGGTGATGGGGCCGGCGGGGCAGCAGCTCGTGACTGATCCAGCGAGTGGGATGAATCATATGCCCATTCCTGAATTCGAATTTGCCACAATCGCCGGTGGCAAAGGTTCCAGTCGTGGTTTTAATCCTTTGTTACCCGGTGACAATGATTTAACAGTGACGGTCGAAAGTGCTCAGCTGGAAGGTTCTAGTGATTCACTGAGACTGCCTGTGATTCATTCGTTGCTGATGTCAGACAAACGATGTATCGCTGCCATGATCCGGTTCCTAGAAACCGGGCGATTGCGAGTCGATGAATCACAGATTTCGACCGAAGTGAAAGTGTAGATCTCGTGAGCTTTGATTTAAGCCAGTACAACCCATATGGGAATCTCTCACCAGATGTACCGCCGCCGACTGCGTTGTATGTTCATGTGCCGTTTTGCTTAAGACGATGTGGTTACTGCGACTTTACGTTGGTTGCAGAAAATGACGCATTGATTCCAGCATGGCTTGAAGCTCTTGGCAACGAACTTGGTCAGTTAGATCAGTCCTTCAGCGTCGATTCTGTTTTTATTGGTGGAGGCACGCCGACCCATTTAAGCGTCAGTGAACTGCAGCGACTCTTCGCTGTGATTCAAACAAAGTTCGATTGGTCGGCTACATCTGAGGTGACGATTGAAGCAAATCCTGATGGCCTCGATGACGATCGTCTTAAGGCTTTGAAGGATTTCGGTGTCAACCGCATCAGTCTTGGAGTCCAGTCCTTTGATGATGACGTGCTGAAGTTTTTAGAACGACAACACAGTTCGATCGAGGCAATTGATTCGGTAAATCGTGCTTGCCGGTACTTTGATAATGTGTCCTTGGATTTGATCTTTGGAGTGCCGGGGCAGACTTTACAAAGCTGGAATCAGACATTGTCTGACGCGGTTGCCCTGCCAATTCGACATCTGTCAACGTACGGGTTGACGTACGAAAGAGGCACTTCGTTTTACAGCCGCAGGTTGCACGGAAAGCTGGTTCCCGTTCCTGATGAGCTGGAGCGTCAGATGTACGCTGAAGCGATTCAGTATTCAGTCGCGAATCAATTTCGTCACTATGAGGTTTCAAATTTTGCTCGCATTGTTGATTCGTGTGCTGACAGTCGGTGCCGCCATAATTTGACCTATTGGGAAGCAAAGCCGTACTTCGCATTTGGCCCGGGCGCCGCACGTTATTTGGAAGGTGTGCGAAGCACAAATGATCGCAACGTTGTGCGATGGGTGAATAAGTGGAAGAAAAATCAGTTGGCGTTACAGGATGTAGAACAGTTGGATCCAGAGGCTCGAGCTCGGGAAGGAATTTTTCTGGGCCTGCGGCAGATCTCAGGATTTGATGAGCAAAAGTTTGCTGAAGAATTTGGCTTTACCGTCGAAGCCCTTTCTATGGATGCTCTCAAAAAACACGTGAATGCCGGCGCATTACAGCGTGAAAATGGTCGTTTAGCTTTGACGGGTGAGGGGCTATTCATTGCGGATAGCGTCATTTCTGACTTCTTGGTGCCATAACCTTTGGTAAACGATGGCTGTTCGGTGGCGTAGGTGTGAGGCTTGCCGGAGTTTCCCAATCGGGCGAGTCTGAGACTGACTGGCCAGCAATTTATGAAACGCAAGGGGACAGGTTGCAGCCGGCTGTCACAATGCGTACTCTCTGCCACCGAGGCGCGACGGTTTTTGCACATAGGCGACTGCGGCCAATTTAACACGGTATCTCGGCGATCACCAATGATTCTAAGTGGCAGCGAAATCAAGGCTCAGCTCGGCACCAATCTGAAGATTGAGCCGTATGACGACGAGCAATTGAATCCCAACAGTTACAACTTGTCGCTGCACAATGAACTGATGGTTTACGAAGAAATTGTGCTGGACATGAAGCGTCCCAATCGATTTCGCCGCTTGACAATTCCAGAGGAAGGGTTGGTACTGCAGCCCAATCAGTTGTATTTGGGACGGACGGTCGAATACACCGAAACTCACGGATACGTACCGATGTTGGAAGGGCGATCTTCCATTGGACGGCTGGGGTTGTTCGTGCACGTCACTGCTGGTTTTGGCGACGTGGGCTTCGAAGGCTTCTGGACTCTAGAAATGATTGCCGTGCAGCCGGTCAGAATTTATCCCGGAGTCCAAGTCTGTCAGATTTTCTATCACTCCATTGACGGTGCAGTGACTGAATACAAAAGTTCTAAGTACCAGGGCAACACTGATATTCAAACCAGCATGTTGTACAAAGAACTGGGTGTGAAAGACGACGATCAAATGAAGCTGGACTTCGATTGATCAGACAGGATCGACAACCTTCACGCAAAAAATCAATTGATGAAGATTGCAGCTGCTCAGATAAGTTCTTCTATCGGACATCCGTCGCAGAATGTCTCTTCGCACTTGAAGCTGGTTGATCTGGCTGCCAAACACAACGCCGCACTGGTTGTGTTTCCTGAACTGTCGTTAACTGGTTATGAACCCAGCCTCGCAACGAAGTTCGCCGTTGCTAAAGATGACTGTGTTTTCGATGCGTTGCAGAATTCGAGTGATGTGAATGCCGTCACCATCGTCGCGGGTGCTCCGTTACAGTGTGACGGGTTACCTCAGATTGCAGCATTTATCATCGCGCCGTGTCGGCCGATTCGCGTGTACTCCAAGTACTATTTGCACTCAGACGAAGAGCCCTATTTTTCACCCGGATGTTGCTCTGATTCTTTGATCAGTACCGATCCTGGCGTGTCTTTGGCGATTTGCTACGAGCTGTCCGTGCAGCAACATGCTCAGGCTGCGATTGATGCTGGAGCAAGTGTGTACGCTGCAAGTGTTTGGAAAACAACGAGCGGCATTCGCACGGCCAGCGAACGTCTTTCATGGATCGCAAGAAATGACTCGGTCAACGTGCTTATGGCGAACGGAGCAAGCCGAAAAGGTACCGCAGAGTGTGCCGGGGGATCAGCGGCATGGAGCCGAAATGGTGACCTGATTGCTTCGCTGGATTCGACGTCGGAAGCGGTTCTTGTGATGGACAGCGTGAGCGAAGATTTTGTGATCGCTGCAGTGTCTTGAAGTACAGTGTCTTGAAGTACTGTGTCAAGAATCACTTTGTGATGGAGCACAGTGTCAAGAATCACAGTGTCAATTAAAAAAAACCTCGCCCAGAGAGAATTCTGAGCGAGGCTTATGAAGTGTTATTCAGTTCGATGCCGGACTCGGCAAACGTCAAACGGCTTCAACCAGTTTGGGTGTTTGCTTTCTTTTGATTCTTCGGTCGAGCGACTTGGCAACCGCGCGACTTACCGTTTCGAAGGCGAGGTCGATCGCGGCTTTGATTTCCTGATGGGTATGCGTGCTAAGGATCGGAGACCTTTCCCCCGTCGAATTCACACGAATCTTACACTGCTGGTCAATTCCGCCACGAGGTCCATTCGTGTCCTCGAGGCTCACGGTGATGTCAACAATCGCGTGGTCGAAACGCCCCAAAGCAAATTCTGCTCTGCGTTCGACGTAGTCGCGGATGTCTGAGTTGAGATCGATTCGTGAAGTGTTGATGTCCAGTCTCATGTGAGATTCTCCAATAAGTTTTTTTGTGTCACAGTTGCGTCAGTCCTCGACTGACAAAAAAGGTCTTGCTAAACGGCGGCAGCTCGAAGACGAGTTGACAAAGGGAGTGTTGAAACGAGTGGGGTGAACCACCCGCGGTTAACCATAAGATACGCGTTAGATGGCCTTATTCGATATAGTGATCTGAAGAAAATTTTAGGCATAGCCCAGGCTTTGGCCATGTCTTTGGAAAGCTTCTTGACAGCTCTTGACAATGAGTTGACGAACACGCTCTTTTGAGATGCCATGAACGTCTGCAATTTCTGCGTAAGTGCTGACCTTGCCTTCGTTTTCGAAGCCGAATCTCATTGTCACAATTTCTTGTTCTCTGACAGGCAGTTCTGAAATGACTTGCTTAATAAGCTCACCGGGGTGAACGTCGAGCCATTCGGGAAAACCTTCGATGACGATGGGATCCGGTTGGTCTTCACCTGAAACCATAGCACGCTTTCTTTCACGTTGCTGAAGTCGTCCTAAATGTCTTCGAATTGCATAGGTCGCATAGGTGCTAAATCGGAAACCTCGGCCAGCGTCGAAACAGTTGATGGCCTTTAAAAGGGTTAGGTTGCCTTCACTGATCATGTCGGCAAGGGGGCATAGTGAGCTCGTAAATCGATTTGCGATCGAAATGATCAATCGCTGATTCGCTTCCATGATTTGATTGCGAACTTGATCTGCTTGTTGCAGTAAATTCTTTACGGTACGAGCATCTGTTTGAGTTCCCTTTTTGCCGATTGCTTGAAGTCTGCGTCGTTCGGCAAGGCATTTCAACAGATTGAAAGTCAGGAATAAGTTTTGTTCGTCTGGTGCCTTTAGCAAGCTGCGATTGGGGAGCGTGAAATCGTGACCTGAAATGACCTGAGTGACGCTGACATCATCGTGCAGTGATTCAAGTAGCTGGTGAATACGATCTGCATCATCGAAGTCTGGATGGTGGATCCACGAAACTTCTGTTTCGTGTAGAACACGTTTTCCAGCCTCAGTAAGATGCTTTCCTCGAACACTTCGCGCCGAGGCTTTTTCGCTGATTGGATTGATGACTGTACTCATTTCAGTCCTTCCGTATGGGCAAACGACCGGGGAAAATATTTGGTCGTGAGTTAAAAGGGTCCTCTGTTTGACGCTTGATGGATTTACCGCCTTACTGGTTTTTACGTGGGTTTTCAGCTTTGAAACAAGGAAAGTCGTGCGTCGTCTGTGCCCGCAAACAGAATTTTGCCTTAGGAATGGGTGTCTTTCCAAGAACGTGACTGTTGCCAGTTCAGATCACTGTCACGGCGAAAATTTTGATCCTTTTCAATGACATTCAAATTCAGCCATCGATTGCGAACCAATTGTTCCAGCAAACTGTGTTTCTTCACAATGTGCAGTACGGCTTCACGTGGGGTTTCGATGACCGCAAGCGACCTGACGGCATCGTGTCGGAATGAAATTTCGTCGTGGACACACTGCCACGAGGGCCCTGTTTGCAGGTCGCCGTCATTCCCAGAGTAAATACCCAATTACCCAACCACGTTGTGAATTGTTTTTGATCCGTTGCCCAAATTGTTGTTGTCCACGGTCTTGTTGTCCACGGTCGACGCGTAGTACTGCATATTGATCCAGTAGCCGACGACTAGCGGAGCTGTCATGATCTGTTCGAAGACCTGAAAGCCGTCGTCGGTGTCGGCGTTATAGCTGTGTAAACAGGACCTTCCTCGAAAGATCGCTGGCTGCGGTAAGTTGTCGACGTTCGATGATAAAAACTGCGTTGCCAGCGAGGACAATTCGGAACGCCGATCAACGGCAGCCGCCGGCTTCTAGCGAGAGTACTGCGAACCAGCTTTTCGATCGAAGCTCCAAATGACTTGACCTGCGTCGTATCATGCAACGCAGTGTTGGCCGATTGAAGATTGAATTTCCACCTGCCAGTTGGTGCCGCAGGTTTTGTCCAGATGTTCTGCCACGTTTCGAGCCGTCTTGTCTGACGGTGCTTTTGATTTGCCTATATCAAGACGCGTCTGCAGTGTCTTAGAGATTTCATCGATCGACGGAATGTCGGGGATTTATTCAGCGGGAAAAATCTGTGAGGCGGCGGAATCGCTCTTTGGTGATCACTGACCAACCATTGCGGCACCCACTTGAAGCTGATCGCAACATTGGCGATCTGTTTGATTTGAATGTTCAGAATTCCGATTCCTAGAACTCGCTTATACCATGGCATCCTTGTGATGTTGTTCTTGTGACGTCAGGACAAGTTCTCAAACAGCAATGTCGGTGGAAAGTGGAAAGTGGAAAGTGGAAAGTGGAATGGGGAATGGGGAATGGGGAATGTGGAATGTGGAATGGGCAAGGAATTGCGGAACGCTGATCGGCCGTTCTATTCGTTGGCTTGGATTCGGATCACTGGAATCACGCCCGAGAGAACCAGTGAATTTTGAATTCATTGGAAAGTCCCAGGTTTTGCAAACAAATCTGCTTTGAATAGGATCTTACTGGCAGACAATTTTTACGTTGATGATTGTGGAGCCAATCGGCGGTTTCCCTTCCCCACTTTGCATTTGGATGGCTTGCAGAGAAAACAGTTCATGAGATTCCCGCTGCGACATCGAATTCTACGACCAGGATTTACAGTGCTTGAGGTCACTGTTGTGCTGTGCACCATCATCATCTTGGTCTCGCTATTGCTTCCCGCGATTCAGCAGGCTCGTGAACAGGCTCGCCGCCATCAGTGCCAGCAGAATCTGGCTCAAATGGGCATTGCTTTGAGAACCTATCATGATGCTCATCGCTTTCTGCCGCCCGGCGTCGTGAATTCGACGGGGCCCGTTGTTTCGCGAAGTCATGATTCCAACATGTTCGATGCTGGGCTTTCTTCGATGGGTGGATATGGAGGCTACGGCTACGGCTACAGTGGCGGGGATTACAGTGGCGGGGATTACGCTGCCGGAGAATATATCGGGGATGAAGATGCCAGCGGCGATGCAATCAATGGCAAGGCAGAAGCCGACGAAGATCTGGTGGAATCGGCCCAAGACAAAGCTGCGCGAGAGAAAGCTGCCCAGCAGTTTAACGAGCTCCGATCTGAGTATCTGATCAGTTGGATCGCTCAGATTCTGCCTCAGCTCGATCGACAATCGACATATCGTCAGATTGATTTTCAAACACCTCAACTTAGCTTTGTCAAGAAGGCGCGAAAAGAACAGTGGTACCAACAATTTCAGGATTGGAACACGCTTAACGAAGCCTCGGTACCTTGGTTTCCAACGCCGGAACCAAGTGATGTTTCGTTTCTACACTGTCCCAGTCGTGCGTCTTCTGGGTACGGTGATGCACTTGTCGAGACTCACTATGCAGGTTGCTATTCAAGTCAGGCTGTCCCGATCGACACAGACAATGATGGGCTGCTTTACTTGAACAGCAGCGAATCAATGGATGCCGTCCCCGATGGGGCATCTTGTACAATTTTGGTGGGGGAATCTTCTGGCGGAGTTTTTCGCAGCTACTACTACGGCGACCACAGTTCTTTGCGAGCTACAGAGCGGGTCGCTTTAGAAAGCAGTATGGATCGCTACGCTGACTATTCGCGACGCAACGGTGCTTTGGGTGTTGGCGGCATCAACATGACGAAGAATTCCGCGTCCATGGGGTTCAGTGCCATGCACAACGTTGTCGCCATGTTCCTATTTGCGGACGGATCTGTGCGACCAGTGAGCACATTGATCGACGCTGAAGTCTTTGCAAAACTTGGAAGTCGCAATGACGGAAGTCCCATGAGTTCAGATCGATTCTGAAGTTGAGACCGAACAATGCCTGTTGCCTGCTGTGTGAATCCACAGCTTATCGTTGTCTAGCTGCATCAGTCTTATGAGCCAGAGGCAACAGGAGTTGCATGGACGGGACTGGAAATGCCATCGCTATCGTAGTCGTCGTACGCACAGACGTAGCCTGGCTTTTCGGCCTTCACTTTTTCTTCTGTGACGGCGCTCATGACTTGTTGGTGGATCTTTGTTCGAGCGGCCGTGTTAATGGGATGGGCGATGTCTGCGAAGAGCCGGTTTTGATTATCGTCATCCGGTGATGTTGATTGTCTTTTTCCGCAAGAGCAGCAGAAGCGAGAACGGATTTCGTTTCGGAATCCACACCCGTCGCATCTGGTGGTGAGCCGACGACTGGGCATCGCGACAAATGGCCCATTGGGTCCATCGATCACTTTCAAATCTCTCACGACAAATTCTCGGTCAAACGTAACCGAACAAAATGCTTGCAGGCGACTTTCGTTATCCGTCACAAGCTTGACGCGTACTTCTGTGATATCCATGAATTCACACACCGGATTTTTTGTGAAAGGGGATTCCCTGATGGGGGTCTCTCCCTATGCTTTAGGCCCTACTGCAGTCATGTCACTTTCGGGTGACGAGACGTTTGGAGTAGACCCGATTCTTGCAAAATTCACGAGGTTCAAAGAGACGCACCTGCGGGTAAATGACAGAATTCCCCAGGGTTGTCTGACACGACATCGATTCGCTTCTGGAATTCCCGCATCCGATCTGAACGTGGTCGGATGGATCTGCTTTTGGGTGATTCGAACTGAGTAACAAAAAAGCCCGTTGTCACCTGCAGAATCGAAAGACTGCGGGCGGACAACGGGCCAAATTATGGCTTTGCTTTTGGCTGAGTTAGCTGATGGTCAAACTTGCCGCAGCACTCCATGCACTTGTCACTCCGGAAGAAGCGATTGCTCGAACCCAAATTCGATAGTCTCCGACGGCTAGGTCTTGAGGTGCAGTGAAGGAGTTGCTTTGAAGATTGGTTTCATGAATCACGCGGTTTGATACGCCAACGTGATTGATCCAAAGTTCATAGCGTTCGGCACCTTCAACTGCCGTCCATTCAAAGACAGGTTGTCGGTCTGTTGTTTCAGAGCTTGCGAGAATAATTTCCGGTTGGTCAATTCCTCCAACGGTAAATGTTTGAACTGCTGACCAAGACCCGACTTCAGAAGCGGTGGCCGGTCGGACCCAGACTCGGTAAGCAGCATCTGTCAACGTTTCATCAAACTGATGGGACGTCCCTGTTGCTGCGGTTTCTCGGGCAATCAGTCCGTCGGGCCCTGACAGCCAAACGTCATAGTGAGTGGCACCCGGGACGGCATCCCAGGTGATCACGGGGTTTGCCGGATCTATGGATCCGCTTGGCCCAGTCACGACAGCTTGATCTGACACTTCAACCGTTTGAGGCTTGCTCCAAGCGGTCAAGTTGCCTTCGCTATCTCGTCCACGCACCCAGAAACGATATCTCCCCTCAGCCAGTCCTTCTTCGATAAGCACAGCGTTGGTCGGGCTTGTTTTGGTCGTTAAAAATTCGGCTGTTCCTGTGGTGACATCATTGATCCAGATTTCGTATTCATCGGCACCGATGTCCGTCCATTCAAAGATTGGAGCCGCAAACACGGAAGCCGTCGTGCGAGATGTAATTTCTGGAGCTCCGTTGACTTCAAATTCGACTCCATCAGACCAAGCCCCTGTGACTCCATCAGTGACGGTTCTTGCCCACGCTCGGTAGCTTCCAAATTCCAAGGCATTTGCGACAGTGAATGAAGGTGATGACAGGCCTTCGCCAGAAGCGATGACTTGTCCTTGGCTGTTCTGAATAACCACTTCGTAGCTGTCAGCACCTTCGGCAACTGCCAACGCCAGCGTTGGTGTTTGATCGATGGTTTGAGTTCCAGACAGTTCGACACGCGTTGAAGAAACAAGCGTCAGTTCGGTTGCAGGACTCCATGGGCCTGGGGTACCAGCTTCGTCAATACCTCGTACCCACAGGCGGTATTCTCCGGGAGTCAGTTGAGCCGGAATTTGAATTGAATTTCCGGCCACAGATTCGTCTCGGAACACCTGAGTGACACCGTCTTCGGAAACATAAGATAGCCAGACATCGTACACGGCTGCTTGATCGGAAGTTGACCAAGAAATGACGGGGTTCGCCGCAGGCTGTACTGTGTTGCCTGCGATCACAGGAGCCACGTTAGGTCCTTGGTAATTGGTCCCCAGCCCTCCCTCAAGGAAATTGAAATCGATTCCACTTTGACCGTCACCGAGAGAAATTTGTTGGAACAGGTCATCCAACACTGCGACAGCCAAGATCGATCCCGCTTCTTCTGGACCATCACCAAAGCCTGGCGGCTGAGTTTGCAAGATGTTGTATTCGCCGGCTGGCAGGGATTCGAATTCATAGCTCCCATCAGCTTCTGTGGTGCGAGTTTGCAGAACTGTGTTACCCAAGTTGTCGATTCCAGAAAGGGTCACGATGGCGGCCGGAATTCCTAGGTCATCTGCGTCTAAGATTCCGTTGCCATTGCGGTCGACAGCGACATTGCCAGCTAAAGATCCGGTACCACTTTGAATCAACGGTAAAGAGGGCGCAATTTGCTCTCCCACTTGTAGACCCGAAGCAAGAAAGTCTCGCTTACTTTCGTCTGCCAGGCCTTCCCCAAAGTTCAACGCCACAGCCTGCTGTTGGGCTCCAAGTTCAAGGTTCACAAACGCATCATCTTGGATCTGGGCTGGCAAGCCAGAACCATTGCTTTCTGCTCCGTCCAAGAAGATTCCCGGTTGGATTTCGAAAAGGCTATATCGCCCAGCCTGCAAGCCATCAAACGAATACTGTCCTAATGAGTTGGTGCGAGTCGTTTGGAACACATTTGCACCTTGATTGTCGACTCCTGATAGAGCAATCGTCGCGTTCGGAATCGGTGGCTCGTTCGCGTCCTGCTGGCCATTGTTGTTTAAGTCTTCGTAGACGACTCCGCTAATCGATGATAGTCCGCCTTCAACAACAGTCGTTGCAGTAGACATGTTGTTTGTAAGGTCCGAATCAACTTCATCGGCAGTCACCGTGACGATATTGTTGACTGTGGCGCCTGTTGGAATGTTGGCATCAACAAACAACGAAATCGTCACCACTTGCCCGGGAGCAATTGATCCGAGAGCCCCGTTGACGACGCCACTGGCGTTCGTGACTGTGCCTTGACTTGTCGTCGCAGATTGAAACGACACGAGTGATGAAAGAGTGTCCGTGAGCAGAACATTGTTGGCGGTGGCAGGGCCTGCATTTGTAACCGTAATTAGGTACTCGATCACCCCTGGTGATTGTACCGGATCGTCGATGTCTACTTTGGTAACCTGCAAGTCAATTCGTCGTTGAATTTGAGTGTCTTCCGACCCCGTGTCGTTAGTTGGGTCGGTGTCGGGTTCATTTAGCTGAGCGATTGTGGCCACATTGTCCAGTCGATCAACTGTCGTCGCTGCAGACACCGTCAACACGATCGTCAGTTCTCGGCTTTCACCGGATGGCAGTGTGCCGATTGTCCACAGCCCTGTGCTGCTGTTAAAACTTGTCGCCCCTGTTCCGTTCGCCGAATCGATGACGATGCCCGTTGGAAGGTTGGTCAGAAGTTGATCAGATACCACTAGGCCGCTGGCATCTGAAGGGCCATTGTTTTCTGCCGTGATGACGTACGTTAAGTTTGATGGACCGCTTCCAGCAATCACTGGGTCGGCAGAATCCACTTTCTGAATTCGAATGTCGACTTCGCGAATGACGTCGGTTGGTTCGGTCGCCACGTTGTTCGTGGAATCTGTGTCAGGCTCGGTCACGGATACCAATTCGGCCGTGTTGTTGAGCGTGCTGACAGCGGCACTGCTACCCACTGTTACCGTTACGGTTAAGGTACGCGATGCTCCGGATGGCAATGAGCCGATTGTCCAGATTCCTGTTGTTGCATCGAATGTTGTTCCGTCTGAACCAACCACATTTTCCAAAGTCACACCGACCGGTAGCGCGGTCAGAAGCTGGTCTGAAATAGTGACTCCTGATGCATCTGAAGGTCCGATATTCTGAGCGGTAACTGTATAGATTAAGTTGTTGGCAGCACTTCCTGCAGTCACGGGATCGTTGTTGTCTGTTTTTGTCAACACGATGTCTACTGCTCGAACAACCGTTGTCGGCTCTGTTGCAATGTCATTGGTTGGGTCGATGTCTTGCTGATCAAGGTTGAGTACCGATGCCGTGTTTTGCACAACCGCCGCCGCCGCACTCGAATCAATAGTCAGGGTGACGGTTAGAGTTCGGCTACCGGATGCTGGAATGTTTCCGATTGTCCAAATGCCAGTCGTTGTATCGAATGTCGTACCGTCACTTCCAACAGCGGTATCTAGCTGAAAGCCTGCTGGCAAATTCACCAAGAAGTTGTCCAGCACGTCAACTCCTGTGGCAGGACTTGCTCCAAGATTTTCAGCCGTCACGATATAGGTCAAGTTTTGCGGACCACTGCCTGCTGTGACGGGGTCACCCACGTCCGTTTTCGTGATTCGAAGATCCACAGAACCTGTGATCGGAGTATCTTCGCTGTCGGAATTGTTTGCCGCGTTGGTATCCGTTTGATCTACTGAGGTTAACGTCGCCGTGTTTGTGACTGTTCCCGGATCGGCAGCTCCGCTGACCGTCAGCACCAAGGTGAGTGTCCGTTGCGCGCCTGTCGCCAAGTCGCCGATCGTCCAAACGCCACTGGATGCGTCAAACGTCGTCCCATCTGATCCGGTGGCAGAATCCAGAGTGAATCCGACAGGCAAGCTGGTGATGAATGCGTCTGTCACGTTGACTCCGGTTGCATTCGATGGGCCAAGATTCGTCGCCGTCACGACGTAGGTTAGGTTCCCTGCTCCGCTGCCAGCAGTCACGACCGTATTGTTGTCGGATTTCAGGACTTGGATGTCAACGTTGCTTTGGATGGTTGTGTTTTCGTTGTCAACGTTGTTTGTGAGGTCGCTTTCAGTTTCGTTCACACTGTTGACAGATGCTGTGTTGACGACTGTTCCCGGAGTTGCGTTCGCGGCGACGGTCAGTACGACGGTCAAGGTTTCGGAAGCCCCTGCGTCGATATCACCGATGGTCCAAATGCCAGTTGTTGAATTGAATGTAGAGCCATTGCTTCCCGTTGCCGAATCGATGGTGAAGCCTGTCGGCAGTGACGTCAAAAACGCATCTTCAATGTTTACACCGCTGGCGTTTGAAGGCCCGTTATTGCTAGCTGTGACTAGGTAGGTTAGGTTTCCAGCTCCACTTCCGGCGATCACTGGATCAGCAAAGTCTATTTTATCGACTTCGATATCGACCAGTCGAGTAATGGTAGTGTCTTCACTATCGATATTGTTGGCCGCTACAGTGTCTGTTTGATCGACTGAGGCGATTGATACCGTATTGACCACTGTGCCCACAGCGGCCGCTGCTCCGGCGGTTAGTTCAAGCGTTAGAACTCGTGAGTCACCAGATGCAAGATCACCAACAGTCCAAATTCCGGTGGTTGAATTGAACGTGGATCCGCCTGTTCCTGTTGCTGAGGCAAAGGAAAATCCGGTTGGGAGATTCGTAACCAAGTCATCAAAAACTGTGACTCCGGTTGCATCCGAAGGCCCGTTGTTTTCCAGAGTCACCGTGTAAACAACGTTGCCTACTCCTGATCCCGCTGTCACGGGATCGAAGGTGTCGGTTTTGGTGAGTGCAAGATCGACTTCACGGATAACGGTTGTGTCTTCTGTGGCGATATCATTGCTAGCGTTGGTATCGGCTTCCACGACGGACGTGATTTCAACACGATTGGTGACTGTGGTCGCAGCAGCCGAAGCATCGACTGTTATGTTCAATGTCAACGTTTCTGTTGAACCGGCTGGCAGACTTGGGATGGTCCATTCACTGGCCCCTGTGTCGAAAGACGAAGCTCCGCTTCCAATTGCTGACACCAAAGTGAATCCGGCAGGAAGAATCAGCAAGAACGGATCAGCAATCACAACTCCGCTGGCATCTGATACGCCGGCGTTCGAAGCGGTGACTGTGTAGATCAGATTTCCGGCTCCACTTCCCGCCACGATTGGGTCGCTGTTGTCTGTTTTTGTGACACTCACATCAACCTGCCGGATGATGTTCGTTAATTCTGTGTCAACGTTGTTGTTTGGGTCGGAATCCGTCTGATCAACTGACTGCAATTCCGCCACATTTGTGACGACTCCAGATGCTGCGTTTGCTGCAACTGTCAAAGTGACAACGAGGGTCTGACTGGCTGCACTATCGATATTTCCAATCGTCCAGATGCCCGTCGAATTGTCGAAAGTTGAACCACTCGTGCCGATGGCAGAGTCAATTTGGAAACCCGTTGGCAAAGCAGCCAAGAACGCATCTCGGACTGTCACTCCCGTCGCATTTGACGGTCCGTTATTTGAGGCAGTCAGTGTGTAGACGAGATTGCCTGCTCCACTACCGGCAATAATCGTATCTGCGTTGTCTGATTTTTCGATTTGAATATCGACAGCTGAGCTGATCGTCGTGTCTTCGGACGCCATGTCGTTCGCTGGGTTGCTATCCGTTTCGTTAACCCCCGTTACAACAACCGTGTTGGTGACGTTGCCATCAACTGCTGTTGCTGCGACCGTTAGAGTCAGTGTCAGCAAGCGAGAGTCTAGCGGCGCAAGTTCGCCAATTGTCCAGACACCTGTGGTTTCGTTGAACGATGTGCCTGCAGTAGCACTACTGGAATCAAGAGTGAATCCGGCAGGCAGTGTGGTGAGAAAGGCGTCTGTGACTTCGACACCCGTGGCAAGCGAAACGCCATTGTTGACAACAGAAACCGTGTAGATCAGATTGCCGTTTCCACTGCCAGCAATGATCGTATCTGCGTTGTCTGATTTTTGTACTCCGATATCAACCACTCGTTGAATCAAAGTCGTTTCGCTGTCTGAATCATTCGCAGCATTTGAGTCAGGTTGATCGACGGTCACCACACTTGCGGTGTTTGTGACCGTGTTCGCTTCAGCGGTTGCCCCGACCGTTACGGTAACAGTCAGAGTCACTGATTCTTGATCATCGAGATCGCCGATGGTCCAGATTCCTGTACCTTCCACATAGGTTGTCGATCGAGAGCCAACGGCACTGACGAGCGTCCATCCTGTTGGTAACGCGGTCAAAAACGGATCGGAGATCGTGACGCCAGTTGCGTCAAGAGGGCCATCGTTGAACGCTGTGATTGTGTAGACAAGGTTGCCTGTTCCGCTTCCCGCGGTGACTGGATCAACGTTATCGACCTTTGTCACTTGAATGTCGACTTGCCCAAAGAAGCCGAAATCCAGCGTCGTGTTGGTATTCGGATCAGTGTCGTCATCGTTGATCGGCTCGGTGCCACTTACCAGTGTGATGGCTTGTGAAAAAACGGCTGCGCCGATCGGAGCTCCGTTGTCATCTGTATCGTTGTCGTCGTCTGGGTCTGCTTCTGCTGCGGTATCGCCACTGGAACGCAGATCCTCGAGCGGGCCGGCGGCGTTGAAGTTTCCAGAATCAACTCGAACGATGTAGTCGTCTGGTTGCAGTCCCGTAAATTCATAGGCACCATTCGTCGACGTCGTCGTGGCGACCTGAGTATCAGTTCCTGATGTGAATACGCCGTTCCCATCTGTATCTCGGAACAAGGTCAGCGCAACGCTTCCGAGAATATTGCCATCATCGGCAACATCAATGATCCCGTTGTCGTTTTGGTCTTGGAACAACGTGCCTCCCAGAGTCACGGGAGTGAAGTTTGCAAAGTTGGCCGTCTGTACCGTTGGGGCCAATGTTCGAACAACGTCAACAACGATTGACGAATTCACAACAGCCGTTGCGTCAAGTGTCATTGTGATTGCGCGGACGTTGGTGAAGTCGGCCCCCGTGCCAATGTCGGTGAAGTCCGTATCGAAGCTAGAGAAAATCCCTTCTACACTTGCCCCGCCGGTATTGGGGATAGGAATCGATACGGTTGAAAAGTTTGCTAGGTCAGTGAAGACACTGATCGTTAGCACAAGGTTGTCACTTCCGGCTCCAATGTTTACGCCGATACCGGTCGCAACCCCGCCGCTGGTTAGGTCGGTCGCTGGTAGGTCGGTGACGGACAAGTTGAGCGGATCAGAGTCTCCGTCGTAGGTAATGGTTCCTTGCCCCGACGTTCCGAATGCGCTCACAAGGTCGGCAAACCCCGGAATCTGATTTGCTCGAAGGTCGACTGTCGCGGTTGTCCCAACTCCGGCAACTTCCACGAATAGGTCTCGAGTCCCACCGAGTGCCGTCAGTCCAGATACAGACGATGAGGCTGGGTTGCCGTTTGTGGCTTGTAAGGTTTGAGCAGGAGAGGGTGCCGCAAAATCGTCGATCAGCAGGCTGGTTGTGCCTCTGGCTTGAGCGTCTGTGATTTCGATTTCGACAACGTCGTTTAACGCCACCATTCCAGTTGGTGGAGCTTGTTGTTCAACGAAGTAGGTTCCTGCAGCAAGTCCACTGAAACTGTATGCTCCACCGGCACCAGAAACTGCCGGGTTTGCGACACCGCTCACTGTCACAAGAACGTCGTCGCCGCCCGCGATTCCGTTGTCGCTTTCAAAGATTCCATTTCCACCGTCTTGATACAGATTGATCGTGACGCCTGACTGGCCGACATCGTCCCCTGTCAGTCCATCAGCAGCACGGTCTTGAAAAACAACGCCTTCAATTGCACCAAGCTGATTGGCTGCGGCTAGCAAAAGGCGATCTTCAAGATGTTCCAGAACTTGCATGGTCTGGTGCTGCTGACGACCAGAAGCCTTCCTTCTTCGTTTCGAAGTCTTTGACCACCGAGTTGACTTGGCAAACAGGCTCAACCAATTTTTCGTTAACATTGTTCATCCCTGAACGACAGTATTCACAAAATGTAATCGCGTTAATTCACGGAGGCCCTGTTTCCGATTTTGTCACTCGTTCGCATGCGAATGTCACAGCAAAGCAAGAAGCGCGGAACCCAAGCGATACAAAGGGGGATCCCGACAGCGTGGGGGTGATAGCCAAGGCGGAATGCCCGGGTCAACGCGGAATTTTGCCGGAACATCGTCACTCGCTAAAAATGCCGATCTTCATGGCACCGTTCAGAAGCTGCTCATTTCGGCTGGGGCTAAATTCACCAAAGGCTGATGAGCAGCAGTCAATTTTGCCGGTTGCGACTTTGCTGGTTGGGACTCGATTGCCTGACAGGCGGCGGACGATTTGCGGACCGAGCTTCTGCCAGATGGATAGGATTGAAAGCGGAAATTTGGAGCCCGCTACAACGCGTTTTCATTGGCCATTCGGAACAGATCGAAGTGGCGCAGCGACTCACGTGAAGACTAAAGTGGTTTGCCCAAACATCGCCATTTGTTCTGGAACAGTGTTTTAGTGCAGCGTCCTGTCACACCGTCCTGTCACAAAGTCACAGAACATAGGCTCTTGGTCGCATCGTATGTGATCATGCGACCAAGAGCCTGGTGTTGCCGATGATTCGGTGGCAACACGAAATGAATCGATGGTCTTGTGCCTCTGGGTTGGCCACTTATTCCCCATCCAACGCGATGGGGGCCGTCCAGTCGGACTGGTGAAAACCGAGTCCCGCTTCGTTCAATCGTTGAGTTCCCACCGTGCCCGAAGTGATTGAAAATAGCTCGGGGTACAGTCTTGCCCAACGTTCATTTGGACCGGGACAGTATTGACGTCCGTTGCCTTCAATGGCCGCGACGCCAGGAATATGGGCGGCGAGGCTGCAGGAATGAAGGAAGCTTGCTCCGGGGCAAGTCAGGTCTTGAACACAAAGGAACATGCCGAATTTTTGAGCCGCTGCCGCAGCAAAGATCGATTCTGTCTGCCCCTTGCACGCCTTCAACGCAACTCCGGAATAGCCAAGTTCTCGGCACCGAAGCAGTGATTCGTAGTCAACCAGAGCTTCATCGATGACAACGGGTTTCACCTTCGCCACGTCGTGCATCTTCGCTGCCGAGGCTGCCTCAAGGTCTCGACTTGTTGGCTGTTCGATGTACTGAATTCGGTCCCATGCGGCCTGTGACAATTCGCTGATTTTCGAAAGAAATTCCAGCACGTATTCTGCTGATTCGCATTTCTCGTTGAAGTCGCAGCTGTAGAACCAAGTGCTTTGCCCCTTGTTTTTCTTGTGTTCAGCGACGATGTTTTCGATTGAAATGACTCGCTGGACGTCCCAGTCCAGATCGTCACCAGCCAGCTTGATTTTAAAGTGAGTCAGGCCGTCTGCATCGATCCATTCGCCTAAAGTCACCGGCAATGAATCATCGGGACGCGAAGTCACATCGGCTTCAGTGAGCGGATCGAGGGCTCCGATCAAATGGTAAAGCGGAAGATCGGCAGTTGGTTTTCGCAGAGTATATTGGTCTGCGTATTCTCCTTGAAATTGGTCGTCAAGGAATTCAGAAAGATCGACATTGCAGTACTGTTTTGAAAGCAGGTCAAAACTGTTTTTCCCGTGAATTCTGCCATAGGCATCATGTAATGCGGCGTCCAATGGGCTAGATGCGACCAATTGTGCCAGTTCTGGCAGCGGTTCTGAGACACCAGCAGCGTCCGAAATTTTGGCAGCTTGGTGATGGAATTCCGCTGAAACCGCATAGAAAATTTCCATGGGGTGCCCAAATTCTGGGTAAGTGGCAAACAGTTCGCCGACTTTCGATGCGTACTGTTTCATGACAGCTTCAGAAGCTGTCGCTTCCACGGTTGCTGATGGCCATGCCCAGATGTTGCCCAACGGCATGCTGCCACAACCCCGAGCTCGGTGCCCCTTTCGATCCTCAACAATCATCGTGACGTTGATCAGGTCCGTGTGCTCTAGCACCCGTCCACCAAATTTCAGCGGAGCACGAAAACTGACGGGCTCGAAGTCAACTTTCACATCCAAAATGCGAATGTCGTGACTCGTGGAATCTGGCATAATACAGCTCAGAGCTTTCTAAGGCGTTGCACCGAAAATCTAAATCCGCACTGCTGCTGGTCAACAAGTCGCTTGCCGGTCATCCAGAAGGGGACAGAACCAGTTCGCTTCACGAACAACAACGCGGTGCTCTGTAGTGAGCAATTTGTATCAGCGCAGTCGGAAGACCGAACAAGTCTTTTCCGTCTGTGCGATACACGTGTGATTGCATTTTCTAGTGAAAACGTCAAGTGAAGTCGCAAAAACCCGACCAATTCTGCCAAATCTGCTGTGAGGCCAACGAGTCTCCATCGCGTGTCGGACGTGTCACTACCGACTCTTGGATTGCAGTTCTAGGATGTCACGCCGTCGATAGCATTCTTGCAAATCAGCAATTGACAGCATGCGAGCACGTTTGCTTTTGTAAAACAGTTGGCCACGCTCATCAATGAGCACATTGGCCGCTTCATCAGTTTCGATTTCTGACGCGTAGATCGCGGACATCGTGACTGGGTCAAGCAAACTGTGGTCGTTCAGTAGAGTTCTGACGTTGAGTCCGCCCATCGAAAATCCATACAGATGATTCAATGAAGGGGGCATGATGGTGCTCAGATCTGTTTCACTACGAAGCTCTTGTTCGATTTCGCTCACCGATTCACGCAGACGTTCGTAACGCTCGTCCAAGCCGCCTACGCGTTCGTTGGCTCCGGATCGGTCTGATGATCCTAAGGCCTCCAGTCGCTTGGCGAGGAATTCTGTGAAGGCTCTTGTCCGCTTTCTGTCGTCTTCGTCGAAAAGTGATTTTCGCAATGCGTAAAGTTGGCGAAGCTTTGATGGCGAATACATGCGAACAACGGTGCCCTTATAACGAAGACGTCCGTCTGGAGCATCAATTCGAATTCTGCTGCCGCGTTCGAATTTTAGGTTCAGGTGCTGAGCCACCTTGGGCAATGCATATCCGGCGTACAGCGCTGCCAAAGTTTCTGGATCGACTCCTCGACCTTCTTCCAAGTCTTTGATGGCATCGATGCCCCCGACGGACACTGCAAAGTAATTCACCGTCGAAATGGCCGATTGGTTAAATTTGATGGCGCTCAAGAAACCTTCGACATCAGAAGCCGCGCGATAAAAACGCCCGTAGCTAGAAATGGCTCGGTCCGAAAGGTCTCCAAACACAAGAACACCGTCTTCGGCACAGGCGGCGCTAGGCGTCACGACGAAGACGGCTGTAGAAATGAACAACGCAAGTGAACCGACGAAAACAGAAAACAGGCGTTTCAACGCCATCGGACTGTTTGAGTTCACGTTTTTCAATGACAACATCAAGCCGAACCTGTTGGAAACCAGACGAACTTCGAAGCGACAGATCAGTTGAAACCAATCTGCGGTTAAATCCTCATGCTTCTCTTGAACTTACCTTTTGCTCGTCAAAACCATCTTCTGGGCACTAAAAACACGTGCTTTATCAGACTTTGACTGCGTCTTATTATGTGATGGCCCATGACGTGCTCGCAAGCGGTTCACCACCGGGCCATCGGTGATTGACGATTTTTACTCCGTGATTCCAATGCAACCGCTACGTTTTCACACCAGAACCCGCATCATTGAGGCTTCGACCGCTATCCATCAATCGATTCTTGTCTTGCAGCCAGCGGCCAACCGACGTGCCCGTTGATAAGAATTTGATCCAATGAGGGGGGGAGGCACGCGACCTTTCGGGAATGACAGAACTGATCAGACTCGATTGACTGGCTTCCGTGCCATGGAAGTCAGTCATTTGTATCGCTAGGCCGCATGTTTGGCTGACGCCTCGGGTGACCTGGTTTGATCGACCGCTAGCACGATGGGGGCTTCTGTTTCAAGAGATTTCTTGCCGCCTGCCCCTTTTTGAAAGGCCAAATATGCTGCGAAAATACTGGCAAGCAGACCCACTCCAACAATCAGTAAAGCAGAGACATCATCCGAAACAGCAAGCAGATTCACTTTGATCTCCCATTTGCAACCGCGTTTTCACGACCGACCGAATCAGGGGTAAGCCGCATACCAAGCAGGCTGATTTGCCTGCCCATCTTCTAAAGCGACTATCGTCGGGGGTTGGCAGCAACATCGAGGCGGAAGTTAAAGATCCCAAGTTGTTCAGACAGGAGTGTCACGCTTATTGCAAGTCGCACTTTGGCTGCCCCGATCAATCCGTTCTTTTGAAACGGTGGAACCAGCCGCTGCTGATGTTTGCATGGCAGGAGTTGCCGAATCGCCGTATTGGAAGCTGCCGTTTTGAAGGTCAATGGCCGTGTTGTGTCGACGTAAATGCCACGCCACGGAAGGTGTAACGGTAAATCCGCCTTTTCCGAGCGATCTGATTAGGGGTTTTGATCTCGAAATGTCGATGCTCCACATCAGGCAGACAGTGCGCTCAGATCCCGATCGCTGCGCAGCTTCTGTGGTGAAGCCGTTTTTCCTTCAAAGGATGGCGGATTCTGTAATGTGAGTTCTAGGGCGATTTTGGTCGTGGCCATTCGAGTCGAGAATCAGATAATGAAAAAGTTCCTGCAAGGGTTTCGATCCATGTCCACCAAATCTAGACGCTTTGAGTGGCCTACTAAGACTGCCTTTGCGAGCGCCGTTTTGGCGATCAGCTGTGTGGCAGGTTGCAATCAGCAGGACCAGCAGGCGGAAAGCTTGGTTCGCAAAGCATTGCAGCAGCAAGAGGCTGGCAATACTGAAGACGCGGTCAAGAGCTTGAATCGCAGCATCAAATTAGATGCAGATCTGGCCGAAGCTTATTACTTAAGAGGTTCGTGTCATGCGGCTCTTGGGAACCAGGCAGAGGCTCTTCGAGATCTTAAGAAAACAAGTGTCTTGCGATCTGATTGGGATCGATCGTGGTGGGCTTTGGGAACTTTGCACCGCAGTATGGACCAAAATGACGACGCCGTCACATGCCTGACAACATCAGTGAGGCTGAATCCCAAGGCGCTTGATGCTCGCTACGATCTTGCGTGTTTGCTGATCAAATTGGGCAACAAGAACGAGGCAATGATTCATCTTGTTGAGTGTCGCAAACAGGATCCAGACGGTGTAAAGAGTTTGATCAAGCTTGCTGCTCTCGAAATGGAGGGCGACCCCCAAGCTGCTACCAAAACGCTGAGTCATGTGCTGACTCTTGATCGTTCGAACGCGTTCGTTTGGACTCAACGAGCTCTGGCGCAGGAACTCAGTGCCGATATTCCTCGAGCTCTCGCTGACTTCACTGTCGCATGTCGGCTGCAACCCAAATCCTCGCAGGCATGGTTTCATCGGGGGCGATTGTTAACGAAGCTGGAACGGCATGAAGAGGCGATTGATTGTCTCAAGATTGCAACCGAACTTGCACCCGATGACTTTGATATCAAACGACAGTTGCTGGCTGTTCGAGAAATGTTCGACGCTAAGCAAGCTGCGATGAAAAATCAGCTGGTGGAAGCTCTCCCTGCCGAACCAAGTTCTGCAGTGGCGACAGATTCTGAACCAGTCGCTGCGGAATTCGCGATGTTTCCCGCAGATCTCGGTGCAGATTCCCAGCAAGATCCCAATGGCGTGGACACCGCCAAACGCCCCCAAGAAGCAAGTACCGATTTTGCTGTCTTCCCCGGGTTTGAAGAGGTTTCTGAACCAGTGATTGCTGAAGCAGAAGCACCTGCCGTTGAAGAGTCGCCGTCGTTTGATTTTCCTGCTTTCGGCGAACTTTCTTCAGACACAACAGAAACGTCTGAGGCTGTGACGGCCTTGATTCCAGAAACGGAACAGCCATTCGACGGCTTGCAAATTCCTACGAACACACTCGAAAAGATCGAGTCACCACAGCCTGATCCTGCATCCATTGCGGCGGCTGACGAAACATCTCCGTTTACAGAATTCATGTCCGATCCGGTCGAGGCGATTGAAGCAATCGAAGTTGTCGCCGAAGAAGATCAGGCTCCAATCTTTGCAGATCTCGTCGATGATGCAGCCGTTGTTGTGATTGAAGAGCTAAATACTGACGAGCCAGCGGCTCAACAATATACAGTGAATCAGCTTGATGCGATGTATCAGCAAGCATTGGCTGCATATCGCAACAACGATGTGTCAGGGGCGGAATCAAAACTGTCGACGTTGCTTCAGCATGATCCTGCTCATAAAAACGCACGTCTGCGTTTGGCATCGATTCTGGAAGAAAAAGGTCAGCTGGCAGAAGCCCTCGAACATTGCGATCAACTGCTGAATGATCACGGTCTGAGCGAAGCAGGCGTGTTGCTGAAAGCACAGGTTCAGAAGCGTATGGGGCAGTCAGAAGATGCGGTTGATACCTATACGACTTTGATTGCATCGAAGACCCCATCCGCCAAGGTGTTAAGTGAGCGAGCTGACTTGCTGCTGGAATTGAAGCAATACGACGCTGCGATTCAGGACCTGACAGCATTGGTGGATGGAAAAGTCATGCTGCCATCATCTCTTGCACGCCGAGCGGCTGCTTTCGAATCTCAACAGCAATGGGGACTTGCCATCGCTGACTGGACGAACGTCGGTCGTCTCGACGGGAGCAATCTGAATGCACTCGAGCACCGTGCGGATGCGTTCGCTCAGATGGGTGAAACGGCTCCTGCCATCGCGGACTTACAAAACCTGCTACGACTTCAGCCGCAGCGTCTTGACGTTGTCGAAAAGCTGTGCGACCTGAATGCTTCAATCGGTCGGTGGGATCGAGTCTACAACTTGACGTCTCAGGCCGTTCAGTCGGAAGATGAATCTGACGAATTGTTGTTCTTGAAAGCCACTGCAGCTTCGCAGTTGGGCAAGACGGACGAAGCCATTGCCGCCTTGACGGATGCCTTAAAAGAGAATCCGAAGCATCAGCCAGCACGAGTTCGCCGAGCCGAATTGCAGCTGAAGCAACAAAACTTTGAAGCATCTTTGGCTGACTGGAATCAGGCCATCGAAATGCACGGTGAGTCTGCCAACTTACTGGCTGGTCGAGCTTCAGCATTGGCTGCAATGGGCAAGCGAGATCAGGCCGTTGCTGATTTGGATCAAGCGATTTCCATCGAACCGAACCACATTTCAGCTCGCCGAAAGCGGAGCCAGTTGTTTCAGGGCATGGGTGATCACAAAGCGGCGATCAGTGATGCTGGAGAGCTGCTGTTGTTGCAACCTGCTGAACCTCAGGGCTTAGCAATTCGAGCGACAAGCTTGTTTGAACAGCAGAAATTCAAAGAAGCGGCTGATGCTTTCGAGCAGGCGATTTCGAGTGATCCGACCAACACAGACTTTATTTGGAAGCGAGCTCAGTGCCGTTTACAGTTGAGTCAGAATGAATTAGCCGTTCAAGATTTAGACCAACTGTTGCAGCGAGATCCGACTCATAAGGGTGGTTTGAAAGAACGTGCTAAACTGAAGGAAGAAGTCGGTTCCTATACGTCTGCTGTGGCAGATTTGGATACGTTGTTGCAGTTGGATCCTCGGGATTCTGATGCTTTGTTGAATCGTGGGATTTTGCATCACCGTATGGCAAAGTTTGAAGCTGCTGTCGCAGACTTGTCTGATGCACTCGAATTGCAACCTTCGCTCCATTCGGCATATTATCGCCGAGGTCTTGCTTTGCACCAGTTGAACAAACCCGGTGCGGCATTGGCTGACTTGGAAGCGGCCATCGAAGCCGATTCCAACAATGCCGACTATCTGTATTCCCGGGGCAATTTGTTTGCGAGCCAGTCGATTAATGGTCGAGCGATCGAAGACTATGCTCAAGCTGTCGCCATTCGACCGTCTCACGCGGCCGCTTGGTACAACTATGGAAACATGCTGTTCCCGGCAGGCAACGTCGGGCAAGCGGTCGACTGTTGGAACAAGGCGATTGAAATTCAACCTGACCTGTTCCGAGCCTACAATAACCGTGCTGCAGCACGTGTGCAGTTGAAGGAATATCAGAAAGCCATTGAGGACTACAAACGAACTCTGGACCTGAATCCAAGCTACGCACATGCCTACGACAACTACGCTTGGTTGCTTGCGACAGCAGACGATGCGGCCGTCCGAAATCCTCAGAAAGCGATTGAATTGGCTTCTAAAGCATGTCAACTGACGAACAATAAAGACTGGGCCTATCTTAGCACCTTAGCGGCGGCCTATGCCGAAACAGGTGACTTTGATTCAGCACGCAAATGGCTGATGAAGTCACATGAATTGGCTCCTGGCACCCAAAAGGATCGCCTTGTCAGGTTGGTCAAAACATACGAATCCGAAATGCAACGTGGGTCAGCGCGTAAGGCGGAAAAACGAGCGGGTTCAAGTATCCGTCTATGAAGGTAACTGGAATTCCGAATTGGCTAAGAGCTGTTCTGATTGAACTTCAGCAGCCTCAGTCGTCTAGGCAATCCAGCAATGCCGCGCAGCGAGCGTTCTCGAGGCCTTGGAAAAGGAATTCTTCCTCGGCCTTTCGATCAGGTTCTGCGTGAAGCAATCACAAGCACAATTTTGCAGGAAGCATCAAGATGTTTGGACAGTCTGTTGAAGAAGAGTGGCTGTATCACCACCCCGGATTTGAGGAAGCTAAAAATCGCCTGCTTTACGTCGCCGAAGCGGCAGAAGCACTCGCAGTCGTTTTAGCTGAAGATGGTGCCGGTCGAACCAGCCTGTTGAAGTCTGTCTTGGATGAGCGTGTGCAAAGCGGCAACCAAGCGATTATGTTGAGCGCAGCTGCGTGCAATCAGCAGACTGTGCTGAGACAAATGTGCCGAGCATTGATGATCGATGCTCAGCATTCGGCCACGCAAGGCGACTTGTTGCTACTGATCAAAGACGAAATCCGTGGGCGAGAACTTTGTGGTCGGCACACCACAATTTTGTTGGATGACATTCATCGAGCTGATGAAAATCTGTATGGAATTCTTCGTTTTCTGGCATCGGTCAATCAGCAAACGGGCGGAGCCCTTTCAATGATTGCCGGCACTTCGGCGGACGATGAATCTGTTGCCGTCAGCGAATCTGCACTCAAGATCGAACTGCGTCAGCTGACCGAAGTGGAAGCCATCGAATTTTTGGCAACGGGGCTCGGCCTGAAAGGGGCGCTCGATCGAATCCAAACTGATGGTTTGCTAGCTGCAGTGCAGCTGAGCAAGCGTAACTTGGGAAGCCTAAAACGAAGCTGCGAAGTGATGCTTGCCGCGTTGGAAGCCGACGAGTCTCTCATGCTGGATTCGACTTTGGTTGAAGCTTTGTTTCAGGAAACTTTGCAACGCAACAGCTCTCACAAAGC
Organism: Fuerstiella sp.; assembly: GCA_039974975.1. Taxonomy (GTDB): domain Bacteria; phylum Planctomycetota; class Planctomycetia; order Planctomycetales; family Planctomycetaceae; genus Fuerstiella. The sequence goes on along the minus strand of JBDWHY010000043.1, from coordinate 39,532 downwards.
GGCCTAATTTTAGGCGATCAACTGTTGTCGTGGCTCGCTCCGCAAACCGACGCTGGATCGACGAGGCTCTGAGTGACAAAGAGGAACTCAGCTGATTGCTTGTTGCGTAGCGGACGGCTTCGGTTCATCCGTTTGCGAAACACGTGCGTTTGAGTAACACGTGAATTGGTTAGTCGGTTCGTTGGCGACAGTCAGCCTCGCGGGCAATCGCCTGCCTTGTGGTTTGAAGCTTTGCGGTGAAGGGGAAGTGCAGAGAATACGGCACTTGCTATTTACTGCCACAGCCTCCGCTGCCACAACCGCCACCAGATCCGCATCCTCCACCTGATGAAGGCTTTCCGATCGGGACAACTCCTTCGGCTGACACTGGCTGCACGTGGACAATTCCGTAGCCTGCAGCAGCTGTTAATAGAGCCAGTCGAGTTGTCTCGGCATCTTGGTCATTCAGGACGTACAGAATCAGTTGATCTCCTTCGAGAGTCTTCTCGATATCAAGCAGCTGAAGTTGCACGTCCCATTCAGCGATGCGTTCGAGCCATGTTTCGAAGGAGGAATCACATTCCGTTCGATGAGTTTGGTTGGCGGTTATATCTTCTGATGATGCGACTCGCAGAATTTCGCCAGTCATCGCATGTTCTTCGCCGGCTCCCTTAGGCAGAATGCTGATGAGCTGCCCCAGTTCAATTCCTCGTTCGGTAGAAGCCACAACTGACTTCCCGAGCGACGCGGAGTCGTCTTGGCTGATCAGGTGAGGAGCCGCGGTGAATCGTCCCACCTGAGGCATTGCTCCGTATCTGACGAGGCAAATTGTTGCCGGATCGCTGGATTCTTCTGTCGACTGGGATTTGGGAACTTGTTGTTCGGTTGCCATGGGGAGCCGTCATCAATCATTGGGCACAAAGTTACATGTGGCGAACTGTAAACCGCTGCACCAGAAAAGCCGAGCGACGTGGTGAAAAAAGACAGGCGTTCAACCTGTGTTTTCCTTCTCGGTTCCGTGACAAGTCTTTTGCTGGTGAATGAATCTTGCGTGTCACGGGTTCAGAATTGTTTGGTTGAATGCAACCACACTGAATGACTGACGTTTTGTTAGGATCTATGCTGGCTACGAGCGATATCCAGAAACGCTGAACGCCATGCTGTTGCTATTCGACGTTGATTGAAATTCGACGGGGTTCTGTCTTTTGATTTTTGGGCAATTCCACGCGAAGGACGCCATTGGTCAGTCTTGCTGAAATGCGTTCGTGGTCGACATCGTCGCTGAGAATAAAGCTGCGTAGAAAGTCTCCGATTTCGTATTCACGATGCAAAGTGCCGTGAGATTGATCTTCTGAAGGCACTTTTCCGAACAAGGCAAGACGGTTGTCTTGGACTTCTAACTCAAGATTTTCAGTACTGACTCCGGGAAGGTCTGCGTACAGAACTAATCCATTTTCGGTCTCGTAAATGTCGATTGGAGGATTGAACAGCAAGCGTGGAGTTTCCGTCACCTCACCCTGAGGCGAGGTCGTGTCGCTGACTGGGATTTGCTTTCCAGATTCGTATTTCGCTGGCTCGTTCATCGTTTCGACACTTAGAGTGAGAAGAAGGCAGATCCTTGGGATTCAAATGGCTTCCCAGTTTCCGCCGTGCTGATTTGCTGCTGCAGCTTGGTTTGTTTAGTCCGTTGCGCCATCACTCACCGGAATGCGCCGAACGGATTCTTCGGTGTCCTTTGGCAAGTAAACTCGAAGAACTCCGAGTGAATAATCGGCCGTCATTTCGTCTTCAAGGATTCGATCGGGCAACTGTAACTTTCGCAGCCAAGGTCCTTGAAACCGCTCTTGGCGGCGAAACGAATGGTCGGTCGCTTCTTCCGGAGCATTCCGGACGCCCTTTAGTGTCAGAATTCCGTTTGCCGCTGTCAGATCTAGGTCAGCCAATTCGACGCCCGGAACCTCGGCCGTGATCACGTAACGATCAGGTTCTTCATGCAGATTCACCGGAGGAAACTGACGGGCGGAACGTGTCTGCAGCGTCAGTTGCATCCCGTGCAACAGCCGATCAACTTCTCGTTCTAAATCCCGAATTGGATTCCAGCTTTGCCCCCAACGAAAGACCGGCATCGCATTGTTCTCCCCGACAAAAAACGTCCTTCTTCACAACCATCACCTGATCAGCACAAGCTGTGCCTAAACCTTGACTTGGCTTCTTTTGAACCCAACTTTCTGATCGTGGTGTGTCTTAACACGTTGCCTTGCATGTGTTTATGCTCCACCGCTTTCCCAAAAACGTTCTGGGGGAAGAATGCCGACCCTGCCAATTTTACACCTGGAGCCGCCAGTGCATTGTCACTTTCCGAATGACGCTTCAGAATGTCAAACACACAATCGCGATTCGGTTGGATCACATCGACGGCTCAAAGGCCATGTCAGTTGATGTCGCTGCATCTGGTATTAGCCGTCAATTCGGTCGGATGTTTGGCGAACAACTTGTCGAATAGGAATCACGGGAGAAGCCCGTACCGGCATGAATCATTCACGCCAGTGATCTGATGGCTCACACTTTACGAAACGGACGCCACGATGACTTCACCCCTAAATTCCGGTAGCGCGGTGTACGTGGGCAGTTTTGATCCTCTGACATTGGGGCACCTCGACATTATTGAACGAGGATCTCGGATCTTTGAACGAGTGACGGTTGGGATCGGCGTCAATCCAGACAAACAGCCTTTGTTTGCTGCCGATGATCGAGTTGCTTTGTGTTCTGCAGCGATCAGCCATTTGGGTAACGTCGAAGTCAGAAAATTTGAAGGCTTAGCCGTCGAATTTGTGCGGCAATGCGAAAGCCGAATTTTACTAAGAGGTGTTCGAAGTTTGACGGACATCGATTCAGAATTCACGATGTCGCTGGCCAACCGTGTTCTGGACCATGAAATCGAATCCGTGTTTTTGATGTCGAGCGAAAGGTTCAGTCATGTTTCCAGTTCGCTCATTAAACAGATTGCTCGCATGGCAAGTGGGAACGTGGCGGAACGCCTTCGCGACTTTTTGCCAGAAGTCATGATACAGCCTGTCTTAAAACGTATGCAAAATCACGAAGAAGCTGGTTAACACAAGCGGGCTTGTTTCGTATTTACAAATTTCAATTCACTTTCCTTCGATAGCCGAGATTCAAAGACCATGGTGAAAACCGCTTCAACAATGCTTCCGCTTGGAACGCAAGCTCCTGACTTTTCATTGTCCAACGTCGACGATACGACTGTCAGTTTGAATGATTTTTCGGGTCAGCCGCTGCTCGTTATTTTTATGTGCAACCATTGCCCATTTGTGGTTCACCTGAGATCCGCCTTGGCGCAATTCGGAAAGGACTATCAAGCCAAAGGGCTTGCAGTTGTCGGGATCAGTTCGAATGATACCGCAGCGTATCCTCAGGATGGCTTCGACAAAATGAAGCTTGAAGCTGCCGATGCTGGATACACTTTTAAGTATCTGATCGACGAAGACCAATCGGTTGCGAAGGCTTATAAAGCGGCCTGCACGCCGGACTTCTTTTTGTTTGATCGAGATCACAGTTTGGCTTATCGGGGGCAGTTCGACAGCAGTCGACCGGGAGGAGCCACTGCAATCACCGGAGAAGATTTGAAGGCGGCTTGCGATGCCGTCCTGGCAGATCAAGAAGTGGCCGAAAATCAGGTTCCGAGTATTGGCTGTAACATCAAGTGGAAGCCAGGCAGCGAACCAGAGTATTTCACGGGTCAGTCGGCCGTGTGAAGTGTGTTGAAAACCTAGCTTAGAAAGAGCTTTGTCGTTTGGTGCGAATCTTGCAACTTTGATTCGTACGAGGCCAAGTCTTATCTGGGTTTCAATCAGGTCTGCATCAGGCGTTTGGCGCATAAAAAAAACAGGCTGGTTTGCTACATGCAAACCAGCCTGTTTTCATTGAACTTGATGCGGGTGTCGCATCGACTTCGATCGCTTCTGTTTTCCCCGTCGGCCGTCTATTTAGAAGACGTCTAAGATGAAGTGATGGCCACTGTGGTAGGGCTTTTCACTCGGGTAAAAGTTGTACCAGTTCTTGTTGTAAACTGGGATTCTCATCGAAGGAGCGTAGCGGTAGTACATGTTGTCGTACTGTTGCGGCTTCTGGAAATTGTGAGGATAGTAAACGTACGGGTAGTGGTAAAACCGCTGCCAGTTCGCAGGTTGTCCGTGTTGAGCAGCCTGCGTTGGAGTTGAAAAAGATGTTATTGCCATGACGGCAACAACAGCCAGCAACAGTGCTTTCTTCAGCATCGGATTTTCTCCTGGTTGTGGATTGGCCACGCGTCAAAATAGCGAAAGACCGTCATTGGTGGTGAGAACAGACGAGGACTCGGCTTGCGAACAAAATTGAAGAACCAGTTTCCTGGTTTCACGTGTCGCCCCCGGATACAATTTGTGTTTGCAAGGCCGAGTTCATCGTCGTTAAATTCATCGACCGGAGCCCAAGCGGCTGTGGCGAATTCCGCCGGACGGTCGTTTAGCATTCTTGATTTGCCTGCTGAATTTCATCGGCCATTGTTGCCCGACGAATCTATACTTTCCGGACAATCGGCAAAGTTTCCCTGACAGTCACCTTACGTCGCTTAAGATCTCAACGATTTACCTTGTTAAAGACGTTTGAGGCAGGCGTGGACTGACCTGGTGCTGTTGGGCAGATGAAATGCCGCGTACCAGTCTCGAATCTGTTGGATGCGGTGAATGCGAGCCCTAGCCGCTCATGGCATTCTGAAGTGGGGCTGACGGCATGATTGAGGGATTTGCTTGGGCTGTGATTCGGCACTGATGAAAGTTCGGTCAGAAGCGTCTAAACTAGTCTGCCTGCGTGAACGTCAAATTTTCGTTGGCCGACATCGCTCCCAAATATCGCTCCCAAACAGCGGCCTTGCAACAAGCGAACGCTTTTCAACATTTTTCAAAAGTCCAGTATCGTGAATCGTCCTCGCCCAGCAGCCAACCTTCCTGATCCCACTATCCGAATGGCGGAGGGCTGGCATTGCTTGCATCAGTATTTCAAAGTGGATCAAGCGGCGTTAATGAGCCTCACGGATCATGCTCGAGCGGAAGGCCGCGAGTATGTCTGTCAGTTGCTGAATCAATCCGGTGACCAAGCTCCAATTCGGCTTCAGACATCGATCGTATCTGGGGACCGGGCCGATTTGTGCGTGATGATGATGGACCCCGATCCGTTAAAAATTGATGCTGTGGTTCAAGAGATTCGAAATTCAGCGATCGGTGCTGCGTTGAAGCCCAGCTATTCATTCGTTTCGATTACAGAAGTCAGCGAATACGTACCATCAATCGAGCAATATGCAGATCGTCTGAGACGTGAAGGCACTGATCCATCGGATCCAGCGTTTGAAGCGAAAGTAAACGCGTATCGAAACCGTTTGCCGAAAATGAATCAGCAAAGAATGTATCCGGATATTCCAGATTTTCCCGTGATCGCCTTTTACCCCATGAACAAGGCTCGGCATCCCATTGCAAACTGGTACACAGAACCATTTAGCGAACGCAGTCGACTGATGGCCGAACATGCGACGTCGGGCATCGCTTTTGCCGGGCGAGTTTCTCAGTTGATCACAGCTTCAACTGGATTTGACGATTGGGAGTGGGGAGTGACTTTGTGGAGTCGTGCTCCGGAATACATCAAAGAAATTGTGTACGGCATGCGGTTCGATAAAGCGTCTGCGAAGTACGCTGAATTCGGTCCGTTTTATGTGAGCTATGCTGCCACGATCGAAGACGCGATGGCTCATATTCGAATTTGATCGGCTGAAAGTATTCAGGACCAATCATTCGATTGATTTCAGCGCCGCATGCCGCCAATCACTGGTGTTGCCATCCACTGGTGTCGCTGACGACATTCTTGTTGCTGTCGCGGAAGTTCTTTCGTTCTGGCTCGGTCGCTTAGATTTTACAGTGACCGTCTGCATTTTTTTGTTCACCCATTGTCCTGCTTCACTCAACAAGTTTCATCGATATGGCCAGATATGATTTCGCCATTTTGGGCGGCGGTATTGTCGGACTTGCTACGGCATGGCGATTAAGCCAACGATATCCAGATCGAAAGATCCTACTTCTTGAAAAAGAATCATCGTTGGCGAAGCATCAGACGGGGCGTAATTCTGGAGTCATCCATTCTGGAATCTATTACAAGCCAGGTTCCTTACGAGCATTAAATTGCCGAGCTGGCAAAGCTGAATTGGAAGAATTCTGCGAGCAGCATCAGATTGCTTGGCAGAAGACTGGCAAGGTCATTGTTGCCACCAAGGATTCTCAATTGCCCGCTCTTCAAACGATTTTTGATCGAGGGCAGCAGAATGGGGTCGATTGCCGAATCATCGATCAAGACGAGCTAGGGGCGATTGAACCGCATGCGGCGGGGATCAAGGCCATTCATGTACCGGAATCAGGGATCGTCGATTACCCAGCTGTTTGTGAAACCCTGGGGCATTTGCTCACAGAATTCGGAGCCGATTTGCAGTTTTCTCGCAAGGTTACCAGCTTGCAGCAGAAAACAGACGTTGTGCAAATCGGCTGCTCGGGCGATGCTTTCGAAGCTCGACAAGTGATCAATTGCACAGGGCTGCATAGCGACCGCATTGCAAAGTTGGCTGGCCAGAAGATGAAGGAAAAGATTGTTCCTTTCCGAGGAGAATACTACACGCTCACGAAGGAAGCTGAGCACCTTTGCAAAGGGTTGATTTACCCCGTGCCTGATCCTGAATTTCCGTTTTTAGGAGTTCATTTTACTCGCATGATTGAGGGGGGGGTCGAGTGCGGACCGAACGCAGTTTTGGCGTTGGCACGGGAAGGTTACACGTGGAAAAATGTGAATTTAAGAGACCTGGCTGAATCGATGACGTATCCCGGGTTTTTGAAGCTGGCGTTCAAATATTGGCAGACTGGCCTAGGGGAAATTTGGAGATCCGTGTCACGCAAAGCGTTTGTAAAAGCACTTCAGCATTTGGTGCCCGAAATTACGACGGAACATTTGGTCGTCGCTCCTGCGGGAGTTCGCGCCCAAGCGTTGGCTCCCGAAGGTAAGCTTGTGGATGATTTTTTGATTCTTAGGCATCAACGCGTTCTGAATGTCTGCAACGCTCCGTCCCCAGCTGCGACTGCTGCGTTGAATATTGGGCGTTCGATATCCGACCAAGTGACGGTCTAACATGTTGGTGGTTGACGCGCTTGCTTACCGACTCTTTGCGAGTCTTGGCGTTTTTTGCATCTTCGATCCCAAGATATTGTGCCAGCGGACGAACTGGTGTCGTGAACCTGTGGACCGAATCAGCGGATGCGGCTTGAAAACCAGACCGTCTCGTTCTAAGACAAAGCACAGGGCGAGCGGAAGTTTGAACTTGAATGCAGGTCTTGATCAGGACGCTGGGCGTTGCTCGGGGTGAATCAGCCATTGCCCTGTACGATGCCTTTGGGCACTCAATGTCAGCAAAGGTGAGATTGTCGTCATTCACAAAAGATGATTGTCTTTCACCAGCGCATGTCTTGCCGAAGAGCAGCTGGTTCATGAAGATACTGACCTGAGGCAGATCGACGGACAGAATTGAGTTCGCTGAAGGCTGTCGATATCCGACGGGTGTGATTCCGCTGCTTCAACCCGCCTCTTTACGAAACCGAAAGAAAAGAACCGTTCATGATGCAACGCTCAACAATTCTGAATTCCGTCGCCGCTGCGACAGTGTTCCTGTCTGGTCTTCCTTTGTTTGCTCAAGCGACCCTGACAGGCAAAGTCGTTAGCGACGCGATCCTGCCGCAGGACACATACATGTATGTGTCCATGCCCGACATCGATGAAGTAAAGCGGGTGATGAAGTCATCCTCGATGGGAAAACTTTGGAATGATCCTGCGTTGGATGAATTCAAAGAAGAAGTGGTTAATGCATTCGAAAACGAAATGCAGGAAGCGATGGTTCAGTTCCAAGACGCTTCTGGAATGACGATTGAAGAAGCGATGGCATTGCCAAGTGGTGAAATTTCTATGGCGATTTCCGCTGCTGGAAATTCAGCAGTTGGCCTCGTTTTGTTCTTCGATATTGGAGACAACGAGGATCGAATTCAACCGTTGTTAGAACAAGCGGCAGCTGCACTCAGTCAGCAACCTCAACTGCTTCAAGCAGATTCCAGCTATGGTGGAGTTTCCATCACGGCTTTTGAAGTTCAGTACCCAGGCAAGTCGCCCACTCCGTTGGCCGAAGAATTTGGTTGGTTCTTGCAGGATGGCCGAATGGTTGCATCCAATCAAATGGAACTACTGGAATCTGTGATCGACAACTGGGATGGCGATTCAAGTGACAGCTTTACTTCAAACGAAACATACAGCTTCATTATGTCTCGTTGTGGTGCAGAGCAGTCTCCTGCTTTGAGCAAGTTTTACTTTGACCCGATCGGTCTGTTCACAAAGCTGGTTCAAACTCAGTCTCTTGGTCAGCAAGCGAACATGGGAGCCAGCATGGCTCTTGGCTTTCTGCCCACTCTTGGTCTGAGCCAAATGAAGGCCATCGGAGCTGTCGAGCAGGAAGGTACTGGCGATTTCGAAATGATGAACCGCACGGTGATCTACTCGGAACAGCCTGCTGCCGGACTCATGCAGGTCTTCACCTTGGGCCAAGCTCAAGCGGCTCCACCAGAATGGGTTAAAGACAACGTCAGCACTTACTTGGCGACAAATTGGAAAATCGACGAAGCCTACACTTCGATTGAATCGTTGGTAGACATGTTCCAAGGTGCCGGAGCTTTGGCTGGGATCCTTGACCAAATGGCGAGTCGAGGACCTCGAGTCCACGTGAAGCAAGACATTATCGACAACTTGACGGGTCAGATGCAGTTGATTACTGCTCCGAACTCGGCCGAAGAATTTGGTGGTGACGAGCTACTGTTGGCTTTGGACTTACGCAACGTGGAAGCTGCATCAGACTTGATCAGCCGCATGTCTGGACAAATGGGCATGCAATCTCGTGAGTTCCAAGGTGTCGATTTGTACTCAATGGATATTCCCAATGGACAGGCGTTTAGCCTCGCTGTGAAAAACAGTAGCCTGTTATTTTCAATGGGCGGAAGCTTGATGGAGCAGGTCTTGCGAAACGATGACGACATGCGTCCTTTGGCAGAATCTGAAGAATTCAAGAGCATCGCTGTTCACTTCCCAGCCGACGCTGTTTCGGTCACGTTTACTCGACCAGCTGAAACTTACCGCTCGATCTACAACATGGTGCGAGATGGCGGAGCTGAAAACTTCCCCGGAGTTCAGGACATCTTTGAAAAGATCGACTTCACAAAACTGCCACCTTTCGAAAGTCTTGAAAAGTACATCAAGCCAGCCGGTGCTTACACAATCAAAGACAGCAACGGGTACTTCGTCGAAGGTTTTCAGTTGAAGAACTAGTTCCATTCAATTTGGCCCATATGGCAAAAGATTGATTTGTGAACAAAAGCTGACGGTTGCCAAGGCACTGTCAGCTTTTTTTATGCGCTGTTCTGAGCCGAATTCTGATTATTGAACCCGCGCCGTCGGTTTTAACCAACCGCACAAGTCAGAAATCTAGGGGCACTCGTACGGCAGGCTCGGAATTCAAAACGCCACCCTGTTGATTTCTTTCTGATGCCGCCATTAGTGAAGTAAAAAACTATGAAAATTGGGCATGTGAATGTCGTGGTTTTCGAAGATTTCGTGGCCAGTGGGCGTCGTGAAATCCCCTTTCGGGCTTTGTACGGTGAACGTCCGCCAGCAGTGAGAACACTTACTTGCGTGAACTGGGTGGCTCAAGGTTGTTCAAAGTCCTGTGACTCATCACACTTCAGTTGGGCCGTTCCAATCTTTTGAATTACTTTCGTAGCATTATTTTTCATCATGGCGATCACCGAAAAACTTGGACAGTTCTATCTTGGGCGAACTCACGATCTGGCATCGGGGCGGACATCAGCAACAGACGACGTCTTGTATGACGCCAAGGATCTGACGACTCATGCCGTTTGCGTTGGTATGACGGGAAGCGGAAAGACGGGCCTGTGTCTGGGACTGTTAGAAGAAGCGGCGATTGATGGGATTCCTGCAATCTGTATCGATCCCAAAGGCGACATCGGCAACCTGATGCTGCAGTTTCCCAACTTATCAGCGGAAGAATTTCAGCCATGGATTGATCCAGGCGAAGCGACTCGGAAAGGCCAATCTGTACCTGAATACGCAAAAAGCGTTTCGGAACTATGGAAGAAGGGATTGGCAGATTGGGGACAAGGTCCCGAGCGAATCAAACTGCTGAAAGAAAACGCTGAAGTCGAAATCTATACGCCGGCCAGTCGAGCTGGAAAGCAGTTGACCGTGCTGCGTTCGTTTAATGCTCCTTCTGCTGTTGTGATGAATGATGACGAAGCACTGCGAGAACGAATCATGGCGGCCGTGTCTGGTCTTCTGGCTTTGATGCAAATTGAAGGAGACCCGATCAGTAGTCGGGAACATATTTTGTTGTCGACGATTTTGGATCATGCATGGAAAGCTGGCCTGAATGTCGACATGGGAACTTTGATCCGCAGCATTCAGGCTCCTGACTTCGACAAGGTGGGCTTTCTTGATTTGGAATCCTTCTACCCGGCGAAGGAACGCTTCAAGCTCGCGATGTCGCTGAACAACCTTTTGGCCTCTCCCAGCTTTGCAGCGTGGCTAGAAGGAGAGGCTCTTGATGTTCAAAAGTTGTTTTATACGCCTGAAGGCAAGCCTCGAATCGCCGTGGTTTCCATCGCTCATTTGTCCGACGAAGAACGTATGTTCTTTGTGACAATTCTGCTGAACGAAGTTCTGGGTTGGATGAGAAGCCAGCCTGGGACATCAAGTCTCAGAGCTTTACTGTACATGGACGAAGTCTTTGGTTACTTCCCTCCCACAGCAAACCCACCATCGAAGCAGCCCATGCTGACATTGCTAAAGCAGGCTCGGGCCTTCGGATTGGGTTGTGTTCTTGCGACACAAAACCCGGTTGATCTGGACTACAAGGGGCTATCGAACGCTGGAACGTGGTTCTTGGGGCGGCTGCAGACCGAACGAGACAAGATGCGAGTACTAGAGGGGCTTGAAGGGGCAGCTTCCAGCGCCGGTTCAACCTTTGATCGTCAGAAAATGGAACAGACGTTGGCCGGATTGGGCAGTCGAGTATTCTTGATGAACAATGTGCACGAAGACCAGCCTGTCGTGTTTCACACGCGTTGGGCTCTTTCGTATTTGCGAGGTCCCATTTCTCGACAGCAAATTGAAACGCTGATGGACCCGATCAAGGCGCGTCAGGAGGAATCTTCAAGCCGCCCTTCTGAGCTCACAGCGGAACGCTCGGAAGCTCCAAAATCTGATCGCCCCATTCTTCCACCGGGGATTACGGAAGTCTTTTGGCGTGCTCAACGCCCTGACGAATCCATCACGTATTGCCCCGCCTTGATTGCGGAAGCTCAACTTCACTTTGTCAGCAGCAAATTGGATGTGGACCGCTGGCAAGATTTGATCTTGCTGCATATGTGTGAAGACAATGTGCCGACCGATCCTTGGACGGATATGGAGGACTGGTCCGACGCAGATTCTCTTGAGATGAATGATCACCCAGAAGACAACTCACAGTTTCAAGAGCTTCCGGAGGCACTGACCGTGAAGAAGTCTTACACGAAATGGGAGTCCACGCTGAAAGACAGCCTGTATCGAAATCGTCGATTGTCTTTGTGGACATGTAAAGCATTGTCAGCAACATCAAATCTGGATGAATCCGAAACCGACTTCCGGATTCGTCTTCGCCATGCTGCGCGTGAAGAGCGAGATTTGCGAGTCGAAAAAGTAAGAGCCAAGCACGCGAGTGCATTTCGCACGTTAGAAGATCGCATTCGACGGGCCGAACAGAAGGTCGAACGCGAGACCGCTCAACGGTCACAAAAAACGATGTCAGCTGGTATCAGTGTGCTTACCAGTATCGCCGGAGCTCTCTTTGGTCGTAAGTTAAGGAGCGTTTCGAATGTGACTCGAGCTGGTTCAGCGATGAAATCCGCTTCTTCGTTGGCAAAAGAATCGGCCGATATTCGCCATGCGAGTGAGGCGTTGGAATCTTTGTTGGAACGCCGAGAAGATTTGAATGCAGAAGTCGAAGACGACGTGGCTCGAATTCAGGATGAACTCGACCCCACCTTGATGGAACTGGATCAGGAAGAAATCAAACCTCGCAAGTCAGATATCGAGGTGACTCGGATGCAATTGGTCTGGGTGCCGCATGTTCAAAACCGTCGTGGCACGATGGAAAGATTCGTCTAGTGTCGAGAATTGAAACCGCATGATCCTTGGCTGGCACTGCTGATGTCAGCCAAGGTGAACTGAGACTCTTTTAGGCAAAACGCAAAAGACCGACTTTGCGAAGTTCAATCTGTGAGTGAGTGAGTCGGTGAGTGAGTCGGTGAGTCGGTGAGTCGGTGAGTCGGTGCAGTTGAGTTAACAGTATGTTCGAAGTTATGCCGCTGCGGCAGAGTCGGTCGCGGGTTCGCTTTCTTCTTTCACGGTAAGGCTGTGAACCATGAGCATGATGGCTCCTGTGACGAGGCACACATCGGCGACGTTGAAAATGGCCCAGTCAAAGGAACCAAACTGAAAGTGAAAGAAGTCTCGGACCGCCTGAGCTGGCTGTTTTTCATTGGGCGGCACCACACCGTGCAAGCCAATCCGGTCGTACAGATTTCCCAAAGTTCCGCTTGCCACGAACGCCATGCTGATCGTCAGCCACATGCTGATGGCCGCTTTTTTTACAAACAGCCAATACAGAATGCCGGCAAATGCAATCACGCTGAGCGCTGCAAAGCCAAGAGCGAAGCCCTGCCCCATTCCCCACAGTGCTCCGAAGTTTAAGCTGGTAAACCACCGGAACCGAATCCACGGTTGATTGATCATCCATTCCGAACCGTTCGCCAAGCCAAACTTTTCGAACGCCCAAGTCTTTGACCACAGGTCGATCGTCAGTGCCGCCACGGTAAGAATGCCGAAAATTGGCAGTCGGTTTGAAGGCAGTTTGGTGGGGATTGTTTCTGGCGACATGACAATTTGGATGCTGAGCGGGAAGGCAAAAAGACGGTTGTGCTGATACACACCGGCCCGCTGATTGTCACTGTTTGAACCTTATTCGTAAAGAGCAGACGTTTGACGCATCGCTGTGGCGTGCTGTTCACTGGCTGGCAAAGTGGGTTGGGCGCAAAAAGAAAGCCGAAGTCTTTGAGACTTCGGCGACTGGTGTTCAGTTGGATTCAGTCAGCTTTGTGCATTGCATTGTCTGATCAGCAGAGGCGTTGTTCAAACATTGCTTGGAATCAAATGCTGTGCCAGAAACATTTCTTGGCAGGCCGTCATGCGTTTGTTTGCCGTTGTTTAGGCCGCCTTTTTGTTGACTGAGTGTCGACCTTGAGTCTGGTAGGACCAAAGTTCCAAGCTGTCGACCACTTGTTCGGCCACCACCATCGCCTTGAGTGCTTCTTCGCCGGTGACTGTGGGTTGAGATCCGTTGGTGATGGAATCCACGAAGTCTCGAAGTTCCAGAGACATTTGATCGCATTGATCACCCTGAACTGTTTCCGTTTCGATCCATTCTCCGAACACGCTGTCTTTCAAAGTTCGCGGATCGGGTGTGGCTGCAGCAATGGAATGAACCATGCCGGGGTTTGCCTGGAACGGATTGGCAACCTTCCAGCTTGTGACTTCGCGAGTGTGCAGATTGGCGGATACACAACCTGTGTCGCTCCAGACTTGAAGGGTTCTTTCTGGAACAGGGGCCATACGGCTGGAGGTAATATCGACAACACAGCCGGAAGGCATTTTGAATCGTGCCACCGCCATGTCTTCCTTCGGGCCAATTCCAACGGCTCCGAAAGTGTCGACAGCAACTGGCATTTCACCCGTGAGGGCCAAAGCAAGATCGATGTCGTGAATCATCAGATCATGAACGACTCCGATGTCCGTGGACCGAAATGAATAGGGACTGACTCGTTGGCTGCGGATGTACAGCGGCTTGCCAATTCGATCTGCCGCCAGTTGATAGGCTGGATTAAAGCGTTCGATGTGGCCTACCTGCAGCATGGCTTTGCCTTGCTTGGCAATGTCCAGTAACTGTTGAGCTTCATCGACGTTGACTGCCAATGGCTTTTCGACGAACGCAGGAATGCCCCGTTTCAGAAAGTGTCGAGCAGATTCCAGATGGTAGATCGTCGGAGTCGCAATCACGACACCATCTAAGTCTTCCGGCAATTCGAAGATCGACGTCATCGCCTGTGTCTTATTCTTGGCGGCGACTGCTTGAACCTGCTTTGCACCAGGATCGACCACAGCGACAAGTTCGACGTCGTCGAACCCGGCTAGCTTGGATGCGTGGTGTTGGCCTAAGGAACCAACACCAATGACTGCCATGCGATGAGTCTTCATGCTGCTTCTTTTTTCTGAGATGTGTTTTCGGATGGAGCGGGTGTGTTGCGAACAGCTTCACGCGCTCTTCCAAGTTTTCCGGCTCGTTGACGTTCGACAAACTGAAGCAGTTGCGACAATTCCATCGGAATCACGCCTTCAAGTTTCTCTGCGAAATGACCTTGGACTTCGTCAAGAGGACGACGTTTTCGATACAGCATTCGAAAAGCTTCTCGAACAACATCGATGGCATGATCCGAAATTCCAGCTCGCCTCATGCCAACATTGTTCACTGTTTTCAATGTTGGATTGTCGCTGCCAGCTGCCAATGTAAATGGCGGAATATCATGCGGAACTCGACAGCCGCCGCTTACGAAAGCCAATCTGCCGATTGTCGAAAAGTGATGCACGACGGTATTGCCAGACACGATGGCTCGATCGTGAACGTGGACGTGTCCGCCCAACAGGACACCGTTCACCAAAATTGTGTCATCGTAAACGTGGCAGTTGTGAGCAACATGGCTATTGGCCATCAACATGTTGCCATTTCCAATTCGGGTGATGCCATCTTCTTTTTCGGCACCGCGATTCACCGTGACACCTTCTCGGAAGATGTTGCGGTCTCCGATGACGACTTCGGTATTTGATTCTTCATAGCTGACATCCTGAGGTTCACCACCGATGATTGCTCCGGGGTGCAGTAGGTTGTCGTTGCCTAAAGTCGTTTTGCCACAAAGAACAACATGGCTGCGAAGCTGTGTGTTATCCCCAAGTTTGACATCCGGGCCGACCACGCAAAATGGACCGATCTTCACGTCTTTACCAAGCACAGCTGAAGGGTGAACTTCAGAAAGTGGTGAAATTTGAGATCCCATTGTGATCATCCTGATCAAAAGATTGTGGTTGCCAGAATCCTTTCTGGCAGTGTTTGGTTGTAGTCAACAAAGCATCGTGCTTCGCTAACCCCGGTGACAAATTTTAGGCTGCTGACTGTTTTGCCGCGGCAGAGTCGAATTCTGCAGCGATACGGCCTGCGACTTCGTGATTCAATTTGTGTCCAGACTGATGTGCTTGAAAGCTTCCTGTGACTCGACATCCGCTCAGGGCGAAATCTCCCACGCAGTCTAAGATCTTATGTCGGGCGGCCTCATTATCCCAGTGCAACTGGTTATCTAGGATTCCACTTTCTGTCACAACGACTAAATCTTGGGGAGTCAAGTGCTGTCCATAACCCATCGACTTTAACGCGTTGATTTCGCTTTCAAGAACAAATGTTCTGGCCTTAGCGATTTCGGTGTAGAAGACATCTGGCGTGATTTCGGACGTGGCAGATTGCTGTGTAAGCGGGCTTCCAGCACCGTAGTTTAGGTGATAGGCAACTTGGTAAATGCTGGGGAGCCCCGGTTGAATCTGGATCGTGTTGGGGGCGGCGGCAACCTGTGCTTCGTCACCGGTAGCCTGTTGATTTGCTGGTAAAGTCACGGTTGATCGAATGCGATGAGTGATCGCTGGGGCGCTTTGTTGAACGATACCGGCGTCCAAAAGACCGTCGCAGAAATGAATGCAAGATCCGTCGTACGAGGGAACTTCTGGTGCATCCAGTTCCACCAAGGCATTATCAATATTGAGGCCAGCAAGAGCTGCCATGATATGCTCGATGGTTTCAACAATCACCGTGTCGTCGTGGCCAATGACGGTTCGACGTGGCACGGGGCGGATCAATTGTGTTCGAGCTGGAATATCGGGTGCGTTGGACAGATCGGTTCTGCGAAACACGATGCCCGTGTTGGCATCCGCTGGTAAAACTGTGGCAGTCACTGGAAAGCCATGAAACAGGCTGAGTCCATGGAAACTGGCTGGCTTAGCGATCGTATTTTGCATCGTAGGAAGATACGTCGATGCATCTGTTGAGCGGTTTTGTGCGTCTGACATGGGTTCAGATCTTCTGATTCTGCACGGGAAAACCGGCAGTGGCAATTCACAATTGTGATGCCGCTGCCGGATCGTTTTTCTGCAACCAAGACAATGTCAGAGAACGACATTTCTCTGATTGTGATGATCTACTGACCGCTTACAGTGCGAACGTTTGATGTGCCGCCTGAAACTTTTGCGTAGTTCGTATTCAGGTACTTCAGAACCATGTCGGTAATGTCGTTTTCTGCATTCCAGTAGATGAAAGTCTTGTTCATGGTTTGCACGGCTTCTTGAGGCGAAGTCGAATCATCGATTCCCTTGCGGTTGAATCGCATGACGTGGGTGAACTTGGCCCATTCGGCGTACTTCGTAACGGCTGCTGTGACATCGCCGTAGATCACTTTGAACATTTCAGATTCTCGACGAGCCAACTGTCGCTGAGTACCTGCTCGGAAAGCGTCAAACTTACCTTTTTCTTCCAGAATCACTTTTTCAGCTTGCTCGTACTGAGCACTGCCGGCATCGAATTTCTTGATTTCTTCCTGCATCTTTTGCAGGCGTTCCATCATTTGCTTGCCCTGAGCTTCGCTCTTTTGAATTTCGGCCTGCATGTCGTTACGCAGTGCTTCGAACTTCGTGTAGTTTTGGAAGACGTGAGCCATGTCGATCAGACCGACTTTGTGAGCCATTGCTGGCTTCGCGCCGTCCTGAGCTTGTACGATAGATGTTGATGCGATCATCGTGATCGCCAACATAGAAAGCATCATCTTTTTCACAGTGGCACTCCTTTGCCGGGGACAGCCTCGTCTGGTGGGGGACCAGCTGGTTGCAAACAAGCCGAGGCTGAAAACGTAGTTCAAGCGATTGATCATTCAATCGTTCGACGTGTTGATTTCGAGCCGAACTGTCCCAAAGTCTGCAAACACCGTCAAGATCGGTCGCTCCATCGTTTTCACGGAAAAACTGCTGGACTGCAATTTCTCGGCTTTAAGCTGCAGATTCTGCCTGTCACGGACTGATCTCACAATACTTGCCGCAATGGGATACGATTCCCCACAACCAGTCCGCATTCGATTCCGTCAAGGACGACGATTCTCATGCCAACGCTCTGCTTTCAGTTGATTCAGCACCTTCAGACCATCACTCAAGAGTGGTCTGCCCAGCTTTTGTGCACCTTCCAACGCCGTCAAAGTGGCTCAGACTTGATCACTGTTAAAAGTTGGGCCTATTTGCTGGCAGTGTGCACGACGGTTTTGGCATTTAGCGTCGCTTGCCCGCCCGCGAGTGCTCAGAGGGATCTTGCAGCACAGCGCTCTGTCGCGGCAGCCGAACGCGATTCGCGGTCTGCCCATGAGGGGGACGGCAAGCTGCACATGCTGGCCGAAGATCCCGTCGACAACGGCGTTTTCCGCACGCATCTTCGTCGTACTGCGGCTGTGATCAATGATTCGGGATTGAATGATGTGTGTGCAGTGGGCGCGTTTTGTTGGGCAGTTGGTGAAAACGGAGTCGTTTTACGAAGCGAGGATGCGGGAGTCAGCTTTGAAGAATCGATTCTGCCCTTTTCATGTAGTTTGAACAGTGTTTGCTTTCTAACGAATCAAATTGGCTATGTGGCGGGTTCCAGATTTGACTCACGGTCCGGATGGCAAAAGGCCGTGCTGTTGAAGACCCTAGACGGTGGAAAGTCATGGAAAGATCTGACCACAACGATTGCCGTTCCGGGAGCCGTTTCTGTGGCTTCCAATCAGTTGCCTCCGCTGTCGTACGTACGTTTTTTCGATTTGGAAAACGGAGTCTGTTTGGCTGAAAGCAGCCGTTCTTCACAGCCAGCTGGAATTTATCGTACTTCAGATTCGGGTGAGTCTTGGACTTTATTGAAAGCATCTGCGAAGGCAGGCCCCAATGATCTGAACCTAGAATGGACGCGAGCCTGCTTTACATCAGCCGAGCAGGGAATCGTTGTTGGACAGCAAAGCGCAACGGGCACTGTGATTGGCAGCCAGCTAATTGTGTTGTCTCCAGCAACACGTACTCTGCAAGCGATTCATGACGTTGCCTATCAAAAAGATGGTACCGGATGGATGGTTGGTGATGCGGCGTCGATTCTGAAGTCGACTGATGGTGGTCTGACATGGAGAACGGTTGATAACGCGGTTGATTCAGATCTGGCTCAAGTGTTCGACTTTACTTCTGTGTGTGTTAAGGATTCCACCGTGCTTGTTGCGGGGAAACAGGGAAGCCAAATTTTTCGCAGTGATGATTCGGGACAGACTTGGGCGTCTGTTTCTACGTCGCAAACTTTGCCCATTCATCGGCTTGTTTTTACCGGTTCTGATTCAGTCGTTGGTATCGGAGCCATGGGGCTGGTGATTCGTTCTGATGATCGCGGGCAAGCTTGGACGGCAGTCAGAAATTCTGATTATCGAGCGGCCGTCGCCAGCTTCGTGACCAACATATCCGACGTGCCGTATCAGCTGTTAGCAAATGTGAGTTGCGATGAAGGCTTTCGTTCGGTTGTGATTCAATCGTCAATGAAGCAAGACCGAGGCTCTGCCAGTGATCTTCAGCCAGGGCGAGTTGCAAGGCGACGGCTGTCACAGTTGGCTGTCAACGAATTCTGTCAGGATTGGATGTTTGCTCGAACCAATCCTGAGCATGCTGAAAGTTCTGATGAGGTTTTGACGGCGTGGCAAAGGCAGACAGATGGTCAAGTGATTCAGCAACTTCCCGATCGATTGGCAATGTGGATTCGAACTTGGCGTCCAGATGTGATTTGTATTGATCCGATCGATGAATCCGATGGCGTTGCGCAGTGGATTCGGGAAGCTTTACCGATGGCCTGTCGAATTGCGGCAAATGAAGTTCCCGTTTCGAAGGCGATCGAAAAATCGGGAATGCCACCTTGGAGTGTGAGTCGAATTTGCGAAAAGACGTTCGATGGTCGAACGTCTGCTCTGAGTTATTCGGAAAACGATCTGATTGCTTCGGCAAGGACGACTGTTGGTTTACTGACGACCAGCTTAAGGCGATCTCTATCAGATTCACCGACTCTGGTGTCATCTGAATCCTTGCAACAATCGGCGACGGCTGGTCGAGCGGCCAGTTACCAGCTGATTGTTCACAGAAAGGGAGGCTCAGCGACGTCTCATTTGTTGGCGGGCTGTATGGCGGCTCCTGGGTCAAATGCAAGGCGAGCCATTTCGATGGCTGATGCAGGCAGTCAGCAGCAAATGCAGAAAGTGCTAAGAACAGTTGTGCAACAAAATGGCATTGCGAAAAGCAGGATTCAAAGAAATGACGCAGCTCTTGGATTGATTGCCGAACTTGCACAGATGAACGGCAGTTTGCCTCCGGCTTTAGCGATTCAGCAAATGGAGGATTTGGTTTTGACTTATCGAAGCGTGGGCAATCTGGATGGGCAGATTTCTGTGCTTAAAGAACTGGTACGGCGTTATCCCGATTCTGAAGCCGCTGTTCGAGCATCCGTTGAACTGTTTCACTATTTCAGTTCAGCAGAACTACGTCGCTTGCGAAAACAGAAGGTGGCGATTCAGGTTACTCAAATGAATGCGGAACACGATCCGACCTTACAGCAGGTTCTTGCTGATGACCGGCAAAGCCGTGTGGATCAGGCAGGCGGCATTCTGAAGTCGGTGAAAAGGGAAGTCGGGCATGGTACTTTGCTGAACAATCGCATTGCATCAGAACAGGAAGCTCTTGATATCCAGTGGAACCGCAACGCCGCGAGTGCTTTAGATCATATTCGACAGGTTTCGCCCGAGGTCTTAACGACAGCTGCGATTCGTTTTCAGCAGGCGGCCCTGCTGAGAGGTACGGGGCAAATTGGAAAGGCTTCCAACTTGCTCTCTGAAATTTCTCGTGGCAATTCAGAGATGGCATCTTTGGCAGCGGCGGAAATCGGAGTTTCTAGCGGAGCTTCAATGAGCGACGTGCGAATTTTGAACATTCCTCCGACAGAAAAGAAACCGTGGCTCGATGCTCGGCTAGACGATGATTGCTGGATCCAAGCCGAAGAACTGCATCTGAAAGCAACTCAACAGGCAGATGGGCGATCATTCCAGCCCTGCTTGGTGATGATGTCTTGGGATGACGACCATCTTTACTTTGCGGGGCGCATTGATCGGATTGCCGTCCAACCTTTAGTCATTGATGAATCGGCCGATCGGCTTCGAGATTCTATGCATCAGGGAATCGATCGCTTCGAACTCGCCCTTGATGTCGACCGAGACTATTCTTCGGCCCTTGTTTTGACGGTCGATGAGCGTGGTCAAACCAGCGACGCTTGCTGGCACGATCGGTCGTGGGATCCAGAGTGGTTTGTTGCGACAGAAAGTGGTGAAACATCGTGGCGGTTTGAAATTGCAATACCGATCAACGAGCTCGTTGAACGTCGTGTGCGACCGGGACAACTTTGGAGCATCCGGATGACTCGGACGGCTCCGGGGATTTGCCGACAGGTCTTAGTCCCCAAGGACCAAGAATTTGCAGGCAACAATGACGACGGAATTGGATTGCTAAGGTTTATTCGGCGAAAGAAGTAAGATGCCCGTGCTGATTGGAACAGATGAAGCCGGCTACGGCCCGAATTTGGGACCGCTTGTCATTACTGCTGTCACATGGATGCTGCCAGACGGCACAAAGCCCGCCGATCTCCCCCAACTGCTGGCTGATGTTATTTCTGACAAAGCTGATCGGCAGCATCGCACTTTGCAGATTGCTGATTCCAAGCAGGTTTATCAGGCCGGCAAGAGTTTGCAGAATTTAGAATTGGGAGTGCTCGCGTTTTTACGAACGATGAAGATCGATCCGCCCGATCTTTCGGCTCTGGGAAAGTTCTTGGCGTCTTCCACATTCGCCGCGGGCTATCAAGCTTTGTGTGGAACAGACACGCTTGGTGACGTGCAACTGCCTCAGACCGATTGCCAGCCAGTTGTAGATGACATTGCAGCTCGGCTTTCCGATGCTTTGAAACGAACGGGCATCGTGTGTTCAAAGATTGAAAGCCGGATTATGTTCGCCGAAGAATTTAATCGGTTGGTTGATGCTACCGGTTCAAAAGGAGTCGTCCTTTCGGAAGCGACGTTAAAGTTGGTTCGCAGTGCGGTGGATGCGGCTCGTGGGGGACCACATGCCAAGCAGGCTGAAGCGGGTTGGGTTGTTTGCGATAAGCACGGCGGCAGAAATCGCTATGACGGATTGATTTCTGATGCATTTGATGATGAACTTGTGTTCCGCATCCAAGAGTCTCGACCGAGTTCGCGATATCGAGCTTCGAACTTGGAATTTTGCTTCCGGACCAAAGCTGAAGAATTGATGCCCGTTGCTTTGGCATCGATGGTGTCGAAGTACGTTCGAGAACTGACGATGGGCCAGTTCAATCGGTTTTGGCAAAGCCAAGTATCAGACCTAAAGCCAACCAAGGGCTATCCTGTGGATGCGCTGCGTTTTTGGGAGGCAATTGAAGGTGAAGTGGATTCACTTGGTCTGGCGAAAGACACATTGTGGCGGAAAAAGTAGCCGCTCTGCCAACAGGCTCGGCCTTGACCAGCCGCGAAGAGCTGGCATCGGCCGCGCGTTTGTCTCGTGATGATGGCGTGTGATGGCGTGTGATGGCGAACTTCGTGCCAAGTGAAATTATGCGGCCGTTGATTGATCTGCTGGTTGAACGACTGGTTGAACGACTTGGATTTCAAGCTGTTCGATCAGATATTCGGCCGTGCGTAGAGTGGCTCCGGTGACAGCCACTTCGTTGGCGATACGGCCCATTTCTTCACTGACCCGATTGCGTTGTTCGGTGTTCGTACACCATTCGACCAAATGAGCCGTCATTTTCTGAACGTCAGCTTCTGGGTTGCCGTTAGAAATGAATTCCGGCATCACTTCTTTCTCCGAGATCAAGTTTGTCAAAGTGATGAACGGGCATGTCATCATGACTCTTGAAACTGATCTGCTGAACGTTCCGATACGGTACAAGACGACTCCGGGAGTTTTTCGCGACAACAGCTCAAGGCTGATTGAGCCGCTTACCATTAGGCAGCAATCAGCTGCTTCAATGGCTTCAGATGTCTTGTCGACCAAGTAGGTCAGATTCACTTCGTTGGCGAGTTCGGTTCGAAGCTGTTCGCAAACTTGTTGATGTTCTGATTTATAATTGCCAACCACAAAATTCACATTTGGCACGGCTTGGTGAACCCGTTTTAGCACTTCAAGCATCACGGCGAAGTTGCGATCAACTTCGTGATCTCGAGACCCAGGCAGAACCGCAATCACTGGTCCATCATTCGAGCTCGCAGCGATGTTGCTTAATGTGTTTTGGTCAAGCTGATGTTCTGCTACTTCGTCGAAGAACGGGTGACCGACCCATTTCGCGTTGACGTTTCGTTTTTTATACCATTCGTATTCGAATGGCAGATTGCAGATGACATGATCAACCCACTTGCGGACTCGACGAATCCGCCACGGTGCCCACGCCCACAGTTGAGGTGGCATATAATAGAAGACGGGGATGCCTCGTTTTTTAGCCGCCTTTGCGATCCACCAGTTGAAGCCGGGGAAGTCGACAAGTACGACAGCATCGGGTTTGGATTCGTCGAAATGCTGTTCTGCTTGGATCACTAGGCGGCGAAATTTCGCGAGCATCGGGACGACTCGCAGAAACCCCATCACGGCAAGATCTGTGAGAGGATAAAGTAGTTCGCAGCCGGATTTCTGCATTTCTGGGCCGCCAAACCCTTCAAATTGAATCTCAGACGATCTGTCTTGAAGTTTACTCATCAGACCAGCTGCGTGCTGATCACCGCTCGGTTCGCCTGCAGAGAAAAAAATCTTCAACGTGAACTCCTTCTCGACACCACCGATCGTGTTCTGCTTTCATGACGTTGCGAAAGCTTATCTTGGCCTGACTGCGACGATGGATTCGTAGGTTAACTTCGTTTGAGTCGATGTAACAGGTCGGCCAGTTGATCCGCCTCAGGACTCCCGGACTTGGGCTTCGATTTTGGCAGACTCATTTTCAGATCGCCACTCATCGAGTTTTCTGAGGCGGTGAATCGAAAATCCGATTTTTCAACAGCCTGTCCTGCAACAGCAGTTTGGTCTACAGCGTTTGGCAAAGAGCGTCTGCTTGCCAAATCATGAGCTGGCAAATCGGCAGAATCTGCCGCTTGTCGACTGCGATCCTGCATCATCGTTGGAATTTGAACCGACGGCGAATCTGCATCAACGGCCAGTTGCAAACCCAAGAACGGTGACGGGGAATCACTGTTCATATGCAGAAAGCTTCTTGATTGCTGGCAGCCGGTCAGGCTTATGCAGCAGATCAGCATCAGGATGAGTCGAGTCATGGTGGAGATTCAATTTGACGGTATGTCCTGCCTGAGTGCCTTGAATTTGATACGGGCACCGTGCGGACTTGCCTACAGAAGAATTGACCGCCGAATTTTATCAGTCTCATCAATTTGAGCACAGATCAGTTTGCGGTTGCCTGTTGAGCTGTGAAATCGAATTTCGAAAGCGAATTACTGGGGTCTGGCGGAATCATCAACGGGTTCGCGGCGTCACGGCTTGGAATGTCTTGAGACTGCGAGGATTTTTACAGGTCGGGTCTGCCTGTTCAGTTTGGCAAGAGCGGGCATTCGTTATGATCCGAAGATGATCAGTGAAACGACGTCTTGGCGGCAAGAAGCCGGATGAGGGCGTTCTCCGAAGCGGGGTAAAAGATTTACTTAAGCTTCCGGCGTATCACAGCTTCCGATTTTCTGATTGAGATCACCATGAGACAAGACTTTCAGCAGCACTATCAAAAACGCAACGAAGAAACGCGAGACCTGCTGGAATCGTTTCAGGGGCATCGCGAAAAGGTGATGCAGTTGGTCACCGAAACGGCGAATCAGCTGTTGCAGGATGAAAGTGCCAAAATGCCGAGTGTGGCATTGTTGGGGGCCGGTAACTGCTTAGATGTTGATTTGAATAAGCTGCAAGAGCGTTTCGAAACGATCCATTTGGTCGATGTCGATGGAGACAGTATCGCAATGGCGGCCAGCGAATCGGCGAACCCAGCACAATGTGAACTGCATGCTCCCTTCGATGTCGCTTCGCCACTGATGTCGTTGACTCGACGAGACTTTGAAGCGACAAACACCGAAGCAATGGCAGCTGCACTGCAAGCGTTGTCAGCTGAAAATCTCGCCAACCCCATCGTTGAAGCAGACGTTGTGGTTTCGCTTTGTTTGTTAAGCCAGTTGGTTGAAACGTTGTCGGGCATCATCGGCGAAAATCACGCTGCGTTTTCGAACGCGTTGAAAGCCGTTCGAATCGGACACTTGCGCCGGATGTTGAACATGTTGCGTCCCGGTGGTGTTGCCATTCTGATTTCCGACGTTGTTTCATCTGTGAGTGCTCCGGAATTGGTGGATGCGAAAGAGAGTGAGTTGCCAGACTTGGTTCGAAAACTGGTCACTTCTCGCAACTTTTTTAGTGGAACAAATCCAGCCGCAGTGTTGGCAGAGTTGAACTTGCTGACCAAGACGGCAGGCGGTCCAGAATCGGTGCATACGATTGATCCTTGGAAGTGGCAGCCTGGCGAGCGGACGTTTGCAGTTTATGGAATGAGAATCCAGAAGACTCAGCCGGATTCAGATGAGCCCAGCTCTGATCAATCAGATGCAACTGATTCACCAGATTCGGCGGAGTAGATAACACTATGCTTCGAAACATCATGCTGACAGTGGCCTATGAAGGTTCGGCTTACCGCGGTTGGCAGATTCAGCCAAACGGCTTGACGGTTCAGGAGTGCATCGAGCGAGCATCTGAGCGTCTGTTTGGTAAACGTCACAAACTTTATTGTGCAGGGCGCACAGATGCTGGAGTCCACGCGATTGGGCAGGTTGCCAACTTTCATACTGAAAGTTCGATCGCCGCGAATCAGATTCGTCGTGGGCTGCAAGCTTACCTTCCGGACGATATTTCGATCGTTCAAAGCTGTGAAGTTGATCCGGAATTTCATTCAACGTTTTCGGCGATCAAAAAACGATACCGCTATTTGATTTACGACGGTGATGTCATGCCGCCATTTTATCGTCGGTTTGCTCACCGCCACAAAGGCATGTTGCAAGCAGATCGAATTGCTGAAGCGTTGCCTGATCTGCTGGGTCGCCAAGACTTCCGTTGTTTTGAAACTCAGTACCCCAACAAAGCCACCAGCGTCCGTAACATCATGGAAGCCAACATTCGAAGATTGCCAGTTTGGGATCTTTGGAAGGGGCACCATGAATGGCAAAGTTCGGATGCTCGTCATCACGAAGCGGCTGATTGCCCATTGCTGTGCTTTGAAGTGATGGCGGATGGTTTTTTGTACAACATGGTACGGGCGATTGTGGGTACGTTTATTCAGATCGGTCGAGGGCGTAAACCTGTCAGTCATCTGAAAGACGTCATTCAGTCCTTGGATCGAGGTGAAGCGGGAACCAATGTTCCTTCAGAGGGTTTGTATTTAGTGAAGGTCGATTACCCTGAAGAACTGATGCAGCCTCCCGTGAAGTCAGAAGACATTTGTGAATCGATCGAGGATGTGAAGTAATGCAGAAAATTCGTGTCATTGATTCTCATACCGGCGGCGAACCGACTCGGCTTGTCATCGAAGGGGCGCCTGATTTGGGAACTGGCCCCTTGATCGAGCGCGTGAGTGTTTTTCGAGATCGCTTTGACGAATTTCGACGTTCAGTGATTTTGGAGCCTCGAGGTTCAGATGTGCATGTGGGAGCTCTTTTGTGTGAGCCCGTTGATTCATCGTGCAGTGCGGGAGTCATTTTTTTCAACAACACCGGCTACCTGCAAATGTGCGGCCACGGCACGATTGGCTTGGTCGTAAGCCTTGCCTATCTGGGAAAAATTAAGCCGGGCGTTCATCGCATTGAAACTTCCGTTGGGATTGTTGAAGCAGAGTTATTGGACGACCACACTGTCCGCATTCAGAACGTGCCTTCTTATCGGTATCAGTCGTCCGTTGCCGTACAGGTGCCCGGATTTGGAGAACTAAAAGGAGACATTGCATGGGGCGGCAATTGGTTTTTCTTAGTCAATTGTCCGGACCAACAATTTGATTCACAGCATGTCGGTGAATTACTCGCTTTAAGTACGGCCATTCGTCAGGCGTTGGGGGAACAAGGGATCACGGGGGCCGATGGCGGTGAAATTGACCACGTCGAACTTTATCGGCATGTGAGTGATCCTACGGCTGATCAGGCGCAGCTGGAAGCAGTCAACTTTGTGTTGTGCCCCGGTGGAGCATGGGATCGTTCCCCATGCGGCACGGGAACCAGCGCCAAACTGGCCTGCTTGGCGGCAGATTCGAAGCTGGCTGCCGGCGAGAAGTGGAATCAACGAAGTGTAATCGGAAGCCTATTTTCCGGAACCTTCGAACTGTCGACTCAGGACAATTGCGGCGACCCAGCTTCGCCCGTCATTATTCCGATGATTACCGGATCAGCATGGGTGAGCGCAGATTCGACTCTGCTGATTTCAGAATCCGACCCGTTCGCTTCAGGAATACCTTTCAAATGCCTGCCTCAAAACACAGCCTAGTTATTGGTGGGGGAATCATTGGTGCCTGTTGTGCTTGGTATTTGAGACAAAGCGGTCGAGACGTCACGATCATCGATCAGGGTGAATTTGGAGCAGCCTGTTCGCACGGAAACTGTGGCTATGTGTCTCCCAGCCACGCACCTCCGCTACCCGGCCCGGGCCAATTGATGTTTGGTTTGAAAGGTCTGATCAGCCGTAATGGGGCGCTCCGAATTCGTCCGGGGTTGAACATGGGGCTGTGGTCGTGGTTGGTAAAGTTTGGAAAGCGTTGCAACGCAAAGGACAGCTTTCAAGCCAGTCAGGCTCGCCACGCGCTGCTGCAGTCATCTCGCGCGTTGTACGAGGATTTGATTGAATCCAACAACTTGGATGTGGGGTGGAAAAAGGACGGTCTGATGTTTGTGTTTCGAGACGCAAGTAACTTTCGTCACTTTGAAGAACTGAACCATCGGTTAACTCGAGACTTTGGTCTGACTGCGGAAGGCTTGGATGGAACCGCATTAGCTCAGCTGGAGCCTGCCTTAAAGCCCGGACTTGCCGGCGCTTTTCATTACAAAACTGACGCTCATCTTCGTTCTGATCATCTGATGTCTGAAATGCATCGACTGCTGACGGAATCTGGAGTCACCATTCACACCCAAACCAAGTTGCTTAAAATTGAAGGAAGTGGCAGTTCGGCAAAAGTGATTCACACAGATCAGGGCGAATTCACGGCCGACGATTTTGTTGTTGCGACTGGAGCGACAACTCCGTTTTTGAATTCTGAACTGGGCTGCAAAATCCCCATTCAACCTGGCAAAGGCTATTCAATGACGATGCCTCGGCCAAAGCTGTGCCCCAAGTATCCGATGCTGTTGGAAGAAGTTCACGTGGGAATTACTCCGTTCGATTCTGGTTATCGAATCGGCAGTACAATGGAACTGGCCGGTTACAACAATCAGATGTCTCAAAATCGTTTGCAGTATCTGAAAGATGGGGCGGCTGAATTTCTTCACGAACCCATGGCAGAACCAGTCCATGAAGAGTGGTTTGGGTTCCGTCCGATGACTTGGGACGGACTGCCTTATATCGATTCGACACCCAAATATGGTAACGTCTGGGTGGCTGCTGGGCACAATATGCTGGGGCTAAGCATGGGGACAGCAACCGGCCGATTGTTAAGCGAATTGATCAGCGGTGAAACGCCTCATATTGATCCAAAGCCATTTCGAATTGGCCGCAAAGTTTAACCGAGTTTCTTGCCTGTTGACATTCTTTGACGACATTGGATTCTATGCCTTTTATCACCACCGAGCCAATTGATTTCACTGCTGTGACGAATGCAGTGCGCAGTCATCGTGCGGGGGCTGTTGTGTTGTTCATGGGGACGGTTCGTGAATTCACAAATGAAGCAGTGACAACTCAGTTGACCTATGAATCTTTTGCGGAAATGGCCGACGTTCAAATGCAGAAGCTGGCTGATCAGGCTCAAAAACGCTGGTCGCTGTGTCATTTGAAGATGGTGCACCGGACGGGCAAATTGGATCTTGGCGACATTGCGGTGGCGGTCGCCGTGAGTGCGCCTCATCGAGACGCAGCCTTTGAATCGGGGCGATGGTTGCTGGATGAAATCAAGAAAAGTGTTCCCATTTGGAAGCAGGAACATTTCGCTGACGGTTCAACTGAGTGGCAGCATCCTGTTGGCGGCGTTCCAGCCTCAGACTTAGATTCGAGATCAGACGCATGAATCATGATGATGACTCGAAAACCGAGCCTGAGAAATCCGTAAACGAATCTCGTCAGCTCATCGATTCGTTTGGCCGAGTCCACAACAACCTGCGGATCAGTGTGACAGACCGTTGCAACATTCGTTGCTTCTATTGTATGCCCGAAGACAACGTGCAATTTATGTCTCGCAGCAAACTGCTGTCGTTTGAAGAAATTGAGCGAGTCGTGCGAATCGGAGTATCGCTGGGGATCAATAAGTTGCGTCTGACTGGTGGTGAGCCGTTGGTGCGTAAAGACTTGTCGGTGCTGGTTTCCAAGCTGTCTGTGATTGATGGGATTAAAGACATCGGCCTGACGACGAACGGAGTCTTGTTGGCCGAACAGGCACAACAGCTTCGTGATGCTGGACTGAAACGATTAAATATCAGCCTTGATGCGTTGGATCCAGAAGTCTTCCGCAAGGTGACTCGACGAGACGGCTACGACAAGGTGATTGCCGGCATTCAAGCGGCTCGAGAAGCGGGCTTTGATCCCATTAAAATTAACGCCGTTTCGATTCGCAATCTGACCGAAGATCAGCTGATTCCATTTGCTGAGTTGGCTCGAAGCACGAACACCGAAGTGCGATTTATCGAATTCATGCCGCTAGACGCAGATGGCAATTGGAACAATGACAAAGTCCTGCCGGCTTCCGAAATCATAGGAAAGTTGGCAACTCATTATGGGCCGCTTGCCTCTACAAATTCGGCAGCAGATCGCAGTCCGTCAAGTGACTATACTTTTGGCGATGGAGTTGGAAAGATCGGCGTGATTCCGTCTGTAACAGCTCCGTTTTGCGGCAGCTGCAACCGGTTTCGAATGACGGCAGATGGTAAGCTCAGAAACTGCCTGTTTAGCTTGGAAGAAACAGACGTACGGGAATTGCTCAGGTCGAGTGGAACCGACGAAGCGATTGGAGATGCCATGGTCCAATGTGTCGCAGCCAAGAAAGCGGGGCATCAAATTAACTCGCCAGACTTCGTGCAACCAGACCGACCGATGTATTCGATCGGTGGCTAGGTTGAGACGATTCAACATGAAGAAGGCTTGAACTGATGATCAATGGACACCGTCATCATGAGGCTTGTTGGGCACAGCGGCGCGTGAGAACAGCGGCGCGTGAGCACAGCGGCTGTATCGATTGGTGTTCAGTTGTCGTTTTGAAACAGATACCACGACAGGTCATCCGCCAGATAGGGAATCATCAGTCGGTCTGGTAGCAAAGCGGCTGGGCATGTCATGAATTTTAGAAATGCAGATTCGGAAGTTGCATGTCGTAGCAAAGATTTCGCGTGTTGAGCTGAGATTGATTTTTGGGGGCCACCCGATGCCACAAATTTCATTTGAAATTGTGCAGCCAGAGCGTTCAGGCTATGAGAAGTAAACCAGTGCAGCGTACGAGGCGGACTGTATTGGTGCCATGATTTGCGGAAGATGCGAGCGGACAGGCTTTGATAATTCCACGTTTTAATCAACCAGTGTCCCCCCGGTTTTGTCATCTGCGAAGCGTGGCGAAATGCGGCTGCAGGATCTGTTAAGTGAGCAAGCACCTGAATCATTGAGATCACGTCGAACTTGGTGTCGATGACCATCGATTCCAATGAGCCATGGTGCATTGTGAGGTCGAGCTGTTGGCGACCGTAATGAACCATTGACTGATTGGGTTCTAGCCCTTCAGCTTTCCAGCCCTCGGATCGAAATCCACTCGCTATGACGCCAGCAGCTGCTCCGACATCTAACAGTCGTCCATTTTGAATGCCGTACTTAGCCAGCAAGTGACTGTACCAGCGGCCTCGACCAAGAAGACTTTCTTTGTCTTGCAGGTAGTCCAGATACCCGTCAGCGCCGCCTGAAAAATAGTTGTCGTTGTAAAGCCGTTTGGTGTGACCAGCAGTGCTGCTAATTTCTGCAGCTCGATATCGGCAGGCTTTGCATTCCTGGATAGGAACTCCATTCTTTTTGAACACTGGCTCTAAGTGTTGGTGGCAAATAACGCAGATGATGTTGATTGACTTACTAGCTGGGGCCACACAAAAGAAATCCTTGTTTTCAGCATGGCTGCTAAAATCTTGCGACGTCAGATTGCCTCGGTGAATCGCTGATTGAGGCAGATCAATCGGGTATGAAATTCGGGTTCTGAGGCCATCTGCAGATCGGCTTCTGGTGGGGGCGTGAAATCCCCTTGTTTAGGTTGGGTAGATTCCCTGCTGTTGGCCGCTTTTGTCCGATGGGTCTGGAAGCTTGCCCAAATGTTTACAGTAGAAATTTGGCGAAGGTGATGGCAAGAATCACACCTGTCGTGATCAGAAGCCAAGTCGTCATCCCGTGCGAATCAGAAGGCAGTGTTCCTTGGAAATTGCCGATTGATCGTCTTTCTCTGAGATCATCCAATGTATCTGGGTCGTTGGGATATCCGCAGTGGCATGGTGCATCAACTAGGTCCTGACCTCGTTCGAAGTCACAGGCCGTGCAACGGCCGCACGCATGGCATAGGCCGACGTCGCAGTCTGGGCATTGGTTCAGCTCTGAAATTCTAAGCTGTCCACAATTGGGGCATCGCCCACAGCCGGGGCACGCCAATCGCCCAACTTTAAAGAAGACCGTGCAATCAACACAGTTGATGATGCCTTGTTGATTCGTCATCGACATCCCGTTGATCGGTTTTGTCAGCGACGGTGGTTCAGTGCTGACAGTGGTTCAGTGCAGACAGTGGTTCGACTGTGAAATTCAGCCGACGACGAATTCGTCGTCAAGTTCAAGTTCGGCGTGGTGATCATGCCTCGGCCAGGTTTGCCCACTTGGGTGCTTCCGCCTGAAAGCTTCGAGCTTCTCCGGATTCGTCGTGCAAGCAGATTGATTCGGCGTGCAGGCACATAGGAGTATCGTTGACGGTCAGAGTCTTGTTTTCACCCAGCTTGCCGTCGGGCAGATAGGCGGGATCGTTCTTGATGCTGAATCCAAGGTGCCAAAGGTGGAGTCGAATTTGATTGGTACGACCGGTGATTGGCAAGCATCTGATGAGTGATGTTCCATCTGCGAACTTGTGCAGCAGCTGGAACCGAGTTTCAGCTGACTGACCGTCGGTTTCATCAATGAGCCTAAGTCCGTGTTCGGCGGCTTCGCTGGCAATTTTTGCATCGCATCGGAATTCAGATTCCGCTGGTTGCCCGATGATTCGAGCTAAATATTGTTTGGAAACAGTGCGTTGTTCAAACTGTGGTTGCACAAAACGAGCCACCGATTTTTTACGACAAAGCAATAGGACTCCGGAAGTGTTGGCATCGAGCCGGTGAGCCAAGAGCGGATTTTCTGGACGGTAAAGTTCCTGAAGAATATGTAGCAACGTGTTGCGATTGAAGCGGCCCGATGGATGCAAAGGTAAAGGGGCTGGCTTGTTAACAACGATAAATTGATCGTCTTCGTGAATGATGCGAATGTCACCATTCACGTCAGGCTCAGTGGTTTCAGGGAGCAGGTTTTCGAATCGCTCGCCTGCACGGACAATTCGTCCGCAGTCCAACGGAGTGCTTTCTGGTTCGGACTTTCGTTTGCGTTGCCGACGCCCGTAGCGTTCTCCTGGAACGATCAATGAATTTTCGATCTTCGACTGCCAGCTTTCGCGAGGAACCTGCGGGTGCCAAGCGGCCAAGAAGTCCAGCAATGTCATACCATCGTATTTTTGAGGAACATTGAGTGGGCGCTTGTTAAAGTAGGGCTGGCTTCCGGGAAGCGGGCTAACGAGTTGTTTGAGATGTTGGTTTCGTTGTTGGACAAGTTGAGCAATTTGATCGGCCGGTTCGGTATAGCAAGCCGGACAGAATTCTCCGGCTGCGTATCGTTGTGACTGCTGAGATTCCGGCGATACGACTTCTTGACAGATATAGCACTGAGTGTATTCAGTTTCTTGTAGGGCGGGATCAACTGCTACTCGTTGATCAAACACGAAGCAGTCGCCGTCATAGTGATCGCCTCCGCATTCTTCGAAGTACTTCAGGATACCGCCGTCAAGTTGGAAGACATTTTTGTATCCTTCTTGCTCCATAAATGGACCCGCTTTTTCACATCGGATTCCTCCGGTGCAAAACATAACGATGGGTTCATCCTTCATCGATTCTGGCAACTTGCGAACGGCGTCGGGGAACTCACGAAAGTTGTCGACTCCGGCAGGAATCGCATTCTTGAAAGTCCCGATTTCCACTTCGTAGTCGTTGCGAGTGTCCAACAGATGAACGGGGCGGCCTTCGTCGAGCCATTGCTTGAGTTCTTTGGCAGACAGTTTGGGACTGGTTCGGTGAATCGGATTCACGTCCTCGAGACCGAACGCAATGATTTCATTTTTGATTTTGATCAGTGTGCGATTGAATGGCTGATAGTCGCTCAGGCTTTCCTTCACTTCCAAGTCAGAAAACAGAGGGTCAGTGCGAAGGGTGATCAAAAAGCGATCCATATCATCTCGCAACCCAGCAAGGAACATGTTAATTCCCTCGGGGCTTAGCAGAATCGTCCCCTTCAGGTTGCAGGATTCGGTCGCTTCACGAAAGTGATTTCGTCGCTCTTCAAGCCGATCGAGTTCAACAAATCGGTAAGAAGAAATGTTGACGAAGGGGCCTGTGGTGATTGGGGCAACTTTGGGAGAATCAGTCGACATGGCACAACGTTTCGGGCGGCAAGGCATACATCAAGATGGTTTCATAGGATACCCGCTGAAGTAGGTAGCTCAAAATGTGAACTGTGTCTTCCCTCGGTCCGGAAAGTTTTGGTTGGGTGCATCCAAAATTTTTCGTACCCGCCAAAAGTTCTTCCAAATGCTTTAATCCAAGTGCGTGATCACAGCGTTTGAGTATTGAAATACCTACAATTTCTAGCAAACTATGCTGGTTGTGAGTCAATTTCCATTTGACCACAGCATCCCTTGCCCACCTTTCTGGAATTGACTTCATGATGTCTCGAAGCCCACTTGCACTTTCCACCCTCTTCGGCTGTCTCGCCTTTTTGCCAGTTGGGTGCGGATCCGAATCAAGTCCCTCGGCTGCCGAAGATTCGGTCAAAGCCATCATGTCCGGCATGGAAGACGGTCGACCTGTTGTGGCTTGGGAAGCCTTGCCAGAATCTTATCAGGCGGATGTCAACGAGCTGGTGCAGTCATTCGGAACCAATATGGACGCAGATGCTTGGGCGCAGATCACGGGGCTGATCGGCAATGTGCATCAGACGCTCGCCAGCAAGCAAGAATTTTTGCTGAACTATCCGGCCATCTTGAATTCCGAAGATCCGGCAGTTGCTCAAGCAACCGTCAAGCAATCAACCAAGTTTTTGAAGACGCTTTTGGACAGTGTGCAGGACCTTGAAAAGTTGAAGTCATTCGACGGTAAGACTTTCATGGAATCAAGTGGAAAAGACATGGCTGCTCAAATCGTGGCTCTGCAAGGCATGGTCAAAAACACTCCGGGAATGCAGCTTCAGATGTCTATGTCAGAGGTCAAGGTTGAGACTCTAGAATCAACTTCAACCACAGCCAAATTGAAACTGACGAGCCCAGATGGCAAGGATGAAGAGGTCATCGAAATGGTTCAAAAAGAGGGTAAATGGCTGCCTAAGAAGATGGTTGACGGATGGGATGAAGGCATCACGAAGGCTCGAGAAGCCATGGCCCAACTGCCAGAACAAGCGGACGCAATGAAGGGACAGATGATGATGGTATCCGCCATGGCTACTGGAATTTTGAGTCCGCTGCAGGCTGCAGAAGACCAAGAGCAATTCAATAAGGCTGTGGATGGGATGCAATCAAGTATCGGCGGCATGATGGGTGGAATGATGGGCGGCATGGGTGCCCCCGGTGGTGGATCAGGCCTTGGTGGTCCGTCCAGTGGATCTGCTCAATAGCATTGCCCGTCGCAACGGCGACTTTGAACGAAGAGAATGAAATGTTCCGCCCTCGTGAAACAGGGCGGATTTTTTGTGGTGTCAGCGAATTTTATTCGCGGTGTGATTCATGGCTTCGACATTTCGGCGCAAACGCTCAAACCTAAAGCTTCCCATTTGGACAAGCGTGGTTTTGGGCGTTCTGATTATCTCGTTGATGATGCTGCTGATCATTCAGTTAGCGATCGAGAATTTTTGGATCCCGTTGGTTCTCGGATCCATCGCCTTAGCAATTAGTCTCTTTGGAATCACCTTCTATTCGTTTCTGACGATCAAAGAGATTCAGCTGAATCGCCGTCAGTCGAATTTTGTTGACAGCGTGACTCACGAACTGAAAACGCCAATCGCCGCCCTGCGGCTGTATTTGGACACGTTGCTGCTGCGTGATTTGAAGCCAGATGATCGACAAGAATTCTATGAGACGATGAATGTCGAATTAGAACGCTTAGATCAGCTGATCAATCAGCTATTGGAAGTTGGGCGGCTGGAATCAATCGGCAGTCAAACGGATCCAGAATACGTCTCTTTAGAGAGAGTCCTTAAGGAAGCAGCCGAGCAGGCATGTCGGCATCATCAAGTCGATTTTGACGAGGTATTTGAATTCGATATTGATGATCTTGCCTTGCACTCTCGACGCATGCTGTTGGGCATGATCTTTGGGAATCTGATTGACAACGCCGTGAAGTACGGAGGATCGCCGCCGCATGTTGTGGTTACTGCGAAACCTCGAGGACGTGATCGTGTCATCATTCAAATCCAAGACCAAGGGCAAGGGATTCCGAAGGAGCTCAGAAACCAGGTGTTTCAGATCTTCTTTCGAGCCAACGATGAGCTTCGCAGAACGCGAAAAGGAACGGGGCTTGGACTGTATATCGTGAAGACGTTGGTGGGGATCATGAAAGGTCGCATTGCCATCACAGATGGGCCCGACAATGTCGGTAGCGTTTTTGAGGTGACATTGCCGGGAAGAATTAACCGTCGTCGAGTAGAACAGCTGAATCCGGTGGAACAGGTTGGTCGTGCAAATCCCCCTGCGATTGAAGATCCGCTTTCTCAGGCTTCTGCAACTCAATCGTTAGGCGCGTCACAGCCGGTCAACAAGAGTGGAGAGGAAATATGAATCGCATTCTTGTTGTGGAAGATGAAGGAGCAATTGCTCGAGGCCTAAAATTCAACTTCGAGCAAGAAGGCTATGAAGTTGATCTGGCAGCTGATGGGCGAACTGCCTTGGATCTTCATGGAAGCGCATCGCCTGAATACGATTTAATTGTGTTGGACTTAATGTTGCCTGAAATGAGCGGTTACGAAACCTGTCGAGAACTTCGATTGGTTGACGCTGATGTTCCCGTTTTGGCTCTGACAGCGAGGACGTTGGCTGAAGACAAGGCTCAGGCGTTTGACTGCGGAGTCGATCAGTACATCACGAAACCATTCGCATTGCCTGAATTGCTAAGTCGGGTCCGCAATTTGTTAGAGCGTCGACAAAGAAGTCAAAATAACCAAGATGTGGTTCGAGCGGTGTCTGACTTGGAACGCTTCGGGGACGTTGAAGTGGACTTCGGTCGCTTCGAGCTAAGTCGTGATGGCGACGTGCATTCTTTGACGACTCGAGAGCAACAGTTGTTGAAGTATTTTCTGCAGCATGAAGATGTCGTCTTAAGTCGCACGCGATTGCAAACAGACGTGTGGCGAGACGCCGCAGAAATCACAAGTCGATCGATCGATAATTTCGTGATGCGTCTGCGAAAAATGATTGAACCGGACCCATCGAATCCTCAGCATCTGATTTCGATTCGAGGTACTGGATATCGGTTCATTCGAAATCCCATCGCCTAAATCTGCGCTGGTTTCGAAATCTTGCGAAGCCTTTGTCCGCTGCTCCTCAGTCGAAATCTCTTCGTGAAGCGCCACTTTGCAAACGAATTGCTATGCTTGAAACTTGTCAAAAAGGTTCCTGAGGCGCCAACGGTGTTTTCAGGGGGCACCGAAATTCAGACTGAGTGATTCGATGAAACATGTTTTCGCACTTGTCATTGCTTTCGTTATCTCCGTGCCGTTTCGCTTGCAGCTTTCCGCCAGCGAACCTGATTTGGATATCCGAATCCTTCCAGAAAAATTGGTTCTGGATGGGCTGAAGACCCAGCACCAGTTGTTACTGGAAAAGTTTGCAGATGGCTCGGCCGTGGGCATGTTTTTAGATAACGTGGAATGGCTGAGCCAAGATCCGAAGGTCGCTTTGGTCGAAGCCGGAATGGTGGTTGCTGTTTCAGACGGTGCAACAGAAGTTCGTGCCATTCACGAAGGCCGCATGATTGCGAGAATTCCTGTCAACGTTAGCAATTCTCAGCGGCGTTTTCAGTACTCGTTTCGCAATCATGTGCAAGCCGTCTTGGCTAAGCAAGGCTGCAATATGGGAGCCTGCCACGGGGCACTGGCTGGGAAAGGTGGTTTCCGCCTTTCACTGCGAGGGTACGACACCGAGCGCGACTTTTACAACATCAGTCAGCAGCATTTAGGGCGTCGAGTTGATCTTGCTAAACCTGCATTATCGCTGCTGCTAACAAAGCCAACGTTGGCTGTGCCACATAAAGGTGGTCTGAAGTTGCCAGCTGATTCGAAGCATTATCAGGTCGTTTCTGAATGGATTGCCGACGGTGCGATGGCTCCTTCTGAAGATGATCCGGTTCTGCTTTCGCTGTCGATTTTTCCAGATCGAGTGACCGTCAAAAAAGACCAGCAACAACAGTTTCTTATTCAGGCTCACTATTCAGATCAGCGAACTGAAGATGTCACGCAATGGGCTCGATTCAATTCTTCCAATGAAGCGGTTGCGACGGTCACATCAGCGGGCGTTGCTGAAGTTGTAGGGCCCGGGGAAGGGGCGGTGACAGCTTGGTTTGGCAGCCGCATTGTGACGGCTCGAATCACGTCTCCGTTTCAACAATCAATCGACGAAGAAGTTTTTGCGAAGGTTGATCGATCCAATTTTATTGATGACTTGATCTGTGATCAATTGCAGCAGCTTAATCTGGCACCGTCTCCGATGTGTTCCGATGAAGTCTTTGTTCGTCGTGTCTTCTTAGACACGATCGGCGTTCTACCAACGGCTGAAGAAACGGGCGAGTTCTTGGCAGATTCGGCTGCGGACAAAAGAGTTCAACTGGTTGATCGGCTTTTGCAGCGATCCGAATTCGTCGACTATTGGTCCTATCACTGGTCTGATCTCTTGATGCTAAATGGGGCATTGCTAAGACCCGAAGCAGTGAAGGCGTACTATGAATGGATCGCGGAACGCGTTGAAAAGAATGTCCCATGGGATCATTTTGTTCGAGAAATTGTGACCGCAAAGGGGGGGAGCTTCGAAAATGGAGCCACCAATTTTTACGCTCTTCATCAGACTCCTGAAGACATGGCTGAAAACGTGAGCCAAGCGTTTCTTGGTTTGTCCATTGGATGCGCGAAGTGCCACAATCATCCGCTTGAAAAGTGGACCAACGATCAATACTACGCCTTCGCGAATCTGTTTTCGCGAGTGCGAGCAAAAGGTTGGGGTGGGGATTCTCGAAATGGTGACGGTAAGCGAACCTTGGTGACTGTGTCATCAGGAGAACTGATTCAGCCACGGACAGGCAAAGCTCAGGCACCAGCGGCATTAGACCAGCCAGCCATTGGTTACGCAGACCCGACGGATCGACGACAGCATTTAGCAGATTGGCTGGTGTCTAAGAAAAATGGACTGTTTGCTCGTAGTATCACCAACCGGGTGTGGAGCAAGTACATGGGAGTTGGCTTGGTTGAAGAAGTCGATGACATGCGAGCTTCAAATCCCGCTAGCAACGAAAAACTGCTTGCTGCGTTGTCTGATTACTTGACAGAAAATGATTTCAATTTGAAGGCATTGATGAGACAGATTTTGATCTCTCAGGCGTATCAACGTAGCAGTCAGCCCCTACCACAAAACAAGGATGACAACCGGTACTATTCCAGATATTACCCCCGACGGTTGATGGCAGAAGTCATGTTGGACGCCGTTTCTTCGGTTACCGCTGTGAGCACGACATTCAACAAGATTGAATTTCCTGGAGCCGACATTCGCGACACGGATTTTTACCCTGCGGGAACTCGAGCCATCCAGCTGTACGACAGTGCCGTCCGATCGTACTTTCTGAAAACGTTTGGTCGCAACCAAAGGCGAATCACGTGCGAATGTGAACGCAGCGACGAGCCTAGCATGGTTCAAGTGTTGCATCTTTCGAATGGAGACACGATCAATTCGAAGCTGGCGGTGAAAGACAACCGATTGCAACAGCTGTTGGACGCTTATCCCGAGGATGCAGTCTCTCTTCTTGAGGAATTGTTTTTGAGCGGTCTGTCTCGACAGCCATCTCAACAGGAACAAGCAGAGCTATCCAAACTTTTGAATGCTGCAGAAGGCGACCAAAAGCGCGAGCTTCTGGAAGACATTGCTTGGGGCATGATGAGTAGTCGCGAGTTTTTGTTCAATCACTAGCGTTCGATTGCCAATTCAAGTCCCCAGGCTTTCAGCAGCAAGTTTACTCCGGGGTCGTAGACTCGGCAGCTAGGTGCCGTGTAAGGCGGTCTGAGTTGCGACTACGGATTCAACATTTGCAGGTGTAACGCGAAGGGAAATTAGCACTCTGAACGGTGCTTAAAGGGCCGTTGCAAAAGGGAACTCGACGCGTGAGCGAGGGATATCGGATGTGCAGAACCTCAGGGTTTTGAGCGGATTCATCCCTGGCCTACGGGCTTGTCGATTTAATGTTGGTTTCAACCTGGCGTGGCTTTCGTGTGTTTGGGAGACTTTCGCTCAGGAGGTTGATGATGAAATTTGCCAAAGTCAAGCAGGCGCGGAATCAGCAGGTGCTGTTTCCTGAACGACTCG
>JBDWHY010000042.1:0-17420 GCA_039974975.1 Fuerstiella sp. | reverse complement strand
GGTGTCGTGGTAACCCCAGGCCTGATCACAGGCGGGGCTGCAGTAAGGCCGTTTGTGGTCACTGTGCCAGTCGCAAAACAGACCCGCTTGGCTGGTTGCCGTCAGGAGTCCGAAGGCCGCTGTGGCCGTCAGTTTTTTGATCAAACGATGAGTAAGTGTTCGTGCCATGATTGCCATTCCTTGCGGATGAAGGCTCAGAGAGAATTGTCTGAAACGATTTCGAATGCCGAAAATTGTGTACTTAGAAGCCTTGGCCTAATCCACTGCCAAAGCTGCTTCCACCGAAGCTGCTGCCTCCACCGAAGCCACCACCACCGAAGCCTCCGCCACCGAAGCTGCTGCCACCACCGAAGCCTCCGCCGCCGAAGCTGTCACCTCCGCCGAAGCCTCCACTAAATCCACCGCCGAAACCGCCGCCGCTGCCTGAGAAGCTGCTGCCTCCTCCTCCACCACCACCACCGAAGCCGGGTGAATTTCCAGTGGTGCCACCGAGGCCACCTGCGTTTGTGAAGCCGCTTAGCTGAAGATTCTGGCCGACAGCTTGCCCGCCTGCTCCCGCGACTCCGCCACCGATGCTTAAAAAGCTGGCCGCATGCCCCGTCGATCCAACTCGATATTGTCGGAACTGGCGACCTTGTGTTCGGCTTTGAATTCCACGTGATTGAGATCTTCGATTCACTGTTTGCAGTTGCTGAGTCAGTTGTTGATTGCGTTCACCAAACTGCTGCTGAGGTCTTACAATTCCAAAGTAATTCAATCCAACATTCGCACCACCACCATTGCCTTGGCCACGCAGTAAGTTGACATAGGGGCTGATTGTGGGTCGAGAGAACGGGCGATCGAATCGAGACAGCCCTGATTGAGCTCTGGCAGTTGAGCTCATGAGCGAACTGGAAAGAATGCAAAGCAAGCACATGCTGCGAATCAGTGTTAGCCTTGTCATAATGGTGTCTCCTAGCGAAATTAGCACTTTGATTTCTTGAAGCCCGCAGATTGGATTCTTCCAATCTTAAGCTGCTGTGCCCTCGCCGTTTTGCGTTCGCAGGGTAGCAGCGGTGGCCCTGCAAGCACGCAGGGCCACATCATTCACAGCCTAGAATCCGCCAGCACCACCTTGGCCACCATTCTGGATGCTGTTAACAACACCTGTACCTAGGATTGTCAGCCCCAAGATACGTTCGAATGGAGCGGTGATTTTCGACAGATTGGTGTCGAAGGTGATGAATGGGTCGGCCTTCACGTACAGTCTGTCGCCCGGGAAGATTTGATAGTTTGTACAGGTCTGAGCTCCTTGAGCGATGCCGTCCCAGTCGACCTTCAGGATCTTGTCGGGACCGCAGCATTCTGGAGAAGGGCGAGCAATCCAAATTTGCCCCTTGCAGGCGATCGCCGGAAGCCCGTTGACTCGAGCAATCGCGTCGAGAACCGTTTCGTTTCCGGTCGAAGGTAAGCGGTAAACTTGTTCGCCAGCTCCAGCACCATCTGCAATGACATAGTAGACCTTACTGTTGTATCCCAGCACGTCGATTGTCACTTGAGGGGCTTGGATGAAGCTAGAAAGATGCTGTTCGATCGCTAGCTTTGCTTCTCGACGGCTTTTGCCTGCTACGAATACGTCACCGTAAATTCCAAGTCCAACGGTTCCGTCAGGGCGTACTAAGTGAGGTCCAGCGACGACTTGCTTTGTGGAAGGGTCTGGCAATGTGACCAAGACTAATGGCTTGGTCAAAATGCGTTTCAAATGCTCTTCGACTCGGTCTTGAATCACATTCACTGGTTGGCCAACACACAGTACCTTGCCGTATTCAGGCCCCAAGTTGACGTATCCGTCGTTGCCAATGACATACAAGCCGTTGATGGTCTTGAACTCACGAACGACGTTCGAATCTGTTGGGTCGGTTGGCAATGTTCTTGCACATTGAATCAGTAAAGACTCACCCGCATTCACAGAAGATGAAGCTGTTCTGAGATGGTTGGTGGATTCAATCAAGATGACGTCGGGG
This sequence comes from Fuerstiella sp., assembly GCA_039974975.1. Taxonomy (GTDB): domain Bacteria; phylum Planctomycetota; class Planctomycetia; order Planctomycetales; family Planctomycetaceae; genus Fuerstiella. The sequence continues at coordinate 15,417 of JBDWHY010000042.1, read as the reverse complement.
GGTTCGATGCGATATTCTGGCATCGCCGTTTTGCGAAGTTCTCGAGGAACCTCACACTGGTTGGGGCCGCACATGCCGCCTCCACAACCACCGTCAGTGCAACCACCGATTCCACAGCTTCCATCTGTGCAACCTCCGAGATTGTTGAAGTTGCCGGCTCCGCATGATCCGTCGGCACATGCCATTGGAGCATTACAGCTCGCAGCCACCATGCCGCCTTGGCTGTAGTCCATTTGGCCGTAGCCTCCTGAACCGCAACTTCCCGTTGCACAACCTCCGGGGCCACAGCTGACGCCGGGAGTTGACTGAACGGAGCTACATCCGGTCATCGCCATCATCCCGATCGCCATGAATCCGGTGGCAAAACATTTTCTTGTAATGTTGTTCAATGAGAACACCTGCATGATCCCCTCCTTGGGAACATATTCATTGTCTGAATTCCGTCATACATGCCAATGCATGTTATTTAGGAATCAACGTGTGAGTGTCGCAATTAATGGATCGACTCGCTTAGCTGACTTCGTAGTCTATTGCGTGATCATGGCCCAAATCACAGACTCGAAGCTCTTCTTGCTACTGGAGTAATCCTTGCAGTCAGAACAGATATCGACCTGAAAAATCAGTACCGCCGGTTCGTTTGATTGTTCCGACGGCAACACATCAAAGGGGGGCCGGTTGTGATGGTTGTTCTGGTTGTAAGTCTTTAAAACCGAGTGAAAAGATTCAAGTTCGTAAGGAAGCTCGCCACTTAGTGATGATTCTCACGGAAGTCGCCCAATGCAGGCCCCCCCTCGAGAGGAGTGAACAGTTGAATATGGCCTTCTTCAGCATCAAGGTTGGTCAGCAGTCTTCGATCTGGAGGAATCCGGGTTGGCCACTGGGTGTTGGGTGTTGGGTGTTGGGTGTTGAATTGTCCCGCGGGCGAAATGGTTCCCCAACTTGAATGAGTTCACACGGAGACTCTCCAAAAGCTGAATTTTGTGAGTTCCGCTTGGTGAGATCGAGAATTGATGACATTCGAGGGTTCACGGAGTGCTATTTTTGCGACCTTGGTTTATCGTCCTCAGCCGAGTCGGAAGCCCATTCACCAGACTGCTTTGACAGAAGCCGATGACATGTCGCCCCCTGCTGACAACGCCAATGATCAGAAGGCCGACTTACGCCGTCAAATCATGGAAAGCAACCAAGCAGACGAAGTGCTGACGGATACAGCAGCAAAGAACACAGCAGTAAAGAGCACACAGACAACGACTGACATTCGGCCCCCTCGAAATCCAAGCGCCGAAAAAGTGGGCATGCTGCTTGGGTTGCTTTCAGCAGTCGCCTACTCTGCCACGAATCTTGCGTTAAGGCAGTTGTCTGATTCTTCAGAAGACCTTGGTTGGGACATTTGGGTCTCTGCAATGAAGGCGGTCCCCACGTTGATAGTTTCGTTGGTGTTACTGTCGTTGCGAGGGTCCGATAAGGGGCCCTTGTACCCATCATTCAAAGTGGTCTTCGTGTTGCTGGTTGCCGCTTTGATCATGCAATTCGGAGGCAACTTGTGTTTTCAAATTGCCTTGGGAAACATTGGTCTCGCGATTTCTGTTCCCTTTGTCTTTGCCTTGATTATTGCTTCAGGAGCCTTCTTCGGAAAGATTTTCGTTGGAGATACAGTGTCGTTAAAGACACTGATTTCCATCGCCATCATGACGTTGTCTGTGATCACGCTGTCGTATGCTGCGTCTGAGCCGCCAGCTGCAAATTTAGCTGAAGACGTTTCAGTACTTCCGCAATCGACAGAGTTAGCCGTTGAAGAAAGTCAACGGCAAAAGATCACTCAACCTGTCGTCCCAAATCCTTCACGATCTGTGAAGTTCGGTATCTTGATGGCCGTTCTTTCTGGCTTGTCTTATGGAGTGAATGGGATCGTGATTCGCAGCCTAGGGCAGAAGAAACTGTCTGTGCCATCCATGACGGTTGTCTACAGTTCTGTCGGTTTTGTTTGTCTTAGCAGCCTTGGCTTGTCTTTGTTGGGCTTCGAAAGAATTCAGCAAATTCCAGTCGCTGATTGGTGCATTATGCTTGTCGCCGGATCACTCAACGCCATTGCATTCTTCGCCATCACGAATGCTCTGAAACGACTTGACATTAGCCGAGTCAACGTGATCAATGCTTCACAGAACGCCATGTGTGCGATGGGGGCCTTCTTGGTCTTTGCGGAACCCATGTCAGCGCTAACGATCTCTGGCATCCTGCTTTCGATCATTGGTCTTGTCATTCTCGATCGCAAATAGTTGAGGGCTTTGCTGCGATTAAAGATCGCAACGGTTTGAGAGTGTTGCTGAGATTGAAATCGCAACGGTTTGAGGGTGTTGCTTCGCTTGAAGTCGCAATGGTGTGAGAGCGGTACGGTGATTAAGGATCGAGTTTCGGGCGTGGTAGAATGTGCCTGTTTTTGATCGCAGACTCGCTCGCATTTGTTGTTCGCAACTGCCTGAAACTGGAATCCGTGGTCTCAGCGAACTAAGCTGTCACTCGGATGGTATGGAATGACGCCAAGTGATGTTCTTGGTTGAATCCAGCGATTTTTTTTGAGAGCGAATTGTTCGCGACGGCAAACGCCTGTTTTCTCACCAAGTTTTTCCATCATCACGGACGTTGATTTTAAAGAATGAGCGAGCAAGAAAAAAATCAGATCAAAGAAATCTCTCGGCTGCAGCGGCGAGTGCTGGGAGTTCTGATGGAGAAAGCTTTTACGACTCCAGAACAGTACCCGCTCACTTTAAAAGCGACCACGTCGGCGTGTAACCAAAAAAGCAATCGTGACCCCACGGTGAACTATTCAGAAGACCAAGTCATGGATGGCCTAGATCGTCTCAGAGAAGGCGGGTTGGTTGCTGAGGTCTTTCCTGGTGGAGGCCGAACGGCTCGTTACCGTCATTATATGAGACACTGTTTTGATTTTTCTGAAGCTCAGTTTGCCGTCGTTGCCGAACTGTTACTGCGAGGTCGGCAGCAGCTTGGCGAATTGCGGACTCGAGCAAGCCGCATGGTTCGCATTGAAAGCATGGACCAGCTTCGAGAAGAGCTGACCGGCTTACAGCAGGCCGCTTATCTGCAAGCGAATGGTCCGTTGGATCGTCGAGGAATCGAGGTCGACCATTCGTTTTACTTAGACAAAGAAGGCATGTCGATTGGCAGCGTTTCATCATCATCAGAATCGCACGATGATTCCGAATTAGGCAGCCGTGCAGAACCAGCTGAAGTCGCATCCTCTGGCCAGGCCGTTCAACCTGAGGTGTCGTCTGCTGTCGGCGATCAGTTGGCCGTGCAGCTGGAACGATTCGAACAGGTGATTCAGCAACTTCGATCAACCGTTCAGGAGCAGGCCAGCCTGATTCACGACTTAGAACATTCCCAAGGTGATCTTCAGGATCGTCTTGATAAATTGGAGCGTGATCTTGGTGGCTGATTCAATGACATCTGCTGAAGCTTCTGAAATCACCGAACCAATTGCTCCGGACAACGAAGCCGGAAGTGATGTCGAAGCTGATTTACTACAGGTGCTGAAAAAATACTGGGGCTATAGTTCTTTTCGCCCTCTGCAAAAGGAAGCCATGCTGTCCGCCATGCAGCGTCAAGATTCCTTGACGGTGTTGCCAACAGGAGGTGGAAAGTCGCTTTGCTATCAGGCTCCAGCGATGTGTCACGATGGCATGGCGGTTGTCGTTAGCCCTCTGATCGCATTGATGAAAGACCAAGTCGATGCTTTGACTGCGAATGGAATTTCAGCGGCGTGTGTGAACAGCAGTTTATCGGTTGAAGAACGTAACGAAGTCGCTGACAAAGTTCGCAAGGGAAGTCTGAAGCTGTTGTTTGTGGCTCCCGAACGTTTGGTGCAGCCTCGAACGTTGGATTTTCTGGCCAAGGCAAAAGTCAGCTTCTTTGCCATCGATGAAGCTCATTGTATCAGCAACTGGGGGCATGACTTTCGTCCCGAATATCGCCAACTGTCTTGCCTGCGAACATCTTTCCCAGATGCGTCGGTCCACGCGTTTACTGCGACGGCCACCGAACAGGTGCGCAGCGATATTCTAAAACAGCTTGGGATACAAAAGGCCGACGTCATGGTCGGCAATTTCGACCGCCCCAACTTGATGTATCGAGTTGAACGGCGGTACGACGGGCTGGGGCAGATGCGAGATGTCATTGATCGGCACCCCAATGAATCGGGCATCATCTACTGTATTAGCCGCAAAAAGTGCGAAGAAACGGCGGCCGCCTTAAAGGGGCTGGGCTACAACGCGTTGGCTTATCATGCGGGTTTCGAAGCAGATCAGCGACGGCGTCACCAGGAAATGTTCATTGACGAAAAAGTGGACATCATTGTCGCGACCGTCGCGTTTGGAATGGGCATCGACAAAAGCAATGTGCGCTATGTTATTCACGCAGAAATGCCTTCTAGTATTGAAGCCTACCAGCAGGAAAGTGGTCGAGCGGGGCGAGATGGTTTGGAGGCAGAATGTTGCCTGCTGTATACCGGTCGAGATGTGGGGACATGGGAATTTCTGATTAACCAATCCGAAAACGAAGCGAACCGGAAAACATCGCTGAAGCAGCTGATGAAAATGGAGGCCTATTGTTCCAGCCCCATTTGCCGTCACAGTTTGCTGGTAAACCACTTCGGCCAAAAGTTCGAACCGACAAACTGTGGAGCATGCGATGTTTGTCTGAAAGAAGTTGAGCCCATCAAAGATGCGCTGGTGACAGCTCAGAAAGTCATCAGTGGAGTCTACCGGCAAGAACAGAGATTCGGGGCAGAATATACGGCGTTGGTTCTTCGAGGTTCTCGAAGTAAAAAAGTGCTGGCGAATGGTCACGATCGTCTCAGCACCTATGGACTTCTCAAAGACGAACCCGATACGGTGGTGCGAAACTGGATTGATCAATTGGTTGCTCAAGGCTACTTGATTAGGACGGGAGATCATTCGGTCCTGCAGATCACCAAACTTGGATCAGCATGCTTAAAGGGCAACGAAACTCCGACGTTGTCTCGACCCAAAACCAAGCAGCACTCGGTGGCCGCCTTGGACAAATGGGAAGGTGTTGATCGAGGATTGTTTGAAGCCTTGCGTTCGATGCGAATGGATATTGCAACAGAACGCAATGTTCCGCCCTACGTCATTTTGGGAGACGTGTCTCTTCGCGAACTCGCCAAGTTTCGTCCCACGCAAGAAGATAACCTGCTGAAGATCTACGGAATTGGCCAAGCGAAGAACGAGGAGTTTGGGGATTTGATTTTGCAGAAGGTGACGTCGTACTGCAAGAAGAATGAACTGGAATCGAACCTACAAATCACGGTGGCTGCTCGAAACAGCAGCTCGCAGTCGGCGACAAGAAAACCAAAGGCCAAGAAGGTCACTGTGTCGGCAGCTTCCGCTTTTGAATTGTTCGAACAAAAAGTCTCATTGGCAGATGCGACGGAACGACTGGATCGAGCATTCGGGACGGTGGCCGGTTATTTGGCTCAATATATTCAGTCGAAGAAGATCACAGATGTGTCAGACTGGATCCAGAAAGACATTGTTCAAAAAGTAGAAGTGGCGGCAGATGAAGTGGGCGATGAAAGATTGAAGCCAATCTTCGATCACCTGAATCGTTCGATTAGCTACAGCGAAATCCGAGTAGTGCTGGCTGCTCGAGCTGAACGGCCCTAGTGCTCAACATCGTCATAGTTTTGTCGCCCAACGCATGGGCGCGGACGCCCTGAATCAATACCGCTATCACGCTCTGCTGGGATTAGAACGTGCTGGGATTAGGACGCGCTGTGGTGGGGCGCGCTGTGAAAACAGGTCATCGAGAATTCATCGTTGCTGGGATCTGTCGTTGGGATCGACAGCCAAGGTTTTTGCAGCTTGCAGCTTGGATCGGGAACCTAAATCCACAGATTCAGACTGCATCATCTGCAGCTTGTTGTTTTGGGGGTTTGGATCCGGGCGAGATTTTGTTCGTCAGAATCATGTGATTTCTGCGCTGCTTCTTACAGCGACGTTTCAGCTAGCTGTTTGAGCTAACTGTATCAGCTAACCGTTGCCGCCAAAGTCGATGGTTGTTGAGATCTGTCGCAGATGATGCACGGGACCTGATCTCCTTGAGATTGGCTTCTCACTGCCCCAGCAACCCTGCTAAGCTACGGCTCAAAAAGTTTCTTTTATCTCGTTTTGAACCCAAGAGTAACTATTGCCGTGAAGAGCGCGATTCCCAATGTGTTTCAACAGGATGCCAATGCAGCCGATGCCGGGCAATCTGCCAATGTGATTGAACGGCCTGAATTTCGAGGCTCCGTTCACTATGGATCGTTGCCGTTGCCGTCTCGTTACCTGCTGTCCCCATTGGCCGGTTTTACGACTCTGCCGTTCCGTCGCATTGTTCGGACGATTGGTGGAGTGGGTTTAGCGACGACGGATTTGGTCAATTGTCGAGCTCTGCTGTCTCAAAACGAACGTACGATGCAGATGATCGAAACTCATCCCGAGGATCAGCCGTTTGCGGTCCAAATCTTCGGGAATGAACCTGATCAAATGGTCCAGGCGGCTCAGTTTTTGGAAGGTCGCGACGTCGCGACCATTGATATCAATATGGGCTGCCCGGTGAATCGAGTTGCCGGAGCTGGTTCTGGTGCGGGCATGATGTGCCGCACCGACAGTACCATCGAATTGGTTCGCAAGGTGGTCGAGAGTGTTCAGATTCCAGTCAGTGTGAAAATGAGATTGGGCTGGGACGATGATCATCTCACAGCTCCATTCTTTGCTCGAGAATTCGAACAAGTCGGAGTTTGTGCCATTGCCATTCATGGCCGCACTCGAGAACAAGGCTTCAGTGGATCCGTGTCGTTGCCCGGAATTCGCAAGGTTGTTGAAGCGGTTGAAGCAATCCCGGTTGTGGGCAACGGCGATGTCCGCAATGTGGCGGATGCGGCTCACATGATTCGCGAAACCGGATGTCATGCGGTCAGTATTGGCCGAGCCGCATTGGCGAACCCTTGGATCTTTCGACAGCTGGACGAATGGGAACGCACGGGAAGTTACAACCCAGCCGGAAGCTTTGAAGACCGGCTGCAACTGATGCTCAGGCAATACGGTTACCTTGAAGAACGGTTTACTCCCGAACGATCCATCATCTTGTTTCGCAAGATGGCTCATTGGTACTTAAAGGGCATGAAGGTCCGCAAGAAACTTCGAGGTGATTTTCAGTTCGTCAAGAACAAGCAGGAATTCGTAGACGCCATCCAACGCATTAGCGAGGAAGGCCCCGTCGATGGAAATCGTACGGGAGTCCTTCAAGATGTCGAAATTCCCGTACCCAAAGGCCCCGTTGATAAGTGGTAGCCAAGCAGGCCGTGGTCTATTCGTGCGGATGCAGTATGCGCCCTGGCCTGTCATTTCTTGTTACATTCATTGTTCGCTTTCCGTTCCAACGTCATCCGCACGAATCATCGCAGCACGATCTTAACATTCCTGTCAGCATGCTCACGGCGGGGGGGGCGCGACGGGGGATCTCGGGACGGGGATCTCGAGAAGATTTTTGAATGCCAAAGTGCAAAAAAAAATTCGGTCGTCGAACAAATGTCGACGACCGAATTTTTAAGTTGATTGAAAGCCGGGTGTCTTTTAGTGACCGGCGGCGATTGCCGTGATGCCTTCCAAGAAGCCTTGCAGTTGGCGGCTACGAACGGGATGTTGTAGCTTGCGAACGGCCTTGGCTTCGATCTGGCGAACTCGTTCTCGAGTCACCTTAAAGATGCGACCGACTTCTTCCAGCGTGTAGGTGTATCCATCGCCAAGCCCGTATCGCAGCTTGATGATTTCTCGTTCGCGGTATGTCAATGTCTTTAGGACAGAATCGATTTTGTCCTTCAGCATTTCCGACGCCGCATTGCTGACGGGGCTGTCGTTGCTTTTGTCTTCGACGAATTCGCCAAAGCTGTTGTCTTCGCCTTCGCCCAAAGGCTTATCAAGACTAATCGGCTGACGACTGATTCGCATGACTCGTCGAGCTTCTTCGATTGGCACGTCGGCTCGTTCGGCCATTTCATCGACGGACGGTTCTCGACCCATTTCCTGCAGCAGGTCACGAGCAGCAGCTCGAAGCCGAGACATGGTTTCGATCATGTGCACGGGGATTCGGATCGTACGAGCTTGGTCGGCGATGGCTCGAGTGATCGCTTGGCGAATCCACCACGTGGCGTAGGTTGAAAACTTGTAACCACGACGATATTCGTACTTGTCGACGGCTCGCATCAAGCCCGTGTTTCCTTCTTGGATCAAGTCCAAGAACGTGAGACCTCGGTTGCGATATTTTTTAGCGATGGAAACAACCAGTCGCAGGTTCCCTCCTGATAGGTCTCGCATCGCCTGTTCGTACTCGTTGTACCGTCCTTCAAGATATTCCATCTTGTCGGCAAGCGAACGTGGACTTTCTAAAGTCAGTCCGATCAGGTCATCCAGTTCTTTCTGCATATGACGACATTCGTCTTCGGCAGAAGAAAGGTCCTTCAGGTTGGCAATCTGTTCTTCCAGTTCCAACATGCGAACTGAAACTTGTTGCAGCCGCTTCATGCACGGTTGCAGTCGCTGAGTTCTCAGAGACATTTCTTCCAGCAGGGTAATGCTGCGGCGACGTCGTTCGTTGATCGTCTCACGAATCTTCAGCCCTTGTTCGCTGTCCAATCCGATGGATCGAGCCATAGCGAAGTCAGTTAAATCTCGTTCTCGAATTGACGCAACCGTGGCTAGGTTGTGAGGCATTCGGCCCAGGATTTGGTCTTTTTCAAGGCTTTCCGTCATCGACACTTTAATGGTGCGGTCAAACGGGAGTTCTCCTCGAGAAACTTGGCTTAAAGTTTCGAAGCTGAAATTCAAAGCGAAGTCGCTGCTTAGTAGAGCTCGACGGAAACGTCGGCGAGTGACTTCGATTTGCTTGGCGAGAAAAATTTCTTCTTCGCGAGTCAGCAGAGGGATCTCACCCATCTGGGTGAGATACATGCGAATCGGATCTTCGGTCCCTTTGGATGCGACTTCTTCAAGACGGATCTCGGGACGACGACGACGACGATCGGCGGCGGATTCTTCTTCTGTTTCGTAGACCACGGGATCTGTCCGCAGGTCGAGATTCAGCTCTTCCAACACCATAATCAGGTGGTCGAGCTTAACGGGATCTTCCGCTTCATTGGGCAGATAGTTGTGGACCTGTGAAAAATACAGGAAGCCCTGCTTCATGCTGGCCGAAACTAACTGCGAAAGTGATTCATCCAAACGATGCATTCGAAAACGCTCCTGAGCTACTTGCAATGATGGGGATTCCTCTTTGAACATATCGCCTGTGGAGAGCGACGATGCCTGAGAGGTCTTTTCGCGACTGTGAATACGGGAAGTCTGTGTTCGTGATTAACGACAGGAGAAGCAGCGACGAATCTGCTTTCCTGTTGCCGTATGGCAACATTCGGTAAGGAACGGTCGTTCGGCAAGTTGTTTGAGACTGTTGCTTAAATGCAACATTCCGAAACAATCGTTGCCAACTCACATGATGGCTTACTGATCGTGACGAGTAAATTTAAAACTGGTGTGTGAAGGAGGAAGTGATTGTCTGTCGTTGATTTGTGTGTCAGCTGTGAAAGCTGAGCCTGCTTCAAATACAGACAGTCAATTAACCTTCGCGTGACGGGCGGTCTTCCATTTCAAATTTTCGTAACTGTTCAATTCGCCGGAGTGCTTCAAATTTGTCGCTAGTGGTTTTGCTCGAAGACGAATCTGTCTGAGCCATTTGTTGCTTGGACAACATCTTTTGAAACTTCGCACGCCGAAGGATGAGTGGTCGTAAAACACACTCAAGGTGTGGCGGAACTTCCCCGCCTTGGCCCGACTGATTGGCATCGATGTCGTTCAGTAAAGCCTGTAAGTTCTTATCTCTCGCGGAATCAAGCAGCGAATTCATTAAGCTCAGCAATGCTGAATTCGAATTTGCCGCCACCATGACTCGTTGAGCCTCTGGTAGAATTTCCTCCTCAACCCAAAGATCAAGGCAGATTTCCAGTAACCGCCTGTTGAGCGGATGCTGAAAGTCGTCCGGGCCAACCCGGTGCCTGATGTAATCTGTTAGCTTTGGTTCAGTTAAAATGATTTCTAAAACTTCACGTTCTGCTAGATCGGTTGCGCCTGTTGAACCGACGATCGGCCGAGCTTCCTCAGGGGTGACGTCAGGAGTCCATTCATTAGAAATGAATTCCTGTGTTTGACCCTCATCTGAGACAGCTTCTGGCTGCTTTTGTTGTTGCTCTCGAGATTCCTGATTGACTTTGCGAAATGATTCTCGCTTCGCCTTCTGTTGACGGCTGTCGGCCAACTGCCGACGAACCAATGTTTCTTCAATCTGAACAGCCTTGCAAACTTGCTGCAGGATTAAGCTTTCACGAACCGTGTCCTTTAATCCCGGAGCCGCCGCCAAAAAATCAACCAGTTGGTTGATGATCTGTTGGCGACCACTCACTGTGTCCAAACCAAAGCGTTCGGTCACAATCTGCAACTTGTATGCCCATGCTTCTGGTGCTGTTTGAACCAGTAGCTCAAATTCTTCTTTACTGTACTTTTCAAGGTAGTCCGCTGGATCCATTTCGTCTTGCAAAGACAAGACTCGCAGATCCAAATCCGACGCTAGAAATCGTTCGATCGACCGTTCGGCTGCCTTCTGACCGGCTTCGTCCCCGTCGTATGTCAAAACCACTTGGTCAGCAAATCTCTTCAGAAAACGCACGTGGTCTTCTGTTAACGCTGTGCCTAATGTGGCCACTACGTTGGTGACACCCGCTTGGTGGCACGCAATGCAGTCCATGTATCCTTCGACAACAATTGCCGTCTTTTGTTTTCGAATGGATTCTCTGGCTTGGTCGAAGGCGTACAGAGTCTTTCGCTTCAGAAAAACAGAAGTCTCTGGACTGTTCCAATATTTGGCTGGGCTTTCGATGTTGCTTCCGGGCAACACTCGACCCCCAAAAGCGACTGCTCGCCCTCGTTCGTCGATAATCGGAAAGATCAACCGGCCTACCAAGTTGTCAAAAAATCCTTGTCCGTTGTCTCTTTCGCCGGCAAGGCCGACTTCAACTAATTGTTTTGGTGTGTATTGGCCATGAGCTTTATCAATGAGCCATGACCAGTCCTCTGGATGAAATCCAATTCGAAACTTCTGAACTGTTTCAGTCGTCAGACCACGTTCTTCAATATACTTTTGAACCAGTCCGTCAGACTTGCTTTGGGCTAGCGCCTTTTGCATTTGGCTGACCGCCCATTCGACAATGTCGTAGGACGTCGACTTCTTATCTGTATTGTCTTTGCGGTACTTCGACCGCTCTGGCATTTCGAGGTTCGCTCGTCGAGCCAGAATTTCGATGGCTTCAGGGAAACTGACTTTTTCAATTTCCATCAGCCAGCGAAAAATATCGCCGCCTTCGTCGCACACCCAACAGCGGTAGGACTGCCGATCGGGATACACATGGAAGGATGGATTTTTGTCTTCGTGAAACGGACACAGACCGACATAGTCTGTACCGCCTCGAGTTGGTGTCAGAGAAACTGTTTCCGTGACGAGGTCGACGAGATTCGTGTGAGCTCTTACTTGCTCTTTGAAGTCATCCCCAAACGCCATCGACACAGACGAGTTCTCTCCGGCGTAGTCGCCACGGTTGTTCAGGTGGAATAAATTGAGTAACGCTTGAATCACTTGAGTGCGACAACAGCGAACACAACAGCGGTTTGTTTCTGCTCAGCAACCATTCCATTTTGAAGGTCTTGCTGAGGGAGCCGCTTCGATGCAGGCTCAACCGATGACGTATTTTTGAATGCCCTTGTCAGCAGCGGTGGGCAGCGTCATGCCAGCGAACCGAAGCTAAACAATCCTACCCGATTTGTAGCCGCGGTCAAGATTTTCACCGAATCTGCTCAAGTGAATCTGGCCGACTCTGCTCACTGCTATCCTCAATACGCAACGATTCTCTGTTCCACACATCAAAGCATCACGCCCTAACTTACCTAGACAGGCCCAGATGTTGCTCTGGATCAAGGAAAGTGTCGGAAAATTCCATACCGTGCAGACACGCTGCCATTTCCTTGTTGGAATCGTCACTTGGGCGATCCGAAACTTGATGAATCGCATCGCCAATGCCAAACGGCTGGAACATGGTTTTCAGTCGGCCAATCGTGTGCCGCTGTCTTAAGGCTTCGATGCCAGCAAGATCATGGTCCTGCAATCCCATCCAGACGCAGGCTTTTCACCTGTCGTGGTTGAAACAGAAAACCAGTCAGAGCCAAATAGAAAGCCGCGCACGAAAAAAGCGGGCATCGAAAGGCCGCGCATCAAAAAGGCCGCGCATAAAAAAAGCCCCGGGAATGGGCAGCGGGGGAATGAACAAGATGCTTTGGGGGCGACCTGAGATTGCTGGGTGCCAATCTGACTTGATCTATGAGCTTGTTCAACACTGTCCCATTGCGCCGAAGGGCCAATTGGGTACCGACGGGATATGCACTCCTTGTGCCAAACAGTTCAATTTTTGAATTGATTCTTTCAACATCCGTGAATGGCCGAAAACGCTGAATTTTGCGGATGCTTTCTTGCGCCGAAAGCGCCGAACTGAGCGCCGAAATCATTGATTGATGCGCTGACGGGTTCTAAACTTGGGTTTTGTCAGCGCCGAAAGTGTCATGCGATCTCATTTGAACACTCAGCGGTACGGTGTCACCTTCGTGGCCATTGCCGCAATTTCCTACTGTCTTGTCGTCATTTGGTATGTGGCCACATTTCCAGACGTGGGTGTGCGCAGTTTGCTGCCAATGATGGCCGACTCAGAATCTCTGCATATCACTCAGTTCACACATTCAAAAGAAGACTGTCTGTCTGAAGAGGTAAAACCTGGGCAACAGATGTTCAGTTTTGCTGGGCGCCCGGCAACCAATTTTCTGGCCTACATCGACAGTGTGGCAAACCTGCGCACTGCGACGATTCCGCCGGGGGGGCAACTGCCTGCCGGTTCCGACCCTTCTGCTCGTCGCGACAGCCCTGCTCTGGTTGAAATTGCTCAGCCGAAAGAAGCGGCCAATCAAAGTCCTCGTCGGTTCGCAAAGATTGATCTGCGCAAGCCCTTGGATGTTGATCCAGAGCAGTACGAAATTCACACTTGGGTGGCGATTAAGCCTCTGGAACCCGGTTCATTTATCCTGACTATCTTTTCGTTTGTGTGTCAGTTGATGATTTTGGGAGTCGCGATGGCCGCGTTTTGGCAGCGGCCCGAGGATCGCGTTGTTCGCACATTTTGTTTGATGTGCTGTGCGTGGATGCCTGCGTTTGTGGGCGGTTTTCATTGGTGGGTATTGACGGCCAGTCCCATATTGAATCTTCCGTTCATTTTTTCGGGTTGCCTGCTGCCGGCAGTGACGTTGCACTTCTTCTTCAGCTTTCCTAGAGAAAATTCTTGGCTGACACGGAAACGAGTTCTCGCCACGTGTGCGATTTATGCTCCGGCCACCGCAGCGGCTGTTGTCATTGCTTTCGTATACTGGGCCGCATGGTCTTTGAACGCGGTTGATACGGACCACCTGTCGATCTTTCAGAAGTTGGCAGCCTTAAGCGGCCGACTGTCTCAGTCGACTGATTCCATTCCCAGTGGTTACGAGCTTTCCAGCACACTTCTTTACGTTCTGCGTTTGGCCGTGTTTTTCGCTATCGTGCTGAGTTGTGTCTACTTCGGGCTGACGATCGTCACTTTGGGGTACAACTTGTTGACGACTCAGAATCCTATGGAACGCAGCCAGGCGTCTGGGATTTTGACAGCATCGTTGATCGCCACTGTTCCGATTGTCTACACCCTGTATTTGGCGTTTTACCATCGTTCCGCCTTTGCATTGGGCGGAGCCAAGCAGCCGATGTTTGTGGCCAGTGCCTTGTTTATGGCCGCGTATGCTCATGGAATGCTGAAACATCGTCTGATCTTGGTGAACGAAGTCATCAAGCAAGGGCGCCGACACTTGCTGGTCTCGTTGATCGTCACTGGAATTTGGGCCGTGTTATTAGCAGTCGCTGTTGTTGCGACTCGAGTCTACGCGTTGCCGCCCGACACTTCTTACTTGCTGCAGATTGCCTTGTTTTTCGTGTTGGTTCTCGGAGTGTCTTTCGTACTTTGGGCTCGCGACAAAGTGCAGTCATTGGTCGACCACCAATTGTTTTCTGAGAAGTATCAATTGGATCGTACGTTGCAGCAGTTGAATCAAGCTTCTGGTTACTTATCAGATCCCGTCGCTTTGGGAGATATGACGCTGCAAGCTTGCGAAGATGTGGTGGCGTGTTCCGGAGCATGTTTGTATTTGAAGGATGCGTCAGGCAGCTTTCGTTTGATTGCGGCTCGAGGATCTTCCAGTGTGCCTGCTCGAGTCACAGAAGCGATGGTTCAAGGGGCATCTGATCAGGAAGTGATCGTCCGTCGCTCTTCTCTTCGATCCGGTCGGAATCCTTCGGAATCCGATTTGCTATTGGATATGCTCGGGGCCGAGCTGCTGTGCTATTTACGTGCGGCTGACGGCATCGATGGATTGATTGTGATCAGCAAGCGAACCAATGGAGTTGCCTATAGCCCAGAAGACGTTGCTTTTCTGCAGGCCACCTGTCAGATGACGGAACTGGCATTAAACAGTTCGCGAGCCAACCAAAACTTGGCTCAAGTGAATTCTGAACTCAAAATGAAAATGGATCGCATCGCCGAGCAACAGCGACAGCTGGCCATTCTTCGAGCAGAATTAACGTCGTTACAGGAAGGCTTGGGCAAAAATTCGGGGCGGCAAGCGGATTCGGATTTCCAGAGGGGCAATATTCGCGGCAAAAGTCCGGCGATTGAAAGCGTCTTGGAAACAGCTCGCAAGGCAGCTGACAGCACGGCGACTGTATTGATTCGTGGAGAGAGCGGAACGGGGAAAGAGCTGCTGGCTCAAGTGGTGCATCGAAACGGCGATCGAATCGACAAGCCGTTGGTCACCGTCAACTGCGCGGCCTTGGCGCCCTCATTGCTTGAGAGTGAATTGTTTGGTCATGTGAAAGGAGCCTTTACCGGTGCCACGGCTGATAAAGAAGGACGCTTCCAAGCTGCTCATACGGGAACATTGTTCCTTGATGAGATTGGAGACGTTTCTTTGGAGACTCAGGTCAAGCTTCTGCGAGTTCTTCAAGAGCGTCAAATTGAACCTGTGGGGTCAGCGGAATCTGTCGATGTGGATGTGCGAGTCATCGCGGCCACTCATCGTAATCTCGAAGAAATGATTGAATCGGGTGAGTTTAGAGAAGACCTCTATTATCGCCTCAACGTCATCAGCATCGCCTTGCCTGCATTACGAGAACGCAAAG
>JBDWHY010000041.1:0-1255 GCA_039974975.1 Fuerstiella sp. | reverse complement strand
CTGCGAACGGACCTTCACTCGTCGCGCCCGAGACGATGCTCTCGGCGAATGTACCCCGCCAACCAAAGTCGAGATTATAATCAGGAAGGCGCGCCCCGAGCGTTGCACCCAAGGTCGTCGCCGGGATCGTGCTCAAGTTCTCGCCTGTCTCAGTGTCCTCGCCAAATATGCGGCTAAACGACATGCTGGCGAAAGCGTATTTGGATTCGTAGGCGCCTTCGATTTCAACACCCAGGATTTTGGCCTTATCGACATTGACATAATAAGGGACGGTCGATGTCTGACCCGTGTAGGTGTTGGAGGTGATCAGATTGTCGAGGATGTTGTAAAAGCCGGTTGTCTTGATCTGAAGACCGTCATTTTCAGCCAGCAGATCGTTGAATGACACCGCAAAACCAGCTTCAAAGTTATTCGAGGTTTCCTTCTCCAGATCAAGGCTGACACCGCGCGAGATCGGCCAGCCGCGCCCTGGTCCGGACGTCGAGAAGATCTCGTCCAGTGTCGGCATACGCTCGGTGTGAGCGATGGAACCAAAGACGGACAGGGTATCGTTGAACTTGTACAGAGCTGCGATCTTGGGAGAGAAGGCAACGTCAGACGAAGATGATGCGCCGGAGATCGCGGAGTCCGGATCAATGTTGACGACATCAACACGGACGCCCGGAATAAGTGTCAGACGATCGTTCCAGACAAACTCATTCTGGGCGAAGAAGCCGAACTTCGTATCTGTGCCTTCGGGGTGAAAGTCGATTGCGCCGCTTGTGGCGTCCGCTGTTCTCTGCTGATAGCTGAGCTGGCCACCAAGTGTCAGGAAGTTCTCAAACCCATCGCCTGACGTTTCAAACGTGTTGTCAATCTTGGCAGAGTAGGTCCGGTAGCCATACTCTGCATCATCATAGAGCTGCGAGGTGGATGTTGCAGCGTTCGACGAATCTGATTGCGTGACACTGGTATCTGAGAACGACAGGTTGACGTTCAAATCCAGCCAGGGATTGTCGCTCGCCGGATTTTCGTAGGCGAGTACGACCGTCTGATCAGTGACTTCCCGGTCGATGGTTCCAAACCCTAGAGAACCGGTCTGGGAATACTCGGTATCATCCGCGTCGCTTTGCCAGCGAGAATAAGACAGGCGAAGAGCCTGTTCGTTGGCTTCACCGAATCTGTGGGTGATCTTACCGAGGCCAGAGAAGGAGACAAACTCCGATCCTTTGATCGTCTCGCCTGAACCGGTGACGTAGTTCTGCTGACTGCGGAC
>JBDWHY010000040.1:0-104523 GCA_039974975.1 Fuerstiella sp. | reverse complement strand
CTGATCGCGACTCTCTTTCACTTTCGAAAAACGCATCCACCACCTCCTGATATCCCTATTTCTCCCAAAAATAGAGACCCAAAACCAGGCCGGAACCACCCTTTAAATCGACAAGCCCGTGAGCGTTGGGTGACCACATCCAGGCTTTTTCACCGGGCTGCTAGCTGCTTGAGTTGGAATGCGATCTTTTGCTTTTCTGTCTCGGTCGCACGGCCTCACTGTTTGGAATTCGCGCCAGCATTGTCATTTGCGTTCGGAAGCAGATCGGTCATCGGTTTGGTTAACGCGGCAATACGACCGTGTTGACTGCCACCGTGTTGACTGCGATCGTGTTCACCGCGACCGAGATGACTGGGTCCGTCAAGTGAAAAGGTCGTCTCGAAAATCCGTAGGGCTCGTCGCGTCGAATACGCTCAGCCAGGATGTTTGTTTTTGCGGTGCCAGAGTAAGCAAAAAGCCACCGCAGTCTGTCGATCAGACGTGAGTGGCTGGTGTGAAATTCCGGGTGCCCAACACATTGTCGTTGGGGTGAAACTGATGGTCAACTGCTACTGCTCCAAGTTGATGATGACTTCGTTGGCTCCTGTGGTCACCGTAACAGATTCTGGAGTTGTTTGAGTGCTCATGTACTTAAATGGGATCTGGTCGATGAGATTGCTGCGATCGATTGTGGTCCCTTCAAGCATTTCCTTTTCGCGTTCTTCATCCGTCAAAGGAGGCAAGGGCGGAGGTTGGACAGTGACTTTGTACGATCCTGTGGGGATGTCTGGCATTTCTCTTAAGGAAAGTTCAAAGGACCCGTCGGAAGCCAGCTTGCCACTGGCAGTCAGCAGTGTTCCAGCATCTGGTCGAAAGTTGACGACGCAGCCTTCAGGAAACGTTCCACCATCGCAGACGATGATGCCACTGACAGTGCCCGTCTCGACACCATCCGGTAGGCTGCTACTGCCAGCACAGCCAAGCACGGTGATGAGTAAGAGTGAATACAGATGCAGGGGGATGGATCTGCGACAATTCATAAGTTTCTCCGAGTAAAAAAATGGGGGCCCTGCAGAACAGGACCCCCGGAAAAAGAGATAGATTAGGTGTTGCGGTCTTAGTATTCGCCAACGACAAAACCATCGCCTCGATTCGCAACTCGGCGTAATGTTTCTAGGTCCATGTTTTCGGAAACAAAGCGGACACTTCCGTCTGATAACAGTGCCTGTGTTCCACCAACATGAGCGGAATAGATTCCGTTATGATCAGACACGCCGATTCCGGCAAGTGTGTCGCTGCCTTCGTCGACTCTGGTGGTGCTGTTTGGTGGGAATAGAATCGTTGTTAGGTTGTAGTTTGGCCGAATTGTCGGGACGTTTCTTGTGCCAATCAGCCAACCAAAGATGGAGTTGATTTGGCTTCTGCCTTCAAAGAAGTCACCACATTCACTGACGCACATGGTGTTTGAGGTACCGTCTGTGATGTCTCGGATGCGAACAACAGCTCCTCGGCCAATGAGCACACCCTGAGCCGATCGCAAGTTGGTTTCCTGGCCGCGTCCAATGATTGGGTACTGGGTTGAAGCTGGGTCGCCGTCGCTCGCGCCCGAAATTCCCACATACTGAGCTCGTAACTGGTTTCTGGAATCGAACTCTTCTAAAGGGCTGGACGGGCAAAGGTAGGCGGGGATCGTGACCGATCCTGTGACTCCGTGATTTCCTGTGAATCCAGAATTTCCCACTGAGAAGTTCAGTTGACTGAAGAGCGGAGCTTGATCAAGATAGGGCAAAATTCCAGCCATCCAGCTGGGTCCCCATGTCCCAGTCTGTGCTTCACGAGCACCCATTGGGAATGTCATGCTGACATCATGGTAATTGTGTAGGGCGAGGCCCATTTGCTTCAGGTTGTTCTTACACTGTGTGCGACGAGCGGCTTCTCGAGCCTGCTGAACAGCCGGCAGGAGCAGAGAAACTAGGATCGCAATAATCGCAATCACGACGAGCAGTTCGATGAGGGTGAATCCCTTTTTCAGGGTACGGTTCTTTTTCATCTTGTTCTCCAAAAAGAATATGGAATTGAAAAGAAGGAAATGCGAATGAGTGTGAGGATCAATACTGCTCAAGTGTTTGGCTCAAGCACAAAAAAGTATGTCTAAAATTGTGTTGGTCACTCGCTAAGAAGAAGCTCGGTACTATAAGCCGAGCCGCCTATGAGGATATTAATTCGATGAGCCTAGGTTCTACTGTGTTCTCGAAAATATACGACCGCGACTTGATGAATTCTTGGACGTGTTTGTAGACGGTCATTTTTACGTTCAATGCGGTGTTTGAGAGTCGGCTATCCGCTGAAACGCTCACGTAGATGGTCTGGAAAACGGTCATGCGGAGACGCGTGATGAAGGCCTTTTTACCGACATGGTTTCGAGGCGGGATATTTTGACTGGCCGAGAAGATCGCGGTGTTGATGGAGCTAAGACGATTGCCGTAAGCGTCTGCATCTTCGTGTTGAAATTGTCGGAGTGGGCAGGCCAAATTCGTTAGCTTCTGGGGCGGCGTTCGCTTTCACTTCGGCGTGGATGTGTCAAGCTGATCCTTGATCACTGTTCTTGAGCATGGTGAGCGGTTGATGTTTGCCTGCTCAGTCAGCGATTGGCCAGTGGGACATGTGCCACGACTGCCTCGTTCCGGCGAGTGTAGTTATCAAGTGGCGATTCAATGCGGTGGTACGTCAAGCCAGCTGCTGGTGGAATTTGGGGTTCCGTCACCGGGGTTGCGGGGTGGCGGCGTGACGACGGGTGGCGTGCCCCGTGGCGTCTTCAGGTGGAACAACGGCCGGTTGATTCGCGGCGCCTAATCTTTCATTCGAAAGCGTCCGGCCGTCGCCAGCGTCGCATTTCGCGATCTGGTTTGCGCAATCTTGATTCGATTGATGGGGCGGCAAATTGTACGAGGTATGTGTTTTGCCGAAGCGGTGTCACTGTGCCTAGATCCGGCCAACTGCACTGGTATTGCGCTCTGGCCTGGTTCTTGTGGGCATGTGTTCGACCGCTCAACGGTCACCGGGCCGGTGTGCTTTGGGGGATTGACGATTTCAGGTCAACTTCGCTTTCGCTTTCGCTTTCGCTTTCGCTTTCGCTTTCGCTTTCGCCTTTGCTTTTGCTTTTGCTTTTGCTTTTGGCTTGGCCTTCAGGTTCGCCTTAGCTTTCGCCCGTTTTCGTCGCAGCTGTGCGGCTTGTCTTTTGGCGTGCAATTTCAGTAGAAATTCGCGATCCGTTGATTCTTGTTCTCGAGCAAGAGAGGCAAGTTCGAGGGCTTCCTTTTCGCCATATTTGTTCCACGAAAAGTTGATCTTATTCCGGGTGCCATCTTCATTGACCCATGAAGCACAGTACGCCCAGTATTCGCAGTTTGGCGATCGCTTGTCGATACTGTGTGCCACGTGGACACCCACTTTGCCAGTGGTGTTTCGTTTGGTGAGAAGCCCTTTGCTGGATCTTTCAACGGGACCATATTCTTCCAGCAATTCATCGTATCGTTCGTTTGCAGATTTCCGTGCCTTGCGTTTTCCGCCACATCGAGTGTCTGAGAAAAATTCATTGATGTGCTTGCCCTTGCGGCACAGACGTACCATGAAACCGTGTACGTTTTTGTCGTCTAAATCGAAGCGAGTGATGCCGGTGGCGACAGATTTGGTAGTCATCAGTGTGTTTCTCTGTGCGTCGTAACTCTGTGCGTCGTATTTCTGTGCCACGTTTCTCTGTGCCACGTTTCTCGCAGCCGTGATTCCGGCCTCGTTTTGAATGAAGGGCTGAGAGCGGAGTGACTGCATACCCACTTTTTGCAGTCTGGTTTCGTTCATCGTTCGTTCATCGTTCGGCCATCGTGTTGCTGAATCGATTCAGAAATGTTCTATGCCACTCGGGTGGCCGTTACAATCTTGTCTTTGATGTTTCTTGAAAGCCAACGCTGGCGGCGTGTTTCGTTCTCGATGAAGCACTGTGTCGGCGTTTTATAGCCTGAACGTCTGAACGTTTCACCGGTTGCACTTGGCAGATGTTGTTACACTGCTTGCGGCACGGCTCACAATTGGGCTCGTTGTTGGATTTGGTTTGCGTCAGTGATTCAATCGGTTTTCGTTGGGTGGATGGCAGAGAATGGACGACAGGGAAAAGCTGATTCGGTTAAGCAAATATGAAGCTCGAGATGCCATTTTGTTTCGTGATGATGCTCCGGTGCCGATGGAGTTTCATTCTACGTTTGGGCCGTTGATCGCCAAGACTTGCGTGCCTTCCCATTTGATTGATCACGTGAATGATCATGTGTCAGCGCAGCTTCCGACCGATGTGGGTTCTGAATTGTTGCTGTCTGAAGAATTTTGCCGTTCTGGGGGAGACGATTCTTTGCAGCTGTGGCTGATGGGGCAGTTGCGTCGCTACGTCAAGCAGGTTGAACGCAATGACCAAGCGGGGATTGAAATTGATCAATGCTGGGTGGTGAATCAATATGCCGACACCGCCAGTCCGATGCACTTTCACAGTGGAGATCTTTCTGGAGTCATGTATTTGACGGTTCCAGAGATTGCTCCTGGGCAGGAACAAAAGAACTATATTTCCGGCCGCAAAGCGGGCTACATCAACTTTCTGATTGGTGGTAAGCAACGGTTTTCTCGTTCACTGGTCAGCTTCCAACCGGTGGTCGCAGACTTTTTTGTATTTCCCGCTTGGCTGCTGCACGGAGCGGAACCGTTTCAGGGTACCGGAGTCCGACGCAGCCTCGCGTTTAATGCTCGAGTGATCGACTAGTAGATGTTTGCCATAGACTAAAGCGAAGGAAGCTTGCAGCATCAGGCTTTTGATCTGGTTGATTCTGAGCTTAGTTCTGTACCCCAAATCGACATGATGTGATCAATGAGTTCTGCGTCTGCCGTGTTCACCGCTTTCGTCGCCGCAGGATCTGGTTTGTCGATTCCTTCAGCACCGACATTGTTCATCGTTTGTCGTTCAGCGTGAGCTGCAATGACGTGGCGTTGTGTCATGACGGCGTCTGCTGGCAGTTCGGCCAGGGGCTGCTCGGCCTCTGGCAGTTCGGCCTGGAATGGGGCGGCTTGAAGACTGATTTCAATTCCCGCCAGCAAGGCATCCTGTTGGTTGGTGACCTCTGATTCTGGTTGTTGGTCCAGACTGGCGACCGTAAATGTCAACTGACGGCTCCACAGGCTTTTTGTTCCAGACGCACTGACCGCCTGCACCCAAACTCGATAGGTGCCCGCTTCAAGGGGGGTGGAGAGCAAATGTTGATTGCTGGTCAGGTCCGTTTGGTTCACCACGTTGCCAGGAAGATCGATGCGATTGATCCACAAAGAGTAGCTGGTGGCTCCCGTGACTTGTCCCCAAGTGATTTCAGTGGCTGACGCATGCTCAACCGTTGGCTGACCTCCGACATGAAGATCGGCTGCAGCAGACCAGGCGGCTGTCAGGCCGTTGCCGGATGCTCGAACCCAATATCGATAGTTGCCCGCAGGTAATTCTGACGGTGCAGACCACGTCGATTCTTGAATGTCGGTTGAGTTCACCACTTCGTTTGTCGTTTGATTGCGAAGATAGACTTCGTAAGAAGTTGCTCCGGCAACCGGCTGCCATTGAAGTTCTGGTGTGGTATCAAATGTTGATGTCGATGCTGCCACGGGGATCGCTGCCGTGCGAATCCAAAGGCTACCACCAGCCGACCAATCCAGTCGAGTGCCAGATTCTGTAATCGCTCGAACCCAGACTCGATAGTTACCGATTGGCATCTCGTCAGAAGAAGTAAACGACGTCCCCGTCAAATTGGTTTCATGAATGAAGCGACTGGTTCCCGTGGTTTGGTTGTCGATCCATAGTTCGTAGCGATCCGCAGATTCGACAGCCGTCCAGGTGATTTCAGGTCGAGCAATTTTCACAGAAGTTGACGGCAAATTCAGTTCAATTTGCTGCCCGATGGTGAATCGAGACGAGGTGCTCCATGAGGTTTTTCGACCATCTTCAAGCACGGCTCGTACCCACGTTTGGAATGTGCCGAGACCGAGGTCTGTTTCCGCTTCAAAGCTGGTTCCAGTGACTTGTTCATAGATAACAGGCCCGGTTGTGAGGGCCAAATTATTCACCCACAGTTCATAGTGAACGGCGTTCGCGACAGCCGTCCAAGAGAACTCAGGCGTTTCATCTTGGATCGTGCCAGTCGGGCCAGTCAAGGTTGGCGGTGCGACTTCGTCATCGATGTTGGTGACGTGAATCGTCGTGGTTGCCAAGTCTTGGTAGGCACTATCTGATACGGAATCCACAGTGAAGGATACGGTGGTTTGCTGATCGCCGTGGTGGACGGCGTTATCGACGGCAGACACAGTCACGTATTGTGGCAGGAACCAATTTGTCGGCGTAAAGGTCAATACGGCGGCATCTGTTTGTACAGAAGCCGTATTGCCTGACGCCACTTGAATGGTGACAACCGACGTTGGAGCGGCCGCTAAGGCAACCATGACAGAATCTGTTGAGCCGTTTTCAACCACGACGGTTTGGCCGTTGGACTCAGTAATTTCGACGGCTGCCGTTGGCAGTGTTTCGATACTGCCTCGAGTATCTAGGCCCGTGGTGAGGTTGGCTGGTTTGGGATCTCGATCAGCTTTTTGCCGCAATTGATCTCGCCAAAGCTGTCCATCTTCGACGGTGATCAATCCTAGTTCCGCGTGAATTTCGTTGGTCGCCGTATCGATGTCGTCGTCTGCTCCAGAAGCAGCAGCCAGTGTGATGAGGAAGTCAACGACGACCGGCTGAGGATCTCGAATCACGGTCGGACTGACTGCTCCGGCTCCTGCGGCTGTATCTAAAATTGGCACGACATAGGTGTTGAATCGCTTCGACCAGTCAATCAATCGATCTGCTCCGGTGTTGGCGATCAGTACGTCGTAGCCTCCGCCTCCGAATGCAAAGTCGGCGTCTGCCAAGTTTGGTGCATCGGGAACATTGTTCAGTCCGTTGTTCGTGGACAGGTCGTCATCTGCATTCAGAAGGTCGTCGCCCATACCGCCGAACAAGCGGTCGTTCATTGTTCCTCCGACAATCCAGTCGTTGCCTGTGTCGCCGAAGATGCGGTCGACGCCGTCGTTGATTTTGTTGCCATTCAAATCTGTGGCATCAAAGTTTAAAGCGAAGCCATCGATTCGAGACAAAGAATCAACCGCATTGTAGTCGGCAAATTTGCGTTCTTCTGCGTTGTAGTTCAAGATCGAAGAAGTGGTTGGCAAGGCCGTATGGAAGTGAGTTTCCAAAGCTTCTGCTCCGGAAATCGCGTCGTCTCCGGCACCGCCGTGAATAAAGTCGTCTCCTAATCCACCATAGATCACGTCGTGGCCTCCGACGTGGAAGTGATACAGATCGACCGACTTGTGTAGCTGGCGATCTAAGTGATGAGCGGCTCCGATGACCGTGCCAGGCAGGAAGTCAATTTCTTGGGCATTCGGTGTCGTGAGCCCGTGTAGGGTTTCTGTGAGCCCGTTGCGGCTGGTGAAGATTCTTCCGTCGTCTCCGAGAATTCCATCGATGCCGGTGCCGCCATAAATTCGATCACTGCCCGCTCCTCCAATGATGTCATCATCTTGGCCGTCTCCGAACAAGACGTCGTTGCCCGACATGCCCCAAATGATATCGTCGCCCGCTTCACCATGGATTTCGTCGCTGAGCGAAATGTCTGATGCTTGCCCGGCTGAATAATCCAGTTGCTGGATTGCTCGAGGAATCACGGTTTCTGTGCCGTAGGTGTCGTACGTAAACTTCAAGTAGCCGTCGCTGCTGACGTGACCGTTGATACCAACAAGTCGGAAGATGTTTCCGTTGTCACCAAGAATCACGTCGGCGTCTGTCGCATGGCCGTTGGCAGATAGGTCTCCGGAATCATTGCGTTGCGAAGCAGTTCCAGAGCCTCCGAAGATTGTGTCTTCGGCATCCGGTCGATTGGTCGAGGTCGTCGCACCGTACAGATTTGAGCTACCGCCGATCAGGTCGTCTTGTCCAAGGTTTCCAAAGATTAGGTCTCGACCTCCACCCCCTTCCACATAGTCGTGGCCGTCGGAACCGATTCCAGCAAAGTCATCCACTGAAACGGAATTGCTGCGAAGATCAAGCGTTCGATTTCCGGATGGATCCAAGATGGTACCATCGCCTTGAATCGCGTCGTCGCCAAGCTGACCGAAGATCAGGTCGTCGTTTGCTCCGCCAGCCAAGTCATCGTTGCCGAAGATGGCTCCCGAAGTTGTGACGGTCAGATTAAACAATACGATGTCTCGTAAAGGAACGGCATCCGGATTTGCCTGAGCTGCTCCGGTGATCAGCGGAGTTCCATCGTCAGAATGAATGGTTGTTCCGCTTAAGACCTGCCAGCGAGCATCCGTGCTGCGTGGATTTCTGAGCACGCTGGCGTTGTCTCCGGCAACAACATCGTGGCCTTGTCCCCCGTCAATAGCATCGCTGCCATCGTGGCCGTCGGCGACGTTGTGTCCGCCGATCAGATCGTCGTTTCCAGTTCCACCGACGATCGTATCGTCTGCTTGGCCACCAATGGCGATGTCATCGTCTGGGCCCGCCAGGATAAAGTCTGCTCCGCCATTGTCGATGGTTTGCGTGGCGATGGAAGTGAACGTGAAGTCTGGAGTCTGGCTGTTAAGCGGTTGGCTATTCAGATCGATATGACCTTGAATCTGTGCATTGTCGCCGAAAATGAGGTCTCGTCCGGCCGCCGTGTGAATCCTGTCATTGAGTGCTCCACCAATCACAAGGTCTTGCCCGGCTCCGGTGTGAATATCATCATCGTCGCCAATTTCTGGCGTCAGGCTTGTGAGTTCCGTGACAAAGCCAGCCGCGTCGATGTTGGCTTGACCATTATCGCCGAGCACGATGTTGTTGCCGTCGGCAATCGTCACTTGATCTTTGCCCGAACCGCCGAAGATCAGGTCGTCGTGAATTCCACTGGTGATTGAATCGTGTCCAAGGTGATTGGAATCAGACGTGGTGACCGTTCGGATTTGTCCTTGCAAATCAAACGTTGCTTCAGCGTTGTCTGCGGCAACCACATTCTTACCATCGGATACGTTGATGGTGTCGTCATCAGTTCCACCAAACACAACGTCGTTACCAATGCCCGAATTGATGACATCTTGCCCTGCATGTTCGGGTTGTTGAGTGGCGACAGTGAGAATTTGTCCGGCAGGATCGAAGGTTGCTGCTGCGTTGTCTCCTGCGGCCACGTTGTCACCATCTGAAAGATTGATGATGTCGCTGCCGATTCCCCCGAAGACAACATCCTGTTGATTGCCGCTACTGATGCTGTCATTGCCTCCGATGGATGTCGCCGTTGTAGCGACGGATAGCCATTGTCCGGCACCATCAAAATTGATTTCGCCGTTGTCTCCGATCACGACGTTGCGACCTTCGTTGACTTGAATTTGATCGCCGCCCGACCCACCCAAAACTAGGTCGACGTCGTCGCCCGTTGTGATGTTGTCATCGTCGCCGTCTGCCGGGTTGGTTGTTGCCAGAGACAGCAGGAAGCCTGCATCGTTGAGAATCGCTTCGCCATTGTCGCCCACGACCGTATTGCGTCCTTGGTTCGCCGTGACCGTGTCTTTGCCGAATCCTGCGAAGACGAGGTCGAGGTCATCTCCGGTAAGAATCACATCGTCACCACCGATGACAGCATCGCTTGTAGAAACATGATTCCATTGTCCGGCGGCGTTGACTGAAATTTGACCGTTGTCACCGATCACCACATTGCTGCCATGGCTGGCGTCGACGTTGTCGTTTCCATGCCCTGCCAAGATGAAGTCTTGACCGATGCCCGTGCGAATCACGTCGTCACTTCCGTGACTTGGGTTGTGAGTCGTCACGGTTCGGATTTGACCATTCGAATCAAACGTCGCCGTGCCGTTGTCTCCCACGACCGTGTTGTCGCCGTTGACAGAAGTGAGCGAGTCTTGCCCAAATCCACCGAAGATCAAATCGTTACCAGTGCCTGTTGTGATTCGATCATTTCCGCCGACAGTTGGTACTGTCGTTGCAATGTTTTCCCAGACTCCTGTGGCATAAAACGTGGCGATGCCGTGGTCACCAACCACAATGTTGTTGCCGTCGCCCGTATCGACAAGATCGTCGTCGTCGCCCGCAAGAATGACGTCATCGTTGATGCCCGTTGTGACGGTGTCTTGACCGCCATTGCTAGGGCTGGTGGTTTCAATAAGCAAAACCTGACCATCTGCTGCGAAGACAGCATGACCGTTGTCTGCCGTGGCAAAGTTGTTGCCATCACTAAGTTCCAAGCTGTCGTTTCCGAAGCCTGCAAACACATAATCGTTACCGCTGCCGGATGTGATGGTGTCGTCACCTCCGATGGCTGTATGAGAACTATTGATATCTGTCCATTGTCCCAGTCCGTCGAATACGATTGCCGCGTGGTCGCCTACGACAACGTTGGTTCCGTCTCCGACACGAAGCAAGTCGTTGTCTGTGCCACCGATCACGATGTCTTGACCTAAACCGGTGGTGACCGTGTCTTGGCCTCCGTCTGCAGGAGCTTGGCTATCAATTGTCAACAGTTGGCCAGCCGCATTGAAGGTGGCCATTCCGTTGTCACCAATCGCTAGGTTGTCTCCGTCATTCAGTTGGATTGTGTCGCCTCGGTGACCTCCGAAGACCGAGTCATTGCCATCACCAGCGGTGATCGAATCGATGCCACCGACGGCCGTATCTGTGGTCTGCACAGACAGCCATTGGCCGGCTCCGTCATAGAGAATTTGCCCGCTGTCTCCGATCACCAAGTTGTCGCCGTGGCCAACATCGACTGTGTCGTTGTCTGTTCCTGCCAACACGATGTCCTTGCCGGTGCCGGACGTGATTTGATCGAAACCACCGACCGCCGCAGAACTTGTTGACGATGTGAGCAATTGACCGGCGGCGTTGAAGGTTGCTGAACCATGGTCGCCGATCGCCAGGTTGTCTCCGTCACTTAAAGTGACGGTGTCGTTGGCATGGCCGCCTAAAACCACGTCGTTGTGAAGTCCCGTTGCGATGATGTCATCGCCTCCAGTACCCACGTCGCTGGTGCGGACATCCGTCCATTGGCCGGCATCGTCAACAAGAATTGCTCCGTGGTCTGCGATGACAACGTTTGATCCATCGCTGGTATTGATGTCGTCGCCGGCTGCTCCGGCCAGAACGATGTCGCTGTCAACACCCGTGCGAATGATGTCTGAATCTCCGATATTCGCATCGATGGTCCGAATGGTTCTTAGCTGGCCGACCGCATTAAACGTGGCTGCCCCGTTGTCTCCTACTGCGACGTTGTTTCCATCGTTTAAGACCAGTCGGTCTTTGCCGAATCCGCCGATCGCGACGTCATCACCGCTGCCACTGTTGATGAGGTCGTCTGCTCCGAAATTCGTGTCGGTGGACGTGACTGTCAGCCATTGTCCTGAACCATCAAACGTGACAGCACCGTGGTCACCCAGAAGCAGGTTTGTTCCGCCCGCAGCAGTGATGTTGTCTTCGGCTGCTCCACCTAACACAACAGCCGTTCCGATTCCCGTGTTCACCACGTCGGCATCGCCAATATCGGCCGAAGATGTTTCTGCAGTCAGCAGATGCCCCGTTTCATTGCGAGTCATGATTCCATTGTCGCCGAACACCGAATTGGTGCCGTCACCGAGAGTGATTTCATCTGAGGCGAAACCACCCACGGCGATGGTCATGCCATTGCCTGCCGTCAGCGTGTCATTTCCGCCGATATCGACGGCAAGACTGGTGAGTGTTTGAAGTGTGCTTGAATTCTGTTGGATGCGACCATGATCACCAAAGATCACGTTGCTGCCATCTCCTGCTTCAACCACATCAGAATCGGTTCCGGCGATGATAAAGTCGGTTCCTGAGCCGGTGGCAATTGTATCGACGTCTCCCTGTTCGAAATCTGTGCTTTGCAGATTCACAATTTCAGATGCAGGTGTAAGTTCAGCAAAGCCGTGATCTCCGAAGACGATGTTGCTGCCGTCGCCGACGTTGATGGCATCTTGATCTGCTCCGCCAAAGACGATGTCTGTACCGGATGTTGACGTGATGGTATCGCGACCGCCTAACGTTGGAGCTGTCGTTTCATAGATTCTTTCGCTCGTCAACGATTGCAGTTTGGCATTGTCACCAAACACCACGTTGTTGCCACCGGACGTGGTGACCGTGTCGTCACCAAAACCAGCGATGATGTGATCATTGCCCAGTCCCGTATCAATCGCATCGTTGCCGCCGACATGGGTGGCCGTGCTTTCGACCGTCATCCAGACACCCATGGCGTCAAAGAGAAGCAGTCCGTTGTCTGCGATGATGAGATTGTTTCCGCCGCTTGAAGTCAATTGGTCGGCTTCAGATCCGCCCAACACGATGTCAGACCCCGATCCGGTGGTGACGGTATCTTGTCCTGCAAATTCGACGGTTTCGCTTTGCAGTTGTTGCAAGGTTCCATCGCTGCGGAACACAGCGTCTGCGTTATCTGCAGCAATTACGTTTTGCCCCGCAATATTCGTGATGGAATCATCGCCCACGCCGCCGACGACAAGATCGTCGCCAGAGCCAGACTGAATGGTGTCGTTGCCACCAATGGAATTGTCGGTGGATGAAAGGCGAGACACATTTCCGTTGGTGAAGAAGTCAGCGGCTCCGCTGTCTCCAACGATCAGGTTTCGGCCGTTGCCAGCGTCGACATTGTCGTCTGCTGCACCTGCAAAAATGATGTCGCTTCCATCTCCCGATTGAATGATATCTGCATCGCCGATACTGGCATCTGTGGTGGATACATTTTCAATGCGTCCAGAAAGATCAAACGTGGCAACGCCCGAATCACCCAGCAGCAAGTTGTTGCCACCTGTTGTGCTGATATTGTCTTGGCCGGCTCCACCAAACACCTTGTCGTCACCTAAACCGGTGGTGACTTGATCATCGCCACCCGTTGCCGGTTCCGTTGTGTCCAGAGTGCGAAGAGTGCCAGCGGAATCGTAGATCGCTTGTCCGTTGTCTCCGACAACAATGTTATTGCCGCCAGCAATCGTGATGACGTCGGCACCTTGGCCTGCCAGAACGAAGTCGTGACCGTTGCCTGTGTTGATGGAATCATTGCCGCCCACAGATGGGCTGGTGTTGCGAAGTTCTCGTAGAATCGTGGAATCGTCAAAGATCGCTTGTCCGTTGTCTCCGATCACAATGTTGTTACCACCAGAAATCGTGATGCTGTCGCTGCCGTTGCCTGCAACCACAAGATCATTGCCGAGTCCAGATAGAATGGTGTCGATGTCACCGATCGATGGCGACGTGGATTCCACCTTCTGCAGCTGTCCGTTTAAGTGATAAGTCAACGTCGCGTGATCGCCGATCAGCACGTTGTGGCCCGCTGCTGCGGTAACGCTGTCTGCTCCGTCGTTCGCAATCACGGTGTCGTTTCCGCCACCCACTTGAATGACGTCTGCATGCCCCATGCCGGAGTCAATCGATGTGATGTTTGTCAGCCTTGAACCATACGAATCGACTTGTGCAAAGTCGCCAATCACAACGTTGTTGCCATCCGATGCATTGATGTGATCTGTTCCGGCTCCGCCCAGTACAATGTCGTTTCCACTGCCCGTCTCGACAGCATCGTTCCCAAAGTGGGCGACGTTGCGAGTAACGACTTGGGTCAGAATTCCGATGACATTGAAAATGATGTCACCGAAGTCTCCGATCACAATGTTGTTGCCCCCGGTCGACGTGATGGAATCAGAAAGTTCGCCTCCGACAACCAAGTCGTCGCCATGGGCTGAATGAATGGTGTCGACGTCTCCGCTGGCATCGTCGATGGATTGGATCGACCGCAGAATGCCTGTGGAATCGTACGTGACGCGGCCGCTGTCGCCCAAAATGCGATTGTCGCCGCCGGTTGTCGTGACGGAATCTTGGCCCGTGCCAGCCACGACCACGTCGTTGCCCGTGCCTGTTAGAATGATGTCGTCGCCGCCATCAGCCAGATTTTCAGAGAACAACTCCAGCAGTTGTCCTGCAGAATTGAATGTGGCGAGTCCGTTGTCGCCGAGGATTTGATTGTTGCCAGCTGCAACTGTGATGGAATCCGCACCCGAACCACCGATCACGATGTCGTTTCCGTTTCCGGCTGTGATCGTGTCATTACCAGAGTATTCCGTATCGGTGGTTTGCACTGACAGGACGGTTCCCAAGTGATCAAAGACAGCTTGTCCATGATCGCCGACAATCACATTGTTGCCGTTTCCGCCATGAATGATGTCGTTTCCAGATCCTCCGAATACGATGTCGTTTGCCGAGACCAAAGTGATGGTATCTGCTGCTCCGGTGGTCGCAGATTTCGTGAAGAACAGGCGCAGTTGCCCCGAGCTATCAAATTCTGCTCGAGCGGCATCTCCGGCGACGATCAACGATGGGTCGGCGGCTGCGGTGGCCGCCGAATTTCCTGTAATGATGTCGCTTCCTGCTCCGCCAATCACCAAACTGTTGGCTCCATTGGCGACAATGGTGTCGTCTGCCCCGGTATCGTCGTTGATGGTTTCAATGACGGTTCCGGTGATCACACCATGAGCGTCTCGAGACACCAAGCGATGACCTTCGTCACCAAGGATGGTGGCGGTTCCAGAACCGACCGTCACGCTATCCGTCGCTGCACCTGCAATCACAACGTTTGCACCGCTGCCCAACGAAATCGTGTCCGTTCCGCCGACACCGGCATTTAAAGTTCTGAGTTCATCGACGGTGCCATCGGTGTGAAGAATGGCTTGTCCTTCGTCTCCGACAATCAGGTTCGTGCCTGCTCCAACGGTGACCGAATCGCTACCGACGCCCGCAACAACGCTGTTGGTTCCTGCTGTCAGAATGATGGTGTCATCGCCACCGTTTCCGGCGTTGATGGATTGGATGTTCTGTAGATCTCCGTTGGCAAAGAAGTTGGCCAGACCGTCGTCGCCCAAGATCGTATTTTGTCCAGAACCTGCCGTGATGAAATCGTGGCCTTGTCCACCGATGACCGCGTTCACACCAGCCGTTAATTGAATGGTGTCGTCGTCGCCTCCTGCGAATTCTGTACTTTCGATGCTTAACAGAATTCCCGAATTGTCCAGTACCAATTTGCCGTTATCGCCCAGCACAATTCCTCGAGCAGCAGCCGTTGTTCCATTCACCGTGATGCTGTCTGAATTTGCTCCACCAGCAACCACGTTGTAGCCGCTGCCTAACGTGATCGTGTCTTGTCCTCCGGTTGCCCCATTGAGGCTGGTCACTTCTGTGGTTCCCGTTGGGGTTCCCGCCGAGTTGGTCAAGACTTCTCGACGGCCTTCATCGCCGAGAACAAAGTTTGTGCCTGTGCCGACGGAAATGATGTCGCTACCAAAGCCAGCAATGACGCTGTTGTTGCCATCGATCAAAGTGATTTGATCATCACCACCGACACCCAGATTGGTCGATTGGATTCGCTTCAAACTGCCGTCAGCAAACAGAGTGGCTTGACCTTCGTCTCCAAGAATCGTGTTGGTGCCAGACGTCGCCGTGACGGTGTCTGTTCCGGCTCCACCGATGACGACATTCGTGCCTGCCTGCAGAGAAATTTGATCATCTCCGCCGCTGCCCAAGTTGATGGATTGGATTTCTTCCAGATCTCCGTTCACAAAGAACGTCGCAAAACCATCATCACCCAAAATCGTGTTGCTTCCAGTGCCCGCCGTGATCTGGTCGGCCCCTTTGCCTCCAACAATCGCGTTGATTCCAGCTGTTAAACCGATGATGTCCGCGGCTCCGGAAGCAAAGTCCGTGCTTTCGATGCTTAGCAGAGTTCCCGAATTATCGAGGACTAGTTTTCCGTTGTCTCCGAGCACAATTCCGCGTGCGGTGGGCGTTGTTCCGTTGACATTGATGGTGTCAACGTCTGCTCCACCGACCGCGACATTGAACCCACTGCCGACGGTGATTGCGTCTGTTCCGCCAACTGCTCCGTTTAAGCTGGTAACTTCTGTGGTGCCTGTTGGATTTCCAGAACCATCGGTTAAGACTTCTCGTTTTCCTTCGTCTCCGAAGACGAAGTTCGATCCAGCTCCGACGGAAATTGTGTCGTTTCCGGCTCCAGCGATGACACTGTTGGTGCCGTCTTTCAGGTTGATGATGTCTGCATCGCCGTTGCCCAGATTGATGGATTCAATCAGTCGCAGATCTCCGTTTGCAAAGAAGTCAGCTCGCCCATCATCACCCAGAATCGTGTTGCTTCCCGATCCGGCCGTGATTTGATCTGCTCCAGCTCCACCGATGACAGCGTTGTTTCCGGCTGTTAAGCCGATGATGTCTGCCGCTCCGGAAGCAAAGTCCGTGCTTTCGATGCTTAGCAGAGTTCCCGAATTATCGAGGACTAGTTTTCCGTTGTCACCGAGCACAATTCCGCGCGCGGTGGGCGTTGTTCCGTTGACGTTGATGGTGTCAACGTCTGCTCCACCGACAGCGACGTTGAACCCACTGCCGACGGTAATGGCGTCTGTTCCGCCAACTGCTCCGTTTAAGCTGGTGACTTCTGTGGTGCCTGTTGGGTTTCCAGAACCATCGGTCAAGACTTCTAATTGTCCTTCATCACCGAGCACATAGTTGGATCCGCCGCCGAGGGAAACGATGTCGTTTCCGGCTCCGGCAATCACCGTGTTGGTGCCGTCTTGCAGGTTGATGACGTCGGCATCGCCGTTGCCCAGATTGATCGATTCAATCAGTCGGACGCTGCCGTCATCAAAGAAGTAGGCTCGACCATCATCGCCAAGAATCGTGTTGGTGCCTGCACCGGCTGTAATCGCGTCGGCTCCGGCACCGCCGATGACGGCGTTCGTGCCAGCCGTGAGTCCAATGATGTCGGCAGCACCTGCTGCAAAGTTGTTGCTTTCTAGGCTGAGCAAGATTCCTGAGTTGCTGAGAGTCAGTGTGCCGTTGTCGCCTAAGATGGTCGACTGAGCGATCGTTGCCGTTCCGTTAACGTTAATCGTGTCTGTGGCGGCTCCTCCAACAACCACGTTGTAGCCAGCTCCGATTTCAATATTGTCAGTGCCTCCGACAGCACTGTTCAAAGATTCCACAACCGTTGTTCCGGTTGCGGCTCCGCCAGAATCAGTCAGAACTTCCAAGCGTCCTTCATCGCCCAAGACGTAGTTGGTGCCTCCGCCCAAGGCGACAATGTCGTTTCCGGTTCCCGCAATGACGGTGTTGGATCCATCTTGCAGATCAATTTCGTCAGCGTCGCCGCTGCCCAGGTTGATTGATTCGATCAGACGCAGGTCGCCGTTGGCAAAGAAGAATGCTTGGCCATCGTCACCCAGCACGGTGTTGGTTCCACCGCCCGCTGTGATTTCGTCGCCCCCTTTGCCGCCGATGACTGAATTGATTCCGGCTGTCAAAGTGATTGAATCGGCCGCTCCGGCAGCAAAGTCGGAACTTGCCACGCTTAACAATGTGCCTGAATTATCAAGCACAATTTCTCCATTGTCACCAAGCACAATGGCTCGAGCCGTCGCATTGGATCCGTTCACTCCGATGGTATCTGCAGCTGCTCCGCCGATGACAACGTTGTATCCGGCTCCGATGGAAATTTGATCAAGACCGCCCACCGTACCATTGGAAGTTTGCACTTCTGTGGTGCCCGTGGGGAGGCCGCCGCCGTCTGTTAAGACTTCTCGACGCCCTTCGTCTCCCAGAATGAAGTTAGTTCCTCCGCCCGTGGTAATGATGTCATCGCCAACTCCGGCGATCACATTGTTGACACCGTCTTGCAGGTCGATCGTATCGTTATCACCTTGGCCCGCGTTAATGGATTCAATCAGTCGTAGGCTGCCGTCGTCAAAGAAGAATGCCTGCCCGTCGTCTCCAAGAACCGTGTTGGTTCCTCCACCGGCTGTAATTTCGTCGGCCCCTTTGCCTCCGATGACTGCGTTGGTACCAGCGGTAAGCAGGACCGTATCTGCCGCACCAGAAGCGAAGTCTGTACTGGCGATACTTAGCAGGGTTCCCGTGTTGGTCAGCAGGATCGTGCCGTTGTCACCCAGAACGATGGCACTGGCAGACGTCGTGTTGCCGTTCACTTCTACGTCGTCGCTGGCGGCTCCACCGATAATGATGTTGCGCCCGGCTCCAACGGCAATGCTGTCTTGATCACCGATGGTTGGATTGATCGTGTTGACTTCAGTGTTGCCGGTTGCGTTTCCGCTTCCGTCGGTCAAAACTTCCAACTGCCCTTCGTCACCTAGAACATAATTTGTGCCTCCACCAGCCGTGACTTCGTCTTTGCCAAAGCCTGCGATGACGGTGTTTGTTCCGTCTTGCAGATCGATGATGTCTCCTGCACCGTTACCCGAATTGATGGTTTCGATTTTGCGAACAGTGCCGTCGTTGAAGAAGCTGATTTGGCCATCGTCACCTAAAACCGTGTTACTGCCTCCGCCCGCTGAAATCGCGTCGGTGCCTTTTCCGCCAATGATGGCATTGATTCCGGATGTCACCGTAATTGTGTCGTTGGCTCCTGCAGAAAAATCGGTGCTGGCTGCTGTTAACAGAATGCCCGTGCTGCTTAGCGTGAGAATGCCGTTGTCACCCAGAACAATGGCCTTGGCGCTTCCCGCACCGGCTGCCTGAGTTTCAATTTCGTCTTCGCCGCCGCCTCCGACCAGCACGTTGAAGCCTTCACCCGCAGTGATTGTGTCGGCTCCAATAACGGCGGCCGCCAAAGTTTCGATCGTGGTGGTACCGTCGCCATTTCGGCGAATTCGCCCGGCGTCTCCGATCACGTAATTCGTTCCGGCTCCTAGAGCAATCGTTTCGTCGCCCGCCCCAGCAATCACGGTATAGGTACCGCCGCCTAGGTTGAACAGGTCTGCTGCGCCAGCCGATGTGTTGGTGCTTTCGGCAAGAGTCAGATTTCCAGCGGAATCAAACGTGAGCTTGCCTTCGTCTCCTAGAATGGTGTTGGTGCCATCGCCCGCTGCAATGCTATCGGCTCCTGTGCCTCCGATCACAACGTTGTCACCATCGCCGACATCGAAGGTTTCGACAGGTCCGCCATCGGTACCTGTGACGGTGATCGCTGTGACTCGGTGTCCGGTTAATGTGACGGTGGCTTCTCCGCCGATCGCAAAATCGTGTCCACTTCCACCGGTAAACGAATCAGCACCATGTCCGCCGATCAGTAGCGCCATTGTGCTGGTGCTGTTGAAGATATCTGCTGCACCCACACCCGCGGCGGACGAGGTCACGCTGCTTAAAACGTGACTGGACGTGTCGTAGTCATAAGTTCCCGAATCACCGAAGGCAATGACAGGAGTCGTAATGGTGTTGGCTGTTGCGGTCGTGATTGTGTCTGCACCGCCTCGTCCTTGAATGATCAGGATTCCACTGACATTCGCAGTTGCTCCGACAGAAATTGTGTCGTCTTGATCGCCCGTTCGAATGTCGACCAATGGAGCCGTCAGAGTTCCGTCTAGGGCAATGGTTGCTCCGACTGCAACGGTGTCTGCATCAGAATCGGCGGCTTGAATGGTCAGCAGGTTCTGAGCTTCCACGACTGATGTGGCTTCCAATGAGATGTTGTCGCCCGCTCGTAACGTGACGTCTCCACCTGTGGATTGAACGGTGACTCCTGCCTGAATGGTTAAGTCGTCTCCGGTGGTTGGATCTTCTGTGGCTGTAATAAAGATGTTGTTCGCTGACGTGATATTGCTGCTGACGGTGATCGGGCTTTCTGCCGTCAGGTTCACTTGGTCTCCGGAATCAAGTCCGGTACCGGTGACAGTTAAGTGCCCCGTATTGTGAATGTAGCTACTGCCGGTTGTCGACCTTCCTTGAACGGTGGAAATCTTCGTCGTGAGCGGTTTGGCGAGACTGCCGATATCTTGAGCGGCAAACAAAAAGACGGTTCCCGAAAGCACGTTAAAGTTTGTCGCGACTGTGCGAGCATCAATGATGCTGCCCGCCGGCACGGCAACAAATGCGGTGGAAGATGTGCCCGTGCTGACGGTTTTTAGATAAAGGTCTCCCGTCAGTTCGTTGACGTACAGGTTGCCCAAATTGCTGGACGCACTGAACGTGTCGGCTGCTGTGCTACGAGTATCGATGTCAAGTTCCGCGCCTGCTGCTCCGATACCGCCGGTGATTGCGGTCAAGGTAATGCTGCCACCGGTGACGTCGACGTCATCGGTCGACGAGTCGGCATCGACGATTGATAGCTGAGCCTGCAAGCTGACGTCACCATCGGAAGATGTGACCGTGGTGATACGCATGTCGCCCAAGGCTTCCCACAAGTGGACGCCCGTTTTACCGATGGCTGTCAGAATCCCACTGGCACCTTGATCGATGTCTAATGGGTTTGCGCTGGTTCCCAAGCTGCCATTGACTGCCGAAAGTTGAATGTCGGTGCCCGACTTAATGTTCACCAATTCGTTGTCGAAGTAGTCTGAAATCGAACCCGTGCTGGCTGTGACGACGACTTTGCCCTGCTGAGAAAAGATGGTTTCCAGAGGCAGGTTTCCGGCAGTTTCTACAAGCACGACATCCAGCTTGGCTCGAGCCGTCAAAGTGGCTGTGCCTTGCAGGTCGATTTGGAACGGAGTTGCCGTAGAGCCGATGCTGCCGTCCGCTGCTTCGAGCACAAGATTGCTTGATTGAACGGCCAACGTCCCGGTGCCTGCTTTCGAAATGGCATCTCCAGTTTTCAAGGCCACAATGCCACCGGTGGTGACGTTCTGAACTTTGAGTTCGCTTTCCGAGCCAACAAAGACGGCTCCTGTTGCCGTCACGTTCAAGGTTGATGTTGCAGTGAGGTCGACGTCGTCTCTTTGTCCTACTTCAATTTCTGTGAGATCCAGTCCGGGGGCACTTGGGTCTAAGGCCACTTGAGTGACGGTTGCCGTGCGGCCAGTTTCCGCCGTCAGTTGGTCCTTTTGAGTCAAGCGAATTTCAGTCGCAGTGACGCTGGCGATTTCCCAGTACACGCGTTCTGGCGTAACGTTTTCAGAAGCCGATTCTAAGCGAATGTGCAAACCCGCTTTGAAGCCGTCAGAAAGCCAACTTCCCGAGGATCTTCGAATGACGTCGCCATTGACAGCATCGGGTGCAAATGTAAGGCTGGAGGTGACTTTGGTTCCCGCAATAAACACAACGTCTGCGCGTTCTGCTCCTGCCAATGCGACTCGTTCTTCCGTGGTCAGTGATGACTGAGTCAGGTCGATGGAAATGGCGTCGGTGTAGCTTCCCACGTTGCCGCTGGTCACGACCACCGACACGTTTTTGCCGCTGATGTTGTCTGCTTCGATGGTGGCCTGAGTATCGGTGACTTCTTTCAGAAGTCCGGCACCGATGGTGTAAAGCAGTTCGTCTTCTGTCCAAATCTTGATACTGCCCACCAAAGCGTCGTTTTCGCTGGTCGTGAGTGTATAGACGAAGTCAGTGATGTAGGAAGCCGTCAAGTCACCTGCGTCGTAGGTGCCTCGGTCGTACGCGGCCCACGTGGTGTGCAGACTGTGGTACTGTTGAGTTCTGGAGTTTTCCAGAGTGGTGATTGCTGCAGTGATAGAGTCTTCCAAGGCTTGCCCTGTGAGTCCTTGGTCGATTCCTTCTTCTCGGTAAACAGTGTCGTAATCCAGTCGTTCTTGATCTGTTAGAAGAACTCGGAAATCGGAATCGTAAGTGGCTGGCGTGTCTTGAGTGTTTCGCCAGTTCCAGTAAGTTCGATACTCGCCTTCTTTGCTGGCTTTGAAGGTTGCGATCGTTTCGGTCACCTTGTCATTGGCACCAGAACCCGCTGTTAACTGAAGATCTTCCCACAGGCCATTCGCCAATTCGTCATAAGTTCGGTCGTCTCGTTGTTCCAACGAATTTCCGTCGACCAAAGAGCCTGAAACCAGATTAAGACTGACGTCTCCGCTAGAAGACACAATGGATTTGACGTTTAAATTGCCGGTCAGTTCTTGCAAGTAGATACTGCCCGAAGCCGTGGCTTCAAACACGTTGACATCGGCCGTTCCGGTATCCATTGTTAGAAATCGAGACGATGATCCAATGGTTCCGCTGCCCGCTGTTAATGTCACGGATCCGCCGTACACGTTGGGTGTGGCTGTGTAGTGAGTTGGACGGCTGATGCCTCCGAGACTAGTGAGCGTGACGCTACCGCGGCCTGTTGATTTTGCTTGTTCAAGATGCAGTGCTCCACTCAGTTCCGTCAGGCTGATGTCTCCTGCTGCAACCGCATTGATTCCCGCGTTGGCGATGTCGGGAACGTTGGTTGTGATTCCCGTGATTTGCCCAGCCGATGCGCTCAACACGACTCGACGACCACCCACGGCTGCATCTTCTGACGGCTGTTCGATGCCCGCTGAAGATGTCAATGTTGTGACGCCGGTGGTGTTCAATACGGGGCCCGTCAGAATGATTCGCCCGCCCGCATTTGAAGTCACGGTGACATCCGCTTCGTCTTCGCCGATAAAGTCGATCGCGATCGGCCGGTCGGCTCGGAAGGTATGAGTGGCAACAGTTTCCTGTTTCTTTTCTTCCACCCAAGTTTGGAAATGAGTCTTCTTGCCGTACCAAGTACTGGTCGACCATTGGCGAGTTTTATAGCTGCGAGGAGTTTCTGTGTTGTTGGTTTGAGTGGCGTACGTGTAGTCGCCATCGGCGGAATTGGATTGGTAGAAATACGTACCTTCGTCCAGCAGTTGAGGTTGAGAAATGACCTCGGTAAACGGACCGCTGCGAACATTTCCCGGGTCGGCCGCCAAGGCGTCCACTCCCAGCCAAGCCGAAGATCCGTAGGTGGTTGTGGTTCGAGTCGCCGTTTGCATGCCAATTGAAAAACCGTATCGCCAGTTGGATTCTGGCGTATAGCTTCCATCAACCGGAGTGAGTGCTCCGGTGGTGTTGCCGTACAATGTTTGGCTGGGATTTTCGCTTGTGCCCTTGGCTTTGTCTGCCAAAAGCAAGGTTCCACTCCCGCGTTTTGACGCGTCCAAACGTTCGATTTCAACATCAAACGCGGTCTGGTTATCGACGTTAATGTCGGCGTACCCATCCAAGACTCGGATGGTGCCTCCGCCGGTGCTGAGGATATGTCCGGTTAGCTGTACATTGCCGCCGCTGACTCGCAATTCGCGAACGATGATGCGATCTGTGACTCGGTCGTAGCTGAGACTGAAGTCGGGATTTGGCGACGTTAACGCTGTGTAACGATCCGTCGAACCATTCGATTTGATCGTGGCAATCTGAGATGCAACACTCGCGTCAATGGCCAAAGAGTAGCTCGATTTTCCACTTTGAATCAGACCGTTGATGTTCAAGTATTCGGCATTGATAATGATCGTGTCACCAAGCAACGTTGATGAAGACGCGGTGGTCAAAGTGTTGACGGCAGCTGTCGTGTTGTATTGGGTGATGCCATTGCCCAAAGCTTGCAAATCGCCGTACGGGTCACCGGCCGTACTGTGAGTTGAAACTCCGTCGATGAACACAGTTCCGCCGGCGATGGTGGTGATGTTGGCCGCTTTGATGCTAGCCTTGTAGACAACGTCACCATTGGGGTTCGTCGCGGTAAAGTCACCGTTCAGATTGGTGACTTCGCCATTCACAACGATGGCAGGATTCGGGTACGTGACGCTTCCCGAATAGGTGCTGCTGTTAAAAGTGTTGCTGACTGTGATCGTGGGAGTTGCTGAACCTGTGCCGCCCGTAATCGTGTGAAACGCTGCCGTTCCATGTCCCGTTTCATTCACCGCTGTGATGGCAGCGGTACTGATGACGTTGTCGCCGTTCAGGAACAAACCACCGTTCTGTTCTGGAATGTCGATTCCTTGAATTTGCAGCTGAGCGGGGCTGTGGTTAGTGATGCTGACGCTGGCGTCACCAGGAGCACTCAGGATTCCGGCACCCGTACCGACTAAAGCGTCGGCTCGAATGTCGACAATGCCTGCTTGAGCTCGTAAAGGCTGAACGGCGGCGGTCAACACGTAAACTTCATTGGCGGTGAATGAACCGTCGGCTTCTCGACTGCCCAAACCGTCGGCGATGAGTTCTGCTTCAATTCGTGTGATTTCAGATTGATAGAAATCTCGTAAAGTTGTGTTGGTGGTTCGGTACAGTTCAAGCTGAGTTTCAGCGTTTTCCAGTTGAGTAAACAGACCTGTGCTGAGAATTTCATTCCCTTGAGTAATCGTGACTCCTGGAGTCCCCACGACGCTGGTAATTGTTCCCGTGTCCACATCCCAACCACCGGCTGTTGCTCCGGTAAGAGTCCCCAAGACCAACGAACGGTGACGCTTTGTACCTGTTTGCAGTGTTCCATTGACATTAACAATACCGTCAGCGTCGACGTCGATAGAACCTCCGAAGGTTTCTTGCCCACCCAGCAAGCTGTTGACGGCTCCGGCAGCAGCCGTCGCCCAGTTGACAGCCTTTGCCTTGCTTTC
Organism: Fuerstiella sp.; assembly: GCA_039974975.1. Classification (GTDB taxonomy): domain Bacteria; phylum Planctomycetota; class Planctomycetia; order Planctomycetales; family Planctomycetaceae; genus Fuerstiella. Next base: position 80,022 of record JBDWHY010000040.1, on the reverse strand, counting down.
TGCGTCAGCCAAGCCAAGGCGTTCGGCATGAAGCTTGATATCTGCGGCGGAACTTAAAACGGCTCCGCTGTTGATATCAATGCGGTTCGTTTGCTGAAGCCGAGCCGTCGAATCAATGTCATCGACCGGAATTGCACTGCCAGCAAACGAATCTGAAATGGCTTCTAGGTTGTATTGATCGCGATTAAATTCGGTGTTGGTGCCGGCGGAAATCAACAGGTCTCCATCCGCCGTGATTGCCGTTCCCGTGCCCACGGTGATTGTGTTGACAGGACGCAGATCTGAAACCGCATCAGCCACGCCCACAGTCGCGACTCCGAAGGTTTCGATGTTCGTCTTCGTACGAACATCTCCGGTGCCTCGAGCCGACATCACGATGTCGCCAACGCTGTTCAGAATCGCGTTTGTGCCCGTTGATACGGTTGCATTGTCGGTGGTGGTTTTGATGATGGATTCTGCACCCGCACCACTGAATGCTCCACCGGTGGTGAAGCTGACTTTGTCTTGGCCCGAAATGTCATTCAAGGCTCGTAAAGCAAATTCGCCCGCCGTGGATTCTTGGCCCGTGACAGTCAACGATGCGGCGGCACCGATGTTCACCTTGGTATCAAAGGCGATTGTTGTTTCACTTTTGGCACTTGCTCCACTGACCAGTCCGCCCGTGGTTCCTCGAATATTGTCCGTGGTGAGTGCGGGTTTGCGGAATACATTTCCCGCATCGATTTCGATGGCGGTGGCCTGAATGGTTGCTCCACCAGCCACGTCAACCAGCACGTTGGTGTTGGCCGAGTTGCGAAGTCGAGCTCCTGCTCCAGCCAGAAGTCCTCCGGAAAACGTTTGAACTCGACCATTCAATTCCGCCGTGCTGATCGCGCTGCCCGTGAGCTGTCCGGTCAAGGTCACGTTACTGTCGCCAATCGACGTGGTCACATTTCCTGTTTGAGACGTTAATGCAGAGGCGGATGCTCCGGCGATTGCGCCGCCGCTGCCCGCGAGGTTATCTGAAAACTGTTTGTGACTTCGAACAGCTCCAATGGTGAGTGCTCCGCCCGTGAGCGTGACGTTGTCACCCAATGACGCTGTGACAACAGCCGTTGATGTTGCTTCAGCATAACTGACTCCGGCCGCCAACAATCCCAATGCATAGCTATCTGCTTTTGCCTGATGGTCGCCGTTACTGGTTGCTAAAATTGATGTCGTACCGTCAATCTGAAAGACTGAACCATTGGCAATGGAACTACTGACAGATCCGCCATGGTTGACTGTGCTGCGAGTGGAATTGACTCCAACCAGAACTCCGCCAGATGCCCCCGTGGTTTGGACGTCGGCCGTGCGGCCCGTGGTTGGTTCGTTGGTGATGGATCGTGCGGTCAATGCAGATGCCGTAATCGTTCCTCCAGCGGATGTGGAAACAACGGGAGACACATTGACGTTCGCCGAAGATGCTCCAACTGCCAACGTTCCGGCGTTGACTCCGTATGCGAAGGCCGTTGCTTTCGGAGTCGCCGCTGCGCCAATCACGATTTCATCTGCAACAACGGAACCCCCCGTGATGAATGCAGACACGGTTGGAGTAATATTGATGGTGGTTGTTGAGCCGCCGGCTGCCACCGATACCACTCCTGCCGCGATGCTAGAAGAACCCGTTGTGCTGCTGGCGGTCGATGTGTTCACTGCAGTGACGTCTAAATCGCCCGATAGATTGACAGTCGATCCCGAAATGTAGGCTCGAGTCGTCGTGGTGATGGTGTTGGTCGCGTTTGCTCCGCCCCCACTTGCTGCCACCAACCCGGCCGACAACGCGGCCGCGTGTGCCTGAGCCGTGATGGTTGCGTTTTCAGTGGCGGTGATCGTCAATGTGTCATCGACTTCTCGCCAAACTGCCGTGTTTTGATAGTTTTCTGTTCCAAGATGAACACTGCTGATGTTGTCCCAGTAGGTCGTGTCGGAGAAGTCTTCGGAAGCCAAATTGACGTTGGTCACGTTTTCCCAACGAGTCGTGTCAAGGTAGTTTTCGGAAGCGAGATCGATGCTGCCGGGTGCTCCTAAATATTTGTAAGCCGCACTGGGAACCCCTTTGGTGGAATCGTAAAGTACCGAGAGGCGAACCCGATCGCCGGTTGCCAATGTTTGAGTTCCATTGATACTTGAGAACTGATCTGCTCGGCCTTTGTAACGATAGACTTGCCCAACGGTGCCTCCCGCTGTATGCCCAGCGGCCACTTGAATGGTTTCATTTAAGTTGACGACAACAGGAACATTTGTGGATTGGTAAGTGCTGGAATGGCCCAAGAATTCATAGATCGCACCGACTCGACCGAGTGCGCTTTGAGCGGAATCGATGCGGATTCGATCGCCCAGCCCAAGCGTCTGACTGCCAGCAGATGACAGATGATTGGTTGCTGAACCAATGGTGGAATTGTCGACCCACGATTCCACTGTGTTGGTGATTGCATTGTCTGCCAAAGCCACACTGACGGCGGCTGCTCCACCAATTCCGATGGCCGCCGACAACGCAGCTGCTCCAGAAAACGACGAAATCGAAGACGTGTCAGTTGCCGACAAATTGGCATCTTGAATGGCCACACCGGTTCCGGTTGTGTTTTGGATATACGATCGAATGGTCTGACCAATTCGATTCTTAGTGCTGGCTCCAGCGCCCGCGCCGGCGAACGCATAAAACCCTGCGGCGACTGCTGCCGACGCTGCAGCAACGTTCGACGAAATCGTGGCGGTGGAAGTTGCCGTTTGATTCAGCGTACCATCAACGGTGATCGCAGATCCCGTGATATACGCGGTGGTCATGGATGAAGCGACTGCGCCATCTGCTGTATAGCCGATATAGTTCGACGCTGTTGACGAGCCAATCGCGATTCCAACTCCCGCTCCTCCGCTGAAGGCCAACGCTGCCGCCAAAGCAGCCACGGATGACGAAATATTGGCGGTACTGGCAGCAGTCAGATTCAGGTCAGCTGCCGCATCAACGGTACTGGCCGAAATGTAGGCATTGGTGTCCGTCAAGATGACGTTGGTTGCATCTGCCCCCGCTCCGCTCACAGACACTGCAAGTCCTCCCGCGGCAACTGCAAGAGAAGCTGCAGTGGCGGTGGACGAAATGGTGGCCGCATCTGTGGCAGAAACCGTGAGAGCACCTGATCGAGTTTCAATTTTCGTATCGGCGTCTCGAATAGACGCGGTGATGTCGTTGTCAATTTCGTTGTAGGCAATTGCAACGCCGATGGATGCTGCAAATCCACTGCCTCCAAAGCCACCGGCAATTGAAGCGGCTCCTGTAATGGCACTGATGTTCGATGTGTCGTTGGCGAGAACACTGATGGCATCAGCTTCAATTCCCGCGGTTCCATCGCCAACGATTTCGGCAGTCACGTCGGTGGAAATTCGGTTTTCCGCTCCAACCCCAGCTCCGCTAATTCCAGCTCCTACCGCGCCTCCACCCAAAGCCACCGAACCAGAAAAGACGTTGGCTTGAATGGTGGATGTGGCGGTTGCTTTTACCGTCAAGTCATCGGCTGCTGTGACGCTGCTGTCGCTGAGCTGAGCGACAACTTCTGAAGTGTCGGCGACCAGATCAATTCGTTCCCAAACGCGACGGTCTCCGTAATCTTGAGCCTGAAGATCAACGCCTTCGCCCGTCGTTTCTTCGGTCAAAGTTGTGCCAAGAAACTTGTAAACTTCTCCGCTGCGAACACCTTCTGCAACGCGAACCGTTTGATTGGTTGCGATTGAAGTGGGGTTTTGAACGGTGGTATAGGTTGCCGTTACGGAAGAATTTGATTTGTAGCCAATGATGTTGCGAGCTAAACCGACTCCGATGGACGCTCCAACTCCGGCGGCTCCAATACCCACACCGGCCGACGCACTGAACACGAACGAATCAATCGCTGATGTTCCGGCAGATTCGATGATCACATCGTCAGCGGAATTCACGAGACTGTCCACCACTTGAGCTCGTGTTGAGCTGTGGATCAAGTTTGCAGCGTCTGCTCCAGAACCACTGACGGCAATTCCGGCTTGCCCACCCGCGATCGCAGCGGACGCGGCGGCGGCGATCACTTGAATGGATGATTTTTGAGCCGCCTTGACGGTCAGGTGCCCCGATTCTGTCTTGATGCCTTCGTCGGCCGATTTGATTTCTGCCTTCGTGAGACTGCCGATGTCATTTCGAGCAATCGCAGCTCCGATCGAAACGGCGACTCCAACTTGTCCAAACGATACGGCGACCGACGCCGCTCCGGCAAACGCACTCACCACCGATTGGTCGGTTGCCAAAACGTTAATCGCAGACGCTTCGAACTTTCGTCCGGCTCCGCTTCCGTCGCCGTCGATCTGAGCCAGCACATCCATTTTGATGCTGTTTTCAGCGTAAACTCCGGCTCCGCTGACACCGACTCCAACTTGGCCCACTCCGACTCCAACCGAGCCAGCGAAGACCAAACTGCCGATTTCTTGACTGCTGACCGCTTGCACGGTGGTCTGTCCGACGGCATCAACGGAACTGTCTTTGACGATGGCAGTTGTGCGAGCAATGCCCGTGGCTCCGCTGGCTTTGGAACCGATGCGGTTTTCAGCAACCGCGACTCCCAAAGAAACTCCCACACCCGCTTGTCCGCCACCGATCGCTAACGATGCTGCGACGACCGCCGAATTGATGACCGCCGAATTCGTGGAATTCACCAGAACCTGAGCCGCACTGGCGATGACCGAGCTTTCAATTTTCGCGTCGGTCTTGGTCAGAATACTGTTGACCGCGACTGCTCCAGCGCCGCTAACCGCCACGCCCACTTTACCGACTCCGACACCTGCCGATGCGGCTGCAGAAACAGCGCTGACATTCGTCTTCGAAACTTCGATTTTCGTAGAATCCGTCGGGTGCAAAGATAACGTGTAGCTGGATCCATCAGCGGTGACCAAGAGCCAAGATTTGCCCTGCTGAAGAATCGACAATTTGAAGTCGGCCGCCTTGCGCTGCCACTTGGAAGTGTCACTGAAATCTTCGTCCGACAGGTCGATTGTTGCTTCTGTTGAACCCAGATACTGGTAGATGGCAGAACCAACTCCGCCGCCCGAGTATCCGGCTTGTAGTTTGACCTGAGTTCCCTCGTTGATGTCCTGCGAACCGTCGGCGGTGGTGAAGGCCCAATCGCTGCGAACCGTTTCGTGAAGCGGGAATTCAAGAGCGTTCGAAGGAGCACCGGCTAACGCGGTTTTGAGTGCGGCTAAGACGGCCGCGTCTGCTGTCGCGTCAACGGCCGCTTCGTCTGTGCCCGATGTGCTTCCGTTGTCTCCATCGGCGACCGCCGCATCATCCAATTGGCTGCTGGAAAATGTCAAGTCGAACAGCTTGGTGCCTCGAGAAATCGCCGACACTCCAACATTGCCCGTGTTGGTTGTGACATTCGCACTTCCCGTTATGGCTGCTTCTGTTTCACTTGTGATTTCGTTGAACGCCAACGAAAGACCGATGCTGACAGACACAGCCGTCTTGCCAACAGCTGCTGCAACAGAAGCGGCTCCGGCAACCGACTTGATCGCGGAACCATCGTCGGCTGACACGTCGACAGATTTGGCAACGATGGTGCCGCCAATAATTCGGCCGCGAACATCCGTGCGAATGGTGTTCTCGGTGTAGACTCCTGCCGCACTGACGGCCACTGCCGTTTTCCCACCGGCGACTCCGACAGCACCCGATAGCACGACGGCGTTGATTTCAGAATCAGAATCAGCCTCAACGTCTAGGTCGCCAGCAGCCGTGATGGTCGCGCCTTCGATTGTGGCATAAACTTCAGCAGCGTTGGTCGATAGATCGGCTTGTTCCCAAGTACTGTTGTCGAAGTAATTAACCGTGCTTAAGTCAATTCCCGCAGCGTCGCTGAGGTTGGCTCCAAGGTAAGTAAAGACTCGACCAAGGAAAGGGCCGCTGGCAACTTTGACCTTTTGCCCCGTCGTTAAAGTGGTCGGCTTGTCGGTGCTCAGATGGTTGTTGGTTGTTGTGGATGTGTCCCATCCAATTTGATTCTTTGCAACGGAAAGTCCGATCGCAATTCCGGCTGCCGTTTTTGCTCCAACGGCGACAGATACAGAAACCGATCGCACCTTGGCGTCAATCAGAGAATCATCATCTGTCTTCACAGCAAAACGACCGGTTTCTCCGGCACCAGCGATTGTGGTGAGACCACTGTTTTTGACTTTGGCGTTGCTGCTGCCCAAGATCGTGTTAAACGCCAAAGCTCCGCTGCCGCTGACAGCGACAGACTGACCGGTCGACAAAGCGACTCCGATGGCCGTTGATGTCACAGACGCATCAATAAGAGCGTCTCTTTTTGCGTTCACCAGCAGGTCTCCAGTGACGGATCCCGTTGTGACAGCATGAATCACGGCGTCCGCGTCGGCATCCACTTCGTTGCGAGCCAAAGTGATTCCGATGGCAACACCTGAAGAATCTGCGGTGCCCGCACCGATGGCCACGCTGCTGGCTTCAACATCAGATGTAATCCGAGATTCGTTGTCGACCGTCACGGTCAAGCCACTGCCAGCGGTTAACGTTGACGCCGAATCAATGCTGGCATCGGTGTCGGTGGCCACCTTGTTCATCGCCAAAATCGCGCCCACCGTGATGGTGTCGCTACCACCGGCCGGAGTCACTGAAATTGTGCTGTTGGAATTTGTAATGCGAGCATCAATGGCTGCGTTAGAATCTGCCGTGACTGAAATTTCGCCGGCTGCATTTAGAGTCGTGTTTTCAGTTCTTGCATTCGTAACAGCGGGAGTTTGGCTGGCAATCGATGTGCCAATAATGGCATCGACCGTGTTAAACAGGAAGTTCTGAGCCGCAATGCCCAGCGTGTTGAATGCCAACACGATTCCGATGCCATGCCCATTTGATTCCACATTGGCGGCGATGGTGGCATCGACCTGAGATTCATTTTCAGCTTGCAGCTGGATATCACCCGTTCCCGTCGCTGTGATGGTACTGTCTTTGGCGTACGCATCTGCAGAGGAATTCAGAATGTTGGCGACGATCACAGCGTTGACTGCAACTGATGATCCGTTGCCAGCGATACTGCCACCACTTGATGTGACCGTGCTGCGTGTTTGAGCGTTGATGATTCCCGTGAGATCTGCGTGAATGAAGATGTCGCCCGCTGCTTCAGCGATCACATCGTCGATGAAAGCGTCCACATCACTGGTGACTTCATTGCGGACAATCAGCCCACCGAATGCCGCAGAATCTGAATCTGTGACATTCAGGCTTAGCCCGGGAATCGCACTGGTTGGATCCACGTTCGACATCGCGAACCAGCGACTTGTGTCTGTGAAGTCTTCTGTCGCAAGATTGATTGTGGATGTTGATCCGAGGAACTTATAGATTTCTTCCGCTGCAGCAGACACTTTTCGCCACTTTGATGAGTCGCTGAAATCCTGTTTTTCGAAGTCGACGGTGTCCGTTAAATCTGTGGATGAAACGTATTCAAAAACGTCGTTGGCAGATCCACCAGTCGTGTCGAATTCCAATTCAACTCGATCACCCTTGGTCACTGTGTCTGGCAATTCGTATGACGAATAGTCGACGGAATCGATCAGTACCAGATCGTTTTCATTCACCGATCGGCTGCCCGATCGGTCGGTGAAATCCACGCCGTCTCGATCAACGATGGCTCCGATCAGTAAGCCCAACCCTGCATCGTTTGTGGTCGATTGCAGAGATTCAAGTTTACTGTTGGCGGTGATGTTCGCGTTGTCTGTTGCTTCAACTTTAATCCCGCCGGCACCAGCCGTTACGTTTCGTTTGGTGCTTGTGGTGGAATAGATTTTCGCTTCGGCATCGCTGCTGACAAGGTTGGTGGTTAAAGCCAGCCCCACCGCCATTCCGGAAGCATCCAGCAAAGCGGAAGCCTGCGAATCGGTTTTGTTACCCAAAGTCGCTTGGATTTTCGCGCTGTTGTCGGCCGTTACATTCACTGCATCGGCTGAATTCAAGATCGAATCTTCAACCACGGCCGCTGTTCGAGCCGGATTTTCTGTTCCGATTGCCGTTTCACCCAGCAAGGTGTTGATGCTGTTAAACAGTAAGTTTTGAGCATTCCAACCGATGGTGTTGAATGCGAGAACTCCGGAAACCGCCGTATCGCCCGTGGCCGTAGATGCGATATTTCGAGCACCAATGAAGGACGTGTTGGTGGCAACAACATTGATGTCTGATCCAGTGCCTGTGGTGGCAATGTCGCTGTCTTCAACCTTGGCGTCGGCCGATGACACAACGTTGTTGGTGGCGATTGCTCCGTTGACCGCCAAAGACGTACCAGACCCAAACGCACTGCCTCCGGATGATGTGGTTTCTGCATTCACAACAGACTGGATTACGGCGTCTTCGATCGCCGTAATCGTTACGGTACCCACGATGTTGGCGTCGGTGTTTAATAGCAGTGCGTCCACGTCACTGACGACATCATTGCGAACAACGAGCGCTCCGACAGCGATGGAATCGGAATCGGATACATTTAGACCTGCTGGGATAATCTTGGTGCCCGTCACTTCAAACCAGTATCCCGCGTCAGAATAATCGACGGTGGATAAATCTAAGCTGGTCGAAGCAGGCCCCATGTATCGATAGATTCCTCCAGCGTTGCCTCCTTCTGTGTGATCATTGGCGACTTTGACAGTGTTGCCAAAGTCGATGGTTCGAGTACCTTCAGAGCTCACGAACGTCGAAGCTGTTGGATCCAACGCTTCTAAGCTGTTCTTTAATACGCCAATTCCACCGTCATTCGAAGTGGATGAACTGGCCACCAATTTTGCATTGGAAAAGACTTGGGTGTCATCTTGAGACTTGATCAGCAACGTTCCACCAACCGTGATGATTCCGTCGGGAGTCGCTGTTGCGGTGGAGGGTTCTGCAAACTTGATCACCGCATCGGCGTCGGTGGCCACCATGTTACTGGCAACAAGAATGCTGGCCGCTGCGCCGGTGGCTCCGAACAACGCAGACGCCGCCGAATCTGCCGCGTTGGTGATTGTTGCATTGAGGCCAGCTTTGTTGTCGGCTGTGACACTCACATTTCCATCAACTGTCAGAGCCGAATCTTCGACAGTAGCCGTCGCGGATGATGGTTGAGCCGTGCCGATGTTGGTTTGTAACAGAGCGTCGATTGCTGAAAACAGGATGTTCTGAGCTTCATAGCCCAAAGTGTTGAAAGCCAGAGTTGCTCCAACCGCCGTGTCTCCAGACGAAACAGACGTCTTTGCCGTTGCATCAATACCAGCTCGATTTTCGCCATACACGGCCAAGTTGCCGTCGGCATCGATGGTACTGTCGGTGATCGCGGCTGCCGCAGAACTCAGCACCATGTTTGTGGCAACCGTGGTGCCAACGGCCAGAGATGTTCCTGTACCAAACGCACTTCCACCGGATGACGATGTGACGTTTTCGGTCGTCGCTTTGATGTCCGCTTGTTCCAATGCATTGACAGTGACGTTGCCTGCCGTTGCGTTGCCCGTGGCTTGCACGATGGTTTTGTCGATATTGGCCGTCACGGTGCTGCGAGCATCATTGCGAACAATAAGCACGCCCACACCAATGGAATCGGACCCCGTGATGTTGCCAATTTGAGGAATGAAATCGGCTGACTGCTCTTGAACTCGTTCCCAACGTGACGTGTTGGTGTAGACTTCTGTCGCTAAGTTCACGTCTGCTTCTGGGCTTCCAATAAATCGATAAATGTTGCCTCGAATATTCGTTGTGGCAAAGTCGCTGCCAATGCGAACCTTGGTGGTGTCTCGACGATAAACGGGTTGCCAACGATTGGTGTTTGAATAGTCTTCCGTGCCTAAGTTGACAGATTCGGTACCGCTTCCCGTGATTCCGACAAAACGATACACCTGATCGGTATCGTCGCTGCCGCTGGCTCGTTGAAGAACTTTTGTTCCGGCCGAAAGTGTTTGAATGCCGGCTGTTGTTTCGTGAGTATAATCCAGCCCGCCAACGTCTCGAAGTCCTGAACTGGTCGTGTAATCGTATTGATTGTCGAAGAACTGATTCAGCCATTCAATGGCCGTGCTGACTCCACCATCGTTTGTTGTTGTCGAACTGGCGTCCAGCTGAGAACTTGCTTCGATGCCCGCTCGATCTCGAGCTTCAACTGTGACATTGCCGCCGGACGTAACTTTGCTGGTGGCACCTGAAGCTGTGAATTCAATGTCGGCGGTCGCCGTGCTTTGCAACATGTTGCTGGCAAGGACGGTTCCAATGGCCATGCCGCTGGCGTTGACAAGTGCGGACGCCGCAGACGTGGTTTCGTTGGTCAGCTCGGCTTTGACTTGAGCATCGGAATGAGCCGTTACGTTGATGTCGCCAGATGCTACGACGGGACTATCGCGGATCAAAGCGACGGCTTTGGTCGGGGCAGCAGCGCCGATATTGGTGCCGACAATGGCGTCGATGGCTCGAGTCAGCACATCTTGGCTGGCATATCCCAAAGTGTTAAACGCCAAAGTGACTCCAACCGCCGTGTCACCAGAAGTGATCGCGCTTTTGTTGATCGCATCAATCGACGCTGAATTCTTCGCCGTGACATCAACGTCTCCGTCTGTTCCTGTTCCCGTGGTCGTGATGCTGCTGTTTTTGATCGAAGCTTCGGCCCCACCTTGAACCGTGTTGGTGACAATGGATGCTCCGACAGCAATCGATGTTCCCGATCCATAAGCACTGCCACCAGAGGAACTAGCGGTTGCATCTGAAGTCGCCGATAGGTTCTGACTGCCGTCAGCGTTCACTGTCAAGTTCTTCGAATTTGAAACTGTCATGTTGTCCACAACAGCGTCGACATCTGCGACCACGTCGTTGCGGACCACCATGCCTCCGATTCCAATGGAATCAGAATCCGTCACATTGAATCCGGTGGGAATAATGTTAACGGTGTCCAGTTTTCGCCACAGGCCGAAGTTGGAATAGTCTTCTGAGGTCAGGTTTAACGTGGACCCGGTATCTGTTCCCATGTACTGATAAATGGCCTCGCGCTCGCCGTTGTCTACGGTATGATCTGATGCGACTCGAACCTTGTCACCGAATTTCACAAGCTTGCTGCCCGAGCTGCTTGAATACTGATAGTCTTCAAGCAGCTTGGTTGCGAAGGAATTGACTAAACTGGCTCCGCCGTCGTTGGTGGTCGACGAAATCGCCTTGAGCGTGGTGTCTGCTAAGATTGAGGTATCGTCGACGGCCGTGACTTCAACATCGCCCGCTGCGGACAAAGTACCTTGGGCGCCGGCCGTATCTTTGATAAAGGCGTCGACGTCTGAATTGACCATGTTCGACGCCAGTACGCCGCCCATTGCTGAACCGCTTGCATCAACCAAGGCAGATGCAGCTGACGTTGTTTCGTTGGTGACCGTGGCTTTGTTTGAAGCCGATGAAGTCGCTGAAACCGTGACATCGCCCGCCGCAGAAATTGGCGAGTCGACGATCGAAGCCGAAGTCTTCGCCGGGTTCGCTGTTCCAATATTCGTGGTAATCAGCGTTTCCAACGTTTGAACCAACAGATTGGATTGTGGATATCCAATCGTGTTAAACGCAATGATGGCTCCGACGGCGGTATCGCCCGATTGCACCATGCTTTTGTTGGTCGCATCGATCGACGATTCATTCGTCGCAGAAACGGACACGTGGCCCGTGTTGCCAGAATTTGTGTTTGTGGTGACTGAGCTATCTATGATTTCAGCCGTGGCTTCGCTTTGCACAGCGTTTGTTGAAATGACTCCACCAACCGCAATGCTGGTTCCCGTGCCAAACGCGCTTCCTCCCGATGATGTTACGGCGGCATCAGCCGTGGCGTTGATGATGGCCGCTTCTTTGGCCGTGACGTTTACGTCGCCCGTGCTGGCCAACGTTGTGTTTTGCAGCTTGGCGATTGCTGATGACTGCACGTCATTGCGAACGATGATGCCGCCCACGGCAACAGAATCTGACCCCGATAAGTTGTTGCCCTGTGGAATGATGTTTGTGCCAGTCACTGGTTTCCAAAGGTCAAGATCTGAAAAGTCTGTCGTGCTTAGGTTCAGTGTTCCGGCGATTCCAAGATATTCGAAGATGCCGTGAACTTGGCCTCCCGCTGTGTGGCCTTCTTCCACCAAAACGGTGTCTGAAAATGCGATGGCTTTGCTGGCATCAGACGTCTTGTGATCATAATCCAAAGTCAGGTTCAGTTGATCCTGAAGCACTCGGGTGCCCCCGTCATTCGTCACGATCGCCGACGAAACCAACTTGCTGTTTGAAAAGACGGCCGCGCTATCCAGAGCCGTGATGTTGAGTGCTCCGGCGATCGTCGCTGGCGTGGACGTCGCGTAGATGACATGAGCTTCTGCAGCGGTGTGAATTAAGTTGCTGGCAAGAATTCCGGCTGCCGCAGATCCCTTCGATCCAAAAACAGACGATGAACTTGAATCGATTGCATTGCTGACGGTGGAATTGACTCGAGCCGCCGAATCCGCCGTGATGCTAAAATCGCCCGACACATTCAATGTGGTGTCGTCTAACGTGGCGTCAGTTTGTGAAGCCGAACTGGCTCCGAATGTGGTTCCTAAGATTGCGTTGATGGTCTTGGTGGCTGCATTGGTGGTTGTGTTGTCGATTTGGTTAAAAGCAATTGATGCTCCGAAAGTGAGCGATTCGTTACCGATGGCCGCTTCGTGGTCACCGGTTCCCAAGGTCAATTCACTTTTGACGTCGGCCACTGCATCGTCTTTGGCAGTGACTGTGGCATCCACTGCGGTAAATGCTCCGCCGCTTAGGACAGTCTTCACGTTTCCAGAAAGATGGTTCGTGGCATACGTTCCGCCCAAATTCAGAGACGTGCTGTTGGGCAGGACTCCGTTGGTCAAAGATTCTCCGGATGCGAGTGCGTTCGCTTTGGTTTCTCGCAAAGCCTGAATTGTGGCCGACTTTCCGGTTCCTGTTTGAGTCACCGTGGAATTTGTGATGGTGACTAAAGTGCTGCCGGTGACGAGGTTACGAGCAGCCGACGCTGTGATGTTACCTTGCACGGCCGATGGATTGATGGATTCTCGAGCGCTCACAGCAGATACGTTGAGACGGTCTTTGGCTTCAATCGTTAGGTCTGCTCCGGAAGTCACCGTTGCCGAAGTCACTGAGACACTGGTATCGCCCGTGATTGTGTTGACAGCGTTGCGAGCATTGGCCGTGTATGATGTGGTGCGTTCTGCGATTAACGATACATCGCCGGTGGCCACAATGTTGGCGGCACCATTGACCGTGATTGTTGCTGTGTCGGTAAATGTGTTGCTGGCTGTCGATAACGAAGCAGAATTGGTCGACGTGACACTGCCAGCTGTCTGAGCCAACACGGCCACCGACGCGGCGTAGACATCGCCACTGATATTGACGGCTGCGGTATTGCTGCCTGAGGCCGTGGCGCTGGTTGGAACTGACAATGATGTCACTGCAGAAAACGACAACGCTCCCGTTGCATCAACCCGCATTGATGGTGCGACAGAGATCGATTCTGCTTGTACGGAGAGTGCTCCGGTGACCGCGGAATCGCCCGTAAAGCTGACAGAGTCTGAACCGCCTAGGCCATTGAAGGTCAGGCTGCCCCCAAATCGATCGGTGACCGTGCCCGCGTTAATGGTTGTGACGCCGCTCAGATCAATCTGTAGATCGTCATCGCTTGATGATCCATTGATCACAAGAACGCCGTCAGAAACGGTGACGTTCCAAGGGCCCGATCCTCCGTCTCGGTCGGCCACAGTGAAGATGGTGTCTGGACCACTTTCCTGAGCCGTTAATGCGAAATTGGAGACTCCGACATAGGTCGTCAAATCGATGGTTGTCAGCAGCATACGCTGTTCAAGCATCTGAATTGGAGAACCCGGACGGCGATTCCGGTTGCCGAACTTGCGACGTGTCAGCCCCGATGGGTTAGGACGTGCTCCGTCGAGCATGCCTGAAAGACGTTTGCAAAAACGTCGGCAGATTGACTTGGCATTGAAGAGACTGCGTGAAGATTGAGAACGGTTGCGTGGAAAACCGAGTGTCATCTGAGGTGGCCCTGGTTGAGGTGTCGTGCGACAAAGAAACGCGACAACTTCTGACCGGGAGATACCAGCAGTCAAAACTTCGCAATCGCACAGAACAACGCAATTGGCATCGGCTACGCAATACGATCATGTTGCCAAGAATTCCCCACCAGCTGGCTTATCCTAACCCCACCTCTCCGATCAGTCCGGTTTTGCCGTGCGTGCCTAGCCATGCAGATTTCCGCTCGAAATACGCAGCAGCCGTGATGCCCCGTGAGATTATGAACACGGTTCCAATTGTGCAGGAAAAATGGCCCAACGATCGACTTGGAATCGTCTTAAACGGAATACCAATCGTAGCTTTCCCTGCCGCTGAAGAAAGTTGGCAATCTGAATCAAGTGAGCCTGTCAGCGACATGTGGTGGCGTCTTCTGCGTGGCAGAAGGGTCATTCTGATGCTCAAGATTGAAGCAGAAAGTCGAACGTCGGCATTCAGGCCAGCATGTCACGGCCACTCGATTTGTCTGACTGGTTCAGACGATTCCGTAAATTCCGGACTTCACAAATTCGATCGTGTTGCCCCGCACTTGGTAGTCGACTCCGACGTCATACAACAGGTGATCCAGTTCAGATTGATGTTCGGCAATGAACGCCTGAAATTCACTGGGGTAGTTTTGCCAGTTCAGGAAGCTTCGCAATTGAACAACGGTGACTCCTGAAAAGTAAATCGTGTTCGACGTGCGTTTGTTGGCCAGACAAATTGTATGGCAGTCCATTAAGTCGGGCCGCAAGATCTCTTCCACCAACGTGTTCGGTTGGTTTCGCCACGCCGCACATTGGATTTTATCTTCGATCTGCTGACGGTCTTTTGCATCGAAAAAGAAGTAGAAGTTTTCCAGTTCAGATGCATGGGGATCGTCGGTAAACCCATAGCTGATTCCGCTAGAAACCGTGCTGCCAGGATTCCCGACGTACACGTGGACTGTGTCGATCTTTCCGTTGGCTTTTGCGACATCTTCATCAAGATCAAAAGAAAACATGAAGTACGGAAGATCGGGTGAAACTGTTTTGGGAAGCTGCAATTGTTCTTGGCAAGCCGCCATCAATCGTTGCACCGAGATGACTCGATCTTCACGCCCATAATCGTAAAGATACATTTCCAGTGACCACTTGCCATTCACCTGCTTGATGCCATAGACAGTGCGAAAGTCGCCAATTCCCGCCTGAATACTGCGTATGCAATCTGTCAACCATTGAGCCTCAGGCATGTCCTGGATGGCTCGAAATAGTAAACTTGACGCACGAAGTTTTCCGACACCAAGGGTGGGCGATTCGTAGGGCCAGTAGCAATAGTTAAAATACGGGTCGGAAGGGCGAATGCGTTCGTTTAGGAAATGACTGGAATCTGAATAAGTCATAAGTCACAGCGATGGAAGACTTGAGGATCGAAGATGACGGTACAAACAATTTTCGCCGACCTAGGCCTGCTGGCTTTACAGCGACTTGTGATCGATCATCAACTGCCCGTGATGTTCGAACGATCGCTCAGACTGCAATCCGGCACTGTGGAAAGCCGTCGAGCCTTGTTCACCATACCGGTGGCCGCCTTAGACGTTGTTGATATTGCCGAAGTGTTGCACATCTGTCGCACTATGAGCAGCCCTGCCGCGCATCAAAAGTCGATTGAACAATTCTTTTCAACAGCCCAGTTTATTCATTTTGGCTTCGAGTGTTCTGGAGCAGATCGAATTGGCAAGTGCTATTTGGAACGGACGGCTCAGCAAGCGACCGCGCACAAAAACGCGGGCCAGCTTGATTTTCTGGGTTTCAAATGGTCCATGGTCCACTGTGAAATTGCAGTCGTATCGAAGTATAAAAATTTGGGACCCGTCAAATGGAACCAAATTCAGCAAGCCATGCTTTCCAAGTTTTCAAACTCAGGCGAGCAACAGGCCGCTGATTTATTGCTTCGACACTTCGCCCCCAAGAACATCGCGGTCCCCACGGCCCCTAAAAACCTGGCGGCCCATACGAAATCAGCGGCCTATACGAAATCGGCGGACGTCGATGATCTGAGATTACTGCAAGTCACCGAAGAAGGCAGTCATCGAACTTCACATGATTTGAATGTGTATGCCGCCGATCTTAAGGTCGAACACTTGGCGGATTGTCTCGAAGGCATCAATCAGCAGTTCCAAGGTGATGCGTTGGCCTTGAAAGATTGGATGGCAACACACGGCCATCAAACAGTAGGCCATCTTTCGATGGGACGAGGTCGACATAACAACCCATTCGTCACCGTTTATCACAGCGCTGATATTAACCAGCTTTCGTCGCAGTAATCAGTAGAAAGGGAACTTCCAGCTGTACCTGTTGAAGCCGCACATCAGTGAAGCCAGCGTTTGTTAAGGCATGCTGGTAGTGGTCGGGATTGCGATAGGATCGAAAGAACAACATCACAGGCAGCAGGCCATACGGGGTCGCTTCTTTTGCAAAGTCCCAGCGTTGACGTTCGAAGATCAGGAGCCGACCACCGGGTTCCAATGCGTGAAACGACTTCTGCAATAGATCGGGCAAATGCTGATCGGGCCAATCGTGAAGCACCGACTTCCAAGTGATCAAATCGCAACCGGCGGGAAACACATCTTGCAGCATGTCGCCTGCACAGAATGTGATCTGAGCTGATTCAGCAGACTGGCTGACATGCCGTTGTCCCACTTGACACACAACCGGCAGATCGAAAACCTGAGCTGTCAGTTCAGGGCTGCGACGGCAAATTTGCACGCAAAATTCACCACTGTTGCCCCCAATGTCCAACATCTTGGAATGTTGTCCAAAGTCATAGTGGTTGTGGCAAACGGCGGCCTCATACCGAGTCAGCATGGTCGTGATCTGCATCCACTGAGACGCATGCATACAGTTGGCTGTTGTCACTTCAAGGCAACGCCCATAATCAAACAATTCGAACAGCTTCGAAGACTGCATAAATGCGTCTTCAGATTGCAATAGATTCGGTAAGTTCGAAAAATAGTCGGCAGCAACCAAGGTTGAAAACTTCAACTTGGTCGTCAGCAGGTCTCGAAATGGCAATGCCTTGCGAAAGTTTTCGGTGAGGCTCACAGAACCATCATCGATGGCCACCACGTGATTACTGGCCAGCATTTGCAGCAGAAACAGCCCCCCTTCAGCATCGCACTTGATTCCCGTCAATAGCTCAGATGCAACAATGCTTTGTTGGTCAGCCAAGGCGTCGATGATCGACAGTTCAAATGCAGCTTGAAGTGCTCGCGCTTTCAACGCGTCGGTCAGAAATTGTTCAATGATCAGATAGTCAAGCGACATGGTTGCCATTACCCCACGTTCTGCTGAAACGGCCCGTTGTAAATCCAATCCAGCAGTTCTTCGTGCAACGGCAGGTCCTTGACCACAGTTTCATTGTGTTTCACTGCTTGGCGTAAAACGTCTTGAATGTGGTTCGGTTCGGCCGACCGAACGGTTAACGATGGCCTTTGGGGAAGTCGACCGCAGCCGGCCAATAACCCGCGAATTTCGGCAGCGGGCATGGATTGCGAGTTGCGAACAGTGACTTCTCCGCACGCGTCGTAAACTTCCAACAGTTGCTTCAGTTCGGCTGAAACAACGAGTGCATCTAAAGCAGGACTTGTTTTGTCTGAAGTCGCACGGCAGCCAGAAGTTGGCCTTCTTCGTAGTTCATGATGCAGTCGAACCACGTCTTGAAATTCATTGGTCAGGCTGGCCATCTTGGAATTGTATTCGGTGCGAGTTGCCTTGCCGATGTTGCGGTCCGGGAACAGTTCCAACAGTAATTCGATGCCGGATTGCTGCAAGTGCAGATCAGTGTGGGCGACAGAATCGAGACGGCACGCCGAATTGCCCAGATGCACGACGTTGTCTTTCCAAAACGTGGTCCGACGTCCAGAACTGATCTGCGAAAATTCGATTTTGTCATCTGACTTGGCATCGGTGCTCGCATCACTTCCGAGGTCACCGCCGCAGATTTTATGAAGACAGTCGGCGGCCTGTGAATCTGTGTGAAACTTGCTATCGAACGCGTAAGAAGTTTGCACTGATTTTGCGAGCGGGATTGTTAACGACCAGCCGTGATCGTGGCCGCAAGCACGAGTAAACACGGGCACTTGGCGTTTGCTAGCGGTTCGGATGCTGGCCATTCGGTCGCACTGGAATTGATCGTCCCACGAAATCCAGTTTGCACCGTCTCTCTGGTTTTCATCAATCAAACGGCATTCTAAAAACAGGTCTCCGGGAATGGCCTTGCTGTCGTCGCAAACGACCTGAGCAATTCCACCTCGACCATTCGGCGACGACTTGGCGATTGGGGCACAAACTTCTTCAGCACCAGACTTCAGTGCCACTTCTCGAAACCAGCTTGCTAAGTTTGTCGCATCCACATGAAATCCGTACTCGCCCGATGCGGCAAAGTCGGACGTCGATGAAAACGAATGAGGACTTTTGCCAGCCAAAGCGGCCGTCCAGTGTGCTGCGTAGGAATGCAAAGGCCGCAGCAGTCGACCTGCTTTGCGTTCTGAAAACCAAGCGTCAAAAATTGGTCGCCCGGCGACTCGCTGTGAGTTCGCTCCCAGCGGCTGCCAGAAGTCTCGACCGTCCGTGGCCCAGTCGGAATACTGAGTTGCAAGTTTGTAGGTGCCTTGGCAAGCTCGAAGCAGGTCGTGTTCGTCGATGCCAATATTCTTTAACAGCTTGGTCAATGCAGCTGTGGTGGACACGGCTTGTTGGCCCGTGCGATTGGTGCGGTGGCCGTCGGAACATACGGTGACCTGAATTCCCAAACGCCCAAAGTGTCTTAGCAGCACGGTGGCCGACATCCAAGCACAGACATCGTCACCCAAAATGACGACTCGTTTGGGAAACCGCAGGGGGGCAGCCGCTGGCTGCTGGCTTCTGATTGATTCGCTCATCCGTACCGTCCTTGGTTATCTGTGATTGTCTTCTACTGCGATGACCGTTGGCCACTGCATCATCATGTTTTGGTCACGTTGATGGATTCGTCAACGGTGACAAGATTGTCAAAAATTGTTCGCAAACATCTTCTGGACAGCCACTTCCATCGATTCGCTCGTCCGATTGTTGTCCGACCTGTTGGCGTTGTTGGATGAACAGCTTTCGAGTTGTCTGAAGATAGCTGTCACAGAATTCTGAAATCCACTGCAGAGAACCTGCCACGGAATGGGCTTCATTGTCATTCTGCATCTGTCGGCTGATCTGACTGACCTTTCGAGCAAAGGCGATATCGGCATCGACTTCAATCCAGATTTGCAGATCAATCCAAGGTCGCAGTTCTGAATGGTGGCGTCCGAACTGAGTTTCCAAGAGCACAATTTGGTTCTCTGGAACATTGGCTGCTTCTGCTTCGCATTTCAGTTTGGCCCCCAAAGCGGACAGGTCAAATTCATCTACGTTGGCTCCGTTGTTCCACCAGTTTTGTACTTCAGCAACCGACTTCATTGGGGCAGAATTGAAGTCGTCTTCATGCAGTACAACGCAATCGGTAAAATGCGAACGTAACATCTTCACAATCGTCGATTTACCACTGCCCATCATCCCGCAGATTGCCACAACGTGACTCATGATTCGGCTCCTGCAACAGCCGACGTGTAGACGTATTTCAACCGCCCGTTTTGATGTAGCCAGTGCAACATCATTGCCGACCGAACAGCCTGGTCACCGGGGTCTCGATGATGTAATCCGGCGGTGGGTGAATCTCCTTGGGCGAAATGTGTTTGGGGCACAATATATTGGTAGGTGGGGAGCGTGTTTTGTGTGGCATCGTATTGTTGGACGTTGGACCAGTGTGCACTGGCATTCAGTAAGTCTTCTGCGTCGCCATTTTCGCACCACGGATCGGGCCAAGGGCCATAGCCATCGTTCAACATGGCGTCGAAGCAGAACTGAGGCATTTGGGGATCTTGCACCAAGAGAATATCTGTGGTGACCAAAGTGCCGCCCGGCTTCAGGACTCGTCGAACTTCATCCAGAAACCTTTTGCGAGAAGCAAAGTGAAACATCGCCTCAATGCAAAAAACGGTGTCGAATGCAGCATCTGCAAAGGGGAGGTCGCAGGCGTCGGCTTCTTGCCAACGCAACGCGTTGGATTTGGTGGATTGCAACCGCTGGCAAATTTCTAATTGCCGAAGATCGATATTGATTCCCGTGATTTCCAGATCGTGGAACATTGTTCCCAAGGCCTCGGCCAGACCACCGAAGCCGCAAGCGACGTCTAAGATTCGTGTGCCTGAAACAACGTTTCCGCGTTGAATGACTTCGCCATTTAGGCGAGCTTGAGCACGTTCCAACGCGTCAGGGCCTGGGTTAAGATTATCAATGGGTGTGCCGCGTTCATCCAGGTTCCAGTGTCCCAAATGGGCATGGCGGCTTGCTGTTCCTGCGTGGAATGCTTCAATCATTCGGTCGAAGTACGCGGGAAGGCTTTGATGATTTTGGGTTTGCAAGCTCATGGTTCTAGCCCCAACAATAGACCGCATTGCGGTCCAAGGAATGAGCCATAAAGCTGCAGGCCACCCAACGAGTTTTGGGACCTACCACAGGAGTGACTTGATGCAGGTAACGCCCAGAATCAACAACGACAAGGTCTCCGGGGTTTAAACGAATGGTGGCTGATGACAGTTGTGATAGGTCGATCTTCCCCGCGTTCGCCCCCGTGTTGGCGCTTTGATCTTCGTGGGTTTCTGAAGGTTCAATTCGGTGGTCGAAGACTTCAAGATCACCTCCTTCTTCGGAAGCGGAAATCATTAGCACCATCGAGTACATGTGATCGGAAACCAGGGTGCTAAGATGTTCGTACGCAGGACGAACGGATTGTTCGTTGTCGCAATGAGCCGGAATATAGCCGCCTTCCGCATGACCTCGAAATGTCGTCAGCATGTAGTCCTGACCCAATTCGGGTCCCGGAGCCGACCGATAAGGGCGAGCGGAATCTAAATTCGAAAGCACGTTCATCAAATGTTTGCCGATCCCTTGTTCGCTTGGGAACAGTTGGTTCATCTGATGATGAAACTGCTGTGCTTGTTCAAAATACGACACCGGGTCGGTGCCCATCAAATTTAAATTGCGACCATAAAACCACGATCGGAACTTTTCTGGAAATTTGGTCTTTAAGAACGCCGGATCATGACGTTCCAATCTTGTTGTGACATCCGACATAAAGGCTGAGTCATAGACATTTCGAACCACAATTCCCGTCAGTTGTCCATCACGGATATGACGAATACTGTCTGCGTGTTCCTTCACTTGGTCGTTGTGAATTTCCAACATGCGAAAGAACGGCTCAGGAGTTCCGATGGTCGAAGTTTCAGAATCAATGGGGTGAGAATCAGTCATGCTGCGTGAGACCTCGTCGGTTGAATGGCGGGGTTATGCGGAGCAGAAAACACCCAGAAATAGTCTCCAACTTGGCCCGTGTTGCCATGAGCTTCTGAATTCAGAAAATCGCATTCTTGAATCACGTCTTCTTCCGACCAACCCAAACACGATCGAATCTTTAAGGACACGGGATCGTAATTCAAAGCGTGTTCTGGCGGAGATCTGACCATCAACGCGGAAGGCAGTACACAACAGTGGTAGACTCGCAGAGCACACGGGAATTGTCGCGCTCGATAGTAGCTTTCACGAAATTTTTCCGGTGAATCTCCCGGCAATCCCATGATGATTTCGATGGCAACCTTAGCTACTTCCGTCAGCTGCTGCACGTTGGCGATGAATCGAGATTCTTCGAACGAGCGTTCGACATTTGCTAACACGTCGTTGTCGAATGACTGCAGGCCAATTCCAACAAGAGGGTTTCCGATGCGTTCCAAAAACCGAATGTGCTGATCCTGGATTTTGGCCGGGTACACTTCGGAAATCAGTTTGCGATCTCGAAAGAATTCGGTTTGTTGAGCAGCAAGATCAAGCTGTTTGAACGCCTGAGAATTCAGATTTAAGCCGGCGTCGACCAAGAGAGCTCCGTCGACTCCAAGTTGGTCCATGGCTTGAAATTCCAACGCAAGATGGTCGGCAGTGCGAACGCGTTTCGGAGATTCCATGGTGCCCCATTCGCAGAACGAACACGTAAACGGACAACCTCGATAAGTTTGCAGCACCGCCAAACCGCCGGCTGGGACCAACTGCATCACATAGGGTGAAGCCAATTCGTTTAGGTCTGCCAAAGGACGCTTTTTTGTCTTCTTCCAACGAACGCCATTCCAAGTTGCGATGCCTCGCACGCTCGATAAATCATCAGGCTGCCGGCTTTGTAGCGAGACCAATTCCAGAAACGTGAGTTCGCCTTCGCCCACAATGACGGCGTCGACAAGAGATCGAATGGCATGGAATGGGGACTGATCCAGCATCGATGGCGCGGCAGAAGGTCCTCCGAATAGAATGAATTTGCTGGGGTCGGCTTTTGCCAGCCGTTCTGCGACTTCTGCGAACAAAGGGAATGACCACAGATAGCAAGAAAAGCCGATCACATCTGGATCAAGGTCGCTCAACACGTCTGTGAGTTCATCTGCGGTGGCATCGTGCAGATCAAACACGACCACATTCAAGTCTTCCAATTCGGCGGCTCGCAGAGTCGCTTCCACCATACGCAGGCCGTGATTGGAAATGAATTCTGGCATCGCGGGATCGGGTGTGGGATACATGGCCACCAGTGCGACCGTCCGCCCAGTTCGCTTGTTGATGCGAATTGTTTCTGTCCGTGCTTCAGGCACTCTTTCGTCCTCCTGAAGTGGGACTCGGAGCAAAGTGCTTTTGAGACAAATTCGGAGTCGTCGTGCGCTGTGTGCCGGGAGGAAATGACCACCAGAATTCGCCCGCTGTGCCACCGCACAACTTTGTTTCGCGAGTCAGCAGATCTCGCATGCTTAGCAGCTGATCTTGTGTCCATCCCACGCAAGACTGCATCGATAAAGTATGTGGGTCATACTTCATTTCCCATTCCGGCAGGCCTCGAGTCATCAAGGCATCGGGCAGCACCAGCGTGTGGTAGACTCGAACAGTCACCGGCAGTGTTAACGCATAGCTCAGCGTTTCAATGAAACCATCCCAAGTATCAGTGGGCAGGCCGAAGATGATTTGCACTTCAATATTCGTAGCCACTGTGTGCAGCTTTTCGATTGCCGGTCCAAATTTTTCGCGACCGTAGGGGCGCTGCAAGCGTTTTAGTAGTTCGGGATTGAACGACTGCAGACCGACTCCTAAATACGAAGGTCCACATTGAGAAAGAAATTCAATGTGTTCGTCCTTGATCATCGAAGGGTAGATTTCACACCACAGCTGGCTGTCTTTCAGGAAACCGACATTGCGTTCAGCGTTGGCCAAGTTTCGAAAGGCGGCTGCGTTTAAGTTTAACCCCGCATCGACGTTAAAGACGGCCGGGCAATCATGAGCCTGCAAAGCCGCTAGTTCTCGGGTCAGATAGTCTTCTGAAAAACAGCCTTTCGAAATATCCTTGGCCCCCCATTCGCAAAATGTACACGACATCGGACAGCCTCGAAATGATTCCAGGTAGCCCACGGCTTGATAGTTCATCAGCCCCATCTGATAGGGTGAGACGATTTCATCAAGGTTCTTTGGGGGAGGTCGGAATCCCGTGTTGTGCCATCCCAAAGGGTTGGGCAAATGCAAACCGGGAACATTCAGCAACGTGTCATAAACATCTACGGTCGCCCGTTTTTCTTGCAACGCAATGATCAGGTCGCAGAAGGTTTCTTCTCCTTCTCGCGTGACGACAGCGTCCACGTAGTCGATCGCTTTTTGGTAAGGAGCTAAGTCCAGAACCGGTGGACGGGCTGATGGTCCTCCAAAGACGATGGCACAATCGGGGGAACGCTGTTTGATTTTTCGAGCGACTTCAACCAAGCATCGAGTGGACCAAACAAACAGCGAAAATCCGACGACCTGAGGATCAAATTCCAGCAGGTCATCGACATAGCGATCGACGTCTTCGGTTTCCAAATCGAAGAGTTGAACTTCGCACCCAGACAGCTTGGGATGAGCCACCACGGCGGCCAAAATTCGATGAATTCCGTAGGATGGAAGTTCGGAACCATCGTGCTCGTGACTGTCGACTGATGGTGTCAAACAGACAAGTGCGATGCGAGTGATATCTCGGGGCCCGGATGTCATCAATAGCTTCCATTCTTACTGATGCAGAAAGTGACTAAGACGCTTTTGCAGCCGGTGGCAGATGCACGTGTTGCAACATTTCTTCGTGTAACGGCAGTTCGCGCAATGCGTTTCGGTTTTGATCTTGGATCGCTCCTAGAACAAATTTCAATCGCTCTGAATCCACCGACAAGGAAAATGCGGCCGGCCGCTTTGGCAACCGCCCGTTGCCCGCCAGCAGGTAGTAATAGCTGGCATCTGGGAAGGCACTTGGCTGCAATGTGTCCAACATCCCAATCTCGTCGTACAAACGCAGACGGTGTTTCAGGGCAGAGCTGGAAGCTGCTTCTCGAGCTGCCTTCCAGAATGGCTCTTCTCGTTGATTCAACAAATAGTGCAGCTGCACGAAGTCACGAATTTCGTCGAACTGAATCGCCGTTTCAGCGTTGTAGGCCGAACGCAGGCCAGACTGCCCGTCTTCTTCGACTCCGGCTCTGGTACTGCCATTCGCAGTCGGCAAATACTTCAGCAGACGTTCTACGGCCGTTTGAATCAGGTGCAGTCCGCTCGATTCAAGTGGTTCAATAAATCCAGCGGAAAGGCCAACAGCCAACACGTTTCCGGCCCAAGCGATTTCACGCCGCCCCACCTTCATTTGCAGCAAGTGAAGACTTTTGTCCATCACTTTTTGTGAAGATCGCACGTGCTGCTGAAGTTCGTTGGCGGCTGCTTCGTCTGAAATAAAATGGCTGCTGTACACATACCCAACGCCTCGGCCATTCATCAGTGGAATGTCCCAAGCCCAGCCCGAAGATAGCGCTTGAGAATTCGTGAACGGCTGCTTCAGTTTTGTCGCCGGAAGCTTCATGGCAACGGCTTTGTCACACAGCAACTGATCGCTGTAATCCACCCAGTCTGCTGACTGACATTTGCTGATGAGTAGTCCGTTAAAGCCCGTACAGTCAATGAACAAATCGGCTTGAAGTGAAGTGCCATCTGGCAGTGAGACGTGTGAAACTTGATTGACGTCATCCGTCGCGACAGATTCGATTCGATCTGCGACCACCTGAGTTCCATTTGAAATGGCTTGTTGCTTCAGCCAGCCAGCCAGCTTTTCTGAATTCAGATGAAACGCGTAGGCTCCATCGGCTGCAATTTGAGACCGACTGGTTTTGGAATGAGGACTTTTTCCTGCAAGCGATGCGCTCCAATTAAGCGAATACGACTGATAGGATCGCGTTTGATCAGCCAACCAATAGTGAAACAGATCTCGATGATCAATTTTCGCGCCGCACTGTCCAAAGGGATGCCAAGCTGTGTGGCCTTCTTCTTTCCAATTGCAAAACTGAATGCCCAGCTTCCAAGTGGCATCGCAGGCTCTCATGAATTCTGCTTCGTCAACACCCAGATGTCTGACCAGCTGAATGATCGATGGAATCGTGGCTTCGCCAACTCCGATTCCACCTTTACCATCATCCACGACCGTGATGCAACATTCGGCCGTTGTTAAGGAATGACTAAGCATGGCGGCCGTCATCCATCCGGATGTGCCACCGCCCACGATGACGATGTTCGTCGCCGAGCCAAGCGCGATGCCGTTTGCGGGTTTTGAATCAGATTTGGCCATCGTTGCTTCGTATCTGTGTTAAGCGGATCGCGGCATGGGAGAAAGGCGGTCTTCGTGCCAGCCAAAATGATTCACATAAGCGGTGTTTAGGCCCAGACACTGTTTTGAACCACACAGATCTCGGTAGGCACACTGCTGAAAGCCGTTGCGATTAAATTCGTCCCAGAACTTTGGATCGATTCGCAATTCCGGCTGATCATTTTTTAAAGCGTTCTCGGCTTCGCCCAGTAGGCAATGTGGAAAGTTTTTGGTCTCAACATAGCGTCCGTATTCTCGAGCAAGTTGAATGGCTTGCTTCAAATAGGGGCGAACTTCGAAGTGCGAGACAAGCAATTCGGGATTGCCTTCTTCTTCCATGGGCCAATAGTTCCAGAAGTCCATCTGGACCAAGTTTTTGAGATTCTTGAGCAGTCGCACAACATCTGGCAATGCCTGATAGCTAAGCCGAGTGACCACGGTGTTGGTCATGAGACGCACGTTGGAAAACGTGTCTAGGTTTTGCAGGCCCTGCAACGTTTTGGCGAATGAACCGGGGACCTCGGTAATGTGATCGTGACGTTCTGCGGTGTCGGCTGTGACGCTGACAAAGTACTCGTCGATGCCGCTTTCGACTAAGGTTTCGCAGTAGTCCATGTTCGCCAGACGCATGGCATGAGTCTGAATGCGAACGTGCTGGAATCCGGCGTCGCGTGCTTGCTTGGCAAGATCGGGCAGGTCTTTGCGCAGGGTCACTTCTGCTCCGGTTAGAATCAGGCCCTTCCATTTGGCAGACTCTTGATTTTCCTTTAACAACGCGGTGAGCTCGGCGTTATCGGCTGGTTTAAGCCAGTGCATGCTCTCCAAAATCATGCAATGACGGCACTTCAGATTGCATCGAAAATGAACCGTCATTTCCACGTAGTCGGAATGTTGGAATGGCGGTTTCATCTACGGCCCTTTTGCTGCGAACGTCAGCTTCACAAGATTCGATCTCTCGTTAGAACGAAAGTTCGGCTGAAACCACAGGGCCAGTCAGGCTGAGGTTGGAACCCAGTCCAAAGCTGTCATCGGAAAAGGTTTGGTTGAGCCAAAACTGAGTCTCCCACGCGCCTTTGACTGCGATGCCCACGCGATCGAACAGATCTGGTTCCCAGATGATGCCCAGTTGGTTTTGATACACCTGAGCCATTTCGTCCTTGATTTCAGCTCGAGGCATGTTGATCAACAGAGCCTCGTTTTTAATGGTTCCCATCAAGAATGCGGCTCGAGCAGATCCGAAGAATGAAATCGTGGTCTGACCGAGCTGATGTTCGGCATTGATGCCAAAGACGGGGCCCACACCTTCAAACGTGGCACTTCCTGCTCCGATCACAGCGGTCGCGACATCGGCCGCATACTGCAATCGGCTGTATTCAACGCCTGCCGAAAAGTCGAAGTTCCATCGGCTTGCATCGTGGTGAAACACAAATTCGAAATCTGCCGTATCCAAGGCGATATCTAAAGCAGCGGGTTGGAACGGTGGATCGAATCCTGTGGTATGGTCGAACTTGAAGTATCGCCCGCGAATTCCAAACGACTTTTCCGGACGCAGTTCAGCCACATAACGAATGGTGGGATCGTAGTTGGGGTCGACCAATCTTTGAGCACCCGGCGAGACATTGAACACCGGAGCTGCTCCGCTAATTCGAGCTCTCAAGAACGGTATTTCTACTCCGCCCGAAAACAAGGGAGCGTCTCGACATTCGCATTCACTGGATTCTCCACATTGCCCCGAATCATGGCAACTTGTACGGCAATCGTTTTGGAATGGTGTCGCCGAACTGAAGCTGTATTCCGGAGACACTGGATCTGGATGGATGTCAAATTCAGGTTCTAGAACTGTGCTGATCACGGGTTCCGGAGGTGGTGCGGGAGCAGGCAACGCCGAATACTGAGTCTGTACGATGATTGAATCTGACGCTGCGGGGACAGGCTGCGAGCTGATCAAATTGAAGATCGGAGCAGACGGATCACTGGGCATCGCAGGCGGTCTGCGAAACAGGCTCGCAGCAGATCTTGCCGCATTTGCATCCACTTCCAGAAAGGGAAGTTCCCCGTAAGACCGCGTGATAATTGACGGATCGTCTGCGTGGGTGACGTGGGTCGTCACTGCAATCGACAGGACGAGCAGGTTTCGAATATTCACAGTTTGGCCCTTGATGAATCGGTGGTTGCCTGGGCTGCGTCGAGTGCATCCAAACAACGTTTTCCACGCTTTGCCGAAACAAACGCTCTACCGCTGGTAACGGTTGTATCGGTCGAAGTGCCATCAAACTTCACTGTTCTTGCAGCGTGAGACTTCTGCCATCAGCGGAATCGCCCAGTTTTCGATAAGCACACTTGGCAGTCAGCAGCAGCCGGTGGTGGCTTGCCTGTTCCGTTCTGGGCTGTTGATTTCTGGGCTGTTGATTTCGGCGCTCGCGTTTGCCACCGTTGACTGCATAGCCAGCATCGCAGGATGCCCAAAAGTGCGCCGCTAAACGGACCCAGTGAAAGTCTCGACCGGTTGGTGGTCAAGCTGCTTATTCTGGTGACGCTAGGAATGGAAGCATCGGCAGTACTCGAACGTCGTTTCGGTTCTTCAGCTGTTCTTTGATGTAGTACTTGTGCCAAGAACCAAATGTAATCAAGAATCGCTTTCCTTCGCCGCTGTGCTGATCAAGCGCCTTGTTGATGTATGCATAGTGAGCCGCGTTGATGTTGCTCCAGCCGCCTGCTCCAATCGCATCGTTGAAATAGCGGTCGTAAGGTTCCATTCCCGCCTTCACAAATGCATCGTATTTTGCAGTGTGAATAATGGCTGGGTCATTGCGGTCTCCAAGCTTCGCCACCTTCGCGGAAACGTCACGTTGAGCTATTTCCATTTCTTTGTATTGATCTGGGTTTGATTCTTTTAGCTTCGCCATTGTCTTGCGGCGACTGTCGTTCATTTCTGTCGTCCACGCTGCGCATGGAATGATCTGGAATCGCATTTCTTGAGTCAGTGGAAACAAAGCATCCGTGTATTCGGGGAAAACACGTACTCGAGATTCCGTAATTGTGCCTGATTGCTTGAACTGTTCCTGCGCGATCGGCAGGCGATCTGGTGGGATTTCTGTTAACACATAGTCCGGTTTGATGTTGCGAATCAGCTGTTTCAGATGGTCGATGTCAAACGGTCCGGAACGGCGATGGGCACTATGAATCATGCCCATGACGATCACTTCGTTTTTCGTTTCATCAACTTCATCCTGTGCGGAGAAAGCTGAAACGTGACTGATTGCCAGCATCCCAATCAGAGCGCCCGTTACAACAGAATGTCTTCGGAAAAGCGTTGCCATGTGATGGTATTTCTATCAAACAAAAGTTGACTGAGACCGTGAAACTGTTTCAGTTCTGCAATGTCGACCCGTTCAAGAAGCGGCAACAGTTAAAGCTAAGCTTTTGAAGAGCACGCGTTTCTTAGTCGCCGACCCAGTTCAGCAGCACCAAGGCCACCACGGCAATGCCTATTCCAGTCCACGTGCGTCGACCAATTTGTTCTCGGAAGATTCCCGTGGCAAGAAACGTTGTCAGCATCAACCCACCAGAACTGGAAACGGGAAAGACAATGTAGCCTTCGAAGGAAGTCAGAGCCTTCAGGATGAAGTGAGACTGCAAGATGTTAGACGCTCCCATGGCTGTGCCAAAACCAATTTCTTTGACGCTGATCCGACGTCGACGTTGAATCAACATCACGATCGATGGGATGGCTGCTGTGACAAAGGCTGCGAACAGGAATGTCGGCAACTGATCCTTTGAACTCACGTGATCCAGTGTGCGTTGAAGAAGTCGATTGGATCCGGCAAGCACAAAGAAAGTGCCCAACACCACCGGAATCACCCACCGTTTTTTGTCTGATTCTAAGTCGCTGTCCGGCTGCTTGGCTCGTCGACCGGTGCCAATCATGATCAGAGCGGCAACCGCAAATGCGACTCCCCAACCCTGAGCCAGATTGGGAACTTCTTCCCACAGGAAGGCGGCAATGATGATGGGCAGCAGCAATGACAGGCTACCAACCACCGTTGTCGCGGCTGCACCAACTTCTTTAATGGCGTACGTGACAAAAAAGAACGCGATGAAGTATGAAGCTCCCATGCCGGCTCCGCATACGGCGGCGGCAAAATCGGGGTCGTTTGACTGGCTGAAGAATCGAGGTGCAATCAGTACGGCTGCCGTGATGTAGTTGATTGGTCCAACTGTAAGGATGTCTTCGCGCCGCCTACTTTGCACCCACTTGATAATCAGTGTGAAGGCAGTCGAAAACAGAATGTTGAACAGCAAAGAAATCATGTGCAGGCTTATAGAAAGTCGAAACAACAACGTTGCGACACATTTCCAAGGGGATGGGTGCGCTTTTGTTTGGAATCAGCTGTATTCAGCCTTCGAAAAGTCTTTTTCAGGCAGCTGTGACAGGTCCAAAATTTCAGAGAACTCAGGACTCAGGACTCAGGACTCAGGACTCAGGCAACCGGCAACGGGCAACGGGCAAACCAAAGATCCGGTTGATTTGATGCGCCGAACGCTCATCTGGTGCTGCCATCATGCCGCATAGCCCAGCCGAGTTGCAGTCTGGCGGCGTTGCAGTCTGGCCGCGTTGCAGTCTGGCCGCGGCGCAGTCTCGCGGCCGCGTAGCAAGGCCATCAATCGATTAAGCGTTCCGTGTTTGGGTAAACAGGTCGTTCTTTTGTGTTTTTCCCCAGTCGCCCTTCAGGCACCGGTGGGCAGCGATCCAGCAGGTGCTGCAGTTCTTTTCGAATGGCTTTCGATTCATTGCCAAGACGATCCAGGTTGTGTTGTTCATCAAGGTCAACAGGCACGTCAAAAAACCGACCGTCACGATACAACTTGTAACGCGCCGTTCTGGCATATTGGCCCGGTTCTTTGTTCCAATAGCACTGGTAATTGCACAGCACCCAGTCTCGAAGATGACCAGGTTTGCCATTGAGCTGAGGAAAAAAACTGCGGCCGTCGACAGGATCAATCTCTGTCGTGTTTCTGCCTGCGGCGTCTGATAGTGTTGCGTAGAAGTCTGTGAAATCAATCAGGTCTGGCAACACGGTTGCTGGCTTGGTGTGGCCTTTCCAGCGGGCGACAAACGGTACATGAGTTCCATTGTCTTTCATCCCCGCCTTGCCGCCTTTGATTTCTTGGCCTTGCCACTGCGACCGAATGGACACGTTCGTGCCGTTGTCTGCGGTAAACATAATGATGGTGTCTTCAGCCAGTCCCAGTGAATCCACGTGATTCGTAATTCGGCCGATTAGCTTATCCATGTACTGAACCATGGCCACAAAATTGGCCTTCTTTGCTGAGCGTGATTTTGGAGCTTTATTCAAAGCATTCACAATGGGTTGATCGCCCACGGTGTCAGGTGTTGGCACAAAGGGATCATGAACCAGCACCATCGGGTAGTACACAAAGAATGGCTGTTCGCGGTTTTCTTCGATGAAGTCACAGACAAAGTCTGTCATCAGATCTGGCCCATACTTGCCATCGTTTTCCTTCTGAGTCACAAAGCGTCCGTTGTGTTCCAGTGGAGCATTCCAAAACCGTTCTCCACCGCCCTGTGATTTGCCTGTGGTGACTTGCCATAACATCGATTGATGAAAGCCGGCTTTGCGAGGTCTCATAGCATCTTGGTTGCCCGGAAGGTTGTTATACAGCCCATTCAATTGCCACTTGCCAGCGATTGCCGTTTGATATCCGGCGGCTTGCATCATGTGGCCGAACGTGCGTTCTTTCGGATTCAGATATCCAAAATGAGTATAGTTTCGAAAGCCGTACTTCCCCGTCATGATCTTGACTCGAGACGGCGTGCAAATCGGAGTCGAATAGCAATGTTGGAATCGAATGCCTTCAGCCGCCAGCCGATCGATGTGAGGAGTCTTGTAGTCTTCGCCTCCGTAGCAGCCAAAGCATTCCCAACTGACATCGTCGGCCATGATCAGAATCACGTTCGGTTTGGAATCTCGAGCAAACGTCAGCGACGCGTTAGAAACGCAAACCAGGCAGGCGACAGCAAGTAAGATTTTTCGTTGATTCATGGGTGTACCTTGAAGGAAGGGAGGCAGCAGCGGGGGATCAGCCAAGCCATGCTATCAACGTTTCGTGTGACAACCAGTATCAGTATCAGTATCAGAGGCGTTCGGCCAAGTCAGTGGAAACTGCGCCGCTGGTCTTTTTTGCAGCGACACTTGACGGCCGCTGAGACTCACTGCTCGGTCAACTGTGGCCTTCATCACAAATCTTAACGATAATCCTCAGCAGAAGCTTCGGCTGCTCGCCAGTAGATGGTGTCATCCGAGCGGACCGTTTACTACAGCAGATCAATTCAGGCGATTTCGCCATCGATCCACGTTCCACCTCTTCAGCTTCTCTCCTTAAATCCACCTAAGTCTGCACCATGAAGTCTGTCCTTGGAATTGTGGCGATCGCCCTTGCGTTGCTGTTATTTGTTTTTTGGAGGTCACCGAAAACAGAATCTTCAGCAGGCACAGATCCGCTGGCATGGTTTCAGGATTTACTATCGAACGATCGATCGATTCAGCTTGCGGCTCTCGAAAAGATTGAAGCAAATTGGACTCCTTCCACCGCTGTGATGCTTGTTGAAACCACACGAGCGTGGCGTGGTAAGGGACCGTCGGCGATGATCTTCGGTGCACTCAGCCGGCAAACCGGACAGGAATTTGCCTATGACACGGAGGGCTGGATGCGTTGGATCTGGAAACAAAAACAGACGTTGCCTCCTGAATACATGACCTTTAAGTCGAACGTGTATTCGAAAATTGATTCTCGTTTTGCCGAATATTTCAGCGACGATTTGCCCGCAAAAATTCGGATGGACGAAGTGCGGTGGGGCGGAGTCAGTCGAGATAGTATTCCGTTACTTGATCACCCAAAAACCATTGCAGCAGACGAAGCAGGTTGGCTGGACAACGGTGACATTGTTTTTGGAGTTGCCGTAAACGGAAAATATCGATGCTATCCCAAACGCATTCTGGCATGGCACGAACTTGTACGAGACAAAGTGGGCGATCAAGAAATCGCGGGCGTGTATTGTACTCTTTGCGGTTCAATGGTCGTCTACGATCCCAATGTTCAAGGCGTTCGATATGAACTTGGAACCAGCGGGTTCTTGTATCGATCGAACAAATTGATGTATGACTCAAAGACAAAATCTTTGTGGTCAACTCTCACAGGACAACCAGTCGTCGGCCCCTTGGTGGATCAGGGAATCCAACTGAACAACTTGCCCGTTGTCACGACCACATGGGGAAAGTGGAGCAAGCTTCATCCTGATACCGACGTCTTGTCTTTGGAAACAGGCCATCAACGAGATTACGGCGAAGGAATTGCTTACCAAGAATATTTTGCCACCGATGAAATCATGTTTGCGGTCCCGAATTTAGACCAGAGGCTTGCAAACAAACAGCCTGTCTTGGTGATGCGTGACGTGTCCAACAGCGACCAGCAAACGCCCTTGCGAAGTCCAACTGACAGCGACCAGCAAGCGCCGTTGCGAAGTCCCACTGACAGCGCCCAGCAATTGGCCATCGATAGAACTTTCTTAGACCAACACCCTGTCTTCCACGAAAAGTTGGGAAGCAAGAACTTCGTGGTGCTGACAGACGCTGCAAGCGGCAGTCGAGCATATTGGAGCGAAGACGTGCAGTTGAAGGAGATTCATTCCGACGGCACCATTGTTGATGACGCCGGTTCACTTTGGAATCAAACAGAAACGGAACTCGTGGGACCATCGAATCGCCGTCTGCGTCGAGCTGCAACACACGAAGCGTTCTGGTTTGGTTGGGTGAGCCAATTTCCTGAGACACGTCTGATTCGTAGCGAATCTGAATAGCTGCCGGATGACGTAGAATGATCCAGATCGATCAGATGATTTCGAATACGAGATCAACTGGAATTCTTCGCGTCAGTTTTCAATTTGGAAATCATGGCGTTCGGCGTCATGTGAATACCATGCGAATGGCTCAATTTGATTTCAAGCAG
Source organism: Fuerstiella sp. (assembly GCA_039974975.1). Classification (GTDB taxonomy): domain Bacteria; phylum Planctomycetota; class Planctomycetia; order Planctomycetales; family Planctomycetaceae; genus Fuerstiella. The sequence continues at coordinate 46,133 of JBDWHY010000040.1, read as the reverse complement.
GGCCACCTTCTTGGCACAGTAAATTGAAATCTGGTTGCAACCAGGTACAAGGCACGGTCGAAAGTCCAAGGCAGCATTTGCTTGAACGCAGCATGGCAGTCATTCAGCAACGTCGCCTCGCGTTTCGTTTCCGAGACTCTCTTGATCGAAACCAAGCCATCCGGTTTTCAGCCCCGCCATCGTATAAACCATTTGCTTCCCGACGTAAGGCAAATGTGGCATCACGGGGAGCGAAATGTCTCGCCCCAGTTGCAGCAAGCGATTCGAAGTCTGAAAGAACGGGGTCAGCATTCCCGTCAATACGCTGTAGTAGCCCGTCGTTGATCGCCGCGAATTTTCATACGCGTTGAATGCTGCTGGGTAGTCTTCATGAAGAGAAATCTGTTCAGCCAATACCGACGCATCCACTAACGCCAAATTTAGCCCCTGCCCCAGATGCGGACTTGTTGCATGAGCCGCGTCGCCAATGAAAGCCACCCGCCCCTGTGTGACTCGGCGCATCCGACTATTTCGATAGGTCGCATAGGTCACTTCTTCAAGCGACTTGATCTCTGAAATCGCCTCCTCAGCTGACGGGAAAAAGTCAACCACCTGACGTTTCCACGCGTCTAATCCAGCGGCTCGTACCTGAGATTCTTCGGTCTTTTTTAAACCCCAAAAGAAGCTGCAGCGTCCGTCGTCCACCGGCAACATTCCCATTAATCGCCCGCACCGTCCGACGACCTGCAGCAACCGATCCTGCGGACCCGAATAGGGACCGATGGTCCAAAACGCCCCGTCTGGGTATTCTTGAATTGATCTTGTTAAACCCGAATGCTCACGCAATCGCGACCGAGATCCATCTGCTGCGATGAGCAGATCGAAAACACCTTTTTTGCCACCGTCCTGACCGATCAGTTCAACACCCGTTTCCGTTTCAACATAGCTGGCAATCAATTCCCCTTCGCGGATCTCAACACCCGCGCTGACGCACCGATCGAACAGGATTTGGAAGATATGACTGCGCAGCACGCCGAGTCCGAATAACTCACCAGAGACCTTTTTGTATGGAAGATGCACAAGCGTGCGACCCGATCGGTGCTGTGCCAACAAGTTGCTAATTTTTGCCGTCTTCAGAGTCACTTTGTCCAGTACTCCCAACCGCGACAGCACGGCCTGTCCACTTGGCTGCAACAAAATTCCCGCTCCCACGGGACCGCACCGAGCCGCCTGTTCAAAAAGCGTCACAGAGTGCCCTTCAGCAGCCAACTGCCAAGCTGCCGTGGTTCCTGAGATCCCACTTCCCACAACCGCAATGTCCATGTTCGTTTTCCTGTGGTAGATACAGCATGACGCCCATCGAAATTCATGGGCAATCATTCAATCATGATTCCTCCACAACCAACAGTTCTTAACGGATGGGCGAAAAAATTCGAAGGCCGATGCCCAAACCTTGGTGTGCCCCTGGCTTCACCAGTCAAAGGTCCCGCACGAGCCCGGAGGCCGGTCCAGGCACAGCTGGCGGTGTCAATTACCGATTCAGTGTTGCGTTAAAAACAGCTCAGAGGGCGGCACAATTTCAGTCAGCGCAGTCAGTGCAGTCAGTCTTCTGCCGCCCTTTGAGCTCAATGAGTGGGCAATCAGGAGACATTCTGCTTTAGCAAATCAGTCTGGTGTCGTATTGTCGCGATCCCATGTCGTGCAGGTGCATCAACTGACTGTCGGCAAACACGATCTGCGATCAACCGGCTCTTGAAATTTTCGGTGCGATTGTTCTTCGTCTACGCCCTTTGTGTGAACAGCATGTTGGTTGCCCCTGTTGGTTGGCCCCGTTTGGTTCCCCGTTTGGTTCCCCCGTTTGGTTCCCCGTTTGGTTCCAGGGGACTCAGATCGTTTTTTAGCCTCGATCGTGGCGATAGGATGTCGTCTCGGGCGTAGGCCCGAGGAATGGTTTGATCTGAGCAACGAGTCCTGAAGGGACGGCACGGAACAAGGCGATACGAGAACTTATCGTGCCTTCAGGACTTGAAAACAAGAGGGCAAATCAACCAGAGGCTCACGTCTGTGGCTACAGCATGCTATCCCGTTGAGACTTGAAGTGTGTCGTACCGCTTTTAAGCGGAATCCGGCTTGAGCCGGACTGTACTGGAGACAAACAAAGACGCAAAAGTTCTAAAGTGAGTGTCGATGGGCCGATTACTGTTTCTTCATCGTCAGCGGTTTAGGTTTTTCAACGAATGCCGCTGGACGAATGTTGTCTGAAAGCTCTTGCTTAAAAGTGTCAACCAACCTTTGCAGCCGCTCTGCCACCTTCGGATGTTCGTCGATCACATTGACCTTTTCCGCGATGTCGGCTTCCAGATCATACAAAGTCGGCTTTGCGTTTTTCTCCTGGCGGCCTTTGCCCTTGACGTTGGGGTCTTTGAGATGCAACTTCCACTTTCCAGACCGCACTGCTTGGAGCTCGTTGACCTTGTGATAAAAGAATGCCTCGTGTGGACTTTTCTGTTTGTTGAACAGCACAGCGGAAACGTCTTTTCCGTCGATCACGCGATCGCTTGGAAGCTCGGCTCCCGCCAGCGCGGCGAAGGTCGGCAGCAGGTCCATGGCGGTCATTAATTCGGCGTTGTCCTGCCCGGCCTCGATGTGCCCCGGCCAGCGTACGACCGTTGGCTCTCGCATGCCGCCCTCTAACGTTGACCCTTTTCTGCCACTAAGCGGTCCGGCGTGTTGAAAGTTGGTGCCTTTGTGCCTGCCGGGACCATTGTCCGAAGTGAAAATTACTAACGTGTTGTCGTCGAGGCCGTTGGCTTTGAGCGTGTCGAGAATTTCACCCACGGACCAATCAAGTTCAGCAATCGCTTGGCCGAACAACGCTTCGCGGGCCGCGTAGTCAATCTTCTTTCCGCCTTCCTTTTGAATCGCCGCACGGGTGGCTGAGTCGACGCCGGTTAGAAATTTGGCTGAGGCATGCAAGGGCACGTGCGGTATTGGGTGAGGCAAGTAAACGAAAAACGGTTCATCTTTGTTGGCCTCGATAAACTTCACCGCTTGCTCGGTCAATCGTTTCGTCAACAAGTCGGCGTTGGGATCCATTTCGACGACGGTTTCGCCATCGAGCAACGGCAGCGGAGGGAACCGAAACTTTGCCTGCCGAGGATGGAAGGGATGAATGTCGTGGCTGTAAGGAATTCCAAAAAAGACATCGAAGCCCTGCCGCGTCGGGAGAAATTCTGGCTGGTCTCCCAAGTGCCATTTGCCAAACATTCCAGTGTGGTACCCGGCAGTTTTCAAGACTTCGGGGATCGTGATTTCCGAAGGATTGAGGCCTTTGCGATCGCCAGCTAGCAGCACCGGGAAATTTGATCCCGTACCCATGTCGACTCGCTGTGGATAGCAACCGGTCATGAGTGCGGCTCGCGACGGCGTGCAAACGGGCGCGGCAACGTAAAAGCTGGTCAACCGCGCGCCCTCGGCGGCCATCTGATCAATGCGAGGCGTGCTCACGTGATCGCCACCGAAACAGCTCAGGTCTCCATAACCTTGATCGTCCGTAAAGATCAAAACGATGTTGGGCCGTTCGTCAGCGAAAGCGATCGCGGGCGATTGGAAAAGGAAAAGAACGAACAACGATTGCAATAAAGTTTTCATGCTGGTTTTCATGTCGTGGACTTCACCAGAAATCCTCACTGTAAAGAATGAGACCTGAAGGAATCCTAGCGAATCTCACGGCCACAAGATCCAGCCAACTGAGTCCTCTCCTTTTTTCGCCGCGAATTTTCACCAACCACATCGTGGTAGCCGATGTGCCTTTGCCCGTCTTGACCTTCTTTGGTGCAGTCAATGTTCGTGTGAGCCAAAGACAATTTCCCATCGCCTTGCCGCACGACGAGCCCGCAGGCGACGGAGACCGTATGACTGGCTGTCAATGAATCAGCGCCACGGAACAGTTCTCAACAGGTATCACAAACGCACTGACAGCGGCAGGTTGAGATTTCTGGCATCTGCGATATGCGTGATGTTTGACGCGCTGAAATTCGCCTCAGCCCAGCGGAGAACTTAAGCATGATGCAGCTGTACTGAGGTGATGTGCGCGGTGCCTAGCGTTTTGCAGCCCGTTGAAAAAGCCAGGATGTGGTCACCCCACGCGTAAACCAGAGATGAATCCCCTCGAACCTCTGACGTTCTGCACATCCGATATCCCTCGCTCACGCGTCGGATTCCCTTTTTCAACGGCCAGCTAGAACTGGTGAAGGCGTTTGCCGTTGACGGAGTATCATTCCAAGTGTGTTTTGCCGCTTTGCCACTCTTTCGCCACTTTCCACACGCGTTCCTGTAAAGTTCGACGAAGTTCGGGTGTCAGTCGAAGCTCTGGGGCTTCTCGAAGTTTCTCACCGACTACGAATGGCGGCATGTCGAAGTTGACTCCGACCGGCGATTTTCCGGTGAGCACTGCATAGAACATCCACGCATTGACCATCGTGCCCAGTTCGTTCTGATGAATGTTGGCCGGACGCCACAGATAGTCGATTCTCGGCAATCCTTCTGGAGGCTGTGTTGTCAGGTCGTGATAAACAACGGCCGCCGGTACGATTGTGGCTCCCGTTTCTTTTTCCAGCCGACGCATGTCTCGAACGGATCGTTTGGTTGCGTCCGTATAACTTTGTTGTGTTCCACGATTGCCGGGATGTCGTAGCTCCCAAGTCATGAAGACGATGGGCTTCTTTCCGGCCTTGTTAATTTCGGTGACGAATTTTTTCATCGTGGCGAGCTGGCCGCTGGTGATCACCACAGAGTCGTATTCTTCTGATGCAATTGCTCGGACGACTTCCGGTTTTGCCATGGCGCTCAGTGGACGACCGTACTCGATCATCTTCTCAGTGCTGATTTTCGTCTCTGCTCCGACTCGCAGAGCCTTTGCCGTATAGTTGAACACGCCTCCTTCATTGGCCATGAAGCTATTGCCAATGAACAGGAAAGATTCTCCGTTTTGCACGGTGCCGAGAGAGGACGATCTGCGACGTGCCGTGGTTGCTGAGTGACTTGCATTCGATGATTGCCGAGTGACGGATTCTCTCAACACAAAAGTGCCGTTGTTTCCATTGGTCGACCGGTAGCTTCCTTTCAATTGTCGATCGCTGATGGTCCCATTCCATTCGTAGGGATGGCCACTAATCGTTGCTTTGCCAGTCAGGATCTGACCGTCTCGTGATGATTTCGCTTGAAAGACGACGCGATATTCAAACGGGTCTCCTTTGAACGTACCGTTGAATACCGCTGACCAGCGACCTGGCTGATCGTCTTGGGCAATACACTTTAACGGACCACTGGTACCGTACTTTCGATTGTTCCATTTGCCGGACCACGTTCGTGTTTCCGCAGCCGCAGCCGAAATGGTGGACAACGCCAGAATGAAGATCAAGAAACGTGTCATAGCACTGACCTCGAATTGATTGGCAACAAATCACGGGATGCGAAGTTCATCGTAAAATGAACCTGTGCGATCAAGAACCCCATCGATGTCGCCAGAAGGTAGAAACAGATCACGTCGCGCTTGTGTTGATGTTTAACTCAATCGCAACGGTAGGGAATGGCTGTTCCGAATCATGTCTGTCAGGAATTCACGAACTTTTCGAAAGTCGCGGACAAATATGGGTCTGCTGCCTTGGCGTGGTCACGGTAAAAACGAAATTCCGCTGCCGCCAGTGTCAGCGGAATGGGCTGACACTGTTAGCTGGCCGTTGCAAAAGGGAACTCGACGCGTGAGCGAGGAATATCGGATGTGCAGAACCTCGGAACATCAGGGTTTTGAGCGGATTCATCCCTGGCTTACACGTGGGGTGACCACATCGTGGCTTTTTCAACGGGCTGTTAGCGCCCCGTATTCACTGGGCAAAATCGGACTGAGTGGAAAGTGGTGGCTGAGTTGTAGACGCCTAGGCCAATTGAGGTTCGTTGAGGCAGTCGCCAATGTGGAATCAAGCTCAGGTTTGATCCGTCACCCTGGTAGGTCGTGATAGGTTCCCCGTCCAGGAACGCTTCGATTCGATCACGACGTACGGCAAGACGAGCTGTATACTGTTGTCCATTGATGAGCTTGTACCCAGAGACGCGAGTCGCATTGACTCTACAGGTTTCTCCGTCAATGTTTTGAAAACCGGCAAGGTTCTGTTCCCACGCGTCAATGTCCAGCGTGGCTTGGTGATCGCTTCGAGCAAAAATGAGTGCGATGGAATTCCTGCCTGAGTTGCGTGTGAACGTGACTTCGAAGTCGTATTCTTCGGGAACGTCTACCGGCAGGGCGATGCGGGCCCAAGGGACCTTGTCAACGGAAAGTTCTCCATCATTCAGTCGCCACCGGCCCGCCATGGCAGTGCTGGAATTTACCATGGGCAACACGTTTACCCAGTCGCCACTTCGACCAGCATCCGAGGTGAGAGTTGTTACGGTTTCGGGTGAAGTACCGCGACGTGGTCCGGCCATTGCGTTGGTCGCCGAAGGATTGTTCTGAGTTTCATTGTCGCCTCGCAGAAAGAGGACATAACTGGTCCCGACAAGCACTGCTGCGACCGCCAGAAAGATTCTCGTTCTTGCTGATCGGCCTCGACGGTTGATCGCAAGGCGTGACCTTTTTCGGCGGCCGGCGGCAGCTTTGCTCGACCGTGAACTCGGCAGTGAACCCGGCAGTAAACCCGGCAGTAACCCCGGCAGTAACCCCGGCCGTCGTTCCAGCGTGGGCTCCTGCTGGTTCGCAAGATCTTGCGTTTCGAACTCGGGGTCTGAGAATGAATCAGGCACGGTCGCGGCCCGCTCTGAAACCGACGAGTGCAGTTCGCATTCTTCGACAGAGATCGCTGACAGGTCTACTTTCAATAGCTCAAAATCGCTGTGTCTAGGCTGCCTGTTGTCCGAGACTGCAAACGTGGCCTCGCCAGACGGAAATGCAGTTTCAGCATTTGCGGCTGGCGATGGACGGGCCTTCATGAAATCCTCAAGGGCTTTAGCAATATCGCGTGGCGTTTGAAATCTGTCGTCCGGCATCCGTTCCATCATTCGAGCGGTGATTTGAATCACTTCGTTAGGCACGTCCGGACGCTTGTTCGCGATTGGCGAAGGTGACAGTTCTGCATGCGACATGAGCTTCTGCAATGCGGTGCCGTCCGGATATGGCGGATGTCCCGTGAGTAGAAAATAGCACGTACATCCAAGGCTGTAGATATCGGCTCGAGTATCGGCGACGTGAGCATCCATCACCTGTTCCGGAGCGATATAGTCTGGCGTGCCAAGCACTGACCCAACCTGAGTCAACGCGTCTGCCGTACGACGCATTTTGTCACTGGGATCTTGGTCGGTCCGAAGGGCCGGTTCTTCCTGTTCGCGCGCGAGACGCGCAAGGCCAAAGTCGAGTATCCGGATTCGGCCGTCCTGTGTGACCATGATATTTTGCGGCTTGATGTCTCGATGAACCATGCCCTGTTCAAAAGCATGGTGCAGTCCTTGCGCAACCTTGCGAATAATTCCGCACACTTGTTGGACGGGCAGCGGTCCGTTACGACGAAGCAGTTCCGCAAGACTGATTCCGTCGACGAATTCCATGACTAGAAAATGTAGATTTCCGGCGTGTTCTGCATCGTACGCTCGGACGATGTTCGCGTGCGTCAAACACGCCGCCGCCTTCACTTCGTTTCGAAACCGTTCGATTGCCTGAGGATTATTGATGAACTTCGCGTCAATGACTTTCAATGCGACCTCACGGTCCATCATGCGGTGTTGCGCCTTGTAAACCACTCCCATGCCGCCCTTACCCAGCGGTGCCAGAATCCGGTAGCGAGGATGGTTCATCAATTCTGCAGGAATATCGTTTTCCGCGTCGGCGGGCAAAGTTTCCGAATTTAGCACAAAGGAAACACCATCCGCCGCTCCTTCTGCATCGACATCAAGCAGTTTTTCACTGAGCGTGTTTTGCGGCAGTTCTGACATGGCTCGACAGCAGTCATCGCATTGTTCAACGTGACGTTCTATCGTCAGTCGATCGTCCTCAGGCAGGCGACCGTCTAGAAAGGCCATCAGCTGAGTCTGGTTGGGATGATCTGTTGTGGACGGGGTCAAAATCGTCTCTCACTGGGCGGTGTATCTTGTGGAGGTGTATCTTGTGGCGGTTGATATGAATGACTGACGTACTGTTTCGTCCAGTGGGGATAGGTGATATCAATGATGAATGCAGCGCTGCTGGGATATCTTTCAGGGCAATTGGGGAAGCCGCCTAGAATTCAGAAAAGATAGGTCAGATCAGTCAACCAGGCCTCGACCGAGTTCACGAATTCGACTCATGACACGCGATTTCGCGATGTAAACGGAATTCACGGTGATCCCCAGTTCTTCGGCCACCTGAGCAGCCGACTGGCCGTCAACCGAAACGCGTTTGAATGCCTGCCAGGTGTCTTGCGGCAAAGACGGTCGAACCTGATTAAGTAGCGACTGCAGCACGTGCTGATCGTGTTCTTTGTTCCAAAGCTGACTGAGTTGGCTATTGGGATCTGCCATTTGGTCCAGCACCTGTTGGAACGCGCTGCCGCCAGATGCAGATGGCCGAAACCGATCCGCTCTCCAGGATTCTCTGAGGCAGTTCACGGTAATGGAACGCAACCAGGTGCGAAACGAGCCTGTTCGTTGTCGTTCGAAGGCCGGCAGTTTGCGAACGACAACGGAAAGTACGTCTTGAACAACGTCGTCAGCGTCTTGTTGAGAGGACGAATATCGACGTACCCAAACGCGAATCAACGGCGTGTATAAATCGACCAGCTGGCCCCAGTCTGCTTCCTGAGGCGTATGCCTGAGCCTTTCGAGCAAACTGGCCGAGGTCTCCATCGTTTGTTTCCTTCAGGCAATAGACAGTATCGAGACACACCAACGACAGAATAGCACGCCTGCAGGCGAAACCGAATGTCAGTTGCCGCAAAGTGGGCCCGCTCTTCCTGTAAGGCGAACGAAGATTCGGCGGTGCGTCTTCACTGTTGAGCAAGATTCTTCTGAATTTCCTGAAAGGTCTCGCAGTAAGTCGCCATTCATTTAAGTCCGTCAATCTTCCAACCGGTGTTCAGAAAGAGAAAAATGATTCGTCAAATCGCCGCCCAACTGTTCAATTCGCTGAATATTTCGCGTAGACAACGCCGTCATCGAAGAAAATCGCTGTCGCCTGAGTCACTCGAACCGCGACTGTTGTTGACCGCCTTGGTCACAACCGATGTTGAGGTGGTGAATTCAGGATTCGAAGATATTTCCGGTGAGAATCCGATCCGCAATTTCACTTTCGGGGCGTTCAACGGATGGGATCTGTACGATCCAGAAGGAAACACCAATGGAAGTGGGGGCGGTGGTTTTTTCATTGGGACTTTGATGCCCGATGAAATTCCGGGGCAGCCTGGTGTCTTTCAGAATTTCCCAGGTGGTGCATCGGAAGGTGATCGCGTGGCCTTGGCATTCAACTTTGATGGCACCGGCGACACAGGTGAATACGGACTTCAGCAGACTCTGACGGCAACACTGGAAGCGAACACAAGTTATACGTTGTCTGTTGATATCGGTAACATTGCGACCTCGATCGCCACTGCTCAAAGCCAACCGACGTTCTTTTTTGATGGAGAACCAGGCTACCGCATTGATCTTCTGGCTGGCGACACATTGCTGGCGTCAGACAATAGTTTGCTGACCGGATCGATTCCTGAAGGTGAATTTGCAACCAGTGTCGTTACGTTTGACACTCCTGCCGATCATCCTCAACTGGGCGAGGCGCTGACGATCCGTTTGGTGAACCTGAATGAAACCGCGTTGACTCCGGCAGGGAATGATCTGGAAGTCGACTTTGACGATGTTCGGCTCACCGCCACGACGGCAGCCTTCACAGCGATCGACGATCTACAAGCACGACCGGGTGAGCCTGTGGTCATTGACTTAGATTCCACAACGACAGACGGCGCGTCCATTGAATACTTTGTCGAGATTGTCGGGGCAGAGCGATATGAACTGGATCAGGAATACGATTTTCAGCCTGCCGGAGTCGCAGCAGATGGTTCACCTCTTTATTACGAAGAGTATCAGGGGTACGGTGTGAGATGGTTGCAAAGCAACAGTGGCTGGATGTTCCTTCAATCGACAGGAGCGTTGCACGAATGGCAAGGCAGCATTGACGGCAGTCCCGAGATCGCATCGCTGGGGGAAGAAGTTTTCAACGACCCGTCGCTGTTGCACGATGCGATCGACGTTGGCACAGCCACACTGGACGGAAGCATGCTGGTGATCACACCGGCAAGTGATTTCGAGGGGACATTCGAAGTGTCGATTGTCAAGACGACCAACGATCTTTCGGAGACGCAGCTGTTCAGTGTCGATGTGGCAAACGCTGCACCCGAGCTTCCAGAAATCGGCGAGCAAACGATTGCCGTGGATGAATCCTTGACACTCGAACTTCCTGGAATCGATGCGGACGGTGACACGATCTCTTATGGCGTCGAACTGATTGGAAATGTTGCGGCGGCCTTGCGAGACAGCTATGCGATCAACGTCAGTAGCGACCTTGTGGCGGATGACTACGGTTACAACTATATGGGTCGACAGGAACGATGGGTGCAGTCGTCTGCCGGTTGGTTGTTTATTACTCAGGAAGGAGTTGTACACCGGTGGACGGGTTCGTATGACGCAAGTCCTGCGATCGCTCACCTTGATAGCCGATACCATTTAGACCCAAGCTTGCTGGTGAACGCCGAACATGTGGACTTCACCACGTCCTACTTAGACGGGCAACTGCAGATTTCGATTCAAAACGGCTACACCGGTCAGGTTCACGTCAGGTTGCAGGCGACCGATGGATTCGAAGTTGTCGAACAGACGTTTCTGGTTCACGTCACGCCATCGCTTGACGAAGACGATTAGTTCAGGACGAACCGTCCAGAGCCATTCGGCTTTGTGACTTGTGTTCCGCCCTCGTTGGGCAATTCTCTGAGAGATTTCAGGCTGGGTTATCATCGCGACAGCGTTGCCATCACGACAGCGTTGCCATCGCGACAGCGCTGCCACCACAACAGCGCTGCCTTGCATCGCCACGAACCTTCTTCCGTCATTTCAAGCAGGTGCTTGGTTGCCGTCACCTGTTGAAGCGTTCGTAGAAAGAGATCGCACTTCAGGTTGACTGCGCAATCATGGCTTGAATGTTGATCAGCCAGTGGCGATGCCGAAGACGATGTTGCGTCCCCTTTTGTCTCCCGCCCCTTTTTTTTGGTGGGTCCAACGTCGACATAGCACTTCATCTTCAAAGCGCACCCTTCAAAGCACATTCCTCAAAGCACATTCCTCAAAGCAAACTTGTCAAAGCGCACAGCGAGGAGCGTAAATCTTCTCGTCGAGTGGTCCTATGATACGAAAAAAAAACGATCGGAAATTATGCGGCATTCGATTGGATTGCAGTCACCGTTTCTGACATGCTGCAAATGACAACTCCGCTTAGACATCTTGCAAATACAAATTCGTTGCGGAGTCAATTTGTTCTGTGTCAAAATCACTCAAACCGGAGACTTACCATGCCACACGATTTTTATCGAAAAGAGCGACCGTCGGTTTTCGAAGACCGCTTTAGTGTCCCTTCAACATCCGCACCGTTCTACGGACTGAAAACGGCAGTCGTGTTCGAAGCGAAGAACTTTACAGGAGAAAAGCGTTTTTCAGTCACGGTGGCGGGAGCGAAGCGAATGCTTATAGCGACTGTCGCTGGCGATGGTTTCTTTTTACTGATCAAGAGTCAAGCAAAAGATGTGAAACCGCACGTGAACTTTGCGATGACCGACGCGAACATGCACGACACTCTCAAGAGTCTACCGCGTACTGAACAAGCGAATTCCATCCTGTACCAAGTCGCGAAGAAGCTTTGCGTCGATCATGCAACAAGCTCAAAATCTTCCCCATTGATTTCCGGTTGCATCGTGAACAACTTCGCGAAAAGCAGCGCGTATGACGGCTTCAAACTTCATCTGAAGCTGAAGCATCGACAACCCTTTGAAAACCCATTTGCGTCCGGTAACGAAAAAGAGTACTTCCTGATTGGTCGTGTCACTGATGGTGACTGCAAGTCCATCAATTTTTACGGTCGCACGAATGAAAGTAAGAACCACATCGTTCGGTCTCCTGGTTCCAGAATCCCAGATCCGAAGTGTCTTTAGTCGGTGGTCAATGTCAGCCTTGACCTAGTTTAATCTGGTTTCGCGGATTCTGCATGAGCTTGTACGTCTTCAGCTTATGCCGCCAATATTCTTATTGAAAACGGGGGTGCAAGTCGAGTTGAAGGAGTCGCTGTGCCAGCAAGAGTTCGCTGTGTCAATCTGGGTTCGGGCGGCTTATCGCGTCCTGCTGGTTGGGCAAGTTGGCAACGTGAATGAAGGTACGTTCCCCAAGAACTTGGTAAATTGTTTGGGCCGAATTGGTGTGTGATTCGTCCTTGACGGAGGGACTTTGATTCGATGAGAACTGTCTTCTCGGCCAGCACTTCCTTCATACTGGCTGGCTTTTTGGCTGACAATCTGGATTCTTCTGGCTGCCCGAGGAATAGGGCTGCCCAAGAAACAGGGCACCCAGAGGGGCGAATAGGTGTTCTTCAAGACAAGCCAGTAAGGTAGGCCGGATCCAGGAGCGAAGCGACGCCGCTCCGGCAATCGGGCTCCGTCTGCATATTGACAAAATGCCGGAACTGCGCTTCGCTTGGTCCGGCCTACGACTTCGGGAGGCTCAGTCGGTGCCATTCAAGCCAGCCATGATCCCAACAAGCTTCAGTGTGCGTCTGGACCGGCTTCTCCACGAAGACTAAACTGGCGCTCATCAATCGGAAAACAGCGAACCAAGATTGTTATTGCCTCAGATCTTTTCACGGCGTTAAGTTTCACGGCGTTGGGTTTCGCTCGTTCTTCGGTCCAGCAGTTGCTCCAATTCCCAGCCAGATGTTGGCCTTCGAGATCCACGAAAAGCTGTTTTCGACTTGAAAGTAAAAGAGGGGATTATTTGTGGATACGCGTAGGCAACCAGGATTTCCGTCACAACCATCCTCTACAAAGATGGCCTGTCAAAACTGCGGGGCCGAACTGAAGACTCATCGTGAACGCAAAGAAGAATTTTGCAGTAGCATGCGGTGTCGACCGTCGTGCCTAGCCAGTATCTGGCAGAAAGCAGTTGACGCTGAGCAGCGGCAAATGGCACATCGTGATGCGCAAGCCTTCGAAGCTCTCAGCAAACTGAATACAAGCACTGAGCTTGCTCAACCTATCAACCAGAATGCGGTTCTGTTTGTCGTTCCAAACAATCGGCAAAAGGTTGTCAGCCAGTCTGAACAGAACATCGCAGAGTTTCGGACTCATCTGCACAATACGATGCAGCTTGCTGAAGAACTGGTCGCCGACTCTGGCTCACATGAACACCTTCAGGTCGAACATCAAAACCGATTGGTCCAGCAGCAGACATCGCTGCCGGTCATTAACGCCTGCTCAACCTGTCGAGGTGCCTGCTGTCTTCAAGGAAAGGGACATGCATTTCTTGTGAAAGAATTCCTTGCTTGGCGACTACTGAACGAAAACGGTATGTCACCCACTTTGATGATTGAAGACTATCTTTCTCGAATCCCCAAGTTGAGCTACGACAAATCGTGTGTTTACCAGGGACCTGAAGGATGCGTGTTGACTCGCGAAGTTCGTTCTTCCACGTGCAACGGGTTTTTGTGTACTGGAATTCACGATGGTTTCCGGCGTGTCCAAGACAGGAACACCGTGTCTTCAATCGCGATCGTAGATTCTGACGGTGAGCAGCGAGTTGGCATTTGGAATGCTGATGAGGATCGAACTGAAACAGAATTGCAGTTCCACGATCCGCTGTAGCTGCCTTGGCAATCATCTGTTCCGATCGACTCAGAAAAACAGCCTGATCACTTGAAGAAAGGAGTGTCAAAATGAATGCCACTTTGTTGGGCTTGGGTGATATACTCAGCACGGGAAGGTGTATGAGACGCTCCCCAATCTTTTTCAGTTCTCCCACCACGCCGAAGGCCAGCGTTTCTCACCATGGCGCTCACTAAAATTCCAGACCTGAAAGATCTCGCCAAAGCGCTGGATGAATTGCCTCGGGCAACTCGGCTGGACATCGTTCAGATTCTTGTTGATCTTTGTGGCATCGCAGACCCGTCTCCGGTGTCCGATATCGCCGGCGCGTTCTTATCTTTGGCTCGAGGAGACTTGATTGGGGCCGCGATCAGCGGAGTTTCAGCGTTGCCTTTGGGAGACATCGCCAAAGCGGGAAAGCTTGGCAAGTATGCTGAATCCTTAAAATCTTTGGTCACCTTTGCGACTCGGCGCCCAGAACTTGCCGTGACTTTCAAAAAAGCGTTCCGACAAATTGATCGACTGCTAACAGACGCACTCCGATTGACTCGAAAAGGCGGAGATGGAACGGCCTATGTCAGTCGGCAGCTTGAGACAATGCGGCAACCGATTCGTAAGTATATTCGTCGAGTGACAAACATCGAAAAGTTTGGAGCCGTCAAGATGGCTCGTAAAAACGGACGGCTCATTCGCGATCCAGATGGTGGTCCGCTGATGAGAGGCCCGATAACGGATCTTGCCATCCGCAACTCACGAGTCAGCGTGAATCAAGTTGTCGACATCTTGGAAAACGCGGTCACTGGATCATCCGCTAAAGCTGTTCGTGAAGGAGCCGACAATACTCTGCAAAGAATGGCTTTGGCAGAATCTTGGGAGATTCGAGCGTTTGTGCATCGGAGTCCCGGATCAGAAATGCAACAACACCTGAACATTCTGATCAAGGGCGACAAGAGGAATCAGATTCATGTCACTCTAGATGCCAAGGGGCATCTGTTTCGGCTTAGTGCCAAGCCCGGTAAAGAACCCGTTTACCTGACGCCCGAAATGGGATCAGCCTTTCGTTGATTTCCGCGGCCAGCGATCAGTCTTCCTATCTGGGGCCAACGGCCTGAAAGCCTGTTGTGCCTTGAGATCGTGTGGATACCAAACGGCCAAGCTTGTGGCTGTACTCAATTTTCGTTGTTGACACCAACGCGGGCGTTCGCCGGGGTAGCTAGAACGCTGGTCCGCTGGCCGGAAAGCTTTCCTCTTTTCAAAGGCAGTTCAAGAGATCTTTCGTGGATTGAACCTAAGTGCCTTGGGGAATTTTCCGGCGGATGGATTTAATGACAAGTCTATTGCCATCGACCAGCCAGCGGCTGGCCATTCACACTCAAAAAATTGCCGACTCGTACCGCCGATGTCGACTTTACTGATAGAAGTGGGGTGATCCCTAGCTTGCGAATGTGGGCGGCGATTCGATCATTCAACCACAGTTCTGCACAGGGCAGAGCAATTTGTTCGTCGTCGTCATCGACGTGAAAACAAAGGGGCAGGTCATCAACTTCATCGATCTGTCCGGGCTGAAAATCCCACCCGTTTTCCATGAAAGACAGTCCCAGAACCAGAGCTGCCGCAAACGCCGGGCTGCACCACAAGTAGTCTGCATGATCAGCGGCGACCTTCGCTGTCAATTCTTCAAAGTCGAAGGCATCGATTTGTCGAGCCTCTGCCCCATACGGTAAGCGGATGCGGAACCGAGGCCAATGAAGTTGCAAAAAAGAGGCCTCATCGGCGGCAATCAAATCTTTCCATTCTGGAATGTCTGCCGTGGTCGGTGCTTGCCAATCGTCAGCATCTGGAGTCGTTCCAGGATTTGTGCAGCCGACGGCATCTCCCGGCACGCCGGCAATCAAGGGAGCTTCTGTGGCGGCCGCAATTTTGGCAAGTTGTTGCAGAACAATGGCGTCCGTTGACCCAACAGAAAACTGATCACTGCCAATGATTGCTGACCATGGAATTCCGCCCGCCATTGCCACAGATTCGTCAACAATGAGGCGGTAAAGTCCGCTGTCAGTCACGTCGTCTTGTGCCAGATCCAGAGCGATTTCTTCTTGCGAGATATCTAGTAAATGGATCTGCAAATCACCGTTGGTTTCTAAACGACGAATTAGCATCGACAGTCCTCGCCATGCCGATTCCAACCGCTGAAATTCGGGGTGGTGCAGCAGTTTTCTCATCGATTCGCCGATGGCGGCATCCACACATTCCACCAGCACATCGCGATCAGGATCGGGACCAGCGGTGATGAGTGGATCAACAAGATGGGAAATCATCTGGTCCCACCGAGACTGCGATGGACTGTTGCTGAGAATTTCATCAAGTGACACAGAGCCGTGGGCACTGCCGAATTCGTTATGATCGTTCTGGCCATGATCGTTCGCGCTCGCAGCTTGCGATGGCGACGAATCGTCTGTTGTGTTGGCCCAGCTTCTCACTTCATTGGCCGCTTCAGCAAACGTGGATTCGCTCATCAACTGCTGACGTAGCATTCTTAATCGATCAAAGAGTCCGACGGATTCAAACAGCTGATCGGGTTCAAAGTCGTCTAATTCTGTGAAGCGAACGGACACCGATTGGTTATCTGTGTCGACGATCGTGCTGGACAATTCGACTCCAAGGCGATTCATGACTTCATCAAAATTGTCTCGATCGACGTTCACCGTCTTTCGACCAGCCAGCTCTCGACCAACCTGCTTTAGTCCTCGATTCCCACGGCCACTTAAGTCTCCAAGAATCAGCAATCGAAAGGGGCATTCGTTTTGGTGTTGCATATTGGTCATTGTCTCTTTCTTTTGAAGCGATCACGTACGCTAATTGAACAGGCAGCCATGTTGTCACTCGTCTTGAAGCAACGAGTGTTGGTTGAGATGGTCTCAATTTGACATTTGCGAGCGTCGACAAAGACCACCGATTGTTTGCTTTGTCATTTTGAAGCTCACGAGTAGGCAGAATGATTTAAGAATGCGTTGCTTGAAATCGCCGAGATTGTTTTTCAAACCGATTTTCAGCACGCTGGGTCGCGCCCGGTCCTTTGATTCCCCAATTGTTGTTTCTGTTGGCCATTCACAAAAATGAGCCTCAGATCACCGGTTCGGTTTTCAGATACGCAGACTCTTCGCTTAACTGCCCTTTAAGAAAGGGCACCCGACGCGTGAGCGAGGGATATCGGCTGTGCAGAATCTCGGGGTTTCGGGGCTTCAGGGAATTCATCCCTCGCTGACGCGTCGAGTAACCACATCTTGGCTTTTTCAACGGGCAGCTAGCGCGTGATCGAACGCGGTCGGTGTCCAGCCGGTATTTCTCGCATTCGCGTTTTGTCGAACACGATATATTGAGTGCCACCGCCTTTGGTCAGTTGCCCCATTTTTCCTTTCGCTATCGGAGACACCGATTGAAAAAGTCGGTCGGCTGTCCACGTGTCTTTGATTGATCGAGCTGTTGATTTGAGTGCTGGAACAACACCCACGGGAACAAACAGCTTGCGGACTCGTCTGCCTTCGGCAAGCCCAACGTCATCGGCCGTTAAGCCGGTGTCAGTAAACCAAACTCCTTTGTGCTGCTGCACAAATTGAACATAGACGGAAGTCGGCAAGCGAACGACGGTTACGGGCAACGAAAAGTCGATGCCCGTCAGGCACGAGCAGGCCTCGTGTTCGGCCATACGTCCCGTTTTTTCAAGAAACTCGCCAGCCGCCACGACTCGCTTTTCAACGACTGGGCCTTTGTTTGTTTGACCTGCAGCTTCTATCCAGCGTCCAATTTTTTCGCCTGGAGTGATGCCCATGACAGAGTGTCTCTTTTCTGGTGAGTGGAGTCAGTGTCTGGATTTAATCTGGAAGAGGAATTTCTTCCGTCGCGACGTCCATGGCAAGTTCTAAAAATTCGGTCCTGCGTTTGGCTGCGTTTTCTGGTGACTGTGCAACACTTGCCAGAATCACGGCTCCGGACAAAGCTTTCCCCGCCAATGTATCGCCAGCCGGCACTTCGGGCTGATCTTTTGGCCCCATGCTTCCGTGAGACCAAAACGCGGTGACCGCCGCCCAAGCGGATGCTGTTTCGATGCCGTTCGCTTCCGCCAGCGTCATGGCTGCACGGCGAGTGATGTCGGATGGTTCGGCGATCCAGTCGATGACGGCTTCAACGATCGATTGATCGTCGGGGCCAACCAAACCTTCTTCAGATCTCAAGCAATTGATGGCCCACCAGACACCAAGGCGTTTCGGAAGCGCGTATGCCAGGAATGTCAGGCAATCACTGGGTTCCCCAGAAGTGTGAAGTCGTTGTGAAAACTGCTGCGGTGTTTCACCTTCATCAGAGACGAATGCGAATTGGTCTTTCAATTCGAACCGTTCGATGATTTCGTTGGCAGATTTAGCAACAAAGCCCTTGGTCAGCAATAAGTCTTCAGGCAAAACTGCGGACGTTTGTTGTTGCGGGGGTGCTTGCGATGGAGCGGTTGCGGTGGCTGATTCTGGGGGTGCGGATCCAGTCGCCGCAGCGACTGGGGGTGCGGATCCAGTTGGGTTTTGCCCAGATTCAACGGACAAGATCGTCAAGCCACATTGCAGCATCGCACCGGGGACCAAGGCACCTTCCAGTGCTGGTTCGCCATTTAGGAAGGACCCGTTTGTGCTCTGTAAATCGGCGAACAAACACTGATCATCGCGAATCGTCAACGACGCATGTCGCGACGACATTTCACCATCGTGAGGAAACGCGATATCCGCTGTTTGAGCACGTCCAACGATCACGGAATCACCTTCCGCAAGAACGGCAACGTCGCGAAAGTGATCTCCGTCCTGCACTCGCAGAAACCATGACATTTCAATCATCCTGTTTTAGATGGCCGTGGCCAGATCTAGGAACTTGCATTGACTAATGTTCTGCGTTTGTTGACTTTGGCTAAACAGCCGATGGCGTCATCACATTCGCATTCTTCTATCATCAACGGCGGACCTCAATCAAAGGCGACCGTCATCGGCAATCGCTGTGAACACCTAGTTTATCATTGTCAGGCCGCCTTTAATAACCAACATTGCGTCACCTTTAACGTTAGTCATTGGCGCCTTCAGTTCAGCCTTCGTGGTTCCTTCGATGGTAACCTGCATCCCCTTGATTTTGATTCCCGTTTGGTCAATCGTGATGCTGTTGTTGCCAACTTTCAGTTCGATGGCCTGCATCGCTTGGGTCGTGCTTTTTCCACTCTGTAGATCGGTCTTTTGGTTGCCTGTCTCGATTGTCAAGCCATCGTTACCGGTTTTCAAAGTTACGTCTCGGTCTTTATGAATTTCGACCGTCTGACTGCCATCTGCCGACCCGAGTCCGATCTGCAATTTTTGATCGTTATAGATGTCGATTTCTTGGTCGCCTTTCTTCTGACCTTCGTAGCCCACCTTTCGAGTTTCGTTATTTTCTACAACGCAATTGAGATCTTTTTCTGCATGAATATAGATCTCTTCTTCGCCCTTTTTGTCTTCAAAACGAAGCTCGTTGAAGTTGTCTTTGCTGCCATTTTTTGAGCTACGAGTTTTGATTCCGGACTGAGTCATATTGTCCGGAAGTTGATACGGGGGCATGTTCTGTTTGTTGTACAACATGCCGGTGACGATCGGGCGGTCTGGATCTCCTTCCAAAAATTCAATGATCACTTCTTGACCGATACGAGGAATGTGGACCATCCCCCAGTTCGTGCCTGCCCAAGGCGTTGAAACTCGAACCCAGAAACTGCTTTTTTCATCACCTTTGTCAATGCGATCCCAATGAAATTCCACCTTCACGCGGCCGTATTGATCGGTATAAATTTCGTCTCCAGATGGTCCCACAACGACCGCAGACTGGAGTCCGTGCACCTGTGGTTTCGGCTGATGGGGCGGTCGGAATACGGTCTTCGCGGGAATGCAGCGGAAGCTGTTGCTGTAAATTTCATCAGACGAGGCGGCTCCGGTTAGGTAGCTGCCACCCTGTTGAGCAGAATGGTGGACTTCAGTCAGTACCCATTTTTCGCCTTGCTCGTTTTGGTTGTGATGCTTTGTGAGTTGGAACCGTCCGCCCGGGGAAAACGAGCGACAAACGCTGCTTCCGGTGACGGTGTCGTGAGCTGCTTCTTCGGCTTCCATTCGCAACTGAGCAATGTCGCTGCCCAGCCCTTTTTCGTGAAAGCGTCCGGGGTGGTCATAGAATTCAAGCTGGCTGTTGCCAGTGAGCTTGACCAGGCTGTCCGTTTTTGTTTCCAAAGAAGACGTCGGCTTTTCGAAGTTGTAATCCGTGTGAGCAAACTTGCCGCTCGTGAATTCGTATTCGTGATGCCAAGAACTGAGATTGTCGGTGACTTCTGGCTGAGACAAATTGGCTTGCAGGCTTGCTTCAGCATCTTTGCAATCGACGACTCCCTCGACATGATCTGTCATCACCAGTTCGTGCTTGCCTTGTTCGTGCTTGAAGTAGTAGTAAATTCCTTCTTCAGCCAACAAACGACTCAGGAAGTCGAAATGAGTTTCGCGGTATTGGACGCAGTATTCGCGTTTTTCTGGAGTTCGTTTGAGATCCCAAGAGTAGTCTGAAAAGCCGAGGTCACCTAGCAAGCCGTCAATGATCGCTTTGGCGTTGTTCTGGCCATCGGCTTCGTGTTCGCGACAGTCTGATCCCTTGGTGAGCAGCCACAGCCACGGCACCACCTGAGCCCGATACATGTGGACTCGGTCGTTTTTCCCTGCATAGACGAAGCGGTTGACGATGCCGTTAAAGTATCGTTTTTCGTCGTCGGGGTGTCTGACGTAGAAGTTGACAGCTTGGCCGACGATTTGATCGGGTTTAATGTCGCCGTCTTCGGACAACATTTGAAGTTCGAATCGAAACAGGCCAGACATCCGCTCCTCGCCAGAGAAAGCTGTCAAAACAAGAGTGTCTTGTCCGAGCGGCGTTTCCAGACCAATGGGACGTTCCGCCTGTTTAAGATCGACCATTTCTTAGTCTTTCGAGCTAAAGTTGTTCTGTAGGACTGCCTGATTGAAGCATGGGCAGTGTCTCACGAAAACGATTCGATCAGTGAGAGCCATTCACAAACAAAGGCCGTGGCCCTGCCGCAAACGGAGAAAACCGCTCGCCGCTAAAGCCACAGCACTTTTGTAATTTTGCCTTCCATCGGCTGATGAAAAAGCAATTGACTCACAGGACCTACGCTTTGCCAGTACCTGGGTTGTACTTGGCTGGAACAGTCCCTTTTTTGTCGCCTGTTTCCGGATCGATCGTTGTGTAAGTCCATTCCACTTCGGTGTAGCCAAGAGTAATTTCTTCAGTTGGCAATGGATCGCCTGAAGAATTTCCGTGGAAACTGTAGCTAGACACAATGACATTCTTCAGCTTGTAAGTCAGGTATGGCTCTTGCTTCTTCTTGATCGTCGAGCAAAAGTGAATTTCAACTTCTTTGAAGAATGTTCCAGTAGCACAAGCTTCTTGAAGCTTTGTCGATGACTTATCAAGCTGACGCACGACCACGATGTCGCCAAGTGTCGTTTCTCCCTTAGTTCTTTGAGAGTCTTTGGCACCTTCCGCAATGGATCGGAAAATGGGAGAGCTCATCGTTTCGATGATGATCCAGTCCTTGTGGTTTTGGTCTGTTGCTTCGCCTTTGATGTCGCCGATTTTAATAAAAGCTGGCATTGTAGAATCTCCTGTTTGTTCAAATATCGTGAAACCACAACGGTTTCATGTTTCACTTGGGCCAACCAACAGGCCGCAGACAAAACCATTCTCTGACGGCCGCCCAAATGGTTGCGTGGTTTTCCAAAAGAATTTCGAAACAGCGGCAGATGCCCACTTCAAATCATCGCGGTGCAGATACAAAGAATGAGGCACGATGATGATTCGTCAAGAACCGGTGGCCGCTTCGTCTGCGACTTCCAATCACAGCAGACATCGCATGAGTCGTTGCAGCTTGATCTTCTTGAGATCTGCCAAGTCGCGGTATGCCTTGTGTTTCAAGCGACGGATTTGGCCCGTGAAATCTCTGTCGCCTGTTGCCAACAGGGGCTGCTGAAGGTGATCACTTCGCAAAGCCCCAGCCCGTGTTTGATTCAATCGTCGATTCTTCAAAAAAACGCGCAACCATCCACTCAGAATGCTGACAATAGAATGAAGCGATGCGTCGAACTCGCTTCAGAGACCGAGAAGTATGTTGCAGCAGACGTTGATGAGAGCGTCGATCTACACGTTGCGACAAACTGCTAAGGTCGACAACGCTTGCCTAAACTTCAGGAGAAAAAACGATGGGACAGCCGGCAGCTCGAGTTGGTGATATGCACGTGTGCCCAATGGTCACTCCGGGAGTTCCGCCGATTCCACATGTTGGAGGCCCGATCCTGCCGCCTGGTGGAATCCCCACGTTGATTGGTGGAATGCCGGCTGCACGTGCAACTGACATGTGCACCTGCGTGGGCCCACCAGATTCCATTGCCAAAGGTTCGGCAACGGTTCTTATTGGCAACTTGCCGGCCGCCAGAATGGGCGATCTAACGGCTCACGGAGGAAGCATCTTGGTTGGCATGCCCACCGTTCTGATTGGTGGATAGCCATTGAGCCAACACGGCGTGCTGCCGTCAGAAGAATTCACCGGCTGAAAGTGGGTGTTTTCGTTTCTGAACTTCGGGCCTCAATGGTCATCTCAACTCGTTTTCCAGGCCGCAGTCGCAGTTCAGGATTCCGAATTTCTGCTTTCACCATGACTTGACCATTCACACTATCGATCTCGGGGCTCACAAAAACAATCTTGCCCTTTGCGATGACTTCTCGCCCGGCTGAAGTTCCTGTGACAATCACCGTGCGTCCCTTATCGGACAGTTGAATGCTATCAGAGTCAACATAGCCCTTCACCAAAAGCGTTTCGAGATTGATGACGCGTAACACGGGTTCTCCGGCTTCGACCCATTCCCCCGTCTGCTTAAGTTGCTCGACAACAATGCCCGATAGCGGAGCTAAGATGCGACGACGATCCAAAATCTCTCGACTTAAGCTTAACGCTGCGTTCGCTCGGTCGGCTGTGAGTGCGGAAATGCCTTGAGTTGTCGTTGCATCTTGATATTCCAACTTCAATCGATCGCGAGCAATCATGTTCTGCTGAAGGTAGGCGTTTCGTCCGGTGCTTCTGACAGCCTGCAATTCAAAATCATGCTGAGCTTGTTCGGTGTCCAATTGACTTTTTCGGACAGCATGTTCTTTGCGAGCGATTTCAAGCGGAGAAACACTGCTGCTGAACTTTCGTTGAGATTCCAGCGTTCGATCCAGCTCGTCCTGCGCAAGAGCTTCTGCCGCGCGACCAAGCCGAACGGCGACATCTGATTCCGCCAGTTTTTCAGCCACGCGAAGATCTGCTTTTGCCTGTTCGATCAGCTGAGCAGACTCGCGAACAGTGGCATCAGCAATTTCAACAGTCACTGATTCTTTGGTCTGTTTTGATGCCACTTTAAAGTCGACTTCAGCAAGCTTGACCGCCAACTGCGCCTCTTTGCTATCCAATGACACCAAGAGATCTCCTGTCTTAACAGAGTCTCCAAGTTCGACTTTAAACTGCAAAAGAACGCCTGCGTCTCGCGCGGGGACTTCGGCGTGCTCCTTGAGTCTTAAGAAACAATCGGTTGCCTGAATGGATCGATTCGTTTGTGGCTCACTCGCAGGCGATGCACTCAGCAGGAAAGCGGCCAACAAAACCATGAAAGACAACCGAACCAGCGGAGACAATCTGAAGCTAATCATTTCAATGCCCTTAAACACTTGCGTACGTTGAGTCATGAATAATCCTATCGCCAAGCATTTCGTTGGACAAATTCAATCATCTTTCGGAACCAGACATAGCCGACTCGATACCGACCGCAGTCGATGTAAGCAACAACTCCGGTTCCAGGCCGTTCTGTGGAATACTGTTCTGCGCCGACGTCCACCACTACCAAGGTGGTGAGCCGTCCGTCACTTTGAACTTCAGTCGACCCTGCGATTGATGTCAGTATTGCTTCGTGAGTTGTTTCAGGGGATGTTTCTAGCGCGTATCGAACCTTTGGTCGATCTGCATCGTCTTTTTGCACGACATGAAGGACGTGCCGAATGTCTAGTTCGGGCACTTTCAATTCCAGTTGCCACTCACCATTTGGGTTTGCAACTTCGAACAAAAATTGCCCTCGCTGTACGGGCCGGTTCGTGAGCAACTCTTCAAGCCGATCGCCGTAAATTCGACCGTTCTTACTGGTCGTCAAAATGAGTGCCGCCATCCGGCGTTCCATGATTTGAATTTGTTGAGTCAACGATTTGGCTCGGGCCTCCAATTCCAACTGTTCCGCCGAAAGGAGGCGGGCTTCAGAGTCAGCATTCGGTCTGCCCTTTAACGCAGCGATGGCCGCAAGCCTCGCCGTAGATTCTGAAAGGCGGCCTTCGAGTCCTTCCAGTTGAACCTGAAGATCTTCGTTGGAGAGAACGCAAAGCGCATCGGAGGTGGTGACGTCACTTCCGTCGTCGAAATTGACTTTTTCGATCGTTCCATCTTCGGGTGCAAACATGAAGACTCGATCGACTGGAACAAGTTCTCCGTATGCTTCGATTCTTAGTTCAGTCTTCAGAAGGAACAGGCAGGCGATCAGAGCCGCTGCAACGATGATTGAAAGCAAAGATCCGGGCCGGATCAGCCTTCTTCCAAAGTGCTTGATCTGATTGGATACCGACGAAGACGCATAGCGTTCGCAGTTCGCTAAAGCCAAAGCACCATGGTGGCAAAGCAGATCGACGCCAACGCGATTAATCGCTTGTTTGCTACCCGCATCATCCGGTAGATCGAACACAGCCACCCAACGAGCGGACTGGAAATCTGAAGGAACGTTGAGCGGTCTGACAACCACTGCAGGGCTCTTGCCTGTGTCTTGTGCGTCGGCTGTGTCTTGCCCCGCTTCTTTGATGGCCACAAGTGTGTTCCGGATCGCATCAGAGCGATCATTCGGATGACTGACTCCCGTCGCCGCTACAACGGTCCAGCGTTTTCCAAGCCGATGGGCGACAGAAATGGTGCGAGCTGCCGTCAACACGACTCCATCCGTCGCAATCGTGTTGGCGACGACATTTGAATCGAGCGATTGATGCAGGCACGACAGAAGATTCAGTTGGTCGCGGTGTGCGGCGTCTTTCGAAGAGGCTGCTTCCAGAAGACGTCGCCGATAAAGATCTGCGATCACTTCAATCACGGCTGTCAGCAGTTCATCTGCATTCACATCAGATGCATAAACTGACATCAAGACAATTGTCATCCCGCCAGAAACTTGTGCTGCCGCCTGCAGCAGCAGCTTGTCGTGTAAGATCTTTTTGTGCAGCACTCGGCCGGGAGGCACCGCGTCCACAGAATATTCATCTTTAAGCTGCGGGCCCAGTTGCAGAACTGGAATTCGGTTGGAACCATCCCAAGCAACCAACGCCACAGCTTCTGCATCAGTTTCAAAAGCAAGCTGTTTGCATAACGACTGGATCAAATCCGTACAGGATCCGTCCGTCTGCATCCGGCTTTCCGCTGCGTCAAGAAGTTGAGGAAACGAAACTGTCATGATTTCAAACTGGACAAAGACGTGCTGAACACAGTCAATTATCGTTTAGAAAAGGTCTACCTGAATGCCGCAAACCACCCAAGGTGGCTGTGGCTTCAAGGCGAGCTTGCTGCCTCTGATATCTTAGCAACACGCCCGAAGAAATAGGATTAGAATGACTTCCACTCGGCTGTTTGATCTTTCGCCAATAATTTCACACATCCGAAGAATATGTCTCGCATCGACAAGTTGGTCAGTTGCGACCATCAACCCAGAAAACTGGCCGCAAGCTGTCCATCCGCCGGAACCTTCAACTTAAAATCTGCCAAGCCGTCACTTGCTTTGCTGCACAGTTTGATTGGGCTGAATCACCATCGTCTTAGCGGGGCGAATGGCGCCAAGTAATCGAGCGGCTCGAGACGTAAACGCGAATTCTTTCGTCGTCAGGTCTTCTGTGGTGTAGTCCCCTTCGAAGCGAAAGATAACAGCACCATCTTCTGTGCGGTGAATGGCGGTGTCGACTTCGTCGGGGTTAAAGGAATTGTTTGCTTTCAATTGCCCTCGCGAACCAATTTCAATGCGAATGTCTTCCACGCGATTTTCAGATGCGGGCGATGAAACAGCATCGGGACTCGGTGCGATTGGGTCGAGTCGTACGTCTAAGATTCCATCTTCATTTAATGTCGTTGCCAGTCTGCAGTTTGGAAATGGACCTGAAGCTGGCAGTCGATCTTGCTGTTGAAGTTCGGCAAACGTGAGCACATGTTCAGGCGTCGTACGGTCCATTTTCCAAACAGCGTTTACTCGAACGCTTTCGGAAATGGGCCACTCTGGAATTCGAAATTGATAGCCAGGACCGCCCTTTGCCGAAAAATACGATTCCTGAATGATGGGGGCTCGATACTGCTTAAGTGAATCAAATCGGAATTCAATTTCCTTTGGCTGTCGTATGGCCGAAAAATCATCGTCGTTGTCCAACATCAATTCGACAGATAGCTGTCCGGTGGCCGCTGGGCCAATTTTCTGAGGACGAGTGAGGTTTGCCTTGATGCTTCTTAGGATCCAAGGAGTCTGAGCGTTGTCAGGTCGTTTGGCTCGTACGAATTCGTCGGTGGCTTTTTCTCTGTCAAATTTAAAGCGACGTTCGGTCCAGTTGACCTTCAATTGAAACTGATCGCCCGGCTCTGCTGGCAAATTTTTAGCGGGAGCGATTTCTGCGTATTCCACTGTGTAAGTCATTCCGGCACGCAGAGAATTCAAGGGCTCACCGAATTTTGCTGTCGTGGAATTCAGGCCTTGAGACGTGTTTGAAACTCGGTATTCGATGGGATCTAGCGCGGCTCGAATCTTGTTGTCTAATTCGCTGCCGTCTCGAGCATTCACAATTTGATCTGGCCCGATGCCACTTTTTTGCATGATTGCCGTCAAGGCATCTCGTTCGCGAGGGTTTTGGAAATCGAAGGCCACGATGATCACTTTGATTGCCGCGTTCTTTTCGATGGCTTTCTTCAGGTCTGACGATTGGTTCGGGGCTTCTGAGTCTGGTGCAAAGGTTGAGATATTGATGCCCGCATCTGTCGCGATGCCGTCTGTAATTGCAATCACGATTCCGGGTTTGTTGTTTAAGTCGTCTTGGATCGCCGTGCGTACGGACCTGAGCAATGGCGTGATTCCAAAGGGCTCTGTCCGTCTTAGCTTTTCAATCACGTCTGTAAATTCACGCTTCCCTTTTACTCCCAACACAACCTGTTTCAGTTCAACAACCGTGTCTTGGTGAGGATTGACCCCAGGGTCCGGTTTGCCAAATTGCGCCTCGTATTTTTCGTTAAACGGGTTTTCTCCGGCATTCGGAAAACGACGTCTGTGGCCGAAGACTCGCAAGCTGCCTCGATGACGTTCGTCCTGCTTTTGAACGGCGGAATCCAAACGATCCAAGGCGACGTTATAGCGACGTTGACCGCCTTGTAGCGTTTCATTCATGCTTCTGGACATATCCAACACGAAGGCCAATGGCCGCACGTCGTCTCCCGACACCGTCACGCTTGCTGTGTTTGGTCGTGCTGTCCGTCGCACGACAAATTTTGCTGCCACACAGGGGTCGGTGATGATCAAAGATTTTGAATCGAATGCTCGACCACGAAAAAACAGTCGAGGACGAAAATTCGATGCTGCACAGTCGTCTCCACCGGGAGTGCCATCACGATGAAAAAACATGGGGACGGCTTTAGGTTTTGCATCGAACGGAACAGGCTTTGAATTCACTGGGACAGTCACAAGCGCGTTTTCGCCATCAGCTTGTAACTGCATGGCGGCAATGCCGACAGGTAGAATCGATTCGTATTCTAGACTGACTTCGATTTCTGCATCTGGAGCGCTGCTTCTGCGCAGGTCAACGCTTTCATTGCTTGATGGTAAAATGTTTAAAGACCAACTGCCCGCCTGAAGCCTTGCCTTTTGTAACCGTTCGATCCGTTTCGCGATGAAGGGTCGAACCACGGTCGATGACGACGTGAAACGTTTGGCAATCGAAGTGGCTTGATCTAGCCAGCGATTCGAGATGTCGGCAAACCATCCGTTTTGCGAGTACGGTGGCTTGTCTTGCGGCAGCACCCATTGCCCGTTGATCACTCGCTCGGCATAACTTAAGCAATATTCAACCTGCCACAGTTTGTGCAAACAGTCCGTCGCCGACCCCTGGGACCGCGATGCGTCGAAAGCCGAGAAACCTCGACTTCGTTGATCCGCGTTTCTTAGTTGTTGTGGAGCTTCTGGCCCAGGAGCGGTGATCGCCTGTGAGACGTCGCTTCTGGATCTTTTCCAAAAATTCCGAAGTGCGGCTCCTAACCTGGCGAGACTTTGGCTTTGATCTGCAGACGCTGCGCTGGCGAGTTGAGTGATGGCTTGTTGCACCGAATCGCTGGCAGGATCAGTCGCACCATCATCTCTGAACAGATTGAAATGTTGCATGTACCACATGGCTGCTTGAATTTGTGATGGCAAGAATGAGCGATCGAATGACGAATCATTGTCTTTGTCAGCATCCATATCTGCCATCTTTTGCTTTAACTGACGAAGCCGTCCGATCAGCTGCTTGCGAGTAGACACCGGAAGGCTGGTTACGCCCAATGTGGCTTCGATTCGAGTGGCCTGCATCACGATTTCAGAATACGCGTCTTTACTTTGCTGCAGTGCTTTTGGAGAACTTAAATCTTCGAAGCTTTGTCCGATGCCTTTCAGTTCGGTCTGACACCGATCTGCCATCGCTAGCAGTGATTCTGTTTGAGCATTCAGCTGTGCTGTGTTAAACCCCGCGTTTGTTTCGACCGGATGCAGTTGCTGTTGAAGCATTCGATTGCAAAGCAACAATCGATAGACGCTGGAACGCAAGGGCACTGTTATTGCTGCTAATCCGGGGGAAGTTTGCAGTGCTAGCTGGTTCGCGGCAGTCAATCGTTGCTGTAGGCTGGCTGACGTGATTGATTCAGAATCCAAACTCTGAAGAAGCAAACCGTCCCACTCGGCTTCAAATTCGGATCCGATTTCAAACGGGAAAAGACTCGCCCATTTGGCAAGTGATTCAGACTGGCTGATCGTGCGTTGAACGGTCACTTCAGCGCGTTGATGAGCACGATGAAACCGATCAATCGCCTGCCACAGTGCTTGATTTGCGTTAACTGTGCGCTGCAGTTTTTCCAGATCACCGCTGGTAAACAGTCGATCTTCGGTCAATAAGCTTTGTTGCTCTGCACGATGGATTGTCTGAGGGATCACGCCGGCAACACTCATGGAATTGCGAGACGCTGTTTCCGTATTCTTACGGGCAGCGATTGTTGCCATTTGTATTTCGGATGCTTGTGATAAACCCAACTTGGCGAAAGGGTAAGACGCAATGTTGCGTTGTAAAGCAAATGTGGAAACCGTCATGAGCCCTTCAGTGGAATCGCCCGAGGGGATGGCGTTGGGAAGGTTTTTGAACCACAGCGGTGGCATCCCGGTCCCGGAATTGAGTTGGTCTTTTGACGGAACAATTTGGGATGTGATTTGCTGTAAACTGCTGAGCGATTTTGAGGCTCGCTGGTGCAAATCATCTGCCAATGCGTCTTGCTGATTGAGTG
The DNA here is from genome assembly GCA_039974975.1 of Fuerstiella sp. Taxonomy (GTDB): domain Bacteria; phylum Planctomycetota; class Planctomycetia; order Planctomycetales; family Planctomycetaceae; genus Fuerstiella. Next base: position 16,541 of record JBDWHY010000040.1, on the reverse strand, counting down.
CTGCTTGTTGCGCACGCAAAAGAAATTCTGTGGATTGCTGCCACAACATGGGACGCCATCGCCAAGCCATTTTTTCGTTCAGCAATTGGCGTCTTTCCCACAGGTCGACAATTTTTGGCATCGTCGCTCCGGTGGCTGAAATTGCTCGCACCGGAGCAGCTGGAAGTTCACCCAAGAGAACGAAATTGTGTTCTGATTGCTTCAGTTTTTCAGGAGCCGGGTGAACGACAACCTCGTGTGTTCCCACGTCTTCCTGCCCGGCGTATCCCTGCCCCATGGATCCTAGATTGCGAGTTTCACGTTTCGTTTCTTTTAAGACGTACTCACAGAATTCGATGACGTCCAGTTTCTTGGCGTTTTCGTTGCTGTTGCTGGTGTCTGCCAGCAGCGACATTCCATGGGCGACCACAGAACCAAACAACGTGCGGCCACCTGACGTTCCGGGGGCTGAGACACGAAACTGCGAATGCGAATACGCTGTCATGACGACAAGACGATTTTGAAAAACAGTCTCTTCAGGCCAAGCGACGACTGCAGACATTGCGTCTCTTTGGAAGTCACCCAAACGCCAAGAATTTAGGCCTTCGACTTCATCAACGATCAACAGAATCCGTTTGCCTTGTTCCGCGAGCTGGCTGAGCTGCTGTTTGAGTTCAGACAGTGCTGGCGATTGATTGTCTTGTAGATCGGGCGTGCTGGTTTTGTTCAGGCAACGAATGATGCCGTTGCCGTCGGTCACCAGTTGCGTCTGCAGATAGACAACGACAACGTGAGCTTTGTTGAGGTCCGTATCTGCGTCTTCAGCGAATCTCAGGGACGCCGGATGACTGCTGGTAACAACACCCAAGGGGCGTTGGGAAGTTTGGATTTCAGGTGGCTCTGGGGCTTTCGCCGGATCGAAGAATTCTGACTTTCCAGTTTCCGTACTTGGCTCACTCAGCAAGTCAAGGATGACAAAATGGGTGTGCACATGTTCGACCGGTCGGAAGATCCAGATTCCTAACGCTACCAGAATGAGCATGCTTAGAATGGCAAAGACAATTTTTAGCCAAGGACGATGACCTGTCTTTGCAGCAGCGGCAGGGCGTTTTGATTTCTTCCATGATTTGTCAGTGGTGGTCGTCGGTTGAGTTGCCCGCTCTGTTGCCCGCTCTGTTGGTCGCTTTGTTGGTCGCTTTGCTCGACCGCCCTTCCAGTTGTCTTTGCTTCGGCCGGTCATCAATTGCCTCCAAGATTCAAAACCAAGATCACCGTGGCAACTGCCAGTAGCCCCGCACAGACTAAAAATCCCCAAGCGAGGTTGCCCGAGCGTTGTTGAGATTTTCGTAATTGCGGAGTCCAAGCCACTTCACCCTGAGATTCAGGCAGTTTGTCGAGGACGCCTCGAATGAATGCCTGTTCTGTCGACCCACGTCCGGTGGCACAAAAGTAGCAGCCTTGCAGGCGTGGTTGAGGAGTCACGGCCTTGTACATGGCTTCTCGTAACAGCGTGACCATGGTTTCTTGACGCTGATTAATTGCACACAACATGCCGAACATTTTTTGGTTGTCGCGGTTGTTGATGTCTTGTGAAAATGCGGAATACACCCAGCCTCGAAACCAGTGCATTGCTCGTTGGATCAGCCAACCAGCATGTTCGTCGTTCACATGAGCTCCTGCGGCAAAGCTGCTTCCTGCACGAGAAAGTCTTAAACCCGGCTGAAGCCGTTCTGCTCGTAAAATAAATTCTCGCATTCCAGCCACGTCATCAAGTTCTGTGATGACGGCGACCAATGGAAACTGCAGTTGCAAGTTTTCATGGACGGCGATGATGTCTTCTCGAACAGCAGGAGCCAAACTTTTGGCGTAATCTTGATCTTCAGCCCACGAAAATGGAATGCCTTGAAGCATGCCGTTGATGGGGCAGAATGGCCATCGAGATTCCTTGATCAGGCCGCACAGAAAATGCATGCGGCGAATTCCGAGCATGATTTCATTGTCGTCTAGGCTTGCTAAACGCTTCTTGCCAGATCCTTTCACGTCGCTACTGCGAAGTGAGGCAAATGTTTCCATGGCGCGTTTGAGTCCGCCGGGGGCAATCGTTCCAAAGAACCCTCCGAGTGCCGACGGCGCTGCTGCTGGTGGAGTGGTGGCAGTCGGTGCGGTGCTCGGCGGTGGTGTTGCTTTCAATGGAGCTCCGGCTGGATTGGTACCGGTGGCGGAACGAGCACGATCGACGGCGACATCAAGGCTGCCAGCTCGTAAAGTTCCTGTGACTCCAGCGCCCGAACTGTACGGAACAGCCGCTGCAGACTTTGGTTCTGATGACACTTTGCCCTGCTGAAAATTGGCTGCTCCGATTCCCGTACAGCACAAGAAAATTGCTTCGTCGCTGGCATAGGCACGAATGACGGCCGACTTTTGAGTCATTGGTGGAGCAATGACTTTCCAATCGATGTTCGATGATGATTCGAACGAGCTTTGTTCTTGTTCCGGAGTAAACCCATTCACCAAAAACAAGGGGACATCGTCAATGGGCAGCCGCTCTCGATCAAGAGCGATCAAGATATCACGCCAGTCGTCTTCGATGTCTGGGAATTCGGAATCGTCTTCGACTCCAAGCAGTTCCAGCAAGTACAGCACAATGCGAATAATGCAGTACACGATCACAAAGGCGACTCCACACCAGATCCGTTCGATCCAGTTAGGAATTCCGGGGAAGGGCTTGTCCAAAAAATCGACGGCACCACGGATTTCAGGCGTAAAGATCGCCAGGATGATGGCGATCAATCCCATGAAGCAAAAGTGCAGCACCCGGAAAAGTTTGGCCGAACCAAAGCCCGACCGAGGCACCATGCCGAACAGCAATCGTGTCCATTCCAAGGCCTTGTAAAAAAAACTGCTCATGAAATTCCAATCACAACTATTCTATGGTCCGCTGACTTCTGCAGTCTCGCCGGTTTTTACTGTAAATGCAGACGTTGTCCCGCTTTTTGCGCCGACACCCGTCTTCCAAAAAATCGTGTACGTACCCACGGGGACATCGTCGAACAAAATGGGGCTTCTTCCCGTCTTGGGAGACAGCCGATCTCCACCGCTGTTCTTCAGCGTTGCCGTCCACGCCCGAGTTGAATCGTATTTAAATTCAACACTGCCCGTCGCCCCCTTTTTAGAAGCAGGCGACGACATTGAACCCCGCTGGAAGCTTAGGTCCTTTTGCACGGTCGTTTCCAGTCCAGCTTGATTCATGGCTTTGACAATCAGTGTTGCTGTTTCCGACTGGAACGGTGCCGTTGGATCAAGCTTAGGCAGACCGGGCCCGTTGGCTGGCAACTGAAACTGCCCTGAAGCGTTGATCTGGCGCAAACTTGACTCGTCAAATCCGACTCGAATTTCAGTGATGTCAGATTCTGGATCTGTCACTGTGACTCGGCCCTTGATGGGTGAAGCAAATTGAAGCTTCGACGAAATTTCGATGTCGTTGCTATCAAAGTTTGGAGGCGTATCGTCGAATGTAAACGCTTGTCGATACTGTTCGATTCGATTGGTGGCCAAGGTTTTCAGCTCGGCCACCAGTTCATACCTTCCGGCTCCAAGACTATTTTCTTGGTGAATTTGCAGGCCCCGTTTTTCATACGAAGTTGTTTGAGTCGAAAAATTCCAAGCTCCGTTTTTACCAGCACTGACGCGAATCGATTCTGGCCGAAATGTGAACACATCGATCGCTCCGAAAATTGTCCCGAGCGACTGATTGGAACCTTGTCGTTCCAGATTTAATCGCAGTTCGTGTTCGGCTTGAAACTTTCGTGTCCCAAACTGTCCTCCATGCAGGTGCATGCGAATATCAAGCTTGGCCTGCTTCCAGTCTGCTCCCAGAAGAAGATTCCCACTTTGATGAAAGGGTCGCACTTCATTTGGGTTTTGCAATGACAAGTCGATTCTGACAACCGGATCGTCAGGAGAAATCAGAGTGACTCCGTCTTCTCCAAGACGCCAACGCCATGCGTGTGGAATTCCCGCAACGGACATCGCAAATTCAAGATTGTCGATGCCGCCAAGCCGAGACTGCAGTTCGTCAGAAAAAGCGAATTCAAATCGATTCGGCTCATCTTGAAGATCTGGTTTCTTCGTTGGCCCTAACAGATCCGGCTTCAGCATTTCAGATAGCAAAGGGTTGAAGTGAATTTCCAGTGGCACAGCCTTCGGCGATAAACTGGCGACGTTCTGTTTTCTATTGACGACGATCGTCAGCTTTTGTTTCTCGGAATCGTATTCAACTTGCGGTATTTCTACATATTCAGTTGGGGCCGCGATCAATGGGCGAATCATGATCGACGTCGCAGTGGCTCCTCGAATATCTGAAGTGACTTCCAACCGAATGCCACCTCGAACATCAATTCCCGCCACGTTATCAGTCGTCTGCGAATTCGGTTTGGGCTCTCCGTCATCTGAGTCGACGACTTCTGGTGCAAATGGAATCATCGCGGTGTCCGATGAATCGAAACTGACCTGACGAGTCCCCATTGATTGTTCGGTTCCATCGATTCGAATTGCGAACAAGGCAACACTGACTTGACGCGCTGCTCCGTTCACTTTCGTTAACAAAAAGTTCAACGGGATTGGCGTGTTTTTGCCTTTCGGAGAGCTTGTTGTGGGGGGCAGCCTTAAGTCGCGGCCATCTGTCAGATAAATGGGGCGGCCCGCTTCGACAAGTGAAACCTTCCATTGTGCTGCGGCGTTGGGGTAGATCGTTAAATCTTGCGAAGCGAAAATGACATCATGCTTGTTCGCAAGAAGCAATTTTAGCACTCGAGTTTCATCGGTTGAATTGGGAGCCGACAATTCGAGGGCAGAAACGGGGCCGAGATCGTCAAGGCGGTACCACCCCAGTTGTTGCGAAGACTTCCCCTTTGGCTCGAATGCTCGATCTTGAACATAAACGCGAGCTGCGTCAGCTTTCAGGTTTACGACCGCCAGGTTGTTGGTTCCGACTTGAGTTTCCGCTTGAGCCCAGTCTCGTGGTTCATTCTTTTCAGAAAGAGCTGCAATGCTCGAAAATCTGTCGTCGTAGATTCGCCGATAGACTTTCGCATTTGGCGTCTTCGCATGAATGCGTTGAGCCAGATCATCGGCCAACAATTGGGAAGCCATTCGCTGAGTAACAAACAGGTCTGCTGCAGAAGTGTTGCCGGGCTGTGATCGGAAATTCATCCAAGCGTCAGCAATATCAACAGCAAGTTTGGCTCTTGCGTTGCGAATGGTGTCTGCTTCGTTGCCCTGAACCGCGACGACAAGGTTTTTCCATAGACTCCACAGATTTGTATGAGTTGTTCCAGAAATGGAATCCAGCAATCGGATGGACCAAGATGACAAACGAAGACCAGTGTGCCGCCGATTGGACAATGTTTCAGAACTTGAACTTTGGCGAAGCAAAGAGATGCTGTCTGCAATGGGTAGCTCGGGCGTGGCAAGCGTGAGCAGTCTGTGAGCTTCGATGCCGTCGGGGCCGGTGGCCATTCGAGTCGAAACGTAATCCTTCAATGTCTTTAGGTGTGACAGATCTTCGGTGTCGGCTGGGGAATTGGCGAGGTTGCGTGTGAGTTGGAACATGGCCTGAATTTGCGAGGTGGACAAGCCCGTTCTGGCATGAGTTCCAGGTGAGAATTGGTCAGGGCGAATCGGTAAGCCAGAAAGGATGTTGTCTGCCACAGCGAAAGCAACATTCAGTTCTTCTTTGGTGATATCGACTTCTTCCTGTTGCTGTGCCAAAAACTGAATCAGGAAAGGAATTTCTGTTCGCTGCAGATCAGGAAGAACAGAAATTTCATGTTGTGCTTTCAGTTTTCGATGCACGTCCGACCAGTTGTTTTGGGAAACCTTCAGCTTCTGTTGCCCCTTCGCCAATCCGTCGGGGCCCAAAGCAAGCCAGCGCTCCGCAGCCGTTAATTCAATTAATAGGCTCGTCAGGTCTTTGGACAGCCCCAACCAAACCGACTGACGAAAACGACTTTTTCCGTCCAACGTTCCAGTGGCACATTCCAGAGTGCGCTGCCGAAGTCTGAGCAAGTCTTGCAAAGCTAAAATGCTGGCAACTTGCTGTTCGCCGATCGGACGACTCAAAATTTCTTCGATGGTAAACAGAGACTCTGGCCAATCTGACTGTGCCCAGCCATGGTCGGCAAGGTGACCGATAAACTGTCGCCATTCGGTTAGCTTTTTGCTTCGCTTGATGCTGTCTGTTTGAATATCGAGCGTCTCGCTCAGCGTGCCGATTTCTCGAACAATCCAATCGGCAAATTGAAGTCGAGTTTCTGACGATTGGAATTCAAAAGACAAATCTTCTGCGGGTTGATCCTGCTTCAGATTTTGAAAGGCTTGCGCGAAAAGCTTCAAGCGGTCCGCGGGCAAAGACAGTTCATCGGGGCGTGACAAAGTGTGCCAAGGGGCAAACGAAATTTTCGACTTGGCTGCCTTCACTTGGCTAAGATCAAAAGTAATTTTGTCGATCAGTTGGTTGGCTTGATCGAAGTACGCAGAATCTTCATGCCCATGGATGAGATCGAGACGAGCGGAACTGATCGCAAGTGCCAATTCCGTCCATTCCACGGGATTGGTGGCCAGCGCTTCGCCGGACTTTGCCAAGTCCATTCGAGTCTTTATCAACGCAGCTAACCTCGTTTGAGGTGTTACTACCGATGAAAAAGCGTTGTCTGCTTCTAAAGGTTTCGCATCAGTGTTCGTGACGGCAGATTCTGTTGCGGATTCTGTCGCAGGCACATCGACTTCAGTTTTTAGCGTTGGTAAATCTGATGCTCGAACCAACAATTCTCGATTTCGAAGTGGTGACTTTTCGGGATACAGCTGAACCGTTTGAATCTGTCCGTATTGGGTTTGAACCTTGTCTGATACGCCGTCGCGAACAAAATCGAAGAGTTCCGCCAGTGAGGTGTACCGGCCTTTTTCAAATGCTTCAAAAAGCGAAGCCGTCAGAACGGTGCCTCGGCTGCTCGACAGACTTTCGGTCGCTTGTGTCGTGGCAGAATCTGCGTTGGCTTCGTTTGCGAGTGACGCCCTTGTTTCTGGCAGTGACTCCCAGTTTCGTTGGCTGGGTTCACAGGGGAAAATGACGGCCAGTTTTGGCATCTTCGCGGCATCAATTGTTGCCTTCATCAATGGAATTGCGTCATCCCCCAACCGTCCATTGGCAATCCCCGTATCGCGTTGTAAAAAATCCATCACCAAGATGATTTGGGAGGCTTGAAGTTCTGACAGCGCTTTCAACAATTTCGAAAATGCGATTCGCGTGTCCTTGCCATCCCAGAGCTCAACTTCTGCTGCTTCCTTGTTGACAATCAAGGGTTCGAAACCGCAATACAGAAGCAGTTTTTCACCAGGCTGAGCGGCCGCCGAAAGGTCAGCAAGAAGCTTTACCGTTGTCACTTCTCCCACCTGTCCGGGATTGCGTTTCTGCAAATCTCGAAACAGCCGCTCTAAGTCGCTTGCTGCTGCGGTATTTGAGGCGGAACGCAACACGGTAAAAGGAGCGGAAGGCAAAGCATTCGATGGCGGCAGCATCAACGCTGTGCGAAAGTTGGGGCTAGAAAATAACGTAGGAATGATCAGAAAGCCGACAAGGCCGACCAGAACCGCGACCAGAATCATGATCGTGCGCTGGCGAGACTGTTTTCCGCCGGACTTTTGCTCCGGCCGCCAACTGCGGCTTCGACCTCTGGACACAATGTGACTCCCTGAATACGAAACGATGTTGCTTGACCAGCCCTTGCAATTCTTTGCCGCCCGTTAAAACGTTCATATCGTACACTTTCAGAGGATGGCCGGAAGGCAGCCAAGCATCGTTTCTGCACACCAAGCAGAATGACGTCGTGCGTTGGTGTCAGATTGGAGCAGTCCGGGGCTCGGTATTTGCCGCCAGACAGGATCGCCGGTGACCGTGGGCGGCCAAGATTCAGTCTCCAGATCTTCACCAGCGAGACCGAGTGGAGGATATCCGATTCACTCAAGGAGACAGGATCGCCGTCTGTTCCGAAGTCGATCGAGTCTTCACGCGACACAGTTCGGCATCGTTCCGTTTTCGAGACAAGGCTCTTTGGCTGTCCACATCGAATGTCGGGTAGCGGGATTCACCAGAGGTCGGGATTCCGAAGAGATCCTTGCGATCAAATCGAGCGACAACTGAACGGGGGCCAACCGAACGAGGGCCAAGCTACGGCGAGTGCCGTTGCGATGAGCGCCGAAGATTCTCATCTGACGCTTCGCTAATTGCCGGTGGGTCCCGACGCAGGGATATTTGCATCGTATTTCTGACCAACATCTGCATCGTTCGTCATATCAAGTTGAGTCTGCCCCCAAGGCCTGTCAAGCTTCGGTGCGGTGTCAAGATTCGGCGCGGTGGAATGTTTTGGCACAGCGGAATGTTTTGGCGCAGTGGAGTGTTTTGGCGCGGTGGAATGTTTTGGAACAGCGGAAAGCTTTGGCACAGCGGAAAGCTTTAGTGAGCCAACCTTCTTGCTCATCGACGCAAATCGAGTCTTAATCGCATCTGTGGACATCCATTTCTTGCGAAGCAGTCCAGAAGCCAACGTTGGAGAGTTCAACGATTCCAGCTCTTCGCTGGTGATCGACGAATCGCCTGCCGGCGCTTCTAGGTGATTAAGCATTTCAGGCGGTTGAACGTGCTCTATTTCGGGGACAGGCTGTGTTGTGTCGAGTCCCGTTTCGGGCGCAACTTCAATTGCCCCGTCCAATACCGGCGGTGCGGCGTAAACTTCATCAAAGGCCGACGATGTCGTCGGGTCGTACGTTGTTGTTTGTGTGTCTGCGACTCGCAGGTCTTTGTACCGCAGCAAAGAACCTTTTTCGTAATGAACATTCTTTAAGGCAACGGCATAGTCAGCGCGTGAACGGAAGAAGCTGATTTCAGACTGCAGCAGACGTCTTTGAGCCTCAAGCACTCGGTCCGTGCCATCGGTGATATCAAGCTGCTTGCGTGCTTCCAACGCTCTTAAGTAGTCCTTCGCTGCAATATACTGATTCAAGTTGTTTTCAACTGCCTGAAAGGCTCGAACCGCATCGGTAATCGAAGCATTCAGATCGCTTACGATTTCTCTTTGTTGCTCTCTCTGAATTGCCCGTGCGCGGCTGAGAGAAATTTCCGCATTCTGCACGCTGGCATGAGCTCGGCGGTAGCCAATCGGAACAGTCAATTCGACTCCAAGAGTCCATTCCTGCTGCTCGCCGGTCGCTAAGTTGCCGATTGCAGAAGCCGGTGCGGTTCCATTTTGATTGCCACCAGAAATCAGATCATCGCCGAAGCCTCGCCAGCGATAGCGTCCGATGGCGTCCAAGCGAGGGTTTAGAAAGTTCTTAGATGCAAGTAGTTCCAATTCCTTCTTCTTAACCACCAGGTGTTGGCGTTGTAGTTCTGGCCGCTGACTGACAGCTTCGCTCATTACTGACGGCCAGTCGAAGTGGATTTGTGCCATGGCTGGTTCTTCAGATGGTCGCAACAATTGCCCATCCGCTGCTTGCATACCGGTCAGCAGTCGTAGGCGACGTTCCGCCACTAGGACTCCGCCAGCCATTTGCATGGTTCCGCCACCTGACCCGTTTTGAGTTTGAGTCCCCTGCAGCAAGCGACCAGACAATGCTTCGTCGACTTCTGCTTTGAGCTGATAATATTGCTGACGTGCTAACGCTTCATCAGCCGCGAATTTCGTTCCTGCTCCGGCTTTCGCTTGAGCGTCGTTCCACAGCACAAGAGCTTTTTCCATAGCTTTTTTACGAGCATCAAGTTCTCGATAAGCCGCATACAAATCCCAGTATGCGTTTTCAACGTTGCTAACAAAGCCTCGCAGTGAAGTGATGAATTCGGAATGGTTGATGTCCGAATTCGCTTTGGCAACCAAGATCCCGTTGTACACACCAGGAGTTGAACCAGGGCCAGCGATGCGATTGAATTCTAAACCCGCACCTTGCAGCAATGGTTGGCGAACTTCTCCTTCAATCCAAGTGTCCCACGCATTGGGGAATGTGTTGGCTGGAGCATTGTTTGAGTCGTAGCCGGTGACACTTCGAATCGCAAGCCGCGAGCCTGTTGCAGTACGCTTGGATAGTTCAACTTGATAATCATGCAGGTCTTGAGTGAACGCGGTGGCACCACCGGCAAAGAAGCTGTTGTTAAAGATTCTGTTGTTGTTGTTAAAGTTGGCTGAAGCGGCAAGCTGAGCATCAAAAGCACTGAGTGCGGCTTCCATACCGAAGCGAGGGTCTGTTTCTTGAAGGCGAGTCGCATAACCTGTGTTCACAGAATCAGGGGACCTCAAGACGACTCCACCGATGTCACGTAAAATCGTCGAATGCTGCATCGCCTTCGACAGCATGTCGTTGAGGCTGACATCCACGTAGGAAATTTCTGCAGCAGCCAATGTTAAAGCTGTGACTGGCTCGGCCGTCATGCTGACCGTGTTAACAACTCCTAACGACGGATTGTCGATCGCCTTTGAAATTCGATCGACTTCGCATGTGTCATTGCCAACAGTTTTTTGCCATTGGTCTCGAGATGAAGCGCAGCCAATCATCAAGATTGGGCCTGCCAACATCGAAAGATTCAGACTTAGTACCAGCGCTGCACGCCCCATGCGTGTGTGTTCCGTCAGATTTGAATTTATGATCCGCATCATTGAATCCTAGGCGTCACTAATTATGAGGTGTTCGCTGCAGGAGACGCCTGACCGTTTTACGGAAGTCGATCCCCTGTAAGGCTCATCGACGCTGAAGACAGTTTTTTCTAGCCCAACTTTCGAAGCTGAAAAACTTGTGCGTGGTCATCACTTGAAACTGCACTAAAGCCGCAGTGATGCGAATCGCATCGGCAGAACTTGCTGTTGCGAGCAATCTAACCAGCAAAATGGTGCAAACAGATGTCGCAATTCAAAGCAAACTCTTCAAGGATTGACGGCGTTTGAGCCAAGTCGTTCACTTGGTGGCGAGAATTGAACGGATCGAAATCCATCGGGTCGCGGTCAGGTCAAGCGCCCATCTGGGCGGGCTGAAGCATGCCAAGAATGCTAAGAATTTTGACCGCTCAGAAAGCACTGACTGTCTGTTTTGAAGGCCACCAAGACTCAAGAAAAGAGCCGTCGCAGGGGGGCATCTTTTTGCCTCGAGTATTACGCCTTGATGACAATACCCCTGATGACAACATCCCCTGGCGACAACATCTCGTGATGACAATGCCCCGTAGCTAAGAGCCTTAAAGGAAAGTAGGCGTTTGCGTTGCAAGTCCTATCGTGCCTTCAGAACTAGCAAGGCGAGCGTTCTTTTTCATGGGCTGACTTCGACAGCTACATCATGTTGCCATGGGGGTCAGCCGTGATGACGCTGAGTCGTTGCGAGTTCTTTCTTGGCTTCGTTAATCAACGATGTACGTTTTCTTTATCAGTCCAGAGATCGCGTCTTGAGCCTTCTTATTGTAGTAGTCGCGGTTGCGAAGTGCGCCGTACCTGATCGGGCGACGTTTGTGATTTTCTTTGATGTTGAAAATCCAAGAGCCAATCAGGATTGGTGTAAATTCTCGCCATTCAATAACCGCACTATAGTCGCGTAGCAGCCTTTGAATCGCTGTATAGACAACCTGACTTCGAGCTGCTTCTGAAGTCGCAAGAATGATCATCGCGATTTCCGCGCCTGCGGGATTGGTCGACTGGAACGCCGCTTTAATTTTTGCTCCAGTGATTTTCAACGTGTCTGAGATCCCCATTTGAGAATAGTTATCCCGGTCAAGCTTGCGAAAATCATCAGTCCCTCGACGGATCGCATTCAGATACAGATCCCCGACAGAGTAACGAAAGGCGGTGCCGCCATTCGTCACGACCACCTGATCATCCGCAGCAGTTAACGCTCGCCCGACCCCCACAGCCAAGCGAAAGCAACTGATAAACTGCTTGTAGCGTCCGATGTTAAATGCGAGTTCTGTCATCTTCTGAAGCCTGATTTTGATAGATCAAGGGAAAGTCGAAGTGGTACACAGAGTGAGGAACCATTTGCTAATGCGGGAGCTCGCGTCTTCTTAGAGTTGATTCGCAGCGCGAGACACCCGGCAGATATCGGCTCTTCTTTGGGTTCAGAAATTCCGATGCTGCCTCCGTCGTGCTGTTTGCTACGATTCCCCCCTCGCCATCACAAGTTCCAGTTTTTTTGTCATGCCTTGAAAAGGGAAAGCCCCTCTGTCCTTGTAAACACACGGATGCCCAAGAGAGGCCGCCCAAGCATCAACAACAACCGCGTCCCATTTTTCAGGGATCATTCCATTGGATTCTAGCCCACCAGCTCGCCCAACAAGAACGTAAACATGTGACCCACGGCCTGCCTTATGCGCGACAAGCTCGACACGGGGCCCCTCCGGTCGGCCTTTGGTGAGAACATATGCGGCCAGGTAACCAAAGGACGTACATTCTCCTTGTTTCCCGAATCTCTGCGTATCTTGATACCGCATTCTTAACATTGTCCCTTTCCATTCGTATTGCCCCGGCTGAATCACGTTCACCATGGGAGGCTTCCCTTCGGATTTCAGACGCCGCGCCTGGACCTCGTTCTTCTTTCCAGCCTTGATGCACTGCGGGAAGTTTCCAGCATCCATGCAAGCATAAGTGCTAAAGTCATCTAACTCGCTACTTACTTCAGACACCCATCGAAACGCGTCGCTTCCACCTCTCACGACCTGAGCTGGAGTGGCTGCTTTGACAGCCGATCCAAAATTTGCACAGTCCTGTCCACCAGGAAGAGCGGCAACATCGGCGATCAGCTGCTTGATGACTCTCTGGTTTCGCCCGGTGTCGATATCACCGTTTGTTTTCAGCCCCTTCTGAACGCCCCAGTTTACGAGAGCCTTCGCTAACGCACTCACATTTTGTCTATTCTGGTTCTGGTGATAAGTCTCGATCGCGTCGTCAACTCTTTTCAACGCTCGACTGCGCCCCGTCGAAAAAAACTTGTACGTGTCGCTCTTGAACTTTGCTTTCGTAATCATTGTTTGGCCTGCCTCTTATTTGTTTGATTTTAAAATCAATAGGATTGGTTGCGTATTTTATTCCACGTTCCTCATTCGCGCCTTCAGTTGTGCGGCACAGTACGGGGGTTCGGTTTTCAAGCACCACGTCAAAGTCCACTGCAATAGCGAACTGGGGCGTGGTTGTTTGCCCGCATTGCCATTGCGCCAACGTAAAGAGTGCGCACTTTCTCACGGACTGCCGTTTGGTGAATTCCGGCAACAAATGTGTCCATCAGGTTCCGACGGCCATACTGAATTGGAAGGGATTGCTTTCCGACCAATTGGGAAACCGATCAATTTGTGAGGACATATTGGTCCGCGGGAATAAAAAGATTCCTGCTAGGTGTGTTCGAGAAATTGTCCACGCGCTCGCGAGAACGGCATCTTGTTCAGAAGTGATTTGTTCAGACAAACCATTCTCGTGAACAAGGCGTGATGCGTTGCGTGTTTTTTTGCGTGAATCCTCGAACGTCAATCAACTAAGCTGAAACTGAAAGGCTCCGTCTTCGCCCACATCGATCACCGCATGTGCAATCTCGCCGCCTTCGGCCATTCTGGAAAGGAATTCTGCCGACATTTCTGGCAGCAGCGATCCGGTCAAAATTCGGTCGACGTTTCTGGCTCCACTGTCGACTTCTGTGCAGCGACTGACAATGTGGTCTAGGACTGCTTCGGTCCAAGTCAGTTCCGCGTGGTAATGCTCGTTGACTCGGCGAGCCACTTTGCCCATCTTCAAGGTTGCAATTTGACGCATGATGTCGTCACTCAGCGGGAAGTAGGGGACAACCACGATTCGGCCGAGGAATGCGGGTTTGAAACTCTTTAGCAGTTCCGGGTGAAGAGCCAATGCCAGCGCTTCTGGACCGGGCATCGTTTCTGGGTCGGCACACAGTTTCATAATTGTTTCTGTGGCTGCGTTCGATGTCATGATGATCACGGTGTTCTTGAAATCGATGTCTCGACCTTCACCGTCTTTCATATTGCCCTTATCGAACACTTGATAGAAGACATCCTGAACGCCGGGATGTGCTTTTTCCATTTCATCCAACAGCACCACGCTGTACGGCTTGCGACGGACGGCTTCTGTCAGAACTCCACCTTCTCCGTATCCGACATAGCCCGGAGGAGAGCCCATCAAAAGCGAAACCTTATGCTCTTCTTTGAACTCGCTCATATTAATCGTGGTCATGTTTTGCTCGCCGCCGTACAGCAGTTCCGCCAGGGTGATGGCGGTTTCTGTTTTACCGACACCACTGGGGCCGACCAGAAAGAAGACTCCAATCGGACGATCTGGGTCTGTCAGGTTGGCTCGCGATGTCCGAATGCGTTCGGCGATTTCTTTCAAGCCATGATCTTGACCGACGACTCGTTTTTGCATTTCTGTATCGAGTGCCAAGATGGTGTTGATTTCGTCGCTCACCATTCGCCCCACAGGAATCCCCGTCCATGAAGCGACGATTTCGGCGACCGCCTGCGAATCCACGCAGGCTTGCATCAACGGGTTTTCTCCTTGCACCACGCAAAGTTCCGCGTTCAGCTTGGTCAGCTCTGTCACGAGCTTGGCTCGATCTTCATCCGTGAGCGGTTCTGTCGCAGTGGCAGAAGCATCCGTGGCTGCTGGTTCTGGATCGCCTGCGTCTGTTGACTCAGTCGCTTCGACGTCTTCGTGCTTGGGCACAATTTCGCCAGACAGCTTTTCGCGAACATCTCGGATCTGGCGGATTAGTTTCAGTTCGCTTTGCCACTGTTCTTTCAGTTCATCGTATTGCTTTTTCGTGTCTTCTTTGGTTTGTTGAAGAATGGCCAACTGTTTGGAATGATCGGTGCCGGTCGTGACTTCTCGTTCGAGCACTTCGATCGCTACAGATGTTTGATCAATCGTACGTTGGCAGTCTTCGACCGCTGGCGGAGTCGTCGTGTGTCCGATGGCAACTCGAGCACAAGCGGTGTCAAGAAGGCTCACACATTTGTCCGGTAGCTGTCGGCCAGAAATATATCGACTGGAAAGCCTGACTGAATCTTCGACCGCTTCATTCAAAATTTCGATCTTATGGTGCTGCTGCAAAGTCCCGACAAGACCTCGCATCATGGCGATGGCTTTGGCAACTTCGGGTTCTTCAACTTTCACCACTTGAAACCGTCGAGCCAAGGCGGCATCGCGTTCAAAGTACTTTTTGTATTCCGCCCACGTCGTGGCGGCAATGGTTCTCAGTTCACCTCGAGCCAAAGCGGGTTTCAGCATGTTGGCTGCATCGCCCTGACCTGCTGCTCCACCAGCACCAATCAGCGTGTGTGCTTCATCGATAAACAGAATAATGGGCGTCACAGACTTGTTGACTTCTTCGATCACACCTTTCAGTCGGTTCTCGAATTCTCCTTTGACTCCGGCACCCGCTTGAAGCAGGTTTAAGTCGAGCGTTCTGAGGGTGACGGTTTGCAATGCAGGAGGAACATCACCTTGGGCGATTTTGAGCGCGAAACCTTCCACCACGGCCGTCTTACCGACTCCCGCTTCTCCTGTCATGATGGGATTGTTCTGGCGACGCCGGGTGAGAATGTCGACGATCTGACGGATTTCTTCATCACGTCCTAACACTGGATCGATTTTTCCGTCTCGGGCTCGAGCAGTGAGGTCAACAGTGTACTGATCCAGATTGGGTGTCTGAGTCGGGCCACCTCCGGGAGCTGATCCACCGGATGACGTTCCGCCTGAAGATGCCACAACATCTGAACCGGCTTCGGATGAATCAGACACAATCGTCATCAAATCTTTTGCCAAAGAATCTGTTGAGATCTTGGCGAATTCGGGCGAGATACTGCGTGCGATCTGAGACAACGATTGATCGGTGAGTAGCGACAGAAGCAGATGCCCTGATCGAGTCTTGCCGGCAGAATAATCAATCGATCCTTTGATCCAACCTTCTCGAGCAAGAGCCACCGTTTGTTCGGAAAGCAACGGCTGACTTGAACTTCCAGTTTTCATCTTGTCGATGGACTTCATGCAATCGGACGTCACTCGCGATGCATCAATCGCGAAAGCTGACAGGATCGCGTGGATATCCGTGTTCGATGTTTCCAACAGTTTCAGAAGCCAATGACTGACTTCAACGTTGTAGTTTGTGCGAGACATGCACAGCCCAGCGGCTCCTTCAAGACTGCGAGTACAGACGCCATTGAGCTTGCCAATAAGAGCTTTAAGGTTGATTGCGGCCATTGTGTTTTTACCTGTGAAAGGGACAAACTGGGGATCGTTTTGGTTGCGGAGTACGACGAAAATTAAGTAAGTCTAGGGGTCTAAGATGTCAGGTTTGAAGGCTCTGCCACTGGAAAAAGTGGCTTGGGTCATTGATTGTGAATCACTTCGCTAAACGTCGATTCGTTAGCGGTTTCGAGCTGATTTCGAGCTGGTTTCATTGGCGGTCTTGGGGTGAAGACAAGAGATGAGCAAGAGAGGGAAATGGGATGTCAGGTGAGAGATCAAAATCGGAAGACC
>JBDWHY010000039.1:0-9754 GCA_039974975.1 Fuerstiella sp. | reverse complement strand
GCCACTTTTTTCATCTTTCCACGAGCCAGCAATGATGTATAGAACGCTTTGATAACGTGGTTATGTTTGGTGGCAACCAACGCAGCCATGTACAGTACTCGACGAACAGCGTGTCGGCCGGCATACGTTTTTCTGTGCCCTGATTTTTGACCGCTATCATTCGCCAACGGGGCGACTCCGACGAGCTTTGCAATCTGTCCTCGATTGAGTTGTCCGAGCTCAGGGCACAGAAAGGTGCATGGCGCCGACTGACCTTGCCAGATTCCAATTGCCTGTGGGCCATCCGCTCCAGCGATCACCGCCATGATGCAAATGACGATCAGATCGCCGAGCAAGTGAATTGGGTTAATAGGGCTTCGCGGGTCCTCTCATTGGCTGAAACAGTCTAGAATCGAGGCGATTTGGGGGACCTGATTGGCTTCAGTGTGACTCATTCGCTTAGGGTCGCTTGATGCTTATGAAGACCGAACTTTGTCGATCAACGATCCTCGCAAAAATCAACCCGCAGCCTAACCCAGCCTCAGTTGCCATGCCTACGCAAAGTGCGGATTGGCCGTGCACCTCACCCCGTGTCGCACATGAGTTTTCAGATAGTCTCTAAGTGACTGGCTCGAAGACAGCCCCTGTAACACTGGCCTCCTCAAATTTGGCTTTTACTACTCCAGAAACAATTATTGGTACCTTCCAATTCTCGATGCGAGTCAGATGCTTTGACTCCAGCATCGTGCCCTTCACCCTAAGCTTCGGGACCATGCGATATTTTCCTGTTTTCTCCGATCTTCCATCCTCGGCAGACCACTTCGTAAACACGGATTCTCGTTCTTCGATACATGCCATTTGAGAAATTACATTGAGGATGAACCATTTACCTCCTGAAGAGCCTAAGCCTAGAATCTCTACGGGACTTAGCTGAAGGTCAGCTTCAGCTAAGTCTTCTAGAATCAGTGCGGCTTTAGATGATACAATTGGCACTTCGAAATGGGCCATATTGAAGTCAAGTTGATCCCCTTGGATGCACATGACCGACAGGGGCGATAAATTCTCGAACAGCTTGCCAGTTGTAAACCGCCAAGCATCTACGGGCCCTGATGCCGAGCTTATTTCGCCAAGCTGCCAACAAGCCGCTGCGTACATATCATCCGTGATCCGGTAAAAAGTCATTTACATCAATCCAGAGGTTGCTTGGTGATTAGTTGATTTAATAGAGAGCCGGGGGTTACTGCTTCTTTTTTCAACGCATCCAGTTCAGCCCGAAGCGCGGACCTGTAGTCATCTCCGTTTAATCCTCCAGTTGCTTCGAGTAGACGATCGTAGACCGATCTCTGGTAGAGCTCAGGGTGCGGCCCCTTGTGTCCCGGTACCCGAATCTTATTGATTTCATCGTCCAAGTCGAAACCTGCCTTGTCAAAAATCGCTTTGGGGGAGTGCCATTCGTACCACGCATATTGCATGGCCAGATCCGAGCTGGTTGCCTGATGGTATCACGCATATTACTGGGCCAGATCCGAGTTGGCTTGATCGCTCTCCGATTCAAACCAAGCATCGCCAACAAAGTCACTTGCTCGGCCAGTGAAGCCCCACACCAGCCCGGAGGGCGACACAAGAATAGCCGGCGGTGTAAACCGCCGGTTCGGTGCCGCACTGAAAACAGCCCGGAGGGCGGCACAATTTCACTGCAGCCGGTCTTCTGCAAAGCTTCAAGCCTATGGCCGGCACATCACATGACCGGATCCGAGCTGGTTTGATCGTTCTCAGATTCAAACCAAGCATCGCCAACAAAGTCACTGGCGCCGCCAGTGAAGCCCCCGCACAAGCCCGGAGGGCACAGAAAGATGCATGGCACCGACTGACCTTCCCAAATTATGATTGGCTACCCAACAGGGCATTTTGATGCCAATGCATTTCGACTGTCTCGTAGCTCACAGCATATTTGGTCGCGGTGTGGCGGGAAACATATAATACCCCATGAGCTTGGTCATTGCGGTCTCTATCAGTCGCGAGAACCCTACATTACGGAAGAGCGAAGGCCAGATTATAAACACCATGCTGATCCCTACAACTTGATGCACCCCAGCGGGCCAGTCAATGGTGAAGGTGAAGTTGATCAATTTTGGTGCGATTCTATGGAGAAATTGATGGGAATGAATCTTGAGTAGAAGAATGAATCTGTTGACTGGTGTCGTCTTCCTCTTCACCTTGGGATTTGGGGCGGTTCTGTCTCCTCACATCTGGTCTTCCTGCCTGACGAGTTTCAATCGTCGGCTAGGTTTTTGGGGCTGGAAGTATCTAAAGCTGGCCTGCACCCCAGTCCCGGAGCTGCTAAATCCTGCTGCACTTGCTGTCGACCTTCCTTTTATTTTGATGTTTCTCGTGCCAGTCATATTTGCCTCTTCGTTCTCGAAATTTGCAACGCTAGCCATTGCCTTACCGATCTCTCTTGCTTGGCCGCTCGCGGTCATCACTGAGATTACTAAGGTACCCGCAGGGAGGTTTGCGTCATACTTGACGATTCTCTCTCTCGTTTTGATTGCATTTGGTTGTCGATTTTGTGCCTCTCGGCTTCTGAGGAGCTTGAGAGGGGCACTATGAAGCCAGTGGTCGATGGTCGATGGTCGAATTGCGGATTGCGGATTGCGGATTGCGGATTGTAGAGGGGCCGGATTTAGCCGGGGCCAGCGACTGTCTTGAATTGTTTCAATAGTTCACGTTGATTTTTCTAAAGACGGTGGTTTAGAAATTGTCTGTTTATGGGGCGGCGTGCGTTTTGATTTGAGGATCAGAATTTCCTTCAAGGAGCATGATTTAGGTTGCTGACTCTGATGGCATTCGCCACGGCTCGTTGTTTTGAACCATGCAGTTCATGATCGTCAGCAGTTTTCTCATACAGGCAACGAGTGCCACTTTTTTGATCTTCCCACGAGCCAGCAATGATGTATAGAACGCTTTGATAACGTGGTTATGTTTGGTGGCAACCAACGCAGCCATGTACAGTACTCGACGAACAGCGTGTCGACCGGCATACGTTTTTCTGTGCCCTGATTTTTGACCGCTATCATTCGCCAACGGGGCGACTCCGACGAGCTTTGCAATCTGTCCTCGATTGAGTTGTCCGAGCTCAGGGCACAGAAAGGTGCATGGCGCCGACTGACCTTCCCAGATTCCAATTGCCTGTGGGCCATCCGCTCCGGCGATCACAGCCATGATGCAAATGACGATCAGTTCGCCGAGCAAGTGAACTCGGTCAATAGGACTTCGCAGGTCCTCTCACTGGCTGAAACAGTCGAGGATCGAGTCGATTTTGGGGATCTGATTGTCTTCAGTGTGACTCATTCGCTTAGGGGCGCTTGATACTTACGAAGGCCGGACTTTGTTGATCAACGATCATGGCAAAAATCGACCCGCAGCGCAACCCAGCGTCAGTTGCCATGCCTACGCAAAGTGGGCGTTAGCCGTGGATCACAGTCCGTCTTCGCATCCCCATTTTTAAATCACAATTGCAATTCAAAATCGATCGTGTTGGCCCCTTCGCTAACTTCTCTTTCGATCGAGCCATCGAGGGCGTTTTTGGGCAAGGTGACAGACGGAGGTTTAGCTGATCCCTCGACATTTTCAAATTCATCACCATAGTCAATCACAGAAACAACCACCTTGTGCTTGCCAATCATCGCACCCTTAGCGTCGGTTAAGTATTCCAACGTGTAGTTACCATCGATATCTGTGACCGCAACAGACGGTCTGCCTGAACCAACAGGAGTAAAAGTCAGTGTGACGCCGGGCAAGGGATTCCCATCAAGAGTCACATTGCCGGAAACCGGTGCCAACATAGGTCGGTCTCCATTGTCCGTGCAGCCGAACAAAACAGACAAGCAGCAGGCAAAAATAATTGAAGATAGACGCACGGTGAGCTCCAAAACTTCTGGAAAAACTGACGGCTCTCTTGGAGCCGCCTTTCTTTAGTCCACACCTTTGGTCCTAGAACTCGCCAATCACTTGACCATCGTTAATCATGCCAAGTTTTTGAAAAGTACCCATCGATTGGATGACGGTCGCCGGAAGAGCTGTATTCAATCGATTTGGACTCGTAGCGGCTGAGCCTGTGTCTGGCACAGAATCAATATTCTCGCTAATGAAAATGACCGAACCATCGGCCAGCACAAACTGTGCGCCTCCGGTGTGCTTGCTGCTAAAACCATCGGTACAGTTCTGTGCACCTGCGGAGATTGGGTCGTTTATCGAAACTGACACACGCCCGAACGTATAGTCAGCACCACGTGTGCCAGTACCTCTTGGGGCACGGTTGCCGATCCAGCTGCCAGCACCGCAACGCTCGTCGCGTTCACCAACTGTGAGCGAGTTTGAAGTGCCGTCGGTGAAGTCACGAAACTTGACTCGAGAACCATTGTAGAACGTCCCAGCCTGACGAGCCGATCGAGGACCGAGCGGCCGATTGATGTCGCGGTACCCGACAACTCCTATGTAGTTCATTGTTGGTGGACGCCAGCTGTTTGAGATGCCTGATTGTGCGCCATCGAAGTTGTCACGTCGCATCCCAGCCTTCAAGTTCGCCCCTGTTGTGTCGCTAGGACATTGGTAAAAAGAAAGCGAGGGGAAAATACGGTCCAGATCTGCGATTGATCCAGAATTGTTCGTGGTGACTTCAAAAAGAGTAGATTGATTTAGGCCCAAATTATTGTACACGTTCACTTGTTCAATCTGGGGAAGAATGAAAGTGGACCAACCCCAAGTTGCGACGTTCAAGAAATTTCCAGGCAAGTTTGGATCCTCAATTGGCACGCTACCCGGCGGAAGCATTGAGAAAACATCATGGTAATTATGCAGAGCAAGGCCGATTTGCTTGAGATTGTTTTTGCATTGCGTGCGACGTGCAGCTTCTCGAGCCTGCTGGACTGCTGGCAGCAGTAGTGAGACCAAAATTGCTATAATTGCTATAACGACTAAGAGTTCAATGAGGGTGAATGCCTTTCGGCTCGCTAGTGTTTTCATGACGTGGTTGCTCCGAAGGATAAAATACCAAGAAAAGTCTTCAAAGACAGGCTTACCTGTGTTGTCCCTTACCAAGTCGTCTTTTTCAAGAGCGGAAGTTTATTTTTCCGCCCAGTTGCTAAATCCCCAGTAATCGTTGACACATGGTGTGGTCGACCTATCACACTAGGTGTTTCTATGTTACTATGCTGGGTGGTGAACGCGAGTTGTGTAATGTACGGTTGGCTGAATTAGCGGTTGAATCAGCCGGGGCCATCCATCTTGCGTTGCAACCCAATGTGACTATCCGACCTACTTTACATCTTCAGTCGGGCCAATTGTCAGCGTTGAGGGACACCCATGGCTCGTATCAATCGACGTGAAGTACTGGCAGAAGACGACGTACAAGTTGTTCATTGCATCAACCGCTGCGTGAGACGAGGTTTTTTGTGTGGTGACGATTCTGTCACGGGCAAAAACTTCGATCACCGACGGCAGTGGATTCGCTATCGATTGGAATTCCTCGCATCCGTGTTCGGTGTGGAAGTCATGGCCTTTAGCGTCATGAGCAACCACTTTCACTGTGTGCTGAGAACTCGGCCAGACGTCGTCAAAGAGTGGTCGGACGAACAAGTGGCTCGACGATGGTGGAAGCTGTTCCCACAACGACGAGACGAAACAGGTGCTGCTGCTGATCCCAACGAACTCGAATTTGCAGCCTTGTTGCAGCCTTGTTGCAGACACAGAAAGGTTGGCCGAACTGCGAAAGAACAAGCCGGGGCCAGCCATCTTGATACCGGGTATTGCAAAGAGATAGCGATAAATCGTTCTGTAAATTGCTTTAGAAAGATGGATGGCCCCGGTTGATTTCTACTATATCTCGCGGTTTCCACTTTCCGAAATGATCTTCTGGAAGGCCGCGTTTGTTTCAATTACAATTCAAGATCGCAATTAATCCGTAGTACCTATCCAGCCTACTGAAGCATCATGTTTGATAGCTGTAGGCGTTTTCTTCTCGCTGAAGTCCATGGTTTGTTGAGGTTGCGAAGCTATGATGTATCGAGCTACGATTCTTTCATTTTTGTGTCAAAGCTGTGTTTGCGTGGCGGGTGACCCAGAAGTCTTCTCTGACCCCACTGTGGAGATGGGGGCAAAACTTGTGTTGTGCGGGTCGATTGGAGGGTCGGTGCCTAAAGATTTTGATTCTCTGCTGGCTAGAATCACTCGCGATATCTCAGCGATCCATGAGAAGAATTCGCTGTCAGTGGAGGAGCTATGGGTTCTGTATAGGCTATACGAGCATCAAGGAGATGTCGTTTCTATGCGAGGCCTAGCTAACCTTATGTTTCAACGGCGCAGGGAGAGTTCGATTGCGATCGGTGCCAAGGTAACAATGCTCTCCACTGGAGGTGTGAACGAAGCGATAGACTTTTTAGATTCTGAGCTGGCGAGCGGAAAGAACAGGAACCGCGGCGAATTGTTTTTCCAGAAGGCTAGCATGCAGGCGTCGAGCCTGATAGGCGATGATATCACTACATTCACTGCTCTGGATCAGCTCCAGAGAGTGGGTGTCACCGACGGTTCTGTGGCTGACGGCTATGATTTGCTTGGGCGAATGAAGCTCGTCGAGAGGAATGACAAACTTGACTCAATCGCAGCTTTGCTTGCGAAGTCGCTACAGGATCGAAATGCGAGACGAACAGTACTTGAATGTCGAAGTGGTAAAGTGTGCATAGTGGAATTCGGGAACGACAAGAGGGAAATGCTGAGGTTAATTCTTAGTGACAACGCATTGCGATTTGCTTTAGGCAAAGACAAGATCTCGGTCCTAGTTCGAGACGCGTTTTTAAAGAATGCTTCGAGGTTGTAGTGGAGCTTCAGCGTCAAGAATTGGGGTTGGCCTAGTTGGCCTGATTGGCTGAAACGACGAGGCTTTGGGAGAATCGGCCGGGGCCATCCAACCCTCTTGAGGCAATTCACAGAGCAATGGATGGTTGTTTCGTTGCAAAACCAAGCATCAGGATGGATGGCCCCGCTTGATCGCCTCTCTACTGGCTGCATGGTTTTTGGCTCGGCTTGGGACGACGATGGAATTCACGAATCCACATCAACAGATTGGTTGGGACAGCGAACGCGTCGAAGTGAAGTTGGCCGTGGAATTGCCATTTTGGGTACTGGTTGAAGATCACCGTTATAGTGTTGAAGTCAATGGACTGACCCTGGAGATCGAGACAGTCTCAGACGGCATCGACGTTCAGCGAGGCACTCTCCATACGAGAACCCACCATCGGTGCAGTTTCTTTGGACGCTTCCCAGACGAGAACCAGGGTGGAAACTACGGCCCTGTTGATCTCATTCAAGGGGCCAACTTCCGCCAGACTCGTACTCAATGCTGGATAACCACAACAGTGCTGTCTGATGCACTTTCAGCACTTGAGAGCGAGCCACCCCGATCACGCATAGCGATGGAATATTTCGTGAGTGTGGCGATGGCTCATACTCCGTTCCTCAACAAGCTGGTGAATGCATATCGTCGTGTTACGGGTGATCCGTTTTCCGGTGAGATCACGGAGCATGACGTTCCGGTGTGGTTTTTGGTTTTCGATGGCGATCTGTGTCCACTGCATCTCGTACCCACCCTCGGACAGGACCACTATCCCGTGCTGAGCAGTAAAGCGGGACGTGAGCCAGATCCCTATCGAGCGGCATCACCGGATGAGATCAATCTCGCTCTAAGTAGGCACCCCGTGCCAGGGGAAGTGGAGCTGCGTGATGCATGGAGTCTTTGTTATCGCGGACGCTTTGCTGACTCGATTCGAAGTGCCGTGACAGCCATCGAGGTCCTGCTTGAAGCGAGACTCCAGTCTGTTCTCAAGACCAAAGGTCTCAACGATGCGGCCGTCGCTGATCAATTGGCAACTACGAAGAATCGCTTTGCGTTACGACTGGACGACTACTGTCGTCAGTCTGGGCGTGCCGTCCCGGGCCCGACACTTCACTACCTTCCATACCTCAATGGATTGAGACTTCACCGTCAATTCGAAATAACGCGTGAACTCCGTCACGACATTGTCCATCGCGGACGACGCCTTGACCTTTCGTTGCGACGACCGATGCGTCGGGCATTGGAAACAACTACGTGGTTGTTTGATTGGCTCTCCGACGAGGAACCCATTGGAGATCAACAGATCGCCAACTACACATACTGCGAAAGCCTGCGTGGTTCCCAAAGGATGAAATGGGAGATTGACGGTAGCGGCGTTCATGTCACGCCACTCTTTAACTCATCGCCCGATGATGATGATCACGCCGATGCCACGCCGATGCCACGCCGACGTGCCTTGCGGAGTTGCCTGAAGCTCGAATCATCGGCTCAATCGAGGTTGATGAGATTCCTGACGGAATTTTCCATGCAACGCTGAATCGATTCCCAGATCTTGAGCATTTCATCTTAATGGCGATGGCCAAACTAGGTTTCGGCGATGTTAAAGATGTCTTCCGGGATCCGGATATAGCTCACGTCATTCCGAGGTGGTTGGCTAAACATGGCACTCACCCCGTTTCTGTATTCCTGTTCGAATCAGGAGGCGAGTTTTCAGATTCCAACCTTCAGGAGTTAGCACCAGATATTCTCTCACAGACTCAGCAGAGCTTTCCGTTGCTAGTTACCCATGACCTCGCAGGTACGGTGTGGACCAATCGCTCAACTGAATCTGTCGATTCGAAAATTGCCGCAGGAGCAGTATCCCACGGCATCCGGATTGTTAGGTCACATGACCTTGCCCGTTTTGCATCGGCGTCAGTCGCGAATGGCTGGAACGACAGCGAAGTTGCGACTGAGTTGCTCACGCCTGGGTGGTCTCGCATGGATCCTCCGAACACACAGATCGTCGGTGTGGTGCGGCGGTATTTTCCAAAACCGAAAGTCATCAGCATTAACCTCAACGACACCGGGAAAGTATCCCTTGGTGATACGCTGTGGGTTCGACTTCGAAATGCACTCACGCCATTTCAAGTACAGTCCATGCAACAGAGTAATTCGGCGGTGACACTAGCTCAAACTGGATGTATCGGCGTTGAAGTTGAGTTGACTCCGAGTCAAGTCGTATCAGACGGCGACGTGTTTCTGGATATGAATGTCGACGTGGCCCCCTCTGCGGGCCGGCAAACGTCGGCTTTGCGAGACCTGCTGGGCGAGTTTACAGGTGGGTACTAGCTAGCTAGAGCCAGTGGGGTCACAAGCTATAAGTGAAGTAGGCCGGGGCGAGGCCGCCGCACTGCCGGACCGCCGCGAACCGGGTGTTTGTGTTGAGCTACATTTAGCGTTCTCCATAGTGTCCGCTGAGGCCGATGCTCCGGCATTGTCGCGGTTCGCTTGATCCGGCCTACCGAACATCGCCGCGTCGAAGTTGGCTGGATCAAGGAGTACTTCAAAGGTGGGAATAGGTGGGGGCCAGCGACTGTCTTGGATTGATTCAAATGTTCATGCGGATTTCTTTGAAAAGAGTGGTTGAGAAACAGTGAGTTGTTGGGGCGGGAGTGCTTTTGCTTTACGATTCAAGAGTGCCTTAAGGAGTCTCAGCTAGGCTGCCGTTTCGGTCGGCATTCGCCACGGTTCGTTGTTTTGAACCATGCAGTTCATGATCGTCAGCAGTTTTCTCATACAGGCAACGATCGCCACTTTTTTCATCTTTCCACGAGCCAGCAATGATGTATAGAACGCTTTGATAACGTGGTTATGTTTGGTGGCAACCAACGCAGCCATGTACAG
>JBDWHY010000038.1:0-10733 GCA_039974975.1 Fuerstiella sp. | reverse complement strand
CGCTTGTGCTCTATCCGTCCCTCTCACCCTTTCTCACCTGAACCACCATGTCCCCTCGCTACCGTTGCGCTTGCACGGTCGCGGGGGGAAAGGGGGAATGACAGATCGACTGCATATCAAAAACAGTAAATCAACAAGCCGCTACGCGTGGGGTGACCACATCTTGGCTTTTTCAACGGGCCGTTAAGGGGACCTAGTTTGGAAGATGCGATGTGTGGCGACAGCGATACTATTCATCAGCAAAATCCAGTGTTGAATCGATCATGCGTTCCGTTGAAGGAGGGCAACTTCAAGTGTGATTATTGTGGGACGCCTTTTTTCATTTGATTTGCGCCGGTTTGGTAGTTTTGAGCCAGCTGTTGTTGGCCTGCTTTTGTGAATATTGGGACGGCTCGTTCGTACATTTGAATGCAGTACTTGCTGGGAGACCCTCCTCGAGTTCGTGGGATTTTGGGTAGGAAGTTGGCGTAAAATTCTGCCAGTTTCTGATCGGCTTGCTCGACAGAGCCGACAAGGTTTTCCAGCCGGTCCAGCATCTTGGGAACGTACTGCCCTTCGTCTGCGTATTCCTGAATCGTGACAGCCAGAGCCTGAATGGCTTCGCTGGAACGTTGCTCTTGTTCCAAGACTTGGCTGAGTTTCAGAAGCGTGGTGAAGCTAAGATCGGGTCTTTTGGCATCTGCGTAGACGTCCAATATTTGATAGTAATGAGCGATGCGTTTTGGGACGTCTTTTTCAAACGAAATCAGATCGCTAAAAATTGTCTGTGTGAAATCGGGGAACACGGCAAAGTTGACGAAGAGTTGATTCAGCAACCGTGACATCGTTTTCTTCTGACCTTTGTCTGCTTCGCGCCCCTGTGACAACTGTGAGAGAGCAGTCCACGCAGATTCGCTCCAAGGGTTCACTGCCACGGTGCCAGAAAGATATTCAAGGTGTGTTTCGAAGTCGAATTCGAGCTCATCGGCCAATTCTGGGTACAACAGCATCAGTCGGTCGGCGTGCCGTTTGGCTTTGGCGTCTGTTCCGACTTGGTGAAGGCGCAGCGCCAATAGGCGATCGGTGATGTTTTTGCCAGACTGAGGATCTCTAAGATTACCAACGTAGTAGTTGTCGCCACGGTAGCGGCCATGAGATTCTAAGCTGAATCGAATACTGCGTTGAGTCACCGCCTGCAATTCAACCCACATCACCCATGCATGTGCTCCTCCGTATTTTCCAGATCCACTGACGTACGCCGCTGGTACCCCGATGCTTTTGCCCACACGGGCTGCAAAGTCGGCCTGCATTGCACAGACACCACCGAACTGTCGGATGTTTGGAAGATTGTATTCTTTGCCTGCCAGCTCGCAGACGCGGCTACTGGTTTCCAGCATCTCGGTGTCATAGGGGACGTCGGCATAGCACTTTCCAAACATTTGCCGAGCCTGAAGATACGTCTGAATGGCCCAACCGCGTTCTCGCGTTGGAGTTCGATGATTGATCAGGTGAGTCAAGAATTCCCACGGCGCAAATTGAGCTCGCCCTTGCATCAAGTTTTCTGTATCGACGAAGTACTGGAAGTTTTCCAACCCTGCCAGTAATTCCTTTGGCATTGAGGAATGAGTTCTGCGAGCGTGGTTGTCATACCGATAAATCCCGCGATCGCGGTCCCAGACCACGGCACAGGCAATTGCCAAAGAACCGTAGCGATCGATGTCGTTTGGGTAAGCCTTTCGGATTTCATTAAACAACTGAAATGCTGCAGAAACGTTGTCAGTGTCGGGCTGAATCGCGGTAAAGAACTCTTCTTTTAAGTCGACTCGGTCATCAAACCACGACATCACTTCGTCGTAGTCTGTCCCCAAGCCAGTGCGGATGTCTTCATCGAATGTCTTTGCAAATTCAACGGCAAATGCGTTGCGAACTTCGTTGTAGCTTTCCGTCGTGAATAGCTTCCTCAATTTCTGAGAACGTTTGGTTGGTTCATCATACAGACGCAGTGCAACCGTCATTAAGTCTGGTGAGGTTTCAACGACAGACTCAGGTATTTTGGTTTCAGGGGGCTGGTGTTGCCGCACGATGGCGACGGGAAAACCAGATACTCGAGAGAGCGTTTGCGTGTCATCAGGACCGGCTCCCACAGTCGCGATGATGAGCTTGTCTGCGGTGAAGATGTGAAGAGCTTCTGCCTTTTGCCAAGTGAAGTCACCGATCTGTCCGATAGCTTCGTTGATGAGATCCAGTTCGCGATTTCGATCGACTGCTGATTCATAGCGATAAACAAAAGCTGTTTGTCCATCGATTTCTAGGTGAGTGACTTCGCCTGAAAACGGCAGAACTGTGGGGTTGGCTGGATCGATGACTTTGGCAAAAACATGGTCCTTGCTGAGTTCGATTTGCAGCTGCCTAACTGGGTCTTCGAATGCGGCCACTTGCACCTTGAATTCAAATTCTGAGCTCAAGCCAGCATCGGATTGTTCTGTTGCCTTCACTTGAAATGTGACCATTTCGCCAGCCGCTTTTTCCGGTGGAGTAAAACGGAAGGCCCCTGATTGGGAGTCAATGGATGCGGTTGTCGCAAGCTGAGAATTCGATTGAAACAACGAGTAAACCAACTGTGATGTTGGAACATCGGGGTCGATTGCTTTCACTGAAACTTGAATCTCTTCCAGTGGCGTTGCGGCTACGGTTTCCATCCTCGAAAATTCGGGATGCGAATCTTCTTCTGTGACGATGATTCGAAACGTCGCTTCAGTCGTGGATGGGCCTTGAACAACTTGGATGATGACATCGTATTCGCCCGGCCCATCGGCTTCAGAAGGCGTCCACGAAAATTCCCGAGTGGCCTGATTTAATGTGGCGGTGTTCGGAGCTTTTAAGACTTTCAGCTGTGAATTCTGACTGCGATTGCCCGTTGGCAAAGCAACCCGCAGTGGTTGACCTTCGACAACTGTTTGATCGGGGAACTGCTGACTTGCTGTCGCCTGAGGATTGTTGGCTGATCTGTTGCCAGTTGCATACCAGATGGCTGAGCCACCGACGGCGATGAGAATCAACAGCAGGGGCGCCCAGATACTTGCCGAACTTCGTCTTCTGCGGCGTGAACGTGGCAAAGTTGATGGTGTTGTCGCAAGATTTAGTGATGGCAGAGCTTCGCTGGCACGAGAAGCTGCGAAGTTTTCTTCAAGTGCTGTCGAGGCATCTTGTGGCGTGGCGGTCTGGCCAGCAGCATCGTTTGGAGCCAACGTGAGCGTGACTTCGTCAGCTGAATCGGGAATGGTCACGGCATTGTTGCACTTTGGGCATTTCAGACGTCGTCCAGCAAGGTCGGGCTTCACCTTAAGTTTTGACTGACAGCCTGGGCAAACGACGATCAGCATTTTTAATGTCTCCAGAAAACGTTTTCGTAAGTGATGAGTTTACTTTCCATGCGAGATAGACACTAGCTTTTGAACGTGCGAAAGAAATGTCGAGAATGAATTATCGTGTCTGCGAGTAAGAAGAATCACAACAAAGTGGGGCTCAATGAACCGTGCCACCTAGCAGCCCGTTGAAAACGCCTAGATGTGTTCACCTGACGCGTAAGCGAGGGATGAATCCGCCCGAAACCCTGACGTTCTGCACAGCCGATATCCCTCGCTCACGCATCGCGTTGCCTTTTTCAACGGACACCTCAAAGGGCACCTCGACGGGTGGCTCGCAACGGGAGCTTCTCGACCGGTGGCTCTCGACGAGTACGAGGTTTGAAAGGTAAAAGTTCCTCGCCACTTCAGGCAATTCTAGTCAACGATTAATTCAGACAGACATTCGATCGCTTGAATCGCTTCAGCTCGAGTTGCTGCGCCTCCGAGACACAGACGAAATGCTTGAGGCGGTGTGATCCCGAAGCAAAATTCATCCGATGCAACGGCACCTAAAGCATAGCCTCGAGTCCAATCGATCACTCTCGCCCGACATTGAGATTCGGGGAGTTGGATCCAAGCGTGAAAACATCCTTCAGCGGACTGCACCATCTGTTTGGGAAACAAGTTTGTCAATGCCTTCCTGCGGGCACGCGTTTCCGAACGTATGGCGGCAAGAATAGAATCGGCAAGTCCACTTTCGATCCAACGTGTTGCCAATGCTGTTGTCAGGGGCGAAGCCATGACAGAAACCGCTCTTAGGCTTTCCGCAAAGTTGCTGGGCTCCATTGCTATTGGAGTCATGAGATACGCGATGCGAAGTCCTGGCCCCAAACACTTCGCCAAGCTGGCAACATAAAAAGTGAGCTCGGGAGCCAACATGGCGATTGCAGGATCAGCGTTCACGGGCAGAAAGCCGTAAGCGTCGTCTTCAACGATGGCAATGCCGTGTCGACGAGCTATCTCGACGATTTCCATGCGACGAGCCAATGGCATGGTTTCGGTTGTTGGATTTCGTAGAGTGGGGTTCACGTATAGGGCTCGAATATTTTGCTTCGACGCCGCGTTGTCCAGAGCCTCAGGATCGATTCCCTTGTTATCGGTTGTTAGCCCGTGAACGGGCGCACCAATTGTCTTGGCGATGCCTCGTAGTCCGGGGTAAGTGATGGATTCACAAGCGATTGATCCGCCATCGCAAAGGACGGTTGAAAGGACAGAGCTGATCGCCGCATGTGCTCCGGCAGTAATGTGCAAAGAATGTTGATCCAGTAGAATGCCTCTTCGAGACAACCACGCCGTTGCGGCGGCCTTGTCTTGCGAAACTCCGCCACAGGGTTGGTATCTCAATAACTGAGGCAAGGTTTCACCAATCGACGCGAGGGATGCTCGCATTTGTCCCAGCAACGCAGAATCTGAGATATCTGGAGGTTGGTTCATACTGCGATCCGCAAGATCAGCCCTGCGAATCGCTAATGAACTTTGTTGATGTGTTCCACGAACGAAGGTGCCCGCACCAACGCGAGCCTCAATCAGGCCAGCCCGAGCCGCCTCTGCGTAGCCTCGCGCCACGGTTGTGACGTCTAAGTTGATCTGTTTGGCTAAAGCTCGTTGAGTCGGTAAGTGATCTCCGGCGGAAAGTTTGCCATCGGCGATGTCATCTGCGATCGCCCGAGCAATCCCTTCAAAGAAAGGGATCTCACAGCCAGTTAAATCCGGAGTCCAATCACTGCGACGCATCAAACAATCGTTTCATTCCAAAGGCAAGGGGTGACATTTTGTGACGTCACTCTCCGATCGCTTTCATGCAGCAGTCTAGCACGACTTTTGGCCCATCACACTGTAAGCCCATCACACTGCAGCCCATTACACTGCGGGCCATCACACAGCAGCTCATCACACAGCGGGCCATCGGACAGCAGACTTATCGCACAGCGAATTTGCAACACCGCGATTCCCCAACACTTTGATTTCACCATACACAAAACGATCGTGTTTGGTGTCTCGCAAAAAAATTGCATGGATCATTGAATGCATGATTGCCCGGATTTCAACTTGGCAGACACGTCATTGCGTTCGAAGTTGAAAGACCACCTTGCTGAATCCAGTTCGCCCTCGTAGCGTCGCTGAACAGTGGCTTTGAATGACAGGCCGATACGGTATGCGACACTGCTGTTTTTTTTGAAAGCCGTGTTTCGCCCATAGCCGTCTTACACATAGGCGTCTGACCCATTGAACTCGCCCATCAGTCTCTCGTTAAAACTCATTGCAGAACCCAAGACATGGCCAAGAAGATCAATGCTGTGGAAAAGATTAAAGCCGATAGCAACTGGCTCGCCGGTCGTATTGCTGACGAACTGCAAACAGGTGCGAATCAGTTTGAAAAAGACAGTCTGCAGTTGCTGAAGTTTCATGGAACTTATCAGCAAGACGACCGAGATCAGAGATCCGAATTGCGAAGAATGGGTAAAGGCAAAGCCTTCTCGATGATGATCCGCTGTCGCATTCCGGGAGGCAGAATGACGGCCAAGCAATTCATCGCTCATCTGGATATTTGCGACTTGCTTGGCAACTCAACGATGAAAATTACAACTCGCCAAACAATTCAATTGCACGGAATTGTTAAGCAAGACCTTCGCCAAACGATTCGAAAAATTAATTCCTTGGGTCTGTCAACGCTGGCAGCTTGCGGCGACGTGAATCGCAACGTGATGTGTTGCCCCGCCAAACGAAATGACGGCATTCGGAATGAATTACAACGGCTGACGAATGAGCTTGCTGAATCGCTTGCACCTCAAACTGGAGCCTACACAGAACTATGGGTGAAGGACGATGATACGGGCGATCAAATGAGACTTGGTGGGAGCGACGGCATCGTCGCCGACGTTGAACCGCTGTACGGGCCAACCTACCTGCCCAGAAAGTTCAAGTGTGGAATCGTGTTGCCAGAAGATAACTGCATCGACGTCTACACCCAAGACTTGGGATTCATTGCTGTTGTTCGAGACTCAAAAATTGTCGGATACAACGTGATTGTTGGAGGCGGTATGGGCACCACGCCCAGCCAACGAAAGACCTTTCCTGCGATCGCTCAGCGAATGGGATTTTGTACGCCCGATCAGGCTGTTGACGTTGCCAAGGCCGTGCTGGTGGTGCAGCGAGACAATGGAAATCGTGAGGACCGCAAGCTGGCTCGCATGAAGTATCTGATTGCCGATTGGGGCATTGAAAGATTTCGAGACGAAGTCGAAAAGGTGCTTGGCCAGCGGCTTCAAAAGTGCACTCACGATGATGTCCACGGAGTAGACGATCACATGGGCTGGCGTGCTCAGAATGATGGTCTTTGGTCGTACGGCCTATGCGTTGAAAACGGACGAGTGAAAGATTCAGGTTCCCTCAACATGAAGTCCGCCCTTCGCGAATTGGCTGAAACGCTGCATGTTGAAATTCGTTTAGCGGGCAATCAAAGCTTAATCTTCTGTGACCTGAACGAAGGTTCGCGTGAAGAAGTTTCACAGATTCTTCGGCGTCACAGAATTCGCAGTAGCGAATCAACCAGTTTGGTGCGACGGCTTGCGATGGCTTGTGTCGCTCTTCCATCATGTGGGCTGGCAATCACGGAGGCGGAACGACGATTGCCGAGCGTCGTTGATGGCCTCGAACAATCGCTGGCAAAGCTGGGCCTGAACGCGGAACGATTCACGATTCGCATGACGGGTTGCCCCAACGGCTGTGCTCGTCCCTACGTCGCAGACGTGGCTTTGGTGGGCAAAGCGGTCGACCGATACACACTGTTTGTTGGCGGTTCACTGGTAGGAAACCGTTTAGCTGAAGTGTACGCGGACATGGTACCTGCAACCGAAATTGTGCCCGAGCTGACTCGGATCTTCAGCGTCTACAAACAGCACAAAGAAGTGGGCGAAAGTCTTGGAGACTTCTGTGACCGCATCGGAATCAGCCAGCTGCAGGTCCGCTGTGCGGTCTTACTCAATCAACAGAAAAGCATCTCATGAGACAACTGATCGGACTTTGGCGAGACACAAAATGGGTCTGGCTATTCTTGATTACTTTCTTCGGATTGATGGGCCTGTTCCTGTCGTGGTTCTTCCTGCTCACACTCCCTGGACTGCCTGTAACGTACTGCTACTTTGCCTTTGTTCGGTACGATGAAAACGGCACAGAAAAGGGAGCCTATTGATTCCTTGGAAGGCTCCCGACCCATTTCTGACAACAACGGTCGCATTGTCGGCTGGCATGCTGCGAAAATCGCCAGCACTTAGTGCCTTTCGGTGGATCGAAATTTGGCCATGAAAAATTGCGGCCTGTGAGTCGCTGGTTCCCAGTCATCGCGATGGCGAAATGGCTGACTAGATGACATATTCCATGTCGTCTTGTTCGATGGTTTCTGGCTGAGTTCCCAGTGCGATGCCGCCTTTGATATGCCATATTCGCTGGAATCCCAATCGTCGAACCACTTCAGCCGCTTTGCTGCTTCGGCTTCCGCTGCGGCATAAGAAAATGATGTCACGATCTTTTGATGTTGGGTCATCGTTGCTAAGGATTCGCATCAGAAAGTTGCTCAAACGCGTCAATGGAATGTTTTCTGGTGGGCAGTTTAGCCCGAGACTGTCCCAGTTTTGAGCAAAGCGAAACTCGTGAGCTTCACGCACATCAACGATCAACGAGTTTTCGTGACCCGCAAAGAATTCCGGCAAGTCTTCAGGTGAAATGTCAATTGACGAACAATCACCGGAATTTGTTTGGATGTGACCACAGACCAGTTCGCAGTTGGCTTCGTCGTCGATATGACCATCCAGCCGTTCTTTTTGAACGGTGAATTCAGAGAGTGATATGGGCTGCGACGGATCAACGATTTGTCTTAAAAATTCATTGCCATTCAGTTCCGCTTCAAGAGTTGTTGCGAACCCATTGGTGTAATCATGAGTCGGGCAAATGAGTGTTTTGGGTTGAACGATGCTGGTTAATTTGCGGAGTGAATTGAACATCTTGGATGCGGAATTCGGATGGAAATCCGTCCGTCCAATGCCACCGATTAGCAGCGTGTCACCGGTGAATGCCAGTTGCACATTGTTTGCAGCCAAGTGACCTTGTTCTGTTTGGCCAACCAGAAATGCCATTCCGTCTGTTGTGTGTCCAGGCAAAGCTGTGCGAGCAATCACCGTGTCTTGATTAAAGCGAATAAATTCCGCTTCGGAATGATCTCCAATCGTCACCCTTCCATCAGCGTTTTCCGGCCAGCCAAGAATGTCGTCAGTCACAGCCGATGGTTCTGTGATGTCAGATAATGCTTTAAGAAGCAGTGTTCGGCATGATTCGTGGTCAACGTGGTTGTGTGAATCGATGATCGCAATGATTCGACTTTTTTGGCAACGCACTAATGTTTCAATACGTTCTGCAAGAGATTCAAAAGGATCAATGATGATGCAGCGCTGGCTGTTTGCGTCAAGCAAGACCCAACTGCAGTCTGAACCTCGCTTCAATTGCACTAAGCCGTCGACGACGTTTCCCGGAGCCTGTTCGATATCTTGCCCAACGAGCAAACACGAATCACTGAGAGCTCGGCCAGCTTCAACAATTCTCTGTTCTGCAGCGACGATATCTGAATCTGGTGTCAGTGGTCCGAATGAAAGTCGAATGGCGCCCTCACTTTGCCACTTCGGCAAGCCCATGGCTTCAAGTACGTATGATCCCACGATCGCGGAACCACAAGCTGAACCCGAACTGACTCGAATACTGGCAGCGTCAAACAGGTCCAGAATTTCTTTGCCTGATAATCCCTGCACGGAAAAGTTGATCGTTGTAGGAACCGAGTGTTCGAAGGGCGTATTAAATACGATCGCCGGAAACGCAGTCTCCAATGCAGCAACAAGGCGGTCTCGCCGTGACCGCAGAGCCGCTTGATTTGAAAACGTCGTGGAAGTTGGATCGTTTAGACATTCAAAAATTCTTGCGATTGCAGCGACGCCCGGTAGGTTTTCAGTTCCCCCACGAGCTCCACTTTCTTGACCTCCTCCTGCCAACAGAGGCACAATGGGTGCGCCGTCTCTGGCGTACAATAGGCCAATCCCCTTGGGCCCGTATATTTTGTGGCCGCTGACAGCCGCGTAGTCGATGGACGTGCCATCAAGATTCAGCTGCATTTTTCCGACCGCTTGAACACAATCGACCAGCCATTTCAGTTCAGTGGCTTCTGTTCTTATGACGGCTTCAATGGCTGACAGGTCATGGATGACACCTGTTTCGTTGTTCACGGCCATCGTGCAAACGATGTCAGCCTGTGGTGCATACTGCCGCAAGAATTCTAGGTCCAGCCGACCGTGTTGGTCGACGGGAATTGCTCGGACAATATTTCCAATGCCCAAAAGTTCATTCCAGTGCTGAAGCGCTTGGGGAACAGCCTTGTGTTCTGTTGCGCCATAAAGCAGGTACCGAGGTGAATGATCTGGCGCCCGATCGAGACGCTGGTTGCGGACTGTGCACAGAGTCGAAAAGATTCCCATTTGAATCGCTTCTGTCGCACCACTCGTAAAGACAATTCGACCCGCATCGGTACCTAGCGCAGATCGAGCAAGGCTGCGCGCTGATTCAAGAATAGAACGTGCTCGCAGCCCCGTGATGTGCGAACTGCTGGGATTGCCGAACAGTTGTTCCATTGCGCTGATGGCTTCCTGAGCAGCCTCAGGCAAGACGGGGGTTGTTGCGTTTGCGTCGAGGTAAATTTCGGAAATCATTCGGTTCAACATTCTCGTTTTTCCAATATCAATATTCGCAAAACTCGCGTCCACGCTCCCGGTAGTGTGCCGGAAAGAATTTCTGAAACCACCTGAATACGCCGTTAATAAAACAGTTCGCTATGAAAATTCTTGAACCACAATCCCTATTCCCACAGCAAGCACCATCCAGCCAAAACCCACCTTTAGTTTTTCGGCCGGAATCAGCTGGTTTAACCGCACGCCAACTGCGATGCCGATGGTGGCGGCAATGATGAATTTCAGCAGCAAGCCCCATTGGATTCCGTCAAGCACAACAGCGTCCGCCGCAAAACCCAAAAGTGACTTCAATGCGATAATCAATAGTGATGTGCCAATTGCCATGCGAATCGGCACACCAAGCAGAAAAATCAAAGCGGGCACGATCATGAATCCGCCACCTGCCCCTACAAAACCAGTCGTCAGCCCCAATAGAATGCCAGCAGAAATGGATGCCCACAGTCTTTTTGGCCCGGCTTTTGATTGATCTGGGTTGGATTTGCAGATCATTGATACTCCACTGGCGAATATCAGAATCGCGAAAACGATCATCACCAACGTGTTCTTCGTCAGCGAGAAGCGG
>JBDWHY010000037.1:0-12484 GCA_039974975.1 Fuerstiella sp. | reverse complement strand
CTGAACTACTGAACCGCCAGCAGGATTCCGAGAACGTCGTTCGAGAAGTGACTGCGTGGGATCATTGGGTGTTGATGCTGATGTTCTTCGCGCTACTGACCACCGAATGGGTGGTGCGAAAACTGAACGGACTTCCTTAGCGGACACGACCAGCAGTTGATCCAGCAGCAGTTGATCCAATATCAGCTGGTACAGCGTCAGCTAAGAAAACGGCGTCAGCTAAAACAGCCTCAATTTAGACGGCCTCAATTAAGGCAACCAATTAAGGCAACACAGTGACGGAAAGCCCGCAAGGGCCAGCAATCGTGTCGAGCGATTTTTCGCACAGCGCTGTGCGGCGAACAGACGGCCCTTGACCCAATGATGCACTTTACTGCTGGGGGAGGCATGCTGGGGGCGGCATCCGTGTGACGCGGGGCATGCTGCGTCGCCGTTCCTATTCTTAGAACGGCGACATCAAATCGATGCCCTCCAGAATGCTGCCTTCGACACCTATGATCGAGGCAGAACGGGACGAGGCTTTAGAGTAGGTTTGGCGATCAAAATTCGATTGTCGATCGTCTTGATGCCAGGCCGCAAGCGGACCAAGTTTGCGGCCAAACGCCGGCTTGATTCTGTGGGAACTTGGCCGACCAATACGGCAACACCCTTGACCACGTTGATCTTTACCTGTCGCAGTTCGATTCGGTTCGCAGCAACTTGCTGAAAAGGAACCCCGCTACGAGGCATTAATTGAACGGCCGCACTGGCGGTTGGAACTGCGAAACCAATTTTCAGGCTCACGGGGACTTGTCGAGGCGTGCCCGTGTTCGTTTGTGTTCCTCCGACAGGAACACCATTTTGAGTAACAGCTCGGAACTGGCGAGAGTTATTGCGGTCTGTTTGCTGACCACCGCCAACAAATGCGGCCGACGGGTCCGCTCCGCCAACAAACCCCGGAGTCGTGGTTGTGGCTCCGGCTGCACCCGCTGGTCCCTGAGTCGTGAGGCCCTGAAGGCCTTGAGTCGTTCCGCCAGCTTGACCACCGGTTGTGCCAGCGCCCGTCGTTCCGCCACCGGTTGTTCCGCCAGTCGCACCACCGTTCAATTGCCCAACCTGAGCAGACGCGGTCGATGCAAAGCAGCACAAAGCGGCAAGAACGAATAATCGAGATATGTTGAGTCGCATGGCGATCACTTCCGACAGAACTGCAATTGAACCTGTTAGGCCCATCCTTGGTGTTTATGGAATCTACATCCTTGTAAACCCGTTTCACAAGGGAAAGTATCGCGTTCTTTGCTGCAATCTATTTTGGCAATTGCAGGTTGGTTTTGCGACTTGCAGCTTCCTGCCGAAACTCAACTGGCGGAATCCTTCCAAACTGAACCTTCGTTACTCGACTTCACTGACAAATCCGGCAACAGAAATCGAACTGGTTATTCGGATTGGTCTTTTGGAAACGGTTTCTGATGACTTTGGCAGTTTAGATTTCTTCCGTGGGCAGAAACGTACGAGTCACTTCCGGCAGATCGTTGATCACGGTCGCTTCTAATGCAATAGAATCCGCATCTGCCGAGTGATGGGATTGCACATGAGTCGTCCACCAGTCGTGAGCTTGATCCCACGTCCACGATTCTTCCAGAGGCAGCTGATCAAGTGCTTTTAAGAGCTCATCCGGAGACTGATAGCGATCTGACGGTCGCTTCTTCAGACATCTTAGAACGATCGCTTCTATTGCTGGGCTTGCTGTGACACGAGGTCGTTCGAACGGCGGAACTTCGCGAGTTGCATGCCACATCACCAGTTGCAGTGGATCACTCGACTGAAAGGGCGGAACACCGGTCAGCAAAAAGTAAGCCGTGGCTCCGAGAGAATAGATATCACCTCGAGAATCAGGAGTGTTGCCTTGAGCTTGCTCGGGACACAGGTACCGTGGCGAGCCCGTGACTTCTTGTTTTCCATGTTCGCTTTCACCAGCCGTTGAAATGGGGCGAACAAGCCCAAAGTCCAGCAGCTTCACCACATCGAATCGTGCTCCAAGAGAAGCCAAAAAGATATTGCTTGGCTTCACGTCACGATGCACCAAACCACGATCTGATGCTTCACGAAGAGCCTCACACGCCTGCTTCAAAATAAACACGGCTCGAGCATCCGGCAATGGACCAAACTCATCCACCATTTGCCTTAAGTTCATACCTCGCAAGTATTCCATGACATAAAAGAAGGTTCCTTCCGTGGTTTGACCATAATCAAAAACTTGCACGGTGTTCCAGTGAGACAGCGTGGCCGTGGCTTTCACTTCTCGTTCAAAGCGAGCCAACGTGATGGGATCTTCGGACAGTTCAGGGCGAATTAACTTCACCGCGCATTGTCGTTTCAGAAGGCGATGTTCGGCCAAATAAACGTCCCCCATTCCACCGCTACCGATGCGATTAAACAGTTCGTATTGGCCCAACTGTTCCGCTTCGATCGCCCGACTTCGCCAGCGATTCATGATGTAGTTGGAATACACGGCAAAGCCGGCTCCCATTGCCAGGCTTAACAAATTGGCACTGGCAATGCGTACGGAAAACACGTTCTCTCGACGAAACTGATCAATGGTTTCTAGCGACGTTTCATTCATCACAATCACGAAGCCAGGAATCAAGGCAATCAGCAACACCATCACGGCCGCACGACCGGTCGAATTCGGAATGAACATTCCATACACCATCATCAGCGCAAAGGTGGCCAGAATTTGATCCTTCACCGCTTGCACAAAATCCACAGCCGCACGAACTCGGCTCATATCTGCTAAGTCTCGCCCCGCGATTTCTGTCAACGATGCGTGCAACAAAAGTCCCAGTTCCATCGACAAGCCGAAGAACGTACACACCTCCATGATTCGCAGAAACAAGCTCGACACGAAAACTCGGCTGTACAACACGCAACAGATGGTCAACAACACCACCAAAATCGCAGCGTCCATGATGTGAAAACGATCCATCACGGCGATGGATCGAATCGTGAAGGCCAGCTTCGCGACAAACAGCATCAGCGCAGATGCTCGCAATCTTCGACGTAGTAAAGACTGATCAGAAGATTCGGACGTGCGAGTTTCCGTTCCGTTAAACCGCAGCCGCTTACGGCGATCGGATCCATATCGAATTCGATCGGTCAATCGATTCAAGAGGCGAATCGCATGGGCGGTCAGCGTGGTCATGGACGGTCAGATTAAGAAAATGGAAGGAACAAGCGGCCAACAAAAACAAAGCGAAGAGGATCTCGGCGAACAGTAGCAGATTCTTCCAGTCCGCACGCCGTGACCTGCCTAGCACCCCAACAACACACACAAAGTTGGCAAGGGATTGCCAAACCCGTTGCGGCAATGCCACACAGATCATGGGGACAGTCCCACAGCAGACCCGCACCGAATGTGAATGATTCTGTCACATTCGTACAGAAATTTCAGCTGCCACCATACGGATTCACAGTCATGATCGCTGCCAGTTCCGGTCGAACACGTTGAAAAGGCAGTTTTGTAGATTTCCGAAAAACCAGGCTTTCTCCCCCGCGAATTTCCTGTTGCACTCTGCCGAACGTACTAAACTAGTCAGTAGCGGCAAAGCTGCCGTCCCGCCTCCCACTTCCCACCTCATCAGACTTGTCGATTTTCGGCCACCGTTCATCACGTTGCCCAACGGGCTTCGTTTTGCACCCCCTTGCTTCAGACATCATGGATTCTGAAACAAACGGTTGGCGATCTTTGCAACG
Source organism: Fuerstiella sp. (assembly GCA_039974975.1). Taxonomy (GTDB): domain Bacteria; phylum Planctomycetota; class Planctomycetia; order Planctomycetales; family Planctomycetaceae; genus Fuerstiella. Next base: position 8,752 of record JBDWHY010000037.1, on the reverse strand, counting down.
TCTTCTTCCAGTGAACTTTTATGTCGACGAACATTCATCATGTTTCGGTCCTGCTGATCGCGCTTTGTTGCCCTGCAACTGTGGTTGCTCAATCTGCAACGATCGATCAACAACGCGCCACATCGCAGCCACGCAGTGCTTCAGCCGTTGCATTGCACGCGAAAGCTTTTTTCAACACTCACTGCTTTGATTGCCATAACGCAGACAACGCGGAAGCTGGCTTTGATGTTGAGGAACTTGGCGATCATGCGACGGCAAAGAATTTTGACCGGTGGGTTGAAGTGTTCGACCGAGTCGCCGACGGAGAAATGCCTCCGGCTAACATGGACCGTCCGAAGAAAAAAGAACTGTCTTCGTTTTTAAGCGAAACCAGAAAGACCTTACATCAACGACAGCAGTCGCAATTCGATCGGCTTGGTCGAGTACAAGGTCGCAGGCTGAGCCATCTTCAGTTGGAACGATCGCTACACGACCAGCTTGGCATTGATGTGCCGCTCACCATTCATATGCCAGAAGAACAACGCACGGAAGGCTTCACTTCCATTGCTGCTGGCCAATCGATTTCTCAACACCAACTGAAGACTCATCTTGCCGTCGTCGACACGGCTTTGGATGAAGCGTTTCGTCGAGCAACATCGAAGCCTGATGAATGGAGCCGCCAGTTTTCTGCAAAGCAGCTCGCAAGACAACGTGCCAATCGACGCTGTCGTGAACCCGAAATGCTAAATGGCAAAGCCGTTGTTTGGACGGCCAACACGACATACTATGGCCGACTGCCCGTGACCACCGCTTCAAAAGAAGGCTGGTATCGTATGACGTTTGAGGCGAACGGCTTAAACGTTCCCAAAGATCATGGGATCTGGTGTACGATTCGCTCCGGCCGATGCATCTCAAGTGCTCCGATGCTGGCAACAGTGGGAGCCTTCGAACTGACCAAAGACAAACAGCAGTATTCGTTTGTTGGATGGCTTCCGAAGGGTCACATGTTCGAAATTCGTCCTGCCGATCAAACCTTGAAACAGGGACGCTTTGCCGGAGGACAAATTGGATCCGGTGAAGGCACGCCTCAGAAAGTCTGCGGCCTCGCCATGTCGAACGCTGTGCTAGAACGCGTTCATCTGGGTCCCGATGGGACGGTTTCTACGAATGATGTCGTCGCAAAAATGCTCTTCGGTGACTTGCCAAAGCGAGCTCTGAATAAAGATGGCTCGCTCAACAGCAAAGCCATTTCGCCAGAGAAAGCAGTCCCACGATTAATGACTGACTTTGCTGGTCGAGCATTTCGGCGTCCCGTTGATGAAGCCACCATTCAGCCGTTTATCGAATTCGTGTTGCAGCAACTTAGAAACAAAGAAACATTTGCTGATGCATTAAGATCTGGCTATCGAGCGATCCTCTGTTCCCCTCGGTTCTTGTACTTTCAAGAAGCTCCGGGTGCTCTAGACGATTACTCGATTGCCAGTCGGCTCAGCTACCTACTTTGGAATCGCCCGCCCGACCGAATTCTTTTGCAGGCCGCAGCCAAAGGCAAATTGCAGAAACCGTGGATGCGACTTCAGCAGGCTCAGCGAATGCTTGCCGACAAGAAGGCCCAGTCGTTTGTGGTCGACCTTGCCGATCAGTGGCTGCAACTAAACGACATTGGATTTACTGAACCAGATCGCCGAATGTTCAAAGCCTTTGACACAATCGTACAAGAATCAATGCTGAAAGAAACTCATGAATTTCTTCGAGAGATGCTGAACAATGACCTGAGTGTCACTCATTTGATTCAGAGTGAGTTTACATTTTTGAATAGCCGTTTGGCTCGCTACTACAACATTGATAACAAGTTAGCTGCATCGGAATTCAGCGGACAGGTGCAGAAGGTTCGGTTGGCGAAAAATAGTCCTCGCAGTGGCCTGATGACTCATGGAGCCATCTTAAAAGTCACGGCGAATGGCACAGCAACGTCTCCTGTTGTCCGAGGTGTGTGGATGGCCGAAAAGTTGCTTGGCATTCATATTCCCAGTCCGCCAGAAAACATCCCCGCGATCGAACCGGACATACGAGGTGCAACGACGATTCGTGAGCTACTAGAAAAACACAAAAGCGATTCTTCTTGCGCGTCTTGCCACATCAAAATTGATCCAGCCGGATTTGCATTGGAAAACTTCGACCCAGCTGGTCAGTACCGCAAGTTTTATCCCGTTGTTCGAAAGAAGACCAAGGGGCTTCCGATTGACGCTTCGTCCCAAACACCCGATGGGCGTCCGTTTAAAGACTTGAAAGAATTTCAGTCTTTGGTGGTGCAAGATCAAGCTGCCTTGGCAGCAAACATGGTTCGCCATTTCATCGCCTATGGCACTGGAGCCACCTGTGAGTTCGCAGATCGAGACGACGTTCGCAAAATTGTGGCCAAGTCAGCTGCCTCAAACTACGGTTTTCGCACGTTGCTGATGACGGTGATTGCCAGTGAAGTGTTTGCGTCCAAATAGAAGCCAAGCCGTCTAGAAGTTTTGTCTTCCGTTGAAATCATCGAGGCTGTCATTCAGCTGTCACTGAAAAGAAGATCGACATGAACAACCTGCAAATCAACTTCCGTCGCCAACTTAGCCGCCGCACCGCTCTGCAGGGACTAGGCGTCAGCATGAGTCTTCCATGGCTTTCAGCCATGACTCCTGCGTTTGCAACAACGTCCGAACAACAGACTCCGAAACGGTTTGTCGCCATGAGCTTGACGTTGGGATTGCTGGGCGAAAACCTAAATCCGACGACAGCTGGCAAGGCATATCAAGCCAGTCGTTATCTGGAACCGCTACAGGATATTCGAGACCGGTTTACCGTTGTTTCGGGTGCCTCTCATCCCGGAGTCAAGGGTGGGCATCGAGCGGAAGCCAGCTTATTGACAGCCAATCCAGTGGGCAGTTCTGGCAAGGCTCGAAATTCAATCAGTGTCGATCAACTGATGGCTCGCGACCTAGGCAACCAAACTCGATTCCCATCTCTTGTGTTAGCAAGTGAAGGCAGCAGCAGCCCATCCTACACAGAAAACGGAGCGATGGTTCCCGCCTTGGATAGCCCGTCGGCACTCTTCCGCCAGCTATTCTTGAATGGGTCACAGTCTGAACGACGTCGCCAAGCTCGGCAGGTCCAAGAAGGCCGCAGCATCATGGATCTCGTTGCCGGTGACGCCAAACGCCTGTCCAAAGAATTGGGCAAAGGCGACCAAGACCGATTGGATTCGTACTTCACGAGTGTCCGAGAACTTGAAGTGCGGTTAGCTGAATCTGAAGCATGGGCTCATTTACCAAAACCCAAGGTAGACGCTTCGGAACCTGTTGATATCGGAAATCGCAGCGACTTTATTGGACGCCAACGTCTGATGAGCGATGTTGTCAGATTAGCGTTAGAAACAGATTCGTCACGGTTCGTCGCGTACCATCTCGGCGGAGCAGGTTCTGTGATTCCAATTGCCGGAGTCCAAGAAGGCTACCATTCGCTTAGCCATCATGGTCGAGACGAACAGAAGCTTGAACAGCTGGCGATCGTGGAAGGAGAAATCGTCAACGCGTGGGGCGATTTTCTGCGAGGCTTAAGCAAGGTTGATGAAAACGGAACAAGCGTCTTAGACAACACGTGTGTGCTGTTGACGAGCAATTTGGGCAACGCTTCCAATCACGACAACCGCAACATGCCCGTGCTGGTGGCAGGTGGTGGCTTAAAACACGGTCAGCATTTGGCGTTCGACCAAAAGAACAACTATCCACTGCCCAACTTATTTGTGAACATGCTGCAACACGTCGGCCTAGAAAGCGATCAATTCGCAACGGGCACCAGCACCATGACAGGACTTGCATAAAGGACACGGGTGAACCAAGGCTTGATGCAATCAAGCGGTCGCCGTGCCATTGGCAGCTCAGCAGTAGATCACATTCAGCCGTGTGGACTTCATTCGCTGAAAAAACAAGCACTTCTTCGACGTGCTCGACCACACTGGCTGCCGTATTTCGTGGTCGTTGAAACGGCGTGAAACGGCTTAAAACGGCGTCAATCAGATGAACCGTCTAAGAACCGCGAATCTCGCAGAAGCAGGGGCACCCTCTGATGCATCCCGAAAGGCGTGACCACAATCACGATCTACACCGATTAAAGAGCGATTGATCCAACCGATTCGCCTTCGTTGCATTCTACCAGAACGAAGAACACGCCGACCGGATCTTTAATCACCGCGCACTTTTCTTCGATGTGATTTTCGATCACCTCTCCGCCGCAGTCGTTCACTCGGCGAAGACTTTCGTCCAGATCATCAACTGGCAAGTGAATGAGCCAAACCGAGGGGATGCTCTGATTTTCGTGCTGGTGCGGAATAATTTCTGCGGCAGCCGTTCCACAATCGGCATGCATTAAAAATTTGCCCTGACGTTCGCCGCTGTTCGGTGAGTCATCCGACTTGAAGTTCCAGCCAATGACTTGTTGATAAAAATCACGGCTTTGCACCGCGTCTGAAGCAGCCAAGGTCAGCCAAGAAAGACATCCCAAACGCTGAGTGCTTCTGGCTTCGGTGGCTTCATCGGGCACCACGGGAATCACTCCGAAGGCGGCTCCCATTGCATCTGTCAGAACAGCCCATTCACTGACTCCGTCGTCAGTTTCAGAATGCATTAGCTGTGTGCCTCCCCTATCAACCGCGTTGGCCACACTGGTGGCAACATCAGCCACCTGAAAGTGGGGCATCCACTGGAGCGGTAAAAAGCTGTATTCAGGAGTGCGAGCGCCCAGACCAATCACCGGTGTACCGCAGTTGTTCAGCAGGTCATCACGCCAAAGCGGAGAGTCACCTGTCGTTAGAATTCTCGAATAGAATTCCAGCTCTCGTGCATGATCCGGCACAGCGATGTCCGCACTGAGAACTCCGCCGACCCCATGAAAAAAACTTGATGTCATTGCTTCTCTCGATCTGATTCACCCAAGTCAATGCAGCAATCTCGACACAGCAGTCAATCAAGTTCTCGGTATCTCGTCAAGCTGTTCTCCTGTGAACTGAACACCTCCTTCCAGCTCAAAGCCTGCTCTTTCTAAAAAGATGATCGCCAACAAACCGCTCCGCCCAGCTTGTTCAGGAGCAGTTCGTGTGGGACACCGAATCGAAGTTTCATTCACCGAATTCAATTCACCCTTCAAAAAAAGCGGCGAGCCCTCTTTGGGCTGCTCAAGCGTAGAAAAAAAAAACGGCCGCTGCGCCGCCTTGTTTGGCAGCACAGCAGCCGTCAAATTCTGGCGCTGTCAGATGATGGCGTTGTCGACACGCCTGTGACTGGAAATCACTAGCGGGAAGTGACTTCAAGAGGGAAATTGTTTTCTCCCTCCGATACAGACGCGGTGAATCCCGATGTCTTCGCGTCCGAATACTTGCTGGGAACAATGTCGATGGTCTTCGCTTCGGCTTCAGGCGGCGGGTTCTTTCCGTAGTTGTCTGAATTCGAATCGGTGTAGGAAGGGTCTCCCGGCGTATGCTCCTGCTTCACCACTGTGATCATGTAGTCTCCAGGAAGAGCCCCATCTGCCGTGTCAAAAGTCATCAGCTCATAGGTGCCAGTTTCATCCGTCATTCCAACGGCCCCCCTTCCCCCCTTTTTCTTCGGCCGAAATGTGACTGTTGCCCCAGCCAACGGACTTCCATCTAGGCTGACAACACCCGTCACCGGGAAGGTTTCCGGACGATCAACCACTTCCCCGGCTCCACAACCGACTGAAAAAAGCGTTAGCAAGACGAGATAATTTTTAAGTGACATGAGCTTCTTGGCCTAAATCTTGGGGAAAAAAAAGCCATCGACTCAAAGAAAGTCGATGGCCGATGCGTAAGCAGCGTGTCTTAACTGATGGTGGATTGGCGTGGACTAAAATTCGCCCAACACTTCGCCCCCTTGAATCGATCCAAGTGCTCCCCAGATACCGTATGGAGATCGTCCTGAAGTCGGAACCGGTTGGGTCAAGTCTCCCGTATCGATGTTTTCGGAGATGAAACGAACACTGCCATCAAACATGACAACTTGCACTCCGCCGGTGTGTTTACTGCCGGCGCTGTAAACTCCGTCACGGTCATCCCGATTCTGCTTAGCGCAACTTGGAGAATTCGGAGGCAGAATCGTGGTCACGCCGGTGAAGTGGCCTGAACCATCCGCCCAACGGTAACCCTGTTTTTGATCCGAACTACCAAAAGCTGCAGAGTCAACGTAACGGTTGGTTGTACGATCGAACAAAGCCAAGCAGCCTGATGGATTGTCAATCACCACAGCGTCTCCGGTATTCACTGCAACATCACCCAGAGCTCCGGGTGAGGCTGGGCGCTGAATTTCAGCCAATGCGATTGTGCCACTGGTGCCATCCGTAATGTCTCTCATCCTGGTGCGGGTTCGGTTACCAAAACCACCACGAGGATCGTTGTCGTCGACTCGATCTGAGTTATCCCCGACACTGAATGCGTAGTTGTTTCCTGCCTGCCCGCCAAAATTTGCTTTTAGGTAGGGATCTGAAGGGCAAAGATACCCGGCAATATCCCTTGTTGTCGGTGCAACTCCATTAATTGTCCATTCCTCCCAAGGTCGCAGGTTTTGGCCATTCAGCTGTGCCTGAGCGGCAAACAAATTGTATAGGTTTTCCTGCTCAATGTATGGCAAAAGGTGAACAAATCCACTCCACCGGTCACCGGATTGATGCCCTGGCCCCAGACGCAGAGATGGAAACGCGAGAGAAACGTCATGGTAATTATGCAGAGCAAGACCAAGCTGTTTCAGGTTATTTTTGCACTGAGTTCTGCGGGCCGCCTCACGGGCTTGCTGAACCGCAGGGAGCAACAACGAAACTAAGATGGCGATGATTGCAATCACCACAAGTAATTCGATCAGGGTAAAGCCCTTTAGTTTGCGACACTTCATGAATCATTCCTAGAAATACAAAGAAAAACAGCCTCACTGCTGCAAACAACAGCAGCAACAACAGAGTAAAACATCAAAATAGAGAAAATGCGGCTGGTAACATTAAAACACAGCTCAATGGTCTTCCACGAGACAGCACAGGCGTGCAGCTGTGGACGCTTGACTAGTATAGGTTACTCGGCCGTCGACATAACGTGAATAGACCAAAAGATATGTATCTCATAATCGAAAAACTCAACAACTTCCCCCCAAAACGATCATTAACAAGGATTAGAAAGTTAAGCCTAAGATCTTGGCATCGGACCGAGAAACACAGCAAACACAGCAAACACAGCAAACACAGTCAAACACAGTCAAACAGTCAAACAGACAGCAGCATGATGGCTGCTGTGAACTAACTGCCTGTGGAAAGCGGGTAGCTAACATTGATACATAACGTTCACGTAAACGTTCAGAAGCAACCTTCTTAACATCTCTTAACAGTACTTTCCGTTATTGTTCCGTCTGAGATAAAATTCCACGGCGAGGAACTTTTCAGAAGGGAGCTGACAGTTGCACTGAATCAAACTCACTGTTTCGATATCGCGACTCAGGCCGTCCACACCTCACCCCGGATCCGTCTGGTGCCACGCATATTACATAAACCAGAAATAGCCGAGTGTCCGATTGCACTGAGAAAGAACCGCTGACGACAATCAGCAGAACCGAACTCGACCAGATCTAAGTTGGTTTGATCGTTCTCGGATGCAAACCAAGCATGGCTGATCAACTCAGCGACTCAACAACTCCGCCAGCCAAGCCAGCCAAGCCAGCACAAGCCAGCACAAGCCCGGAGGGCGACACAAGAATAGCCGGCGGTGTCAACCGCCGGTTCGGTGCCGCACTGAAAACAGCCCGGAGGGCGGCACAATTTCACTGCAGCCGGTCTTCTGCCACTATGGCCGCGGCACACCACACCTCCCATCGACATGTGCGAGACGACTGGATGGCTGTCAGCGGTTTTGTGGTGTTTGAATCGCTGAAATTCGAGTTGAGCGCAGCGGCGAACTCAAGCGAGGCCAAGCTGCCAGAATAAGTTGCGCTGGCTTGTTCTACACGAACACTTTAGCGGCTTGACGCTGGCCGGGCGGATCCGTCTGGTGCCACGCATATTACATAAACCAGAAATAGCAGAGTGTCCGTTTGCACTGAGAAAGAACCGCTGACGACAATCAGCCAAACCGAACTCGACCAGATCAAAGTTGGCTTGAGCGTTCGCGGATTCAAACCAAGCATGGCTGATCAACTCAACAACTCCGCCAGTCAAGCCCGCACAAGCCCCCACACCAGCCCGGAGGGCGACACAAGAATAGCCGGCGGTGTCAACCGCCGGTTAGCTGTTGCGACAAAAACAGCCCGGAGGGCGGCACAATTTCACTGCTGTCAGCGGATTGTGGTGTTTGAATCGCTGAAATTCGAGTTGAGCGCAGCGGCGAACTCAAGCGAGGCCAGTTCCAAACCAAGTCTTTGAACATGCTCGATTCGATTCCATGTTTCCGGATCCATCCGGTACCACGCATATTACATAAACCAGAAGTAGCCGAGTGTCCGATTGCACTGAGAAAGAACCGCTGACGACAATCAGCCAAACCGAACTCGACCAGATCAAAGTTGGCCTAAGCGTTCTCGGATTCAAGCCAAGCATCGTCACAATGTCACTCGCTCGACCAGTGAAGCCCCCACACCAGCCCGGAGGGCGATACATGAATAGCCGGCGGTGTCAACCGCCGGTTTGCTGTCGCGACAAAAACAGCCCGGAGGGCGGCACAATTTCACTGCTGTCAGCGGATTGTGGT
>JBDWHY010000036.1:0-13684 GCA_039974975.1 Fuerstiella sp. | reverse complement strand
TCAATGATTTAAAGTGTCGAGGAATGTTGGAAGACACGTTGGTGGTCTGGGGCGGTGAATTTGGCCGAACGGTGTATTCTCAGGGCAATTTGACCAAGGGAAACTACGGTCGAGATCATCATGGAAACTGTTTTTCCGTGTGGATGGCGGGTGGGGGGATCCGTGGAGGTATGAGATACGGCAAGACGGATGACTACAGCGTGAACGTCGTTGAAGATGGCATGGAAGTTCACGACTTGAACGCGACGTTGTTGCATCTAATGGGCATCGATCACGAACGATTGGTTTATCCGTTTCAGGGACGAGAATTCCGACTCACTGATGTTCATGGACGAGTCGTCAACGAACTGTTCTGATAGGTGATCGTGCAAAGGGGCGTTCGCCGTGTGATTTGTCCAAGAGTGCGTTGAGATCGCGTAGATACAATTTAGGTTTGGCCGAGATTCGAAGTCCGCAGACTTCGGCGCCAACTTCGGTTACTTGTTTTTCTTTCAGAGACTGCAAATGAAACTTACCAATTTTCAACGTTTTGGCTTACTGCTTACCTTGCTGGCATTGCCGTCCGCGTTTTCTGAATCATCCTTGGCCGCTGAACGTCCCAATATTCTGTGGCTCACTTGTGAAGACAACAATGTGAATTGGGTGGGATGCTACGGCAATCCGCATGCGAATACTCCGAACATCGATGCGTTGGCGGCGGAAGGGTTTCAGTACATGCATGCGTATTCCAACGCACCTGTGTGTGCACCTTCTCGCAGCACGTGGATCACAGGAATCCACGCGCTGTCAATGGGCACTCATCCAATGAGAAGCCGGTATCCTATTCCTCATGACAGAATCAAGTATTACCCAGACCTGCTGAAAGACGCCGGCTATTACGTCGGCAATGCAAAGAAGACGGACTACAACATCGGTGGTCGAGACGACAAAGACGCTTGGGATACGACCAAGGTCGACTTCCAAAAGCTGAAGCGAAAGCAGCCCTTCTTCATGGTGATCAATAGCACCAAATCGCACGAATCGAAGGCCTTTGGAGACGTTGACCATACGACTCATAGTCCGGGTGACGTGCGGTTGGCTGAATACCATCCAGACATCCCAGACATCCGCAAAAACTATGCTCATTACCACGACCAGATGAAGAAGATGGACGACGATATCGGAAAAGCTTTGCGGCAACTGCAGGAAGCAGGCCTGGCTGACAACACGATCGTCGTTCACAATTCAGATCACGGCGGAGTCCTCGCACGCAGTAAGCGTTTCTTGTTCAACAGTGGAACTCATTGCCCGCTTGTGATTCGCATTCCGGAACAGTTCAAGCATCTCAGACCCGCTAAACCGGGTTCCAAGATGAACGGCCTCGTCAGTTTTATTGACATGACGAAGACGTGGCTGGATCTTTGCGGAGCTGAAACACCGGACTACCTTCAAGGAAAGGTTTTTCTTGGCCCCAATAAAGAAGTGCGGAATCACCACGTCAGTTTTCGTGCTCGAATGGATGAGCGACTCGATAACGTGCGAGCCATTCGAGATCGCGAAGGTCGATTTTTATACATTCGCAACTACATGCCGTATGCTCCTTGGGGCCAGCATTTGAATTACTTGTGGACCATGAAAGCGACTCAAGCTTGGGAAGAACACCACAAGGCGGGACTGACTGATGACGTTACTGGGCGGTTCTTTGGCACCAAGCCGATGTACGAACTTTACGACACGTCGGTCGATCCAGACAACGTGAAGAATCTGATTGCTGATCCGCAATTTGCTCAGGTCGTGAAAGATCTTGATGCTGCGTTAAATCAGTGGCAGCAAGATCACTTTGATTCCGCCCTCCTTCCAGAAAGCGAGATGGCTCGTCGATCAGAAGAAGCGGGAATGATGATCTACGACTTTGTTCGAGATCCTAAGTTGTACAATTTGGCCGGCTATCAGGCAGCTTCGTCTCTCGCATTGGAGGCGGATGCAAAAAATGTCGACGCGTTGTACGAGGGTCTCAAGTCGGATGACTATGGAATTCGCTACTGGGCCGTTGTGGGATGTTTTAACATTCAGGATCAGGTGTCTTTGGATATGGATTTGATCCGAAATTGTCTGACAGATGATTCTCATCACGTCAGAATTATGGCGGCATGGATTCTGTATCGTGGTGGAGACACCAAGACAGCGCAAGCTTGTTTTAACGATCTGCTGAAGAACGACAGCTACGCATCTTTGAAGATCTTCAATATCATCGATTGGATTGGGGACGGGCACGAACCGTATGCGGAATCAATGGCAGCTTGCGAGTTCGACTACATGGGCTATGTGAATCGCATGAAGCAGTACATGCAGATTGAGACCGCCAAGAAATAGTTCTGGGCAGCGGGTGCGATGCGAGGACGCGGATGTCGTCCTCGCGTTTCACGGCCTGATTGCGGTGGAAATCCAGTTGAGCAGGTTGCAGCACTTGGCGGCAGATTGACGAGCGGGTCGCTCTTTTCAATTTGGCCGGTGGATGGATTCGTCGAAGGGCATGATGGAAGCTTGAGCTTGATTGGCGTCGAAGTAGTACAGCTTTCGATCTGGGAATTCTTGCACTAGCTGGACCAGTTCTTTTCGGCTTCGGGGCAGGCGACAAACCAGTGATTGCCCCTGATAGCTTGGATGGTTGATGATGAAGCTAAGTTGAGGATCGGTGCCAGATTCGTCAACCAAGATGAGCGTTCTTTGTTGCTGAGAGACTTCTGCCACAGCCAATTCGAATTCGCCGATTCGTCTGCGAGAATACGATGTTTGGTTGATCCATTGAGAAACTTTACTGGGCCCCAAAACGTCGGGTGAGCTCACCCAAGAGGGAATTGTTGTGGCGATAATCATGCCACAGATCCAAACAGACACGGCGCGACTCGCCATGATTCGGCGCAGTTGAATGGCAAAACTGCTTAGCCCAAATCCTGTGAGCAAGACGATCAGCGGCGCTGTTTCAAAAACATAGTGCCATTCCATGATTCCCGAATACCAATAGGGAATATGAACCACGTGCAGCGATACGATGGCTGCCAGCAGCATCGCCAGCGCCGTTCGGCGGAAGAGAAGTTGTGAATCACAGGATTTAGTCTGCTTCAGCAGGCAAAATCTGATGAGCTCAACCACTGAAGCCGTCAGTCCCATGCCAAGCAAGACAATGTTCCAGGTCCAAAATAGGCTGAACTTGGTTCTGTTCTTGATGTTTTGAATGGCGGCTGGCCAGTCGAGATTTGTTGCCCACTGATCGTACTTCTGTAAAGCCATGGGCCCTGCGGCGACTTCGCAATCGACTGCGTTGTCAAATCCGTATTTGTGTCGAGGCGTAAAGTGGTCGGTGTAGTCTTGGTAGGCTGTTTTCAGTGGACTTCCAGTCGCCGCTGCATTCATTGTGGCCAATACGCCAAAGCCTGCCACCAATGGCAAAGCAAAAGCGGGGATGACGATCAAATGTGAGCGTCTGTGAATGAGCTGCCACAGCAACCACAATCCGAATGGAGCCGCAAACCCAGCAGCCGTCATTGGGCGGCCCAACATCGCCGCCGACAAACCGCACCCGGCAATAAACGCCCAGAAGAAAGTTTGCTTTGCCGAGCGAACTTGTTGTGAGGCAGTTGGCCTGACCAACTGAAGAAAGGCAAAGAGAAAAATGGACAACATCAACAGGACGGGGTGATGAGCCAATAGCATGTTGCTAAACATGGCTAAGGCTGGGCTGAAGGCAATCAGAAGTCCACAGCACAGTGCGGCCAAACTTGGCATGACCATTCGAGCCGACCAAAAGAAGAAGACGGCCGCCATCGATCCTGCCAGCCAATGGCCCCAAATGGGATGCCCGACGGCGAGACAGGGGGCCATCCACAGTCCCGTCAAGGGAAAATAGCGGCTTACGGTCACGTCGGTGTTTAAGACGTGGAACTGATGAAATAAATCAGGGGCCACCGGAGCCTTGGGCCAGGTCAACCGTTTGGCTGCGAAGGTTTCGGCTTGCAGCAAGTAGCTAAATTCATCGTGATAGGCGGGAGGCAAATCTGAAAAGGGAACTTGGATGATTGGACCTGGGGCAGATCTGACTGCGATTTCGGTTTGCCCAATCGACCAACTGGCCATCAAAGAACACAAGGCGATGAGCAGAGTTTGAACGACCAACGCTGTGCTGAGCATCAAGCCGTCTTCATGTGCCAATTGCCGATCCGAATCAGCCGTGCCTTCAGCAGTTGTGTTGACCAAAGGCACGTGTCGCAGGCTGCGAAATTCGTTGCCGAAATTCATCTGAACTTTGGCAGAGCGTGGATCTGCAGGGAACAAGACCGCAAGGCCGGGGAGAAGCAACAATGCGAGGGTCGCTAGAGTTGTTTCGGAACTCCAAGAGATGGCGAGATTGAGCCAGCCGAATTCGTCAATTCTTGGCCCATCAATCAGGACGATGAGCCGCAGGGTCACAGCCCAGACAATGCCTACTGCCAGCCATGTTGTCTTGGTGGGTCGATGCACTGATCAGGTTCGCTAGAAAATGGTCTGTGGTTTTGGAAGGCCCGATACGGCAAACCGATGGCCAAAGGTGCCACATTCAACACGGTTCAGTGATGTCCTGATGGAAAGGGCCGACTTGTCTGTTCTGGTATGATCAAGCCAGTTCCTTCGCTTCCCTGCATGCTGCTACGACGATGCTTTGTTGGCGGCTAACAGAATTTCGAAGGTCGACTGCAATTCGCCCGCGATTTGTGCCACAAGATCGTTGCCATCGGGTTCAGCAGTATTCGGCATCACGGGCCAAGTGTAGGTTTCGACTTCTAAATGAGGGGCATAGGGCAGTCTGGCAATTCGAGTCAACGCGGCTTGCAGGTCTGATCGAGTTGTGTTGAGGCGACCAATGGTTTCCGCGAAGATCGGCACGTGAAAGTGGACTCGCCATGCATCGGCGGTAAACAACGTGTCAGATGTATCGGCGAGTAGTTCTTTGGTAAGATCCAGACGTTTTTCGATCGAACCATCGGCCATTTTGGCGAACACTTGATGCAGGTATCGAGGTTCAACGAATCCTTTGAGGGCTTCAATCGCTTCTTTATTGGATGCCGGTTTAACGATTTCAACCGCGTTGGTGATGTGGACCTTATTGATGCGAATTCCTTCGTCAGCAAGTTGATCGATGGAAACTGGCAAGGTTTCAAATTCGACTGCTTGGTGGCATACATCAAGGCAAATACCGATGTGTTCTCGAGCCTCTGCTTCGTTGGCCAAGGCTTCTGCCATTTCGTAGAGCGCTCGAAACTGAGGAACAGCGTCTCCTCGAATCGAAGAAATATGGCACAGTGGTTCTGGTTCAACAGCCAGTCGAATCATTCGACCGGTTTCTTCATGCAGTTCTTTTAGGAACCGAGCACAGCGGATGAGATTCTTGAAGCACTTGGCATGGAAGTCGGGTGCCGACGGATTCATCGTGCCGCCCAAAGGTAACGTTGAAATGCTGCCCTCTGAATTTTCGGGCATCAGTTGGGCAAGGATTCGGGCACAATTCTGAGTATATTTTAGGCGTGTGTTGTCGGCCCAATCGGGAAGATACACCTGCTCTTTGACTCGATCACTGTGAAAGTCGCCGTAGGGAAAGGCGTTCAAAGTGTGGCACGTCAGGTCGTTCTGCCACAGTGCCTGGCCCAAGCGTTCTAGCTGTGCTTCCGATTCTAAAAGTTCGGTCACCGAACTTTGGGAAAGCCAAAGTCCAGCGGCGATCGGCAGGTCGACTGACCTGCGAACAGCGGCCGTGTATTGGTTCAGTCCGTCGATGACTTCATCAACGGTTCGTCCTGGATGGACGTTGGTGCAGTAACTGAGCGGTAGGTTTGTAAATGACATCGTGCTTCCCTGTGGTCAAAGTCAGCTGGGATGTTAGCGATGTGGAAGGAACGGGTAAAACCAGTCGGGCACACTGTGTTGTGATGGCACAAAAATGCTTGGCAGAGCCGCAATTGTCCAGTCGTTTGGTTATCCTGTCGCGATGCTGTCTTTCTTTCTTAATCCGTTGCTGTTGCTTGGCCTTGCCGGCATCGCTCTGCCCGTGTTTGCTCATTTGCTAAGCCGTCGCAAGTTTGACGTGGTTCAGTGGGGAGCAATGCAGTTTTTGGATGTCAGCCGAAAGACTCGACGAAAACTGAAGTTGGAAGAACTGTTGCTGCTGCTCGTGCGTGTGTCAGCCATCGCGTTGATCGCTTTGGCTTTGGCTCGACCTTGGATCAGCAGTGGCTTTTTAACGGGATATCAGTCCGCGGGATCTCGTGACATCGTCTTGGTGATCGATGGTTCGAATTCGATGTCTCGAAGCGACGGTGTGACGTCATTGCACGATCGAGCGAAACGGCGAGCGACCGAATTCCTTGAAACTTTGCAACCCGGCGACACGGCGGCCGTAATAGACGTGCGTGACAAACCGGTTCGAGTCATTGGATCGCCCATTCAAGATTTAGAAACGGTTGCGGCAGCCATCGCGAAGATTCCAGCTGCCGGCGGATCTGGCGAATTGCAATCCGCTTGCGAAGACGCGGTGGGAATTTTGGGACGGTGCAGCAACGGTCATCGAGAAATTATTGTCCTGACTGATCGTCAACGAGTGGGGTGGAATGTTGGTAGTGACGCGGCGTGGAAGCGTTTTGAAGATGTGCTGCAGTTTCCTTCAGTCAAGCCGAAGGTGTGGGTGGTGGACGTCGGTCGTAACTCAGCAGAACTAAGTCGCAATGTGGCTGTCGGTCGGTTGAATCTTTCGCGAGATCTTTCTGTTCCCGACTTTCCTGTTCAGTTTCAGGTCACGTTAAGAAACACGGGCGCAACCAAAGTCAGTGTGCCTGTCAGCGTGCTGGTGGATGGGCAAAGGTTGGCGGCGATGGAAGGCGAGGTTGTGATTGATCCAAATTCGGAAGCTTTGTTTTCGCGATCCGTGCAGCTGGCTAACCAAGGAACTCATTTGATCACCGTGGAAGCGAACCTGACTGGAGATTCCATTCCTGCCGACAACGTTTCATCTGCGTCGTTGCAAATTCAGTCTGCGATTCCTGTGATGCTGATCGAATCGTCGAATTCGTTGCGAGCCAGCAGTCAGGATTCATTCTTCGCCAAGATGGCGTTGACGGCCACCGAAAATAAGTCGCCGTGGGTGGTTGCGGAAGTCGTGAAGACGAATGACTTGACGGTCGAGATGCTGAAAAAGCCGGCTGCCTTTGTGCTTGCGAACGTTGATGGGATGGCCGCTGATGTGATGAGATCATTACAGGCAGAAGTTGCGAACGGTAAGGGGCTGTTTGTCGCTTTGGGCAGTCGGACGACTCCGGAAGTGTTCGAATCGTTGTACAGCAGGTCGGGCTTCTTTCCGGGATTAGCATTGGACCGCATTCGCACGGCAACGCCAAATGCAGAAACACCCATGACGATTGCGCCATACAGTTTGGATGTCTCGTGGTTGACTCGATTTCGAAATCGCAAGGGAGCTTCGTTTCTAGAAGCAGGTTTTGCTAAGTGGTGGCTGTTGAAGAGAACGGAAGCCGTAGCTGAAGCCCATACTGGCGAACCAGCGGTGAATGATGCTGAAAATCTTGATGCGAATTTCGATGGCGCGGCTCCGTCGAAAAAGTCGGATTCCAATCATGCGTCAAGGGCCAGCACTTTGCAGACAATCGCGGTGTTGGCCACAGGAGACCCGTTGTTGCTGCAGGGGCGATATGGTCAAGGGCCACTGTTGTTGATGACCAGCGGTTTGGATGTGTCATGGAATCAGTTACCCGCCAAGCCAGACTACGTGCCCTTTCTTCATGAAGCCGTTTTTCAAATGGCGTCAAGTCGAACGATTCGAAATGTGGATTTTGCAGACCCGCTCAGAACCGTGATGTCGAACGATGTGTTGTTAAAGGGTAACGCGGCTGATGCTTCCAGTGTTGAAGCTGGGTTTCTGAATCCGGCGGATGAATTTGTGATGACTGCCGGGGAAGTGGTTGATGCAGAGTCGATTTTTCAGTTCAGTGATACTCGGCTACCCGGTGTTTACGAACTAAAAACCGCTAAGGACGGCGATGTGCTTGATGCCTTTGTTGTGAATTACGACCATTCGGAACACGATCCAGAATCATTGACGATTGAAGACAAAGAACGCCTGACCGTGGATGATCGGTTGAAATTTGTGGACTCGATGGATGCCTTGGGGCAGCAGATGTACCGAGATGAATCAAGGAGCGAACTGTGGGCTGTCTTGCTCTGGGTTTTTCTAGGGCTGCTTGTCGTGGAAGTCTGGATGACTCGACGCATGGTTCAGCAGGGGTACGCGGATCATCCGGAAGCTTCGACGGCCTCAGCGGCGTGACGTGCCACGTCGTCGGCGAACTGGTCTTGTGGCGTGAGTCGATTTTGAAGAAAATCGATCCATGATCAATCGGGCATCACAATCATTGACTTGCATCAAGCAGATTTGCAGCGCTGCACGGCTGTTCGACACACAGCGAATGCTGGTTTGTGTTGCCGTGATTTCGTTGGCGAGCTGCGGTTGCATTAATCCCATGACGACTCGGTTGCCGTCGTTTTACGCGTCGAATCCTCAGCTGGAAAACTTAGAATTCCAGCAACAAGACCCGTATCCAGATCCCAACATTGCTCCGGATGGAGGATCACGGCCGCCTGATTTCCAGAGACCTCGAACGCCAAGTCGGCAGGCCGCTGAACAGCGGTTGTTTCAAGGACTCAGACAGTTACCTCAAAGTGTCCCCAGAGGTGCTCCATTAACGGGCCAGCGGCATTCGAGTTCGGTTCTTTAGACTGAATCCGCTGGCTGCCAATCGTTTGCCTTTTTTCCAAGTAGGCGATCACTGTTTCGCTGTTTCGCCGTTTCGTTTGTCCGGCTGGTCACAGTGCAATTAGCACTCGCTGAGATTCACGGCCAGGCCGCCTTTCGATGTTTCTTTGTATCGAGCCGACATATCAGCCCCCGTGCGTTTCATCACTCGGATGACTCGATCCAGCGACACGAAGTGTTTCCCATCGCCTCTTAAAGCCAGGCGGCTGGCGTTGATTGCTTTGACGGCTCCCATCGCGTTGCGTTCGATGCATGGAATTTGCACCAAGCCTTTGATTGGATCACACGTCAAACCAAGATTGTGTTCCATTCCAATTTCCGCCGCTTCTTCGACCTGCTCTGGACTGCCTCCAAGAACTTCGGTTAAAGCTCCCGCAGCCATCGAACAAGCAACTCCCACTTCACCTTGGCAACCGACTTCCGCACCCGAAATCGACGCATTGCGTTTGTACAACGAGCCAATCATTCCGGCGGTCAGTAAAAACGAATGAACCTTGTCTTCGGTGGCCGAAGGGCAGTGTCTGACGTAGTACAGAAGCACGGCAGGAATGATGCCAGCTGCTCCATTCGTCGGAGCCGTGACGACTCGACCCCCGGCCGCGTTTTCTTCGTTGACCGCCAAGGCATACAAATCGACCCAATCCAAAATCACCATTGGGTCAGCGTGACTGGCGTGGTTGTTTAAGTCACCCAGACCCGCAAGCTGATCCTTTAGGACACGAAACAGGTCAGGAGCACGGCGTTCTACTTTGAGTCCGCCGGGTAAAATCCCGGAGTTCTCGCAACCTTGTTCGACGCACACCTTCATCGTTTGCCAAATGTCATCCAGCCCTGATCGAATTTCTGTTTCGGTGCGATACGTGAGTTCATTTTGCATCGCCAACTGGCTGAATGACATCTGCTGTTTCGTCGAATGTTCTAAGAGTTCTTTGGCCGATGAAAATGGAAAGGGTACCCCGGCGCTGGCGGCTTCTGCTTCTTCCGCAACTTCGCCATCTTTAACGACGAAGCCTCCACCGATGGAAAAGTAGGTTTCAGATAGCGTGGGTTGTTTGGTTGTTCGATCTGCAAATGCCGAAAAAGCCAGAGCGTTTGGGTGGCCATCCAAGAATGTGCTGCGGTGAAACAGGAGGTCGCTGTCTTCGATAAATTCGATGGTCCGAATTCCATCTAGGCTCAGTTTGTTGTTTGCTCGAATGGTGTTCAGCCGATCGGGGACGGATTGCGGTGCGATCGTTCTTGGGATTTCGCCCTCAAGCCCCATCATCACGGCAGAATCTGTGCCATGCCCTTTTCCCGTCAATGCCAGCGAACCATACAAGTCGACTTGGATGCGGACGGCATCATCGAATTTCTGTTGCAGCTTAAGTGACTGCAAAAACTGATTCGCCGCAATCATGGGCCCTACCGAATGGCTGCTGGATGGGCCAATGCCAATTTTGAAGAGATCGAAGACGCTAAAATAGACGTGAGGAGCAACGTTATTCGCCGTAGCTTGATTCATCGGATTCGATCTTGGGGCAAGAGAATGGCGGCCAAGCGGCCCGTCGCCGCAGAATCGCATGGTAACGGAGCGTCTGCTTTTGACGCGAAGGCAAAAGGGAAAAGCCACGATTCAGAGGCAGGATGAGAGCGAGCCCATCGCCCGCGAGTTTGTAAGGATCAAGTGATTTCAGAAGGTCGTATTTTTAAGATGATGTGGCGTTTTCGAAAAGTCGTGCAAAGTTCGAAGGGCAAGGAAGTTGTGAATGCAGGCCAAGCCGATCAACAAATTTGAAGCCTGTTCGTCGAAAACCTCAAAAATTGACCATCTTCTGAGACGGGAATCGCCCGCGCAATCCATTTTATGTCCTAGAACCGCGAAAGTGTGAGCAACGAAGGGCATCAAGTCGTTGATTCCCTGCGAAGACCAGATAAAATCAACGTTGCGGCGCAGGTGCGAGTGTCTTCTGTTGCTGAACCCCTCACACACGTCCTGCCACATGTTCCCTTCTTCACAGCCGCAATTTTTCGAAATCCTGCCGCGTGATCACGGATTTACCCTCGGAGTTTTTTGATGTTTGGATTAGGTGGCCCTGAGCTTGCGATTGTTGCCGTCATTGTTGTGTTGTTGTTTGGGAGTCGACTTCCCGGTGCAGCCAAGTCATTGGGCCAAAGCTTTGGTTCCTTTAAGAAGGGACTGAAGGAAGGTTCGGACGATGATCAGAATAACGATGACAAACCAGACAAAGTGGACGGCCCCACGTTTTAGTTTCCGACTGATTCCGTTTGTGCTTGTTTACTTGTTCTGAGGGGAACTGACAGTGTTTGGATTAAGCATTGGTCCGCCAGAAATGATGATTGTGGGCGTCATCGCTTTGCTGCTTTTCGGCAAACGTTTGCCTGAAGTGGCCAAGAACGTCGGCAAAAGTTTGGCCGAATTTAAGAAGAGCGTGTCTGGCTTTGAAACGGATATGCGTTCGACTGTTCGAGACGCCGAGCGGCGAGTTACCTACGACGAATCAGAGGATTCAAGTACGGAAGCTGCTCAAACCGTTCCAGACGATGACGACGAAGACGACTTTGCCGCACCAAAATTCAAAGTGCAGGACTAAAGGTCTCTGCCATCGAAGTCCGCATTCTTCGGTGTGGAACGAAACTTTGGGTACGGAGATCGGGCCGTCCAGAAAAATCGTCTGGACTGCCCTGACGCGGAATAGCCCCGAGTGGCAATCCTTTTGAATGCCTCACGGATCATTGCTCGAGGGTACGAACAGCCCGTTGAAAAAGCCCGGATGTGGTCACCCGACGCGTCAGCGAGCGATGAATCTCCCCCCCCAGAAAAAACCTTGAGGTTCTGAAGTTCTGCAGATCCGATATCCCTCGCTCACGCGTCCGGTTCCCTTTTTCAACGGCCAGCTAAGCGATTCGTTTGGGCGGTAGTCACCGTTCTTTACGGTGTTGGTGATTGCGCGGTGTTGGTAATTACACGGTGTTGGTGATTGCATGGTGTTGCAGATTGCATGGTGCTGCTGAGAACACAGGATTGGCGACCACGAGCTGTTTGCGGTCACGGGTGAGCGTCTAAATCTCCACGCCGAATGTCTCAGCATTTCGTGAAGCATTTCGGCCAATGAGAAGTGCTGATTGCAGATGGCACCGTTTTTTTACGGATACAGTTCTGCGTTGCGAGCGGCATGGCATTCGAAGCTGCTAATCTGAAAGTTGCGGCATGCGCTGGGGCGGTATTCATAGTGCTGGCAAAGCTGAGTCACTTGATCAAACCACACGCAGGGAATCAATTCGAATTGCTGACCCGCCCGTTGACGATCTTGAACGGGCTTCAAGAATAATTCGGGCACGGCCCGCTGAACTTCTTCACCCGGCTGGAATGGGGGAAGCGGAGTTTGACGGCAACATGCCCCGCATCCGTCGCAGCTTTCAATGATGGGTAGTTCGTTCAACTTATCAGTGTTCTACAGATGCGATGGAAGTGATGTCGTTCAGTGCGACAATTTCGTGCAACAGTTGATTACAACAGTTGAGTCCAGCAGCCGTCTGGCTGGGTTGGTTCTGGCCAAGCTTCGCTGATTGCCGCTCTGCCACAATTCTGCAATGAAAAGTCAGGAACTTCCACTCAGTTCACAGAATGTGAGGGGACTTTGAACCAGGCTTGAATTAAGCATCAGCCGCCGTCCTTTGAGAGGCTCTCGACATCAAAAATTCGAGGCAGAGAAACAGAATCAACTGCGTCCGAATTGTTCGCAAACATTCATTCATTAACCTTATCAATGACTGTCGTTTGATCAGCAACTTTAATTCGGGCCTGCACCTCTATGTCTCATCCCAACATCCTGATTCAGCTGGATACAGATTCTCATGCCAGTGTATTCGATCGAGTTGTCGCTGTGGATGCGGGAGTCGATCATCTGTTCAGCTACGATTCTGTGACAACCGAAAACGTGACGGGATTGGTACACGGTGCCATGTTTACTCGAGGGCCGTCTGCTTTGAAACACACGGCGATTTTCGTGGGTGGCAGTGATGTAGCCGCTGGCGAAGCGGTGGTTCAGAAAGTTCGCAGCACGTTTTTTGGCCCCGTCAGTGTTTCCGTGATGATGGATTCCAACGGATGCAACACCACAGCGGCCGCGGCTGTCGTTGCTGCCGGAAGTCATTTGGATTTCGCGGGCTGCAACGCCATCGTTTTAGGAGCCACCGGGCCCGTCGGTCTTAGAGCGGCTCAGCTTTTGGCATCGGCTGGAGCTCATGTCACGGCGGTCTCTCGTTCTGAAGCGAGAGCTCAATCAGCGTGCGATTCGATTGCTTCGAAGACAGCAGCGGGATCAGTGATTGCCGCTGGAGCAGATTCGACCGAACGGGTGATGGCTTTGTGTGCCGGTCAAGACGTCCTGATCGCAGCGGGCGCCGCCGGAGTTTGCTTTATTCCGGAAGGTGATCTGGCCAAAGTGAAAGGGCTAAGAGTGGCCATCGATTTGAACGCTGTGCCACCGGCAGGCGTGGCAGATATTGGTGCTGTCGCCAAAGCCGTCGATCAAGACGGAGTGATCTGTTACGGAGCACTTGGAGTGGGGGGCACCAAAATGAAGGTTCACAAGGCCGCTATTTCCAAGTTGTTTGAATCGAATGATCAGTTGTTCGACACGATGGAAATCTACGATTTCGCGTTGGCCATTTCGAATTCATGAACTTGACGAAAGTCGCCAAGACCGGGGCGTCCGCTGTTGTGGTTGATGGCTGGCTGTTGAATGACTTTGTGGTGCAGTCTGGCTAAGACGACTCGTTTGCGGCCTGCTGTTAACGTTGGAAGATACAATCAGCCGGCGATGGTCTGAAGTGGAATCACAACAGACC
>JBDWHY010000035.1:0-3198 GCA_039974975.1 Fuerstiella sp. | reverse complement strand
TATCCGATCTGCTCTCACCCAAGCCCCTGATGCCTGCCAGCGTCAGGGGTTATTTCAAGATAGCTCAAGAATATCTTGGCTATCGAAACTCACGTCAACAGTCACTAGCAAGTACCCTTCCTGCAGATACTATCCATCTTGACGCCTCGTTTTGCAACGAAATCACCATCAACTGCTCTGTGAATTCCCTAGAAAAGATGGATGGCCCCGGCTGACATTCTCTGCCCGCGCAATTCTTAGATGGTCTCTAAAGGTCCCAGACCGCTGCACTACCATCGGACGCCCCAGTTGCGACACGGTTCATTCCATGAGCGAATGTGCTGCTCGTAACTCGGCAACCAGAATGAGCGACCCAAGAATGCTCTTTCTTGAAGTCGGGCAGCGATCTCAGCTCAGCGTGTCCGTCTTCAAAGCCAACAATTACTTTGCCGTTCTTTGAGGAACTTACTGAGGAAACACGTGCCGGAAACTGAGCTATCTGACGCGGCTGGCCAGCGGGCAGAGAATAACGGTAGGCTCTTTCTCGGGAAACAGCGATGAATGCGTCGTCGCCGATCATCATCGTGGACACAATCGGAGTGACTGGACTTCGTCGCTCGACCTCAGGGAGTTCAAGATCTCTGGTGCTTGCAAGATTATTCCGTTGCCAAGTCCAAATGTGGTATCTATCGCAGGCGACGACCCAATTGGGGTTCGCTGTTGCCGAAGACAAACGATAGTCGCCAGCAAGTATTTTTGTGACCTCAAATCCTTCGAGATCCAAAACTGCAGCCACCCCGGACGGGCCATAAGCCCAAGACGGGGTAAGCGACGCTTCCCCATTTGGCAATTGCTTCAGGGCTGCCCGAAATCCGCACTTGATCGGGTGTTCATGCTCTATTTTTCCCGTTGTCTGTGATACTGCGACCAGCTTCGTGGCTCTTGACGTGGAACTCGCAACAGCAAATTGCCTTTGAGCTAAATCGGGAACAAAGACGCCATCAGACCAGTAGCCGCCGAAGTCATCTGCCCAAAGCCGCCTCCCCTTGGCGACATCCCAGCAGATCACTTCCGGTGAAAAGTCGCATGAAGACACGACCAAGGAATCGTCTCCAGCGAATGCCAGACCGGTAACCGACGAATAGTGGCAATCTCGCGGGAGTAATGATTCCAATTGCTGATCCCAGACATGAAGTCCAGCCCCACCCAGCGAAACGGCAAATAAACATCCATCTGTACTGGAAGTTACCGACTCGACCATTTGGCTAAAGTCAATATTCCTCCCAACAAGTGCGCCATCCGAATTATACCTTCCTACCCAATTCACGCCGGCGACAATGACGTCTCCGGAAGGAGAATGCACTTCAATTGAGCCAACGCCGTGGTCCCATTCGCGAGCATCAACTTTTTCAAATTTGAAACGATCCAGCAGGACTGGTGTTTTCCATCTAATGGACTTCGTTGACCGATCAATTCCTACCAACTCAGCCTCATTGTCTGACAGTCCGCACAACAAAATAAACGAGTCTGTTCGATCATTAAATCTTGCGGCAAGTAGTCGGGACTCCCAACCCAGGATCTTCGATTGATCGCCCAATGGCGTCACAGAATAAAGTGCATCTGCGCAGAGAATGAGGAAGACGTCCAACTGCTCGCACCATTGGACCGATCTAATAGGCTCGGAGAACCGCAATGTGAGAGCCGTCGTCTCGCCTTCATGAGGCAGAAGTTTCAGTTGCCCCTCACAGACCACAGCAAGAAGCCGATGCTTTTCAGAATACTCCAAGGCGTCGACGTAAGGAACCACTTCCCGTTCCTCGCACAGATCCAGATTATCGCCGCGCCATGCAAGTGAATATATACAACCAAAGGAACCGCCAACAAAAAATGTCCCCTTATCATCGAAAGCGACACGATTCAGTTGTTCGTCCTGTTTGCTCCACGAAGCCTTGCTCTCTCCCGTCGATAAATCGAAAAGGTGAAGCAGGCCATCGTAATCCACCGCGCACAAATGTGAATCACCCGCGAAGCACAGATCAGCGCCCTCACAGCTCCATGTTGGGTCACCCAACTTGCTGACTAACTGCATGAGTCTTAACTCCGCTAAATAAAGTCAACATCGGCCGAAATGCACTGGTCCGAACGCACGTCAAATCTCCGCGATCCGGCGTCTGTTAACAAACCTACCGCTCTATTCGAAAACTTAGCTATCGACGCTTTTCCAACGTCAAGGTTCCCCGCAGGAAAGGGCTTGTGATGTGATCGGCTTCAGCATTGCTTTAGTGTCTCTCCGCTAAATTCTTCCGCTAGTCTAGCCTCTTCTCTTCCCCGGTGAAATCGAGAACAACCCTTCCCGTAATGGATGCACCACAAGAAGGTTCACACAGCAAAACACTCGAATCACCCCTAGAGACGATCTGAAAACGCAACGCCATAAATTCCGGGGTTTGCGAATTCCAAGAGCCTCCGAAAGTCAGCGTTTTCATCGAGATGAAGCGTCAGGCTGATCTGCGACCGAGTTTGAGCAATGAAAACTCTGATCTAATTTCCAGATAGTCTCTAGGCATTCCAGGGCAATCTCATGTCAGCTTCGTTACTTCGGCCTGATTTTTGCGTGAGAAAGGTTCCGGACAAGGAAGTTCAGTCGGTACCATGCACCTTTCCGTGCCTTTCATGATCTCGTATATTCAAATCTCGTGCCAAAAATGAACCTTCTCAGCAGTTGTGAAATGGCCTCTAGAGATTCCCGTCAATTGCCATATGCCATATGCCGTTCGCTGTTGCGCCGACTTCTGAAAAGAGGCATTTGGGCGGCACGATTGCTTCCGGTAAACACGCCACAAGCATCTGACTGACCGTGAGAAACGAAGTGGTTCCGGTTGCATGTTGATTGAAATGGGCGTGGTACCGATCATTTGGTCCAAATGGAAAAAAACCGCTATAGACAGACTCACACGCACCCTATGGAGGAGAAGTAGTAAAAGATGCGAAGCGTCTTCCAAAAGAAAGATAATCGGCTAGTTGCCTTCTTAATATTGTTTGTTCAGTCGGTCAGTATCTCCGGCTGTGCCCCGATAGCAGGGCAATCGCATGTTCAAGCCGCTTGAAACGCTAGTAAAATGCCTTCGAGCTTCGTCAAATCCCATCCGGCGATCATGCGTTTTCCTCGAACGTTGTCTTTGATCGTAGTGTCCATCTTAAGAATGGACAAAGCGAGTC
>JBDWHY010000034.1:0-24310 GCA_039974975.1 Fuerstiella sp. | reverse complement strand
GACTCGCTTTGTCCATTCTTAAGATGGACACTACGATCAAAGACAACGTTCGAGGAAAACGCATGATCGCCGGATGGGATTTGACGAAGCTCGAAGGCATTTTACTAGCGTTTCAAGCGGCTTGAACATGCGATTGCCCTGTATGTGTCCGTGGTGTGGTCGCAACATAATTAACGGTAAGCCGGATGACTAGAATCACTTCCGGTCAGGCCTCTTTGCGGTAAACTACTCACTTCGACGCCACGGCGTTCATCAACGCGGCTGGCTAACAATCGCATGCACCGGAATGCGGCTGGTCGCCGAATTTTCAAATGTAAACAACCCGTCCGCATCCGGTGATGCAGGTCGCTATGCCATCACGTCAGAGTGAACGTGATCAGTTTGGTTTCGCTGTTTGCTGATGAGTTTGAGGCTTCACTTTTCATTCGTCCGAAGTGATTGGCTTATTTTCGTCGTGGTTGGTTTTGGTGTCTCAGGTTTGCTCAGTGTTGCCATTGCGATTGCATGATTTGGGGTCCATTCCTGCCACGTTTTTACCTTGAACAATGGATTTCATCAAGACTTTTGAGAACACCCATTGAGTTTCAAAACGTTCCAGTCAGACAGACAACATTTCAGAGCTGATGCAGTCCTGATACAGTATCATTGCAATCTCAGGCAGACCTGTAGCACACTTGCTTCTCAGTTATCCAACACGCAGATTCACTTTACAGATTCACATCTTCAGAACAAGGCATAACAAAGCGGTGCACCGGAACCGTGGGCCGTGCGAGATTTTGATGTCACAATTTCACTCCTCGGTCCGGTGACCGCAGGCGTTATGTGCAGGACTATCGATGCCACGCAATGACTCCGTTCGCGGGCGTAATCTGAAGCTGTTGCAGGACCATGGGTTCTCTCCCGCAAATTGGCTACCCTTGCCATCCAACCGCGAACTTTGCCCCGGCCCACTGCGTCCTGCGGATGAGATTGCCCGGCGTTTGATGGCACTTGATTCGTTATTCACATGGGTAGCCTTCGACGCGGAAGCCGCTGCATCGGAGCGGATTGCCGACTACCAATCGCGAAATTCTTTGATGGAAATGCTTACCGACGATGAGAAGGCGATCGTGGGCATGTCTCGTGAATATGCCAACGAAGAACACAGCCACAACATTGGTTGGAAGCTGGAGAACATGTGGGGGCTTGCGTGGGTACTGGGCTTCGCCCAGATCCCCGATCATCGCGGAGGAGAGATTCCCCATGAGATCAGCAAAGAGATTGTGTATCAGTTCCTTCCGGGACTCGATGCTTCCGTCAGCAACTTGTTAGGTGAAACGGAAGTTCGCACGTTCGATGACGTAGATCAGATGGAGGACTTGTTCTATCTGGCTCATAATGCTGCTCGGAGCGCCCAGCTCGGTGAATCAACCGTTCCTGATGGATTTCATCCCATGATAGATGCTGGGGCAATCCACGAGCGACGACATGCATTGTCTTGGTGTTTGTCACCGGGGCATACTTGGGAAGACACCGACATGAGCACATAACAACAGCGTCAACCGGAGCGGAGAATCCGGCAGAAACTGAAATCACCGCGTAACGTCGCCGCCCAGTTACGCTGGACGTTACGCCATCACGTCAGAGGGAATGTGATCAGTCTGGTTTCTCTATTTTCTAATGACTTTGAGGTTTCACTTTTCAGTCGCCTGAATTGATTGGCCTATTTTTCGTCGTGGCTGGTTTTGGTGTCTCAGGTTTGCTGAGTGTTGCCTCTGCGATTGCATGATTTGGGGTCCATTCCTTCCACGTTTTTACCTTGAACAATGGGTTTCATCCAGACTTTTGACAACACCAATTGAGTTTCGAAACGCTCCAGTCAGACAGACAACATTTTCAAGCTGATGCAGTCCTGATACAGACACATTTGAGAGCTCGAGCAGACCTGTAGCAGACTTGCTTCTCAGTTTGTCGACTCTGCTTAATCGTCAGCGCACAGCCTTCCAACACGCAGGTTGACATCACAAACTCACATCCTCAAAATATGGCGTAACAAAACGGTGCACCGGAACCATGGGCCTAGCAAATTTTTGATTTCACACCTTCACGCCACGGTCCGGTGACCGCGGGCGTTATTCCCTCATGGCAGCTACCACTGGAGACAATACACATGGGAGCGTGGGCCGAAGACACATTCGGAAATGATACGACCTGCGATTGGATCGGAACGTTTCTTGACGACCCCGGATTGCCAGCAATCCAAACCGCAATCCAAGCGGTGCTTGCTACAGACGATTACCTCGAAAGCGATGAAGCTTGCGATTGCTTGGGGGCGTGTGAAGTCATTGCTCGACTGCAAGGTAAGTGGGGGTTGCGGAACGCATACAGCGAAGATCTCGATAAGTGGATAGATGCCAACCCAACTGACGTTCCCGACGATCTCAAGACTGCCGCCGATACAGCGATCAAGCGCATTCTTGGTCCAGAATCTGAGCTTCCAGAGTTGTGGGATGAAGGCGGCCGTAACGAAGACTGGCACAAGGCAATGGACGATCTTCGCGAACGAATACGGGGATAACAAAACAATGCACCCGAGTTGTCGACGGTGCCGAATTTGAAATCCAAGTCACTCGCCGCAACCTGGTGATTTGGGCCGTTATCACGCTCCACTAAAATCAAGCACGAAATTGTATGATGAATTACTCAATTGCTTCTTTTTTAACCCTCGCCATGCTATTCGCAGTTGGTCTTGAGGCTCGGTCAACGAAGAGCGGTGGTGATAATTTTGGCACAATCGTGCTCAAAGTTGTCGACGCCGATAGTGGTGAGCCAATTCCAAATGTGACCTTCGCTATTTCGAACTCATTGGCGGAGGTGTGGGAAGAACCGGTCGGCGTATCCGATGCCAACGGTAGGGTTCAGCTCGATTCAAAATTGCGACGGGGATACTTTTACAGCATCTATCCCGTACCAGACAGCTACAGGGTTTCCGGAATGGATGCAGTTCCAGCAGCGATTGAGCTAGGAAAGACGGTCGAACACTGCTTCCACCTAAGGCAAAAAACTAGCAAAGCGACTGTCCCTGACATCGTTGGTAACGCGGACTTACATCCTTCGGATGATGGTTTTACGACGAAAACAATGCCCGGCTTTGCAGGACAATCTGTGCAAATTCACTTAAAGCGTACTGCCGCAGAAAATCTCTACAGAAACGGGAACCGGCTGCGAGCCGCGATCGACGATGAGTTGTCGTACTTCAAAAAGGCCGAGGGTGAAAAGGCCGGTAACATAGCGGAAATAAGAGATGTAAAAATCGTACCGACGCATGCCCCAGGCGGCGGGTGGACAGTGTGGTGCCGAACTGATGGTTGCATCAAATTTAAGCAGGATGGCTTTAAAGTTGAATTCGATGCAAAGCTGGAAAGATGGGAACTGGTTATTCCCGATTACCTTCATCCGGATTTCTAGGCTTCCCCCTCCAAACGCGTAATCACAAAGCGGTGCACCAGAATCCTGGGCCACGCGAATTTTTGATATCACACCTTCACGCCACGGTCCGGTGACCGCGGTCGTTATGTGGCAAAACTGTGCTCACCTTTTCGATTGAGATCAAAAAATGAATCGCATCGCCTCTGTTTGTGTAGCTACGGCGCTCATCTGCACGCTCTCCTCTACACCCCTCAAGGCAGACGGCTTTGTGGCTCCTATCTTGGGTGAATCCTGGTTCATCGTCGCAGACACTCCCTCGCTCGTCGTCTTTCAGGGCCAACTGCACGAGAACGGATATCAATACCAAGCTGCATCGGCAAAGGGGTTCAACATCTCTGTGTTCGTGGAGCAACCCGCAACGGAATCTAGAGCACATGCGGATTGTTTCGAGCACTATTGGCCCAAGATGAAACGCAATCCGTTAATCGACGCCGATTCGGTTGAGATCGTGAGAGGCGAGCACTTCGTAAAGGTGTCATACGATTACAAGGACATTCCGGCTAAGGCGCCAAAGCACCACGTTAACTACTACGTGGCTCACAATCAGCGCTGGATTGACATTCATGTCTCTATGGTTTCTGACCTACCCCGCGAACAGACGATCAAAGAGTTCGAAGGTTCGCTCCGATTTCGATCTTTCAGTCCGTCACGAAAAGATGAATCTAAAACAACGCCACCGAAGTAGACGCAGAACAAAGCCGTGAACCGGAGTACTCAAACACGCGGCAACTGAAATCCAAGCCTGCCGTTCGTGCCCGGTTACTGCAGGCGTTATGCAGTTAAGAGTCTTCGATGAATCGTCCCAACATACTACTTCTCGTTGTGCTCGTTCACTGCCTTGGATGTTCTGACAACACGACATCGTCTTCGGATCAGCAGGGAGCCGCCACGACAAGCTCCGAGTCGACCGACCAACTAGGCAGTAAAGAGGAGTCTCCGCCGGAACGCGACTCTCAAACGATACCTTCAATTGCCGATGAACCTGAAGAGGACGCGATGACCCTTTATCGTGACGCCCAAGCGATGATGAAGGATGGCGAACTGAAAGCGGGGTATGACACGGCCCAAAAGGCAATGGCAAGGTTCATCGCGGAGGACGTCGACCTTCCTTGGCTAATGCTGGAGTCAATCGCGGCTGGAGATAAACGGATCGACGTGCACTTCAATATGGGTGAACGCGAGCGAGACATGCCCGACGACGGTATTGTCAGGCCGCTGTCTTTTCGTATCTGGCCCAACGGGGATGACTCAGCACTCCTGCAGGTGATTGACTTTGAGATCGGACGCCGTGGAGGCCAATCGGTCACTGCTGCGATTGGAGAGATGACAGACACAGGCCATGCCAACTACGGAATTCTTGACGTGGACGCGGAATACAAGACGATTAGGCAGCAAGTCATTGATTTGGTCACCCGAGAATAACTGCATAACAACAGCGTGAACACGAGTGGCGATTCACGCCGAATTTGAAATCATCGTCATCCGTGGCCACCCGGTTACGCTAGACGTTATGCAATAGAGGGCATCTTCATGCACGCACGAGAGAATCTTCCATGGTGGCGACATGACCGACCGTGGGGTTTTCGGTTCTCATGTATGGACGCACTGATCTTCGCTGGTGGCTTGGTATGCACTGCTTCTGCGTGGCCGTTCATTGGAGCGTTTGCGTTAATTGCCCCATACCTGCTTGGGCATTTCTTCTTGTTTTGCAACACTTTCCGCGTTGGCGGAGAACGGTCGCTGCTTTGGGTCGGATCATTTCTGCTCAACATTTTTCTGTGGCCGAAAACTGGGAACTTAGCAATTCATGCCATTGTTCAAGCAGTCATTACCGTCGGGCTGATAGCTCAATGTGTTTGGGGTAAGAACTATCACGGGTTCGCATGCACAAAGATAAATCCCAAAAAGTTCAGGCATGGGGCAATGTCCGAAGGGGCATTCACAAGACGTGTCCTACTTGCATGTCGATGTCCCAAATCGATCATTGAAATTCTGGTGGGTAGGCGTCTCGAGGAGTTTGAATCCCAGACCGATTGATTGCATCATCAATTGATGCATTCAAGTTTTAGGCGGGCCGTAATTTGTATCCCACGTCGCTCACCACAACCGGGTGATCAGAGTCGTTAGCTGGCAAAGGACTTTCGTGCATCAACAGAGTCAACCACGCTTTTCATCACGGCGCATCTTGATCGCCGGTGTAGGCCTCGTCACCGCAGTGTTGCTCGTCGCAATCCTGCTTGCGTCTCCCGATGAAGAATGTGACGCCATCGACTTGTTGCCTCAGCTCGGACCGGGTCAGATTGTTGAAGACTGTGGCAAATTTCGATTCCCAAGGGGCAACCGCACTCTGCATCTTTCGGAAGACGACCATAGCAATGTACACATCGCTGTCCATGTCCGGTCCTCTGTAGTTTGCTGCGTTCCGTTCACAACAATCCCGTACAGAACCGTACCATGGGAATCTGTCGAACACGAGGTTGTCGTTGAATCAGAGCGAGAATGGTTCGCCTCAGTAGATCGATATGACAGGCTTTGGGTCTACTACGGTCGCTGGGACAAGCAATGGGGCAATTTGCGAAAGCTTCCTGGCGGCGGTACTCGCCCATATGCGCCCGCCATCATCATGCACGGGCTGAGCTTTCTGCGATCCGGTGGGCTCACCGTTCACGGTCAAGTCGTTAGCGACACAGGCGATTGGGGCGGTGTCCCAGCTGACTTCCTTAAACGTGTTCAAGAGGCAACGGAGCTGGAGACCGACGAAAAATGCGTCATTCCAGCGACTCCTCCGACTTTCACCTCACAGCAGGACTTTGAGATCACTCAACGACTGAAGCACGCCAGTTAACAACAATGTGCACCGGAACGCGGTCGGTGCCGCAATTTGCAATCCTCATCAACTGGCCCGCGTCCGGTGATGTAAAACGCTATGCCACAAAGTCGAGAAGGATGTTTCTGAGCCTTATTCTGCTTCTTGCTTCTGCTTCACAGGAGTCACTCCCTGAAGGAAAATTGGCAAGCGACGTTTCATCTTGGACCAAACGAGCAGCTACTGAGCCTCCAACTCGTCTTCGTGATGGTCCGGTTGAAGACTACTGGTTGTGGGGGATTGGGTTGCCGGGGGCTTTGGTTCAGCGATTTGAAAACGCACAGAGAAGTGGTGTCCCAACTTCCGCATTAGAAACACAAGCTCGGCAGCTCGTTGGCAAATTCGGCGACAATTCGACTTGCGACTTCCGTCTTTTCTTGAGCTTGGACCATGTACTTAACCCGACCAACAACGTCCGGGATCGGTCGCTGCAAGAGTTGTTTGCAAAAGCGCAGGTAGAAGACTGGCTATTGCATCCTGAAAAAGTTGAAAGAACTGCTTGGTTCATGGCTTGGTTGAATGAGGGAAAGCTGCCAGTCTTTCGCTTCGACGGCGGCAAATGGCGGGAGATCCGCTTAACAATGCTCTTGGCTTGTATGATGAGCTCTCAAGATATCTACGTTGGGAAGACGCCCAACGAAATATTGAACAATCGCCCAGTCCTAGAGGCGAGATTGCAAAAGGCAGGTCAAGAGAATCGGGTATCGCAGTCGGGCTACGCCCCAGCCTTAGTGATCCACCCGAAAGGTACACAATCCGGTAGTCTGCGAAAGCCAGTACCATTGAAACTCAGATTCGTCCCTCCGACTCCCTTTCCAGATTGGCAAGGCCTTCACGTTCCCGTGTCTCCTCGGGCGTTCAGAGAGCTTAGATAACATTGTTATCGGCGGACACACCGCCTACCATGGCAAAGTCGACCTCAGCCATAGACCAACCCGAAACCGTGTGACATAACAAACCAGTGCACGCGGAACCGTGACCTCTAGCGAATTTCTGATCTCACATTTTCACTCCACGGTCCGGTGACCGCGATCGTTATGATGTAATCGTTCCAAAGGATATCCACAGTGAATGAGCAGCGCCCTGAAGATCCACCGCCGACAAGCAAGGCCGCGAACTTGCTGTACGTGACGGTCGGCGTGGGGATGTCCGTGGTAGCAGTGCTGCTGGTGATCCCCGTCGCACCAATGCTGTTGTTTGCCAGAGACTCACGTGACATGACTGGCGGAATCGCCGGTACCGTCGTGGTTGTGATCATGCTCATCACGGGGCTTGTGTTGATACTTCGTGAAAATACTCCACCTTGCCTGCTGCGCCCATTCTACTTCCTTATCGGCGGGCTTTCTGTCGTCGCTGGTGTCGGTACAATCGTGTCTGCATTTTGGGGAATAGGTCAAATCGAGCGACTGAACAGAAGCGCGATCGCGATGCCGATTACCTTCGTCGCTTTCGGCATCGAATGGGTGCGTCGCGGAATGCAAGTTGGCACTCAACAGCCTAAGTCTGTCGAAGCCCAATAGCGCCGCATAACAATTGCGGAAACCCGAGGTTTGTCGGGCGGTTTCTTGAATTCATTGTCGCTCGTCACAACCGGGTCACGCTAAACGTTATCTGGTGCGGTTTCCGTGCAGCCAAAGATGCGGTGACGGATTCAGCGTTCCGCAAGTGCGTCCCTTGCCCATGCGAGACGGTCGTTGCTTTTATTCTGACAACGTGATGAGTCCAAAGCTCACACATTCAGAGCGTTTCGCTTCGGTCGTCGTCACGTTGTCGAGTTCGATCATTGGCCCTGCTTCCTTCACTTTGCCTGCAGCTTCGTGTTAGGCACATTCTAAGATTCTCTCAGTGCCTCCGCTTCCTGTCTGGCAACTTCGTGAGTTGCTTGACTCACATTTTACGGAACAGTTGCCGTACCGAACTGTTGCCAACGAGATGATCCCAATTCGACGGAGTTGATCTATGCATTGAACCACTAATTGAGCGGCTTGCCTTTTCGGAACGGAATAATCTGAGGATGGTTTTTGAGATAAGCTTCCGCTTGGAACGAGCCTACTAAATCTTCAGCTTCCTGATTCGAAAAATGGCCCAACATCAAAAGTCTGCCGCCGGAAATTGGCGAAATAAGTCGAGCCGCAAAATGAAATGTGCCGTCGACGAAAACACTCAAGTGAACTTTGGACTTGCCTTCCGTGAGCGTCCTCGTTCGCTCAGCGAATCGCTGAGTCGCCTCGGCAGTGAGTTTGATTTCAACGGCGTAGTTCCCCGATAGATTTCCGTTTGTCTGCACCAGTTCTGCGGCAACGATATCAGCCTCTCCCAGCAGAGGCTGCTCATGCAGATTGATGTTCAATCCGATCCGTTCTCCCTGACTATTCTTCCAATGAACTGATCGAAAACCACGGGGGTCGACGCTCACGTCGTTTGACAAATACGCGCGATGGACTTCAATGCCTCTGGTGTCCAAGATCGAAACGATTCGCTCTTCGGAAGGGTCGACGCAAACATAAAAGAACGTGTTCTCAAGAAACGAAATTTCGACTTGTTCTCGTAAGTAAGTTGATATCGCTTGGCTGGTTGGCGTTTCTAGCCCGTTGGAAGTATTCGAGAACACAGAAAAATGGCTTTCTGGGCCTTGAGGGCAGATGGCGATTCGAATGTTTTCTCCTCCGATCTCTAGTAACCGTTCAACGAGCTGGAGTGATTTGAAGACCCTCTCGCCTCTGAATTGACTGAGACGCAAATTGACCAACACTTTCGAATTCCCTTTCTCTTCATTGAAAGGAAACTCGATCTCTGGATCACAGGCCGACAGAGAGAATGCTTGGTCAGCCAAATTGGACGGGAACTCGTCCAGCGCGGCAATGGCTTCTTCTTTTGCCAAACTCACAATCTTTGCCTCAGCCAGAACCTCGTCAAGTAAGCCCCGCTTGAGATGCCCCAGCTGAACCCTGCAACCAAGTTCCAAACCGTCATGGGTGCTCCGCTCGATGACCACAAAATTGGCGAGTTTGCCGCCCAGTTGCACGCTTTTGATTGGTAGCGGCGACAGTGGCCCGTTTGCCATTACCGTCACCCTGGGATCCAGCAAAGCGGAATCAGGAGCAATAGAATAGGAATGGTCTGGTTGGCTGCTCGGTGATTCACCTCTTCCTGAACTTCTGACGACAACAGGTTCTGGTCGATCGGCAATTGCAACAAGCGGCAAATGGTTGCTCGGGTCGAGTCTGTCGGACCGTTCCTGACTTTTATGGTTGTCTTGGCGAATCGATCCATCCCATTCCGCCAGCGGTGTGTCAAAGCTGTCTCCGACGATTCGCCAGCTTCCATTTTGAAATGTCAAATCAACTTGCTTGCCGCTTGATTCATCAGTTGCGATTGTGCGATCACCGCTACGAGTGATTCGATACGATGGACGTGCAGCAGGAGCCGACTCGTTCCATTCGTTGAAGTTCGGCTTCGCAAACGCCAAAAAATCGGACATAAATTTGCGGGGTCTCTTCAATAGCTTCATATGCGTGGTTGCGAGTTCTTCCAGTGAAAGAGTGGTCTCGCCTGACACTTCATCAGATGCCAACAACGCTGCCATCGCTCGCCTTGCTGACTGATCCACGCCCGCTTCCTCTAATATTGTTTGAAGTTCCTTGAGCTGCCTGACATTCTCCGACACGACTTCACGGTTCTTTGAGAAGTCGCACCGATCAATCAGCAATTGCTCAAACTGACTCAAGCTAATCAGGTATGAAAAAGCCATTCCATGAATCGTCCTATCGTCTAAACAGTGAAACATTTCGGCTAGGTCTTTGCGAAACAGACTGTCCGCGTAGGTGCGCATCAAAGCTTCTGGCGTTTCAAACTTTGTGACCTGAATATCGGGCAGATGATGCACGGGCGAATTTTCTACCAGACTAATTTCGACCAACTGCGTGCCGCCTCGACTTAGAATGACAGTGCTGTCATTGATACTGAACTCGGGATGATCACCGTCGACTTCAATGCGATATTCTCCGGCCGCAATACGGATCGTGGCTCCCTCTTGTGTGACGGCCATTTTCTTCACGACCGAATCATCTTGAGTAATCCGAATCGAGACATCAGGCGCAGTGGACTTGATCACCAACGTTGCTTTGTTGGCCTCTGAAATCATTGCCAGCATCCCACCAGCAGCAACTATTAGCCCCAAGCACGCTAGCACGATCCAACTGCTGAACACCGAAAATCGTTTTCTGGGATGCAAAGCCATCAGCGACTCTGGCAAGTTCGCAGCCGCTGGTTGTTGCACGTGAGCCAAACACGACTCGCACAGTTCACCTACTTCAGCAGCGTTGGCATACCGATCGGCGGCTTGCTTGGACATCAGTCGAGAAATCATCTTCGACAACCACAGCGGGATGTCCGAATTCATTTCTTGGATGGGCGGTGGAACTTCTTCGGCAATCAATCGTAAAATCGCATAGCTATTTTCAGCGCGAAACGGTGGATGGCCGGTACACATCGCGAACATCACGCAGCCCAAACCGAACAAGTCAGAGCGAGCGTCCACGTGACCGCCACTTGCTTGCTCGGGCGACATATACTGAGGAGTCCCTGTGATGGTTCCCGTCCGTGTGATGCTGGCGTCGTCGACAGCCCTTGCCAAACCGAAGTCTGTCAGCATTGCTCGTTCGACGGTCCCGTCGAGCAAGATGTTCGAGGGTTTCACATCGCGATGCACGAGCCCTTGCGTATGAGCCGCGTCGAGCCCCTTCGCGGTTTGCATGGCAATCCGCAAGATTTCCTTGACCTCCAACGGACCCTGTTTGCGAATCCGCTGTTCCAAAGTCATGCCGCGTGAATACTGCGTGACTAAATATGGAGTGCCCTGCCATTGATCGACGTTATAGATCGGCATCACGTTGTCGTCGATCACGGCCGCCGCAGCTCGCCCCTCTCGAGCGAACCGTTTGCGAGCGGCTGCCGATGCGGCCAAGTGCGGCAAGAGCATTTTGATGGCAACAAAACGATTCAACGCTCTGTCAAACGCTTTGAATACGACACCCATGCCGCCACGTCCGATCACGCCGACAATTTCATACGAGCCAATTCGCCCCAACATGTGGGGGTCGTCCGACGGACCCAGCAACCGCAAGACCGAAGCAAGTGTTTGCGATTCGTATTCGCCATCAACCTCATCAGCCAATGGAAACGTCACGTCTTCTTGCGTGCGTAACACTGCGCAGATGTCATCTTGCCATTGCGAATCACATTCGACCGCGGCAAGTCGTTGGCGACAGTCTTCGCAATCATTGACGTGAGCTTCGATCTCTCGAATGGATGCCGGAGGTAGTTCACCGGATGATAGCTGTTCCAAGGTTTTCGCCGACAGGCAAAGTTCTGAGTCAATCATCGATTCGTTTCCTATAAATCCCAGTTCTGTGACACTTCATCGAACTTTTCTTTCAGGCGAGCGATCACGCGGTAGCGAATCACGTAGATCGAGCCGGCCGTTCGACCGGTCGCCTTCGCGACATCCGCTATGGGCTGGTTCTCGATCGCCGTTCGCCAAAACACGTCCCACATGACGGTGGTGAACTCGCCACGAATTTGCTCAGTCGCCCAGCGGACGAATTCTTGTTTCGCTTCGGCCCGAATTTCCGCCGAGGTGTCAGTGGGATCAGGTTGTTCATTCAACAATTCCATCACCGAAGTGGAACCCGAAGCAGCGTCAGCGGGACGACGATTCAAAGAATTGGTAATCGCGTTACGAGCAATCGTCGCCAGCCAAGCACGAAATGGCGGCTGGCCCGAAGACGCTCGCCAACGTTTGATGGATCGGGAGATTGATATAAAAACCTGCTGTACTATGTCCTGAGCATCCGCGTCTTGAAGGCCACGTCTTCGAGCCATCCTGAAGACCACAGGTTGATAGATTTCCAAGAAATCAGCCCACGACGCTCCATCGTCTAGGTCTTGAACCCGGGCGATCAGGCTGTAGCTTGTTTCTGGAAATTCTGCCATGAATCATCTCTCCTACAAAGTATCACACGACGGAGTCGGGCTTCTTACAGAAACTTGCAGGAATTTACTGCCGAACTTGTCTCAGCGCAGCATCGCCGGGCACTGATCCATCGTCACAAGATTCAGATGGACTGTGATCCATACCGATGGTGTCGATTTCGCCCGTCCCGAAGACTGCACTGTTTCCGAAGCATTCACTGTTCATCGACCCCGACTTGTCGATGACGGCGGTGCTTGAACTGCTTCGAATTGCACCAACCAGCTC
The DNA here is from genome assembly GCA_039974975.1 of Fuerstiella sp. GTDB lineage: Bacteria > Planctomycetota > Planctomycetia > Planctomycetales > Planctomycetaceae > Fuerstiella. Next base: position 11,717 of record JBDWHY010000034.1, on the reverse strand, counting down.
AGCAGGTTTACGTCCTCAGAACTGCTGTCTTATCCAAGTCCTTCGCTTAAACAGAATTCCGGCAACCGCTAGGTATGGCAACCGCTAGGAACCACGGGACAGACTCAATGCGATCGAAGTTTTGGAAGCGATCAGCTCTGCCGCAGCCTCTGCACTGAAGCGACTGCAACAGATCGCGGAATCTGATCACGCGAACGTCCAGTCTGCCGCCCAGAAAGCGATCAGTACCATCTCGCCCCAACCCTGATGGCAAGGAAACACCTATGGGCTGGGTCTACATTTGAAAACGAGGAAGGAACGGCAGGTGGCATGCATCGCGGATATGAAATCGGCGCGGTACCGGACAGTTGGTCACGCCGTCATATGAGATTCTGACGGCAACTGCCGCTCACGTTTGCCAGCTTGGAAACTCCTCGAGCTTCCAGCATTCGGTTCAACGTTTCAGCTTTCGTCGCGAACACCACTCCAAAAACACGACTCGTTTTCTGCAACCCGTTCAGTCGGTGACGCCACAGATCCGGGCTGCTGCCAAGACGCTGTAGGATGCCTGCTACGTCGCGAGGTAGCCGAGTCTTTCCTTGACGGGACAGCAAAGCTGTCCAGTTAAGGAGATCTCTTACAATGCCTGTGGTTGTGGTGTTGCTCCTTATGGTGTTGGCTGTCGTGGTCAGTAGAAACATGCGTCTCGACTGGTATAACAAACCGATGCACCGGATGAGTGAGCCTCACAGATTTCTGATTGATCATTTCCACTTCACGATCTGGTGAATGTGAGTGCTATCTGGCAAACAAATGAAACTGTTTGCCATTGCACTGCTTGCGTTCGGTTTCATCGTTACTGCTGGCCGCAATCAGCCGAAAGGAACCGAACCCACGCACCAGCCTTCCTGACCCAAAGAGAAAGTTCACCGGAGCGCCCAGCTGCGTTCGTTGCGTGACGGCCATGGCTTAAGTCTTTGCGGCACAGAAAGCACGAGCCGCTGTTGATATCGAACCCACGAACCCACGAACCCACGCACAGAGATGACACTGATTGCCGGGACGTGGGTCTTAGTTGCCGCGTCATTGAGAGCTCCGGTTCATCGCATTGTTTTGCGATTGCGAACTATTCGTTTTGGAAAGGCAAAGACGAATGATGCACGTCAATGACGACATCACTGCCTCGAAGCCGATAACCAAATGAATATTCGACCTTAATCGTCTCACCGTTCGTCTTGGTAAAGAAGTAGTTCCCCATCGCGATGGCGCGAGCGCCGTCGACGATGATGCCTGCGTTCATAAACTGAACAGACACGTATGGTGCGATGGCAAATCCGCCGTCTTCACTGAAGCCAAATGGGGCGAAGTCGTTGCCAACAAAGTAAGAAAGTGCACCTTCGAACGTCGGTCGGAACTGACGCGTCTCGCATTTTGTCGGCTTAAACAAAACGTCGCCATCACCGTAAGCATACAATGACTCGATACAGCTTTTCGCGGTCTCAACAACGTTCTCCCCGGACGTGTAGGCGTGACCGATGTTGACGATCGCCTTCACCCAGCGATCCTGTGCATCTAGGACATCCTGCTTTGTAATCGCTGTTTTTTTACTAGATCTTTTTGCCATGCTGTGCACCTCTTAGAATGTCGAAGACGCGTCGTCTTCAGGATTTCGCAGAACGCACATGATACGGACTGCCGCTGTCGAAATCTGCAAAAAAATACTATGAAAATCATGCCGATACAGTCGGAAATCAATTCAGAGAAACAGCTTGAATTGGTCACAAGAGTGGACATCTCCATAAAACCCACATGATGCATCTGACCTGACACCAAAGGTTTCCGCAGCCGCTGACACCCACGTTGTGCAGCGGGCTGCCGCGTCTCTTTAACGCGGTGGTTGCCGTGAACAGAGTCTGTTGGGTAGCATTCCCCAGCAGGTATTCTTAAAGAATCGCAGAGCAATTTGTTGGAAGTCCGAGCACCCCAAAAGCCAAATCCGCCATGCAAAGCAAACTTCAATCTTCGAAATACGACGCGGAAGATGTCGATATCGCGGGGTCCACTTTTCGCAACGTCAAGCTAGAATCTGCAGTATTCCATGATGTGAATCTGAAGAATTCACAGTTCGAAAACGTGGCACTCACGGGTTCAACATTCCGTGACGCCTGCCTCAAAGACGTATCGATCGAAAACGCCAATTACGCTGGCATGACGATCGAGGGAATTCTCGTCACTGACTTATTAAAGACTCATCATGCCGCCCAAAGCCGCTGACCTCGTTTGGGTGTTTGAGTCATCGTGACATTGCTGCGGCTTTGATATCCGGTGGGATCAGTCACCTGGAACTGGTCCAATCGGACAAGCCTACGATGATGATACGGGGGCTGTTTCTGTTCGCTGACTGTACATCCACACTCGGATACCGTTGAGTGTGACTGGGGAAAGGTGCGACTGGGTGAAGGTGGGGTTGGGCTGCTTTTAAATGGTGGAAGAGTCAGAAGGGTTGAGGACATCAATAGCCGCCTCGAGTGCGCAAGAGGCCTGTGATCCGTCGTTGAGCGATTCCCACTTGATACTTCAGACTCGACATTGTGGCTTCGACGGTGGCTCTGCCATGGACACCACTTCAGCACATATCGTCGTCGTATTCTAGGGGCCACTTCAGTCGACTGTTGACGTTTCAGAACTCGCAAATGTTGAAGCATCAAAGCCAACAGATCGACAGCCAGATCCCTGCCCGGTTGTCCTCACCATCCCGAACTCGGCTGTATGAGATCCGGCTGTATGAGATCCGGCTGTGTGAGATCCGACCCGTGATGGCTTCGAAGCTGCCGAGGCTTGGCAGCAATCGCAAATCAGGGCCTGCGCGTTCAAAACAGATTGGCTCGAAGATTGCCCCTGTGGCTTATCCCTGTCGACGATTGAAAACGTCTCGTGGATAGTAGCGATGATACAAGCCGTTCTTCATCGTCCGCCTATCGAGACTGCATCGCGACTTTTCGTGGATGAATCTTTCCGGTTTCCAAGCCGTACTTTAGTTCCTCGGCGGTTTGGTTGATCATTCTACTGACACCAAATCGCAGGAGCGGTGTGATTGGCTGCACCCACCAAACTAAGAAGATTGTAGGCTCAATGGAAATTCGACAGCATTCCGAATTGATCGGCTGAACAGTCCAGTGATTGGTGGCTTCAAGCATCCAAAATGGTATTCCCGAAGTAGCAACATAGGAAAGAGTCTTGGCGTCATTGGAGTATTGGGTGACACGTTCGGTCGCGCGTTTCCCGCCAGCCAGGTGACAGGTGCGAACTGTGCCGATTGACGGTTTGCTGTCCGCCTCCGACGCCTCGATCGCGGAAACCCAGTTTCCAATCGCATGAAATTCATCGCCAATCAGCTGCCACGCCTGATCGGCAGGGACCATCACGGTTATCGCAAGTTTTATTCTCATCGAATTCATTCCCCTTTATTACATCGACATCTGATACTGACGAGTCTATTGAGGCGGCAGTTTCAGAGCGATTCCTTGGCAGGGAAGGATGCTCCGCAAGTCACTCTATTCGCACAAATTGCTTTCAGACTGCTCCTTGAGGTCATGGAAAAACTCAGCTGCCGTTTCGTCGAAGGGAAACAGTAGCTCGACGCGCAGTTCGCTCAACGTGACTTCCTGTGCCGTCTCGAATCTCATCACGGTCGCGAATGTGCGAATCACTTTGTCACCGATTCGGAAGCGAGTCGAGAAGACATCCGGGTCGTTGTCTGAATGCGCGGCGGGTCGTTCAGTGTCACCAAGGTGCCGAAGCGCTCTTTCGACCAGCTTGGCGAGTTCCTGATTGTTGGTGCGTGCTGCTTCGTGCAATTGTCGATCGACCCAATTCCAAGCGACTTCGGCCCAATTCTGTATGAAGTCACGGTTTGCCCCAGGCCCAAACCAAGCGTCGATGGATTCTTCTGGTGTTTGAATTTCGCAACCGGGTACGAACCGTCGTTGCGCTTCATTGCACAGGATGACGCGACCGAGAGAATCGAATGCACAGCCTGGGTAGGGTTCGTGTTGTTTCAGGATCTGCTCAATCGCCCGATGAAAGGGTGACGGACGGTCTTTATCAAATTCCCGTTCCGGAAACTGCGGAGGCAGACCAGCGGCGAGCAACAGCGAGTTGCAGTTGCGAACGGACAAATCTAAGCACTGCGACAACCGCAATACGATATCTCGGCCAGGACGAGATCGCCCCGACTCGATGAAGGAGAGATGGCGAGGAGTCGTATGCGCAGAAAGAGCCAGTTGAAGCTGACTCAGACCACGTTTCTTCCTCCACATTTTCAGCTGTTGGCCAAAGGAAGTCGGCAGTTGATTGTTCTGCAGTTTATTCTCCATTGGTAAGACCCTACCCACTGGAAAGACGGCTTACGATTCCTTGTCAGGGAAGCGCGAAAGAATGCCCCAACAAAAAAAGGCCCATACCTTTACGTTTTCAAGGTGGCACTCGGCACAACAACGATTCAAAGGCAATTTGAAACCGAGACGATCTCGATTGATGCAGTTGGGCTGAAGAATCTTGGGCTTAACTGCCGCCGAGGCATCTCGCTGAAGTTGCCACACCGTCACATTATCCACACCGTCACATTATCCACATCGTCACATCGCCAGTCACACCGAAGGAACAGCCGTGATGGAAGTCAGTCGTCGAAAACATTGCCATCGAATCGAGGTGCCAAGCCCCCTTGATTTGCACCACGTCCTCGGAATTCGCACCGTCAGAAGCCTTGTTGCGCAGTCACATCACCATCCGAACCGATGACGAAATGTATTGAAGGCATGAACAGAAAGTGGACCGTCACAAAGCTGGGCCTTAAAGGAAATCTGAAGCGTTTTCTTGAAGACCCTGTTTCCGTTGCGAACGACGGTGAACGCTGTTGTTCGCCACCCAAGAAATCCCTGATCCCCAACTGGGCAAAGCAAGAGCCACATTCGAAAACCCGGAGAAGACAAACTGCAAGCTGAGAACCGCTGCAGCCAGCGGAAGAATTCCTGCACGTGATCGCGCCAGATGGTGATTAACGCCACAAACGCGACACCAACACTATTGGTCGTTCCATCGGCTTCCAAAGGCCTCAGCTTCTTGACTCATTTCAGATTCTGTCAATGGCCCATCGAAGATGATCAGATTGTCGACCAACCCGTTTATTGTTTCCGCAGTACTGAAGTTGGTGTAGTTGAAATTCGCATCACGAGACGCAGATTTGCTCGGAATCACTGTCAGCATAAAGTCCTCCGGTAGCTCAATGGCCGGCAGCAGCTCACCATTGAACCAGACCTTGACGATTCCTTGGTACAGATCGACTGAAACCAAAACTTTGTTCCACTCGTTGAGGGCAATTGGGGGAACGGGCAGGCTATGAAAGAAGCGGCCGCTATTGAAGAACAACTCCATTGATCCTTTGGAATCACACTCAAGGCCGAACCAGCGATAGGATTTCCCGCCGACAACAATCGCCGTCGCCTTGGTGGGCCCTCGGTCTGAGTAATCGCGAATCAAGAATTCTTGACCAATGCTGAATTGGGTGTAACGAAAATCTTCAATTGCGACGCTGGCTGCGTATCCGTTTTCTCTGTTGCTGAAGACACCGTTAAGATCAAGTGCCCCGTCTTTGTAGGGTGTGTTTTTCAGAGTGAAAGCCGAATTCTTCTTCAAGGAATCATCGGCCGTAGAATCGAACGAGTATTGGGCAACCTGCGTGGTCTGATGGTCTTTGCCACGCGGCGGAAAGTTCTCATCGAGTGCTTTGCGATAGTTGGCATTTTTCGTTTCAGTTTCCATCTCCGCTTCTTTGGTGAACTTCGCCGCCAGCTTATCCCGTTTTTCGATGTCTGTGAACAAGCTCGTAATGTCCTCGGGCGATGATTCAACGGCTTCGCGTGCATTCTTGATAAGCACCTCGCCGTTCGGAGAAAGAATGACGAGCCGTGGGATGCCCGAAACCTTATGCTCCGCATCCAAGTTGTCGGATTGAGTATTCTTTCCATTGGCCCATCGCGTCCCAAGAAACGGCATCTTGAATTCCTCCATGTACGCCAACTGTTTGTCTTCGAGAGAATCTCGACCGACCAAGACGACCTCGAAGTCTTCTTGATGTTCGTTTCGAAATTCAGTCAGAAGGGGAGTGAAGCGGTGGCAGGGCAGACACCAAGAAGCTGAAAAATACAACCCCACGACCTTGCCTTGCAAACGCTCCAGAGGAACTTCGACACCCTCGGCATCCATCAGGCCATCGGGGAAAATGGAATGCCAAGCTGAATCCGACACGTCAGATTTTTCAACCGTCTCAGCTGGAGGTGCAGACGTGCTTTCGTTCTCAATAGATGACGTACACCCAAAAAGAAACAGTCCGCACCCACACATCACCAAGACACTGAAGGCTGCACGCGTCGAAGGGAATTGATTGATCATTTGATTTTCTGAATGCCGTTTAAAGGTGTCGTAGAAATCGGTTCACGTAGTCGACATTGGACCATGACAGAATTGCCTTTGCCTGCCAACCTTCTTGAACGTATTCTGTCTCACTGACTCAATATCCGCAGAGTTGGAAATGTCGTCTGAATTCTCATTCAGGACAGATCGCACTGACGATGGTTGCGCGATAATTTAAATCTCAACTGTCCAGCGACAGGAACAGTACACGCACTCTTGCCATGGGGATCAACTCACCTACGCCAACAACATGATGCGATGACAGCTTTCCATCGCTACAACATTGCTCTCTGATAAGTGTAGAGACCAGTTCCTGTTTCACTCACGACAGAAACAGGACGCCGTTAAGTGAACCATGAAGAACTTAGCGCAACTTGTGAGTTCCATCGCCTTCTAGAGTCTCACACAGGCACACGCTGCGTTCCCCGCCAGTGTTGCGAGAACTGACGAAAACCCGGCTCGTCCGAATATCGTGGTGATCATGGTGGATGATCTCTCGTAGCCTGTCAGGATAACTTGACTGTCGCCAATGAATTCACTGTTGATCGCCCAACGTATGGGAATCAAAACGACGGCCAAATTGCCCCTGATTAGGATGCAGTGAGTGCAAATTGCGCTCAGCAGCTCAGCACGTTCAAGTCCTGAAGAATCGCTGCGTTCATCCGATTCGTTCGCTCCATCAGAGTTCGCCGTATCGAATGATCGGTCAGATCTGGTGATCTCATCATTTCAGTGAAACACATGGACGGGGCCAAAGCTGAAACCAGCTTGGCAGGCGGAGACCAGCGGTCGCCGATTGTGGTCAACAGTACAGGTGAGAGCGTACAGACAGTGCGCTTGCACCTGTCAGACCATCCGGTGACAGACTACTGGGACAAGGTAGGTCAGTCGGTGCAACTTGGGACCGCATCGCCGACATTCGACAGCCTTGATGGTCGCGTGGTTGTTGCCCATTAGCACATGTTGACCATCTGTAGAATTGTTGCTGCTGCGAAATCCAAAGCTTTCACAGCGACACGGGACGCTGACAGAGCGATCGAGCTTGGCAAATTCAGCGACGTGCTGACGATGGTTCAAGCGTTTGTGGCATCGGGAACGTTTGCTGCTGTGGGTGTCGCTAGCGTGTAGACGAGACCGGTTGCTAAGGCTTTGATTTCAGTTGTCGCGCGGCTCCGTGTGCAACCCATTGTTATTCGACGTGTTTCTGTCTTTCAGTCCGCCTTTTGGTTTTGAAGTCGAGCAATGAATCAGTAGTCGCAAGTAAGTCAGGTTGGTCAAGCCAAGCACGCACTTCGGCGAGAGTAACATCCGAGTCGGATTGCCGATATCGCCCCCCCGACAACGCGTGCACTTGGTTTTTGTTGGGCAGATCGACGGTGTTCTCCGTCCCCGCTATCCCAAGGTAGGCGGGCGGCGTAACGTCATCTACCTTGCTGCTCAGTGCAAACACCGTCTGAAAGTGTATGTGTTTGCCCGTTTCGATAACAACGAATTCAAGTCTTGTCTGAGCGGCCTTGGATACTCCACGTCTGTACCCGTAGGTGACCACGGCGAATCCAGACGAGCACTTGAGACGCGTTGTGGTCACCGTCAACTTATCGAGCGGGTTGTCCTGTCCTAATAAGTTGGTGGAAGCCAAAACAGCAAATATCATCGCCAGAAGTAGTCTCATTTGGCTCTCCAGTAGGAAAGATGTTCAGTCGAATAACGCCACCCGTAACCGGGTCCCGTCGAGAAAGTTTACCATTGCTAGAACGCATGACACGCAACTCCGGTTCACGGAATTGTTATTTGCGTTGGTGGGATTCGAGGATCTTTATCTTGTCAGGTTCTTGTCGTTCTTTTGCGATCGAGAGTGCTGTATCGCCGTCTTCGTCGGCGGCCAGAGCGTCCGCGCCGAGTCGTAGCAGCATTTCCATCACATCGCAATCCTCTGCTTCCTCAGCGTGAACCATGAGTGGCGTACGGCCAGATTCGTCACGAACATCAATTTCAGCGCCGCGAGAAATCAGTAATTCAACCATCTGGGGCCATGCAGCAAGATGCAACGGCGCAATGCCCTCATCGTTCTTTGCGTTTACGTCAGCACCGTTGTCGATCAAATAGGTAGCAGCACCATAGTGCTCTTCACTCGCGACGCCATGAAGAGCAGTAAATCCGTATTCGCCCATCGATTTCACAAGGTCGGGATCGATTGCCAGCATAGATTTTAACTTTGCCATGTCGCCAAACACAGCCGCATCGTAGAAGTCCTCGCTCATTTGCAACTCATACAGAATTAGATTCTGGTAAAATAACGTTTAGCGTAACCAGGTTGTGGCAAGCGACGATGAATTCAGAAAACGCCCCAACCACAACTCCGGTGCATGCCATTGTTATGTGACAGTACTGAACGATGCCACACGGATACTATTGATGAACGTCAGTGAGTTTACCTGCAATCTGTCTGCTTGGAAGCCCCGGGATTCCACAATCACAACAAGCGGAAATTGAGGAAATTAATCGACAACTCGAAGGCTGAGTCGGTCAATCACGGCATCTTCAATCAACCGCAGCATGATGGAATACGGAGTCAAGAAATTGTAACAGCGGTAGCCCAATGACACCTATGCATTTGCCTGAATATAATTCCCGATGACGCCAGCGATCACCAACAGTACGAAGCTAGCAGCAAATCCCCAGAAACGCGGCCAGCCATCGACTGAAAACCACGGTGCAAAAATTGCCAGCAACATTCCGATTGCAGCTACAACGAGAAATGCACCAGCAATCTTCTTCAGTCGTACAAGTGACGGGCAGTCAGTAGTCGTAAGGATGCCGGCGAACACTTCACAGCACGCGAGAAGCGGCTTGATGGTCAAATAGAAAATCAATTCGGCGATAAGATCCATGATCACAACGTGCTATTGGCACATAACGTCAACGTTCACCGGGCCGCGGCGAAAGACATGCAAGCAGAAAAAGCCGCGCGGCCCGCGGCTCCGTGTGCAACGTATTGTTATCCGGTCATTGCCCCGGCGAAATGGCTCCCGAAACGAGACAAGCTCTGTGTTCTTCGATGACTGGATCCAAGTGTTCCTCGCAGACATCAACCAGTTTATCGACACCGTTGTTTATAGCAAATTCACGTTCATCGTCAGTTATCGGAATCAACAACAAGACATCCGTGGCATCGCCATCAACAACCATCGGCGAAAATTCGTCAGGTTCAAGTATCGGGTAGAAGAAAAAGTATCCCGTGAGCAAGGACGGGTCTGCAGTCATTGGCTGGCCATTGGGTACGGTGTGCCGGTAACTAATGAAGGTGTCGTCATCCGATGGCATTTCAGCTAACCCCTTGAGGACGCTATACATCCATGGTTTTGGGTCGCGGCAGTAGAGCATGATTTCGGCTCTAGGCGAAATGTTCCAGTCATCGGGAACGGATTGCCTGACGTCCGACATGCCGCCAGTTATTAACGTGTAAAAATCACGTTCAGAGCTTGGGGCGAACGTATAGATGTCGACATGCACCGCCTTCACGTCCGTTGAGTGCATGACTTTTTGGTCGAGTGGGCCGAGGAACCGTTCGTAGTGTTCCTCGCGTTGCTTCATCAGGTCTGGATGCTCGATTGGTGTCATTGGTTAGACCGGATAACGTTTATGTTCACCGGGTCGCGGCGAACAGCATTGACTTCAAAAGCCGCGCGACCCGCGACTCCGGTGCAACATTTTGTTATGTGCGATTCTCGGCGAACACGTTACGAAATGCATTGTACGTTGGGGCACCGTCGGCGAAATCTAACACGGCAAATTCGACACGATCGAATGCCCCGATAAAACTCGGATCACCGAAAAGTGCATCTGCGAACCATCGAGCAACATCATTTGAGTCGTTGCCGAATACACCGCAGCCCCAAGCACCGAGAACAATTGAATTGTGTTCATATTGTCGCGCGACGGCAAGCACCGATCGGATTCTTTGCTCCATTGCGGGCTGAATCTGCGAAGTGACATTTGGTTCATTCTTGCGAACAGCACGTGCGTTAACCGCTGGCGAAGTGACAATCGACACTAAATAAGGTTCTGTCAGCAATCTATCATCATCGTCTCTGAAGACAGGCACTGTCGGTGAATAGATAATGTGATTCGTGTAAAGCGATGAGGAATGGGACCGGTTTACATCGTAGTATGTCATTTCACGTGACAGGGATTGGTGCAAGGCCGACGCACGAGCCAGACATTCTTCTTGGGCTTGGGAACCAGAGAGGAATCCACCACCGGGGTTCTTCGCCGATGCGAAGTTCAGGCAAAGTGGATTTGCGTAGCCGTCGTCAATCAATGATTTTGCGGCGGCGAAGGTTGTGCAGTTTCTGACACCGATCGTTGTCGAGCCAGATTCGGGCGGCGGCAGTGACCCAATGAGCGATTCGAGCTTAGATGGTGTGTAGAGAGTCGTGCCCGAACGCATGGATTCGAGTTCGGCCGAGAGGGACACAACGGCACGATCAACCGTGTAGGATTCCCGTTCGAGTAGCGTAATCGTTTCGGTGGCAATCTCGGCGCGTTGTTTTCGGTTTGCCATGGTAGGAGATTTGCCTTAAGCACATAACGTTGAAGGTCACCGGGTTGCGGTTGGCGACGCTCAAATGAAAATTTCCGGCACCGGCCGCAATTCCGTTGCATGTTTTTGTTATGTGCCTGAATTTTGGGACGACTTCACCTGTGGCATACACTTGAAAGAGATTCTACAGCATGTGTGCCTGCATGGAATCCCCGACGGGAAAGATTCTGTGAGCCATGTCAGAAGACGACGACGGAGACGCATTGACGAAAGAGATGCGTTCGCTTTCTCTCAGCAAATCGCAGCCTCCGCTGGAGCGAAGAGAAAACGTGTTGCCCAGTTTTTGTTTATCCGTGGTTGCAATGCATGGCTGAAATGGGGAGGAAGGCAAAAGCTCCGCGTTATCACTCGCCACGAGTCTCGTACACCTGCGGTGCGACAATCCAGACCATGAGCAACGGAAAAGAAATGCAACAGAATGCCCTTTCCATCAGGTAGCCGCTATCAATCGTCCAGTGTGTCCAGCGAAAAAATACGCCAGACAGCACGACGGCAGCCCATAGCCCCTGAAGTTGGAGCCACAGCAGGGCAATCGCATGTTGGCATCGTTACTTCGGCCTGATTTTTGCGTGAACAAGGTTCCGGACAAGGGGCAATTTGAAATTGCCCTGTTTTTGTTACCCGGACGGAGTCACGGTTGTTATGAAGAACGGATACTTTGAAT
>JBDWHY010000033.1:0-8624 GCA_039974975.1 Fuerstiella sp. | reverse complement strand
GCGGGCTGATGCGGGCTGATGCGGGCTGATGCGGGCTGATGCGGGCTGATGCGGGCTGATGCGGGCTGATGCGGGCTGATGCGGGCTGATGCGGAGCTGATGCGGGCTGATGCGGGCGAGAACTTTGGATCTCAAGAGTCTTCGTTGTTTCCTGAAATGTTGAATGAGATGTGCAACTGCTAACAACACGCTCGAGAAATCGCGTCTCAGCAAACACGAATTGTGGGGACTCTGCTTTCAGACATCCTGAGTCCGTACGATAGCATTCTGCAAAATGCTGACTATACAGACAGTCTGAAGAAATGTGCGAATAGAGTGTTGGTTGAATTCGTTGTTTGTTTCCATGAATGCAGAATCACCTGTTCGGATTGCCGCGTTTGCGGTCGGCATGTTGTCATCGAGAGGTTCCATCACGCATGAATTCACTGCTCAATTTATTTGACACGTCCGGCTGGCCGCCTCGGTGGTACTGTGGGACGTGGTCGAACACTCATGGTTGGATTCATATTTTTGCGGACTGCACGATTTTCGCAGCATACGTTTCCATCCCACTGATAATGACGGTTGTCTACGCTCGACGAAAATCGAACGTGGTGTTCCCGAAAGTCTTCGTGCTTTTTGCAATGTTTATTTTGTCGTGCGGATTTGGGCATCTGTTGGAAGCTGTTATTTTTTGGTGGCCCGCTTATCGCCTTGCCGGTGCGGTCAAGCTACTGACCGCAATTGTATCGGTGGCGACAGCGGTGTCTGTGTATCGGATTGCCCCAAACGCGATTCGAATGCCGGGGCTCGCCGCTTTAAATCTTCAATTGCAACAGGAAGTTCTGAAGCGAACAAATGCCGAAAGTCGCCTGCGGTTGATTCTGGAGAGCATGAGTGACGGTGTTGTTGTTGCTGATGGATCCGGTGCATTAGAAATTCTGAACCGAGCGGCCGAAGAAATTCATGGACAGGGACTCGACGACGTCGACTCAGACGATTGGGCGACCAGCCTTCGAATTTTTCGAAAAGACGGTGTGTCTCGACTTCCGTTGCATGAACTGCCTTTGTCTCGGGCCATCAGCGGCGAAAGAGTTCGACGAGTGGAATGCGCGATCGAGAATGTTACTACACAGCAGATGCGGTTGGTGACTTGCCGAGCCGAACCGATGTTGTCCGACGACCATGCAGCGCCGATCGGGGGCGTTGTTGTCTTTCATGACATCACGGACGAGCGCAGAGCGGAAGAGGTTGTTCGGCAAAAATCTGAGAGGGCCATACGATTGGCGAATCTGGCGACAGCAGTGTGTCAGTCTCATAGCGAAGGCGATTACACATTTGCCCCACAAGCCATTCAGGCGGTCATTGCTGCAACGGAAAGTTCGTTCGGAAGCTTGGGCATCGGGAACGCAGACGAAGATCTTGCGTGGACTTCCGGCTCGCGGGAAGGGCTGCAGCGTAAAACTTCGAACGGTGGTTGCCTGGAAGAATTCATGAGCTTTTCGAAATGCAATCAAACGACGATCGCCAACAGCCTAAGGCCAACACCTCTTGGAGACGGGTTGCCGAAGTCGATGATTGCGTCCATTGCTCACGACGGAACGTTTCTTGGCGCGATTCAGGTGGGGCGACGCGACGAAGAAGATGACTACAACGACGACGATGCACGGCAACTGGATCGTATCAGCGAAATGCTGGGCTCTATCATCGCGAACCGGATGAAGTTAAAACGGGAAGCTGATGGTCGGCTGCTGGCTGTCGAGCGAATACGTGTCCAGCAAACGGAACTCGCTCACCTGTCTCGAACAAATACGATGGGGGAACTTACCACAACGCTTGCTCACGAGCTTAACCAACCGCTCGGAGCAATTTCTAACTTTGCTCTATCAGCAACAGACTTCATTCTGGCGAAGGAACCCGATAGGGCTTCAGAGATTCTGGTCAAGATCGGCCAACAATCTCGCCGTGCTGGTAAGCTGATTCGACGGATTCGAGACATGGTGGGTTCACCAACTGTGCGGCACGATACGTTTGATTTGAACACGCTGATCACCGAAACTTTAGAGTTAATCAGCGGAGATGTGCAGGCGGCCGATGCCGGCGTGAGATTCCATCATGTGCCGTTGGCGGTCGAACTCGTGGCTGACCGCATTCAGATTCAGCAGGTCTTATTGAATCTTTTGCGCAACGCACTTGATGCCGTTGCTGGCTGTTCGAAGAGAGCAATTACCATTTCAGTCCGTTCTGACGAAGCGGCAATCACACTTGACGTGAGCGATACCGGGGTGGGTTTGCCCAAGGAAAACGCTGATGAAGTGTTCAATACATTCTTCACCACAAAACCCAACGGAATGGGCGTTGGCCTTAAAATCACAAGGAGTATTATCGAAGCTCATTCTGGCACGATAACGGCATTCAATAATGTGGCCGAGGGTGCTACATTCCAGATGATTCTTCCGCGATCTGTTGTTGTAACCGGCTGAGTCGTCTGGGCAGCACCCTGAATTCTTCCTGATCTCATGCACTTCCAACAAACCGTTTTTATTGTTGATGACGACAGCGCGATGCGCGAGTCGATGGCTTTGCTGTTGACGCCGCTTGAAGTGCCGGTCGAGTCGTTTTCGTCGGGCGAAGAGTTTCTCGAGAGCATTCAGCAGCATCGACCAGGTTGTCTTGTGCTGGATATTCGTATGGCTGGCATGTCTGGGTTGGAACTTCAACGCAAACTGGCGGAATGCGGCGAATTCCTGTCCATCGTTATTGTGAGCGGCCATGCCAACGTGCCATTGAGTGTCGAGGCGATGCGTCTGGGGGCGGAAAACGTCCTAGAAAAACCTTTTGAACCAGAAATCTTTCGACTCGCCGTTCAAGGGGCGCTTCGAAGTGCGGAATCAAAATGGGGCGAACATCTGAATCAGGTTAGCTTGCAGAAGAAGTTGAGTTTGCTATCGCCTCGAGAAGTTGAAACCCTGGCTTGTCTTCGAGAAGGCAAGACTGTCAAACAACTGGCTCAGGTGTTAGGCATCAGCGCCAGCACCGCGGAAAAGCATCGTCTGCAGGTGTTTCGCAAATTCGACGTCGAAAGTGTGCCTGAATTGATGTTGCTTTTGGGGACTCAGTAAAACGCAGCCAGCAAACGCTTTTTCGGCTGGGCGAGATGTAGACAAAAACGCCAGTCGCATGGTGCAAATGTCCATTTCAGAGAGCCTGCGAAACCGCATAACTTACACACTCGAGCGTGTGAATCGCATTGGGCCAACATACCCGCAGAATCCCTTGGAAGTCCTGGTGTTCATTCATCCTGGTGATCCTGAGGTCTGCTGGTGTGGGCGAGATGTAGACAAAAACGCCAGTCGCATGGTGCAAATGTCTATTTCAGAGAGCCTGCGAAACCGCATAGCTTACACACATGAGCGAGTGAATCGGATTGGATCAACATACCCGCAGAGTCCCTTGGAAGTCCTGGTGTTCAGTCACTTTGGTGATCCTGAGATCTGCTGGTATGTTTTTTCGTTTTGCTCTTCTGTCTTTCGCGTCGGTCACGAGCGACGACTGGAGAAATTCGCTATTGATGTTCGATGTGAAGGACTCAAACTGGATCGTTGACAAAGCCCCTTCTTTCTTTCTTAGTGTTGCAGATGCTGGCTCAGTTGATTCCTAAAGACGGACCGCCAATCCCACTGAAGAAAGATGTCACACTCATTGGTCGTCGCGAATTCGTTTGTGACGTCCTTATCGATGACCCGGGCATTTCTCAAACGCACTGCCTGATCGTACGCCTGGACAACCGGTATCTTGTTCGCGATCTTGGAAGTTTCAACGGCACTTGTATTAATGACCAGCAGGTCATGGAGTCGCCCATTCTGGACGGCGATGTCCTGTCGCTTCAGGCTGTCACCTTTCGGTTCATGGTCGACGATGTTGGCTGAGATACTATGAGATCCGGAAATGAGCCTTGGGTTTCATCCGGATGGTTCTGGCCTCGCTAGGACCACCCGAAAAGGACACGCGACGGTGTGACACGCGACGGTGGGATGTCCGACGGTGGGATGCCCGTCGGTGGGATGCCCGACAGTAGACTCATTGTTCACACGGCTTCACCAATCAGGCTGTTGGATATGTGCGACAAGATGTGAGCTTTAAGAGCTTTTGATCTTACTTGGAATCGTAAGCTTTCGCTGCGGCTGCCAGTTCCGCAAGCTTGGGATCAGCATTGTCGAGGTACTCCTTGATCGCTTTGCCAGTGTCAACGACAGCTTGGTTGCGGGCTTGGAATTCGGGGTCTTGGTTAAGAGCTTTCCGCTTCGCGATCCGTTTTTCGACTGCAGCCTCCACGCTTTCAAAGGCTTGGGGGAATCGGGCTTCGAGGGCCGTTTGCCGCTTTGTTGTTTCGGCAACAAGATCAGCAAGTTGTTGTTCACCCGCAGCTTCTAGCGCCGCTCGAACTTGGCCGAGCTCAGACGTGAAACGCTGTTTCGCGATGCCGGCTTTCTTGAGTCGTTCAAGTTCGGGTTTGGTTGAAAGCACATAGTTGTCTTCGGCCTTACGCGCTTTGTTGACAGCGACCTCCATGCGTTTGAATTCTGGGTCGGCTTCCTTGAGCTGTTTTTTCTTTTTCGCGATGTGTTTGCTGAGCTGTTTGTGCGATGTGAATGCCTCTGAATAGTCAACCTGAAGGTCAGCTTTTAGCTTGTCATGTTTCGCGACAAGTTGGCGATAGACCGGGTCATTCAATGTGAGCTGCGACTTGAGATTGATGGACGCGATTTTGTAGCGTTGCAATGGATTGCGTTTGACGGGTTTTCGGGCATTTTGCAGTGTGACAAGCTTTTCTCGAGCAGCAGACCAATTCTTGTGCCTGCCTTTGGCTTTCCAAACACGGACGTTGTCGATCGAAGCGCCGGGCAGGTCGAACTGGAAGGCAAAGTACTGGCGCGTTCGGTTGATAATCGGATGTTTGGCGACGATAAATTTGCTGTCGCTCAGATGGGCCACCATTTCGTCATTCCAGTATTCAACCGTCATCGTCTGCCACTGGTCGGGGCGAGGTGTGCGGACGCATTCGCCCAGGTGAGCTGAAACGAATCCAGCGTCACGATCGCTGGGCGTCGTCAGTTGGAAGTGTTGCCGATCGATCTGAGTGACACTGTTGTAGCCCCCGCCGCTGCCGGTCACCAGACGCAGGTCAGTCGTCTTCCCCGATAGCTTGAAGTCGAACTGAATGATTGTGTTGTGGAACGATGCATCTTTCAGGAAGACTCGTTTGCCTTCCAATGGGTTGACATTCGTCCGCAACAATGCCCCGTCACGCAGCGCAAAATCGGCTTTGAAACCCCAGCGTTCAGAAACCGTCGCGGGGTTAAAGTCTTCCGAGAAAATGAGTTCACCTGGGATACACATGAAAGAACTTGGCTCGACGGGCGTCTGAGCAGCAGTCGTTGCTGAGATCGCACCGATGCAGCACAGGAAGGTCATGAATCGAAGGGAGGGCGTGTTGGTTCGCATCATCGGTTTCAAGCCTTCAGGTTTGTCTCACTTGTTTGTCGAGCAAATTGACCGTTCAGAATATCAAACGTTTTGCTTTAAAGCGGCAAGTTGTTGCCGAGCCATTGAAGAAGGTTTTTGCATCTTGGACGTGCCAACTGGCGAGTCCGTTTCTGCAGGGATTCCTTCGTCGAATTCAGCAGACGACTTTGCCGTCTTTCATGTCTAGTATGCAAGATGCGAATCGATTTGCCAGCGCTCCAGAGACTGGCTTCTGACGAGGGAGGTTCAGGCAACCAAGCGAGCTTGGAAGCCAGTCGTTCAGTTGTTTTGAATTCGAATTTCGTCGATCGAAAATTGGTTTGATTTGCAATCATGTCGTCCGATCGCTTCAAGCCCCAAGATCACCGGCTGTTGTAACTGTTTGCTCGGTGATGCCAAACTTTGCTTGGGCATCTCAATCGAATCATCTGCCGTCGCCAGCATCGCTTGCCAGGTGCCGTCGATCGGATCGACGTGAATCATACAGCGAACCGATTCCCACCATCCAACGGTCAATCGGTCTTTGTCATTCGAGTTGGAATCATAATCCGGCACAACCCAGGACAAGACGCCATCGGAAGTCATGCGATCCACCTCGATGCTCCAGCTGAAACTTGCAGGGGCAGTCGGGTGGGCCGGACGACTGAAGACACGCAGTGAGTCCACATAGTCTGGGTCTGACTGCAATCGAATCAGGATCTCGACCGTATAAGGGCGTTCCATCACAAATGAATCGATCGAAACAAATTCACGGGTGATTTTCGCTCGAGCATTGCCGTTTGTTTGCGGTTCGTCGGTGATCCTTAAATAGGATTCTGCCCCTGGGTGAATGGGATTTTCGTCAAGCACCATGGCCTGGGGATTGGGCGGTTGCGCCGAATCGGCAAGTTTCTAGGGGCCAGCCCATCCGGCTCCGGGGCCACCAGGAAACAGTCCGGTTTCTGACCCTGGTCCAAACGGTTCCCAGATAATTCGCCAACCACGCAGTGAATCTCTCGCCTCTCGATAGGGCTGAAGTTCAAACGTGCGTCGAAAAGTGCCGACTGCTTTTTCAAGGACAGGATTCACCATCGTTCGTCGAGCATCTCTATTCACCCGAATTGGTTCGCTACGATTCACCTGAAATCAAACCACCTCTGCCGACACCAATCCCCAAGGCGGTTAGGAACTGGACAGAGGTCGGGATTTTTGCTTCGCTCAACGACGGGTTTCCGCAAGTGGTCAACATGCGATCCAATTCGGTTTTCGTACGTAGAAACCGTTGGTGGGTTTTGAAAAACAGACGCTACTTCGCACCGCATTCAACACTGTGTGTCTGTCGTGTGATTTCGGTCTGACTCAACACCGCCGGTTCGAGGTAAGTTCAGCACGACACACGTTCGGTGCCAAGTCGCCTGAGATGGTGCATCGCAAAGAAAAGGGGGCTTTGCTGGACTGCAATCTGATTCGATCCACAATTGCCCAGGTCGCCGCTCCGCATGACCGGAAACCTTGGCACATCAGTTTTACCCATGTTAGTTGGCCCGATCAATTCCAGAAGAACCTACAAAAAAAGCATAGGCTGTTGGTAAACAGCCTATGCCAAATGAGTTATCAACAAGTTGACAGATCTTAGAGAACCAGTGTCTAGAACTCGCCAACCACCTGTCCGTCGGCGATAGACAGCAAGCGTTCGTAGGTGCTGTTCACATCGGTGAAAACCGTCGGCGCTGGGTTATGGTCGATATTTTCGCTGATGAACCGAACAGACCCATCCGTTAGCAAAAACTGAGCTCCACCAGTATGGTTACTACTAAAGCCTCTTCGTGTATTGGTCGCTGAAACATCGTTGATTAGCCGTCTGCCACTACCAGCCGCATACACGATACCTAGGTTGTCGGCGTTTCCAGCAGCTCCATTTTGCATGAACATTGTCGCGGCTCTCAGATTGACTCCCCGCAGCACAGATGCGCGTTCTCCAACGCAGATTGTGTTGCTGGTACCGTCGGTCACGTCTCGGATTCTGGTTTTGCTATTAGAGTAGAATAGTCCATCAGCGATAGGTTGCACCGGAGCAAGCTCGGAACTACCGTTGGCTCCAATGTAGTTTGAGAGTGCAACCTCTCGAGCAGTGCCGTCAACATCTTGGAGAGTTCTGTTGCCGTTTGAGTTGATGTCTGGACCAGTTGCTGATGGGCAGCGAAAGGCTGTCTGTGGGGTTTGCAAAGCGCCTAGGTTGTTGGTGAGAGCCTGCGACGGAGTTTGCGTACCAACAGCCAGTGTGTTGAACAACGCACCTTGCTCGATGTAGGGCAGAATCATCGCGTTCCACGTCCAGTGATTGTCGTTCGGGTCGTCTGCGGCTGGAGTGACCACGAAACCAGGCGGAAAGGTCAAATTCACATCATGGTAGTTGTGTAACGCTAGGCCGATCTGTTTCAGATTGTTCTTACACTGCGTTCGACGTGCGGCTTCTCTAGCCTGCTGAACCGCGGGCAAGAGTAGGGCGACAAGAATTGCGATAATTGCAATCACGACTAACAATTCGATCAGCGTGAACCCACGCGACCGAGATTTTTTAACTCGCATACTAGATCTCCGATAATAAGACGTTCACCAGAACGTCCAAGAATAGATGCACCCATTGAAGTGAGTGCGAAAAAAGGTAACGCAAATGACAAGCCAAGTTGTCGGCGTGCACACCCATGATATATATCAGTGAACGGAAAGGTTGATATGCCTTTGCAGTTAAGTCCGTGGAAATTCAAGAATATTGCCAAGTAGTGTGTTAGGTGAATGCATTAGTGACCGTTTTAAATGGCAGTTAAGTCTGACCGTTTTAGGGGAAGGCTAGAGGCCATTTGACAACTGCTGAGAAGGTTCATTTTTGGCACGAGATTTGAGTATACGACATCATGAAAGGAGTCCTTTTTTGGTCATTGATGCTGCTCGTGGTTTCCGAAATGCTTCTGAGCTGGCTTCGCAATCGATTGGAGGTTGAAAGCCATTTCTCAGTGATTCCCAATGGAATTTGATTAAGGATCTGTTTCCATCACCGCCCAAATCGCCAAAGGGAGGCCCCACTCCCGTTACGTCCAGAGACTGCCTGGAAGGCATCCTTTGGATCTTGAAATCAGGCG
>JBDWHY010000032.1:0-1567 GCA_039974975.1 Fuerstiella sp. | reverse complement strand
TTCGCCACCGTCGCTCCTACGCATTCCGCACTGAAGACGACTCACCGGAGACCTTCGCAGCGCTCGGTTGGATCACATCAAAAACGAATCCTCAGAAGACGGCACAGCCATGCCAGCCATAAGTATTTCGCCGATGTGTTTCCTGAGTTCCCATCTATCATCAGAACTTCCTTTTGGCTCAACCGAACTATGCAAAGAACTCAAAATAGAACTGTTAACGTCGGCATTGACTGGGCCGACACAGAACACGTCTTCCACATCGATGACGGAGAAGGGAACGTGGTTGTCGGCACCATGCAACAGTCGCCCAAAGACATCGAAGAAACGATCAATACATGGAGCAAACGGTTTCCGAACACCACCTTCGCGCTCGCGATCGAGGCCTCCAAAGGACCTCTCATCAACGGCCTGCTTCGTTACGAAGACATCCAAATCTTCCCAATTAATCCCGCCGCTCTGGCCAACTATCGAAAGTCGTTTGCTCATGGCGGAGGCAAGAATGATCCCGCCGACGCGCAGCTACTTTGCGACTATCTTCGAAACTATCGAAGCAAGTTGCGAGTGCTCCGACGGAACGAACCTCTCACCGAAGAACTGGCGGCTCTGGGAGAAGATCGCCGACGTTTTGTTGACCAGAGGACGAAGCTTGCCAACGAACTCACCGCACTCCTGAAACGCTATTTCCCAGCAGTTTTACAGTTAAAAGCGGCTAAACCGTATGCTGAATTTCTCCTAAAGTTTCTTGCAAAATATCCAAGCCTCGACGTCGCTCAAAAGGCTGGTGTAACCAAACTTCGAAGCTTCTTTCACGGCCTCGGCCTCAAGAGAAACGCCGACGAACGAGCCAATGCCATCGTCGACGCCACGGCGCTCACAGAAGACGAAGTCGTGATTCGAACAAGTGTGCGGCGGGTCAACGCCATCATCGCTCAGCTCATGGCTCTGAACACGACCATCCGTCGTTACGAAGCCGACATCATTCAGCTTGTGCCGCAACATGACGATTTTGCTGTCGTCAAAGATCTGCCCGGGGCATCTCACAACACTCATTGCCGAATCATCGCTGCAATGGGCGACGACCGAAGTCGTTTCCCGACAGCGAACTCACTTCAGGCAGCCTGCGGGATCGCTCCGCTGACTCATCAAAGCGGTCGTCAAAGACTGGTCACTTGGCGGTGGGCGGCAAGCAAGTTTCTCAGACAAACGTTCCATGAATACGCCGGATTGTCGCTGGAACACTGTGCTTGGGCCCGAGCGTTTTACGACCATCAGTTGTCAAAGGGCAAGACATCCCAGATGGCCCGTCGAGCGCTCGCCTACAAGTGGCTTCGAATTATCCACCGCTGTTGGCGAGACCAAGTCGCATACGATGACGGACTCTACATGACCCGCCTCAAAGAGGCGGGATCGCCTCTGGCTGAAATGCTCTCCTAAATCGCGGTCCAGACCGAGACCTGTCACCAGAAACAGGCCTGCTCACGAACTCGAGGCCTAGTGAACAAACTCTTGATTATTCAAAGATAAATCAAAACAAAGGCTTGAACCAATGCCTCAGAAGTCTCCGGTT
>JBDWHY010000031.1:0-43995 GCA_039974975.1 Fuerstiella sp. | reverse complement strand
GAAGTCAGCATTCGGGCGAGCATTTAAAACGTTGCCCGTGGTTCCGCCTAGTCGTGCCGAACCTTGGAAGCCTTCGTGCTGGCGAATCAGTCCGTTTTCAGTGACACCGGTGTTTGGTGCAGCCTGTCCCAAGACGGGCGTATTTGCAGGAGCTTCGTCGTTCACTTCGGTGCCAGCGTCGTAAACATCGTTTCCGTTGATCACAAAGGCGTCGTCGCCCGTTCGGCGAATCAGGTTTCCATCGGCGTCGAATAGATCAAGTTCTGTCGGGGAATCATTGCCGATGAATGCATCGTTGCTTGGCAACACCATGGACGCGTAACTGAGATACTGAGTCAGTTGGTTCAGGGAATTTGCATCCAACGTGATGGTTCGTGATGCACCGGGAGCAATCGGACCGCCATCTGTTGCGACCGCTTCGTTGACTCCGCCGCTATTGAGTGCGGCGTTGATTCGTGGCCCTGTCGTTCCATCTTCAGCAAGTCGTTCTAGGCTTTCTGAAGCCGAACCGCCCACGTCGAAAAAGTCATATGCTCCATCTTGTGTTGCAAGGAAGAAGGGTGTTAGTAGTGCACCATTTTCTGCTTGAAGATTGGTTACCGTGATTGTGATTTGGCCACCGGCGATCAGCTGGTCATCTCCATCACCGGCGCGAAGTTCGTCGTTTCCGTCACCGCCAATCAAAGTGTCGTTGCCGCTGCCTGTTGACAGCACATCGTTGCCCTGACCGCCAGCAACAACAACGCTGCCCGTGGCTGAAGTAGCATCAACAGTGTCATCGCCTTCGCCGCCGTTGATTGCTAGAAGGAGCGTTTCGGGAACTGAAGTGGCCACAAACGAATCGTTGCCATCATTCAGGTTGAATTCCGCTTCAACGATTCCTGCTGCGGCCAAGTCAATATCCAGAACCGTGTTCCCTGCGGACAGCGTGAAGGCGGGATCTGCTGTAATTGCGGCGTCTAGGACAAATGTGTCCGTACCGCCGACCGTGATTCGAAGAGTGTCTGCTCCCGTCTCTTCGATCGTGACTTCATCATCGTTTCCAAGATCCGCATTCAGCGATAATGTGCCCGCTTCCACCGAAACTGCGGACAACACCAATCGAGATTCCAATGCTTCCAGCTGAGTGGGTCGCTTTTTTCGTTGCTGGCGCCGACGGGTTTGAGTGGCGTTCTTAAACAGTGCAGTGAATGAAGTTCGAAGCATTAACTTGTTCCCCAGGCGAGTAGATCAGATTGAAGTGACTGAAGTCATACGAGCTGACGATCACCCGTCGCACGGAAAGTCTGGGTGGGGATTTAGGAAACTCGGGGAATGCAGGGGCACCTGGTGAACTGGCTCACATGAATCGATATTGGGGCCGGCTCGTCTGCTGTGAGGGGCGGCGCATAAAAAAACACGGTGCCTCAAATGAAGCTCCGTGTTTTGTGATGAATATCACAAAGTTGTGTTCTATCTTCCGAACAGTTTTGCCGCATCACGCTGGCCGGGAGCGGGGTTGCCCGGCAGCTTTCTTGGTTGTGTGGTTCGAGGGCGAGTATTTAGCTGAGCGGGTTTGCGAGGCGTGCGTTGGAAGAGCTGACGAGCACCCTGCTTTTCGCTTTCCATTTTGAAGATGGCTTTGTTGCCTGATGCTGCGGGGGCAGACCTTTGACCAGACTGGCGTGAGTAGGTGACTGTTGGGGCAGAAAGAGGACTGAATTCAACCCAAGCGTACAGGTAACCTTGGCCGGGACGATAGATTTCAATGGCCGCAGGACGGTGAGGGCCGATCGCTGACTTCGCGTTTTCCATCGCGTAGTGGCTTCGTAATTCATGGACAACTACGCCGTCTGTTGTTGCTCGTACAAGCACGTCTCCCGGGAATAAGCGGCCGACTGCTGAGTATCCCGGAATTGTGCCGGTGACTCGCATACCGTCATAACTGGCGTTGGCATAGACGCCCAACAGTAGCCCAGATCGAACGGTGCTGAAGTCCTGAGCCATGCTGTTGGCTGAGGTCAAGATCGTGATGGCAAGTGCGAGAGTGAATTTGTTCATTGGTCCGCTTTCCGTCGTGGGAGTGGTTTCGTTTTGGTTATGAGTTGAACAACGTTGTGTTGCTGACCAAAAAGAAAAGCAGAGCGTGTGCCAAAACTTGAGTGAGTTTAGTGAGGATGTTGTAAGTTGTTGTTTGGAAAGAGTTTGTGTTATTTTTTATGAGGTTTGAACTCGTCTTTCCTGCATTTGCGTGTGTTGTCATTGTGATTTAGGTGTGTTCTGATTGAATTCACCTTGTGGTCTGTGAGCGGTCGAATAGATCACTTCTGTCAATCTGGCGTCGTGTTTGCCAGTGCTGCCGTGCAACTGGTCTGGCCTAGCACGTGAAGCTTGATTGAGGCGTCCAATGCGATTTTTGATGTCAATGAGCTTTCTATGCGCCAGCATTGACTTCGTAGGTGACCTGAATCGCTAGGTCTTCCTGCGTGTCCACAACGGATGCTCAGGAGCCGCTCGTAGCGGCCGCGCCTGCCAGTCGCGCATGCCAGTCGCGCCTTGGCGATTCGATGTTGAACTTGTGCCTGTGTCAAACAGTGCAGATGCTGCGTTTGCTAAGTCGGATTCCGGCTGCCGTCCAAGCTGTGGCGGCAATCAGGCACAGGACCACGACGTCGTAAGTCGGAAACTGGTTTTCCTGAATGATCATCGCGGGACGGTAGTATTCCATGACGCTTAAAAACGATACGGTTTTTGCCGGAGGCCAAAACTGTGCTAGAAAATTTAAGAGGAACGACAGCAGTAAAATTCCAAACATGATTCCAATGGCGCGCCCGCGACGATCACTGTTGGTGCTTACAAGAAATGCGAGAGCTCCCACAGCAAGGTAGATACAAAACAAGTTGATCATGATCGATAGCACGGCCGCGAAATCTGGCTGCATGGATGGTTGAAGGCCGGTCGCTGCGATGGCATGTCCAGTGAATCCGAAGCCAAGAATAAACAAGCCGCTCATCAGCCAGCCTAGGGTTTCGGCTTTGAAGAGATCCCAACGGCTGATGGGTAGCCCCAGCAGAAAGTCGATACTGCCTCGGTCGATTTCCGCCGCGGGTACTCGTGAGCAGAACATCAATTCATGCGCCCAAAGCAACGTCAGCACTGTGGGGTGAACCCAAAGGAATGCTTGCATCATGGCTGCAGTCAACCCATCGTCTCCGGGATCCATTCCCAGCAAAGCCGTGATCAGCGGTTTGATAAAGGGGAGCTTGTCGAAGATCTGATGAAAATCACCAAGCACCTTTGGTAGCAAGCTGGTCAGCAAAAACATGACGACGAACAAAGCGGCTGCAAATAAGCAGACTGGAAGTCTCACCTCCCAAAGTATTTTCTTGAGCAGACCGCGAGTCATGTTGTTTGCCTCTTTTGGTCCGTCGGCTTGGTTTGTAAATCTGTCGTCGGGGCAATTTGGTAGTACTGCCGAAACAGGTCTTCAAGCCGTGGGGGTGAAATGCTGAGATCTCGAAGTGGCAGCGTGCTGGCCCATTGCACAACGTTGACTGAATTTCCAGTGACGCTTAGCTTCAGCTTGCTTTGTGATTTTGAAATCACATCGACGTGTTGCGGAATGGCGACTGCATCTGCGGGATGCCCATTTTGAAGTTCAAGTTCGATGGTTCGTGGTGCCTGGCTTTGCAGCTTTTGCAGGGTTTCTTTGACAACAATCTGACCGTCTTTAATCACGGCAACATGTTGGCAAATCGATTCGACTTCGCTCAGAGTGTGACTGGAAAAAAAGACTGTCCGGCCATCGGCTGCGACTTCTGCAAGGCAGTTCATCAGTACGTCTTGAACGAGCGGGTCGAGTCCAGATGTTGGTTCGTCTAAAATCAACAATTCAGGACGATGCACCAAGGCCATGATGAGTGATAGCTTTTGGCGATTGCCTCGAGACATCTTTCGCACGGGAAGCTTTGGTTCAAGTCGGAATTGATTGGCAAGCTCGCGTCCTTCGGTTCGCAGATCATTGCCGCGAATCTTTCCGACGATATCGAATGCCTTTTCGGCTGTCAGCCAAGGGTAAAGTCGCACATCTCCTGGCACATATCCGACTTGATGTTTGATTTCGCGAGATTCCGTCCAGCAGTCTTTGCCAAGAATTTTCGCGGTGCCCGAATCGGCGTTTAGGAACCCCAGTAGCAAGCGAATCGTTGTTGATTTGCCAGCACCATTCGGGCCTAAAAATCCGTAGATCTGCCCTGCTTCGACGGCCAACGAAACGTCATTCACGCCGCGTCGCTGGCCGTATGTCTTCGTCAGGTTTTTGATTTCAATGACGGACATGGATTCGTCTTCGAGCTTCGTCGCTGAACCCGCTCAGAGTTCAGTCAAGGTGAGACCGAACTTCGAAGTCTGGGCGACTTCAACGACGCGTATCCAGCAGTTTAGTTGAATAGGAAGTGACAGATGTCACCGTCTTGCATGACATATTCCTTGCCTTCGACTCGCATCTTTCCGGCGGCTCGGATGTCTTTTTCGGTTTTGAATTCCTCAAGGTTCTCAAGACTATAGACCTCAACTCGAATAAAACCTTTCTCAAAGTCTGTGTGAATCACGCCAGCTCCCTGAGGGGCCGTTGCGCCGACAGGAACAGTCCACGCCCGAACCTCTTTTTCACCAGCTGTGAAGTAGCTTTGTAGTCCCAGTGTTCGGTAGGCAGCTTGAGCCACCGAGGCGAGTGCAGGTTGTTCCAAGCCTACGGTCTCTAGCATTTCGTTGCGGTCTGCTTCATCTAGTTCCGAAACTTCAGCTTCGAACTTGGCACAGACGGGAACAACTTCAGCTCCTACTTTCGCTGCGTGTTCACGCACCGTTTGGACATGAGCACATTCACCCGCGACGTCGTCTTCATCAACGTTGGCGATATACAGAATGGGCTTGGCTGTCATTAATCCAAGTCCGCGAACAATCTTCTGTTCGTCCGCCGTGAACTCGAGAGTCCTGAGTGGATTTTCTTCGTTCGCGTGAGCCTCGCAGCGTTTGATGACTTCAACTCGCAGCTTGGCTTCCTTGTCTCCACCGCGGGCTGCGCGTTCAGATTTTGGCAAGGTGTTCGTGAGAGTTTCTAGGTCCGCAAGCAGAAGCTCGGTTTCAATGATTTCGATGTCGGCCAATGGGTTCACATTGCCTGTCACGTGAGTCACATCTTCGTCTTCGAAGCAGCGCACAACCTGAAGGATGGCATCAACTTCTCGGATGTGACTCAGGAATTTATTGCCCAGCCCTTCTCCTTTGCTGGCTCCTTCAACGATGCCCGCAATGTCGACCAGCTTAAGGATGGCTGGAATAACCTTTTGAGGTGGAATGTAGGTTGTGATCGTGTTCAAGCGTTGATCGGGAACACTTACAATTCCCTCGTTGGGTTCGATCGTGCAGAATGGATAGTTAGCGCTTTGAGCTGCTCCCGAGCTTGTGAGGGCATTGAACAGAGTGCTCTTGCCGACGTTAGGCAGACCGACGATACCGGCTTCCATGATGGTCTTTCCTGGTGATAGACGAAATGAATGAAGTGTTTGTGAGCGAAAACGATTGTTTCAAACTGCTTTGATTTCGACGTCATTGAAATCGCGAAGTCTTCAGTGCGCCGCCATGGTCTCGAAGCCTTGGCAACTTCGGCGACCTTTCAGGCAGATCGGCGAATGCTTGCAGAACATCATGAGTCTCCGCATTGGACGCCCAGCATGACGGAATTCAAGCCACTGCCAATTCCGAGCAAGGCCAGTTTTGTTCCGTTGGCAGGAGGGTCTTCTTTAAGTCCCATTGATAAAGCCATCGGCAATGCAACGGCTCCCGTGTTGCCAAACCGTTCTACGGTGGGATAATCCAGATTGGCATCCAGTTGCAGGCGTTCCATTAAGAGATTGCGATGTTGCTTACCCACTTGATGCGTGAAGACTCGGCCGACATCGTCGTTGGTCCATTGCAATTCTTGTTTCGCATGTTCCCACGTCGTTTCGGCCAATTCGATGCCTGCGTGTAGCAATGCTTCGGAATCGGTTTCCATTCGCGGACGGCTGTCTCCATGAGCCTCTGCTTCGACTCCGCCGGCACACAAATTGTGTTTGGCAGAATCCGATTGGAAGGCTCCGCCCAGCAATCGATGTTTCTTTTTGCTAATGCGATTGTTGCACAGCACGATGGCCGCGCTTCCAGAACCAATGGTGAGCGACGCGAATGCAGATTTGATCGACTTGCGAGTGACGGAGGAATCCTTCAGTAAGCTATCAATCGTACCTTCGACAAGACCTCGTCCTGTTTCTGTGCCCACAACGACTCCGGCATCAATCCGTCCAAGCTCGATCATGTCTGCCACGATCAGCATGCCGTTTAATAGCCCAAGGCACGCGTTGCTCACATCGATGATGATTGAACTGGCTGGCAGATTCAGTCCCGCGTGAACTCCGGCGGCCGTCGCGGGTTCCATTTGATCGCGACACACGGACCCGTGTATGAGAGCTCCGTAGGCTGAGCTGGGAAGATCGGCTTCTGCGATAGCGAGCTGAGCTGTTTTGGCGCTGATTTGCCCAGGAAGTGTGCCAGTGGGGTAAAAGCGACGTTCCTGAATTCCCGTCATCAATTCCAGCCGCCCAAATGGAAGGCCGAGCCGCTCGTAAACGTCGGCCAAGCGTTGCTCAAGCTGGTCGGACGTCATCACTTCGTCAGGAGGGTTGTGAGTGACGGCTTCGATGCAAACGTTTTGGTAACGCATGAATTGAGATGATTTGTGGGTCTAGACCGGGCAATAAAAAAACGCATTCGCACAGATGTCGAAAGAACAACCGTGCGAATGCGAAGAGCTTATCAAAACTGAATGCCAGTGCCCGACTAGACGTCGGCTGTTGCCAAAGGATCAGTGGCTTCCAGTCTTTGAGACAGATTCTGAATTTCGTCCAGTAACCCGCCGCGAAGAAGTTCGTCTTCGCGAGTGGGGTCTCGAGTCTCCAGCATGATTGAGCGTTTGACATAGCGCAAACCACGCACCAAAACGTCTCGTTCGTGTGTTGTTAGTTCGATCTGTATGACTTCATCCATAGCGTTTCCTGCCATCCGCAGAGGTTAAGAAACGCACAAATGCGGTCACGTCCTGTTTCCGAATTCATGCAATTGTTTACGTTGGGCCGGTCTGATCTTAGACACGGCATCAGCAAGCCTCAAGTTGTGAGTCAATTCTGATGCAGGTCCACGAAACGCAGACCCCTGAAAATCACCCATCAGTCAGAAGCTTCGGCAAATGTTGCCGCTAAATTCGCTCAAAAATGTGCTTTCCGAAAGTTCACACAGATTCGAGCGTTTTTCAGTTCCGGTTCGGCCAGTTGGGCAGAAAGTTGGTTTGAAACAAAGCGTGAACGGTCGGTGCGCAGCTTGTCAGATCGGAAACCGTTGTTGTTTGTTCGAGGTACGTAGGCGACAGGCTGCGTAGAAATAGGGGCCCAGAATGCAGAGATTCACGGAATGTGGGCCGCACAGAATATGGTACGCACAGAAGACGGGCCGCACAGAAGACAGAGTGTTACGATTTCGTGGCTCGCAGGCTTCCGTTGCGGTAGGCGTCTGCCATTGATTTTGGAATTTCAGCTTCTGCCAGAACGACTTCAGCTTTGTGTTCCTGAGTCAACGCTTTCATTTCTTGCTCACGAGCGACGGCTTGTGCTCGACGCTCTTCCGCCTTTGCTCGAGCAATTCGCACATCCGCTTCGGCTTGGTCGGCCTGCAGGCGGGCTCCCACGTTGTCGCCCACATCAATGTCTGCGATGTCGATCGACACAATTTCATAAGCGGTTTGCGAATCCAGTCCTTTGCTAAGCACGGCCTTTGCAATCAGCATTGGGTTGGCGAGAACTTCTTTATGAGTTTCACAACTTCCGATCGCCGAAACGATGCCTTCACCAACTCGAGCGATAATCGTTTCTTCGGTTGCTCCGCCCACCAGCTGTCTGAGATTTGTTCGCACGGTCACTCGAGCTCGAGCTCGAAGTTGAATTCCGTCTCGAGCCACTCCGTCCAGAGTCGATCGTCCATGGCGAGAAGGGTCGGGGCAGTCAATGACTTTGGTTTTTACGCTTGTTTGGACGGCTTCCAGTACATTTCGGCCAGCCAAATCGATCGCCGCAGCCGTGTTCCAATCCAGATCAATGTTGGCACGATGAGCGGCAATTAAAGACCGCACGATCATTGGAACATTACCGCTGGCAAGGTAGTGAGCTTCCATGGAACCGGTCGTGATGTCTTGCAGTCCGGCTTGAACTGCCATAATTCGTGAATCGACGATGACTTGCGGATTCACCTTCTTTAGCTTCATCACCACCATCTGCAGCGGATTAATGGCCGCGCTCGACATGAACGCTCGAAGCCACAGTGACGCGACGGAAGCAAACATTGCCAAAAAGATCAGCAGCCCCATCACAAGGACGCCGATCAAAAAGTACGTCAAGACCTGAGCGAACGTGATATCGGCTAAAATCAAACTGGATGAAAGGAAAGTCATGTCTTATTCCACTGCTGAAATGGCGAACGGGTCATCCGTGCAATTGACAATTGGCAAAGTCAGAATTTAACTCACTGCCACGATTCTAGAGTCCTGATAGGCAATCCGGCAACTGACCCGAGCACTCCTTCACAGAAGCTGGCAAAGGTTCAAGCTGCACCAGGCGTAACGGGACAGTTTTCAATGGGGATCAGTAAAACTGGAAAATGTGTCTGCCTTGGCCGAAAGTTGCTGTCCATGTCAGAAAAATTGAGGGCCGAGGCGACATTTAGGGATTCGTCAGCCACACTCCGTCCGATTCGACTCACCATTGACGCCTTCCAATAAACCGCCCAGTGATTCGAATCTGCAGCCATTTTTTCACCGAACGGTAACAATTTTCCCTTACAGCCCCGGAAAAGTCGCGATGAGTATTGAAGCTCGCATTCAAGAATTGGGTTTGGTTCTTCCTCAAGCCCCTGCCGCCGCCGGTACTTATCGTTCTGTCGTCGTGGTTGATGACATGGCGTACGTTTCTGGCCAAGGGCCCTACGGGACGGATGGTCGTTGGATTACCGGAAAGGTGGGGGTCGACTTGACCGAAGAAGAAGCCATTCAGGCGGCTCGGGTCGTGGGGCTGACGATGCTGGCCACCATCAAAGAAGCTCTTGGCAGTCTCGACCGAGTTGATCGCATCGTGAAGGCATTGGGAATGGTGAACTGCTTGCCAAACTTCAAAAATCACCCCAAAGTCATCAACGGGTTCAGCGATTTGATGGTGGAAATTTGGGGTGAAAACGGTCGAGCCGCTCGAAGTGCTGTTGGAATGGTGTCTCTTCCCGCCAATATTCCGGTTGAAATCGAAGCCATTCTGAAGCTGAAGGACTGACAGTCGTCGGCGGTCGTGTTTTAGGCCGGCATTGTGTCGCGTTTCTTCGTTCAGGGCTGGTTTGTTCAGGACTGGTTCGCCCAGCATCGCCCGGCCCAGAACCGCCCTGCCCTACTTCTTTTTGAGACCTACTACTTGCCGTACACTTTAACGTCGTCGAAGTCGTTCATGTCGTCGAACGAGCCGATTCCGATGCCGCCTTCGGTAAACGTTTTATCGGTCACTTGCATGTGCGGCTTGGTGAAGTCGTCAAAGTACACCTTGATGAGACCGGTCTTGGATTCTCGGGTCAGTCGAACGTTGTGCCAGTTGTCGTCCCAAGGTGTTTTACGAGTGTTTTCAGTCATCGCTTTTCGCGGTGAGTTGTTCACGATCATGATTTGGCCACTATGAGGATCTGGCTTGGCTCCCATGTGCACGTAATAGAACTGAGACGAGTTTTGATGGCAGAAGAACACGCAGCAGTCTCGGTGATTGCCCGTGTCTTTAGTGCTTTTCACTCGAAACCGAATATCAAAGTCGGACAGTTTTAAGTCTTTAATTATGGCGATGTTGTAGGGGCTGCGGTGTTCTGGTTCGTAGTTGCTTTTTCGCTTGTTGAGTCCAAACACTTGGTTTTCGTCAGACTTCTGCAGTCTCCATGCGGCAGGATCTGTGGTTTTCCACTTGTCGGATCCGCTTTCAAAATCGTCCTGAAAAACCAGGGGCAACGTTGGGGGTTGTTCAGCAGGATCCTGTGGATTCATGCCGAAGGTGACGGTCGCATTCAGGAATGCAGTAAAAATCAGAACTTGCATGAATCTCATGTGAATGCCTTGGACAATCGTTACGAAGAAAGCTGTTAAACACCGAATCGTCTCTCTGTTTAGATGCAGAGTACCGCCCAAAACAGATTCGTCATCATCTCACTCTTACTCAGAGGTCGATGGATGTCGAAACGACCAGTTTATCTTCTTGTCAGTCTTTCGTGCCATTTTGTACCCCGTGATCTTTGATATCGAGTCGAATTCGAGTCTGTCCTGAGTTTGCAGGGCGACCTTGGTCTTCTATAACCCCATGACCGGTCTCACGTTTTTAGCAACGGCGATCACCGGGCCTGGCTCGCAAATGAATCAGGGTAAGTTCGATCTCGGATATGAATTTCCGCACGCTTGAAAGGGCGGAGCCTTGGATGCCATAACAAAAATTCTCAGCCTACCAGCTGAACTGCTTTCAAAAGTCCCCGGGATTGGTCCCGTCATCACATCTTTACGCACCACGATTGGTCAAAAGATTTTGATGGCCATCACGGGCTTGTCATTGATTGGGTTTTTGGTGGTTCACCTAGGAGGTAACCTCAACCTGTTTTTGGGTGAAGAAGCGTTCAATGGGTACGCCGAAAATTTGCACAGCCTCGGCCCACTGTTGTGGGTTGCGGAAGCAGGTTTGCTGGTCATTTTTCTGCTGCATCTGGGTCTCGCCATTTCGACCTCAGCGGCGTCTCGGAAAGCTCGCAAACGTGCGTACGAGTTAAAAGAAACAAAGCAGGAAGGCTTCGTCCTGCCAAACGGAGGATCTTCTGGTTGGATGTTGGCCACTGGCATCGCTTTGGCGGTGTACATGTTGGTGCACATTCTGGACATGAAGTTTGATGTCCGTGGTTTTGGCGAAGAAAACAAGTACGAACTGGTGAAGGCAGTCTTGTCTGACCCCAAGACAGGTGTGTTCTATCTGTTGTCTCTGGTTCTTCTGGGCGTGCATCTGAATCACGGAATCGGAAGCGCCTTCCAAACACTGGGGCTGAGCAACCGTAAATGGAGGAAGCTGATTGCCATCGCGGGAACTTCGCTCGCCGTATTGCTTTCCGCCGGTTTTATTAGCATTGTCATCTGGGCGTCAGCATCCAAATAAACTGAATGAGATTACTGAGAATCTGAGTTCGGTTTTTACGTCAGGAAAAGAGAAAAAATCATGTTTCGCGTCGCGGAAGAACTGCTGAATTCAAACGTGCCTGAGGGCCCGATCGAACAGATTTGGGATAAGCACCGCTTCAACATGAAGCTTGTGAATCCTGCGAACAAACGAAAATACGAAGTCATTGTCGTTGGGACAGGTTTGGCTGGCGGAGCTGCTGCAGCTTCAATGGCTGAACTTGGTTACAAAGTCAAATCCTTCTGCTTCCAAGATTCACCTCGTCGAGCTCATAGCATCGCGGCTCAGGGCGGGATCAATGCAGCGAAGAACTATCCCAACGACGGTGATAGTACGTGGCGCTTGTTCTACGATACTGTTAAGGGAGGCGACTATCGTGCTCGTGAAGCCAACGTGTATCGATTGGCTCAGGTCAGTAACAACATTATTGATCAGTGCGTGGCTCAAGGAGTCCCCTTTGCTCGCGAGTACGGCGGAACCTTGTCCAACCGATCATTCGGTGGTGCTCAAGTGTCTCGAACGTTCTATTGTCGAGGCCAAACCGGGCAGCAGTTGCTTCTGGGCGCTTATCAGGCTCTGATGCGACAAGCGAGCTTGGGGAAAGTCGAAATTTTTGCTCGCCGCGAAATGATGGACCTCATCGTCATTGATGGAGTCGCTCGAGGAATCGTGGTGCGAAACCTGAGCACCGGAAAAATGGAAGTTCATACTGCGGATGCAGTTGTGCTGTGTTCTGGTGGCTATGGAAACGTTTACTACCTTTCAACGAATGCGAAGGGTTGCAACGTAACGGCAGCGTGGCGGTGCCATAAGCAAGGAGCCTACTTCGCAAATCCGTGTTACACACAGATTCACCCAACCTGTATTCCTGTGAGTGGAGACTATCAGTCGAAGCTGACTTTGATGAGCGAAAGTCTTCGCAACGACGGTCGAGTTTGGGTGCCGAAGAATCCTGACGACAAGCGAAGTCCTCAGGATATCCCCGACGACGATCGAGATTATTATCTTGAACGTCGTTATCCATCATTCGGCAACTTGGTGCCTCGAGACGTTGCTTCACGAGCTTCCAAAGAACGCTGCGATGCGGGCTACGGAGTCAGTGATACGGGCTTGGCCGTGTACTTGGATTTCCGAGATGCGATCAAACGAGATGGGGAAGATGCTGTTCGCAAGAAGTATGGCAATCTGTTCCACATGTACGAAAAGATTACGGCCGAAAATCCTTATCAAGTTCCGATGAAGATTTTCCCAGCTGTTCACTATACGATGGGTGGCTTGTGGGTTGACTATAACCTCATGAGTAACGTCCCCGGATTATTCGTTTGCGGAGAAGCTAACTTTTCCGATCACGGAGCAAATCGTCTCGGTGCCAGTGCGTTAATGCAGGGGTTGTCAGACGGTTACTTTGTGGTTCCGTATACGATTGGAAATCATCTTGCCAAAACGCAACTTGATAAAATTCCTGAAAGCCATCCGGCGTGCACAGAAGCTTTGGCTCGAGCGAACGATCGAGTCAGCAAGCTAATGAATGTGAATGGCAAGCGGACTGTTGATAGCTTCCATCGCGAACTTGGTCTGATTATGTGGGACCAATGTGGAATGGCTCGGACCGAGAGTGGTTTGAAGCAAGCCATTGGAGACATTCAAGCGTTGCGGAGCGAGTTCTGGAAAGACGTCCGAGTTCTGGGCGGCTCTGAAACTCTCAACCAAAGCCTTGAAAAAGCGGGTCGAGTTGCCGACTTCCTTGAGTTCGGCGAATTGATGTGTCTTGATGCTTTAGCTCGTGAAGAATCCTGTGGAGGACACTTCCGTGAAGAGCATCAAACGGCCGAAGGCGAAGCCCTACGCAATGATGACGACTACAGATACGTTGCAGCGTGGGAGCATGGTGGCGATGGCAAAGAGGTCACTTTGCACAAAGAAAACCTTGAGTTTCCAAACGTGCCTCCAACAACGAGGAGCTACAAATAATGAGCAAAGATCTACTCAATCTTAACCTGCGAGTTTGGCGACAGTCGGACACGAACGCCCAAGGCGAATTTCATGACTACCGGCTCGACGGTGTCAGCACTCACATGTCCTTCCTCGAAATGATGGACGTGCTGAATGAAAAGCTGATCACCGAAGGCGAAGAACCTGTTGCGTTCGACCATGATTGCCGCGAAGGAATCTGTGGCAGTTGTAGCATGATGATCAATGGCCAAGCTCACGGGCCAGACAATGCGACAACCACCTGTCAGTTGCACATGCGACGGTTTAAAGATGGCGACACGATCGTTGTCGAGCCTTGGAGAGCATCCGCTTTTCCTGTACTGCGAGACCTTGTTGTTGATCGAACGGCCTTCGATCGAATTATTCAATCCGGCGGCTACGTATCGGTGAACACCGGTAATGCTCCGGACGGAAACGCAATTCCAATTGCCAGCAAGGTGCAAGAAGTTGCGATGGATGCGGCAGCATGTATTGGTTGCGGTGCCTGTGTTGCAGCTTGCAAAAACGCGTCAGCCATGTTGTTTACGTCTGCCAAAGTTTCACAACTTGCCGTCTTACCTCAGGGTTCTGCGGAACGGACAGAACGAGTCATTAATATGGTGGCTCAGATGGACAAAGAAGGCTTCGGTCATTGCACCAACACCAACGAGTGTGAAGCGGCCTGCCCTGCTGAAGTATCGGTCGACAACATTGCTCGAATGAATCGCGAATACGTTCGTGCTTCGCTGACGGCGAAAACCTAGTGGCCTGTGCTGACTCGATTTCAGGTGAGGCCCAGTTTTAAACAGGCCTCACTGAACTTCGCGAAAAAGAAACGGGATGCCGGCTTGCTGCATTTCAGTAAGAGCCGAATTCGAATCCAATTGAGCGATCTTCGCACCGGAGATCGCTTTTTTCATGCACGAACATCAAGGTGAAGTCTGCCCTCAACGGTTTTGATTTCAGAGCACCCGTTGTGGCTGCCGATGTTGGTCGCAGCTTTCAGCGGTTTGCGGTGTTCGAAGAGGTTTGGCATCGTTAAAGTTCGTGTTTCGATGGATGACTTTTTTAACAGGACGGCCCCATGGCCTCTCGCGATTACTCTCCTCACCAGCAAAAAGTGATCAAGCGGTACTATGACAACCGCGACGCGATCGACGATCAACGTCTTGCAGAGCTTGTCACGAATCTGTATCTGTCAGATGGCAAGAAAGCAGAAAAAATGTGGGGCACAGCTCAGCAGATTATGGAGCGAATGGAACTGCCGCCAACTCGTATCGAACATGTCATTGCATCTAAAGATCCAGCCGTCCTCGCCAAGGTCGTCGAAGAGCTACAGAATGGCAAGCTGAAAAAAGGCACTGCAAAGAAGAAGGCCTAGTTCAACAGCCACATTCATTCTGAACGTGAAGCGTATCGGCGTGAAGAGTGATCGAGCCATTGGCTGAAGCGACTGAAACGAGTGGAGCCCCTGAGCTTTGTGGCGATCTTTGCGTTTGGTCTCCCCGCTCAGTCGGCTTGAATGCAATCCGCGCAAGGCGACGAGGCAATCGGCCTGTCGGTCAGTCGACTGGCGTCAGGCAACGACTGAAGTCACACCCCGTTGCCAATGGACACCCCCACAGCAAGTTTGAAATTTGACTTTTTTGCGACAGCGTGGGCAATCAGCCAGCTTCGCGCGCGAGTGGACGTCAATGCGTTGCGATGGCTTCAGAGGATACGAGGCATCGGCTTCTGTTTAAGCCGACTTTCGAAGACTGCGAGCAGACAGCTGCGAAACCTGCCAGCGATACTTCGCCCTACGGATTTCTCGAACCACTTTTTCGAATTTGATCCCTCGTGTCTTGGGTCCACCGATCGTGCTGCCCCCCACTTCTTCGGTCGAGTCAGTCAGGCCTGAAGGTGAAATTGCATGGAGGGGAACGCCTGTGATCCAGTGCATCTGTAGAAACGTGTCGATCGGTCGATCGAAGCGTTCTGTTGCTTTTAGAAGCTGAGTCGCCGCTTGTCGGGTGACCCACTGGGCAGAGGTCCGCAGCGGTGTAACGCGCGGAAGGACAATGGAGCAATGTTCGCTGCGTTCCACGCGCACGGAATCCCGTGGCAGTGTTCTGACCGGTAGCTGTACCACGCCGTAGTCTTGATTTGACTGGATAAGGGTGTCAATTGCTGCCCCCAGTTTGGGTTGGTCAATCCGAAGATCATCTTCGACGATCAATGCTGCATCCAAGTTTCGATTGATGATTTCGTTCCAAGCATTGCGATGGCTTAGGAAACAGCCGATTTCTCCGGCGTTTAACAAAAATGGATACTCGGGATTGTGAAGTGATGGTTGATAGCAGGCAGCTTTAGCTTCTTCAGAAAGCTGACTCCCGTCGACCGCAGGCAAGACTTCCGCATCAAGAGGAAGTTGATCCAGAAGTGTGTGAGCGTTTTCGAACCGCAGCGTGGCTCGTTCCAAGCTGATCACAAATGCCGATGTCTTCATCAGTACAGCTCAACTTCCGTGTGTGGTGGAAACGCCATTGGGTTACAGCAACTTGAAATGGCGACCGCGATGCTAGCTTTGCCACGGATATCCTGCAATATCCGTTTACTGTCAGCAGTCAGATCGATGTTGGCCCACGGTCTGATCTTGCCAAGGTTCTGGGCCCTTCATTACGATCCAAGCTGTCAGTTGTCTTTGTCAGTCGATCGGGTTTGTAAACAGCCAGATGTCCACCACGATCCCTTCATCTGTCGCTGCTGCGCAGAATCATCAAAACGCGTCGGCCCAGGTCGCGTCGGCCCAGGTCGCGGGGGGCAAATCCGATTTATTGGTGACGGATTTGCATCGCAGGACCACCGGGGTGAGTGCGACAATTCGAACGTTGATCCCCTATATTGCTCGTAAAATGCCTTTGGCGGTTGTGTCGCCACGAGCTCAAGACCATGACAATCCCATTGGTTTGTGGAAGGCGCTCAAGCACTGTTGGAAGCAGCCTTCGCAACGTCCCTTCCGCATTTGGCATGTTCGTCGAAACAACGAAATGCTGTGGGGTTTGGTTTTCAAGCATCTGTTTCGCTGCCAACTTTCGCTGGTCATGACATCGTGTGCGTTACGTAGGCATTCTTGGTTTCCTCGCCTTTTGCTGTCTCGCATGGACCAGATCATCGCGACCAGCGATGCGGCAGCCAGCTATTTTCCAGCAGTTGCCGCCATTGCTCCGCATGGTGTCGATTGCGAGCGTTTTCGTCCGGCGTTATCCAGCAAAGCTGATTTGATGCAACAGTTGGGGCTTCCAGCGGCTCATGGAATCGCAATCTGTGGTCGAATTCGGCCCGAAAAGGGCACAGATCTTTTTGTGGATGCGTTGCTCAAACTGTTTCCGAAGCACCCCGAATTCATTGCCTGCATCGCGGGTCGCGCTGCTCCTGAACATCAGTCTTTCCAACACAAGTTGCAAAGCAAAATTGCAGATGCCGGGTTGACGGACCGTTTTTTTTGGATGGGTGAAGTCGCCTACGATCAGATGCCCAACTTCCTCGCGGGCATGTCTTTATGCATCGCCCCGCCCCGTTATGAGGGCTTTGGTTTGGTTCCTTTGGAGGCCATGGCTTGTGGAATTCCGGTCGTTGCGAGCCGCACGGGGTGTTACCCTGACGCCATTCTCCCTGGGCAAACCGGCGATCTTTTCGACTGCGGAGACCTGGCCGGATTAGAGAATGCGTTGACGCCGTTGTTGGCTTCGCCAGGCTCTTTACAAGACATGGCGGTCGCTTGCCGCGAGCAGGTTGAGTCCAATTACTCGGCTGCACAAGAAGCTGATCAGATCATGGCGGTTTATGAATCGATGTGGAATCGCGCTGCATAGGCATTTGTGAGGTCTGATGGGCCGTTCTGATCTTGTGCTAAATTGCCGTTTCGATCAGATTTCACGGCAATCGCCAAGCGTTTTGTTTTCTCGCGTGGGGCCACGACTGCATTTGGTGCGGGCGTTCATCATCATGGGCTTGATTCATCATGGATAGTTTTCTTCGAACCATACAAGCTGTCTGGAAGTACAAAGGCAAAGTGCTGGCGTCTGTCGCTTGCGCTGTTTTGGTTTCGGCGATTTGGGCTTCGAACCTGTCTGCGACCTACCCGATTATTCGAGTGCTGTTTGAAAACGACAGCCTGCAGTCCTACGTTGATACCAATATTGATCGAGTCCAAGTTGACATCGATAAGTACAACGGCCTGCTGGCAAAGTCAGCAGAATCTGACCTTGAACACCGCGAGCGAATCTTGACCAAGCTCAGGTCGTCTTCCAACGAACTGATTAACTACAAGTGGTTGCAGTCCGACGTGCTGCCTTGGATTCCAAAAGACAAATTCCAGACAGTGATTGGAATTTTAAGCCTCTTGGTAATCGCCACTTTGCTAAAAGGAATCTTCCTGTACATCCAGGAATTGCTTGTTGGCAGTTTCGTATTCCGCACGGCGAATGACATTCGCAAGAATGCGTTCGAAAATTGTTCAAAGCTGGACTACCAATCTCTGCAGCAACTCGGGACCTCAGAAGTGACATCTCGGCTCACAAATGATGTCACCGTGATGTCGGATGGTTACCGACTTTGCGCGACGATTTTAATTCGAGAACCCTTGAAAGCGATTTGCTGCATTGCGGCTGCCATGTGGTTGAACTGGCGGCTTACGTCAATCTCCATTCTGACTCTTCCCATGATGGGCTTCGTCTTTTATCGAACTGGTCGAACTCTGCGACGTGTGGCCATCGGAACGATGGAACGCATGGGCAACATCTACAAGAAGATTGCCGAAACATTCGACTCATCCCGAGTCATGATTACACACAACACTCAGTTTCATCACAGCCAGCAGTTGCAGCAAGCGAATCAAAATTTCTATTCTGATTCGATGAGATTGATCCGCGCGGGAGCCGTGATTAAGCCATCAA
This sequence comes from Fuerstiella sp., assembly GCA_039974975.1. Taxonomy (GTDB): domain Bacteria; phylum Planctomycetota; class Planctomycetia; order Planctomycetales; family Planctomycetaceae; genus Fuerstiella. The sequence goes on along the minus strand of JBDWHY010000031.1, from coordinate 25,790 downwards.
CAGAACTATTGGGCGTGATTGCATTTATCGCCATTTTGGCCCCAGGTGCGTTTTTGGTTCTGAATGAAACAGATGAAATCGGTGGAGTCAAACTGGCATCAGGGCCGCTTACGATCGCTGAATTGACCACGCTTTACGTGTTGATGGCCGGAGTGCTTGATCCAATGCGGAAGCTGTCGGCTATTTTTCCCGTTGCGAAAAGATCTCTCGCAGCAGCAGATCGAATCTTTGCCATCACTGACAAAAAGCCCCTAGTGATTGAAACAGAAAATCCAGTCCGTCTCCCTGAAAACTGGAATCAAATCTGTTTCGAAGATATCCATTTTCAATACGAGTCTGCCGGGGAATCACTGATTGATCGCAGTCCCGCGATCAACGGAGTCGATTTGACGATTCAACGTGGAGAAGTCGTCGCCGTTGTTGGCGGCAATGGTTCCGGCAAATCAACGTTGCTTAGTCTGCTGCCTCGACTCCTTGATGCTCAACAAGGAACAGTAAGGCTTGGAGACGTCGATATTCACGATCTGACGCTTCAAGAACTACGAGATCAAATCGCAGTTGTCAGCCAAGAAACCACTTTGTTCGATGACACGGTGCTTCAGAATATTCAGTACGGCAACTTCGATGCGAGCAGAGAAACGATCATTGATGCCATTCGCCAAGCTCATGCTTCTGAATTTGTTGAATTGCTGCCTGAAGGTTTAGAAACAGAACTGGGCGAAGGAGGCCGCCGCTTGTCGGGTGGTCAGCGACAGCGATTGGCTCTTGCTCGAGCCATCGTGCGAGATCCACAGATTCTTATTCTGGATGAAGCGACTTCAGCCATTGATGCAGAAAGTGAAGACTTGATTCACGGAACGCTACAAAGCTTCTGTAAAGACCGAACAGTCTTCATGATCTCACACCTTTTAAGCCATTCGTTTTTAGATTTGGTCGACCGCATCATCGTGATGGACGCTGGTCGTATCGTTGCTGAGGGAACTCATGATTCATTGATGAAATCAAGCGATCACTATCAACGTCTTCTGCGAGCCCGAGAGCAATCGCCTCGTGCTGCCGCCTGATTGCAAGGCTAGGCGACTTAGCAAATTTTAAAAGCCGTTGGACTTCATGGTCCAACGGCTTTTTTGTGCCTTGTCATTGGCCCTAAAGCGTTTGCCGTCGGGACATCGCTGGGCTGGTCAGATGTCAATTTGATTTGCTGGCAAGCCCCTGCACAATTTCGAGCACTTTGGCGTCATGTCCGTCGACTTTCACTGCCTTCCAAACTTTGGCCACTTTGCCTTCGGCGTCAATGACGTAGGTCGAACGTTGCAACCCCATCGCCACTTTGCCATATCGATTTTTTTCGCGCCAAGCTCCGTACTTTTCTGCGACCTTGTGATCTTTGTCGGCGAGAAGCTGAAAGTTCAGATCGAACTTCTCTGAAAATTTCACGTGGCTTTCCACTGTGTCGGGACTGATTCCAAACACAACTGCTCCCAGCTTCGTCAGTTCCTCTTTTCGATCACGAAATGCACAGGCTTCTTTTGTGCAGCCCGGAGTATCGTCTTTGGGGTAGAAGTAAAGAACAACCGGTTTCCCCTTCAGGTCAGACAGTTTCACTGTGCTGCCATCTGTTGCTTTAAGTGTAAATGCGGGTGCCTTTACGCCAGCTTCGATCCAGTCTGCCATGATGGAAATTCTTTGATATCGTCGATTGGTTGCGGGAATTTGATGGTTTGATTTCGGCTTGGAATTCTTGGAAAAACCAGATTCTAAACCCCCAGAATCATAGGCGTTTTTCTGTGATGGTGTAGCCGCGACACAAGGTTTTCGCAGGGTTGGAATTTTTGACTCGGCACTTCAGGCGTGAAAAACCAACTGAGTCCCGGTAAGCTCAAGGATCACTGAGTCACCAGAGATTTATTGGGTACGTTTTGAAAGGGCCTTGAATGTTCCGTTGTGCGGTTGTTTGTGCGTTGCTTGGATCATTGTCTGTCGTTGTCGCAGAAGATTCTCGCCCGAATATTGTGTTGATGATGGTGGATGACCTTGGGTTTTCTGACTTCGGCTGCTACGGCTCTGAAATCGAAACTCCGAACATCGATTCGCTGGCAGAATCAGGTGTCCGGATGAACCAGTTTTACAATACAGCAAAATGCCACTCTTCTCGCATCTGCCTGCTAACGGGCAAGTATCCGTTTCAAGCGGGTAACGAAGCCATGGACAAGGCATTGACAGTTGCAGAAGTGATGCAAACCAACGGATATTCCACTTCCATGACAGGCAAGTGGCATCTTGATGACCAACCAACCGATCGTGGGTTCCAAAAGTATTGGGGGCATCTTTCGGGAGCGACGAATTTCTTCACCGGTGACGACACGTTTCGATTGAACGGCAGACCATGGGCCGACTTTGATTCTGACTTTTACACCACGGATGCCAATGTCGATTTTTCGATTCGTTTCATTAATGAAGCTCTGAAAACCGAACAACCGTTCTTTCACTACATCGCTTTCAATGCTCCTCATTATCCGCTGCAGGCCAAGCAGGCAGACATCGAAAAGTACAAGGGGCGGTACAGCATGGGATGGGACGAAATTCGAAAGCAACGTTATCAGCGGCAACTGAAATCTGGAATCATCAATTCCAAAGCTTCGCTTAGCCCCCGTCCAGATTACATCCCTGCTTGGAAAGATCTCACTTCTGATGAAAATCGATGGGAGCAGGATCGCATGGAAGTCTTCGCCGCAATGGTCGATAGCGTCGACCAAAATATTGGTCGCCTTGTTGCTCATCTGAAAGCCAAAGGCGTCTATGAAAACACATTGATTTTGTTGTGTTCTGACAATGGAGGCTGCCCGTTCGAACGAACCCGAGGAAAGGACCTGAAGCCTTGGGATTCAAATTCGTTTTGGTGCTATGACGTTGGTTGGGCGCACGCATCGAATACTCCCTTTCGTCTCTACAAACAAAATCAGCACGAAGGGGGAATTTCGTCTCCTTTGGTCGCCCATTGGCCCGCCGGATTGAAACAGCATGCAGGCCAAATTCGAACACAGCCTGGGCACTTGATTGACCTGCTGGCAACCTGTGTCGAAGCGGGAAAAGCAACCTATCCGAAGCAATACAAAGGGAAGCAAACGACTGCGATTCAAGGAAAGTCGTTGCTGCCTATCTTGCAGGGCAAACCAGCGAACTCACACGATTACCTGTACTTCCAATTTACGAATAACCGAGCCATTCGTCAGGGAGATTGGAAGGCCGTCAGTGCTCGAGGCGGACGATGGGAACTTTACAATTTGGCCGAAGATCGATCTGAATTAGACGATCGATCAACAACAGAACCTAAGAAACTGGCTCAGCTAAAAAAACTGTGGCACCAAGTCGCGAAAGACGTGGATCAAGCTCCTAAGAAAATGCGAAAGCCTGCTGGCGATGGCCTGAAATCATTTCCCGTTTCGTCCATGACCAAAAGAAAGGCGGGACCTCAGAAGTAGGCCCTTGCCAGTCTCGACCCCACACGGGAATCGCCCCGAGATTGCCATCGCCTTGGCAACTCGGGTTCCGAGGAAATCCGAAACACGTTTTGACTAGCCGCCGGATTGCAGAAACGCACGGCCCAAATCAGCGGCGCTTGTGCCATAGGTTTGCTGAATCGCTCGACCCGCATTGCGAGAAGTCTGCAGCTGGCCAATCAACCGATTCAACTTTGCAATGCCTCCACGATTAATCAGGAAGCGAGTCAATAGATAGCCCACAGCGTCAACTTCGCCCGGAGCAAAAGTGCCATTGTCGAAGAGCGTCGCAGGATTCGAAATTGATGTGATTGCACTGCGAGCCAATAACGGAATTTGCTTGAGGTACTTTGAATCAGGATTCTCGCCGCTTTCTAAAATGCCAAAGCCTTGTTGCAGCCAGTCTGGAATAGATTGGCCATTACGCGTCAAGAATGCTTGGGCGATCATAGCGTTTAACAGCGGTTTTGCGGCCAGGCGATCGATGCTTGCCGCATCTCCAATGTCGTGCATAGCGATGTAGGCGTTGTCCACATTTGCTGTGACAGAAACGTGTCCAGAGACACCTCGGGGCGTTCGTCGGTTGTTCATCAAGACGGTGTTGAATTCTTCGTAACCGAAGCGAGCTTTCGTTGCGAAGACGATAAGCCGACCTCTCCATGGGCTGCCTTTGAGCTTGTATTTGTCCGCGAGAACAGCGACCTGAGCCTGTCCGGCATCAGCAAGTTCTTGCAGGCGGCTTTGGGCAAGGTTTCCGTAAACGATGAGGTCTTTGGTTTCGACTGAGTCAGATTCTTCTCTTGGGTTCACTTGCTTCCAGATTGAGTCGGCTTGTTCACGACGTCGTTGTTCGAAGTCTTCAATCGACATGGAAGCCAAAGCTTGCGAGGCAAGTTCTGCTGCGGTAGGAACCAAACTACGAATTGCGGCTTTCGGATCGGTACCGTCGAAATGAGCTCCTTCTTTAATCCACTTTTCGAGAAGTTGAGCCTGAGATCGTTTCAGCCGAGTTTGGTTACCTGCCGGCATCTTCAATGGATCTTGCCGAAGAACCAAGTCGACGATGTAGCTGCTATCGGGGTCGCCCGGCACAATCGTGCTGCCAGTTTCGCCATCAGTCAAGACGTCTTCGAAGGTGGTTAGCTTGTAACCATTTCGAGCATTGTTGCCGGTGTGGCAGTTCATACAAACATTAACCATCCATGGTGCGATGTCTTTTCTGAACGAAACGGTTTCACTGCCGTCGGCCATCACGACTTTCACTTTCTGTTTTGCTTCTGCGCTGGCCGTCATCGACGATCCGATGGGAGCCGAAGCATCCGTTCCGTCGTAAGGTGCCCCCTGCAGAATCCAGCGGCCGATTGTTTCAGCATCTGCGACATCCAATGCAGGTTGATTTTTGGGCATTCGCAATTGAGCATTTTGAGTACTCACTCTTGCGTAAAGCAGACTTCTCGCGGGAGCTCGCGGGACGATAAATGGCTTTGCTTGGTTACCCACTCGGATTGCCGCAAATGTGTCCAACCGTAAACCAGCACGAGCATTGTTGCCGCTATGGCAGCTCAGGCAGTTGTCCTTCAGGATTGGAGCCACATGTTGTTCGAAGCTGACCGGAAGTTGGCCCGTCGCGCGTTTTAACGAAGTCTGGAATGCCGATAAAGTCCGGTCTCGTTCGCCTTCGTCGATCTTAAGTTCTTTGAAGCGATCGGTGGCTTTTTGAACCAGCGTTCGAGCTTCATCAACCTGTTTTTTTCTAATCAAAGAGGTCACCGTCTTGAGCTCTTTGGTCAGCGCCGAAAGCTCTGCCTTCACTTCAGGTGAAAGCGCGGCGGTGGCTGATGCTGTCGAAACCAACAGCAACACGGTAAGGCATAGGACACTGGTTGCAAAACGCATCATCATCATCGATCCAAACGTTTAGTGGAAACGCGAAGTGGATGGCAACGGACCAATCTTGCAACGTCGCATGCAGGCAACCTTGTCAGCTGGTCCAGACATCTTCAGTTTAACACGTTTCACACCGGATGTGTTCGAGGAATTCCAGACCGATCATTCACCTTCTGTGCGATGAAAACGCTTACCTTTCAGTTCAAACCGCGGCAATTCACCCGGTTTTGCGAGATTCACTGAACAGGCAAACCCTAACCGGCGTCTGAGAGCATTTTTCACTTCATCCTGAAGATCAACGGCCGCCTCCTCAGTCTTTGGTTCGACTGTGATGCAAAGTTCGTGCATGGAGCGAACCGTTTTGACATCAATTCGAAACTCTGCAATCACATCAATTTCTCGTAACACGGCTTCCACGCTGGATGGAAACACGTTGTTGCCACGAATGGTGACCATGTCGTCTGAGCGGCCTAAGATGCCACCCGACAGCCATGTCAGTTGACGCCCCGTTGGGTCTTCGTCAACGGATGCTCGGACAAGGTCTCGAGTTCGATATCGAATCAACGGACTGCCCAGACGGCCAAGGTTTGTGATCAGCAATTCACCAACTTCACCCGGAGCAACTGGTTCTAATGTTTCTGGGTGCACAATTTCAGGGATCATTTCTGTTTCCAAAAGGTACATTCCGCCTGGTCGGTCAGCGGCTTCCGTCCCCAAAGATCCAATTTCTGTCATCCCCCAGTGATCAATAATTTCAGCATCCCAGGCTGATTGCATGCGGCTTCGAGTCGCCGGAATCGCGCCTCCGGGTTCTCCTGCAACGATCAGCATCCGTACGCTAGATTCTCTTAAGTCAATGCCTTCGGCATCTGCGACTTCCGCCATTCTCAGTGCATAAGTTGGCGTGCAGCATACGACGGTGGCTTCGTTTTCAAGCATTGCTTGCAGGCGAATTTCAGTCGACATTCCTCCGCCTGCAATCACGAAATTGCCACCCCGAGTCGCACCTTCAAACGCAGCCCAAAAGCCGATGAATGGTCCGAATGAAAATGGAAAGAACAGTCGATCATGCTCATTCAGCCCAGCCAGCAAATAAATTTGCCGCCAGCATTCCATGATCCAGTTCCAGCTTTCTTTGGTATCCATCCAACGCATGGGACGTCCCGTTGTCCCAGATGTTTGATGCAGACGGCTGTACTTTGTCGATGGGTACGACAGGTTTGCTCCATACGGAGGCTGTTGAATTTGACTATCGTTTAATTCCTGCTTCGTCGTGACGGGAAGCTGACGTAGGTCATCGAGTGACTGAATGGAAGCAATCTCGATTCCAGCTGTCTTGAATTTATCGGTGTAGAACCGATTGCGAGGCACGATTGCTTCAAGCAATTCTTTAAGTCGACGACTTTGAATGTCCTGAATCTGTTTGCGATCTCGCCAGATATCTTCGATAGTTTGGTCCACGTTCAATTTGGCTTTCGTTGACGAGCGAGTGATCTCGCGCTTGTTGGTGTGGTTCTTGGTCGGGGCGGACGGCCGTCGATTTCTGCGAAACGGATTTCTCTTGAAGTCGGTTTGTATGAGACCCATCGCACGTGTCGTCGATCTCATCCGTCGTTGAACTCTTCCGTAGCCGGGTTGTTCCGTAGCCGGGCTCTCCAGTAGCCGGGCTCTTCAGTAGCCGGGCTCTTCAGAAGCCGAAATCTATGAGCCCCGTCCTGCCCTGCTGTTTCGTGGTCGCCGAAGTCTTAAGGCTTCGGGTTTCACGATAGACATCGCTCTAATACCCCCCAGTTTCTCCGCTAGCAGATACTTCAATCGCGTCCAGCCCCAACTGCAAACGACATTCATCTAAAATGGGCTTTGTGGCGCTGGCTCCAATTCGAGTGACACCAAGAGCTTTGACTTCCAAAAGCTTCTCAAAAGTTCGTACTCCACCAGCAGCCTTCACTTGAACATTTTGGGCACTGTGTGCTCGCATCAATTTGAGGTCTTCAATGGTTGCTCCATTGGTGCCATAGCCAGTGGATGTCTTGACCCAATCGGCATTCAGTTCACTGCAAATTTCGCAAAGACGAATTTTTTGATCGTCGGCTAAATAACAGTTTTCAAAAATTACTTTGACTTTCTGGTTGGCTGCATGAGCTACGTCGATCACAGCCTTAATATCGGCGGTCACGTAGTCCCAGTCTCCGCTTAGAACCTTGGGAATGTTGACGACCATATCAAGTTCTTCGCAGCCATCTTGAATCGCTTGAGCAGCTTCGGCGGCTTTGATGGCAGTCGTGTGGCCTCCATGTGGAAAGCCAATCGTGGTTGATGCTTTTACCGTTGTTCCAGCCAGCAGCTCGGCACAACGCTTCAGGTAAAATGGCATGATGCAAACGCTGCCCGCGTCGTACGCTTTTGCCAGAGCAATTCCGGACTCCAAATCCTGCACCGTCATTTGGGGTTGCAGCAATGAGTGATCGATCATTTTTGAAATGTCGGTATAAGTGAAGTCCATCGCGTTTGTCTTCTAAGTGATTTCTGAAGTGATTCTGGCGATCGTGATTTACACTTAAGATCGCTTGTACCGAAGAACTCAACACGCCAAGCAACGCCGTTCGGTCAACTGCGTCTACAAGTTGGCTACAGAGCTTTCGGAACAAAATTTCGTAAGAACGTATGACTTTGCCTGAGGGCCTGCAGACGATCTTCGAGACAAGTTTCGTATGCTCGGTCTTCCACTTCAACGCACACCGGTCCGTTGTATCCCACGTCTGTCAGAACAGAGAAGAATTTTCCCCAATCGACGTCACCTAAGCCCGGTAATTTGGGAGTATGCCAATCATTGGGGTGCCCCAAAATTCCCACTTGATCCAGCTGCCGCTGATCAATTCGCACGTCTTTCGCGTGGATGTGAAACAGTCGGTCTGAAAAATCAATCAGAGGCTGAAGATAATCCATGTGCAGCCAAACTGGATGAGATGGATCGTAGTTCAATCCGAAGGATGGACTTGGAATTTCCGAAAACATTCTTTTCCAAATCGCTGGACTGCTGGCAAGGTTTTTTCCACCCGGCCATTCATCTTCAGTAAACAGCATCGGACAATTTTCAATCCCAAGGCGAACTCCGTGATCTTCTGCCGACTGAATCAAGGCGGGCCACTTTTGGTGGAATACCTCGAAGTTGTCATCGACAGACTTTGTCCAGTCTCGGCCAATGAATGTGTTCACAATGTCGACGTCTAATAATGAGGCGGCCTTGATGATACGGTGAAGATGATCGAGGGCTGTTTGAGATTCTGATTCATCTGGAGACAACGGATTGGGGTAGTAGCCCAGACCGCTGATTTGAATTCCATATTTATCTTGCAGCCGCCGGATTTTAGCAGCATCTTCCGCACTGAAATCGGTGACGTCGATATGAGTTACTCCCGCATATCGACGAGACACTTTTTCAACCGGCCAACACATGATTTCAACACAGTCAAACCCGATTTCAGATGCTGTCTTGAGAACTTCTTCGAAGGAAAAGTCTGGCAGAATGGCGGACACAAATCCTAATTGCATGATTGCAGGTTTCCTTTGTTGAATTGTTGATTCACGAGATCCGCAATGCGACTTCTTGCTGTGTGCTGTGTGCTGTGTGCTGTGTGCTTCGGCCTAGGTTTCATCTTCGTTGCTGGGCGACGATATCAGATAGCCTCGGACTTTAGTCCGAGGAAAGCAACCATCCCCAAGCAAAAGTCCTGAAGGGGCGTCATGTGTGGCCATTGCTTTGATTTCGCGATCTCATGCTTTCATCAATGGTGCCTTGAATTGCATCGTCTTCCTATAGGCGTGTGCTTGGGGTGCATGAAGATCGCCCTCTCATTACCGAAGCACAAGCCCCTCCAGCATTCCCCCGCTGCTGTTGTTCGCAACTGCTTGAAATCGACTCATCAGCAAGGAATTCATGATGTCTATGCAGCAAGCATTGAGAAGCATTCCGCAGTCAAGAAATTTCTTGCCCAAGTGTACTTACCCAAGTCATTCAAGTGACTGACCGCTCGTTCCGCCATCATGGTTGGGTATTGCTTCACAAAAACGTTGACCACTCAAAAATCTCACTGGCTGCTGCGACGAACCTGGGCGCATAAAAAAAGCTCAACCTGAAAGGGTTGAGCTTAAAGCAACGGGACCGCCAACTCTGATTTGGGCCGAACCATTTTGATTGAGTACTTGGTTATAACTTTCGGTCGATTTCTCGAAGAACAGTTTTCGTGGGCTCTTGTTCCTTCATCTTTCCGATGTATTCCGCAAGCTCGTCAGTCGTTCGTTCTACCAATCCAATGTTGGCGTCGTTCGGGTACTTTTTCAGCAAAGCCTTGCCGATTTCAGGTGCTTTGGACTGAGTGAACAGAAACCGCATGTCTTCTTCGCCAAGTGCATCGGCGCCCAGTTTTAGGGCCATCTTGATTGCGATATCCTTCGCCTTAGGGACGTACTGAATAAGCTCTTTCAGTTCACTCAAAGACAGTTTGCGCCCCGCCAGAGTTTTGATCGCTGATTTGGACAACAACGGAACGAACCGAGCCAAATAAATCAGCTCTTCAGTGGAAGGCCCCGGACGACTCTTCGCCAATCTCTGCCAAAGCTCACGAGCCAACAGTTTTTGGGGATCCACGGGATTTGAGGAAGTGGGAGCTTCAGACATCGATGAACCTAGAATCACAGTTCAAAATACGGAGATTTGCACAGCAAGTGTTACGTCTCCATGGTTTGGAATCAATGAACTCCATCAAGTTCTAGATCATCTGGTCCGCTTCTGTCATCGTGCGAAATCAAGATGATGTCACAGAAGTGCAAGTCGCAGGATTGATGTTTGAAACCACCGTTCTGCCCAAGGACAGAATGACTCGCCACTTGATTAGCGAGGCTTTCTGAGCGATGGCGGCGCGGCGACGGCTTTTCGATTTGCAAAGACTTCGTTCGCTGGCACCACTTCTAGTCTGGGAACTCGAGAATTTCCCAAGACTGTGGCTCGGCAACAAATCCATGCCCCGTGCTCAATCACGATCGGGCCAGTTTTCAGGTCAAAAGTTCGAGACCGGTGATCATGACTCCCGGTGCACAAATAGGATTGCTGAGACAGGCACACATCTGATTCGATGGTCACATGATCCAGATTATCGATCCAGACCTCACGTCCAATCCAACAGTCATTTCCGAGCGTCAGTTTCCATGGGTACTTAATTCGGACGTTCGGGTGAATCACAAGTCCCTTGCCGACTTGCGCGCCAAACAGTTTCAATACCCAACGTTTTGGTCGACTTGAAAGCAGCCAGCCGCTTTCGAAGACACAAAGACTGACATAGTACCAGAGCAGTCGAGTGAATACGGAGCGACCGGGTGAGTAGAAGCTGTTTGTGTACTCGCCCAATCCTCTCTCTTGCAGAGGTTCTTTCTGCTGAGCAAGTTCGTCTGACGCCGGAACGGGATTGAGATCTACTTCTGCCACTGGGTAGCCTAGGAATTGGGTAATGTGGCGGATCGAATCAGATCATCGCGTGAAACAGAAGTCTAAAGCGCCAGAATGGCCGATCAAGCTGGAATTGCGAATTTCAGATTTCGGCTGCCAGGTTACGTCGAATTCGGTCACGATATCAGTGCTTCTCGTGCAAGCAAGATAGAAGCAGCTGGCAGTTTAATTGGACTTTGTGTCCAGCACTTCGATGCTCATTTCTCGATGAATATTTGCCATTTCCTGCATCCCAAGTTCGGTGTAGACCAAGGCCAATTGTTTGTGCACAGGCTTCTTCGCCTTCACACCTTTGAGAGCTTTTTCGAGATCCGTCAGGGCCGCTCGCCATTCTTTCTTCATGACCAAGATATTGCCGCGCGTATCCAAGAAGCTTGGATTATCGGGTTGTTTTTCGAGAGCCGCATTGATTAGCCCCATCGCTCGATCAACATCCGGCTTCGTTTCATCATGTGAAATTAACCAAGCCAGATTGTTCAGCATCACGGGGACATCATCACGAATTGCCATTGCTTGTTCGAAATGGAACATCGCAACATCACGTCTTTCTTCGAGCCAGCACAGATTGCCCATGGCCAAATGAGCCAGAGCAGGTTGTTTTCCTTCAGCAATCACACGTGCCAAAATGGAACGCAGTTCAACATTGCCAGTGACCTCAGCCTCCGCGTAGGCCATCAGCCGCGTGAGCGCTGGGCCATGATTGCCGTCCAAGCTTAGGGCTTGGTCCAATTGGCGAAGCAGTTCAGAGACTGATTTGCCTTCTTGCGACATTAAGTCGTGAAAATTGACATACAGATTGGCAAGAAGAAACTTCCATGTCTTCGCATCTTCGGGGCTGAGTCGCATTCCCTCCTCAAGAATTACTTTGGCGTCATCGAGTCGCCCTAGCCGGACCAAGACTGTTGCATAGTCGATGCGTGTCAAATTATTTGACGGGGACCGCCGAATCGTGTCTCCCAGATAGTCTGCAGCTTGATTGTAAGTGGACACTGCGCTGTCTGTACTTCCGGCCACAGTCTCGATCTCGGCCAGAGTCACCAAGAATTCGGGGAATTGTTCTACCGCTTTTCGAAAGTACTTCTTCGCAGATTGATAGTCTCTGACGGCAAGTGAATATCGGCCCCAAGCAAGCGACATGCCAGCCGATTTATCTTCCTTCGCTGCCTTTAAGTGCCACAAAAATGACTTTAACTCTTCAGGTGGAGTCTGGCTGTTAATCTTGCTGCTAGTTAGAATTGCGAGTCTTCGGTGGGCGTCAGGGTAGCCCTGTTGGTCTTCAGGAGCCAGCATCCGAAACAAAGCGGCTGCTCGATCTTCCTGACCACTCTCTTCAAAAATCACGGCTAGCCCGTGACGAGCGTCTTGTATATGAGCCGTGTTTTCCAGAAGAATGCGGTTCAGTAGTAGCTGCGCTTGTGAATACTGCTTGTCGACGATTGCCTTTTGTGCTTTCAACCAATACTGGGCTGAAATTCCACGTGCTTGAAGACGGCTCGAAGTGGAAAACCAAGCAATGGCAAAGATCGCTGCTAAGGCTGGCAAGCCAAGTAACAGATTTCGTATTCGACCCTGCTGCCATGCAGAAAAGGCCGTGCGGATCGGCCATGTCAAGCATGCCCAATAGAAATCAACCGTCAGCAAGCGAGGCATTCGGAATGATTTTAACCAGTGGTTTATCCGTCTCTTGTAGTGCTTCCACATCCCGCTCATGGTGTTTTTCTTTCGGATCGCATCCGGCCTAATACGATGTCGTGAACACTCACAAAGAGTTGTTCAACCAATTTTTTTTCATGTTCTAATAACTGCGATTGGCGTGTGGTCATCGCTTGAATTTGATACACCGGAGGATTCACAGGTTGTGCTTGTTCCCCGATTAATTGACCAGATCGAAGGCGATTTAGTAGATTTCTCAAAGCACTGCCTGTGGCCGCTGGGGGCCGTATTGGCGTATGAATGCTGTCGAAACAGGAAAAGAGACTGAGTCCAAATTCACCGTTGTCTTTGTATAGAGCTAATTCTGTAACGGAGAACTGTGGTGATCCTATTTCGCGATTGGTGGTGGATTCCAATTCCCATCCGAGGGCTGAATAGCAGCCACTCAAGTCATGAAACTGACTGTAATATCCATCAACGGAAACGTTGGCGACAATCCCATTTCCTTCGAACATCCATACTACAGAATTGGTCCCCAATGGATCATCTGGCGAGCGATTGACGACGCGTGATGATTGTTGCGTCCACTCTCCAATCCGTTGTGGCAGCAGGGTCTGCGGAACTGATGCAGCGATCGATTCAACAAAATGCGGTGCGACATTGCTCGCTCGGTTGCGAAACTGCTGAGCGACCGCGATTCCGCTTAGTGGAACAAACATGATCAATAAGGCGGCGATGGGGAGAATAGGCTTGGTCTCAAAGAATGCGATTGGTCTGTTTAGGAATCGATTTGACTTTGAGCTGATCAAATTCATTTTCCGAAGGGCTGACTCATTTTGATCACTCGATTGACTGTATCTGGTGTAGCCCCCGCTGATGGAGTCTGCTTGGAACGGCTTGAACCCAAGGGGCACTAAAAAGCGAAGCAGCTGATCGGTGCTCAAAGATAAACAGAGTGCCGCAGCGTATGTTAAAATGCCAAGAAGTTCATGAAGCGTGCCAGATTCGAGGTCTGCGTCGAATCGGTGGCGTGCAAAGACAATCAGGAAAACACGAACTGCGTTGGCTACAAGAACCCACGCAGTAGTCTGAGCAATCGTAATCAGGATTCTGAGAAGACTGTAGCGGTAAACGATGCCCCAAAATGCCATTGCGGCGATGCAGCTGAATAGGGAGTGAATTCCGCTACAAGCATCTTCAACCATGAATTCACGTTGATCGGTTCTGATCGCCACTCCGGAAAGCACATGGGTAATTCTGAAGTAGTCTAGTAATTGGCCAGCAGATGCAGTGGCAAGTTTCTGCATTGCAATGATTAAGTTCAGGTCCAGATTCAACGGTAGTGGAATGGCGAGTGCGAGAAAAAAGAATGGACCACGCAGCCTATCGGCAATTTCGCGTCCACCCACATACCAAATCCCAGCCCAAGTCAACAGCATCGCCGAGACTGTTCCTAACCAATGACTGTTGGCCAATGTGGCCAGAAGCATCAGGGAAAAAGAACCCAGTAAGTAGCAGATCACACGGAGCGAGAAAGTTGGACTGTCAGCCCATTTCGCTCCTTGAAGTCGAAAAGCGGCCAACGCAGCAGTCCCAATGATAATCAAAGGGAAAAACTGGTAATGGTCCCTCGCCCAAAGCCAATTCATCATTTGCCACAGAAAAATGACATGGAGCAGAACAACGACGCTGACCACGAAAACGGCATTTCGTGGGACATTCAAATCAGATGTGGACATGAGGCCTTTGAACTTCCGTGAGGAAAACTTAGCGTCAAATTTGAATCACAGTGAAAACTGGCTGTTCCAATAACGAAAAAAGCCTTAGTGGCAATGGACCACTAAGGCTAATTTTGAGTCAGCATTGAACAAGCCTCAAGCTGATTCTTGTTGCTTTCGGCGTCGGCGAGCAACAACAACACCACCAAGGCCGGTTAAGCCAAGAAGAGCGATTGATGCTGGCTCCGGCACTGCAGCAAGGTTGCCGAGTGTCAAAACTCGATTTCCAAGACCCGGATCCGCACTGAGATTCACGAAGGTTAGGTCTAGCTCTTGAAGTCCATTGAGATGACCAGAGTTTCCACCAGTTGCAAGGTCAACAGAAACGCTACCAGAGGTACCGTTAGCGATGGCAACCGTTAGTTGACCATCCACTCCGGTTCCGCCGAGACCGCGATAGGCGATTTGGACTTCCCAGTCCCCTTGTGCACCTACGACATCGAATTCAAGAAATCGATCTAGTCCGCCCAAGAATGGTTCCAAACCACCCGCCCAAGAGTAGTTCACTTCAATTGAACGGGGATCCGCAATGGGAAGAACCGCGTTTCCTTGAAGTACGATTCCCGCTGCGGTGAAGCTCGCTGCAGCGTTTGTTCCGGGCTGTATGACACGAACGGCATCCGACCCGGTCGATCCAGGGCCGCTGAAGTCGTCGATCAAGATTTCAGCTTGCGCAGCTCCTGGCACCAAGGCCAAGGCACAAGCAAGGGTACAAATACCCCTGAGTAATTTCATCATATTTCTCCTCGGATCAAGCAGGTTGGACCGCAAAACGGCCATTTAGTTTAACCCTTGAAGTAAACTCACCCTAAAGGGGGTTGTCAAAGATTTCGGGTTATTTTTTTTGTAAAGCCCCTATTTTCTCATTCAGTATCTGCGTCGCTGGTTGGTCCGTGGGTGGTGGTTGTGCTACAGCTGGGGGTGGGGTGAGTTTTTGTGATCTTCGTCCGCCGCGGATTTGATCATCTCGCGGTAAACTGTGCTAAAACTTGCAGCAACGCTTCTCCAAGTAAATTCAGCTTCCACTAATTTTCGGCCACGCTGGCCCATTGCCTGCCGCTCTTCTGCGGACAATGAAAACACTTCTTCTAATCGGCAAGCTAAGCTATCTGGGGCCGTATCGATGCGAATTGCAGCTTCTGCTTGGAATCCAATCTGCAAATGGCATTCATCCGTCATCAACACAGGCAAGTGGTAGCTCCACGCTTCCAGAATGGACATTGGCAGTCCTTCGCTGAAGCTGGGCAGAATGAAACAGTCAGCATTTCTTAAGGCAGATGCCTTCGCAGCACCAAACAACGGCCCGGTTAAAACCACTCGGTCTGCGAGTTTCGCATCGGCAATGATGGATTGAATCCGCTTGGTATCCGCCGGATCACCCCATCCGGCAATGACAAGCCTCCAATTTGAATGTCCTTTCAGCCGCTGCCAAGCTTGCACCAAGTTCTCGATGCCCTTTTTAGGGTGTAACCGTCCCAAAAACAGCAGAATGCGCTGGTTACCTTTCGTTGTCCATGGCGGATTCTCGTCAGAGATATCACGAGGCAGGTTCACGCCGTTTGGAACGGTGACGATGGCAGTCTTAATTCCAAGTGATCGAATTTGCTGAGCTTCTTCGTCACACAAAGCGTGGATGTATGCAGCATTTTCTAAGTGGCGACGTTCGAACAGCTGCCAAACCAAACGTTTCTTCCACTTTCCCTGATCCAGTGCCCACTGGTCAAGCATACCGTGAGGTGAAATAATATAAGGAATTTTTCGACGGCGTGATTCAATAAAGTTTATCAGGCTATGGTGTAACCAATGGCCGTGCACATGCACCAAATCAGGCTTTGCCTGACGTCGAATGCCGCGGATTGAAGGTGACCAGCCAAATGACTTAGGGCCATAGGTCTTAAACTCCTGCCTCACATTATCTGGCCATTGATCCCGATCGGCGTCGGAAAATTGATCGGTAGCTCCAATGACGCGAATAGATTCCAGAGCAGGATCCCGCATTTGATGTTGGACGAGGTTTTTCACAACTTCAAAAACACCGCCAAATGTTCGAGTTGCAGATTGGCAGGAGTGCAGAACCTTCACTTAAACAGACTTTCTGATACGTGTACCGGCGACTTTGACGCAGTCATAAAGTCCTCGTCCGAAAGCTTCGGAAGAGAATTTTGTAAAAATGTGGGACCTTCCAGCTGCCCCAAGGCGGCTTCGAAGCTCACGGGATGCTGCTAGCTTTTGAAGCTGCTGTGTCAATTGTCCAACGTCGGTGGGGGTAAATCCTAGTCCAGTCTGATCTTCCAGAATCAAATCTGGGTAGCAGCCGCACCTATTTGAAACAATACTTGGTAGGCCGGCAGCCATGGCTTCATTGACTACCAATCCCCATTGCTCTGCAGACGCGGGGTGCACAAAGATCTCACTGGAGGCATACCACTTAGGGATTTCTTGGTATGATCGAAAACCCGGAAATAAAACATGCTCTTGAATTCCCAGTTGGCAGGATAACGCTTCAAGATTTGACTTTTCCTGCCCTTCGCCAAGCAAGACAAGTCGCCACGACTTCTTTGATGGGGTTTCCAGGCTGTTCAGAAAGTTACTGAACGCCGTGATCAGAACCGCGAGATTCTTTCGAGGGATAAAACGATTCACTGAAAGTACCACTCGACGGTCGCGGATTTCGTCAGGTTGCCACACTAAGTCAGGCTGGTCTTGGTACTGTGATGTTGTGCTTTGGTAATACTGATTATTGACAACATCATAGCCTGAGAATATTTTTTTAGGATGACAACCCATTCTTTCCAAGTAGTCACGATGTAGTTGGCCTCCAACAATTGCAGAATCAAAGTGCCGAATCACAGAGTGCTCTTTAATTAGCTCTTTCCACCAGACTCTTCGGGCATCATTGTACTTAGATTCAGACATCAGAATCGCAGCTCGTCTCCGGGACCGGCACCATGCCAAAGCATATCGTGAAAAGTCAAATCCCCAACCCGGAATCGCCACGTGAGTGGGATTCAACTGATCAAGCACGGTGTTCAGGCGCTTGCGATCTTTAAACTGCGGCGTCTTTCCGTCTTGATGGTCCGAAAGAGTGACTAGGTAGTCTGGTTCTTCGAAATCTCCCCACGGATGTTCTCTTGTGTTTCCCGTGATTTGGATGGCCGAAAATTCCCACCCGTGCGTTAAACACATCTCCTTTGCGGAATCCAGTCGCGCCCTATGATATCCACCCACATTGTAAAAAATGACGCATTGGTGAATTCTGTCTTTTGGGGATCTCATACTCGAATCATAAGTCCTGCAGGTGCAGCGTTTGTTTGGAAGCGCGTCTCTAAACTTTCCTGTTTCTATGCTCGCCGATACTGGGTGAATAGGGGGCCTGTTTCCCTAAGATGCTTGCGGAGTTTTTCGCTTACTTGTGGCATTTCGCTTTGTGCCAGTTTGCTTTTCGTAAAACACGATACCCGCGTAGCCGAAAATGACAGGCCAAGCAGCGAAAAGGGTAAGGTCACGACCGAGGTTGGGTATTTTGCCCATCACAACCAGAATCAAACAAGCGCGAAGAAATGGATTGCCGTGCGAAGTAAGTTGGCACGTCCATCCTGTCAGTGAGCAGATGATCAAAGCTGCGGCGATTGGTCCCAGCCACGGCCCAAAATTTGTGACACCCTGCCCCACGATTCCATGCGAAATGGTAGCGTTGACATCACCTCGATAATTTCGTCCGACGCGCAGGTCTGAAAATTCTTCACCAGGAAATGGCTTGTCGGCCCAGACGGCCCTTGGCACAAAATTTACGACGTGGGCGAAATAGTTATAACCCCACTCAATCGCGATATCGCCGTTTTCTTGATACGTCTGCAGGTACATAAGCTCCATAGGCATATTTAGACCTAGGTGTTTTGTTTCTGCGGGTTCTTCTTCATAAGCGTAGCGTTCTTCAAAGAAGTTACTAATCCCTGAATTACGGTACTGAATGACGATCAGGAAGGCCGTGTTTAAGATTAGTCCCAATATGAGTAGAAACGAAATTTGCTTAGCTCGACTCCACTGCTTTAGAACCAAGATTGCCAACACTGTGGGGAGTCCGACAGCAAGCAAGTGATGTCGAGTACCGCTCAGCAGGAACATTGGCCAAGTGATCAGCATCATGATGATCATTAACGAACGCACTCTACGTTTGCGGGTGGCAACAGCCACAAGGCCGAAGCCGGCACAAATGATTTGGTAACTGTATTCGCCTACTGACACCAAAAATGCGGTGCTTCCTCCAAATCGAGGACGAGCCCACAGCCTATCCCATCGGCCGGAAACAGGGAAGAGTGCATCAAGCACTCTAAAATCCATTCGAGCTACACCGATAAAGAACAAAACCGCCCACAGAGTGATTAACGCTTTCGCAACTCGTTGGCTCGCGAAGATGTTGGGGTCAAAGCCTCTGAGCACTGAAGACCTTGTCCGCCCCACAAATGTTTCAAGTGAGAGTCTCAAAGCAAGCAGGAAGACAATGACTTGGGCATAGGCCGCGCTTTGTTCATCGACGCTAAACCGGCTGGTGTATTCTTCGGCTCGGTAAATGGGGTCGATAAAGTACCAGAGTCCAATGGTGCAAAACGCTAGGCTGCCAAATGCCCACTTCAAGTACCGAATCCGTACCAGTGATTCGACAGCAAGGGCGACAGTCAGGAATAGGCCCATCTGATACAGCATCGGCTGCGATGGAATATTGCTGAACATTTCAATCACGCGATGCTGCCTCCGTCTGATTCGTGAGTTCTTCGCCCAGCGTAGCCAGAGTTTTTCCGAGTCGCGAAATTGAAAAGTCCGGTGGGGATTCCATAAGGCTTGACCGAAACTGGCTTAGGAGCTCTGGGGAATCAAGCAACGATTGAATGGCGGCGATAATTGAATCGGCTGTGACCTCGTCTAGAATGATGCCGTTGTGAAGATGGTCGACAGCATTGCCGCAGAAACGTGAGGCAATCACCGGAAGACCGTATGAGAAAGCTTCTAACTGCGTAATTGCAAAGCCGTCGGAATGGGTGGGGAGAACGAATACATCAGCATTCAAGTAGTGTTCAGCACAGGCCTCACGTGAAACGCTACCATGCACAACTACATTTGGCACTGTTTGCAGTTGATCCAGTAGTACCTGCGGACCGCAGCCAACAATGTGCCATTCCACTGGGCATTCAGCCATTTGTACTGCGGCGGATGCGAGCTCTTTGATGCCCTTTCGGATGAGCACTTGACCTAAAAATAGTATCTTTAACCGGCGGCGACTATTGAATGCAGCCGGGTGCTGCTGACGCTGTGTGAGTTTCTTTTTGTTTTCGTATGCCAACGGCACCACGGTAATCTTTTCTTCTGGGATTCCTTCCGAGACGAGAGACTGCTTCGACCATTCGGAATTGACCAAAATCTTGGTAGCAAGCTCACATTCGTCTTTCCAGTTTGCCCAATATTGAGCAGGTGGCCACTGTCCGTGAATTCCATGTTTTGATTCGAGTGCCTGCACCAATCTCATCTCGACAGGCCCGGGATCAATCTGTCCCAGAATGCATGGAAGTCCAAGTGAGCGCGCTGCTTGAAATATCTCCCGAGCTGCATAACTGTAGGCGAAGACAATTTGACTGTTCTTTTGACTTCGATGAAGTTTCCTTAATTGTTTTGAGACTGATTCTTTGAACCACTGATCATCTTGGATGATTGCTTCCCAACCAGATTTTCGATGAAACCGGTGAGAGAGACTGCGTGTCAAGAAAGTCGTGTTTTGGGACGTTACGCAACCGTAGGGAATTGCTGGATGGCTGCGTTGTGCTAATCGCTGAGGCAACCATTTTTGAATTCTGGAAACCGCCCAATAGTCGGTCATAAGATGAATGGGTATACCCTGAGCAATCAAGGCTCGCGGAATTGCATAGTGCTCTCTCGCGCCAATTTGGCAGCACGTCCATGAGCAAGGCATAACACGTCTTCTAGTAGATTCGTTGGTCGGCATTAGAGGCATCTTGGAAGCAGCGTTATACATTGGCAAAACACACGTGTTTCCTGTAAATGCTGAATGTTGTCTGGACCAGTTTGCACTCCAGTCGGAACGCGAGTTCGGATCATTTCTTGTTCTGGATTATGCTCATTAGGCTGGTAGTATCCCCGGAATTCACCAATGCCTATCTTGGCAATTTGGGAGCTCTCGTTGTTAACAATTCTTGGTGTTTATCTAATTGCTTTCACAGTAGCCAAGGAGCATACGACAACGTGTAATTCAATTCCATATTCCTCGTTCCGATGGCTTTGGCAGGAATTCCTGCCACGATTGTGTAGGGATCCACATTTTTTGTGACGACGGACCCGGCCGCGACGACCGCCCCTTCTCCGATCACCACCCCCGGCATCACGAGTGCTCGGTATCCGATCCAAGCTCGATCTCCTACTACGACGTCACCGCCGCTATCTTCAAAGTTTGATGATTGCGGATCATGACCCAGTGTCAGGATGGTCGCTTCAGGTCCAATAGAGACATTGTCGCCGATTCGAATGTCGTATTTTCTACCGTCCAACAGGCAACCAAAATTCACCACATTGTTGTTTCCCAAAGTCACACGGCGACCGTTAAGGAATTTGCAGTTCAGTTGCACATTGGTTTCTTGTCCTATGTGAACAAGATAGAGCCAGAGGTACATCCGGCGCAGGACGCGTGACGGTATATTGCCAACCAAGCGGTTGTAACCATAGGCAAGGATGGAACCGACGACGGTGCGGAGTGTCATAAAAGTGACGATTCCTTTCCAAATGTCATTTAGTAAGCCCCATAGCCTTCGCGATAATTATTGCATTTTGTGACCAAGAATTCTCCGATTGATATCGCTCCCATTCGGGGGCAAAATTAAGAGTTTGGAGGTTGTTTAATCCGTCACGAATAGCGTCAGCTGAATCAGGCTCTACCCAAATTCCGAGATTGTATTCTTCGATGACCTGCTTGAGCGGACCTTCCCCAGACGACGCGATACTTGGCTTTCTATAGTGTGTTGCGGACGCCAATGCGCCACTTGCTGAGCGAAACGCCTTGCTGTATGTAAGGGCGTTAATGTCTGTTGCTGCAAAGAAATTTCCGATTTCCGTATCGTTAATGTAGCGGACATGGAAATGGCACCGATTGGCAACTCCCAAATCTATGGACAACGATTGGTAAAAACTGGCGGGCCGTTGTCCGCCTGATTGTTCTTTGCCTGCGATGATCAAGTGGACATTAGGCAGATCAGCGATGGCTTTAATCAACAGGTCGAGATTCTTTCCGTCTCGTAGATGCCCAAAGGCAAGCACTACTGTGGCGTCGACTGGAATCCTTAGATCCTTACGTATCTGATTCCTGTTTTTGCTAGCAGGCGGAAACGGAAATTGACCAAAAGGGACTTTAACGAGTTTGACACCAGTTGCATCCGTCACTTCTTCGGTTCGGCCATGCATAAATCCCGTACATACAAAAGAGTAGCCAGCCCTGATTGACCTGCGATGCCACCATTCCGGCCCCACAACATAGTCGCGGACCGGATCGTGGATCACCGTGGCGAATGTCCAACCACGTCGTCTTAACTTGCGAAATAGCCCGGCCCAGAACGGTGCAATGTACTCAAGAAACCCCCCGAACAAGACGAATCGTTCTGGCCGAGTTTTTAGGAAGGCCGCGAAGCGTCGCATGTTTGAGAGCAGATTCGCAACAAAACCCGCTTGCTGAATGAGGCGAACTTTCGATTTTTTTGGTTGGTGCCAAAGCGGCACGAATTCGTAGCGAGCGTCACGTTTTCGAGGTCCATCGATCGAGCCTACCATCGTTACTGAAATGCCCTGTTCGACTAAGGCATTGGCTTGAAAGTGAAGATAATCTGAAATGCCCCCAAACGCCGCCGTATTTAAAACTATTAGGCCATTCCTGTGTGGGGAAGTTTGAGGTTTGGGCATCACCGTGACAATCTAAAACAGCTTTGGAGGCAGAGGCGCGATGGTAAAGAGGCCTTCTTCGGATCTCTATGGAACGGCTTTGGGTTTCAGTAAGCCAAGTGTATATAGTAAAAGCAGTAAACGATCTTTGATCGCTAGTTTGTGAGTTTTTATGTTGCCACCGAAACCACATGCCCGCCCGCGCGGTACCTTCGAAACGGGAAGGCCGGCCGCCGCTGTTTGTCGAAATAGACTCCACCAAAGCGGCCCCATAGGGTGGAGCCAACGACACAAAAAATGCCACGGTTTAGGACCGCCTACAAAGTGCATGAGAGTGCCATTGCCAGAATTTGGTTTTCGAAGCGACGGCCAGTTGGTTCGGACGTTCGTGACACTATTGAACTTTGTGTCAATGGGCTCGATGTTGTTATGTAAAACGAAGTTGATCGCAGATTGATCCCAATAGTCGGCACCATATTCCGAAATAAATCTTAAGCACTTGCTTGTCACGTGTGCGTTGTTGCAAGCTTGAACATCGGCGACAAGTACGCCGGTGTTGAAATACATCCCGCTCCCCATCTGACCTAAATGTTCCCTAACGCGGACGTCAGCAGTTTCTGACATCGGTGCTTCGGCAACCGCGCCAAGTGGGTGTCCGTTAAGGTCAAGGTTAAATAATGGCCGTAGGTTGACGAGGCAAATGGTGTCGGTGTCAAAATAGACGAACCGATCGACCGGTAAGGTTTCGAGAGCGAGTAGTCGAAAGTAGGAGGCGATGCTGCCACTGAGTTTCGGGAAATCCTTGACGCGGGAGACATCGGGTTTTGAATGTACTATGCGAAAAGGCTTGTCCGTTCGTTCGAGCGTTTGTTCCAGTTTCTGAAGATCGCACTCTCCTAGGTCCTCAGAGAAAAGATGGAACACGGCAATTGCATCATTCAAGTCTAATGATTGAAGGACTGATTTTGTCGAAACGTGAAGCCCAGCCAACACACGTCGGTCAGACGCGACGACAAAATGTAACTCTCTTGGTACCATGGGGTCTACTGTCACAGGTTATGAGCTAAGTGCGGAATGATAGACATCGAGATATGCGTTTGTGCTTTGTTCGAGTGAAAAGTTCACACTGACCCATTCACGACACTTGTCGGCCATTGCTGCCAGCTTGCCAGATTCCCGATCCTCACGGATCAAGTTTGCCAGTGCTTTGCAGTCAGCATGGGGAACGATTCCACCAGTTTTGCCATTCGAAATCGCGTCACTTAAGCCACCGACGTCAAACGCATACGTAGGAGTACCGCATGCTTGGGCTTCACTGGCGACCTGACCAAATGTTTCCATTTTGGAAGCGATGACAAAAGCGTCCATCGCCGAATATGCCGCGCTCTGCTGATCCTGCGTCTTTAACATTCCCAGTTCGGTCAATGGCGCATCGATCTGTAACGTGGGGGATCCCTCACCGAAAATCAAGACATGCAAATTATCGATCTTACGATTCAGTTCGTTCACCGTGGCAATGAAGTGGTCGCAGCCTTTGATCTCGTCTGTGACGGACGCGGCTCCAAAGCCAACCACAAATTTCCCCGGCGGAATGCCAAGAGATTGTTTTGCCTCTGATGTCTCGATTGCCTCGTAGTTTTCCACATCAATGCCAGGGTGAATGGTGTGCACGGAATACGGGTTTTCGAAGACAAGTGATTTTTCTGTCATTCGTCGTGTGTAGTTGCTGTTGGCCACCGCGCATAGTTTTCGTGGTTGTAGTGCGATGCGACGACGTTTCAGTTCATGACGTGCCCAAATCCGGTTCATCGGGCTACGCAATAGTGGGCAAGTGCGGCATTCATGTTCCCATTGGGGGCAATTGAAATCGCTAATGCAACCTCCGGCCAATGGGCTCATATCGTGGATCGTCCAGACGATGGGAATATGAAGCGGTATCGATTCGACAAACGACGTTAAGTCTAGCCAACGTCCCACCCAATGCAGGTGAATGATGTCTGCGTCATGATCAGATTCGGGCAATCGAGTCGGGTGGCTAGTTTTCATTCGTGAAAAATAGGATTCTGCGTCACTGCGACGCATCCGGTTTTCTATTGAGTAGGTAAGGCGGTCTGTCAGGGAGTCGACCGCACCGCGTTGAAAATCTAATTTCACAGCGTTTCGCGTATTCATTTTTCCGGAGCGGAAGCGAACGTGGCTGTCAACTGTCTTACTCTCAAGGTCTTCGTGCAACCGTGACATCAGAACGGCTGATCCGCCAACCGTATAGGTGTTGAAATGGACTACTTTCATTCGGTCAAGAGATGGTCCGTAAAAAACGGTCCCCTAATTCAGGAAACGCAAGGCGAATTGTGTTGTGTTTCGAGCTGCCAAGCTCTGACGGCAAACGTTCGATATTCAATATGTACCGCCAGTCGCCTGCGTGCTCGCGGTCAGAATCTTGGAAATCGGTTTTCTATGTCGTGTCGTGTAGTAAAGACATTCTTCGTGGCAGGATCCGGAGCGCGTCTGCGGTTCGGATGGTTTATTGAGGGTGAAGTTCAGACGCAGGAAATGGCGTCGGCAATAGTTCGTTCTAATTTTCGTTCTGCCGTTTGGCCAAAGGGACTATGTTCTGCGCCGAGCAACTAGCATTTCTCCACCGGTATCAATTGCCTTTAGTTCACTGAGTACAACGGGTTTTTCTGATGCATTGGTAACTCGGTGGCCTAACGAGAACACGTCAAAGCCTGCAGCACTCAAGATGTTCATGACTGCCGGTACAGAGCCTCCTAGGTTCCTAAGCCAAAGAGGATGAATCTCGATGAAAATGGTTCTTACCGTGTCTGCCTGTAAGATTTTCGGCATACCTTCAAGAACCAGTTGCTCTGCCCCCTCCACGTCGATCTTTAGTAAAGAGGGGTATTCTCTGCCTCGAAAGTATTCATCCAGAGTAATCGCCTGAACTTCGAATAAATTACCTGTTTGATTTCCCAAGCGATGCATTGCTGAGGCGTTAGAATCATCTGTCTTTCCGTACGCCATTTTTCCGGGCGCATTGGAAACGGCCGCGTGCCTTAAGACGACGTTTGTCAGTTGATTTATGGAAACGTTTCGCTTGCACAACTCGTAGTTCGCACGATCCAATTCAAAGCCGAAGACCTGTGCTTTGGGGTTGGCGTTCGCAGCCAAGCACGTAAACCAGCCAAGGTTGGTACCAATATCGGCGATGACGTCCGCTGAGCGAGCGGCTTGTACAAATTTTCGACTAGAGGCCATTTCATAACTGCTGAGAAGGTTCATTTTTGGCACGAGATTTGAATATACGAGATCATGAAAGGAGTCCTTTTATGGTCATTGATGCTGCTCGTGGTTTCCGAAATGTTTCTGAGCTGGCTTCGCAATCGATTGGAGGTCGAAAGCCATTTCTCAGTGATTCCCAATGGAATTTGATTAAGGATCTGTTTCCATCACCGCCCAAATCGCCAAAGGGAGGCCCCACTCCCGTTACGTCCAGAGACTGCCTGGAAGGCATCCTTTGGATCTTGAAATCAGGCG
>JBDWHY010000030.1:0-1625 GCA_039974975.1 Fuerstiella sp. | reverse complement strand
TTGAAGAACGGAGTATGACGACCGCCTTCATCTTTGCTCTGTACGTACACTTCGCACTCGAACTTGGTGTGCGGCTTGATGCTACCCGGCTTACACAGAACCTGACCACGCTCAACGTCGTCACGCTTGGTACCACGCAGCAGAACACCAACGTTCTCACCAGCACGGCCTTCGTCCAGCAGCTTGCGGAACATCTCAACGCCGGTGCAAGTCGTCTTGACGGTATCTTTGATACCAACAATCTCGATCTCTTCACCCACCTTGATAACGCCACGCTCAACACGACCGGTCACAACGGTACCACGACCAGAGATGGAGAATACGTCCTCGATCGGCATCAGGAACGGCTGATCAATAGCACGCTCTGGCTCCGGGATGTAGTCGTCCAGAGCTTCTACCAGCTTCTTGACAGCGGTAGTACCCATCTCATTGTCGTCTTTACCGTCCAGCGCCATCAGCGCGGAACCAGTGATGATCGGAGTGTCGTCACCCGGGAAGTCGTACTGGCTCAGCAGATCACGAACTTCCATCTCTACCAGCTCAAGCAGCTCTTCATCGTCAACCATGTCCGCTTTGTTCAGGAACACAACGATGTAAGGAACGCCAACCTGACGGGACAGCAGGATGTGCTCACGAGTCTGCGGCATGGGGCCGTCAGCAGCGGAGCAAACCAGGATCGCGCCGTCCATCTGCGCCGCACCCGTGATCATGTTCTTCACATAGTCAGCGTGGCCCGGGCAATCTACGTGTGCGTAGTGACGAGTCGGGGAGTCGTACTCAACGTGAGAAGTGGCGATGGTGATACCACGCGCCTTCTCTTCCGGTGCGTTATCGATCTGATCGAATGCACTCGCAGAACCTGTACCCCAAACTTCGTGACATACACGAGTCAGAGCGGCGGTCAGTGTGGTCTTACCATGGTCAACGTGACCAATGGTGCCAACGTTCAAGTGCGGTTTACTACGGTCAAATTTTTCTTTAGACACGGTTACACCTCTTCCTGTTTCTTAAGTCCTAGGGATCAACCCTGTTTCATGATCGCTTCGGCAATGTTCGAAGGAGCTACCATATAACGGGAGAACTCCATCGCATAAGACGCCCGACCCTGTGTCGCTGAACGCAAGTCAGTGGCGTAACCGAACATCTCCGACAACGGAATTTCTGCACGAATGATCTTGCCAGAGGGGCCGTCATCCATGCCCTGGATAACACCACGGCGACGGTTCAGATCACCAACAACGTCACCCATGTAGTCTTCCGGGGTCACAACTTCAACCTTCATGATCGGCTCAAGCAGTGCCGGATTCGCCTCCAAGGCGCCCTTCTTCATTGCCATGGAACCGGCAACTTTAAAGGCCATTTCGTTGGAGTCGACATCGTGGTACGAGCCGTCGTAAAGAGTAGCCTTGATACGAAGCAGCGGATAGCCGGCGAGACAGCCATTCTGCATCTGCTCCTGGATACCCTGTTGAACTGCCGGGATGTATTCCTTGGGAACCACACCACCCACGATTTCGTTCACGAAGATAAAGTTTTCGCCATCCTCATCATCCAGAGGCAGAGGCTCAAGCTTAATCTTGACGTGACCGTACTGACCGCGACCACCTGACTGACGAACAAACTTG
>JBDWHY010000029.1:0-62152 GCA_039974975.1 Fuerstiella sp. | reverse complement strand
CTCCGGTCGTGTCTGCGAGTTGTTGCAAGAAGTCTCGCTGACAGCGAACATCGGCAAGCTCTGTCGATACTTCGGCCTTCACGACAAGCTCTGTGAAAACTGGCTGTTGTAGTTCGATCCCCGAATTTTGCAGCTGCAATTGAACTCGATAAGTCCCCGGCTTCAGCCCACTCAGACGCCCCGAATATCTGGACTCAGCATCTGGGAGCGGAACAAGTTGCATGGTGCGATCGGCGGATTCAGACGGCTTTCCGATTCGGCGTTCATCATCATTTTGCAAATCATCTTTATCGATCCGTTCTACATTCAAGCTGACAACGGAATCAGACAACTGCCCAACAAGACTTGGTTCCCAGCGAACTGCCACTTCAGCGCTCTCTGCTTCGCTCATCACAGAAGTCGACAACGTGAGTCTCACTTGATCATTGCCAGCCGACGCTTTACTTCGAGCTGCCCAGCGGACAATTTGGCCCCAAAACCGATGGTGCCAAGTGTCACCGGCTCGCAAACGCCATCTCCAAGTGCTGTCAATTCCCATCCAAACCACCTGCCCAAATCCATAGTAGTGGTGGACCACGGCGGCAAGAGGTTGGCTAAGATCGGGTCCGGGAACTTGCAGGTTTGCCCAAACGGTCGCCACAGGTTTGGGGGTTCCCGAATAGGCCGACAAATGGCCCGGCAGCTTTTGTAGCACATCTGCTTGGCCAGAGACGGGATCAGAAAAGTCGAAGACCGCCATGCGGCTGACCGACGCGGTGGGCTGCAAACGGAAGGCTGAAATCTCGGATTCAGGCAGGCTTCGTTGGTAGCGTTCGGCGACTTGCCTTGAAGGTTCTGTCACCGGTAGCAAGCGGTCCAAAGTCGCAGATTCATACTGGCTGGGCAGATGTCGTCTTCCGGGAATCACCAACAGAGTCAAGCCGTCATCAGACACAGCTTTTTCAATGGCCTGCCAAATTCGCTCGCTCATTTTCTGCGGAGAAATGTCTCCCATAATCAAAATGTCGGTGTCGCTTAGTTGCTGCTGAAATTCTTCGAACGCCGGCCACTGCGAATCCAAGAACGGGCGATTCAACAGTTGCAAAAATGGCTGACGAAATAGAATCGTCTTCAGGCGAACTCGCTTGTCTCGTTCCAACGCGTTTTTCAAATAGCGAAACTCCCATCGAGCATCACCTTCAACCAACATGACTCGAGACTTGTTGTCGACAACAGAGACCGTGAACGGGCGAGAATTGTTGTCTTCACGCAGTTCACCGGGCTGAAGATCGGTTGATAGTGTGTATTCCCGAGACCCTACGGCTTCCGACGGCAGTTCAAATTCGACTTCGAATTCCGGACCAACAACAGCAGTCGTCTTTTGATCGACGACGCGGTCGCCATCTTTCAGATAAACGGTAAGCTCTTGTCCGCGATAGCCATCCGCTCGTACGGTGCCTCGAACAACAGCGGTGTCTTCGACAAAGACGGTCTTCGGAGCATCAATGTTGGCGACACTGACATCACGAGGTTGTTCGACAGATCCAATCGGAACGGTGAACACAGGAATTTCAAGTGCTCGCAGCCGGTCAGCTTCGATCGTGGGATCAGTGCCGCTGGTTTGTCGGCCATCCGTTAACAGCACAAGCCCCTGAATAGCGCTGCCGTTTTCATCCGAAATTGCCGTCGACAACATGCCGGCCAAGTCCGTGGCGATTGGCCGCACGTCTTCACGATCAGACTGCAGGAATGAATTCAAACCGTCATCAGAAACTTTAAGCTGTTCCATTCCGAAAACCTGAAGGTCGACGGCTGTTTGCTTACGAAAATTCACAAGAAGGTCGTTGGGGCGAGCCAGCAACAAACGTCTCACGAATTCTGTCCGAGGCATCGTGCGCAATTCGGCAAAGATATCCTGCACTTGCCGACGACGCACATTTGCGAACGCTGCATCGGCGTTGCCAGAATCACCCGCCCAGTTGGGTTCGCGGCCTTCCGCATAGTCGTTGATCCAGGTGTCAATCAGTTCGTCGGTGGCGTCGTTGCCCAACATGCCCAAGGCTTTTGCCCATTTTAGCATTTCGCCTTCACCAGCATGTTGATCGGCGGTATCCATGCTTTCTGATACGTCAAAGCCAATCAGCAATCGAGGCTGGCGATCAAGGTCCCACGACTTAACAAACACGGGCTTGAGCAGCGTCAGTAACAGCAAGCCTAAAACGCAAATTCGCAGCAGCAACAGAACAAAACCAACGGGTTTTGAAACCAGTTTTGCTTCGTATTTTCTGAGCACCCAAAACAGCGCAAGGGCAATGACGACGGCCAGCACGACGCTGCCTGTCCACCACCAAGATCCCAAGCCAGAAAAATGAAGCTGCCATTCCATCTCTGCAATGTAATGATCCACGCTGCGGAACTCCAATCGGTCTCCACTTTCAACTGATGAAAGCAGGTCACTTCAGATCTTTCATTCGCTTCTTTTCGACGGGAAGGTTTCACGCTACGCTTGAGGGCGAACCAGAATTCCGGCGATTCGCCACCTGTCCTGCCCATGGAAGAATGTCAATGGAATCCGTTGCTGAAGTGATGGCCGAGCTAAAACAACTTGGCAATGAAACGACTCGAAAGACGCTGGCTCGACACGGTGCTCCGGAAAATATGTTCGGAGTCAAAGTTGGTGATCTGAAAAAAGTTGCCAAGAAGATTAAGGGACAGCAGCAACTTGCTTTGGACCTGTACTCGACAGGCAACAGCGACGCGATGTATTTGGCGGGAATCGTGGCCGATGGATCAGTTATGAACAAAGCGACGTTGCAGCGTTGGGCGACGAATTCTGAATGGTATATGATCGCGGAATACAGCGTGCCCGGAGTCACCTGTGAAAATGCGGCTGCTCGAGATCTCGCCATGAAATGGATTTCAGCGAAAAAACAAATCGTACAAACGTGCGGTTGGACGACGTACTCTGGCATCGTAGCGACTCAAGCCGATCAACAGTTAGATCTGAAAGAAATCCGCGCCTTGATGAAGACCGTTGAGCAAACGATTCACGATGCTCCTCATCGAGTTCGCTACACGATGAATGGGTTTGTGATCGCCGTGGGTTGTTCTGTCGCGGGATTGTTGAAAGAAGCCAAGCGGGTCGCAGTGCGAATTGGGCCTGTATCCGTCGACATGGGGGCGACCGCATGCAAAGTGCCGCTGGCCACAGAATACATCGACAAAGTGGAATCAATGAACCGGATTGGAAAGAAACGAAAGACGATCAAGTGCTAGTGCTTTGTTTGTGAGTTCGAACTTCACGGGGGCAATGGTGAATCGCACGTCACTTGCCAGTTGCCACACGTCGCACGTCGCACGTCGCCGTTTTTCAACATCAACGACGGATACTACGGTGCCGCTCACCGATTGCCGGACAGAGCTCTGTGCGAAGTGGGCCCTGTCTGAAGCAGAGCAACGTTGAAAACTTTGTGCCTATCGAAGTGGCAACGCAGCGTCATTCGCCTTCGGTTTTGCGGCCTCCGGTTTTTGCGGATCTTCAGCTGCAGGTTGAGGCGACAAGCTTTCGGAGCGCATGGGGTCGTGTGTTAGCAGTCCCTCGGTCGCTGAAAAGTTTCCACTGCTGAGAGGGTTCCTTGGTGAATCAGGCTGTGTGTGTGGATCAGGCTGTTGGACTTGAGGATTGACGGGCGGATCAGTCTTCCACCACACGTAAAACATAGAAGCAGCGAAGAGAAAAGTCAGAGTTCCAGCGAGAAGCTTTGCTGCAAGAATCTTCTGAGCCAAAGCATGACTGGCCGCACATTCAGCCAGAACGTGAGAACGAAAGTTGGCGGAAAGTTCGATTTCCGGAGCAGCATCAGCAAGCAACTGATGCTCAGGTATGAATGGTTCCGGAATGGAGTGGCTTGTGTTGCTCATGATGGTGGGAGACAGGACTGTGAGAAGATGATGCAGCACTGTCGGTCGCTGTGAAATAGGTGGGCGATCTGCCTTGCAGGCCAAATCGGATCAGGGTGAAGGTCTCTAAAATGAACTTTGCCGACGAGTGTCGATGGGACCGTCTTCGTTCTGTTCGACGATCAAATTTCTGTGTGGGACTTCTGAGGGCAATCTTTTGGGTTGCTCTCGGGTTTAGGTCGCGTTCACTTCTTCTTCTTTCTTCTTGGATTCACGAGCCACCAAGGGTTCAAGGCTTCTGTGTAGTTTTTCCATTGCATAACGATATCGACTCGCGACTGTGTTCTGAGATTTTCCGAGCACATCGGCGATTTCTGCGAATGTCAGTTCTTCCCAGTGTTTTAAAATGACGACTTCCGATTGGTTGGTCGGCAAGCTTCGCAAGATTCGCTGAACCCAATCTGCCGTTTCTTCACGTTGGACCAGTAGCTCGGCCGTGTCTGTGCCGCATTGAGTATCGAATTCTCCGAGACTCGTGGTGCGACGTTTTTGGAGAACTCTAAGTGCCTCATTGCGGACCGTTCTAATAAAGTACGGCCAAGGATAAGTTGCCTTCATCAAGAGTTTTGGCTTTGCCGCAATTCGAGAAAACGCGCTTTGCACGGCATCCTCGGCGTCGTCCTGGCTCTTTGTGATTCCGGTAGCAAAACGCACCAGCCTCATTGCGGCAAGGTCGAACATTGAAGCAAGAGCGGCTTGAGGTTCTCGAGCCAACTGCTTGACTCGAAGCTCAAATTCTTGCTGAAAATTTTGTGGGGGTGAACTAGACACGGCAAACCTTCAGATGCATTCCAGCAGCGGCTTTGTCTAAATATCTTTGATCAATTCCTGCTTTTCAAAAATCGCGCAGAAACCAATTCTGTCAACTCCTCCCACATACAGAACCAACGATCACACGATATGTCGAAAAAAAGGGCAAAGCGTTCCTCGAAATCAAATCCCCTTCAGCCGTCCCAAGAAGGCATTTCGGCCGCTGAAATTGCATGAAGCCGAGGCAAAAAGAGGTCCGCGAAGCAAGAGAAGCCTGAGGCCTCAAAATCTTGTTCAACGATCTTCAACTCTTATTGCTGCGATTCGAAGAACCAGCTGCGATTGGAACCACAGCCGCGATTGTAACCACAGCCGCGATTGGAAGAACCGGCAGCGATGCGGCTGCCGTTGATCGGCACAAGTCGGGCACCACGGTCAGGCAGACCATGTGACTCGGCCGAAAACATCAAAGCCGCACAGCACGCCCAAAAGAGGCTGTGCCAGCTAAAAGCTTTGAGCGAAAGCGGTGGTGAAAGTGGTGGTGAAAGCTGTTCGCCTGGGCGAGCGGTAGGCGAAACAAAACAATGCACTCGTTTCGCGGAATGCAAACTTCACCGATTCGGTCCACTACGCGTTTCGCTGTTCCTGCATGTGCCTAAAGACAGGCCGGCACTTTTGGCAGTCGGCGAGATGGTTTTCTAGAGCCGCCAAGTCGTCTTTTTCCAAAGCATCGTCCAGATAAGCAGGAGCCATCTCGAGTGCAGCGGCACAAGTCAGTTCGCGAACTTGTGAGCCAGATGACCCCACAACCGCATAGCCAGCCGCCGCCCCTGCGGTGACAATGACACCGAGAGCCGCTCGACGAGCCATCACGGGATGGTTTTCGTTACGGTCTTGTTCGTTCCTGACGCCGCTCAAAGTCCCTTCAGGACACGCTTTCCAATTCTGATCGTCGCTCATTTTGGCACCTTCACTTTGTTTCTTTAACTCGTTGCCCCATCAGAATCCTACGTCATCACCCACGTAAGCTCGTCTTGATGTCCGCCCAGCAATAATAAATCTCGAACGCTGCAATGTGCCAAACGCTCTTGTGACTTTTATTGATGATCGGCAGAAAACAAAGGAAACTCTGTGAGCTTACCCACGATCAGGACACGATTCCGGGAATGACAGGGCCAAAATCAATCGCAGTGGCCAGCTGTTCGGCGTTCTTTAAGGTGATTAAACGCCGTTCAATAGACACGATCCCTTCTTCCTGAAGTTCACCCAGAGTAATTGTCACCGTTTCTCGCGTCGCTCCAATAATAGACGCCATGTCTTGGTGAGACAGTTTTTGAGTGATCAAAAGGCCCTCGGGAACTGATCTGCCGTACTGTTCGGCCAGTTCGAGAAGTAAATGCCCCACTTTTTCGCGACTGGTCCGAAACAGCAACGATTTCAAACGGCGTTGAATCTTCTTCAGCCTCAACCCGAACAGTCGAGTCATTTTCATGGAAACTTCGGGTGAGCGAGCCATCAGGTGCTGAATCGTTTGATACGGCATCAAAACCACCAAGCTTTTGCTGGTGGTTTCTGAATACTCTTCACGAGCACTTTGCTGAAAACAACTGAGTTCTCCAAACACTTCACCCGGTTCCACAAAGCCTAAAATGGCCTGTTTTCCATCGGGCGTGAGATGAAAAATACGGATCCGGCCCTTTGCCAAGAGCAGGACCGAATCACTGTGATCGCTGGGGAGGTACACCATTTCGCCGCGACCGTATTCGCGAATAAAGCAGGTGCGTTCCAGTTCTTGCAGATCTCGATCCGATAGGTGACCGAACAGATTGCACTTTTTCAAAAACCAGTATTTTTCGTTCATTGATCTCGCCCAGCAGGTTGGCAGTTCGCTGTTACATTGAAACGCCCCCGTTGACCGATCAACGCCAAGGCACTGTCAAGTTCCAGTCCATCCCGCTCCATCATTGCAGCCTGTGCGGTATTTTCCTGACGATCAGCAGAAAGAGATCTTACTCGTCTTTTCGCTAATTCCTTGATTTGGCAGCAGACAACAGGTTGCCGGAACCGAGGCGGATCTTGAGCAAATGTTCGCTTTTCGAACCATTCTCCTTCAGCACGGCGCGATTTCAGGAATTCGAATTCCCTGACAATCCCAATTGTGTGTCTCGAATTTACCAAAGTGTCCTTCTTTCCTGTTCAGCGAAAACCCAAGGGCTAACGGGGTAGGTCTCGGCGACCCGTTTTTCTAGACTCACATTTCACAGATCAGTTTCTCAGAAAATCAATGTCATGCGTAGCGAATCCGAAGGCCTGTTTGAAGACTCTCCGTTTTCTATTCCCGTTGCTGACCGAGTCAACCGTTTGCCTCCGTATATGTTCGGAGCGATCAACAAACGGAAGTACGAATTGCGAGTCGACGGAGTCGATGTGATCGATTTAGGGATGGGGAATCCAACCGACCCGCCCGATCCATTAATCGTTCAAAAAGTTGAAGAGGCGATGTCGGATTCACGGAATCATCGATATTCCGTCAGCAATGGAATTGGCAACCTTCGCAAGGAAGTGTCCGCCAGATACTGGAAACGCTACGGAGTCCGCTTGGATCCCGATTCCGAAGTCTTAGCCTGTATCGGCTCCAAAGAAGGTTTTAGCCATTTGTGTTTGGCACTTATGGGTGCCGGAGACACCGCTATCGTGCCTTCCCCGTACTTTCCCGTACACGTTTACGCCGTCATGTTGGCGTCTGGCAATGTCATTACTCTGGACACTCGAGATCCAGCCACGTTTCTGCAAAACATCGCCTACACCTGCGAAAATATGGTGCCCAAGCCCAAAGTTGTCGTGGTCAACTTTCCTCACAATCCCACGGCCACTGTCATCGAAAGCGACTTTTATGTCGACCTTGTCAAGCTGGCCAAGAAGCATGGCTTTCTTGTGATTAGCGATTTCGCCTACGCAGATATCTGCTACGACGGCTATCAGGCTCCGAGCTTCCTAGCGACTCCTGGAGCTCTTGATGTCGGAGTCGAAATGACGTCCATGAGCAAAAGCTACAGCATGGCCGGATGGCGAATTGGCTTCTGTTGCGGCAACAAAGAAATGGTTCGAGCACTCGCCACCATCAAAGGCTACTACGACTACGGCATCTTTCAACCCGTTCAAATCGCCGCCATTGTTGCGATGAGACACTGTGATGCATCTGTCGAAAGTGTGACTCAAGAATACCAACGACGTCGAGACGTTTTATGCGAAGGACTATCGCGGCTGGGTTGGGACATCGACATCCCCAAAGCTGGAATGTTCGTCTGGGCCAAGATCCCCAAGCAATACGAAGACATGGGATCGATCAAGTTTGCCATGAAGCTACTGAACGAAGGCGGAGTGGCCGTGAGTCCGGGACGTGGATTCGGAGAAGACGGTGAAGGATGCCTCCGACTGGCTATCGTCGAAAATAGCCAAAGACTTCGCCAAGCGGTTCGCCAAATCGAAAAGTGCCTAACGGGTGAAGATGCAGCCAACGATTCAGCGGCTCCCGCTGAATAACAGAGTACCGGGACACGCGGAACCCATTTCGCCATCGCGGTGCCGCTGCAATCGGCACCAGTGCTCAACCGCGCCGAATGACTCGCCTGTGAACGGATTTTACTTTGCACAGACGCGTCTTTACAGCGGCCACGTTGCATGCTTTTTTGATGGGCCGTTTTTTTAAACGCAGAGGGCGCAGAGAATCGCAAAAATATGCAGACGAGTTCAACTCTGCGGCCCTCTGAGCCTGAGAGCCCTCGGCGTGGAATTCTAAATATCAGGTGACGTCAGCAGTTGGCTGCCACAGCGCGCCAGTCACGGCCCAGTTACCAGTTACCAGTCACCACGGCCCACTTACCACGGCTTGGCGGCTTTAGCCGTCAACGTCATCAGCAAAGCTGGCTTCTTCCATAATCACTTTGTACCGCTCAGACGCTTCTTTCCCGAGCAGTTGATGAAACGTTTGGTCGGCTTCCAGCTGACTTTCGATCTTCACTTTTAATAAGACTCGAGCCTCAGGATTCAACGTCGTATCGCGAAGCTGAGCCGCATTCATTTCGCCCAAACCTTTGAACCTTAGCACCGTCGCATTACGGTTCTCCGGCAACGCAGCCAAGATCTCTTCCTTCTGCGAATCTGTCTGAGCATACTGAATGCTTTTCCCGACTTCGATTCGAAACAACGGTGGCTGAGCAATATACAGCTTGCCTTGCCGAATCATTTCTGGCATATGCCGAAAGAAGAATGTCAGCAATAAAGTAGAAATGTGGTAGCCATCACTGTCCGCATCCATCAACAAAATGACTCGACAGTATCTGAGTCGATGGATGTCAAAGTTTGGCCCAATTCCAGTGCCCAACGTTTCAATCAGGTCACTGATTTCTTGGTTCTTCACCACCTTGGATAAGCTCAGGCATTCTGTGTTAAGAATCTTGCCCTTCAAAGGAAGAATGGCTTGATGGATCGAGTTTCTTCCCATCACAGCTGTGCCTCCCGCAGATTCTCCTTCCACGATAAACACTTCGCTCTCGTCAGCATTCTTGCTTTGGCAGTCGACCAACTTACCTGGCAGGTTGGTTCTTCGAGACGAAGCAGACTTTCGTTTGACTTCTTTAACGGCGTCTCGACTGGCCAGTCTGGCTCTGGCCGATAACACAATCCTTCCTAAGATCGCATCCGCAACAGACGGGTTGTTGTTGAGCCAGTTTTCAACAACCGGACGCACCATGCCGTCTACATGAGACGACATTTCAGGGTTGTTTAAGCGCTCTTTCGTCTGTCCCTGAAACATTGGGTCGCCATGAAAGACGGATAGAATGGCCACGATGCCTTCTCGAATATCATCCGATGTAATGGTGACTCCGCGAGGCTTATGATTGTGGACTTCCATGTAGTTGCGGACGGCTTTGGTGATACCCGCCTTTAAGCCGTTTTCATGAGTTCCGCCGGCATGTGTGCGAATGCCATTCACGTAGCTACGAATGTGCTCGTCCGTCGATTCGGTCCACTTAAGCACCACTTCAACTCGAGCCGTCTTGTCGTCTTTGTCTGTGGCGAACAGCAGTTCATGGACTTGTTTTCGGCCACCGTCAGAAATCACTTTTTCAATGAAACTGCGGATACCGTCCGGGTGACTTAGTTCGTGAGTTTCACCTTTGGGTTCATCCTTGAAAACAATCGTCAGTCCACCGTGGATGTACGAAACATCTTCCAGATGCTGACGAATGGTTTCAGAATTAAAAACCGTCTTGCGAAAAATTGTATCATCCGGCTCGAAAAAAATGGTGGTCCCATGTCCTCGAAACGGCTTCACTTTCTTGACAGGACCAGTGGGCTTACCTCGACGATACGTCTGAGTATATTCGTGTCCATCTCGATGAACGGTCGCAATCATCTTGGACGACAATGCGTTCACGACGGAAGATCCCACGCCGTGCAGACCTCCACTGCGAGCGTAACTGTTTTCATCGAACTTTCCGCCAGCGTGCAATGTCGTAAGAATGACTTCCAGCGACGACTTTTTCTTCTTGGGGTGCTTGGCAACAGGAATGCCTCGACCGTTATCAGACACTGTGCAGCTGCGACCATCTTTGTGCAACACCACCGTGATTTTGTCGCATTCGTTGGCCATGAATTCGTCGACACTGTTGTCGACGATTTCCCAAATCAAATGATGCAGGCCACGTGAATCGACTCCGCCAATATACATCGACGGGCGTTTTCTAACCGGCTCAAGCCCTTCAAGAACTTCAATATTGCCTGCGTCGTAAGCCATCTTCAATTCCTAATTGCAGCATCCGAAAAAGGACGCCAGCGAATGCAGATTCTGTGTGCCGTAGTTTTGCTGGTTGCTGGTTGCTGGTTGCTGGTGGCGGTGCGCTGAGGCCCGTTTTCTGTCGGCACCGGGCATGCCGACAGAATTCGAATCGTTTTCAACTACTTGATTGGGTCCATCAAGTTCATCGCGTCCATCAAGCGGCCGATGAGAGCTTGACGATCTTGTGCCGAATCGATTTCGTGCAGCTTCGAATTAAGTTCAAGCATGAATGTGGCGTAGTCGTTGTGCCAGTCTCGCTGCAGCTGACTGGTTTCCACACGTGGCTTTGGTTTCGAGACGGACTTTGCGGAACTGCCAGCGACAATTTGGAAGGTCTCGTCAAACTGTGGGCGATAGATTTTTTCGCCGTCGATTCCTCGCTCGATCAGTAAATCGCTCAGGATTTCACGAGCATCATCGTCGCCATGATTTAAAAACAGTCCTCCATTGGCTGGGCCGCGTTCAACGATCCAATCAATCAGCTCGCCTTGATCAGCGTGTGCCGAGTAATTGCCGAGCCGACGGATTTCGGCGTTGACCTTGTACTGTTTGCCATGAATGCGGACTTGTTCCGCGCCGCTGGTAATGATGTGCCCCAAAGTTCCTGGCGACTGATAGCCAACAAACAGGATCGTTGATTCAGCGCGAAAGATGTTGTTCTTAAGATGGTGTTTGATACGGCCGGCATTGCACATCCCGCTGGCCGAGATAATGATGGCTCCTTTCTTGGTTTGATTCACCGCCTTACTTTCGTCAACGCTTTGCACAATGCGAAAGTTTTCGTGTCGGAAAAGTTTGCTTTCGTCAACCACGATGTCTTCCATGGCATCGGAATACTTCACAAACACCTCGGTCGCCTTTCTGGCCATCGGCGAATCAAGGAACACGACCGCATCGGGGATGTCGCCCGCATCTAAAAGCGCGGCGATGTCGTGCAATAGTTCTTGACTGCGTTCAACGGCAAATGCTGGAATCACGACATTGCCGCCTCGACTTAGGCCGCGCACCAATTCATCTCGCATGGCTTCTCGCCGTCTTTCCAGCGTATAGTCATCTCGATCTCGATTGCCGTATGTACTTTCGCTGATGATATAGTCGTAGCCTACGGGCGCGTCTGGTTCGGGATGAAACGCCTTTTCTTCAGGCCCTAAGTCTCCCGAGAACATCATTCGAATGGGTTTGCCATCTTCGATGACTTCTAATTCGATCGACGCTGATCCCAGCAAATGACCGGCGTTCCAGAATCGTGCTCGAACGCCAGGTTTCGGTTCGAACCATTTCTCATAAGGAATTGGCTTCAGTTGTTTCAAAGCCTTTTTGGAATCTTCGATGGTGTAGATTGGTTTGACGGCCGCTTCTCCACGCCGCTGCCGCTTTTTGTTGATTCGAGCTGCATTTGATTCCTGAATGTAGGCCGAATCGCTGAGCATGAATTGCAGCAAGTCTACGGTTGGTTCGGTGGCATAGATCGTGCCTTCAAAACCGCCATTGGTCAGCTTGGGAAGCAACCCACTGTGATCGATGTGAGCGTGCGTCAGAAGCAGAAACTGAATCGTTGCGGCATCAAAAGGGAAAGGCTGGTAGTTCAGTTCCTGTGTGGTGCGGTTGCCTTGAAAAAGGCCGCAATCAATCAGAAACCGGGCTGCTTTGGATTCGATGTACGAACAAGATCCGGTTACCGTTCCAGCCGCGCCACAAAACGTCAGTTCCGCCATGATTCTCGTGCTCCGCAATAAGGGGGTCGTCTACTTACTGAATCAAGTCTAACGAAATTCGTATCAGTTCGCTTTCCCTGATCTCGTCGCCACTGATCTCGTCGTCACTTTTCGAGTGCAAGCAGCTTGTGATGAACGTGTCATTCGTTTGCCGTAAGCGCTTGCAACCTGTCGAATTTCTCTGGCCAATAGGGTTGGTCTTTTCCGAACAGGGGCCGCCCGAACAGGGGCCGCCCGAACTGGCGGCTGCCCGAAAATGGATCTTTGGACACAGCATTGCACCCGAGGGGAGACCATTTTTAACAAGATTACTGTTTCCAGCAGTCGCAATTTCCTTCATCGGTTTCAGTCATTTTACAAACAGCCAACTGAACTGAATCTGTGAGTGAATCGGTGAGTGAATTGTGCATCAAGAATGCATGACTTGTCCGCCATCGATGTTGATTGTTTGGCCCGTGATGTTGCGGGCAGCGTCTGAAGCAAGAAAGATGGTCACGGCGGCGATTTCATCAACTTCTTGCCAACGTCCCATGGGAGCCACTCTTTTAATTTTTTCGGCCGCCCATTCTTCGTACGTCTGTTGTTGATCTGCGGGGGAATCACGAAGGCCGGATTTCCAGACCGCCTGGTTCAAATCTGTCCTGACCATTCCAGGAGCGATGGCGTTGACTCGCACACCAAAGGGCGCCAGGTCCTTTGCGGCACATTGAGTGAAATTAATTAACGCTGCCTTCGAGGCACTATAAGGGGGATCAGTCTGTGAACCGATTTGGCCCGCAACGGAAGTGAAGAATATCATGCTTCCGCAGCCTCGACTGGCTAAGTTCGGAGCGAAAGCATGAGCCACGTTGACCGCTCCAATCACGTTAACCTCAAGCACACGTTGCCACTGGGCTGGCGGCACATTCCAAAACGGAAACCCATTATGTCCACTGCCCACACCGACGGTAAAAATGACATCGCAGACGTCACCGCATTCGCCGGCAAGTTTTTCGACTTGCTCTAAGCTTGTCACGTCAACAACTTTTGTCGTCATGCCAGCTCGCGACTTTTCAGACACGCTGCGATCTACATCGACTGCGATCACAGCATACCCGGCATCCAAAAACGCGTCCGCGATCGCTTTTCCAATTCCGTGAGCAGCGCCGATCACGACCACGATCTTCGCATGTTGTCCGGTTTCCATTTTCAACCCATTTGTTTTTGTTGAGATCCAGTGTGCCGGCTTTGCCATCAAGGCCAGTGAAATCACCTCACCGCTGGTGACCAAATAAAAGCAGCTTGGCTTGGCATGATAAAAGCCAGACAGCAGATGCGACGTATGGCTTCGAATTCAGCAGGCATGACTACTTCGTTAACGTCACCGTTTTGCCACTTGTCGGTTTCAGTTCAATGCTTTGGATGGACGTGCGATCGCCTGGCAGCTGTATGCGTATGTGGACGACCTTCGATCTACTCGGCAGGATGGTTTCGACGGTTTGCCATTCGCTGTTGTTGTTCACCACGACGTTCACTCGATCTTGTTCACGTGGCTGCCTTTCGTTGATCTTATCGATGGTCTAGAAAGAGACGAATCAGAAAGAGGCATGACTCAAAGTGAGTCATGATTCAAGTCGATGGGTGATGTGATCAATTGTGCCGTCTACGTTTCGGGTATGTCCTACAGCCATCGTACTGTAGCAATCCAAGGATTCCTTGGAAGGCGATGCCGGACATCGCATTGCTGGATTGCTTTCCAGCTGTGTGCGGCGAACCGGTCAACACGCAGTCAGCATCGACATGTTTTCCCAGCCTCAACCTTTGGCAACGACGATGACCGCAAACGATCCCCATGTTGCAAGTCGATTCCTTTTGCATCATGTCGATTGCCTGTAGGAATTGTTTGGCAGCATTCGTGCGTTCGATCCTCAAACATCTGAAAGCTTCTCTGTCTTTTAAGTCGAAGAAAGCCAGCACTGTGAAAGCCGATTTGTCGGTCCTTAATTCGCTTCAAAAGTTGAAACAGGGGTTCGCTTGGCAAGTCGAAAGCGGAGTCAAGATTCCGTCGTCAAAACGTGCTAGGTCGGACGTTTCGAAATCCGTGGATTGAGGCTCTTGGTTTGGGGCCGCCCCCTTTTAGAATTCAGTGCTTCCGCAAGGGCTTGAACCTTGAGCCTCATAGTTCAGAGTAATTTTCAATATTCCGCCACTCAGATCTAGATCAGCGTTTTTAGTGCTGGAAGGATCTTTTTCGTTGCAATCGTTTGCAGCAATGCCCTTCTCGATTTTACATCGAGCTGGGCAATATTGGATAGCTCTCTGCGAAAGCGACAAAGCACACCTCATATCTTCCAACTGGGGAAATGTTCCCTGTGCGACGAGCATGAAACCGGTGATGGAGTCCGGTGTTCGGGAGCAAACCTAGCCTGCTGCGTTGCTGTTTTGAGTTAGACAGGTGGTCGCCAATGCGTCTTGAACTCAACGATCTTTAGCCATGTTTTCGCGACGAAGACGGAAGATAAGATGGGCATTTAGCGAGGCGACTTACCGCTCTCGATCCAGTCAGCCAACGGCTCTATCAGGTTTCGCACGTCGTTTTTCGGCAACCCTTGCCTCGATTTCGTCACAGAGTTCTCAGGCATGTCCATTAAGGGCATGCCGATTGGCATCTAGATGTTGATGGAGTCGCCGTCCG
Source organism: Fuerstiella sp. (assembly GCA_039974975.1). GTDB lineage: Bacteria > Planctomycetota > Planctomycetia > Planctomycetales > Planctomycetaceae > Fuerstiella. Next base: position 47,232 of record JBDWHY010000029.1, on the reverse strand, counting down.
TGATATTGACAAGCTTTTTCCCGAGAATGCAATCTAGAGTAATACCCTCTGGGTATCCAGAATACAGACGTGGTCATGCTGGTCTGTTTTGGAAAGGAAGAGCTTAGCCTGAATTGGTGGCTGGTACCGCGGTTCAGGACAAATGATCCGATTCGTTGCTAGACGTCTGAGTCAACTTTGGATGTGCAGCCATGACGGGTGCAAGGATCATTTGCCTCGAGCTTTTAGAGGATCGTGCGCTGGGGGCTATGAAGTATGGTTTGGACACGGTCGTCGTCTTACCGATTCCATTGGACTTGGGTGAGGACCAAATCGCTGGGCAAGCCAGATACTTAGACTGTCGGAGGGTTTGGCAATTCAAGTGTCTGGTGCCCATTGCGAAACAGAGATTGCAATTACCAAGTGTTGGTGCATTGCGTTGATATCACAAGCTTTTGACTATTCTTTCACGAAGAACGGGTCATAGGTGATAGACGAACTTGAAGGCTCTTCGACGGAAATAGGGGATGCCTTTTCGTCGGTAACTTCATTCAAATAATCTCGAGAGGCACGCACTGTGTACGAGTACACCATGTTGCCACAATCAACGTCTACGGAAACGAGCTGTAGCGGAGTGAATTCACCGCTGTAGCCGATGGGGAAACGAAATGCCACGGTTCCGTATTCACCATAAAGTTCCATTTTCTTGAATACTCCACCACCATCAAAGATGGTGGGTGTGACAACTTCGATCGTCGCGCCGTCACTCAATTCATACTTTCCAAGGTCGCGTTCTTCGATCTTTTTTTGAAGACGAAGAACATTGCAAGTGAATTTGTGAACTGCCGGGTGACTCCAATGGTCGATGTAAACGGACGCATGTTTTTCGTCTTGGCTAATCGACGGCCCGCTATGTATTTGGGAGAAACGGCAAGCCCCGCGTTTCGGTGAAGTACAAGTCCAGAACTTTTTCGCCAACTCGAGTTTATGGCCATTAGGTGCGTAGATGTGAAAAACGTGCCCCTTTGCCGATTTGTTGTGCCGGTCAGGCGTGGTCCAAGACTTCGATACCGTATCTACTTTAACCCAGTCGGAAACTTCCCAGATGGTAACTGCAGTTGCAAAGTCTGACATCTCATGTCCTCCAAGGTGTTGTTTGGATAGCGCGATATCGACCACAGTCACCAGACTGTGGAGTGAGAGTGTGAAATCGAAAATCAGCCAAGCCCACGATTCCGATTCAAGCTCAGAGGCTAGGGCAATTGCATTTCGTGGGTGTGGCTCAAAGGACTGTTCGGGTGGACGATTCGCAAATCCACCCGTAAATTGAAAATAGGCCTTCACCGGAGTATCTGGTGCCGAGTGACAAGCGAGAATTCCCGAGTTTTGCCGTGCGGTAGATAGCAAATAGCCGCGTGGATCAGCTCAACAATATTTTAGAATTTTGTCGTATGCCAAGTTCGATGTTTGTTCCAAGGCTGCCGGAAGGCAGCTGACTTTCCCGCACCTACATAGGTAGCTGTGCGGTGATTATTTCGTGGTGGTATACGCGGCATTTGCGGACTCAGAGGCGGTAAGCGCACTTCGTTTCCCAATTCAACATGCGTGTGCCAAGCTGATCAGCAAATCGCGTCGTTCCTTGACTACGAGACGGCGAAGATTGATGCGTTGATTGAGAAGCAGCAGCAGCTCATCGCCTTGCTCGGGGAGAAACGTCAGGCCGTCATCAGTCATGCGGTCACCAAAGGCTTGAACCCCGACGCCCCCATGCGAGATTCCGGCGTCGAGTGGTTGGGCGAAGTGCCCTCGCATTGGAATTTGAAGCCACTCAAGTACATGGGCAAGGTGATTTCAGGGTTCGCCTTCAAAAGTCAGGCTTTCACTGACTCTGGCGTCCGCGTGTTGAAAATAGCCAATGTCCAAACGTTCGCATTGGATTGGGCAGACGAGTCGTTCTTGCCCGACACGTTCTACGATCGGCACAAAGACTTTGCCGTTCTGAATGGCGACATCGTATTCGCGCTAACTCGCCCTATTATTTCGACGGGGTTGAAAGCTGCGATCGCTGAGTTTGGTGATGAGCGAGTTCTATTGAATCAACGAAACGCAATGTTTCGTCCAACAGCCGAACTTCATAAACGATTCTTCTATCACGTTTCATTTAGCGATTCATTCCGAATCGACTTTGAGAACAAAATCGACTTCACAGGGCAACAGCCCAATATCTCTCCGTTGGACATCGCGGACATCAGAGTTCCGCTTCCGCCAATGGAAGAACAGGAACAAATCGCGGCGTATCTCGACAAGAAGTTGGCGCAGTATTCCGTACTGCAAATTCAAGCCGATGAAGCCGTGGATCTTCTCCAAGAACGCCGCACTGCACTCATCTCCGCCGCCGTCACCGGCAAGATCGACGTGCGAGGCTGGAAGCCGCTTTCCAGCAGGACATGATCGACCAAATGTTTGCTGACAACCCGTCGCTGGCTGGTTACAGCAAGTCCATTCGCCTTGACCAAAGAACGCCACTAGTCCACAATTTCGCAAAAAACTGGACTAGTGGTCGGGCTTAGATCATCATGGTGGACTAATGAAAAACAGCGATTTCCAACCCAAATTCCCCGGCAAACTGGTCAAAACTCAGTTCGCTGAATACCCAGATGGACCGCTGGGTGAATCGAGAACCGTTACAACCTCCGCATTTGTCCCAGCCCCGCTTCCGCCTGATGCAGACTGGGATGCTATCCGCCTCACTCACTTCGAGCGCCATTCAGACACGTTGCTGGCATTGGGGAAAGTGAATGGTCTGCACAAGCGTGTCGGCAACGCAGCGGGGCTTTTGCGAACGCTTTGGATGAGAGAAGCGAAACTTTCTTCCGAAATCGAAAACATTCACACGACCGCAGAGGGGCTGGTGCTGGCAGGTGCAGGACGATCGACGGACGTGCGCGAAAGTAGTCGTGAGAGTTGGAACTATGTTCGCGCTCTCGAACATGGAATCAAATCCGATTTGCCTTGGTCGGTACGAATCATTCGTGAGATGCACGAATTCTTGTTGCAGAGTGTGCGAGGGCAGAAACACCGTCCTGGAAAGTTCCGAGACGGCGGAGTTTATATCGGTGGAAATGGTACGGGTGTCAAGAATGCTCGATTCGTTCCTCCGCCTGCCGAACAGGTTCCTGACTTGATGCACGATTTGGAAAAATTCGTCAACGCCGAGCACGAAAAGATCCCCCCCCTCTTTGCCGTGGCGATGACTCATTATCAGTTTGAAACGATTCACCCTTTCAGCGATGGAAATGGCCGCATCGGCCGCGTGTTAATTTCTCGGTCGATGGTCAAAGAAGGCCTGCTGGAGCAGCCTGTCGTCTACATGAGTGCTTACATCAATGAGCACCGCAGGGAATACGTTGATCTGCTGCTGCGAATCAGTCAGGAGGGTGGCGACGCATGGTCAGACTGGATTGGGTTTATCCTCGATGCAATTCGCACACAGGCACTCGATACGATTTGGCGTAGTGAGGAACTGATAACACTCAAAAGCCGTTTTCATGATGTACTCAAAGAAGATGACGCCCCAACTCGGCTCTTCCCCGTTGTGGACGAACTGTTTTCAACGCCCGCATTGAATGTTGCTGACCTCGTCGACAAATCGGACATATCCAAAACGACTGCAGGTAAGGACATTGCCAGACTGGAACGCTTGGGGATCTTGCGTGAGTACACCGGAAAAGAACGCGAACGTGATTGGCTGGCTCAGGAAATCGTCGACGTTATTTCCAAAGAATCAGATTCCTGAATCCGCAGTAGATCTTATTTGACGGTTATTTGATGGGCGACCTGCCCTCAGACTCGAACATCAATAAAACCTTATCAAACGAGCCACATCGTCCAGAATTCTTATATGATAACTTCATGAACGCTGACTCCAAAGAAGCCGCTTTTCAACAAGACATCATCGACCCGATGGTCGCTGGCGGTTGGAAGCTGGGCGATCCAGCCAACTACGATCGCAAACTGGCTCTCTACACCGACGACTGCCTGCAGTACGTCAAGACGACTCAGCCCAAGACCTGGGAAAAGTACCAGCAGCTTTACCCCGCCAACCCCGAGCAAGCGTTCATCGAAAAGCTGGCTTCGCAGCTTTCCAAAGCCGATCCGCGGGCGAGCGACAAGTCACTTCGCACCTTCGGCACTCTGGGCGTGCTGCGACACGAATTACGCGACAAGTCAGCCAGCTTCAAAATGTGCCAGTTCAAACCCGAGCACGGCTTGAACCCCGATACGCTGGCGATGTACGAGGGCAACATCCTCCGCGTGGTTCCCGAACTGGTTTACAGCCCCTACGCCACCGCCGCTCATCTGGCGGAAACCGGCAAGCAGGCCAAGAAGTGGCGGATCGACTTGGTGTTGTTCGTTAACGGCATCCCGGTCGTGACGATGGAACTGAAAAGCGAATTCAAACAGGCGGTCGAGAATGCGATTTGCCAGTACCAGAAAACCCGGCTACCCAAAGACCCCGAAACAAACAAACCCGAACCGCTGCTGACCTTCAAACGTGGGGCGCTAGTTCACTTTGCCGTGAGTCAGTACCTCACGGCGATGACCACCAATCTCGCTGGGACAGACACGCGGTTCCTACCGTTCAACAAAGGGACGGCGGAAGGCGGCGCGGGAAACGACACCCCGCAAGACGTTGACGAGTACGCGACCGGCTACCTTTGGAACGAAGTTCTTGCCCCGGCGAATCTATTGCAGATTATCGGCAGGTTCATTCACCTGGAGATTGAAACCGAAGAAGACTGGGACGGGCGAAAGACCAAGAAAGAAAAGCTGATCTTTCCCCGCTATCACCAATGGGACCTTGTGAGCAAACTTGTCCAAGCCAGCCGAGAAGAAGGCCCCGGCCACAAGTACCTCGCGCAGCACAGTGCCGGTTCTGGCAAGTCCAACAGCATCGCTTGGACGGCTCACCAACTTTCGTCGCTGTACAACGACAGTGGCGACAAGGTCTTCCACAGCGTGATCGTCGTCACCGACCGCACGGTGCTGGATGACCAACTGCAAGATACGATCTACCAGTTCGAGCACGCTGACGGCGTCGTCGGACGGATCAACCGCGATGAAGGCAAAGGATCGAAGTCCGAGAAGCTGGCAGCGGCACTCGAGAGCAGCCAGCCCATCGTGATCGTGACGATTCAAACGTTCCCGTTTGTTCTGAAAGCCATCGAGAACAGCGTCAGCTTGAAAGAACGGTGCTACGCGATCATTGCTGACGAAGCTCACAGTTCGCAGTCAGGCCGCACAGCGCGGAAGCTGAAAGAAGTGCTATCGACCGAGGCGAAAGAAGATGACGAACCGGTCAGCGCTGAAGACGCACTTGCCGCCAGTGTTGAGGCTCGAAAAGGATCTGCCAATCTCAGCTACTACGCCTTCACGGCCACCCCAAAGAGCAAAACGCTGGAATTGTTCGGGCGACTTCCCAAACCGGATCAGCCACCCAACAAACGAGACAACAAGCCAGCGGCGTTTCACATCTACAGTATGCGTCAGGCAATCGAAGAGAACTATATTCTCGATGTGCTAAAGAATTACACCAGCTACAAAGTCGCCTATAATTTGGCTCAGAAGGTTGCTGACGAAGACAGTGAGGTTGATTCAAAGAAGGCAAAGATCAAGCTGGTCCAGTGGGCACGGCTGCACGACTACAACATCGCCCAGAAGGTGAAAGTGATCGTGGAACACTACCGGCAGACGATCATGGGACTGCTGAATGGCCAAGCCAAAGCCATGGTGGTGACGGGATCGCGCAAAGAAGCTGTTCGATACAAGCTTGAATTTGATAAGTACATCGCCAAGAAACAGTACAGCCAATTGGCGACGATGGTCGCGTTCTCCGGCGAAGTCGAATTCAATCCTGAAGACCCGAATGTTGGAGAACTTCTGGGTGAGAAGTTCACAGAAACCGGCATGAACCCCGGCCTGAAAGGGCGGGACATGCGAAAGGCGTTTGATACGGCCGAGTACCATGTGATGATCGTGGCTCAGAAGTTCCAAACGGGCTTCGACCAGCCGAAGCTGTGTGCCATGTACGTCGACAAAAAGCTGGGCGGACTGGAATGCGTGCAGACGCTGTCACGGCTAAACCGCACATTCCCCGGTAAGACGGACACCTACGTTCTAGACTTCTACAACGAACCCGATGAAGTTCTGGCCGCGTTTCAGGAGTATTTCGAAACCGCCCAACTGCTAGACGTTTCGGACCCGAATAAAATCTGGGATTTGTTCGACAAGCTGCGTGCTGCGGGGATCTTTCAATGGACTGAGGTGGCTCAGTTCAGCGAAGTCTTTTATATCACTAGCAAAAGCAACGCTGCCATCAGCAATGTCTGCAAACCAGCAGTCGATCGATGGCAGAAGCGATTCGATCACGCCAAAGCTGACTTCGAAAAACACAAGAAGCTATTCAGCCACGCGAAAACAGTTGGAGATCCCACATTCATTGCCAACGCTGAAGGCGACATGAAGGAAGCGAAGAAAGAGCTGGACGCGTTGGGACTGTTTAAAGCCGACTTGGTTTCATTCTGTCGGTACTACGAATTTATGTCTCAAATTGTCGACTATGACAGCACTGATCTGGAGAGACTCAGTCTATACGCCCGGCACTTAGCCCCGCTGCTGCGTGAGGAGTCACCAACAGAAGATCGGGTCGATTTATCGACGATCGGACTCAGCCACTACCGATTGTCGAAGATCAAACAGCAGGACCTGAAACTGAAGAAATCTGGGGCGGAGGGTCTCAGCCCGGGGACTGACATCGGCAAAGGAAAAGCCAAGTCAAAGAAAGAAGAATGGCTGTCGCAGATTATCCAGCGTCTGAATGAAGTGTTCGTCACCGACGGTCTGACCGACAAGGACCTAATCAACTACTTGCGCACGATCACTGACAAAGTCAGGGAGAACACAGTTGTGATGCACCAAGTCGAAAACAACACGCCAGAGCAGGCACTGCTAGGCGATTTTCCAGAAGCTGTCGATGATGCCGTCATGGATAGCAGCGATGTCCATGTGAATCAGAAAAATCAGTATCTGAACAGCCCTCAGATCACAGAACAGTTTCGAAAGATCGTCCTTGATCTGCTCAAGGGGGTAAGAATTTGAACCAAGTCGTTGGTTTCGGCTCAGGTTTTATTCTTCAGACTGGCTCTTGTGATTCGGTGACAGTCCGTGGCTGGTTGTCGTTTGGCTGGTTGTCGTTTGGCTGGGCGCGAATCGCGTCCAGCTACATACTGATGCCGAGTGAAGTCATTGTCTTTCGTCCAATGCTTTTCCAAAGCGAGTGTGGAAGAATCGATACCATTTCGAAGACGATTGTGCGGCGAGGCCAAGCGGCAGGCATCAAAGTTGACGAGAAGTTCAAGCCGACCTGATTAGCAACGGAGCGGACAACCCGTCAATTTACGCATCGGCTTACGATCTTTGGCGTGCTTTTGGATTCCGCTGGGCTCGCCGGCCGTTGCCGAGGGTGCTGAATGAGCTGATACGGCATGAGAGTATCGTGAGGGTGCACGACAACCGGGAAGTTCTACGTCGGTGTGAACGCTCAGCAGACGGCGAAGTTTCTTCGCAGCGTGGCACCAACGAAAAAAGGGTTTCAGCCTGAAGCCGAAACCCTTTCAATAATGCTTCCACAAGGACTCGAACCTTGAACCTAATGATTAAGAGTCATTTGCTCTACCAATTGAGCTATAGAAGCGACTTTACCCGAACTTGAATCGCTTTTCTGCGGTCCTCGTTTCTGGCGAGGCGGAATTGTATCAGCTTTTCTGACGGCTTCCACTGTACCGAGCTGAAAATTTTGAGGCAAAACGGCAGCTTTTCAGTGCTCTGAAACTTCGATTGCTTCAAACTGAGCTGATGGCTGTTTGAGGACACCTGCTTTGTTGCTGGGTTCGCCGATTTTTGTTCCGGGGTTCTCAGGATCGGCGTCCCACTGCGGAACAGTTTTGTCTCGCGCAGAATCTCTGAGTTCATCACGTTGTGGTTGGCGACGAGGACTTCGTGGCCAACAGTTTTTGGCGGTCGCTTTTAAGTTTAAGCAACCTCGAAAACGGAATCGTAGCGCGACTGTTTCCGTGACGGATCATTCTTTGAGGCTGCGAGGCACTGCGCGAGACTCTTTTTTGAATCATCTCGGAGTGCCAGTCATGACCAGCCTTGATTGGCTGGTCGGTTCGGCGGCGGGTCTCATCAAGTGACAATGCAGCGCGGTTTAATAGCCTGCCGCCATGCCGTCTTTTCGAGACTCCGATGCTCCCAAATAGATGTCTCGAACCGGGTCGTACTGGATTCCCTGATAGCCTCCAAATTCGCCGGCGGCCGATTTCAATACGTGTCCTCGATCCAAGAGTGCTTTCATGGTGTTGCCAGAAAATCCATTCTCCAATCCCACGGTGCCTCCTTCGGTCATCTGTTCACCTGTGGGTTGAGACGAGCCTTTGTGGATCATTCTGGGTGCATCTCCGGCTTCTTGTACGTTCATGCCAAAGTCGATCATGTTGGTGATGATTTGGGTGTGTCCTTGTGGCTGAGTTGCTCCACCCATGACTCCAAAGCTTAAAAATGGTTGGCCATCTTTTGTGACGAAGGCGGGAATGATTGTGTGAAATGGTCGCTTCTTAGGAGCGTATGTATTGGGGCGGTCTTCCTGCAGGTCAAACAATTGTCCTCGATCTTGCAAACAGAATCCTAATCCATCCGGACACATGCCGCTGCCGAATCCTCGATAGTTGCTTTGAATCAGCGACACCATGTTGCGATCTTTGTCGGCGACCGTCAGATAAATGGTGTCTCCTTCTTCCAACGCTTTGGGGATGCCAACGGGATATCGCAGCGCCGCCTTGTCGTTGTTGATTAAGGCTCGTCGAATCTTCGCGTATTCCTTCGAAACCAATCGGTCCACAGGAGCGTTGTAAAAATCCATGTCTGCGTACAAGCGTGCTCGATCTTCGAACGCTAGTTTTTTGGCTTCCACAAACCAGTGAAGATGGTTGGGGCTACCGAAGCCAGCCTTGTTCAAGTCGTACCCTTCCAACACATTTAGCATTTCCAAAGCGGCAATGCCCTGCCCGTTGGGTGGCAATTCCCAAACGTCGTAGCCTCGATAATTCGTCGATACCGGTTCCACCCATTCGGAACGGTGACTGGCCAAATCTTCGTAGGCTAAAAAGCCATCGTGCTTGGCCATGAAGTCGCTGATCGTGTGAGCAATGTCTCCTTTGTAAAAGGCGTCTCGACCACCTGCCGCAATTTTTCTGAGAGTCTTCGCCAGCATGGGATTGCGAAAAGTGTCTCCGTGTTTCGGTCCTTTGCCATTGGGGAAGTATGTGTTTAAGAAGCCGGGATACTTCGCGAAGACGCTGCGACTGCGTCTCCAGTAAAACGAAATGACTTCGGAAACAGGAAAGCCTTCTTCGGCGTAGTGAATGGCGGGGGCCAATACTTCCGACATCGGCAGTTTGCCATACTTGGCGTGTAGTTCGAACCAGCCATCAACGCAGCCAGGCACGGTGACAGGCAAAGCTCCGAACGGTGGAATGGCCTTTAACTTGCGATCCTTTAGTTCTTTCATGGTGAGTGCGGCGGGCGAGCGTCCGCTGGCATTGAGACCAGAGAGTGATTTTGTGTTTGAATCCCAAACGATGGCAAAGAGATCTCCGCCGATTCCATTGCCTGTGGGTTCCATCAGTCCCAAAGTGGCGTTGGCTGCGATCGCTGCGTCGACGGCGGATCCGCCTTTCTTAAGGATGTCGATCGCTACCAAAGTGGCCAATGGTTGACTGGTGGCCGCCATGCCGTGTTTGGCTGCGACGGCTGATCGAGTCGCGAAGCTTTTGCCTGTAGGGCGATCTGTGGCCAACAGTTGAGTGCAGTTGGCGAACAGCAGACATGCGACTGCGTTGATGGCGAGGCGATTCAGACGATTCAGCATCAGAAGTTTCTCCGGCGGGGCGATCGATGTTTTTCAAGTGGCCTAAGCTTCACAGTGTATCAGTCAGGTGGCATCAGATCACTGAACAGCGGGGAAGCGACGGAATTGGTTCGCTTGAGTATTGCCATCGGTAAACCGATGTGAAGGGTCGTTGACTGAAGTGGTTGACGGCAGCTTCGAAAAAAAAGTTTGAAAAACACTGTCACAAATTGAAAGGGGTTTCGCTTGCGGTCGTGCGGGCCACTTTTCTTCTTTTCAATTTGGAGACAACATGAAATCGATGAAGCAAACTTTTGCATTGGCAGTCGCCATGACGGCACTGAGCGGACAAGCGGATGCTCAGCTTATCGAAGAATTCTACAGCCACTGGGATCTGACAATCGTCTTGGGCGATGCAGGCCATGACTGCGACGTCAGTTACTTGGACGGGAACATCACTGTGCAAGTGCTCACAGCAGAAGTGGATCCGGTGACGGGGCAACGGCAAGAAATTTATCTTCGCAAGTTTGGGTGGTCAGAACTTGAAAACTTAACTGTGAGGATGGGGGCGGGAAAAGACAGTTTTTGGATCGACGATTTTATTCCCGTCAGGTGTGTGGTTTACGGCGGCGGTGGCAACGACGCAATTTCGGGCGGGATGATGGGTGATGAACTTTATGGTGAGGCCGGAAAAGACATCATCAATGGTGGTGCTGGCGACGACTTGTTGTACACCGGAGCCGATGGGATTCGTGAAATCATGTTGGGCGGTGAGGGGAAAGACTGGTTCTTTATTCCCTCGTATTGTTCCAACGATTTGTTTGGGACCGCAGACAAGTCAGATTCAAAGACTGCTGAGAAGCCATTGGCTAAGAATCGAGATGCAGAATCCAAGCAGAGTGAAAAAGATGCGGGCTCAATGGAAAAGGATGGCCGCGGCTGGGCACAGATCGGGGTTCCTGATGCTGAAGATCTGATTTCCAATACGGAGTCTTGGGGCGAGCGGCATTCTTTTGGTCTTGGCCGTCTCAGCGATCGACCTCAAATCATCTGCACAGAAGTTGAAGAAGACTGGGCTCTGGATTTTGCACCCGAAGAAGATCGTATCGTCTTGGTGCCTCAGAACTGATCATCTCACGATGGTGGAAAGGTTGGCACGTTGTTCGACGTTCATCGAATTCAGATGTCTCTTTCCATTCTTTGCCTTTTGGGGTTGGACGTTTTATTGATGAGCTGCGAATCACTCTTTCTTGATCGAACTGCGCTGAATCGATTCGGAAAATTCAAAAAGGGTCTCTCTTCCTGATCAATAGACAGTTGGCTGGGTGGGGCAGTTTCGGCGGAAGAATGTTCCGGCAGAATTTGCTGGTATCGAGCGACACGCTGTGATGTTCAGAAACGCGGTTGCTGGGGCTGTGCCAGTCTTGCCAGGTGTGATTCGAAAAGTGCATGAATTGCCGATTCGTTGGTCGTGTTGGTGATGTGAAAATTTGATTCCCGATTTCCAGCGTGAGATCGTCTTGTTGCCGTCATGAAACGTATTTAGTGTGCGTCTGTTCGGGCGGTGCTCGATCAAAAATCAATCATGACTTTCGAATTTGATTCAGCGGATCATCTTGGTCAATCGGGTCGCAGCTTCTCACTCTGCGATGACCATGGACGGTCGTTGAAAATCAAAAATAGAATCTGGCTTTGATCTTGAACGACATTGGTTCGTGCCAAGACCATGGCGACTTCTGGCGGTTGGCTATCTGACTGTTGGGCGACTTTTTACTTGGTGCAAATTGGTTCTGAAATGCGATCCGTTTCAAAACTGATTTTCATTCTTCACTTTGTGTTTGAGTTTGAATCACGGTGCTGTCTTCTTCAGCCGGTGGTTGTTTATTGAAACGCTGTGTTCTTATTTTGACACTTTGGCCTCTCCAGCCAAGACCTATCCAGTCGGGTGTCACAATCAACGTCAATTCCTCCCCCCCTCTCTTAGTTCACTGACGCGCTGTCAGCAATTCGCGAAGCCCGAGCGGGGCCAGCGGAACTGTGTTTGCTGCGCCGAGGTGTCTGTCGTGGCCGCTATGAACCGAATTCAAACGCCATTGTTTCGTTTGCCCGGACTTTCTGTTTCCGTCCGGCTAGGTCTTGCCGTGGCAGTGACCGTCACGAGCATGGGATGCACCAGCAGCTTGCTGAATTTGTCTGGCAATAATGCGCTGTCGACTAAGTTTCGAAATCTCGTGAAGGGAGATCCAGAAACGGCGGCCATGGAAGCCAAGGCCAAGGCCAAGGATAAGGACGACAATAACTTCGAAACCAAGATCGAAACGCCTTTGCTTGGCGACTATGTCAGCGTGTCTGGGAACAGCCAAATTCCCTTGCGAGGAGTGGGTTTGGTGACGGGGCTAAACGGCACCGGTGGCGATCCTCCGCCTTCCAATTATCGGACCGAGCTGATTAACGAAATGAAGCGTCGCAAAGTCCCGAGTCCTCAAAAAATTCTGGCGTCTCGAGACACGGCGATGGTCATTGTGACTGGCTATTTGCCAGCGATGGTCGAAAAAGGCCAGCACTTTGACGTGCGAGTTGTGCTGCCACCGAACAGTACGGCAACCAGTTTAAAAGGTGGTTGGCTGCTCGATACTCGACTTGCCGAAGAGCGAGCCATTCGTGGAGCAGGAGTCAAAAAAGGGCATCATGATGCCACAGCAGGCGGAGCGATCTTGACTGCTTTGGGAGCGGATGGATCAACAAAGGCGAGCCCCGCATTGTTACGTCGAGGTTCTGTGCCCGGAGGTGCGGTCTCGAAGACAGAACGGAATCTAGAAATCATCATTCGCAATGAACGACGCAGCATTAAGACGGCAAAGAACATTGAAACTGCGATTTCGAAGCGTTTGTTCCATTACGACCGTTTCGGGCAACGCACCAGTATGGCGAGTGCAAAAACGGACATGATGGTTGAATTGAAAGTTCACCCATTGTATCGCAACAACTATCCTCGCTATCGCCAGATGATTGGCAGCATTGCCTTCCGAGAAGGCGATGTGGCTCGGCGATTAAGAATGGAAAGATTGGCGAAAGAAATCTTGGAACCAGCGACGGCCAAGCGAAGTGCTTACGAATTGGAAGCCATTGGTCGAGATGCGATTCCCTTCTTGAAAGCTGCGTTGGCAAGTCCGGAACTGGAAGTTCAGTTTCATGCCGCGTTGGCATTGGCGTATCTTGAAGATGTCAGCGGGGTTGAGTTCTTAAAAGAAGCGGCCATTAAGGAGCCTGCTTTCCGAGCATATGCTTTGGCCGCCCTTTCGATCACCACGGATGCGGATTCGGTTCTTGCCATGCGAGAGCTGCTTTCTGACGATGTCTTGGAAACTCGATACGGTGCCGTTCGGGCGTTAAAAGAAAATAGTCCCAACGACCCTTCTTTGGGCACAAGCGTTTTCCCCAATCAGTTTATCATTCATGCTGTGGAAAGCAGTGGACCAGCGGCCGTGCACGTTGTTCGCTATCGCTTCCCTGAAGTCGTTGTCTTTGGAACTCAGCAGGAACTTGCCATTCCCGCGACATTGAGTTGCGGTCACCATCTCCGAGTGATGGGCAAGAATGGAGACAACACTGTCACCGTGACTCGGTATGTGGAAAACGCTGATCCGATACGGCGAAAGTCTTCCCCCAATCTCGTCGAAGTCTTGAAGACGTTGGCGTCAATGGGAGCCACCTATCCGGACGTTGTTCAGTTGCTTCTGGAAGCCGAAAATCAAAACAACTTAGCGGGCGAACTTGGTGTCGACCGATTGCCTCAGGCGGGGCGAGCTTTCTATCGAACGAAGTCAGAACGTGACGGTGCTGGAAAGAAAAGAGCGAAGCTGGGTTCAGCCGCTTTGACTCCGGGTTTGTTTGATCGAGTCGAAGAATCGGACATCCCCGATGCCGAAAAAGAAGAATCTGCCTTGGAGCGAATGTTCCGCGAACGAGAGGCGACGGACGAACCAGACATGGCAGGCGGATCGTTTGAAGATGGCCAGATCGGTGATGATCAGATGGTTTCAAAAGATATGAAATCGATGGGCATGAGCGATTCTGAAATGGATGAATCCGAATCGGACATGATGTCTGATCAAACAGCACCAGAAGAAAAGTCGTCTTTAGATTTGGACATCGATCTTTCTGAACCTGAAAGTGAAGAAGACTTCGTTTTAGAGCAGACAGAATTTCGTGAACCGTTTGCTGCCAAGTTAAAGCGTGTGTTCCGCAACCCGTTTAAGAAAGATGCTGACCTTTAATTTGAAGGGTCATTCGTGTTGCTTTGCAAATGGACGGGTGAAGAAACTGCCGTCCATTCACTTTTGTCACTGACCGACGTCTGCTGTATCCATGTTAAAATCGCTCGAACTCTTTGGCTTCAAGAGTTTTGCCGATAAAACCGTTTTTGAATTTCACGATGGCATCACAGGTGTCGTGGGACCGAACGGGAGCGGCAAGAGTAATGTCGTGGACTCAATCAAGTGGTTGTTGGGCGACCAGAGTGCAAAGAGTTTGCGTGGAAAGGAAATGACGGACGTCATTTTCAACGGTTCTACCAGCCGTGGCGGTGCTCAATTTGCCGAAGCCACCTTAGTTTTCGACAACACGACTCGATTTCTGCCTCTGGACCACGACGAAGTATCCGTGGGTCGTCGGCTTTGGAAAACGGGAGATTCTGAGTACCTGATTAATCGTCAGGCGGCTCGATTAAAAGACGTTCGAGATCTCTTGACGGGCACCGGTGCCGGAGCTGCGTCGTACTGTATTATCGAACAGGGGCGAGTCGATCAGATTCTTCAATCCAATGCGGCCAACCGTCGCTTAATCTTTGAAGAAGCGGCCGGCATCAGTCGGTTGAAGCAACGTCGCAACGAAGCCGAACGACGATTGGAACGAGTCGAACAAAATTTACTGCGACTGACAGACATCGTCGACGAAGTCGAATCTCAGGTCGACAAAGTGCGCAGCCAAGCTGAAAAAGCCACCAAGTACCGCAAGATTTCCACCGAGCTGGAAACCTTTTGGGTGGGAATGGTGGCAGACGACTTCCGTCGTCAATCGATGGTTCGCGAAAAGCTTGAACAGCAGAAGTCAACTGCCAGTCAGCACCTATCAGATGTTCAGCAAAGCCAAGCTGCGGCCAAGCTGGTATTGGATGAAGCCGACGAGGCGCTTTCTGTTGTCGATGATGAATTGCGAGAAGTGGAAGGACATCGTTCTGAACTTCGCAGCCGCATGGCCAGTTTGCAAACAACTTTGGGGCATCATTCTAGCCGACGCAAAGAATTGGAAATCGAAGTCGATCGTTTGGTGCGTCAGCAAACATTGATGGATGGCCGAGTGGCCGAAGCCGAGCGAGAAGAAATTCATTTGCAGTCGGTGTTGAAATTGGAACACGAACGCTGCGAAGAACATCAACGCCAGAAGGAAGATGGCCTGCAAGGCCTGCAGGATTTGAAAGCTTCATTGCAAGAGCTTGCTGCTGAAGCAACGGCAACAAAAACGGCCTTGGCCAAAGCAACTCAGGAAGAATCAGATCTGACCAATTCGTTGGGTGGGTTAAGGCATGAACTGCGATCATTGGAAAAACGCAGCGAAGAACTATTGGATGCAAAAATCGTCTTGGATTCCGAATTGGAACAACTTCGTGCTCGTGAAGAAGAAAGCGAACGAGCTTTGTCTGAAGCCTTGGCTGCTCAAAAAACGACAGAAGAGCAAGCGGATCAGATTCTGAATCAACGAGAAAGTTTGCTGAGTCAACAAACGGAATCTCGTGAATCTCTGGCTGACCTTCGCGAACAACGCAGTGCCGTGTTGGCACGAAAGACGGTTCTGGAAGACCTTGAAGATCGCCAAGAAGGCTATGGCATTGGTGCTCGTGAAATTTTGCGTCGTGCTGAAGAAGATAGTCGACAGCCTTGGAATTTGATTCAAGGCAGTGTGGCGGATCTGCTTGATGTCGACATGCAAAATGCGGCATTACTGGAAGTGGCGTTGTCTGGTCGAGCTCAGTTGTTGGTCATCGACGAACTGGAACCCTTGGTTAGCTATCTAAACAGCGGCAAGTGTCAGATTACGGGTCGAGTCGGCTTTGTGTCTTTGAAGGGGTTTAACACGGGCAGATCGGGGTCAGCTTTTCCAGACGCTCTGCATTCTAATTCCGAACAAGATAGGCTGGGATCTGGCGATCTTGGTCAGGTTCAAGCGTCGGATGAGCCTCAGGATTTGCTGAATCGTGAAAAGTGGAGCCTTTCGGATATCGGCGTGTTCGACGAAAACTGGCTGAACGCAGACTTCGATTTATCTGTTGGTGAAGAATTTGTTCCCGACTTAAAAGTGACTTGGGTTGATGAACACGGCAATATTCCCGTGATTCGATCTGTCTTTAGTCTTCCGGATGCATCTATCAACAGCCTTCAAGAAGAAGAAGGTGTGGTTGGTCGAGCAGACAGTCTGGCTCGTTCTCCTCGACATATTCCTGCCTTGGCTTCGTTACTATTGGCAGACACTTGGGTTGTGCGGTCGTTGGATCACGCGAGAAGACTGCGTGATAAATATGGGAGCACGTATCGTTTCATCACCTTGCAAGGCGAGCTGATTGAAAAGGACGGAGTTCTGTTTACGGGCACTGTTCGCAGTGAAGCGGCCGTGGTTTCTCGAAAGAGCGAGCTACGTCGGTTAAAAAATGAACTGCACCGCGTCGAGCATTTAATTAACGAACGTGATCTGCGATTGAAGAATTTGGTGCGGAGTATTGAATCAACGGATACCGAATTGCAGGCCAGCCGAGAGCACGTCGAACATTGTTCGGCGGCAACCTCGGGAGCTCGACAACAGCACGGACAGGCCAAGCAGGCGGTTGAAGCCAGTTTAGAGAACGAAAATAAACTGGATCAGCAAGTCCAGCGTTTGGCAGACGGCATTGAGCAATTGCAAAGTCAAGAAGATCGGCTTCAGCAGCAGCAGACCGAAGCTGTCGATGGTCGTCGACAGTTGCAGTTGAGTGTGTCAGAAATTGATCAGCGTCAAAACGATGTCCGAGTACAGTTGCAGGCATTGGAGCAGGGTCGCACCGAAGCCAATCTTTCGATGACTCGATCTGAAGAACGCTTGTTGTCGATTCGAGATGCTGTGGAGCGGCTGATTGATGACTTAGAACAACGCCGACTGCAACAACAGGAATCTCGTCGCCGCCTCACATCTGGTCAGGGACGGCTTCAGGAACTGCTGTTGCGCAAGTTGAATGTGGCGGCAGAATTGTTCGAGCAGCAAATTGATGATGATCAGCTGACTTTGGCGGTGATGAACGCCAGTCAAGCTCGATCAGCCCTGCGTGGTCGACGTCAAGAAGCCACCAAGGCAGAACAACATGCTCGTGAAACTTGCCGAGCTCAGGAAACATTGGTTCATGAAGTTGAACTGCAGATCAATAGTATCCAGCATCAACTGCAGACATCGGCCGAGCGAATTCAGGATGAATTCAGTATCACCGTGGAAGAGGCGGTCGAGAACGGCCGTTCGGCGGTGGTTGCCAGCTTGATGGAACAGCAAGAATCGAAGCTGCATGCTGGGTCGGGTCAGGAGACTGATGGTGCGTCCGCTGACGATTATCAGTCCAGCAGCGAAGTTGACGAATTGTACATCGACGATCCATCCGTCCAACAGGTTTTGCGATCGGACGAGCGGTATGGAGAATTGCGCGAGAGCGTCGATCAGCGAGTTGGCAAGCTAAAGCGTCAATTAAAGAAGTTGGGGAACGTCGGTACAGAAAGTTTGGATAATCTGACGGAACTTGAAACACGATTCCAGCGTTTGGATGCTCAGTTAAAGGACCTAGAGGCGGCTCGAGATGCGTTGCGAGACATGGTGCGACAGATCAACTTTGAAAGTCGTCGCATGTTTGAAGAATCGTTTGCGACAATTCGTGAGAACTTCCGCGATCTGTTTCGAAGGCTATTCGGCGGTGGAGAGGCCGATTTAGTTTTAGAAGATCCCGAAGACATCTTGGAATGTTCGATCGATGTTGTCGCTCGACCACCGGGGAAAGAACTTCGAGGTTTGTCGTTATTAAGTGGTGGTGAAAAGACAATGACGGCCGTGGGTTTGTTGTTGTCGATTTTTCAAAGTCGGCCCAGTCCCTTCTGTATCTTGGACGAAGTCGATGCCGCGTTGGACGATGCCAACATTGGTCGCTTTGTGAATGTGTTGAAGGGTTTCAAAGATGAAACTCAGTTCATCATGATTACTCACCGAAAGCCAACGATGGTTGTGACAGACGCGTTGTATGGCGTGACGATGGAAGAATCTGGAGTTTCGAAGCGGTTGGCTGTGAAGTTTGAAGACATCGACGACCACGGCAACTATATCGGTGAGGAAGATCAAGCTAGCAAAGCGGCGTAGTGCTTGGCGACGCGAACTCCGAGGCCCGTTCATTTTGTTTGGGCGTTCGTTCTGTTTGGGCGTTCGTGCTATTCGGGCGTTCGTTCTGTCTCATTGCTGATCGCACGGACGCTGTCTTGATGCTGTCCTGTCAGTTTAGGTAGCCCTGAAACACACAAGCATCTCAGCTGTGTCGTCAGCTTCTGTGTCGTCGACTTCTCTGGTGCCGAGCCCGGTGGTGCCGAGCCCGGTGTGGGTGGGAATCGAACTGAAAGAGCTCCACAATAGAATTGCTCTGCTCTCGTGAGCGATAACAAACAGGCAGCACAGGCAGCTCAGTCGCTGGTGGTGTTCGATGGAGTCCATCCTTTGCTGTTTGGAGCAAGCATCGCGGAGCGCGTTCGGCTTGGCGTCCCCCATGTGTCGTTGATTGTCGAGTGGACGGTTCGTCAAGCTGGTTAGTTTGATTCTGAATCCTCTCGTTGTGCAGTGTGCTTTCGGCAGAGGTGTGTGATCAGCAATTTTGGCCGAGAAGATTGACTTGGCGCGTGCTGGTGGACTTCGCCTCGTTTGACCAATGTTCTCTGTGAACCGGGTGTTTTGTGTTCGCTTGCCGTGACGGCAGGTTCACAAGATTTGGGGTTGCAGAAATAATTTGTGTTGTGCTAGCAAATTTGATGCACCGACGGCGGAAGGGGCGTTGACGCTTCCGGCTGAGTAATCTGGGGGGGCTTGCTTGACTGGTGCGGCGTGGTTTGTACCTATGCGGATGATAAGTCGGCATAGGACGCAGTTTTGGGGGACTGGGTAGTCGGTTAGTTGGTTTGACTGTCGCAGTCGTTGTGGCTGTTCCCAGCGTTAGGCCGTGCACGGTTCGCAAAAAGGTTAACGCCGCCACCATCGGATTACCGAAACAAACCTCAGGCGAATGATACCTGTTGTGGCAACAAGCGACCCGATGTTTGTTGCAGGGAGGCCAGGATCATGATGGGCTTGAGTTCGCCGTTAGTAGGGGGGAGAGAGAAAGTTTCGATGTGGGAAGGATCCTGCACTCGGTATGAAGGTGGCAACACAGTCATACTCGGAACGATCAATTTCCTTCCGCCCCAATGTGTCCTGTGATGACACAGGAGTTGCCCGCACGCAGCTCAATTGGACCCCTGTCACTTCCCCTACCCGTAGTCTGGTTACGGTTCCACGACTTTTGATTTTTCGAAATCTACCGTGGCTGGAAATTGGGGATTGACGATCTGATATCTCAGGGATGTGATATCGGGTTGCGAAGTGAGAATTGATTGGAGAGCCCGCCCATGAAAACGATCTTCACTACTGGCCAGGTAGCTAAGATCTGCAAAGTTGCCCCTCGTACAGTTTCTAAGTGGTTCGATTCCGGACGACTCAGAGGCTATCGAATTCCTGGCTCACAAGACCGACGGATTCCACGCGAACATTTGATTCGGTTCCTTAAGGAACATGGAATGCCATTGGGTGAGCTTGAAGACGAAGCGATGGGAAAAATTTTGCTCGTTGGATCTGATTCTTTGACGAGAACTTCTCTCGATGAGATGATGGTCAACGACGATTTTAAGATCGAGACTGCCGCCAGTGGCTTCGAAGCCGGAATCCAAGCAGAATCTGTTCACCCCGATTGCGTGGTGATTGATTTTGTGATGGGCCGCGAAGAAGCATTAATGATCGCCCAAAATCTGCGTAAGAACGGTGAATACGAAGAGACCGTTTTGATCGGATTACTAAGTGACGAAGACAACGCATCCGGTTTCGATCGGACTGTTTTCAACGAAACCTTCCGAAAGCCATTCGACGCAGCATTGCTCGCCGAACGAATTCGTACTTTGGTAAATCGTCGCAAGCAGACAGCGTAGTTGTGAAGACATTAGCCGTGTAAAAGCGTCTAATTAAAATTTGCCATCCGGTTGCTAATTCTCTTTTCGAGATGATGCTCCTGATGGCATTTTTTATGCGCAAATTTTGGTTCAGAAAGCGTAGTGATCTCTAGCAGCCCGTTGAAAAAGCCCGGATGTGATCACTCGACGCGTCAGCGAGGCATGAATGCCCTCGAAACACTGAGATTCTGCACATCCAATCTTCCTCGCTCACGCGTCGGGTTACCTTTTTCAACGGGCCGCTACGTAGAACTTGTGGTTGAGGCCGCTGCCTGTGGGATGTCGGACGCTTGTCGTCCGTCCAGTGACTGATTTCACTGATGGATTCTACGACAGTTTTCACCGTCAGATTTTAGGTCGCTGGTTCAGCTGATCTATTTCGCTGTGAATGATACACTCGAAAATCGATCTTGTGTCACCTAACGCTGGGGGCAAGCAGAACTTTGGGCGAGTTCAGCTGCGAAGAAGAATCGCATCGCATCATATCGCATCGCATCAAATTACAGACGCAGATAAACATTAGGATAGGCACACTTGGCAATCGCTGATCAAAAAAGTCGTCGTGTTCTGGCAGTCGTTTTGTTCGTCGTCGCCTTTTGCATTGCAGTTTCTCGGATTAACTACGGAATTGCAGATTCTGCGTGGTCGGCAGGACCTGGCGTCACCACGGACGAAGTGATTAATGTGGCTCAGGGCGTGTACCTGAACGATCAAATTCTGAAACACGGCCCGGGTCTGTGGATTCCGAAAACGACTCGGGAAGTTTTTGCAAATCCCGACTTTCTGCCCGACCATCCTCCGTTTGGCCGAGCTGTCTTGGGTTTTTGCGAAATGATGTTGAGTGGCATTTTTCCACCTGCTGTCGAAGGCCAAATTAGCATCAACGCAGCTCGGATCGGTCCGTGTTTGATGTTTGCAGCGACTGTTGCGTTGCTGTTTTTGATTGTGAGTTTCAGATATGACCAAGTCACCGCCATTCTTGCCGCCGTGCTTTTGTTAGTGATGCCTCGAATGGTGGCTCACGCACGTTTAGGAGCCTTAGAAACAGCCACAACTTTAACATGGTTGTTGGCCTTATGGATTCCATTGACGGCGTGGACTGAACGGCATTCTCAGTTGCCATCATTTCGGTCGATGGTGTTTGCCGGAGCGTTTTGGGGGCTGTTGTTGTTAACGAAGATCCAGGGCATTTTAATGATGCCCATCATCGGTTTGTGGGCCGTGCGACAATTTCATCTTCGATTTCCGTTCCCCGTTATTGTTGCCGGAGTTGTCGGCTTGGTTGTTTTTTTCGTTGGTTGGCCATGGTTACTTTTAGATCCGATTGAGCATGCTCGAACTTACTTCGTAAAGGCGGGCGATCGTCCGACTTTGTTTGCGTGGTACTTTGGAGAGCGTTACCAAGACAAGGCTGTTCCGTTTCACTTTCCGTTTGTCATGACGGCCATCACGTTGCCTCTGATTGTGCTGGTTGGATTTGTCGCTCGTACTGTTCAGCGTCGCTTTGATCGGTTCGAGCAGCTGGCACTCTTGTCGGTGGTGATGCCTTTGATTGTCTTTGCTTTGCCTGGAACTCCTGTTTACGATTCGGTCCGCTTGTTTTTGATCATCATGCCTCTGCTGGCTTTTCTTGCTGCTCGAGGCATCGTTCAGTGGGTTCGTGCAACAACAGGGACGTCACGACGTCTGTCTTTGGCTGCCGTTGCGATCGGGGTAATTCTTCCGTTGCCTGCTGTATTCAGTCCGTTTTCGCTGTGCAGCTATGGTGCTCAGATTGGCGGGACGGCCGGAGCGGCCGCGTTGGGGATGGAAGCCGACTATTGGGGAGTCGGTTTGAATTCAGACGCTTGGAAGTTGGTGCCAGAAGGGGCGACCGTGATGGTGGCTCCGGTAAGCCATCAGTTTCAGCTTCGAGACCTGCAGTTGCTGCATCCAGAAATTCAAAAACGCAATCTGACTTTGGTGCCCTATCGATATACGCCAGATGAGAAAGGCTTGCTGCTAAGTATTCATCGACTGGCCGACTTGCGGCCTTGTTTGGCCACTGTGCCCAACGGAGCCAAGCAGGTTGGTCAGATCTGCTATGGAAGTCTGCCGTTGATTACTATTTTGGATTTGAAGGAAGTCCAGTGGACGGAAGTCCCTGACTGGCCGCAGTGACGGGCCACAGTGATGGGGCGCAGCAATGAGCCTTCCGTTATTTTGCGGTGATTGTTTGGTCATCTCTTAAATGCATCGACGATGCGATTTCTCAAGCAGCAGCGTTGCTAGAGAACGATTCCTGAACCGTGTCTCAAGTTTGAAATCACGGCCATCTGAATTGCTTCCGTTGGCAGGTCGGTAGTTCCTAGGGCGTGGATATCTACAATGTCCGACCGTCCTGTCTCGCTCTCACAGATACGTGTGAGTTTGCAGAGCTCGCATTGTTTTTTGCGAGGCATTAGCACAGTGATTCACAAAGTGAACTTTCAGATCACGGTAGATCAATATGTCTTCTGCATCCACACGTCACGCGGAACGTCTTCGATTAGAACGAGAAGCTCGACGAGAACCTGGTGAAAACTGGAAACGCTGGGGACCATACGTATCAGAGCGTCAATGGGGCACTGTTCGGGAAGACTATTCGGGCAACAGTCAGCCGTGGGAATATTTCACTCACGATGATGCTCGCGGTCGAGCCTATCGCTGGGGTGAAGACGGTCTGCTGGGGATCGCCGATCGCAAGTGCCGCATGTGCTTTGCTTTGGCATTATGGAACGGCAAGGACCCCATTTTAAAAGAACGTTTGTATGGTCTTGCCGGCACGGAAGGCAACCATGGCGAGGACGTGAAAGAGTTCTATTTTTATCTGGATTCGACCCCCACTCATTCGTACATGAAGGGGCTGTATAAATATCCTCAGGCCGAATTTCCGTACGAGGAATTGACTTCTGCCAACCGAGGACGAGGACTGCATTTGCCAGAATACGAATTGGCAGATACCGGTGTCTTTGATGAGCAACGATACTTCGACGTTCAAGTGGAGTACGCCAAGTCGACTCCGAACAACATTATGACTCGGCTCACGATTTCAAATCGAGGCCCAGAAGAAGCTCCGTTGCACGTGCTGCCCACGCTGTGGTTTCGCAACACATGGATCTGGCAATGTGATCACGAAGGCTGCGAAGCCAAGCCCATCTTAGAACTGGGCGAAGACGGCATCGTCACTGCCAGCCATGAATCGCTCGGAGAATTTAACTTCATCGCGAACGTCAGTTCCAACGGTGTAGAACCAGAGTGGTTGTTCACAGAAAACGAATCGAATCCGAAGTACCTTCATGACCCAGCTTTGGCGGGTAAGTATTGGAAAGACGGCTTTCATAGCTACGTGGTCGATGGAAAAAAGAAGGCCGTTAATCCTCAGAAAAAGGGGACCAAAACGGCGGCCATGTATTCTCTGAAGATTCCTGCCGGAGAAACCGTGACGATTGATTTGCGGCTTTGGAAGAAGGACGAATATCCGTCTCAGGTTTTCGGAGACGCCTTTGATTTCACCATGAATCAACGCATCGCCGAAGCTGACGCGTTTTACGCCAATCGTATTCCGAATGACGCTCAGGAAGATGAGCGTCAAACCATGAGACAGGCTTATGCGGGTTTGTTGTGGACGAAGCAGTTCTATCACTATTCGGTGTATGACTGGCTTCGAGGCGATACGAACATGCCAGCTCAACCAGAACATCGCAAGCAAATGCGCAACAGCGATTGGCCTCATTTGTTCAATCGAGACATTATTTCGATGCCGGACAAATGGGAATATCCATGGTATGCGGCATGGGATTCCGCCTTTCATATGATTCCCTTTGGGCACATTGATACCGAATTCGCTAAGGATCAACTGATTCTGTTTCTGCGAGAATGGTACATGCATCCGAACGGGCAAATTCCGGCCTACGAATGGAATTTCAGCGACGTGAATCCTCCCGTTCATGCGTGGGCATGTTGGCATGTCTATAAGCGAACGGGAGAAGAAACGGGAACTCGAGATCGCCTGTTTCTGGAACGAGCATTTCAGAAGCTGGTTTTGAATTTTACATGGTGGGTGAATCGAAAAGACGTGTTGGGTAAGCACGTGTTTACCGGTGGTTTTCTGGGTTTGGATAATATCGGAGTCTTCGATCGTTCGAAGCCGTTGCCGACTGGAGGTCACTTAAACCAAGCTGACGGTACGGCATGGATGGGGTTCTTTTGTTCCACCATGCTGACGATCGCCTTGGACCTGGCATCTGAAAATCCCGCCTATGCCGACATGGCCAGCAAGTTTTTCGAGCACTACGTTGAAATTGCTGATGCCATGAATTCTGAAGGTTCCAGTGGTTTATGGAACGAAGAAGATGGTTTCTATTACGACCACATCTACGACAATGGCCACGCGATTCCATTGAAGGTGCGTTCGATGGTTGGCATCATTCCGCTGTTCACCGTCACGATGATCGATGACACCGTCTTGCAAAGACTGGACGGGTTCAAGAAGCGGATGAATTGGTTCGTTGAAAACCGAAAGAAGCAGTTGCAGCATCTGACCTACATGGAACGCGACTGTGACGAAATGGATGCTCCCGGAGGTTCTCGGCTGTTGGCCATGCCTTCAAAAGAACGGCTGATGAGAATCCTAGGGTACCTGTTGGATGAAAACGAATTTTTGTCTCCGTACGGCATTCGTTCGCTATCGAAGATCCACGAAGAGCATCCGTTTGTGCTGAACATTGGTGGAGAAGAGCATCGAGTCAGCTATATCCCGGGGGAATCTGATTCGTTTATGTTTGGAGGAAATTCCAATTGGCGAGGACCAATTTGGTTTCCATTGAACTACTTACTTGTGGAATCATTGGAACGCTA
Source organism: Fuerstiella sp. (assembly GCA_039974975.1). Classification (GTDB taxonomy): domain Bacteria; phylum Planctomycetota; class Planctomycetia; order Planctomycetales; family Planctomycetaceae; genus Fuerstiella. The sequence continues at coordinate 22,107 of JBDWHY010000029.1, read as the reverse complement.
TCACCGCTTTTACGGCGACACTCTGAAGGTGGAATGCCCAACGGGGTCTGGCAACCTGATGAACTTGGCGGAGGTCGCTGAAGAACTGATGCAACGGCAGTTGAAATTGTTCCTGCTGAATCAAGAGGGGGCTCGACCGTGCCACGGTGAAGACGAAAACTTTAAAGATGATCCTCACTGGAAAGATCTGATTTTGTTCTACGAGTACTTTCATGCGGAAACGGGACAGGGGCTTGGAGCCAGTCATCAAACCGGCTGGACAGCTTTAGCCGCTCGACTGTTAGAAAAACTGCATAAAAATAGAACTCGCCGAGAACAAAAAGCGAAGAAGAAATCAACACAAGCAACGCCCGTTGTGAAGTAGAGAATTTCGAAGTAGCCGTCAGCAGGGTAGACAGTCGTGTCTAATCGACGACGTGTTTGCTTTGACGGGGCCGCCGTTTTACCAAGCTGGTCCCGGCGGTTTTCAACACCAATGTTGCCATCACGCTCCGCCGTGATGAGCTGCCGTGCTGCCGTTTTTCGGGGCCCTGCTGAGCCGCCCCGATCAACGGTGTCGAACAGCGGCGTCAAACAACGGTGTTGTAGGATCGTCCCAACACAAGCCATGAGTGGTTCGGATCGAAACGCTTTGTAAGAGCCAAAATCAGAGAGAGTTTTCTTGGTCTTCAGCTCACGCTTTCAGATCAGAAGGCAAGCTCAAATTGCCTGTGCGACCTGCTCAAAATACCAAGCGAGGGGGCACTGTGCGCGGCTGGTCACGGCGCGCCTGGTCACAGTGCGGCTGGTCACGGCGGGGCGTGACGGCTACTTTCTAACACGGTGAGCTTTAACGTGACGCCGAAGGCGCGCTGTTTTCTTTTAGCATCAGTGGTGGAGCGTGTTTTGTGGGATCTTCAAGCAGGAGATACAGCGTGTTGTCTGTGAATTCTGGAGATCGAGTCAAACCAAAATGGTCGTCGAATAGGAAGCGGACGTCACGTAATTTGATGGGAGATTGCATCATGGGATGCCAGTGAGCGTCGGTTCGCCAGTCAGCCATTGCTGAGACACGAGTCACTGTTTGGTCACCCGGCATCTCAGTTCGTGTTTCTAGAGTGCGTTCATTGAGATTCGAATTTAAGGTGGCCGTCGTGGGAATGGCGTCACCGACAAACAAGTGGATCGAAGTGCTTTCAGGTGGTGCAGCTTTGATGTTCAACGCGGCATGGAAATTTTGGGCTCGCAAAAGGCATGCAGCAACATGTGCCTTCGCGATTGTTCGTCGTTCGGCTGCAGATTTGACATCAGGAAGCAGTTGTTGCAGAACAGGGTCTTGGTTGGGGTTGAGCATTCCCCAGCCGCGTGCATCCCATGTTTCGACATCGAAGTGATTCAGCGGCTTGTTTGTTTCTTCGTCAAACACGGCTGGGCTCGGACCATTGGGCAGCAGTTGATAAATCGAAGGAAGCGATGCGACCAAGCCGCTTGGAAAGTCATCCAGAAAGTACGAAAGTGAAAACCCTTCGTGGGTAGATACCAAGGATTGGGCCGATCCGTTATTCGGAGTGCCAATCATGATCAAGCGGTCCACGTGTTCGCAACCGGCCCAGTTAAGTTGAGGCGGAATGCCGTTGACGGCGGCTCCTTGATTTCCGTATCGCAGATAGTAACGAGCAACAAGGCCGCCCATCGAATGGGCGACGATGTCAAACCGAACGGGCGTATCGACTCCGTAGCGTTTCTTTCGTTCTGCTTCGACGTAAGCTTTTTTCTCCAAAAGAAACTCACTGAGTCGTTTTGCATTTTCAGAGTTATCTCGTCGCCAATCGTATGGGAATTGAAAACAGCTGAAATGTTGGTCGCCGTAGTCGATGGCACCCGACAGTCCCAACTCTTCATCTCGATACCCGCCAACTCCTAACATGCGGAGGATATTCAGGTAGGCTTGGTGATCGAGAGTCAGACCTGCGATTTCGATTTTTACGGAATCAAGAACGCCTGATGTATAGACTCCGTCGTCGAATTCATCGAGATTTTCACCGTTGATTGGGCAGGCGAGTAGTCGAACATCTTCGTCGATGTTGGGGTCGATTGATGAATCATTGAAGACTCCCCAAATGATTCGTTTTGCGGCCAAGTGTTGCAACTTCGACCCCATCATTCCCGGAATGACAATGACCGGATTGCGAATCACATTTCCCGCCGTCACGCTGCGCTGGTAGATCTCGCCCAGATTGGGCATTGCTTTTTCGACAGGCTTGCCGGACAGCAACGTTTCAATCCAAGGCCGAGCGAAAAATCCGGCCATGGCAAAAAGTAAAAGCAACAGGATGGCTTTGAGCTTCCGCACGGATTGACTCTCAACAAAAAAGCGATGTAGTGATCTTAACCCGAATCAACGCGGCACAGTCCTCGATTGGCAAACAAGGTAATCAGTTTGGGGCGATCGTGATAGACACACTTACAAGAGCTCATCAAGCGGCACTGTGTTTATGATCACAAGCCGCTGAAGAAATGCGAAAACGACTTGGCTGTCACCAAGTCGTTGCATCATTCAATTTTCTTTCTGCGAGAACGACTTGGCTCTCACCAAGTCGTCTCATCTTCTATTTTCTTTCTGCGAAAACGACTTGGCAGAACCAATTCGCTGGAAGCTCTTTTTACTGGTTCAACTGAGATCAATCTGCGGATTCGACCGTCGTCGGTCTGGTCAGAATTCAGTTGTCCCTTACCTAGAAATCAGCAGTCTGGCGAACCCACTGATTGTGTTATCGCGTCGGTGAAAAGTCAGTCGGGATCAAGAATTGGCTCTTCACGCCCTTGGGAATCAACAGCGGCCCATCTGTTTCAGATGCGTTTTTCGCAGTTTTCCAAGCGGGGTCTTGGCCGAACGCTTTGAAGCCCGCCTTGCGGGACTGGACTGATTCGTGGGCCAGTAGATAAACCAGTTTGTTGGATGCACCGTCTGCTTCTTTCATTGGAACCCAGTATCCAAACTGTTGCAAATGATGCTTTGTGAATAGCTTCGTTGTGTGATCTCGAAAACGACGATTCAAAGCATCCAGCTTTTCTGTATTCGTTGTGTAGGTTCTTAGTTCGAACAGTCGAGCTTTATCTGTTTGAGACGGTTTGATGGCGGGAGAATAGTCCGTGGCCGTCAAAAACACAGACTCGATTTTGGCAACTAACTTGCCATCAGCAGTGGATGCTTTGTAGGCAGCCTTCCATTTGGGGTCGGCCAGAAATGCCTTCCATGATGCTGATCGAGCTTCTTCATTTGGAAATGCCACGATGTAAACCAGCGTGTTGTCGTCGTTTTTCTGAGGCACCCAGTAACCGACGTTGGTGATGCCATGCTTTGTGAAAAGTTCGACAGTGTGATCACGGAATCGAGACAGCAGCGCATCAAGCTTGCCTTCGTTGGCAAAGTAAGTCCGCATCTCGAAGACTCGACTGTCTTCAAATGCAGATGCACTGGGAATGAACATCCCGGCTAAAACGAATACGGCGATACAACGGGTCATGAGATTGGCTTTCTGGAGGGCGTGATCAGCATGGAAAATTAAGGCGTGGGGTGCCGAATGGCAGCCAGGCAACGTTCTGATGTCCAAGCATAACCAAGGCGTCATGTAGAAAACAGGTTACGCAATCGTGGTGGTGCTTGCCTTTTGTTCTGACGAGTCTCACATCGTCGACTGCTTTGTTCACATCAGAAATTGATTCGCTGTGAACCGACTGAATCGATTTTTAGTTTGTCGGTTATTCCGTCGTCGCGAGCAGGTGTTGATGTTGGGGACGATCATGGGGACAGGACTTTAGCAGCCCGTTCAAAAAGCATGGATGTGGTCCCCCGACCTGTCAGCGAGGGATGAATCCGCTCGAAACTTTGAGGTTCTGCACATCCGATATCCCTCGCTCACACGTCGGGTTACCTTTTTCAGCAGGCAGTTGGCATTGTTGCCCTGTTATTAGACCGGGTCTGTTATCAAGCGGGGCCTGTTATCAAACTGGGCCTGTTGGCTTTCAGCAGAGGGGCGGTGATTGAGATCTGGGCTGGCGCAGGTGCTACGAGATGTTTTGGCCGCAATCGGCTGTAAATCGTTGCTGCATTCCCTGGCGGGCAAGTTCGGTGTTCAGCACGTCTCGATAATGCTTCAGTCGAATTTTCGCGTCGTCGAGTGATCCTCCGAAGGATCGATCTTCATCCAGATAAACCAACGGCACAGCGTGTTCGACAACATTCCAGTTTAAATGAGCTGCTTGAATCCAAAGTTGCAGGGGCATGGCATAGCCAGGGATGGTGATATCAAGTTCACCCAATGAGGAGACTCGGTAAGCCTTAAATCCGCAAAAGGAATCTGTCAGATTGAAGCCCAGTTTTTCATTCAGGCATTCAGTGACATTAAAATTAATCCGACGACGTTCTTCTGGAGGCAAGGTGTTTCCGTCTAACACTTTTAAGTATCGGCTTCCAGAAACCATATCGATGGAATCGTCGGCTTGGATTGGTTGAGCAATTTCACCGATCAGACCAGGCTGATGCTGGCCATCGCAGTCGATCGTGACCAACACGTCGAACGCGTACCGTGCTGCATAGTCGAACGACGTTTTTAGTGCTGCTCCGTAACCTTGATTCGGGTTGTGGCGTACCACATGGATGCGGTCGCCAAACTTCATCAGTTCATCGTGAGTGCTGTCCGTTGACCCGTCGTCGACCACCAGAACATGTTCTGCGTGCTGCAGAACCTGATCTAAGACCTGAGGCACATGGGTGGCTTCGTTAAAAACCGGGAGAGCTGTGAGGATTCGAGATGACATGTGAGCATTCTAGGAACGGCTGGAAATCCGTCAAATTGCCTCATCTTTTGCAGAAAGATATTTCCGATTGTAGGCACACATCAGCTACGACGGGCGGTAATCGGCAACCTTACAGACAATTTCCTCAGACATCGGCAATTGCCGCAGTGCTAGTACGAGATTCGATTTCGGCCTTCGATTTTCGAATTGTACAGCCGTGCATCGGCCAGCACGATCAAAGAAGTGCATTCTCGACCGCGTTCAAAAGCTTCTCCCATGCTGTCCGCAAGGCCAATGCTGACGGTCACTTGAACGGGGCCCGCCGATGTTGCAATGGGCGTATCTCGGATTGTATGCAGGATCATTTCGGCAAAAGGCAACGCGGCGTGTCGCGTCAGTCCGTCAAACATCATCGAGAATTCTTCGCCTCCGAACCGGGCGAAACAAGCAACTGATGGGCAAACTGTTTCGATTCGACGAACACATTCTTGCAGCACTTCGTCTCCAACTGCGTGCCCATATTGATCATTCACGTCTTTGAAGTGATCCAGATCCAGCATGGCTACTGTGATCGGTTTGTCCTGGTACAACGCTTGTTGATATCCGCGAGCAAACTTTTCTAAGAAGACCTGCTTGTTCATCACGTCCAGAAGGTCGTCTTGTTGCATTCGTGAGACGATCGCGTGATGGTATTTTTGTTCGACGTGCTGTGCGTTTAAAAACTTAAATACGAAGCTGCCAAACTGAATGCGATCACTTTGCTTTAACACTGTGTTGACGATCGGAGTGTCGTTCACCAATGTTCCGTTGGTGCTGCCCAAATCCATCAGAAGCCAGCCATCACTTGACCTTCGCATGACAGCGTGTTGCCGCGAAACGGATTGATCCTCGATACGGATTTCACACGAACGGTCTCGACCAACATAACATACGTCTTCATCGAGCGTGGTCAAGGTTTCCAGTGAACCGACTGGGTAAACCTGCAGCAGGCTGTCTCGCAAGTTGCTGTCGTCATCGGCACATGCAACCGACGAATCGACGTCCGTTTGGCCATCGAGTGACGCGTCTAATTCTGCTTGGGAAAGAGTTCGCACGCTGCAAAGTCTTATGAGAATGAAGTGAGAGGGTGGGCCTGCTTCAAAATCGCTTTACTGACACGTGCCAACAAGTCGGATGGAATGCCTGTTGCATACGAATCGAGCCACTCTGAACATGGAAACATGGCTTTCAGATTGTGCTGATGATCGTTTTCAAAAACAGCTCAGATCCAAATTGACAGAATGCCGTTTGACCAAGTTCTGTTGTACAAGTTTTGCCTGCTTGGGCAAAACCCCGTGGGGAGGCTGATGTTCCCTACCCTTTGATTGGCCATGCGAACAGGCGAGTTTCTGTTTTTGGCGTCTGGCTCATTCAACTGATTTCGCCTATTCAAGAGATCAAGCCTGGGGTGCTTAGAAAGTCTTGTTGCCCGGTCTTCAATGGCCTTGGCGTTTGAAATTTGCAGTCGGGTGATTCCAGCGAATTCAGAATTCGATCCCGGTGAATCGTTTGGGAAATCTGAACTGCCCAAGTCTTACTTGGCGTTGGGCTTTTGGGCGGTGGGATTGTCGGTCGCAAAGACTGAAAATTCGCCAGTCTGAGTCAGTTGGAAAATTGTTTTGAGATGCGGGTCTGTCACCAACAAGTTTTCACCAGAAAGGCACAAGCCGACGGGGCGATCAAATGGTGCTCCAGCTTTGAATTTTTGCCTTGAGCCATCGGGCTTAATTTTCCAAACGCAGTGATCATAGTTGTCGGTCACGAAAAAGGATCCGTCTGTCGCGTGGACAATGTTGTGAGGAAAGTTGAATGGGTGGCCCTTCACAAACGGTTCGATTTTTCCATCCGATGTCACCTTTTGAATTTGTCCATTCGCACTTGAAACCGAAAGCACGACAAGGTTTCCTTCGGCATCAAATGTGAGACCTCGAGGTGAATTGATCACGGCGAATTCTTCGGGGGCAGCGCTGCCTGCTGCGGGTGTTTTCCAAATGCGATGCAATTCAGTATCGGCAACGTAGATTGTTCCGTCAGTCGCGACGGCGATCGCCATTGGCATGCCGGGCAGAGGTCCCGGCATAAGAGAAACGGGTTGTCCCTTTTCATCGAACCGAAACACGTCTCGACTCCCCGTACAGCCTGCGAGTAGTTTGCCTTCGTGATCAATGGCCAAGCAGCGAATCCGGTTTAGCGGAGTCTTGAATTTTTGAGAGGCTTGGAAGTAGACCGACTTCTTGCCATCTTTGATCTGCCAGATTCCAGGCAGTTTTAGGTCGGCGACAAAGATTGTGCCATCGGATGCTGCAACAACTGCCAGTGGGTATTGAAAGGCAGGTTCAGCCGCATTTTTTTCCGCCCGTTTTTCTTGTCCATCTGCACAGCGATTCACCAGCAGTAGCAGACAGGAAACGGCAGTCAAAAATTTCAGTCCGTTGTAAGAGAACTGAATTGGCTTGAAATGTTGCAACAAGTGAGTGAATGGCATGATGGGAAATCGTTGTTTGCTGAAAATGGTCAGGCATGAACAAAACGAGGTGCATTCGCGAAGGATTAGCGACGTGCCGCAGAACCTGCATTGCGAAAACGAAACGGATTTTGTTTTCGAGTCTGCCATTGTTCTAGGTATTCGAGATACTCAGGTGAATTTGGTGCGTCTTCTGTTCCAAAAGGATACCGATTCATCTTACGAAACGGGAATGGTTCTGACGTTTGTCCATAAATCGTGTTCAAATCAGCGTCTTTATCGAATCCAACGTTTCTTAATACGAAGTCTCGTTTCCACCCGCGAGGGACAGGGGTTAACGGCACGGCAAACTTCACTGTGACCTCGTCACCGGGGCCCATCACAATCATTTGGTCATCATGAGCATTCAGAAGTTGAGTCACTTGACCGAAACGGGTGAAGCGACCATGAATTGTGGGCCAGCGAGATTCTGTCGTCACAGCATCATAGTCGTAGCCTTCTGGAGCATGGCCTTGTCGAAACAATGCTTCGGGTGAATAGGTTCTGCGACTAAATCCTCGTTCGTGCAAATCGGCTTCAATAAGTTCGCACTGCTGAACCACAGATTCATGTTCGCCTTCATTCAAGGTAAAGAACGCTTGGTCAAAATAAAGTTCCATGGTGGAACGCAAACGGAATCGAAAATCGACCGTGTCTTTGGGGAACACGTCGGAAAGTTCCACCACCATCGCCTTCGTTTTGCCACTGGGGAACCCAATGAAGGGGCGAACTGTTTTCCACGTTCCATCTTGATTGGGAACTTCGATCACAGGAGGCATCGGAGGCTGTAGGTTTGGATTCTGATGAATGGCCAGATTTAAAGATGTGTCAGTGGGAAAAACCCAGCCCATCAAAAAGAGTTTGATCGATGGCGAACTGGGATTGTCAGAATCGGTTGCCGAAGTCGTGCTTTGGTTCTGAGCCAACTTTCCGAGATCAAATTCCATCGTCCATTCGTTGGTCAGGCCTTGCAATTTTCGACGTTCAAACGCTTGCACATAGTCTTTGTCTAGGTGAGTCAGGCCGGGCAGTAAATTTCGGCCCTTGGCGTTGACAACACTGACGGGCAATCGAGGATTCTTTGCCGAGTGAATCTTGTGGTTGGCTAGCGAAGGTGGGCCCACTTTTTCGTTCGTGAAGATTTGAACGTCGGCCGGGTGATCGATGGCCGAGAGTTCGACTTGGTCGAAGTACGCGATCTCCCATAATTCTTCGGTGAGTTGTAGAAAGTAGTGTCCCTCTTTTTCTACGAGAGCTTGGCCCGGAATCAAGAGGTTTTCCCATTCGCGCGTCGGAGCTATGGTGCCGTCTGCTCCAACAAGACCAAGGGGGGCCGCCCACAAACAGTCGCTAAAGAATTCGAATCGCTCGCCCGTCCAGGTGTAAATATACGGGCACGAGCCCTTCAAAATTTGAGGTGCTTGAATGCCAATACGCGCTTTTAAGGCGTCGGCTGAAGTGACATTTTGAGGAATGCCGTCTGTCCAAATGATTCTGACTAAGTCAGCCGCTTGGCTGGATCCGAGACCGAAATGTGTGCGGGGTTGAGTAATCATTTGACGCTGTCTGGTATCTGCGCTCCAGACTTCTGCGATCGACCCGATTCCATGCATGTTGACTCGGTTCGATGGGAACTGAGGGTCGCTAAAGACGGCTCGCGCGACCACATCGATCCATTGATTCGTGTTGCCTCCTACGTTTTCAATTTGTTGTAACTGTTGCTGTTGCCCGACTGTCAGCAGAAGATCAAGGTCTCCATCTGAATCGATATCGGAGACCGTCATGGCGGACACGTTGAGATGATCGGGGAAAGCAGGTTGAGCTTCCGTCGTCTCGAAGCTTCCATCAAAGAGACCTCGGTACCAACTGATGTTTCCAGAGCTAAGATTCAATTGATCTTGTCGCCCGTCGTTGTCCAAATCGGCAAGTGCAAGCTGGTCTGAGGAAGGTTGGCCAACGTATTCCCAAGACCCATCTGGGCGAGATTGTAGGCCAAAATTTGAATTCTTTAGGTTGTGAGCATCCGATTGATCAATCCATCGAAAGCGGCCATGCAGCATGTTTTCAAGATAGCCACTGCGGCCGTCATCAGAAGCAGCGGCGAAGTCGATCGCCACGTTCAAGTCCCAATCAACGGCTTGAATTCGATGGATGGGAAACTCAGGACTGGTGACCGAATCTGTCACAGCTTCAAACGTCGTTCCGTCAAGACTGCGAAAGACTTCTAAGCCGCTGTCTGTTCCCAGTACGATATCTAAGTCTCCGTCAGCATCGAAGTCGGCACAGACGGCATCGTGAATTATCTTGGCTGGAAAGCTGGATGGCCATTCTTCCAAAAGCCTGTTGTTGTTTTCGTCTCGCTTGTTGTGCAGCAAGCAAAGACCCTGGTCGCCAAAGCCGATGATGTCGAGGTCTGTATCGTACCACCGGTTTTGTTTGGCAAAGTCAGAAGGAATTCGTCGATCGCCATCGATATCTTGCAATACCACGGGAGCCGGAACGGTGCTGATGGATCGGTCGGAATCTCGGTCCAAATCTGCCGTCACGAACCGCTGAATGGGAACGGAAACGTCTGCGGCCGACTGAGTAAGAAGGCTCCATTCGGAAGCGTCCACTGTGGCTCTTGAATAAACTTCAAAGCGGCCTTCGCGAGCAACCAAAATGTCGTCGATGCCATCTAAATCGAAGTCGCGTACTTGTAAGTCTGTGACACCTGTTAGGTTTGGCAAGCTGTTGGATGACTTCCATTGTGTCACGACGGTTTCGGTTTGATTCGATGCAGAAGCAGCTTTGGGAAATCGCTTCAGGTCGTCTGCGTTAAAATTCAGTTCTAGGTACTCCAGCAGGTTCTTGCTAAGCCTTCGGCCATCCATCATCGTAGAAATTTCAGGAGACAGAAGATTGGCAATCGTCATCGCTGGCCCCATTGAAGCCATCTGGTTTTTCGAAGCTAAAGCCGCATCAATCGATGCTTGGATATCTAAGCGGTGTTGAGCCTTAATCGACTGGTTCAGCGGAGCCAGCAACGGCTTCGCTTTTTGCAACGTGATGGAAAGCTGTTCGGCCTTTTGCTTCACCAACGGGTTTTTGCTGGCGAGCGTGAGAGCTTGCTGTCTGAGTAAGCGTTGGAGGGCAAACAGATTCTGGGGAGCCAGTTCGAACGACTTTTGAAACTGTTCGGTGAGCTCTGCAACTTTGTCTGAATCTCCAATGGAATAATTCCGATTGCCGTTCATTGCGGCCGCCACGGCAAACCGAAAGTCAGCTCGTTCGGGCATTGCATCGGCCGCTTTTTTAAGCAGAGACAACCCCTGTTCAAAACCAGCTTTGTCTGAGTTTCCGCTGGCGGCTGAATCTTCATGTACAGTCAGCAAGCCATCCAAGTGATCGGCGAACGCTCGATCGAACGGTTCCACGGCGATGGCTCGAAATGTTTGGATCGCCTTGAAGGCCGACGCCACCGCTTGTTGAAACTTCTGCCGTTCTTCGGGGCTCCCTGATGCCTTGTATGGAGTCGCGCCGTCGATCAGTACCAGCACTTCAGCGATCGCTCGATTTTTGGATGTTGTGATACTGTGGGGGAGTAATTCTTGCTGTAAACCAAACTGTTCTAGAGCAACCTGCCACTCTTTGTTTTCAAGGTGCCCGATGGCTTTGTTGCGAGCTGCAACTGCCGAGTTGAAAGCATCAACAGACAAGATTGATTTTTGAGCTTTCGCGGGTGTGTTGTTCGCTTGGTTATTGTTCTCGGGGTTGTTGGTCGCTGTTCCGTCATCCATGACGACCGGCTTTTTATTCGACTCGTTCCTGCATCCCGTCATGGGCAGCAATAAGGTGAGTAGCGATAGTGGCAGTAGAATGTGGCGTGCAAATGGGTAAACGTGATGGCGTTTCATGAGTGTCGGTTCCGTCTGAAAGTTCAAGTCACGTCGTCGCGAGGATCGATGGTTGGGCGAGTTGTTGGGTTGCTGTGCTTGATGGATGAAAACGCTATTTTCTAGAAACTGCCGAGTTTCGCAATCATGCATGCGGAAACCAGAACCCGTTCAGGTTGATCGGTGTCAGCACGGCAGTCTGTTTTGACGTCTGTAAATATGTTCGTCGCTGCGATATTGGGCACGGGGCTAAGAATGGTGTCGTCGTTTGGAGCAGTCGTTCGGGCCAGTCGAGGTTGATCGAAATGCATGTTCGGAAATCTGGGTCACAAACGTCTCCGATGACGTCAGGGAATTGGCTGACCCTATGATTGCATTCGACGGTGAAATTCGAGATCGTCTGCACCAATATCAACTTCGTTTACCGTTTTTTGTCGACCTTTGTAGGTTTTATGACTAGCCAGCCATCACCAGATCCAGCGGCGTCTCGCCAAGATTCTGATCATTCCAACGTAGAAGTGCGAGCGGCAAATGCGGGTGATCTGCCAGAACTGGTCGCTCTGATTGACGATTTTGTGACCGCAAACCGTCTGCTGCCAAGAACGTTGGATGAACTGAAAGACCTGATTCCGTCTGGCTTTGTGGCGATTTGGCAAGATCGGTTGGTGGGATTCGCCGCCCTGGAAGTCTACTCAACCAAATTGGGCGAAGTTCGCAGCTTGGCTGTCCGTCCAGAAGCTCAGGGTTTGGGGCTTGGCAAACAGCTGGTGGAAATGTGCGTGAATCTCGCCAAGAGTCGTAACGTGTTGGAAGTGATGGCTGTTACGTCGAACGAAGCATTCTTTCAAGCGTGTGGTTTCGACTTTACTTTGCCTGGCGAAAAGAAGGCACTGTTCCTTCAGACTCGAGAGGATGTTGAGATTCCTCGAGATTCAAACAACGTCAATTCTTGAAATCAGGGTCAGTTCGCTGATTCTATGTGTGGTGAATTCACGTTGTTGTTTAGCAGGGCTGAGACCATCGAGTCTCGGGCCATTTGTTTCTGGAGCAGCATTTCAGTGTTTGGAAGGTTTGCTTGTGTTGTGAATTTTGGTTGCACAGAATTTGTGATTCCGCTGGACGTCGCTGAATTTTTGCCGGTCATGTTCAGCGAACGGCAACATGGATTTGAGGCCAGTTTGCGGGAAGTCATTGCAAGGGGCCGCTAAGTCGGATTTGGGGCATTGCTGTGCAATGTGTGCAGCTTTCGTCTTACAAAGAGGTCAGGTGTTTACGAGCAGCACAAGCTGCTTTGATTTTCAGCCAACTGTTTTCAAAGCCAGATGATTTCGATGAGCCATTCTGTTCTCACCACAATCGGATTAACGCTGCTTAGTGGAATGATGTTTTGCGGTTGTTCGGAAACTAAGAACGCCGACAAAGCTGGAGCGTCAGCTGAAGTTTCTGCGCCTTCACGGAGCCGGAAGTTACGACCTGTTGCTGCTCCTCGTCGTGTGCAGTCGACGTCGATCGAGCGTCCGAGTGGAATCTTGCCTTTGGGGCCAGGCGATGCGGCTCCGGAACTGAAGTTGGCGAAGTTCTTGCACGGTGAACCCGTCACTGACTTTCGCGAAGATCATATTTACATCATCGAATTTTGGGCGACGTGGTGCGGCCCTTGCTTGCAGACGTTGCCATATGTCGCTGGGCTGCAAGATCGATATTCAGACGATGTGACGACCGTTGGAATCACAGCCGAATCTGAAGAGACGGTGACTCGATTTTTAAATAAAGAAATCGATGGCGGAGGCACATGGGGCGACGTGTTAAATTTTGGTATTGCGATAGACGATCGCCGAGCAACTCAGAAACGATGGCGTGAAACATCGAAGGATGAAGGTTTGCCGTTTGTGATGATCGTTGGTCGAACGGGCTTGATTGAATGGTCGGGGCATCCCGCGACCATGGGGATTCCATTAAAAGCCATCGTTGAAGGAAGTTGGGATCGTCAGGTTGCTCGTGAAGTTCTGAGACAAGAAGTCGCCGGTCAACGATCGATTGATCAACATCAGCAAGCGATCATCACGGCGGTGAACGCAGGGAACTATCGTGAGGCGGTTGGCATGACTGATCGAATGCTAGAGAGAATGCCGGACAACCCCAAAATTTTATCTCTTCAAAAGCAGCTGATGCTGGATGGAGGATTGTTTCAACAGCTGAATCCAGTGTTGGCCAAGCTGGTGAAGCTTAGCGACAATAATCCTGCAGAACTGAACGCGTTGGCGTGGAATATGACGGTTGAACTTAACATTCCCCAACCAGATCTTGACCTTGCTTTGCGGGCGGCCCAGCGAGCTTCCGAGTTGACAGGCCACAAGAACGCTTCGATTTTGGATACGGTTGCTCGAGTTCACTATGAACGAGGTGAACTTCAGGAAGCCGTTGAATGGCAACAAAAAGCGGCTGATGCCAAACCCAATTCCAAACTGCTCGCTCGAACTCTGAAAGAATACCTTGGTGAGCTTCAGGCCAAGGATTCGGGCCAGAAGCCGTAACAAACGACTGACGCTTTAAGCACAAAGACGCTGGTTTCTATCTTGGTGTGTGTGCAGCGTTTGCTGGCCATTTCGCACGCACCATGACCGTCTTTATATCGTGACCGCCTTTATATCGTGATGGTCTTCAGGCTTTGACTGTCTTCAGAGCGTGAACGTCTGGGCGCTGTTGTTGTCTTCGCGATTCCTACTGCTGCAATCTGGTCATTCAGCTCTGTTTTTTGAGACCAGTAAACCATTACACTACCGTGCTTCATGAAGTGGTGCCGAATGTGTTTGCAGCGCTGCTTTTTACACGGCACGTCGATTTTTCCATGGACGGTTTGGGTGGTCACGGAACAATTACAGTCAGGCGATTCAGAACTTGTCGTGATGGGGACAGGAACCAGTATCGGAGTTCCCGTGGTGGGCTGTGACTGCGCCGTCTGTCAATCGGATGATTCCAAGAACCAACGGCTTCGCTCGGGGATTCTTGTTCGAGCACCCGAAGGCGAGTTTGTGATCGACACGGGCCCAGAACTGCGTTTGCAACTGTTGCGAAACAAAGCCACGTTTATTCAGGCCGCATTGTTCACTCATGCTCATGCTGATCACATCATGGGCTTAGACGACCTTCGCATTTTTGGCTTCCGCAAAGAACGGATGGCGTTGAAGGCCGCTGAAGAGCAAGCTGCCTGGGACGGTGTCAAATTCGATGCGGATGCCGCGGCGAAAGATAATCCGGGCAACATTCCGTTGTACTGTGAACAGTTGGTGGAAGACGGCATTCGTCAGGTATTTCACTATGCGTTTACCGATCCTGATTCTCACAGTCATCGCTATGCGGCTCCACGTTTGGGTTTCGAAAGAATTCAACCGAATCAACCGTTGAATGTCTTGGGGCTGGACGTGCTTCCCATTCGCTTGCACCACGGCAAGCTGCCGGTTCTGGGGTTCCGGATTGGCAATGTTGCTTTCTGCACCGACGTATCGACAATCCCAGCAGACAGCCGGAAGCTGTTAGAAGGGTTGGACGTGCTGATCTTGGATGCTCTTCGCTATCAACCTCATCCCACTCATCTGTCGGTTTCGCAGGCGGTAAAATGGGCAGAACGGCTTAGACCTAAGCAAACCTATTTGACTCATATGTCTCATGACTTGGAGTATCGCCAGCTACTTCACGAGCTTCCAGATGGCATTGAACCAGCTTATGACGGGCTATCGATTCCAATTGTCGTCACCCAAAGTGGACCATTGCCGGAAAGTTGTTGATTTTTGGCGAAGTCGCTGGAGTCAATTTGCTGACACTGTCACGATTTGAACAGCATTTCCCTGGCGGCCACTTCTTTAGCGGCCATTGCGATGGTGGTCGGTGAATGTTGCAACCAGAAGCTTCTGTCCGTTTTCGCACTGTGGCGTCCTTTAACAGTCAGTCATTTGAATGGCTTTGACTGGCCCTTTCAATTTGGCTCGTTATGACGAACAACGAATTCGAATCTGAACCTGCTTCAGCACTTGAACCAGGCGAACTGGATTCATCAGAATTTTCCACGGACGATCGCAAACGTCGACGCCGAGAAAAAGCATTTGCCTTGTTGCCTACGATGTTAACTTTGGGCAATGCTGTGTGCGGGTTCGGAGCGATCACGTTGCTGGCTCGAGTTGCACCTTCGCTTGATGTTGCGGGCACTGGCACGCCGCCGTCCTATGACCCGGCTTTGCAAATGGTGTGGGCCGCTCAACTGATTTTTTTGGGCATGCTGTTTGATGCATTAGATGGCAGCGCAGCTCGGCTCACGAATCAGACCAGCGAATTCGGAGCAATGCTGGACAGCCTGTGCGACGTGGTGACATTCGGAGTTGCTCCAGCGTTCATGATGCTGAAGCTAACGGATCCTCGCAACAGTTTGATGGAAACCCCATTTCCGTCTCCGATCAATTATTCAATCGACTTCCTGTGGACGATTGCCACGCTGTACATGGCGTGTGGAATTTTAAGACTTGCTCGGTTTAACGTCGAAACCGATGAAGAAGATACTCACGATGGATTTAGTGGCTTGCCGATTCCCGCCGCGGCTGGAGTCATCGCATCGTTTCCTATTGGCTTGAAGACGCTGAAAAGTCTCTTAGATTCCGTTGATGAAGCAGGAAATGTGAGCTCGTCTTGGGTGGGCCCCATTGCTGAAGTGTTGCTGCCGACACTGGCCATTATTCTTCCGTTTATCACATTGGTCACCGCCATCTTGATGGTAAGCCGCATTCCTTATCCTCATGTGTTCAGTCAAATTCTGAAGGGCAATCAGGGGCGAGTTCAATTGTTGCAATTGGTGTTTACGCTGGCACTGGTCTTTCAAGTTCGAGGGATGGCGGTTCCGTTGATCTTTTGCTGGTTTGCCTTTTCGGGCCCCATTCGATTGTTCTGGGATTCAAAAATTCGCAAAAAATCAAACGGCCAGTCGCCCGCCGGTAGCTAAGAATTCGGCCGAAAATGTGGTGGCTTCGGGGTTCGGAACCTGACACGTCTTATTCTGTTATCCTGCCGTTTTGAGTGATCGTGGTGGCCGAGACTTCGGTGGACAGTTTGGGGATTGCCCCATTGGATTTTTTGCGAGTTCACCGACGAGGTTTGATCAGAATTTTATTTCACCTTGATAAAGCACATTTCATGAACTCACTACGAATCACGTTTGCTGTGGTTTTGGCGATTCTGTTCGCGACATCATCAGCGAAGGGACAGCACATTAAATTGCCACGCAGTACGCCGGAAGCTCAGGGCATTTCGTCGGTCTCTGTATTGAAATTTATCGATGCGGCAGACGCCACTGTGGATTCAATCCATAGTTTCATGCTGATACGACATGGCCACGTCGTTGCTGAGGCTTGGTGGGCTCCGGAATCACCAACGAAGCCTCATGTTCTGTGGTCGTTGAGTAAAAGCTTCACTTCCACAGCGGTCGGCTTGGCCATCGAAGACGGGAAACTAAGTCTTGATGATCCTGTGGCTTCCTTCTTCCCCAATGATCTTCCAGAAAAACCATCTGCGAATTTGCAGGCGATGAGAATTCGAGATCTGCTGACGATGACGGCCGGACATCAGGACGAAGTGAACTTACGAAAGTCATCCAACTGGGCGAAATCCTTTTTGGCTCATCCTGTGCCTCACAAACCGGGAACTCATTTCCGCTACAACACCCCAGCGACGTACATGCTGGCCAATATTGTGCAGCAGGTCACCGGTGAAACTGTTTTGGATTATTTGACTCCACGGTTATTCGAACCATTGGGGATCGAAAAGCCCGTTTGGGATAAGAGTCCTGAAGGAGTTACAATCGGTGGCTATGGTCTGTCCTTGAAGACCGAAGACGTTGCAAAGTTTGGCCAACTGTACTTACAGAAGGGCGAATGGAATGGGACGCAACTGGTTCCACGCTCTTGGATCAAGCAAGCGACGTTGAAGCAGGTTTCCAATGGCAGCAATCCGGAAAGCGACTGGGAACAGGGCTACGGATTTCAGTTTTGGAAATGTCGTCACGGTGCTGTTCGAGGCGACGGCAAAGACGGGCAGTTTTGCATTGTGCTACCAGAACAAGATGCGGTTGTGGTGATGACAGCCAATTCACGAAAGTTGGGAGATCAACTGAATTTGGTCTGGGAATATCTGTTGCCTGCATTCAAAGACGAAATCCTAGACGAAGCACCAGATTCATTGGCCATGCTAAAAAAGAAGACTCAGCAACTTAAGGCGACTCGATAGTCTCGTGATTTGTCGCGATGCAGCGAAAGGCGAGTTTCGATTGCCAACAGTTGCGATAGCCAAACAGTTTCGATTGAAGCAGCATCAAGGGCACGGTCGATTTTGGTTTGGGGACTTGAACAAAGGTTCTCCAAGCGAAGGCTGCAACAACGTCAATCCGATCGTTCGTCATCATGTGGAATCTTTGTTGAGTGAGTTTTGAATCTGATTTCGAGAGTCCTTCGCCGGGAACATCGAAATTCGGAGGGAGGCGATGCCGCCTTGATTGATGCGATCACGGTTGTGAATGCATGCCAAACGTGTTGCTTTCGGAATCGACGGCAATCGCGCAGAAACCATGTTGTCCGATTGCCATTTTAGCTCGCACTCACTGACCGCCTGAAGCTCAGCTGGCGTTTGTGAGCCTTGGAAACGCTCGCATCTGAAATTCGTCGTTGCCCTCGTCCGGCAAAGGCAATGAGGAAAGCGAACACTGTCGCACTGATTCGTAAAACCGCTGTGCTCGGTCGATGTCTTCAACGTAGATTTCAAACCAGCCTACGGGGTTCAAGAGCATGACCGGTTTCCGTTCCATTAAATTTTGAAGACGGATACGACCAAGAGACCATCATGAATGGGGGCAGTGATTGATACCAGCACAAGCCTGCCTGAACAAAGTCCGCCAGACATCCGCATGTGCAACAGCGACCTAGCTGATTGAATTCGCTGGGTCGGCTTTGCGTTTTTTGCCAGTGAGAATTAAGCAGCAGATGCTGTTGCGTCCGAGTGACGTTATCGTGGTTACGTCACTTTTAAATCACTGTGCCATCAGTGGTCCGTTATTAGGAATGGCTCATGCCAGAACACGAAAAGATCAACTACGTCGAACTTGCAGCCATTGATCTGGAATCAACCAAAGCGTTTTTTCAAACAGCTTTGGGATGGTCATTTGTTGACTATGGACCAGACTATACATCGTTTGCTGACCAAGGAGTCGATGGGGGTTTCTTTCGATCTGATTTGAAGTCGAGTCCTCAGACAGGCGGAGCACTCATCGTGTTCTACAGCGAAGACCTTGAGAAGACTCAGCAAAAAATCGAAGCAGCGGGCGGCAGCATTGCTCAGCAGATTTTTTCGTTTCCCGGTGGCAGACGATTTCACTTTGTTGAACCGTCTGGAAACGAATTTGCGGTTTGGTCAGATCGTTAGCTGGCCCGCCTAGAACGGCGACCAGTCCAGAATACTGGCCGCCTGGCATGCTGGCCCGCCTGGAATACTGGCCCGCGAAGCTGGGGGACTCGTTCACGGTCGTGACCCGTTTTGTGTTCGTATCACACGCCCGGTATCACACGTCTAGTATGATTCGCCGCTCAAGATGTCTTGGCTTCCTACGCCGGACGGCAATGCTTGACTGCCTGCCGGAGTAATTAGCTGAGCATAGATTTGCAGGTCAATGTCTTCACTGAGAAATCGAGCGGAGCCGTCACACATCGAGACGTTGACTCCACCAGAATGATTTGAATTCGGGAACGGTCGCAGTCCTTCTGGGCCTGATCTTGAACCATTGATCACGGCGAATTCGTAGCGAGGATCCAAGGGAGCGGTCTTAAAATAGTCGGCCGCCGTGAGCCCCAACGACGACGCGTTTGGATCAAGCGGGTACACGAATGCACAAAAGCGAGGACTGGGGTCACCCCAGAACTGATTGGATGCCGCGTTGATATTTTCGCTCACCATCAAAGTGTTGCTTGAGCCGTCGTAGATGTCGTCAATTCGCAAGCTTTGATTTCTGACAGGCGACGGTCGCGAATCTCCGTCACGATCCAATCGTGAGTACCAGAAGACTCCCGAGCGTCGGAAGATCTGCTTGTCTTCATCGTCGTTCACCGAACCGTTTACGTTGAGATCCAGATCTGGATCGTCTGCTCGATGAACGTTGGTGCTGAATGTCCAGCCGCCGGTTGGAGACAAACCTGATGTGTCAATATGCGCGTAGCCAGCGTTGACAACATAGCTTAGAGCGCCCGCTTGATCTCCTGATTCATCATCCGGGCAAACAAGAATTTGCATCTGAAATTCTTCGATCAAATCGGCGTTCGAAAGCCCTCCGATTCCGGCTGTTGTAGAATCGTGATCTCGATCAAAGTCCCAACGGTCAAAGAGGTCTTGTCGGTCGATTTCAGGCAGGATTTCAACAACCCAGTTTCGTAGCTTGCGACCGTTGCTGGAATTCTGCCACGCACCCGACGCGCTTTTCGCGTCTCCCCATGTACCGTAAGCAGGAAATTGGCCGCTTGCCTGTCGGCTTGCATTCGAGTGCAGTCCCAGACCAATCTGACGGATTCGGTTTAAGCACTGAGTTCTTCGTGCTGCTGATCTGGCGTTTTGCACGGCGGGCAGAATCAATGACATCAAGACGGCGATGATTGAAATCACCACGAGCAATTCAATCAACGTAAAGCCACGTCGTTGACGAACACAACTGCGGCTGAAACCAAAAACCGGACCTTGCTGCCCAGCTGGACGAGACTTCGATGAAGGTTGCGTTCGATGCATCAGAGATTCTCCATCAGAGAAGAAGATGGCCCGCGGGTTGCGTATGCCAGACCCTATCATGCCAAATGCTGTCGAGGCGTCCAGAGTTTGGACAGCTTCTTCATAAACTTGATCGGAAACGGTATCTCGCGGCAAACACACGTTATGCGGCCTACGTGGATGCCTGTTTTCGGCAACGCTGGCTGCAGTACTGCACATTTGGCCAATCTCGTTCCCACTTCTTACGCCACGAGAATGGCAAGCCGCAGGTTTTGCAAATTTTGGGGTCTGGAATCGCTTCCGATTTTTTGCTGCCCATACGTTCACCTGTGGTTGAATGGGAATCGAAATGGTGGCTTGGTTTGGTCGGCGCACAGTCTTGGGGAGAATCAGAATCTGTGTTCGAGTCGGGCATGACGAGCAACGCGATTATGGTTTGAGTCGTCTGAGTCCGACTTGTTCTCGCCCCGTGTTAAGAGCCTGAAATGCTTCGGCAGACTTGGCGATCAATCGGACCAGTTGAGACGTAGAGCAACCTAATGCGGCGGCCGCTAAACGCACATCGAAATTTTTTGCGTCAACGGCGTTCATCGCTTCCGCAATCATGCTGGGAAAATCGTGATGGCTATCGTTGCAAGAAATCTTTCCCTTGGGGCATCTTGATTCCCACAAAGCCGTGGGATGGACGACTCGACTTTTCACAGTGCGATGCAAGGCTGCCAAAGTCAGTCGCATGCGAAACACGGCCACTTTGCGATTGTCTTCTTGACTGCGACGCTCGTAGGCCAGAGCAGTCAGGCCGGTGGGGCGATGGGTGATCTGGATGGCAGTTTCGGTTTTGTTGCGATGCTGGCCACCTGGCCCAGAGGCTCGAGTACGTTGGATGTCGCAGTCATCCAGCAGCGTTTCTTCAGCAATGCACGCGGGATGATCACAGACAATGATTTCAGCGGACGAATCAGACGCCATTTTAGCAAGCCGTTCCTGCGAATTCGGGAGACAATTTCTTCATGACGTGATCGTAGAAGGATCTTGACAATTTTCTATCCCGACGGTTTTGATTGCACCCTCAAATAGGGTTTCGAATCAACCATCAGATTGATGTCAGGCGCACGAAAAAGCCTGCTGACATCAATCTGTCAGCAGGCCATTAGTTCTGTTCATCATGGTTTTCAAAGTTACTTCGAAAACGGATTGATCTTAGATAGGAACGATTGTTTTTGAACAGGCACCGGCTGTTGCATGTTCATGTTGTTGGCAGCAGGTCGAATGCTTTGACTGTAGGAGACTCCGACAATCGAAGGTTGACGTCCAGGAACAACCTGAATCGATGCCGGTTGAGATCGATAGTGATTTTGCTGCGGAGCTTGGTACTGGTTGCCCTGCTGAGGATAGGCCTGCTGTTGAGGATAGCCGGGAGCCATCATCTGCTGCTGTTGCATGGCCTGATTGTAAGGCTGTTGAACCTGAGTCGGGTATTGCTGTTGAGCGTACTGCTGCTGAGCGTACTGTTGCTGTTGATTTGCCATGCCGTTTTGCGGACCGGCGGCCATCATGTTGGCGTTGGGGGGCATCAGTGGCTGAGCATAGCTGTCAGGCATGATCGACTGAGCGACTTGGTGATACTGATTGCCATATGCTTGGCCAGCCGGCCTTTGGTTGTAGTATGGCGATCGTTGAGACAGGTCTGGGATATCGGGAAGCTGAAAGTCTCCTGCGTCTTCATCAAGACCTGGCAATTGCAGTTGGCTGTTGTCTTGAGGCACATTGTTTCGAGTCCCACTGCCTCCACTTCCAGCTTCATTCCCACTGGCCGCATCACCGCTGGGGGGTTGTGCTCCGAATGTTCTTGGGGCAATCGATTGCTGGGCGGGAGGTGCTGGAGCCGGATTGGCGTTATACGAATTGTAGTTTCCTTGCGGAGCACCATTGATGATGGGGGCTTGCTGATACTGAAGGTTTTGGCCGCCCAATGGCTGTTGCAAGATCATTTGCTGCTGAAATTGAGGAACGCCTGTGTATGGGATTCCGCCCCCTACCCCATCGCCATAAGCCATGCCGTTGGAGCTTGCTGTGCCAGGGCAATGATCGCCCCAGTTGGTACATGGTTCTGTTGCAGGAAATTGTCTC
>JBDWHY010000028.1:0-29336 GCA_039974975.1 Fuerstiella sp. | reverse complement strand
CACCGTATGGTTCCCACCGGTTGGTGTTCATCGAAGAATAAGTCACAACGCTGATGTCGCGATCGTTCTTGATTTCTGAAACTGACTTGTCGTTCAGCGGATGAGTGGTGCCGGGGAATTCGAAGGTGACAAAGATTTGGTCATCGATATCACGATCGTCTTTCCAAGCCGATTCTGGACCAACTCCGTCCATGCCAAAGAAGTTTTTGCCACCGTAACCTTGAACGGCCAATGGCTTCACTTTGCCAAGGAAAATACTGGCAGCGTCCATCTGATGGCTTCCCAATTCCGCCATCAAACCTCCGCCAGTTTCGTTGTACAAACGCCAGTCGATCAATTTGCGAGCTGTGTCGTAACCGAATTCTTTCAGCTTGCCGCTTTTTTCCATTTCGGCCAGCAGCTCTTTATCTTTGCCAGCGGCTTTGTCCCACTTTTGCCACGCGTCGCTGCCAGGGAAGCTGTTGTTGCGGTGCCATTGAGCTCTAATAAATTTGATGTCGCCCAAGAGGCCCATTTTGGTCAGATGAGCTGCGTTGTCGTACAGCACGCTGTAGTGACGCTGATGGCCAACAGCTAGCTTTAGGTCACGACTTTCTGCTGCTCGGATCATTTCCTTACACTGAGTCACTGTTTGCGCCATCAGCTTTTCTGACAGTACGTGTAAGCCAGCTTCCAAGCATTCGATGGCAATCGGAGCATGCTGGTTCAGGGGAACGGCAATCACGACCGCTTCCAAGCCCAGCTCGTCCTTCTTGGCCAACAGGTCACGATGGTTCGTGAACAGTTCAACTTCAGCAGCTTTCGCGTTGCCCAAGACGGTCTTCAGACCTCGACGCACAGTCGGATGACTGCCCACCATCGTGCGTTCTAGGTTCGCAGGACGCAGGTCTGCGATGGCAACGATGTCCATGTAGTCTGTTGGATGTTCGTTGATCAGAATGTTGCCTTCGTCACCCGTTCCAATGAACGCAGTGCGGACAGGCTTGCCTTTGATGGCGCTGTAGCCGAAATACAAAGCTCCAAGACCCGTGCCTGCGGCTGCGGCAGTGGTCATGAATTCTCGGCGGCTCATCCCCACCGCTTCGTCAAAATTATCTTGGCCGATCTGCTGCTGTTCGGGTGTTAAAAGCATGAGAACGAATCTCCGTCAATCTAAAGGTGGGGTATGTATTCAGGTATGATTTCGCGAAGCAGAGATCCGCTGGGCGAAAGATAAATTTTTTGAAGTGTTTTATTGCGAACTTCGCCCGCAAGGTTTTGCCCTTCATTTGGCAGCTGGATCAGCAACCGTCTGATTTCGCAAGAAAACCGTCGTGATGGGCTAAGTTTTGTTCTTTCTCTAGGTGGTCGCAGGAGTCGATTTGCCAGCTGGCACTTCGACTTCAACGCTTGTTTTTTGAGCCTTCAGCTTTCTGCCATCGGATTTCCAATTGCTGAAGAAGCCGTACAAGATGCGGTCGAGACCGAACCAAATGCCCGTCGGTAACGCGGCCAGTCCACACAAAGCGATCACTTCGATCAGGTTTTTGTTGATAAACAATGAGTGTTCCGGGCCGGGCATCGGCGGTGATCCGGGCCACGGTGGCATTGCCAAGTAGAAACTGAACAACATAAATGCTGCCATCACACACGAGAACCGGGTAAACAGGCCCAGAATTAACGTCGTTCCCAAAGCCGTGAGACCCACAATGGTCAGCATGTCTGAAATTTTCAGAGCCGTCCAAGTGACGGGCAAGTCGCCTCGAGCATGCTGATCTAAGGTCAACAAGTCGTTGGCATCGGCATAGAAGTCCGCTTCCATGGCTTTGACGGGAGCCGTCAGTTCGCCTCGCAAAGCCTGAATTTCGCCCCAAGTGTGTGACAGGTGATCCCATTCAGATTCTGTCGACGCTTTGGCATAATCGATTTCGTATTGCTTTAACTGCTGAACATACTGACTCTTTTTCCCCAGCCGTTGCCATTTGACGTTCCCCAGCAGTTCTGGGTTACCGTTGACGGCACCTTGAAGCTTTCGCAGATACCCCATCGACTTCTTCTGACGCTCGTCAATCGTTTTGACGGCTTTCAGGAAAGCCAATGATGCTTCGTCTGTTCGGTCGCTGACTAGTTTTTCTAGCTTGGCTCGGTCACCCGGCTCCATAAAATAATTGACGCTCACATACAGTTTTTTTGCTTCTGAATCGTACCGAACGATTTTTTCAGACACGGGCCATTTGCCGATGTCCGCTGGCAGGGCTTCCAACGGCTGAGCAAACACGGATTCTTCGCCCACTTTGGACACGCTGCCGTTCAGCAAGCGATTCAGCGAACCAACCTGTTTTTCGGACAGGCGGTAGTGACTTTGAAATTTTTCGCTCCAAGTCGACCAGCGTTGGGCCACTGTGTCGTAGTCAAGCCAATCGAGATCATTGGGGTCTCCCGCCATTTCGCGGAAAACGGGGCGTAACGGGCCAGAAGAATTCTTCAGGTAGCCCGCAGACGTCCAAGGTTTTGGAGTACTAAGCGTATCAATTTTCCACAATCCCTCGTACAGCAACTGCCAGCCAAGAGACAAACGCAGGGCCACGAGTAAAACAACGGCTGTGGTTGAATAGCGACGAATGTCGTTCACGAGTTGACTTCTCCAGAGACAATCAAAAACAGTCAGCGGACTGCATATGGGCGGGCACGGATCACGTTCAGTGACCACATGAGGCGGGAAATTCGGGTCGGACTGCTAAAAAATGTTTGTTCGACACACACCTTGAAAGCAAACCGAACGACTCAGTGTACACGTAAAACGGATCGTGAAAAATCAGATTCACCATCGCTCAACAATTTTTACCGCAGAAGGAGAGGGTTTTAACAATCCCCATCTGAAGTGCTTCCACAATTCCTGGTTCCGACTGCGAGTTCCAACTGCGAGTCGTCAAGGACTCACTTGACGATCCTGCCGCGAAAACAAAGCCGACCGTTAGAATTCAAAATCACTTGCAATTTCACGGCGATCGCATCAAAACCTCAGCCCCGTCCCATCTGCCGTACAACAACGCCCCAGTCACACAACGTCCCAGTCACACAACGCCGATCTGCAACGGCGCCGCCCTGCAACAACAACGCCCTGTGCAACATCAACAGAATTTTTAGCAAACTATGTTTGACTTTGCTCCTGCATTCCAACGTCTGCAAGCCGATGGCCATGGCGAATGGGCCGATTCAGTCCGAGAAAAATGCAATCAAGCCTTGGCCAATGATTCTCATGGCTTGCTGGACAACTGGATCGAAGTCGTTCGCCAATTCGAAGCAGGAACAAAAACGTCCACGACCATCGATCAAGGCCACGTTGTTGCTGGAAATCCCAACCAGTGCAAATCAAGTGACTTAGTCCAACCACTGATGCAACTGCATCCGTGGCGCAAAGGGCCGTTAAGAATCTGCGGTCAAACAATCGAAACCGAATGGCACAGCGATTGGAAGTGGGATCGCATTCATGCAGCCGTGGAGCTGCGAGATCGATTGGTTTTGGATGTTGGTTGCGGCAACGGCTACTTTGGCTATCGCATGTTGCAGGCGGGTGCGTCGATGGTGATTGGGCTCGATCCCTTCCATCTTTTCGTGATGCAACACGAACTGCTGAAAAAGCTAATTGGTCCTGTGCCCAACTTCGTCTTGCCAGTTGCCGACACGGTGTTGCATCGGCAGTTAAAAGCGTTTGATGTCGCGTTCAGCATGGGAGTGCTGTATCACCGCACCGGTCCGATTGATCATTTACAAGTGTTGTCTGGCAGCGTGAAACGAGGCGGCCAAGTTGTCTTAGAAACTTTAGTGATCGATGACAAAGCAGAAACCGTGTTGGTGCCTGAAGGTCGTTACGCGATGATGAGAAACGTTTGGTTTTTGCCATCGATTTCGATGTTGCAAACTTGGATGAAACGCACAGGATTTGAGAATCTGAAAGTCGTTGACGTCACAAAAACATCAGTTGAAGAACAGCGTTCGACCGAATGGATGACCTTTGATTCCTTGTCAGATTTCTTAGACCCCAACGACCATTCCCAAACCGCCGAAGGCCACCCCGCTCCGCTCAGAGCCACGATTGTTGCAACCGTAAAATAGGTTGATGAATTTGGTCAGCCGATCTTCGTTTCAGTCGTCTGCTTCTGTGAGGCCCAGCGCGCGGTCGAGAGGCTCATGCAGTCCGAGGCACGTCGATCACGATTCACTCGAATATTTTCATTTGGAACACTCACAGTGGAAGCTGCCAAGTCCTCGACACGAATTGAATTGGGCAAGCACACGGTCGAAATCAACGGTCCAAGCGATGGCTATGAACTTCGAGACAACGCGGTCGTGGTGATGCGTGGAGACGTCAAGCGGATTCAAGTTTTTGAGCCGGGTGTCTTGGCTTTTGAACGACGCAGTGAAATCGAATGCTCGCTATCGCGCGAGAGAGAGAGTGCTCAGGTATCGTGTCTGAACTGTGTTGTCTGAACTGCATCGTGTGCTGAGGCCGCGACGTCGAGACGTTGGTTGCTGCTGCCACGCAATGCAAACTGATCTCTAAGTCAGTTGATCGAACGCTCGTTTGTTGGGTGTTCCAGCAGTCAAGCGGCAGGGGGCTGTTAGCTTCCATGAATCAGCGTGGGGGCCAATCAGTATGTGAGCCCACAGTGTGCAAGTCAAAATCACGGGGCCCGTCCACCTGAGCGGCCAATCGAAAAACCAAGTGCTTACCATTCCCATGACACAGGGAACCAACAGCACGCCCAAGCTGGCGAAGATGGGAGCATCATATCGAGGGATAATGAACTGGCGAGTTGCCAAACGGCCTGCTAAAGAAATCGGTGGAGCATGCTGACTAAAGGTGCTTGCCAATCTTGTCGCAAGTAAACCGCCCGTCACGTAAAACAACAGCATGCCATAGCCGCCTAAGAATACTCTTTCATGAAAATTCAGTTGGCTGATGTTCAAACACCAGATTCCGATCAGACTCGCGATTTGACATCGTTCAAATTGACCCAGTCGAACAGGTTCAGCAACCGGTGAGCACACTGAAAATGGCCAGCCTAATTCTGAAGCCGGGATCTTGTCCGGAGCATCATTTTCAGTCATCAGTTGCCCCGATTTCGCACTGCCGGATTGAAATTTACGCTTCCAGTCCTTCCGAGCTTCTCGAACATCGTCCCATGGGAATTCTTCCCAACCTGCTGAGAGAGCCATCATTGCAACAGCCAAGCTGGCCAAGAGAAAACACAGCGACACGATGGGCCACGGGGCAAAGCCAATCGTCATTGCCTGCAAAGCAGAAGCGATGTACGCTAGAATTCGTTGATCTGACAGCCAGGCCACGACCACCAAGCTGGCGATGTATCCCATCAGAAATGAGCCCACAACAGCCAATGGTGACAGGCGAGGTGTGGACGGCAAACTGATGATTCGCCCATCCATGAGCAACAACATCAGTCCACCTAAAATCACGGCATCCCAAAGGCAAAGCTTGACGGGGCCCAACGGTAAAGACACTCCTTTTTGCCACGGAGTCATCTTAAGCCACTCTAAATAGTCACTGTAAACCAAGGGGTGAAACCATAGAACTCGGTACACACCAAACAGCATTGCCGAACAAACCAACAAGCCGTCTCGAAACAGCAAGATGTCATCCGGCAGGGTAAACCAATCATTGTGGAACAGCGCTGTTGTTCCGAACCAAAGCAGTTCGAGTGCTGCTAACAAAGCGCACGCGATGAACACGAAGATGGGTGGAGGACAACTTAATCGGAAGGATCCGAGCCATTCCGGTGGCACTTTTTTGTGATTTGTCATTGGTTGACTCCGGCGAAATAGTGATCAACATTTTCCAGAGTCTCTGGGTTCACCAACTGGCCAAGAATCTGCGACAACGAACCTTCATTGCCCGCCAGTTTTCGAAGTCCGTCGAGAGGTTCATGAGCCAGCACGGTTCCGTTTTTTAACACCACAAAATCATCGGCCAAATCTTCAATGGTTTCAGGGGCGGGAGCACTAATTGCGATTAGATATCCGGCTTCAGTCCCCAAGCGTTTCAGCACATGTTTGAGAGCCAAAATTCCAGCCGGATCGAGTCCTCCACCGAACGGTTCGTCTAAAATCAGAATCTTCGCTTCGGTGATCAACGCGGCAGCCAAAGCCAATTTTTTCTGTTGGCCATTGGAATAACTTCGAACGGGCCAGTCGCCCTCTTTTTCGAGATTGAAGAGCCTGAACAATCGATCGGCATGAGCAAACAATCGCTCTGCATCAATTCCGTAGACGGCTCCGACGCTCAATAAAAATTCACGGCCCGTACGTTGTTTTGGAAGCCAGGGACGGTCGGGTAAAAAGACGGCCTCTTTGCGAATTTGCCGTTCGATGTCGGGGGTTTGGCGTCGAGACATGCCATTGATTTGCACGTCGCCATGTTGAGGCGTAAGAGTCCCCGCGATGACGGAAAGCAAGGTCGTTTTGCCCATGCCGTTCGGGCCGAC
Source organism: Fuerstiella sp. (assembly GCA_039974975.1). Taxonomy (GTDB): domain Bacteria; phylum Planctomycetota; class Planctomycetia; order Planctomycetales; family Planctomycetaceae; genus Fuerstiella. Next base: position 22,854 of record JBDWHY010000028.1, on the reverse strand, counting down.
AATCGCCGTGATGCGAGGACCTTGAAGAGACAGGTTTAAGCCTGTCAAAATGGGCCGCACGCCGTAGTGTTGAGTCACATTTTTGAGTTCGATGGTGTTGCTCATGAATCCCCCTGGCTGTTCGTGGTCAGCTGGCATTGTCGAATTCTGCTTGTCGCCCTTCACAGCCGAACGAAGCGTGCCGTGCCATGGATCATTTTCTTTGGCAAACCTGCTTCACTGTTTTTTGGATTCCAGCAAAGTCACGGCTTCATGTCGCCATCATGCTTTGCCGTAGTGATCCTGAAAGTTGATTCTTCAGGGTGAAGATTTCCGGCAGAGCGCACGAAAAACGCCGGTTGAGGCTGTATCAGCCCCAACCGGCGTTGGTTGACATTCAAATGTCGTTCAAGCGGAGAGAGGGGGATTCGAACCCCCGGTCCAGTTACCCAGACACAACATTTCCAATGTTGCACAATCGGCCACTCTGCCACCTCTCCGGCGAGTCATTCACAACAGTTCTGATCGGCATTCTCAGTCAAGGTTCGTGAATTTCGGGCGTATCCTAGCCAAGAATTCTGCTTTCGCAACATCTTTGGCCTCGGTTCCTGCCGATTGCCAAAGCCAGAAGGCCAAATTCACAACTTCAAACCCTGTCGTCGGTCTCTTCGTCAAAAACGCCCGCTCGGCCGACCCGCTCGGCAACTCACTGCCGAGACGCACTTTCTTCATGCAAAAAATTGCGGAAAGCTTGAATCAGCTTGCTCTGAAATCTGTATGGATTCCAAACGATGGCCAACGTGCGAGTCGGTTTAGGGCCAGACAGCGAACGATAAATTCGGCGATCGCTCTGATCTCGTCGCCGCGCCATTTCAGGGATCATTGATATTCCATGAGACAGCGACACCAGTTCTTGAACCATAGTCAGCTGGCTAGTCCGTCCCACAGAAACCGGTTGCATGGATCGCTGCCGACAGAAAGAAACGATGTTGTCTGAAAGGCAATGAGCCTCATCCAAAAGCACAAACGGCAATGGAGCGATGTCAGCCAGATTGATGTTCGTTTTTTCCACCAACGGATGATCTAAAGGCAACACCAACAGCAGTTCTTCTTCGAACAGTTTTTCTACTTCTAAATACTTCACAGGAACAGGCAACGCCAAAATCGCTAAGTCGATTTCTCCTTGAGTACACTTTTTCAGCAACTGGTCGGTCGTGTTTTCTTGGACGATCAAATTGGCAGCCGGAAAAGCTTCAGAAAACTGCTTCAAAATTTGGGGAAGAAAGTAAGGAGCGATCGTCGGGATGGCTCCTATGCGAACTCGACCGCTTTCGCCGTCGTCTGTGATTTCAGATTTCGTATCTTCAATGATCGAGAGAATCTGTTGAGCTCGAGATTGCAATAACGTGCCGGCTTCAGTCAACACGATGGATCGAGTTTTTCGTTCGAAGACAGGCTGCCCCAACTCTTCTTCCAATTTTTGAATGGATCGGCTCAGGGCTGGCTGAGAAATGTCAAGATCTTCGGCAGCTCTAGTAAAATTGCCACGTTCTGCGGCTCCCAAAAAATACCTGAGCTGGTCGATTTCCATCGCTTTTCTGCCTTGTCATTGTTCATGCACTGAGTGCATCACACATAGTCGTCGAATGCATTCGACTAATTACACTGGATTGCAGATACTTACAACAGTCGACATCGAAACTGACAGGATTGTCAGTGCTTTTTGTCGTTTCACTCATCGTTTCACCAAGCAGGGAACAAACATGATTTCAGGAATTCCTGGTTCTCGAATCACGGCTGCCGTGGCCTTGTTGTGCCTCAGCACAACGGCCTTCGCTCAACATTCAGCACCTACAATGAAAGCAGAAAAGATGGACGCAGCCAGCCAATGCCCGGTGATCGGCGCTGGAGTCGCCAATCGACACACGATGGCGGGAACTTATTCCAACGGTGACTGGTGGCCCAACCAGTTGAACCTCAACATTCTGCATCAGAATTCCCAGAAGGGGAATCCGATGGCAGCCGACTTTGATTATGCAGCTGCCTTTCAAAAGCTCGATCTTGAAGCACTCACAAAAGACGTCGATGAACTGCTGACGACATCTCAAGACTGGTGGCCTGCAGATTACGGCAATTATGGTCCGTTGTTCATTCGTATGGCGTGGCACAGCGCTGGAACTTATCGAGTCACCGACGGCCGAGGAGGAGCCAGCGATGGAGCTCAACGGTTCGCTCCATTGAACAGTTGGCCGGACAATGCCAACTTAGATAAAGCTCGTCGTCTTCTGTGGCCCATCAAGCAAAAGTACGGCAACAAAATTTCATGGGCCGACTTGATGATCTTTGCTGGCAACCGTTCCTTGGAAACCATGGGCTTCAAAACGATGGGGTTTGCGGGGGGCCGAGCTGACGTTTGGGAACCTCAACAAGACATTTTCTGGGGACCAGAAAGCGAATGGCTGGGCGACAAGCGTTACAGCGGAGAGCGTGATTTGGATAACCCATTGGCTGCCGTTCAGATGGGATTAATCTATGTGAATCCAGAAGGCCCGAACGGCGAACCAAGTGCTTTGAAATCTGCGATGGATATTCGTGAAACGTTTGCCCGCATGGCAATGAACGACGAAGAAACGGTTGCTTTGATTGCTGGAGGTCACACTTTCGGCAAGGCTCATGGAGCAGCCAGTCCAGAAGGTACGGTCGGCCCCGAACCAGAAGGTGCTCGTCTTGAAGACCAAGGTTTAGGCTGGATCAGTAGTCATGGCAAAGGCAATGCGGAAGACACAATCACCAGCGGGTTGGAAGGCGCATGGTCTGCCACACCGACAGAATGGTCGAACGGATACTTCGATAATCTGATGGGCTACGACTGGGATCTGGTGAAAAGTCCAGCCGGAGCATGGCAATGGGTGCCCACAGATCCAGATGCGGCCACCATGGTTCCGGATGCACACGATCCTGAAAAAACGCATGCTCCCATCATGTTTACATCAGACATGGCTCTACGATTTGATCCAGAATACGGCAAGATCTCAAAACGCTTCCATGAAAACCCAGATCAGTTTGCCGCTGCGTTTGCAAAGGCTTGGTACAAGCTGACTCACCGAGACATGGGGCCTGTGTCTCGATGCCTTGGACCAGATGTTCCAGAAGCTCAGTTGTGGCAAGACCCGATTCCGGCCGTCACTCACAAGCTGATCACTGATGCTGATGTTGCGACTTTGAAAACGGAAATTCTGGCTTCCGGCCATTCAGTGGCTCAGCTGGTATCGACCGCTTGGGCTTCCGCAGCGACGTTCCGAGGAACAGACATGCGAGGCGGAGCCAACGGAGGTCGCTTACGTTTGGCCCCTCAAAAAGACTGGCAAGTCAACAAGCCCGCAGAACTGAAACTGATCTTAGCGTCTTTGGAAGTCATCCAGCAGAACTTCAATGCAAATCAAAAAGACGGTACTCAGGTTTCCTTGGCGGACGTCATTGTTTTGGCGGGATGTGCGGGAGTCGAAAAAGCGGCCGCTGCAGCCGGCCATCCAGTGAGTGTGCCGTTTGCTCCAGGTCGCACGGATGCTTCTCAGGATCAAACAGACGTCGATTCGTTTTCTGTGCTTGAACCAACGTCCGATGGTTTCCGCAACTACTTTTCACATGAATTGGATCGTCCAGCACCCGAACTGCTGGTTGACCGAGCCAGCATGCTGACTTTGTCTGCTCCAGAAATGACGGTTTTGGTGGGTGGCCTTCGAGCACTCAACGCCAATGCCGGAGTTCCCGGGATGGGCATTTTCACCAAGCGTCCTGAAGTCTTGACGAACGATTTCTTTGTGAACCTGCTCGACATGAACACCAAGTGGGAAAAATCGGCCGTCTGTGATCACTTCTTTGAAGGCCGAGATCGCAAGTCGGGCGAAGTAAAGTGGACAGCAAGCTCAGTCGATTTGGTGTTCGGTTCAAACTCACAATTGCGAGCCATCGCAGAAGTGTATGCCAGCAGCGACGCCGACGAAAAATTCGTCACCGACTTTGTTGCCGCATGGACCAAAGTCATGAACTTGGATCGTTTCGACTTGGATCACTAGATTCGCTTCTGTGCATCGGCTGTTGATGTTTCGAACATCGCACCGTTTCCGAAACGCAGAAACGCCGATCACGTTCGTGATCGGCGTTTTTTATGCGCTGTCGAATGACGGTGGTTGACGTTAGGCCGAGTGTGTCGAACCGTGCCCATGCAGCATGCTGATAGAGCGTGCACCGTGACGATGCCATGCTTCACAGAATCACTTATGCCAGTGCTTTTTCGAATAGGGCCAGCATTCGTCCCCATGCTTTTTCAGCCTGCTCTTTGTGATAGACTCTGGCATCAGGAGGGCACCAGCCGTGACCGGCGGGATACACTTCGATTTCTGCAGACAGCCCCGCTTTTTGGAATGATTCCTTCAAAGTGACTTTATCATTGGGCGCACGTTCATCATCGTTTTCAGCAACAGCGATCAGAAAGTCGGCCTTCATTTTCGGGATCTGCAGATGAGGGCTATCTGGTTGGCCGGTGACCAGGCCGCCACCATGAAACGTGCCGGCAGCTCCGACTCGATCGGGCACAGCCGCGGCCGTTCGAAGCACAATTGGTCCTCCCATGCAGTAGCCCGTGGTTCCCACCTTTTTTGAAGTGTCGACCTGAGGTTTTTGATCAAGCCATGCGATAAAGGCCTTCGCGTCTGTGGTGTGTTTTTCGGCGTCCAAAGACCGAGCCATAGGGATCACATCTCGAATGGGCGTGCTGGCACCTTTTGCTGCCGTAGGAGCTTTTTGAAGTCGATAAAATGGATTGACGACCAACACGCTGTAGCCAGATTCAGCCAAGCGTTTTGCCATTTGCCGAAAGGCTGGTCGCAGTCCAAAAATGTCAGGCCAGATCAGCACGGCCGGATGCCGACCAGTTTGTGGAGTCACAAAGTAGGCGTCGCATTTGCCATCGGGAGTATCAATGATGACGTCGCCATCGCTGACTTCGGCGGCGTCGGCTGCTTGAGGCAACATCATCGCAGCTCCGAAACCTGCGGCCCCCCATTGGGCGGCGAACGCCCCGAAGTCTCGACGAGTGTATTTGTCCAGATCTTCGTCGAAATGGTCCTGATCACACATAAGATCACTTTCAGTCTTGAGGGCGGTGTCATTTGAAGAGGGCTTTGTTCCGATCGTCTGCGATCATCTAGGATACTGACTTCGTTTCAAGATCCCAAGCGGATGAAATCTGCCGACGCCGACGCCGACGCCGACGCCGAACGCCAAGCCCACATTCTTCAAAGCCCAGCGTCATTCTAATAGCTGTAATCCGCTCCGTCTCGGCTACGCTGACAACTGCCGTCAATCGCTTCCAGCTTCGCCGATAGTTCTTGAAACAAATTGGGCTTCTGTGCGGCAATATCTGTTTTCTCATAGGGGTCTGATTGCAGATCAAACATTCGAGTCTTCGCATTTGTTTTCGATGCTTCTGTCAGCAGCTTGTAATGCCCGCTGATGATGGCTTTGCCGTCGATGCCATCATGCAGTCGGCGAAAACCAAAAAACAAATCAGACTCACGTTGAGTCACCTGCCCCTGAATCACGGGCATCAAGTCGATTCCATCAATCGGGCGTTTGTACTTGGCGGAAAACCGATCGTCTACGATCTTTGCAATTGTCGGAAGGTAGTCGATTGTGGAGCATCGAACGTCAGTCGTGGTTTCGGGCTGAATGACACCCGGCCATTCGGCACATGCTGGCACCAAGATTCCTCCGTCATACATTTGATGCTTGTGACCCCGGAATGGACCAGAAGAAGCGACCTTCTTTTTGGCCAATGAATCGCCCGGCCCGTTGTCGCTGCAAAAGAAGATGACCGTGTTTTTTTCGATCTTCAGTTCTCTGAGGCGACTTCGCAAGCGGCCAATCTGCTCGTCCATTGCAGTAATGCAGCCGTAGTAATTCTTCCTCAGTCTGCCCGAATTTGGATACAGCTTTTGATATTCCTCGCCCGCCACAACAGGTTCATGAGGAGTATGAAACCAGACGGTTGCAAAGAATGGCTTGTCCGAATTTTCGTCAATAAACGGGATGACTCGGTCCATGATAATGCGACTGTCGTCCCCCTGCATGTTGTCGGTCACTTCTTCGCCATTGTGAACGTACGGAGCACCACCTTTCCAAGGTTGCCCTGGCTTATTCGAATTGCTCTTCCAGCCTTCAGGAGTCACCGTGGGATTCCATGTTGGCACGGCGCTTGTGGTAGCAAACACTTCCTCGTATCCGTGATGGGACGGAGGTGAATAGTGACCTCGAGAACTTGTTTCGTTGTGCTTCACCCAGCCAATATGCCATTTGCCGAAGAAGCCGGTTTTGTAACCTTTCTTCTTCAGTATTTCGGCAACCGTGACTTCGCCAACTCGCATCCCGGACGTATGAGCTGCCAAGATGCCGAAGCGAAATGGAAAGCGACCCGTCAAACAACTGCCTCGAGTGGGCGAACACAGAGGAGCGGCCGCATAGAAGCGGTTAAACTTCACTCCATTGGCAGCCATGCTGTCTAGGTGAGGAGTCTGCACAACTTTGTTGCCATTAAACCCAACGTCTCCCCAACCCTGATCATCGCTCATCACTAAAATGATGTTCGGAGAATCAGACTGTTGCGAGACAGCGGCAGACTGAATGAAAAACGTGAATGCCAAAGCGAGCGTCAAAATTCGAATCATCGTGTTGAGCCGTTTTTTCTGTCGAAGATAAAAGGAAGGCCTGCGTCCAATGAACCTATTGATTCTTTAAAGCATTGCTTGAAAAGCTTTTGGCTTTGGATTTGCCGATGACTTCTGGGTAGCTCACCAAGAAATCGTTCTGATCAATCACATTGACAAAGTAATGAGTTGTTCCATTGGGTAGTTCGACTGTGATGCGGGATTCCGAATCCAGCTTGGCGGGGGCTCGGAACCACTCTTCATACTTCCGACCGCCGTTTCGCGTGTAAATCAAATCCGCTCGGACCACCGTGGCCCCGTTTTCTTTGTAGCGAAACTGAACCTGCTGACCTTGCAACTGATGGCTCACTACTTCACAGACCTTTTCCTTGTTGGGCAGATCCTTCGGAAAGTTGGGGTTGAAGTATGGATAGCTGGCGTTCATTTCCGTCAGAATTTCAGTCAGCCGGTGATTGAGTTGTTGTGTCTTTTCCGGCAACTCATCGACCAGGTTATTGGCTTCTTCGATGTCTTCTCGATGCTGCTTTCCGTCTTCCGTTTTGTACAGCCGGTACAGTTCCAGCGGTTGAGTATTGGGATTGTTGACATGGTCATAGTTTCGGATCAGTTTGTAATCACCGATTCGAATCGTACTTTCCATGGCTGCGCCATGAGGGAAATGCCAGACCATGGTGTCTCGAACCTGCCCATTGGCGTTCTTTACCAACGATGCATCAGTCGGGTCGTTGAAAAGCAGTGGCGTTAGGTCTCGCCCGTCGAATGATTTGCCCGTGGGTTTTTCGACGCCCACCATGGACAAAATCGTGGGGTAAAAATCGAGCCCATTTGCCATGACATCCGTTTGGACTCCGGCCGGAATTTTTGGCCCCGTAATCATCAAGGGGACTCGAGTTCCACCTTCCATCGCGGAAATCTTGCCGCGATCCAGCGGGTAATTTTCTGTGTAGCGTTCAGACGGACCGCCTTCCATGCCTCCGTTGTCAGACGTGAAAATGATGTACGTGTTTTCAATCAGTTTGTGACCCGGCCATCGAGGGTCATCTGTGTTCTGTAAATAGTCGAACACCCGGCCAACGTAGTAATCGAGTTCTTGAACCATGGCGCAATAATACGGATTCACATATCCCGTTGTTTCTCGGCCTGGAACACTCGCCGGGTCGATGCCAAGTCTTGCAGCGTATTTGTCCAAATGAGCTTTCGAACGAGTGTGAATAGGAGCGTGCACGAGCCACGTGGCGTAGTACAGAAAGAAGGGCTTGTCTTTATTCTGATCGAGAAACGTGAGCGCGTCTTCGTTCGTCTGGTGGAAGGGATATCCGTTTTCGTCCAAGCGAAAGGGGTCATCAGCGTCGGATGTGGCAAACCCTTTCAAGCGATCCGCCATTCCAGATCGAGAACCTCGATCAGCTCGGGTGAAATCGAAGCCCTGATCTTCTGGTTGAGGAAATGCTTTGTGGTCAATGGCCATATGCCACTTGCCCGAATGCCCGGTGACGTACCCGTGTTGTTTTAAGTATTTTGGCAGAGTCAATTCGTCGGCCGGCATTCGTCCGCTGTGCCACGGATCCATCATTCGAGACCCCTTCGCGCGAGGCGCCGGAGGGGCTCCACCAACAACACTCGTTTTTCCGGATCTCGCCGCATGATTGCCGCTCATGATGGCACAGCGAGACGACGCGCAAACGGGTGTCGGCGAATAACCTTGCCAAAACATGACTCCTCGCTTGGCTAACGCATCAAGGTTTGGCGTTTCCATCGGAGAAGGTTCATCAATGTCATAGCACTTCACGTCTTGCCAACCCAAATCGTCGGTCAACAACAACAGCACATTGGGTTTTGCAGGACGCTCGTCCGCCTGACAAAAACTGGGCAGTGAAACCAAACCACCAGCAAAACACAGAATCATGATTTGGAACATCGACTTCATTATTTCCCAGTCATATTCGCGCATCCACTGATCGACAATATCGAGCAGATGACGTGGTGGCTAAAGCATGAGCAGCCTAAAACGGCTGCTCATGCGATCGGTTAAAATTCACGACGGTCGTCGTTCTATTCGAACGTCACAGTGACTTTGTCCAGCATTGGCTTGGACTTGTTTTCTGTGGTGTCCTTTAAGCGGACTTCGAATTGAAAACCAAAGCCTTCAGGCAAGCTGGAAAGATCGACTGACGCTGCAGTTTTGGCGATCTGCTTGGCAAATCCAGGAGTATAATCGTACGTTTCCTTCACGTTTTGCCACTCTGTCCAATTGTCGACTTGACCATCATTGTCTACGTCGACTCCGACTCGAACATCAACGTCTTCAACCCACGGGCCGGGGCTGGAAAAGTCTGTCCTCTGCTGAGTCACCAAGTGAAACTTGCCTTCCGCAAAAATGATATCTGGGTCCGGGTGACCATTGCCAATGTTGTCGCACCATGTGAATTGTTGATCGATACTGGGCGACGTAAACCAACCCACACTCATGTTGTGTCCTCCGACCGGATCGAAGTCTCCGAACAGATAGTACTGGCCTCCAATGCAAATCGACGCCCAGTCTCCGTAGGCTTCTTGTTCGGGTTCATGCAGTTCATATTCTGCGACATTGGTCTTGTAGTTTTCAGGATCTTCCTTGGCCCAATGAGGGTGTCTGTAGGTCATGGTCTTTCCCGTCGGAGTCGTCCGATTGTCGACGGCATGATCCTGAATGACGAAACCGTCGATGCCGTTTGGGCTGACCGCATGACCGGCAACAGGAGAATCCCACGAACGTTTGCTGGCGTTGATGTGATCCCAGTTTTCAAAAATGACATGCACATTGCCGTCGAGGTCTCGAATAAACCCCGCGTCAGAACCGTGAGACGGATCTGCAACTGCTTTGCCCATGTTCTTGCCGGGCTCACCATCGGTCAGATCACTGTCAACGTAGACATGAGAATCTTGGTCGTTCGGAAAATCGTAGTAGATCAAAGTTTTTCCGTCGATATGTTCGGCGCTGGTCACCCATTTTGAAAATTTTTCTGTGACGGCACCATGGTGAACCCAGTTCACTAAATCACGACTCTGCCATGCGTGGTAGCCGCCCCGGCCTTTCTTGAGTCCACCGGGAGCATTGTACTGGTTGGCAAACTGCGTTGTCTGTAACGGGATGTCAAAGCCATCGATCTTGATGGGTTCCGGAACATGACGCGTTGGATTCTTTGCCTGCTGCTCTTTGGCCTTTCGCTTCGGACCTCCACCATAACGCCCGAAAATCCAATAGTTGTTTGGCCCCAAAGCCAAAGTGACAGGAGCGTCATTCACATTGATCGGGCCGAAGTTTTTGGTGGGCTGCCAGTTCTGCCAGATGGTCGATTGGTCGATGACAATTGACTTGGCCGAACGCTTTTGTTCGAAGGTCTTGACCGTACTTTGAAACGTTGCCGTTTCAGCCGTGGGCGAGGCGATACCGTCTTTCATTTCTAATTCTGATACGGCTGCAGTGCTGTTCTGCCATTCAGCCTGACTATCAATGACCCATGCATCGTCAGCATGAGCAAGTGGGCTGATGGCCAACAAAAGGAGGGCGGTCGTTGTGGTTTTTAATTTCATCGTGTTCATTCAAGTCAATAGGTGGGATGACGAAAGACGCTGTGCACAGGGGCTGTTTTGGCGTCGATCAGGTATGCCGGAGTCGCCGGGAATTTGAGATTCAGGCTTCGAGATTCGGCCTTGGTGGTAGCTCTGATGTTCGGCTCTGATGTTCAGTTCTGGTGCTGCATTTGTCTGTTAGAAACGGCTACGGAGCCGTGTGTCCCTTGAAACCGATGGCAGGATTCAGCACTTTGCCGGACGTTCCCGATGAATGCGCATCTTTCGCATACGCCATCAGTTGCTGCAGTACTTCAGGATGCTTGTCTGCGATGTTGTTCAATTCCTGAAGGTCATTCGTCAAATTGTATAATTCGTACGGCTTGTTTTTCGCGGGCTGAATTGCCTTCCAGTTCGCCATTCGAACGGCCGAACTTTTGCGATCTTCCCAGTACAAGTATTCATGTTGCAGGTCATCTTGTGATCTGCCTGCCGCAGATTCGCCAATCAAAGTGGGAACAATCGAAATGCCATCCACCTTCGCAGGCACTTTGCAGCCGGCCAGTTCGGCCAACGTTGGCATGATATCTGGGAAGTAACCCAGATGATCTGACGTCGAGCCCGCTCGAATCTTTCCTGGCCAACGTACGATAAAGGGAACTCGTAAACCGCCTTCATAGAAGTTTCCCTTGCCGCCTCGAAAACGCTCTCCCGTGACAGGGTTCAAATTCGGAGCGAGGAAACCGTGGGGATGCTTTTCGTTTTGGAAGTAAGGCTGGCCTCCATTGTCTCCACACACAAACACGATCGTCTTGTCATCGATGTTCAGTTCTTTCAATAGCGCAAACACATCACCAATTTGACGATCAACCATTTCTACCATCGCAGCATAGGTTTGAGCATCGTGAGTTCCTCGCTGATTCTTCGCGTCCCAAACTTTATCTTTGTACTTCAACCATGCGGGATCATCTTTGGGCATTCCCCAGTGGCCATGTGGCGGCGTCCAAGGCATGTAGGCGAAAAACGGGCCGTCTTTGTTGTCTCGAATAAACTGCAGACCTTCGGCATGAATGAGATCCTGCGCGAATACGGTTCCCACATAGGGGTCGCCCGTGTTGCCTTCCAAGACGACTTTTTCGCTGTTACGAATCAAATAGCGAGGGTAATAGCTGTGAGCATGAACTTGGTGGTAGTAGCCAAAGAACTTGTCGAAGCCATGTTTTTCTGGCACTCCGGTGGTTCCTGCATCCCCCAAACCCCATTTGCCAAAACCGCCCGTTGCGTAACCCTGCTGCTTGAGCACATCTGCGATGGTGGTGTCAGACTTCATCAAAGCGGCACCGCCACCATTATTGCGAACTGTAGTGTGCCCCGTGTGTTGCCCTGTCATTAATGTGCTTCGAGTGGGAGCGCAAACGTTGCCTCCCGCCAAAAACTGAGTCAACCGGATGCCTTCGCTCGCCATGCGGTCGATGTGAGGAGTCTGCAGAATTGGGTGATTCATTCCAGACGATTCAAAGTATCCCCATTCGTCCATCATGATATACACGATGTTGGGTTTTTCAGCTGGGTTCGCAGCTGGCTTGGCAGCAACGTCGTCTTCCGGAGACCAAGGAGTTTGCCCATCTTTTTCCTGCAGGAATTTTGCATCCACTGTCTTGTACCAGGCATGCAATCGGCGTCTCATTTGTTGAACTTTACCGGGCATCTTTGCTGCCAAGTTGTTCCGTTCACCGACATCATCTTTCAAGTTGAAAAGCTGGATTCGACCGTCTTCGTACCGTTCAAATAGCTTGTAGTCACCCACGCGAATTGCTCCGCCTGGAATCCCCCCTTGATTGCTGTAGTGAGGATAATGCCAGTACAACGCGTCTCGATCGAGCGTCTGCTCCTGCAACGCAGGAGTAATGTCGATGCCATCGATTTCGTGTTGCACGGCAATGTCTGCCGCTGCCGCAATCGTCGGGAACAGATCGATCGAGCAAATCAATTCATCAGACGTTGAACCCGCTTTTGTTACTCCTGGATATCGCACAATCCAAGGTTCACGAATTCCTCCTTCATACACCCAACCTTTGCCTCCACGCAGAGGCAGATTGCTGGTGGGTGAACCTTCGGAAGTCGATAGGCCGCCGTTGTCTGATGTAAACACAACCACCGTGTTGTCGGCGACATTGCTGTCTTCCAACTGCTGCAACACTTTCCCCACCGCTTGGTCCATCGCTTCGACCATTGCTGCATACACGGCATGCTTCTGAAGAATTCGAACTTTACGAGGCTTCGGTGGCTTGCCGGGAAAGATTTGCTCTTCATCCGCAAATTCTTCGCCGTTAATTTTCGCCGCTTTTAACTTGTACTTGTCCACCAAGTCAGGGCGACCCATCAACGGAGTATGCACGGAATAAAATGACAAGTACGCTAAAAAGGGATTGTCTTTGTTGTCGGCGATGAACTGTGACGTGTCTGAAGCAAGTCGAGCCGGAAGATGCTCGCCAGCAGGGCTTTCCACCTTCATCTGCGGGTTATTGAACGGAGCGAAATACCGTTTTCCCGAATAGGGGCCCCCCTTTTTGTAGCCGCCGATATTGATATCAAAGCCGCGGTTCTGAGGATAATATTCTTCGCTTTCACCCAGATGCCACTTGCCCGCAAAGAACGTCGAATAACCTTTTGTCTTGAGAGCCTGAGCGACCGTGATTTCGTCCAGCGGCATGTTGTCGGCGAGCGGAGCTGGCTTGAACTTTCCACTACGACGACCTGAAAAAAAGTTCGTCGCTTGGACTCGAGTCGGATACTTGCCTGTCATCAAGCTGTATCGAGTTGGCGAACACACCGGGTTGGCCGCATAGCCGTTCGTGAATCTCATCCCCGACTTGGCCAGTCGATCGATATTCGGAGTCTCGTAGAAACAATCCGGATTGTTGGCTCCAACATCCATGAAGCCCAAGTCGTCCACAAGGAAAACCACGAAGTTCGGTTGTTCGGCCGATTCAACCGCCACACAACGGTTGGACGTGGTGAATTCAAGGCATGCAACTGCCAAAAGCGCGGCGCACGTGCGCAAGGTGGTGAGATACATCAGTTGTTCCGGAAGGGGTCGACTTTAGCAACTTTGTATTAATCAACTGTGTCATGACAGTCAATCACCACGCATGGTGTCGTACCAGTTTTTCACGCTGTGCTCTAGGATATCCGGACGATCCTACTTTAATGCTGCCGCCGGCAGCATCTGGCTGTTGGTCGTTAGAATCTGGAAATGATGAATGCCAACTTTCTGGCCATCTGAATAAGTCCACACCACGTTTTTGTCCCGGTCCACTTCAAACATCTTCGGCGCCTTCGGGTTTTTTCTTCCGCCGGCATAGCTGGTGATCACCACGTTTCCATTTGGCAAAACTTGACTACCGCAAGGATCTTGAAGCCACGGGCCGGGTAAATCGTCATTGGTCAGTTGCCACACAATGTTGCCATCAATGTCGAAATCGATGACTCGGTTCCCATTGGTACAGCAAACCATGGTTTGACCGTCGCCATGACGAATAGCCGTGAAAGGCCACGTGTGAATTTTGCGTTCCGGATCCCCTTCAACTTCCGTGCTAAAGTCACTGAGAACCTTGCCTTCGGCATTGTAATTCAGGACCGAAAAATTCAGCAGGTGAGGAACAAGGTAGGTGCCATCATCCAACTTTCGAGCCATCCGAGTTTGCAAGTGATGGTTTTTCTTTTGGCACTGCAGCGGAAATTCGACAACCACTTTTCCAGCCGCATCCACTTCAAGTAAACGAGGTTTCGGTCCGGCTTCGGTGATCACAAAGGTGCCGGTAGCGGTTGGTTGAGCACTGTTGACTTCTGCCTGAGTTCCCTTCCAGATCACACTTTCCTTGCCGTCTGGTGCAATTTGAATCACGGCCCCTCCGCGATACCGTTTGCCCTTATTCAACGTCAACACAATTGTGCCATCGTCCAACACAAAACCATCACGAGTTGCATGAGGATAGGTCCATGTTTTCTTGCCATCAGCATCAACTTGATAGGTCTTCTGCCCAAACGCGATGAAGGAATGCTTCACTGCTGGACGATCACTGTCATCCTGTGCTGCTGCCTGAACGGGAAGTGCGTGCAGCATCAAAGGGAGACCGACGCAAAGAATCAACATCATCGAAGTTCGGGTGAACCAACGTAAGTTTGTTTGCATAGAATTCTCTCGTCGTTCTTCATAACGGAATTGGGATCGCCTAAAAATCACGGGCTCAGCCCAATGATTGTTTAGCATGAGTAAATCAACCAGTTCATCAACACGCAACGCTGCCCGCGATTTAAAACCACTTTGTGATTTCGGGAGAACCGCGAATCTGCAAAACTTAAAGTTCCAACTTGCCAACCTGCACGGCTGCTCCCATATTGGCAATGCCGGGGCCAAAATAGTTTTTCCCAAAGGGCAAAATCATTGGCTCTTCATACGGACGAGTCGGCAACATGGCCGCGATTTCATCCAGACGATTTGTGATATCTGTCGGCAGAACGCCCTTTTCAACGGCCGCCACACTGGCCTCAAGATGCTGAACCGTTTTGCAGCCCACGGGGATTGTGGATACGTCCGGATTCGAAATCGCAAACCTTAAACACAGTTCAACTGCTGATAGGCCTGATTCATCCAGCAGTCGGTAATACTGCAGCAGCTGTTGCCGCCTGGCTTCCGATAGCCAAACCGGCTTTGCCGCAACTTCCTCGTCTGCTCGTCGAGTCAAAAAGCCCTGCCCCAGTGTTGAACCCAACACGATTCCCATGTCGTTTTGCTTTGCCGCTGTAAAGACTGTTTGCTGAGCTTCACGGAACAACACGTTGTAATTGAATGCCGTTAACACAACGTCGAAACGATTGCTTTGCACCAATGATGAAAGTTCTGTAACCGTGGTTCCCGCCAGTCCCGTAAACCGAATTTTCCCAGCTGACTTCAACGCATCCATGACTTCAAAGACGGGGCCATCCAACGGATCATAGCTGGTCCACCAAGGATACTGTTGAGGTCGGTCGGGTTCATGAACCATCAGAATGTCGATGCAATCACGCCCCAGTAGTCTCAAGCTTTCATCAACGGACTGACGGAGCGCGTTGGCGTTTTGAGGTTCAAATGGTTGAGGTCGGCCGCCCAATTTGGTCGTGATAATCAACGGCCCGTCAATTCCTTGAATGGCCTGCCCAACCGTTGCTTCGCTGTCTGCATATGCAGGAGCCGTATCAATTGCATTGATCCCCAACTCCATCGCTCGACGCATGATCTGTCGAGTCTCAGATTCTCCACCGGCCAGCGAAGACGTATAAAGTCCACCGATGGATAGAAGGCTAATGTCTAAGTCTGTTCGACCAAGTCGTCGTGTTTGCATCGTTTACTTTCTGGTAATCACTGCTTCAATAAGCGTTAAATTTAAAGTGGCTCCGGACCAGTCGTTTGTGCGTTTGGATCGCCCGTGTGTCCCGTCCTCCGTGTTCTCAGTTGCCGATCTGGTGATGGCTTAAGCAGCGTGTCAACTTCAGAGCGATTGTCTTACGTTCGGCCCAGTTTCAGCTGCTTTGGATAGCCCCGCTTGTGTACAGCCTGTTCCAGTTTGCTGTTGATTGGCCGCTGCAGCCGCCATCAGCCTTCTTCCACTGCCTTCTTCTGAAGGTCAAAGTCATCGCAGCTTTACGCGATCACTCCGTCAACCACGTGTCCTTTCACATCGGTCAGACGCATGTCTCGACCACCAAAACGGAACGTTGATTTCGTGTGATCGACTCCCATCAAGTGCAGCATGGTGGCATGCAGGTCATGCACTTCGACTCGGTTTTCGATTGCCTTATAACCCCACTCATCCGTGGCTCCATAAATGGTGCCCGGCTTCACTCCCCCGCCCGCCATCCACACTGTAAATCCGTATTGATTGTGGTCTCGGCCGTTCTTCCCCTGAGCAAACGGAGTTCGGCCAAATTCACCCGCCCAAACAACCAGAGTTTCATCCAATAGACCTCGCATGCGAAGATCTTTCAGCAGTGCTGCGATTGGCTGGTCGACGGCTCGAGCATTGTTTTCGTGCCCCTTCTTCAGCCCACCGTGTTGGTCCCAACGGTCTCCTCCAACAGCAGGACATGTGAGCTCGATAAAACGCACTCCCTGTTCGATCATGCGACGGGCAATCAGGCACTGCGAACCGTAGATTTGAGTCGGTTTGAACTTCGATTCTAGGCCGTACATTTTTTGAATATGAGCCGGTTCGTCGCTGACCGACATGACTTCTGGAACCGCCATTTGCATCGAATACGCAAGTTCATAGTTCTTGATCGCAGATTCTAAACTGTCATGCTTGCCAAACTGATCAACAGCCAGCCCATCCAGCTGACTAATCAGATCCAACTTCTTGCGTTGTTTGGCGGCCGTTGATTCGGTTCTTCGAATGTTGGCCACACCGCTGCCCGACGGCTTGAACACAGACCCCTGATAACTGGCCGGAAGGAACCCACTGCCAAAGCAATCCAAGCCGCCTGGTGGAACCAAGCCTCCGTTAATCACCACAAACCCAGGCAGGTTTTGGCATTGGCTTCCTAGGCCATAATTCACCCAAGCCCCCATGCTTGGTCGTCCCTGCAACCCACTGCCTGTGTGCAGAAAGTAGTTTGCAAAGGTGTGTTCAGGGAATTCAGAAACCATGGATCGAATCACGGCCAATTCATCCACGCACTCGGCAACCTCCGGGAACAAACTGCTCACCGGAATCCCCGATTCGCCATGCTGCCGAAATTTCCAAGGGCTCGCCAGAACATTGCCCGTGTTGTTGAATTGAGTAGGCTCTAAGTCGAACAGCTTGTTCGGGTCTTTACCGTCGAACCGATCCAACATCGGCTTGGGGTCGAATGTGTCGACTTGAGAAGGCCCGCCATCCATGTACAGAAAAATAACGTTTTTGGCTCGAACCTGATGATGAGGTCCATGACCTGCAAAGCCGAGATGGTCTTTGACTGCACCGACAGAATCTGCAAACGCAGAATCCTGAACCAGCCCCGCCAGTGCCAATGATCCGAAACCACTCGCACAGCCTGATAGCATTTGACGACGAGAAACCGGTTGCCCAATCGAACGTCTACAAGGATAAGGATTTTGAATCGCCATCGTTTTCTTGCACCCTGCTAAATTTCCAACTCTGCAAAAACAAAGCCCTGCAGATCGTTTCGTTGTCAACGATTTGAACTCTGAAATCGAAAACCACGCCCTTGGATACCATCACTTCAAAAAGATGAACTCTTTGGTGTTGATCAACGCATGAGCGAAATCAGACCACACCTGCGGGTCGTTGATGTCTCCGCCCGGTTCTGACGTTTGGCTCTTCACGAATTTCTGCCCCATCTGCCGTTCGATGTCTGTTGCCGATCGAGCAAACGCCATGCGATACATGTTGCGAATTCTGTCATCGACCGAATCTGATTGCTGAATCGATTCTGCCGCCCAGCTTGCCGCTAAGTCCACCACCAACGGGTCGTTCATCAAAATCAACGATTGAGCGGGAACGTTCGAAACGTTGCGACGCCCCATTGTGCTGAAGGGAGCCGGAGTATCAAAAGTCAGCATGAAGGGAGACAAAAAGTTGCGTCGTACTGCAATATAAATGGATCGCCTGCCCGCACCATCGAGTGGCCCACTTTTCTTCGGACGGCCACGACCATCCATGAACGACGTCAAGTGAATGGGAACCGGTGGGCCAAACTGAGTCGGGTCAAGTCGCCCTGAAATCCGCAACAAGGCGTCTCGAACCACTTCGCCTTCTAAGCGTTTTACCGTGCGATGATGCCACAGTAAATTCTTCGGATCAGCCGCCACAGCCGCCGGATCAGCAAAGCTATTCATTTGATATGTTCGAGACAGCACGATGGTGCGAATCATGCTTTTGATGCTGCGACCGTCTGTTAAAAACTGAGTCGCGAGATGATCCAATAGCAACGGGTGAGTTGGTTTTTGACCAAGCACTCCAAAGTCGTCTGTCGTTGGCACGATGCCTCGCCCCATCAACAAGTGCCAAATGCGATTCACGATCACTCGAGAAGCCAGCGGGTTTTGAACATCATTAATCTGGTTGGCCAATGCCAAGCGGCCACTGCCAATATGAATGGGCATCGGCTGGTTGCCCGCGATGGCTGTGAGAAAATGGCGAGGTTCAATGTCACCGGGCTTTGATGAATTTCCTCGAATCAACACCCGGTCATCTTCACCCGTGCCGTCCATCATGGCCATCGCCAACTGAGAACGAAGCATCACTTGGCTCTTCAACTTCGAGCGTTCCTCTGACCATGCCTTGGCAATTTTTTGTAGCTGTTTTGAAGCTGTCGCGGCAGCCTTCTTTGTGCGTTCGGCAACTTCAGTTTGAATCGCCTGTTCACGCTTATCTAGCTGCTGACGAACTTCAGCAGTTGCTCCGTCTGTCACCATCATCACTTGCAATTCAGAATCTTCTGCAGGAGTGAATTCAAGATGCACTCGATGACCAACGTATCGTGCAAGATTCAGTTTGGTCCAAGTGTCTTTGGCTGAAATCGGACGCACGGTTTCTTTGTGCAAGGGCCCAGCAATCATGCGATGAGAATCCACGCAGGCGACAATATGACCTTTTCCAGATACTCGGCAGGCCACCTTGCCAGTCGTTACTTTGAACGTCGGAGTTCGCAAGGTGCGACCGCTTCGAGGTAACGGAAACAACACACTGCGGTTTTGAATCTTGTTTTCATGAATCGATTTCAGGCCTCGCCAAAACGAATCGCTCACGGCCGCAGAACGATCAGCAAACCGAACCACGGGTTGCTGCTTCACCATCTGCAAAAATGCTTGCCCCGGATGTCGTGGCTGATTGCCGAATAGAAAGCCATCCTGCAGGAACATTTCAGCAGGCAAAGTTGCATAGTTGACCATGACAAAGGGCAACAGTTCAGAATCCAAAGGCGGCATCTGGATTGACTGACTGCCAGAACCCTGCGGCTGCCGAGTTGAAATGACTTGTTGGATTTTCGCCTGAAACTTCTCATCCAAAGCTTTCAGCTGTTCGGCAATTTTTCGATTGTGTTCCAGCGATTCAAATCGCACTTGGCGAAAATCACTGCTCTGCAAAAAGCCGGACATCGAATAATAATCGGCCGTCGAAATAGCATCGAATTTGTGATCGTGGCATCGAGCACAAGAAACGGTGACTCCTAAAAATGTCTTCGACATCACATCAATCATGTTGTCAAAGCGATCGGCTTCGTCCTTGCGGATGTCGACCGGAGAATGCACCCATTCGCCCAAGAACCAAAAGCCTGTGCCCAAAACGGATTCGTTGTAGCCGTCTTCAGGATTCAATCGAGGCGATGGCAGTAAGTCACCCGCCAGATGTTCGGCAACCAGTTGGTTGTAGGGCACGTCCGCATTCAATGCTCGAATAATATAGTCGCGATACTGGAAGGCGTTTGGAGCATCGTTATCGAATTCGTGACCTCGAGATTCCGCGTAACGCACCAAGTCTAACCAATGTCGTCCCCAGCGTTCTCCGAAATGAGGTGATTCCAACAGCTGATCGACCAGTTTTTCAATCGCATTTTCAGACGTGTCGTTTAAGAACGAGTCGGCCTGTTGGATCGTCGGTGGCATGCCAATCAAATCGAAGTACAACCGTCGCATAAGCGCCGCGGAATCTGCATTGCCAGCAGGTTCTAAGTTCGCTGCTTCCAGCTTCGCTAACACGAAGTTGTCAAGCGGATTCTTTGGCCAAGCTGCATCGACGACTTCAGGAATGTTTGGTGACTGAATGGGTTGCCACACCCAATGTTCAGACTTGCGTTGCATCAGGTCAAATTGGGGACGACTGGTTTCTGAACGAGGAACATCTTCTTTGGGCCAAGGTGCTCCCATCGTCACCCAACGTTCTAAGATTTTGATGTCCTTATCCGGAAGCTTGCCCTTCGGAGGCATTTCGTAAGAATCGTATCTCACCGATTCAATCATCAAGCTGGCATCCGCATCGCCGGGAACAATCGATTCTCCCGAATCACCGCCACGCAGTAAGCCCGCTCGACTATCCATGAGCAAACCCGCTTGCAACTTTTTCGCATCAACGCTGTGGCACTCATAACAGTGTTGCACAAACAACGGCCGCACGCTTCTTTCGAAGAATTCAATCTGGTCTGCGGCTGGCAGCCGAGCATCTGAATCCTTTTGGACTTTCAGCTGCGCTGCGACCACAGTTTCAGTTGGCCCGTTTTCTTGCGCCCATTCATCATCCGCGAATCCCCGCGCAGCAAAAAGAAGAGGCAACAGGCAGGCCGTGGTGACGGCGAGCGGCCCTGAGAAACGAAAACGGTTGAAACCAGATCTTTGAATGGACTGCGACACGCTAATGAAACCTTTCTGGAACGAACTGCTGCCATTATCCTAGACATGTAACCGTCGTCGAGGAGAATATGCGACACGCAAATAATGAAATGCGACGCCTGTTTCGTGAATTTGATGATGGAAATTGAAAACCGCCCCAAAATCGCTCTTCTCGTGGAAACATCTCGCTCTTACGGGCGAGATCTGCTGCGAGGTGTGGCGTTGTTCGCAAGGACTCGAACCAACTGGTCACTGCTTCACCAAGAGATGACCATCGATGCATCGTTACCAGATTGGATGGTTCAGTCGGCCATCAGCGGCACGATTGCCCGAGTTGATTCGCACACGATTGATGAACTATCTCGGCTCAATGTGCCCATCGTCGATGTTCGTTGTCGGCGACAGTTTCCGGGAATCCCTCAAGTTGAAACAGACGATCGGGCAGTCGCAAAGCTGGCGTTCGAACACCTGTGGGATCGAGGTTTTCGGAGATTCGCATTTTGCGGTTTCCAGTTCGCTCATTATTCAGAGGCACGCTTGAAATTTTTTCGGCAATTTACCCAAGCCGCCAACTGCCCACTTTCGGTTTATGAATCACCGGGTAAAAAAGATACGGCTCTGACCAGCATCGAACAATCCGGATTGGGCGATGGTCGAGCGATCACTCAGTGGCTGTCATCTCTGGATCGCCCCACCGGCATGCTTGCCTGTAATGATATTCGAGGTCAGCAGGTGCTAAATATTTGCCGCTCGATTGCGATCGCAGTGCCCGATGATATTGGAATGGTGGGAGTCGATGATGACGATGCCATATGTCCGTTGACTGATCCACCTCTTACCAGCGTTAAACCCAACGCCAAACAAGTGGGTTATCGAGCGGCTGAAATTTTGTTTGAAATCATCAACGGCAGATCTGCTCCCGATGTCACCGAATTTATTGCTCCGCTAGAAGTGGTGCAACGGCTATCGACGGAAGTGAACGCGGTTGAAGATCGAGAAGTCGCTCGAGTCTGCAGATTTATCCGTGAACATGCGTGCGAAGGAATCAACGTCAACGATGTCGCAGAATTCACGACGCTGTCTCGCAGACAACTGGAACGTCGATTTCGAACAGAATTCGATCGTACTCCTCACGAAGAAATCACGGCCGTTCAGGTTGCTCGAGTTAAGCAGCTGCTGTGCGAAACAGAAATGACGTTAGAACAAATCACTCCACTGGCAGGCTACATTCACAAGGAAAGTCTGAGTGCAGTTTTCAAACGAGAAACCAACGAAACTCCCGGCCGGTATCGCGACCAAGCCAAAGCCCGCCAGTCTTGAATCTCGTTGTGATTGCGGATAGTTCAGGCCGCCTGAATCCAACAATCCAACGTCGCAGTAACGAAAACCGCTTGGTCTTATCCCCAAAACGCTGCCAACAAAAAGATATCAGCAGTCGTGCCTTCACGTGTTCCCACGTTGCTCGTTCGGCATGGATGGTATGTGCAGGATAAGTCCCTATTTGCAACTGCTAAGTTGAGCTTCGATAGTCCAAACATTCTGGAGCGATCGTAAAAGAACGCCTGACGCAACGGTTGATGCCATGAACGACCTGTACCTCGACTTCTGTAGTACTTCACGTCGATTGATAGGAGCCATGGGTGTCCCTTGATGCTGACAATTGGCCCGTCTGAAGATGTGAAGTAGGTAAGATAGTTGTATTGGGTCTCAACGCAACATGCATGGCCCCATGGTTCTTCTACTTCTGCTGGAACGACGATTTCGCCAACTTTACATTAAGCAAGCCCGTCGCCGGCACGCGCGGGATCGGACGGAACGTCGCCTGTGACTTCGACAAGGACGGTCGAATTGACATCGCGGCGATCGCAGATGGCGGCAAACTGGCATTCCTTCGCAATCGTCAGGATGGATGGGTGGTCGAACAGATTTCGGAATTTAACCACATCAGCGCATGGCGATTTGTGGCACAGGATTTTAATGGCGACGCCAGCCCGGATCTCGCCATTGCAATCAAAGGCAAACAGGCGTCCGCGCTGGATCTGCGAAACATCGTGTGGTTCAACGATGGAAGCGGACAATTCAGTGCTCATACCCGTGTGCCAGGTCCTGGACCGACACTGGGGCTGGCCGCTGCCGACTTTGACCTCGACGGTGATCTCGACCTGTTTGAAGCCAATGCGAAAGACGTGCCAGACCGCATTCTCTGGAATGAATCGAAGCGGTAGTGCATGT
>JBDWHY010000027.1:0-1444 GCA_039974975.1 Fuerstiella sp. | reverse complement strand
ATATTGAGCCATTCCCCAATGTGAGTCAAGCAACTTACTAAGGTCTGACAGGAAGCGGAAGGACTGACTGAACTTAAAAATGTGACTGTCTGGAAGCTGTTGTGAAAACGTTGCCTCGCAAACATCACGTGGATCAACCCGAGACTGCCTGATACGAAGCGGAAGGGCTGACTGAGCCTATCAATGTGACTGCCGGGAAGCTGCTGAGCTAAACTTCACCCCGCCCACATCACGACGAGGAAGCCGAAGACCAGACAGCACACCCACACGCAAAGGGAAACTGACACTGCTAACGACAACGATCACCGGGCCGCGGCGATCGACTTGCAAGCAGAAAAAGCCGCGAGGCCCGCGGCTCCGTGTGCATCGTATTGTTATCACGCGATTAGGGGTGTCCATTTGGAGCGGGATTCTGGCCAGAGATAAAACGAGTTTCTGCCTGTCACCCGAACCAAGTCTCCGTTCTCAACAGCCACCGCAAGCCATTCGCGAATCTCTCGTTCACATTCTACGGGATCTGGCAGTTTAAGTGATACATGTTTGTGCAAGCCTAGCCGCCAAGCATCAAAGCAGTCACATTCACCAGCCGGGCCATAATCAAAGTCGATCTGGAAATCAGGGTGAATTACCTCAATCCCGTATCCATGTTTACGCAATTTCACACCATCCTGTGTAAGTATTCCGGCGACAGATTCGATCTGAGCGCGCGCTCGAGTCGCCCACGCTAGATTACTAGTGGGAACAGGCAGGCCCAGTCGCGAGTGCAGGTAGTCCAGAGCGCGTTCCTGATCGTGGCGGAAGTGTGAAATTGCGTCTCTTAGTTCGCTTTGCATAGGGAGCGTGATAACGCCGACGGTCACCGGACCGTGGAGTGAAGATGTGAAATAAAAATCCGCAAGGCCCACGGTTCCGAGTGCACCGTTTTGTTAGCAGCTGATATTGAGCCATTCCCCAATGTGAGTCAAGCAACTTACTAAGGTCTGACTGGAAGCGGAAGGACTGACTGAGCTTGTAAAGGTGACTGTCTGGAAGCTGTTGTGAAAACGTTGCCTCGCAAACATCACGTGGATCAACCCGCGACTGTCTGGCACGAAGCGGAAGGGCTGACTGAGCCTATCAAGGTGACTACCGGGAAGCTGCTGAGCAAAACTTCACCCCGCCCACATCACGACGATGAAGCCGAAGACCAAACACCACACCCACACGCAAAGGGAAACTGACACTGCTAACGTCTGCCGTAACCGGGCACGAACGGAAGACTTTGATTTCAGTTGCCGTGAGATTGAGTGCTCCGGTTCACGGCTTTGATACTCATCATGTCCTTTTCCGAGTGAGTGAACCAGTCCATTACAGTTTTTACTGTAAAGCGAACGCATTTCTGCATTCGTAACCTTGAAGGTTCGTGGCTTTGGACCACTCACTCAGAGAAAAACATGACGATGAA
>JBDWHY010000026.1:0-21108 GCA_039974975.1 Fuerstiella sp. | reverse complement strand
AAAAGTTGGCGAAAACGAATCGTTAAAGGGAGCTTTCATTGGCGGTTTCGGGAAAGAGAGATGTTCTCCGTTAAATTCCGCACGCTCTGCCAATGGCTGAGGAACTGGTCCCAACAGTCGACTTCCCGAGTGCTCCTCCAGCCATTCGGCGATTCCGTTTTCTTTGACGAAGGGGGGTTGTTCACGTTCCGCTGCGGTGAAACCTGTGGGAATCCCATGGTCTTCCATGTGTTTATGAACGCGTTCGATTTTGCGATTCTGGTGACGCGTTTCCAGGGTGAGCCCAAGTGTCTTTCCTCTGAGGCATTCACTTCCGTCGAAGACTTTGTGAACGGGAACCCAATAGACTTCACTATCGTGTCTTTTGTTCGCTCGAGCCGGCCCGAAGCGGTCTGGTCGCTTGGTGGATCGCACTGCGATCCACGCCGAATAGCGACATGGCAATGCTCGAATGGTGTGTGTTGTGTCGCCATCCACGAAAGGTAGATAACCGCGTACGGAAGGCTCGTAGTGAGCTGATGTCGTACCAACCCTCGCAATTCCCGTTCGAGACATGCTCAGATCTGCGTGCTTCTGGTGAGGCGTGCCGGGCGCGGACCGATATTCGACTGCAAAGACTGCAACACGCAATTCCACATCGGACTCAGAAAGCCCCAGTAGAGCTGCAGCAGTTTTTCGAACGTCATCCAGGCCGCTGCCTGAGGCTGCGAAGATATAGTTTTCAACGGTGTCCAGATGTTCCAGCGTGGGGAACTGAGTGATTGGGTTCGAAAGAGCACCCAGCCCGGTTGCCGTCGACAAGGAAACGCGTTGTACGCGCGGTGACGCCAGAGCGTGGTACAACACGCTGCTAGCAACACTTCCGGGCGTTATTCCTTTGGCAGAATCAGAGATGAAATCTTCAAATCCGGCCACGGACCGATCAACGGCAACGTCCTTCACCAACTCGGCCGCCAGCAAAGCTGCAGTTGATTGTTGAATGTCGATGTTGTGTTTTAGCAAGAGTTCTCGCCAGCCGTGAGGGGCGAGAAGATCACAGATTGTCTTCACTTCGTCGATAAGCATGGGGATTGACTCACTCTAGTTTAAAGAAGAATGGAACGAATTGCGTTCCGTGAACGGTCCGTTGTACAACGACCTGAGTCGTTGGACGTCAGCCAAAAAGCCGTCCTGCAGCCAACGCGAATAAGCCCGCGAGACAAGTTGAGGATCCAGTTCGCGATCAATGCACTGCACGACCATAGAAGCTGCGCATGTCCCTGAGAGCATTGCCTTCAGGACACCGTGAGAAGAAGAAGGATCGAGAACCATTGCGGAGTCTCCACAGAGAAACCAACGAGGCCCGGCCACCTGACTTCTAATGCGCCAAGTCACATCGGCTCCTCGCGCAGCCCCGACAGAAGGCAAGTGCGAGCACTCGTCCGGTACAAAATGGGGCCCGACGTCTTCGGCCTGAACACGAACCCATGCAAGTCGGTCACCCGTGATTGGCGCCAGCCAGGTCCAGCCAGTTTTGTCACGTTGTATCGATGGCACATCAAAGTCCGCAGAAGAACCTGCTGCTTCGACATACCCATACCTGGCAAACAGTGGATCGGAATGAAGTCTCCATGCCAAATCGAAGCACCGTGATAGAGCACAAGACTGCCCGGACGCGTCCACGATCCAACGGCAATTCCAGTTTCCATCACTGGTGACAACGTGATAGGCCTGTTCGTGAGCAGTCACTGATCTCACGCGAGCCGGCTGAAGAATTCGGGTCCCCAGACAAGCCGCCCGCCGCAACAGGATTTCGTCGAACGTTGATCGCTCCACCTGGTAGCCCATCCATTCCTTATCGGGACTTGATGCGAAGTGTTGGTAGTCTCGCGGAGTATCCGGATTCCAATCGGTGGTTATTCCGCCAAACCGACGAAAGCCAGCCTGTTGAATTTCTTCGGCGACTCCCAGTTGGCTCAACAGAGGTTCGACACCCGGGTGAAGTGACTCTCCTGGACGGTGCCTCGGAAACGCCAACCGCTCAACGAGAACCACGTCCAATCCAGCCTGTGCGAGTCCAATTGCGGCAGCGGTTCCCGACGGGCCGCCACCGATCACGCAGACATCTGTCGATTCAGTGTGCATCGCTTAGCCTTCCTCATGCATTCGTAATCAGTCACCGATGGGATTGATGTCGTCTACAAACATCAGCAGGTCCGCGAAGGTAAAACGGTCGGCATCAACGGATGCCAAAGTGGGTCCCCAATTTTCTTCGCGAAGAATCGAATCCTGGCTGCCTTCCACAAGAGCGTGAAAGGTCTCTAGCAGAATACGACTTCCAACTTCTCCAAGCCGCTGCCCATCCTGCTGGACTTCAGCCTCTTTCAAGATGTAGTACCACAGAGGAGTGGCATCACCGAACCTGTGCTCATCGATGATAGAGGCATGTTCGCCTTCACGAATTTCACTTGCGGTGAGAGGAGTCGCTCCCATCGCTCTTGCGACGTCCTGACCAGAAGGCAGCCCCAGGTACTTGCCACGCAACAAGTTTCGTGCCGCGAGTGATTTCATGAAGTCCTGCTCAGGAGGCAGGTCTTTGAATTCAGGCAAGTCGTCGAGTTTTTGTGCCAGCACTGTGTCGATGCGCCTTACAACATTGAACTGGGGATGATTCGAAATGCTGCCGATGCCGGTAAAGTCATGAAAGCTGTTCCAACGAATGATCCAATCACTGGGAACGGTGGGTTCAGTAAATATTCCCCGATGCGTAGAGACTTCGGAAAATTCGAAAACCAGCCCAAGTGTGGCAATGGACCCTGGTCCCGTAGAACTGAAAACTCGGTTCCATTCATATTCGTTACGTATCATGCTGTGACCAAGCCGATAGGCAGCGACTGAAAATTCGACCGGCATGCATGGTCTCATTCCAGCGGCCAGCCCGTCCGGCATGAAGAATTTCCGTCCGTTCGTTGCCACGTCATCCGCAACTGCAGGATCGACCAGACGAGGCAGAAAGTCATGTAAGACGATGGACTGATAGTGCTGCCTCGCAACGCGGCGTGCGTCTTCGAAAGAGTGGTTTCCTTCATCTACGATGCGATTGTGAAACTTAAGGAACGCAAGATGAGTCTGGGCGACGGCCAAATTCTCGTCGTTTCGCCCGTCACCGATAATGGCCGCACGTGGACATTCGGGGTCATCAGCTGGCTTACGCGGGAGGTCATTGGGAAATGCCTCGTCGACTCCAAAGATGTCGCGCCCTGT
Organism: Fuerstiella sp.; assembly: GCA_039974975.1. Lineage (GTDB taxonomy): Bacteria > Planctomycetota > Planctomycetia > Planctomycetales > Planctomycetaceae > Fuerstiella. The sequence continues at coordinate 17,865 of JBDWHY010000026.1, read as the reverse complement.
CGTTTGACCGAGGGTCAGGTGAAGGCCATCGTCTTCGTAGGCCGCAGAATTGCTGCCTTCGCCCGGCCCCGCGCCATAGACGCTGTCAAGATCGAGGCCCGGCGTACGCCCATTTTCTATAGCGGTCGGGTCAAGAACCGAAGTCGGCAGTCCTTCAGTCAGATCCAGCGTAATGTCGTGATCAATAAACTGCCCTAGGTATGTCATCCCAGCCGGGATTTCTGTATCGCCTTCAGGAGGCGAATCCGCTTCCAACATTGCTCGGCCTAACTCAATCAGAGCCTCGTCACTGGGTTGAAGCGGAGGGAGACCTGGGAACATCCGACAGAACTTCGTTTCGCGTTCCGGGTCGGGCTCAACAGGCGGCGTTTCGAAATACTTTGCAAACTCGTTTGGAGCTGTTCCAGCAGATGCGAGCAGGGCCCGGTTTCCACGTGACTTGATCTTCACGATGGCAGAAGTAAGCCCCTCGCCTTCAATGAGATAGAATTGCCTTCCCCCATGAACGTTACGTCGTTTTGGCATTTGGCTGAGCCCTTTGAAAATTTTCCCAATTGATATTCGCACCACCGCTGCATGCGATGGGATCTTGTCTCAACAGACGAAGAGTGGAAACGCGTAGCAAAAGCCTTAACGCCTCCGACGTGCCTAGTTGCGTGAGTTGCGACGCCAACCACCTTTCGTTCGGCCCTGACTATTCAGGAGCGAGTCCTGAAAGATCGATTTTAGCTTCTCTCAACGCCCCGAGCCGCGGTCATATAAGTCAAGCACCGTCGCAATACCGGTCGGATCGACTGGAATACGGAAGTAGAATCCAGTAACGTCTAAACTGATCATCTGAAAAGCCTCGTCAATTAGTTGGTCTCTGTTTCGGAAGATGCCTATCTCTAAGGACGCGGCCAGATCCGGAAGATGGGATTGAAATTGAAAAGAATGTTGAAGCTTTTCCTAATAACGTTGACGACAGGAAAATGTCTGCGGAGTGGCGCGTTGGAGAGCTTGGTGATCACATTGTCGACGTGATATTTGATGACGTTCCCTATGCAATCACAACGGTGGGATACATTCAGCCGCTACTTTCGGAAGTGTTTTCCGAAGCCACAAAACTCCAAACTGACTCCTTCGACGTTGTTGAAGCCCACCTGGTCCAACCGGGCGTGTTTGTGACAAAGAGTGTTGGTGGAACGGCTACCTGGTATCTGGCAACAATGAAACGTCGGCTGTCAAGAGTGCTGCGAGATGCTGAAGAAGAACGCTTCTTCGAAATAGCTCCGGACGCAGAGTTCTACGCAACGATGAGCGACGGCGGATCGGTCACCCTGCGTTGGACGGAAGGCAGTCAACCGGTTTGTGCGGATCTGCCCGTCACTGGACGGATTACTGAGCTGGCGATTAGTTCTGACAGCCGATACCTTGCAGTAACCAATGAAGACGAAGCCGTGATAGTCTGGGACCTTGCAAGTTCGTCTACAAACATGGCTGCATGTTCGAGGTATAGCTGTCCATTTTAGGCGCAATGGGTTCATCATTCTGGCGACGCGAATGTGCTGCTACTCTGAAATGAGATCTTGGAGCCGTGATGTGGCTGGCGGAGCGCGGCCCGATGATTTCAGTAAGCGGCCGAAGAGACTCTCTCCCTTTGAACGCCAGTTCATGACATCCACTTGAACACTGCGATGAGTAAATCCGGGAAGATGCAACCGCAGAGATTCTAAAACGCTGACGAGAACTGTCCGCCGCCGAGCTCCCGAAACTGTCTTGGTCGTTCGCCCGTCCGACGATCCATTGTGGAAGTTCGAAGTCTTCATTTGGCCGCGTTATTGGTTACGTCGATGTCTGGATGGAGGACGAACGTGAATAACTCGTTTTCACCCAGCAGCCGAACCAGTTCGTACACCAGATTGATGAAGCTTTTTTCGTTGTCACTCGTCGGTGCGAATTCATCTGAGAATCGATCGCCGCAAACGTCGCACAACAGATTTGATAATTCGTCCACTCGTTCGAGCCGAGCTTTCTCTCCAAGTCGCTTGTCATTTGAAAATCGTTTTGCCGTCCGAAACACGTGCAACAGCCCATTCAGAAATTGGCGATGGCGATCGCATTCCGGGTCGAGCAACGTCAGCCAAATGGCCTTGCGAAGCAACTGAGCTCAGCACTTTTGCGACGTTTCGAAATTGCGGTACACGGACACATCATCGCTGAAAACGATGCCGTTAAATTCTGTTTTTGAAAGCAGCTGTGCTAACATTTGGCCGTCTTTTCGGCAGCCAAAAAGTATCAAACGAACCCTCTCAGACAGAAACGCCCAGACGCTGTTGATTCTTCAGTTTGTCTCGTCGGTATGCACGACGTCACTGATCGCCAGCAGTTTACTCATTGATTCGAATTCCCTGGCCCACTGTTTCGACAGCAGATTCAGCATAGCGTCAGCCTGTGATTTTGACAGCTCGAGCTACCAGAAAAATTCACCGCCGCAGACACTTTGTCGATCGACAATCCCGCGATGAATGTCAGAAAAGCGACGGCTACATGAATTTTCATTCCGAATTCACAGCGAGCCAGTACGCCTTCGATTTCAGGTTGCTGACCACGAGGGCCGCCGCAAATTTCTTAGATGACTCGGACTGCTTTGCCATCTTCGATTCTCCAGTCGGATCATTTTCCAAGCGTCAACTGCGACACTCCGTCGGTTTAAATGACTCGCTCGATATCAGCAGTTCTACAGAATCCGGAATCATAAGCAGTTAAGTGCAATTTGCACTAACTGCGTCTTAAGCGAGGGTAATTCGGGGCAATCCTGCAGTTGTCCGAGCTTTCTGATAATGATCGGTCAACAAGGAATTTATTGGTGCCAACGAAAATCTTCTGTCCAAATACTAGATATCATCCGCGAGGATCACTTCACTGTTCGGTCAGTCAATAGCCTGAATCTGTGCCAGCTGAATTCAAAATTGCACTTAGTTGTTGCACTAAGTCTCCCGGGCGTTTCGGCATCGGCCGCATCACCAATCGCGAGCAATCAGCATGATCTAATCGAAAGGGCGATCATTGCAGTTATGCATCGAATCCGTGAAATTGATTTTGAACAGACAACTCTGGAGAAATCTGTCCTTCATGAATTGAATCAGGGTGCTAAGGCTGAGTGCATTGATGATGTTGACGTTGGGACAGAAGACGCAATCTACTTTGAGAATGGAGAAATCTCATGCTAGTACTCAGTCGCGGCCCGAATCAAACAGTGGTTATCGAAGGTGGAATCCGAGTCACTGTCCTCGAATTAAGAGGCGGAAAGGTACGCCTTGGATTTGATGCTCCAAGATCAATAGGGATCTGGCGTGGAGAGTTGGACATATCTCATGCAGGTGATCGCCGTAGTGGAATCTCTAAAGTACAGAAAGACCGCCTGATCGCTGCAATTTCTGAAAAGACTGCCGCGTTGTCCAAACAGATCGATGACGGAGCCGTTCATCGTTCTGAACGAATCATGGAGCAATCCGAGGCGCTTTATATGGCGCGCGGTGTAGTCAGCAAGTTTCTGGATAAGCCAGCGTAGCAGGTCAACGAAAGCTGAGTCACGAAAGCAAGCGTCGCTTGACGCATCTGAGTGGAGGTCATGACCGAGTTTGGTCCCGTCACGAAAACTGACTTCGGTGTGTCGGACCGATGCAGGTTTTTGACCGGTCAAATAGTCTGGCAAATCTTTAATACGTCGATCAATTCTGGTTTCAAACACCAATTACCGGTCGCCGTAGGCGGACGAAACAACCTGGGCTAAACTCATTTTCCATTTGGTAACTGGGAATTCCACGTTGTTATGGAACTGTCTTAGGAGTTTTTGATGGACGACAATTCGAAGAAGCACCACTTCAACCCGGAACACATTCTGAAGAATTTTGTTCTGGAAGATGAGAGCCGCCTATTTGTGTTCAATAAGTTAGACGGCAACGCTTTTCCAAGTACTCCCAGAGACGCGGGGCATGAAAACCACTTCAATTCAATTACGGTCGATGGCGATCGCCACAATCTCGAATCAGTGTTTCAGGATGCTGACACACGGCAGAGTGTGTTGATCGCCAAGATTATTCAATCGCAAGATCTTAAGAAGCTCACTAACGATGAGAGAAATTACTTGGCCCAACTTGTCATTCTGCAAATGCTGCGCGTAAAAAGGATTCGAAACAATATCCGCGAGATTCCGAAGATTCTTCGAGAGGCATTTGAACACATGGGTGTTGATCAAAAGTTCGCGCCTGACATCGACAACAACGAAGCGAAAATTCAAAGTTTTGAGATGTTGAGCGAATGCGTCCAGTACGCTCCATTCGTACTTACCAAGCAATGGTCACTCATTGTTGCTCCGCCGAACCATTGGTTCTGGACTTCCGATAACCCGATCTGCATCGCTAACGGATTTGCTGCAAGCGATTCTGGGTTGGCAGCTCAGGGTTCAACAATCAGCTGGCCAATCGCAAAAGACTTGATGCTTCGATTCTCTTGCCCTTCCATCGCGAACAAGGTTTCGCACTCAAACGAAAGGGATGCTGATCGGGCTGCAAATCTTTTGCGCAGCGAGGCCACCATGATCTGTGCACCCGCGCATGTCGAACAATTTAACTTGAATTAACTCGTGAACTCGACTCGATTTGTTTATGCCCCAACGGACGAATTTGAATCGGCACGAAGATTTATTGAACGTCACCCAAACGCAACGTCCCAAGGCGCTCAAGTCAAAAGGCTGCAATTGGGCGAGCACCCTAAGTCAATTGACAAGACCTTGGTCGTCAATGGAGCTTCGACAATTTACGAATGTCGAATTGAATCTTGGGAACACTGCGGATCACACGTGATTGTCCGAGTCTCAGATGATGCTGTTGAAGAGTTGGGGCGAGCGATTTCTGATTCTCCTCAAATCTCGATGCAAATTAACGACGACGAAAAAGGCGACTGTGGAATTCGAGAGATTGAACTTGTTTCCGACGAATACGACTCAAAGAAAGTAACGATCCGGCATTCGAATCCAGCTCTCCGCAATTTTGGAAATGCGTGACAGTTCGTGAAGCTGACGAGTCAAATCGACTGAGTCGTTTTGGGCCTCGCGCAACATCCATTGGACTTAAACATCAAGAGGACGATCAGAGTTGATTCGAAAAACTTTCGAGCAAAGAAGCTTGAACCGCTCATTAGCGGGTTTTCATGTATGTGGCATCCTTGTTGATTAGCGGTCGACGACAAACTTTCAACGGAAAAGTTGCAGGGACATTTTTAGGTTCGCCCCCGTCTTTCTTGAGCCGCACCTGTCACATCGCACGAACGTACTTGGTCAAGATGCGTCGGAGTGAAACTCCGATGCATGAATACCGATGCGCCAACACGATTCGGTGACACAAACCGACGCAGTTTCTCGAACGCTCCCAAAGCGCGTCGGTTACATCGACCGCGCTCGCACGGCAAATCAAGTATGTCGTCATTTTCACCGTGCGTTGCGATGAGATTTGAGCAATGCCGTAGATCCGAATGATGGTGCGTCGTGTGTCGGACCGGAGCGAGCTATCGTGACGGCTTCCCGTCTTCAGAATCCACTTCCAGTGCAAACTGCTCAGAGACAGCGCGGCAACCTGACTGTGCCATCAAGCTCACCAGAACGGCTTCCGGGTGCTTGAATTGTGAGGTGAGATTTCGGGACTCAGCACGCAAAGATTTCGCTGGTAACCCAGAATGACGCCTTGGGTCCAGAAAACGAACAATTACTGTCGATAATCGATGAATCCCATTCTGCTTCCCTGTAGGCTTCCGGCAATCGATTTCAGCATGGGCAATGACCATCCACGCTGCTGGCAGTTCTCTTCACATTGGACATATACTACTGTTCGTAGAAGGTCATTTCCTGCATCCCGCAATACTAAACCGTAACCAACCTCAAGGTTCGCGGAAGGTACGTGCCGTCAATTCTCACTCACTGCACTCGAGGTAATCATGCAACGTACAACTGAATTCCTAGCGCTTGAGCTTGACAATGGTGAAACCGTTCAAGTTGAAGCTGAATTCTTAGGAGGAGAAGAGGATGTTTCGTTCGGAAACTTTAAGTTCTCCGATCTTAAGTCGCGCATATCGGACGCTCAGGACTGCGCCACCCTATTCATCTCAATACCAACGCTTCATGTGTGTTTGTTATCACTCTGATTACGGATTCTGAAGGCCTTCTTCATATGCTTCGGTCTTTCTGGACTCGTGTCTACCTGGCGCGCGAGGCAGCGCAGCGAATGCTAACTCGCCGCGTCGGACGATTAGGCCGACGCGGATTGGGACTTGTCGAGTGCCGGTCGAGGGTGGAAGCTAATTGGCTGCTGAGTGTTGTGGGGGCGTGAATCTTGAAGGTACTCCTATGAGCGTAGAACCGCACTTGTTGAAACAGACGTTTGAAACTCCATTGGCTCGTGTTTGGAAAGCAATTACGGATCCCGAGCAAATGCGTCAGTGGTTTTTCGATGCAATAGAAGGCTTCGAACCTAAGGCGGGTTTTGAAACGAAGTTTAATGTGGAGTGCGAAGGTCGCAACTTCTTTCACTTATGGAAGGTGACTGAGGTCGTTCCTGAGAAACGAATCGTCTATAGATGGCGATACCACGGTTATCCGGGTGACTCGACCGTTTCGTGGGAACTGTCTGAGACTGTCGCTGGAACCAAGCTCTTGTTCACTCAGGTCTTTCACGAACCCTATCCTCAGGACGACCCAATGTTCAGCCGAGAAGCCGGACGAAAAGGATGGGAGTACTTTATCGACGGTAGTCTCCCAGAATTTCTGCACGCCAATCCATTGCCGCGTGAGCAAGCTGACTAATGGCAGACTCTGAGAGACGTTGAATGTACTTTGGACGATAGAGCCCAAACGCCGAAGTGAATTGCCGAATCTGTAGGTATGATCGACTAAGAGGGCTTCTGAGGCCCAGCTCAGCTGAACTGTGTCACCATTTTGACACTGGTGGTCAGAGAATCTGGGCCGACTTAGATTGATCTGTTGCGCGCTCGTGACGAGTCCCCCTTCGCTGCTGCTGTGAACTAAGGTACCAGTGAGTTTATTCAGCCGGCCACTCAGAATTTGAGCTTTTTGTTTGGTGATCCACGGAATGAAAGAGCTTTCGATTCTCGAAACGCTTTCGCTTTCCAACGGTGAATCCAGCAGCACTAAGGCTTGCCTAAATGCATAACTAGTCATGAATGGATTGACACTCCATGCAGGGGAGTCACCTTGCAGATCTGGCAAACAAGAGACTAAAGTGACATAATATAATCACTCGCTCGTTACAGCTCATGAGTCGAGAGACATGAACAATCAAGGTAGCATAGTAGGGACTTGGCAGGGCATCTCACTCCTTACCGACGAAGCAACAACGACGATGCTCAACGTTGACGGAGAGTTTCAATTCTCTGCAGAGATCACAAGGTACCGCAGCCAATCCATCAGACATGTCAGATTATTCGGGTACCTAGACATCTCTGATAACTATCTACTTTTCAACTTCAATCACGGACAAGCAAGCCAATACGTCATTGATAGCCCTGATATCACGTACAAGCTGCGGCCGCTTAACCACCACGAGATAAGTGAAACCATGCGAATAACGTCTGGACCAATTCGTTACCAGATGGTGAATGGTCGATTTTCGGTGACTGTTCCCAGCATTATTGGCGGGATGAACTGGGTCGATGAAAGAGCTAAGTAGGCGGCGATCGGAGGTTGCCAATGGCAACAATAGGAGGCCGCACTGACAATTGCATTCGCTTCGCTGGGCAACAGGCAGGGGCGGGTCTATGAACTTTGACAGTTGTTGAATTCTAATCACTCAGCTCTGCGTGACCGCTCTCCATCAAGCACGTGACGATACTCATAAATCGACTGCTGGGATTCAAGGTCTGACCAGAACGTGCTTTGACTACGCGCCTGTCGGGCAAATTCGGTAATCTCTGCCATCACGAATCGCTCATCGAAAGTCAGACCAACAGCCACCACCAGTGCCGCACGTTGCCGTTGATTTTTGCCCCTCGCACACCATAAATTTTTTGGATCATGTCACTAATCGGTTGGCATTGAGCCACCTTGCTGCGAACTGCAGGGAAGGACGATAGAGTTCAGGATCGGGAGCCAAACAGTCTATGTGGGAGGATCCCAGCTGTCTTACGCCTAGAGCCTTATACTAGTGATGCTATTCCCTGCGTTCCAATCGATCTAAGAACCTACCGAGAACATCGATCACATAATCAGCTGCTGGTTCCCATGGGAGCTCGGCCATCCGTAGTTTGGAGTTTTTTTCCAATTCCTTCACCAGATGAGGCGTGTCGTCTTCGAATGGAATTGGCAGTTTTACAAGATCAGATCCAAACCTGGCGCCGATTATGGCAACTGCGACCGAATCCGATTCTGAATCTTCGTTATTAGCTGCAACCGCAAATCCCTCTGATCCGACTTTTACACGCTGTGGATGCCACGATTCTAAGAATCCGGCAATGCGAAGTTCGTCAAGAATCTGAAACGCTACATCCATTGATTTCTGATGGGGAACGAGCATTTCTGACTCACTTTCTTGAACTGTCTGAAAGATGGAGAATTTCTGCATGTAGTGAACGGATGCAGAGGCAGCTTCGTTGAAGGCCAGTGATGCGATCCGATCATCATCAGAATCGCCGGGCTTGTGATCTCGGTAGGCCATTTCATCGTTCGTTTTGAATGCTGAGCAGCTGGCCCGTGACAGTGAACTTCTTTTAGTAGCAAAGCCAGTGCTCCAACGCTATGCCGCCTTATTTCTTTCAATTTATTGCGGCTTTATCTTCTCAAGAGCCGCGTTGCGATTGCAGCAACCATAAACGCGATTCGCGGTGCCCTCTTTCTGGAAGCGAAACTCCGGGATCGGCGGCTTGCTGAAGAATCACTCAGCGCAGATTCGGACTTTTTCGACAGGCAATCTCGCTCCCAACCGATACTGCAACAAGACAGTCGAACGTGACCCGAGGCATTCAAGGTCACCTTTAAACTTGACGGGGCGTCGAACAATCCATGTGTCAAGAAATCGCCACACATTGACTGGAACAATTCAGAAGTTAGGATCCGTCTCCATTGGTCCAACAGAAAGCTGTGATCAAATGCGGTTGGGCCGCAAACAAGTTTTCAGCCTACCACGTCTGAGTTGCGGTAAACTGGGGATTCCCTCGTGCGATGGGTTACTTCCCATTCGCAGACGGACGGAAGCCTTCGAGCCATCAGGAATGGTTCCGCATGATCTAGAAAATCAGTGGCTCATTGGAACTCTAGGTGTAACCAGGTATTTTTCAAATTTGTGTTGTCGAGTCACATCCAGACTGGCCCCGCAACTCCAAGTCCGCTTCGGTCATCGCATGGCTGGTCATGGGCTAACGCAATCCTGTTTCCAGCGCGTCGGTGGTCACGACGTGGTCACGACCGACGGCGGAGATGCCGATCGCCAATAGACATCGTGCCGCCAAACAGAGACGGGGTGACCCGATCCGGATGCGACGGGACAAGCAAGGCGAATCTGCTGTCGGGATGATCACTGCAGCGGCGCGCTGGATTCACGCCACTTAACATCGGTGTGAAGTTCCATCTATTTGCTTTGTAGTCGCCGGTTTTGAACTCATTTAAACAGCCCCGAAAGCTTCACAGACTCGGAGGCAATTCCGCCGTAAAAAAGTTCAACTGGTGTCCACGTCCCTCCACTTAACATCAGGCCGCAAACCACAGGGTTTGCGGCCTTTTTCGTTGACACCCTCGCAGCCCACGTCACGTTTTCCCCTTGATTCGTCCCCCCAACGCAGACGAACAGTGAATCGCCGGTGCCCCACACCTTCCGTCACCAAGTGCGAGACGACAGAATGACTGCTGCAGCAGATTGTGGTGTTTGGAACGTCAAAATTCGAGCTGAGCGCAGCGGCGAACTCAAGCAGAGCCCAACTGCGAAGAGTACCTGATGGGCCACGCATATCACTCGGCCAGACCCGAGCTGGCCTGATGGTTCTCGGATTCAAACCAAGCATCGCCAGCAGAGTAACGTAGGCCGGATCCAAGAGCGAAGCGACGCCGCTCCGGCACTCGGGCTCCGTTTGCATATTGTGAGTACCTGTTGGTGCCACGCATATTACCCTGCCAGATCCGTGTCGGTTTGATCGTTCCAGGATTCAAACCAAGCATCGCCAGCAAAGTCACTTGCTCGACCAGTGAAGCCCCCACACCAGCCCGGAGGGCGATACAAGAATAGCCGGCGGTGTAAACCGCCGGTTCGGTGCCGCACTGAAAACAGCCCGGAGGGCGGCACAATTTCACTGCAGCCGGTCTTCTGCAAAGCTTCAGGCCTATGGCCGGCACACCACACCTTCCGTCGACATGTGCGAGACGACTGGATGGCAGTCAGCGGATTCTGGTGTTTGAATCGCTGAAATTCGAGTTGAGCGCAGCGGCGAACTCAAGCAAGGCTCAGATGCTAGAACAAGTTGCGCTGGCTTGTTCTACACGAACACTTTGCCGGCTTGACGCTGGCCGGAATGATACTGGCGGCCAACGTCAGTTCGTGTAGGCTGAGCGGAACCGTTAAGAACACCTGCCGGTCAATCAGTCCCCGCTCGTTGCTGCGCCGACTGTGAGATTCAGGCGCTTCAGTAGCTAAATTGCCCCGCAGAAAACTTTTTGGGGTCCGACTCGCCGCGTGAAATCACATGATTCTGACTATCAGTTGTTTCTTTAATAGGGTGGTCCAAGCAGTTAATCCATGATATGCGTGGTACCAACAGCCCCCAGAATGGTGAGGCAAGTTTGCGGCAAGAAACAAATATGCGAGTGTTTTCGATGCCCGATTTCTTCTCGATTCTTCAAGGGCTTAGAAGCTGCTCTTAAGTATCCAAACGATGGATTTAGATAAAATGTCCGTAACAGCTCGATTTGATGTGTCGAAATTCAACCTGGCTGTGGAAGCCACAACGCGACGGGTGTTAGGCGTTCAAAAATTGTTGCCGTCGCTTGAAAGTCCTTACTGGACCGGGCCTTTCTTTGAGTTAGATCGATTCGTTACTAACCTGACGACCGAAGATGGTTCTCCAACCCATGAATCGCTGCAAGCGCTGGCCCAAAATGGAATCCGTCAAACATCTCTTGAAGCAGCAATCGAAACATATGTTGAAAATCATCCGGGAATCGATCTTGTACGACACGCTTGCGTACCAGAAGAGCGAGTCGCTGCGGCTCTGGAGGAATTGGAGGATGTGCGAAGATTAGCGTGTTTCCGGCCGGGAATGCGGTTTGGGGATTCCTTGGTGGGCATAAGTATGCTTTTAGTTGACGAACTCACGGCCGCCGCTGATTCGAGTTTCAATCAAGCTTTCTCACTCCTTGCCTACTTGGAATTGATCGGTATTGACGAAGAGTATTTTTGGACCTTGGAATCTTCCTCGCAATGTGGAAGCATTCTTCCTTTGACTCGATCAATCTGGCGGGGCTTTAGCGTTTGGAGAAATGCAGCTACGACATCAGAGTGGTTTAAGGCACAGCTGGGTGAATGGAGCGCTTATGAAAGACTTCAGGCTATCATTAACGACTAAAACTTCGCTGTTGTTATAGGCTCATCGCCTGAGACTTTCGATCGCGATTTTTCTCAACAACCATGTCTCTTGATGTTTCCTAAAGGCTGTGACAGAAAGAACTAGGCTACTTCATGCCGATTACGGTCCGTTGTTCTTGTGGCAAATCTCTTTGCTTGGCAGATGATTTAGCTGGCAAGCGAGTTCGATGTCCCGAATGCTCGGGAGTTGTGGTTGTGCCTGTAGCTGAGGTACAGGTACTCACGCCGGCAGCAACGGCCACAGACTAGGACACGCGTTCAACCATCGTTTAATGAACCACCCGCCCGCAGTTTGCCTCCGGTAAGACGGAAGCGAAAAAGCAAACGAAGATCTCGGCAAGCGTTCCCTTTCAAGATGGTAATTGGAGCAACCATCTGCACTTTGCTGGCCGCTGGCGGCATCGCAGGCGCCGTGTTCCTTCTGCCCCGCATCTTCGACAATATCAGCCAACAGATCGCCGATGCCAACCGAAGAGAGTTTAAGGGCTATACGTTTGAAATCCCATCTGATTTTAGATCTGGGGCAGGGGAGCAACGAGGTGGTGACATGATGTTTGAGGGGAAAGCGATTGGGACAGGCTTTCTTCGACCACACTACGGACCCGAATTCGAAGTCATCCTATTCTCCTATTATGAGTGGGATCCGACGGCAACAATCTCAGACCCTATCGTCCAATCGCTACTGACAACGTCAGATCCCATGATCACGTTGAAGAGCGCCCATCACACCGATCCTCTTGATGTGAGTTACCAGTTTAAGAACGAAAAAGTCGTGACAATCAACGGGCTTGAGTTCGCGGTTGCTGATTATGTTGGCCGATTAGAAGGGGTTCCGGTTGAGGGGAGAATGTACGTTCATCGAAACGCCAATATACAGCTGGAGATCGGGTTTGTGGGGAAACCGGGCTTTGACGAAACCGGGTACGCTTTGTTGGATAAGTTGTGCGCGACGATTCAGGTGAAATAGAGCAACGCGAATTGAAGATGAGGAAAGATCCAACACCCAAGCTGGAAGAATCTATTAGTAAGGTAGGCCGGATCCAGGAGCGAAGCGACGCCGCTCCGGCACTCGGGCTCCATCTGCATGTTGACAAAATGCCGGAACTGCGCTTCGCTTGGTCCGGCCTACGAGTTCGGGGGAATCAGCCGCGGCCACCCATGTTGTACATGGATGAAATCTGACTATTCTGCCTACGTCTTATCATCAGTCGGGCCGATTATCAGCGTGAAGGGACACCCATAACTCGTATCAATCGACGTGCAGCACTGGCTGAAAAGCAAACATAATGTGCATGGTACCTACCGATTCCACATTAAAAAAGCAAATGGTATCGTGACGGCTGATGACGTGTGGATGGTGCGCGATTCAATGCTACGACTTTATTTTGGGCAGGTGGGATAATGAACGTCTTTGCCATTGGACATCACTACCATGCGGGGTTTGCCCGCCCATTCGGGAAACGTCCTGACCACGACTATGAGGAATGCCTCGAATGCGGACGGGTCATGAGGAGCGAACACCCTTCCCCCCCTAACCTCGAATGGGAAGTAAACTCGAATGGGCTAACGTGCGGTAGATTGGGAGATTTCGCTTGGCATGGCAAACACGAAGAGGCCATGATTTCTGACCGACTGCATAAACTCCTAGCACCATTTCTACCACCAGTTAGCCTACAGAAAGTTGAATTCACGGCAGAGTTCGAGGAAGCTAGCCCAATTGACAGCGGGCCATTTTGGGAGCTTACCAAGCTCCCGGTTGCTCATATCGACCTTCAAAAATCCGGAGCCAAACGGATATCGACATGTCGGAGATGCGGAGAATCGAGGTTTAACTTTAACGCCGGCATGGACCTTGTTATCGAACGCCGAACTTGGCGGCAGTGGAACGTCTTCTCCGTTGCTGAATTCACAAACTTCTGGGTCACAGAAGATTTACTAGATCGTCTGGCTCAGAACGGTATCACGAACTATGAAATTGGACGCACGGCAGTCATTGGGTAGAAGCTCAGGGCAATCGCATATCGGCTTCGTTACTTCGGCCTGATTTTTGCGTGAAGCAAAATCACACGGGGCCAGCGACTGTCTTTGAATTCGTCAATGGTTCATATTGAATCTTCTAAAAAACAGTGTTTGGGGTAATTTGTCGGGGCCATCCAAGTTGTGATGATATCAGATTTTGCTATCCTCCTTTCGTTGTGTGATCATTTCGCTCAGTTTTCAGCATCAAGGGACACCCATGGCTCGTATCAATCGACGTGAAGTACTGGCGGATGACGAGGTACAGGTCGTTCATTGCATCAATCGCTGCGTAAGGCGAGGTTTTTTGTGTGGTGACGATTCTGTCACGGGCAAAAACTTCGATCACCGACGACAATGGATTCGAAATCGACTGGAATTCCTTGCATCCGTGTTTGGAGTGGAAGTCATGGCATTTAGCGTCATGAGCAACCACTTTCACTGTGTGCTGAGAACTCGGCCTGACGTCGTCAAGGAGTGGTCGGACGAACAAGTGGCTCGACGATGGTGGAAGTTGTTTCCAAAACGACGAGACGAAACGGGGGCTCCTGCCGGTCCTAATGAATTCGAAATTCGCAGCCTTGTTGCAGACACCGAAAGGTTGGCCGAACTGCGAAAACGTTTGTCGAGTGTATCGTGGCTGATGCGATGCACGAGCGAAGTGATTGCTCGAATGGCTAACGCGGAAGACGAGTGTACGGGGCGGTTCTGGGAAGGTCGATTCAAAAGCAGTGTGCTGGAAACAGAGGAAGCCATCGCCGCCTGTATGGCGTATGTCGACCTGAATCCGATTCGAGCCCAAATCGCAGACACACCAGAGGAAAGCGACTTCACCAGCGTGCAAGAGCGTCTGGCAGACGTGAAGACAGCAGAGGAAGTGATGACTGCTGATGCAAAGGATTCTCGAGTGGAGCATGGTAGGCGAGCCGGCTGGTTAAGCCCCATGGCTGTGCAGCCAAAACGCCAGAAGGTGCGAGATCGATCAACCAATCGACGAGCCAGTAACAAGGGCTGTTTGCCCATGACGTTGCTGGAATACCTGCAGCTGGTGGAATGGACGGGACGGCAACTTCATGCCGGAAAGCGGGGTCGAATCAAAAGCAGTATTCCTCCGTTGTTGGATCGGCTGGGTACGACCGCTGAGATCTGGCTGGAAGTCGTCAAGAAGTTTGAGCGGCGGCAGCAGGTGAAGGCAGCAGCCGAGGGAGACCTGTTTGCCGTGGCTGGGTGCGGAACACTGACGCAGGTGACATAAATTCTGAGACGCTGAAAAGAGATCTCCACGTAGCAACCGATTGCCGTGACGAATACCTTGGATGGCCCCGGCTGCTACACCGATGTCGCCACAAACCGAACAGGATAAAAAATGAACGAGGGACACGATGACCGCAGGATTGCACGAGCTCAGGTGACGCGGACGGCTGAGGACTTAAGGCTGGCGCTAGAATTCACAGAAGAAACATGTCCACGTGCATATTGCTGGTGGTGGCACAGTGTCAATTTCGATTGGGAAATTTCGGTCGAACGTGGATGCAAGTTTCGATCCCTCGAAGAGCTGCCCGACGGGCATTCTCGTAAGGGCGATTGTTCGCGATGGAATCGTTGCTCGTCAGTTGACCACTACGAGCCAAGAGAACCCTATTTGATAGCTGATGGAATTGACGGAAGCAAAATGAGATCTTAAATATCGAGGGGCGCTGCTCCCTCAAAAACCTCAGTATGTAGAGGCTGACTAAATGTGAGCACCAAAAGTCATCGCGCGAACTGGCCGAAAGAAAAAGTATGGTAAGAAAAAGGATGAAGCTGACTGCCGCACAGAAACAAATCGCCGTGCTCAATCAATTCAAGACCAACTCGCAACATGCAATCCACAAAATCAACGAGTATGTTCAACAACACGGTGGAAAATACTCGGACTGGCATATGGGGATCGCTGCCGACCCCCGGGGAAAGCTGTTCACCGACTATCGTGTTGACAGGACGACTGGCTCGTGGATCTTTACTGGATGTGGAACCCTTGATGCGAGTTGCAACGTCGTAAAACACTTCGCAGAGCTTGGTTGCAAAGTCGTTGATGACGCGAAGGCCATCGATGCGGTCTTTGTATTCGCCTACAGGGGCGTAAATCGTTCTTGAAATAGTGGGCACGGAATCAGCCGCGGCCACCCATGTTGTACATGGATGGAATCTGACTATTCTGCCTACGTCTTATCATCAGTCGGGCCGATTATCAGCGTGAAGGGACACCCATAACTCGTATCAATCGACGTGCAGCACTGGCTGAAAAGCAAACATAATGTGCATGGTACCTACCGATTCCACAAGACAGCTCGTAAAAATGCGGATGAAGCAGCCGCAAATCTTGCTGCAGGTTTTTCTGAAACACCTAACGGCCACACTTGGCATCATCACGAAGAAATTGGTCGAATGCAGTTAGTGCTGAGTGACGTTCATAGTGTGTTCTCTCACAAAGGCGGATTCGCTTTAAACAAGTAAGGAATAAACTGTGCAAATTAGACAAAGCGTGTCCGATACAGGCGCGAGCCAAAGTGATATTTCGAAACTAGAAGATCTTGTGGGGGCCACTCTACCTGAGGAATACCGTCAATTCTTGGTCGAGTCCAATGGTGGAAAACCCCAGAAACGTAGTTTTGATTGTGCAGATGGCGACAACGGCGGAAGTGTACGGGCGTTTTTTGCCCTTAGTAGTTCATCGAAACCCTTTTCACTTGAAAAGGCATGTGATATTTACGAGGGCCGAATTCCCTCGCTGACGCTGCCGATTGCCTGTGACTCCTTTGGCAATTTGATCTTATTAAGTTTAGATAGTAATCGGCAACGTGGCTCAGTCTATTTTTGGGATCACGAAGAAGAGGATGACGAAGAAGAGGAGGGCAGCGACTGGACCAATGTCTACCTAGCGGCGGCGTCATTTCGAGAGTTCACTGATTCACTTTACTGAACAGGGCAATCGCATGTCGGCTTCGTTACTTCGGCCTGATTTTTGCGTGAACAAGGTTCCGGACAAGGGGCAATTTGAAATTGCCCTGTTTTTGTTACCCGGACGGAGTCACGGTTGTTATGAAGAACGGATACTTTGAATTTTTGACACACTTTGTCGATCTGACAGACCCTCGGGAAGAGCGAGGACGAAACCACCTGCTGATGGATATGGTCGGAATGACGCTTTGCGGCACAATCTGCGGGGCGAATACTTGGGCTGATATCGAACGCTTCTGTGTGGCTCATCAAGATTGGTTTTCTGAGTTTCTTGAACTCCCAAACGGCGTGCCTTCTCACGACACCTTTGGCCGTGTGTTTCGAGTCCTAGATACGCAGCAGTTTCAGGAGTGCCTTGCTCGTTGGGTAGAAGACCTGCAGTTGCAACTCGAAGGAAAAACGGTGGCGATGGATGGCAAAACCGTGAGAGGCTCACACGACAATGCAGCCGGCCAGAAGCCGCTCCATGTCGTGAGTGCGTGGGCCAGCCAAATCAACTTCTGCCTTGGCCAAATCAGTGTTGATAGTAAGTCGAATGAAATCCCTGCCGTGCAGGAATTATTGGAAATCCTGAACCTCAAGGGCGCTGTGGTCACGGGTGATGCAATGCATTGTCAAAGGAAAACGGTTCAGGCTGTCATGAATCAGCATGCCAACTACCTGCTGCAGGTGAAGGGCAATCAAAGCAGCCTCCTCAAATCGATTGTTGACGAATTCGATCGTCATACCGAAGACAACTTTTCTGATCGCCGAGTTCGTCAGCTCTCGTTGACGGAGAAGAATCGCGGTCGCCAGGAAACTCGCACTTGCGTTGTGGCTCCTGCTCCGTCTGCTTTGAAATCCAAGTGGGCCGGCCTGAAGACAATTGGCATGATTCACCGAACTCGCAGGCTGGCAGATGGCACAGAGCAGGAAGAGCAAAGCTACTTTATGAGCAGTCTTGAGCCTCGCGTTAGGGAAATCGCCACACACCTTCGAGATCATTGGGGAATTGAGAACGGTCTTCACCACACACTGGACGTCACCTTTGGCGAGGATCAAAGCCGAATTCGCAAAGGGAACGGACCGGAAATTATTTCTGCCTTTCGTCGACTCGCTTTGTCCATTCTTAAGATGGACACTACGATCAAAGACAACGTTCGAGGAAAACGCATGATCGCCGGATGGGATTTGACGAAGCTCGAAGGCATTTTACTAGCGTTTCAAGCGGCTTGAACATGCGATTGCCCTG
>JBDWHY010000025.1:0-1187 GCA_039974975.1 Fuerstiella sp. | reverse complement strand
TGGACTCAGAATTCATTCCTCAGAATGTCGCTCGGTGATCCACTGCGTCAAAGAAGATCGAACCAACGTGAGATCTTGCATGGCCCCGACTGCTCGCTGACGACAATCAGCCGAAGCGAACTCGACCAGATCAAAGTTGGCCTAAGCGTTCTTGGATTCAAACCAAGCATGGCTGATCAACTCAGCGACTCCGCCAGTCAAGCCCACACAAGCCCACACAAGCCCACACAAGCCCACACAAGCCCACACAAGCCCACACAAGCCCGGAGGGCGATACAAGAATAGCCGGCGGTGTCAACCGCCGGTTTGCTGTCGCGACAAAAACAGCCCGGAGGGCGGCACAATTTCACTGCAGCCGGTCTTCTGCCACTATGGCCGCGGCACACCACACCTCCCATCGACATGTGCGAGACGACTGGATGGCTGCAGCGGATTGTGGTGTTTGATTCGCTGAAATTCGAGTTGAACGCAGCGGCGAATTCAAGCAAGGCCCAGCTGCCAGAATAAGTTGCGCTGACCTATTCTACACGAACACTTTAGCGGCTTGACGCTGGCCGGAATGATACTGGCGGCCTTGCTGTTCGGCATGAGATTTCATGTTCTCTGACTTCCCCGCACATGTGCTGCGACCAAAGTACCTTCGCCAGTTCCAAACCAAGTCTTTGAACATGCTCGATTCGATTCCATGCTTCGATAGCACGGCTGCAACATGCTTTGGCACGGCCTCTTGACCTCCCAAAGCTTCTCGAACAGACGTCCAGCGAAGCAAGGCGGCGTAGTCTTTCATCGTCATGTTCAAAAAGCCGCGATCACTACAGCGAAGACCATCTGAATGAACTTCTGGATTTGCCGACAACGTGCCATTCATCGCTAACGGTGCCAACCAAGCATCTTGAATTACTCTGCGTCCCGTCGGATTTCGCTTCTTCTTTCTTCGCTGTTCTTTCAGCTGTTCAACAGGAGTATCTCGGATTTCTTTCCCCTGCTGTTCAGCGTCAACCACCTTCAGATCATAGGCAGCTGATTCGATCTTTGCTCCTCGAGATGCCTTGATGCGATCATAGATCGACGTGTGAATGGACTCATCAGGAGACTCAGCCATCTTGGCCCGCACGGGGTTCAAATCAACGTAAACGCTGCACGCGAGCAAGCCCGCTTCGTCTGTGATTTTCTGAGCCTTAAAGCGG
>JBDWHY010000024.1:0-2318 GCA_039974975.1 Fuerstiella sp. | reverse complement strand
AGTGAATACGATTGAGACGCTTGTTGATCAGCAAGTCTTCGGCCCGACTCCAAGGAAGCTGGTTTATGATAAAGCGGCGGATGCAGACTGGCTGCGAAATGCTCTTGCCAAAAGAGGCATTGAGCAGGTCACTCCTCATCGCAAGTCTCGAAAGAAGAAGGCCCTTCAAGATGGGCGTAAGTTAGGTGGATATCAAAGGCGTTGGAAAGTTGAACGCACCATCAGTTGGATCCAGAACTTCAGAAGGACGGTCGTTCGATATGAGCAGCATGCACATCTCTTTGAAGGATTTGTACATCTCGCATGCGTGATGATCGTCATGAGGAAGTTGTGAAACTGCCTCTAGTCATTGAGTCTCGCAAAACAATTTTCGATGTTCGCCTCGTCGTCGGCGGAATGGCTACGCGCGAACAACGTGGCGCCGGCGAATTGATCAGGTTTGACCAGAATCGAGTTCAACTGATTCAACATTTCTTGTCTATCTGCGGACGAAATCTTGATGCCAGCGTTTATCGACGCAACTCTCTCACTCAGGATCGCCTGCTCCAATGTCAGTGGTATCATCGCTTGTGGGATCGCCGCTTTAAGTAATTCGCAGATGGTGGCGTGACCTGCATTGGTAATTGCCAAACCACAATCCGAGACCAACTGTGACAGTCGGACTGGCCGGTCAGTCAATTGCACATTCGGACCTGCGACTTCTTTCAGCTTTCCTCTTGTAGCGTTGTCAAGAACAGCAATTGTCGGGACGTTGCGGTGTGATAGAAGGGCGATCATCTCTCTTAGCCCATTCATGGGTTTCAGGTAGGCAAAGACTCGAGTCCCTTCCCCTTCAGGCCAAGCCAGACCACTTGTCACATTTGCCTTTGGGCTAAGACTCCATGTTCCATAATAGGCGGGACTGGCCCGGTTGATGTTATGATCGAGCTCCTCGTAAGTGGTTAGCAGATTGCAATCAACTTCTGAAAAGAGAGCCCCGAGTTGAGAAAGAGCTGGCTGCCGATTCGCCTTGAGAACTCTGTTCAAACGGTCCGTCACCTCTTGCTCATCATTCATGCGTTGTCCCAGTGGCATATCGCGACAAGGAGCGAGGCTGGACAGAGGCTGCGTGTCGATGGGTGTGTAGAATCCATGGCCAATGGTGAATCGAGGAAAGGCAGCTCCCCGTGATGCCAATAGCCCGGTGGGACAATGGTCGAATACCGCCATGTCTGGCTGAATTAGCTGAAACAGATTCTGCCATGCCTCGACAAGGCTCAAAAGTTGCCATTCGTTGCGATACCCCATATTCAGTAGCACGTGAGCAAATGTCGCCGGATACTGAATCCACGGCACCGCGCGCTCAACCACAATTGGCGCCTGAAAAACCTCTACCGTTCCGGGATCAAAAAAAGTGTGCACCCTCGTCAGATCTTTGACGATCAAAACAACACGCCACCCGTCATCTATAAATCGACGGGCCAACCGCTCAAATGGCCCCACATGCCCGTTGCCTCCGCCCATCTCCCAACAAAACACTAGAGTTCGTTGTCTCATCCTGCTACGCCGTCCCACTTGAGTTCTTTAGCACGAAACATCACCCATCAATTTGCTGAATTCTGCCATAGGATTGTGCACTTTGAAAGGAAGTTTAGCCATCCAACGGGGCTTAGCGCTGCCGCAAAGCAGAGTCCGAACTCCGCAGACAGACCAAGCCTCTCTTTATTCGCAGCCGTCGATACGCACATGAACAGTGTCACGGTGGCTTGTGTTAGGTGGTGTGGGCAATCAATGTTGCGAAAATAGGTATTCCATGGCCTGACCTTCCGGCCGAATATGGAAAAATGGAACAGTGCTTGGAGGTGGTTTGATTGGTGGACTCAACGAAACGTTTGGCGTGACCTTTGCTAATGTGATTAACGGGCCAGATCGCGTGCAACTTCAACTCGATTCCACATCAGTGAAGGTCGATCAAGTGGTGAGCAGTGGGCGTCGAGGAGCCGACGGAAAAAAGAGGATGAGATCGTCGTCGGCCCATTGGCCGCAGCACGTGTGCGGGGAAGTCCGAGAACATGAAATCTCATGCCGAACAGCAAGGCCGCCAGTATCATTCCGGCCAGCGTCAAGCCGCTAAAGTGTTCGTGTAGAACAAGCCAGCGCAACTTGTTCTGGCAGCTGGGCCTTGCTTGAGTTCGCCTCTGCGCTCAACTCGAATTTCAGCGATTCAAACACCACAATCCGCTGACAGCAGTGAAATTGTGCCGCCCTCCGGGCTGTTTTTGTCGCGACAGCTAACCGGCGGTTGACACCGCCGGCTATTCTTGTGTCGCCCTCCGGGC
>JBDWHY010000023.1:0-41021 GCA_039974975.1 Fuerstiella sp. | reverse complement strand
GAAGTGGCGACATGATGTCGCCATGGGCGTCAGCCCATGGAATAGCAATCAATACCACCCCGTGAGTCCCGAAGGGACGGCAGGAGCGATCCGGCGGTAATTTCTGTCGCCCCTTCGGGGCTTCGCGCATGTTTTGATCTTTCGATCCACGGGTTGGCACCCGTGGCTACAATATGCCGTCCCTTCGGGACTCACCGGCTTGAGCACAGTCGCTACGTGGGAGTCGAAGATGTGGGTCACTTTGAGATGCGTGGTACCGAGCGTTTCCGCTTGGACTGTTTTGCTAGCCCTTGACCTTCGATGTCGTTTTGATGGTAGCCCACGCTGGATGTTGTGCGCTGAAGGCGGAGATGGAAGTGGGAGTGACCACGAGCACGAATTCCATACCAACCTTGCCAGAGAGAACGGCGTGAGTAGTAGATACAGAATCCCATTTGCCTTGTATCCCGCTGAATGCGTGGGTGTGTCCGTCAAAGGCGTAGTACAATAGCTGTTCACCGATGGTGGGAACACACACGGCTTGTGTGGGTTTTGACAATTTGTGGATTCGCCAGATGCCATTTTCATCGACGGCGACCAGCTCCGCTATGGATTTCCCGCTTAGTTGAAACGCCACACAAGAATTGGAAACGAAGGGCGTGGCCTGAAGACCATCAGGGAAAGTGTGTGATGCCCATTTACCAGTCTTGGTGCTGTATGCTGCAAAAGTGTTGGTTCCTTCCAGCTGAGTGATAATTATGTGACCTGCCCAAATGTAGGTCGGACTCTTCGAGTCGTCAGCTACCGAGTTGGGTAGATTCGAAATGATCAGCAGAGATGCAATGAGGGCAAAGATTTGCATGCGTGACTCCGAGCAAGGCAATGAGGTGAATGGTTGATCACAATCTGCAGCGAGTAAACGCAGTGTGTATCCGGCTCTCCGGGGAATTCTGCTAAGATTAGGAGATCACCGAAGTATTCCGACTTTACTTCAAAGGTTGGCTCGTCCTTCACAGGTTCACGGGCGTGAGTCATCGCAAAGGCGACCGGCATAGAAAGGCGGACGTCCCAACGAGCTGTCTGTGGAACCAGCGTATGCGGCAACCGGTGTCATCGATGTGCGAGCGGACATGGCGGCGACATCGACAGCAGCGGGTGTTCTCCAGCTGTAAAGACTTGTCATTCGCAGAGCACCGACCCCAAGACAACGATGAAAGCTTCTGCCTTGAATTGACTTCCGACAGTCCCAACCTTACTTTCGAACTTCAGTTGTGCCGACACCGCCTCCAGCGGCAGTGCGTATCATTCTAGTTCTGCAATCAACGAGAAACCTATGCGACCGATCCTTGCTGTCTTGTTGGTCGCTGCTTGCGGCACCGTCTGCATCGCAGATGGAAGACCCGATCCTTACGATGCCCTGTACGATGTCATCATGGTTCGCACACAAGCGGATGACCAAGCCGATGCGGACCCTGTTTCGCCGCTTCTTTGGACAAACTCAGAATACTTGGTGTCCGACGGTACTCTCCCGAAACTTTTGCAATCGTTGGCCGAGTTTAACGCTCTGTCTCGCGATCAGATCGAATCCTATCCTGCGCTCAATCGAGCGATTCTTCAACACCATCTGTGGACTGTGTTCGACTGGACAACCCAACCGGGGCTGTCGACGGGAGATGATCCGCGTGTGCTACCGTCGAAGCTCCGCAAGATGCAGAGCGCGTTGGCGGTCGCATTGGGAAAGCTGGCCCTTTCTGATGCTGAGATACAGCGCTTGCCGAATCCGTTGACTGCAACGGCCGCTACGGGAAAATTTTCAACGAATTACAATGCTGATGAATCGAAACAGCCGTTCCTTCCGAACGACATTCTTGAAGATGGAGGGCCTTGGGTCTGCCTGTCGAAGGTCGATCATTCCGTTCCGGCAATTGTTCATACTGAAAGTGTTGCCGCTCGTTCGGCCTTTCACATTTTGATACGTTTGCCAGAGGGGCGAGCGGCTGCGCTCAAGTACGTCGCCGAGCTAGCCACGCTACGTACGCCTTGGAGCCCCGGAAAGCAGGCTCCATACACTGAAATCCGGGAGCATCCGGCAATGAGGGAACTGGACTATCACGACAATCCATTGACTCCTCAATTTCCGATCGGCACACAGTTCGCGCTTGTCGAACAGGCATTGCTGATCAATGATTCGGGGAATCTAACTCTCAGTCCGTTGGTGCATCGAGTTCAGTTGCGTGCCTATCTGAATGTCGATATTGATAGACGACGAAACGGCCCGGCGATTGGGCCGAGTCAGGCTGTTTCCGAGTTCGTGATGCTGCCGCGAGAGATGATGCGGGGGAATGTGCCGATGAGGCCGATTGCCGCCGAGGAGATTCATCACACAACGATTTTTCGATCGGACGACCCGATTGAAAACCCACCGCCTGGGGCGAAGGTCTGGCACCCGCGACTTAATTCGTGTACCACGTGTCATAGTGGTGCGGGGATTCATTCGGTCACGAGTCGTTTTGAGTTGTTCCAGAGAAGACGCCTCGTCCCTCCCCGCTACTCGTCCGCCGCTGCCGAACAGATTGGTGCCGCGACCATAAAGATGAAACGTGGCATGTATTCGTGGGGGCTACTCCAAGGCCTGTTGGCGGAGTAGCATTTGGCACGGGTTGCGTGAACCGCAGCGGCGAATCCGGCAAACACTGAAATCAACGCGTCACGTCGCCGCTCGGTTACGCTGGACGTCATGGGAAAAGCACAATGTCACCCAAAGCAAAGCTTGACCTGCAACGTGACCAGCAAAAGGTGCGTCGCTACTTCGAACGCCGCATTCGCGATTACTCGACCTACGTGAACATGGGGCCGGGAGAGGACGAAGATCCAGTCTCGCTGGTCACCATAGGCTTTTACGCAGCGCAAGCTGGGTACGTCTCACTCATCTTCGATACTCGCCCAAATGCGGGCCCGCACAAGGGGTTTGATGGAGAATGGACACAATATCTGGATGACGACCCGAATCTTCTTTGGCTAACCTCGTGGTGCGACACTTTCGAGGCGTTAGTTCGAGGCCAGCAAACGATCGTCGTTCGCCATGACTTCATCGAGCAAGTGATTGAAACCGAACACAGTAAAGAAAGCATCAATGCGTTGTTCGGAGACATGTTGGTGGACCTGGCGATGAAGATGCGTAATCAAGGCTGGTTTGCGAAGCTACCGCTGGCCCCCAACGCGCGGATCGCGATCGAAGAGTTCGACGGCTACTACTATTGGCCAAACCCGCGAAAACGAGCATTCCCTGATGCAAAGACTCAGGCACTCGTCTGTAGAATGGGGCGATTGCAGTAAATAGCTTCATCGCACTACAAGCAAATGCACCGGAACGGGAATGTTCGGGCGAATTCCCATTTGAAGTCGCGGGTCCGCGTCCGGTGATTTGAAGCGTGATACGGCACCCCATCGCTTCAACAGCGCGACCACAGCGTCGCTCGGCCATGACAACCAAGAATCCAACGACGCGATCGCATCGCTGGTTCACTTCTTTACGGGTGTGACCTCTGCGTTCGTCCGCAAACGCGACTGTCCACCAGATGTCTACATTCGGCTCCGTTGTGAAAACATCACGACATTGAGGAAGCTTGGCCGCGAGTCCATATGGGCCAACATTTCCTTTAGCGTTTCCTGTCTTCGTAAAGGACGAATGCAATCGATCGAGCAATGGTGATATGTGTGGTCCCGAGCGGTTCCAGTGGTACCCAGCGTTTCCATACCTCAGCCACGAAGTGGCGACATGATGTCGCCATGGGCGTCAGCCCATGGAATAGCAATCAATATCACCCCGTGAGTCCCGAAGGGACGGCAGGAGCGATCCGGCCGTAATCTCTGTCGCCCCTTCGGGGCTTCGCGCATGTTTTGATCTTTTGATCCACGGGTTGGCACCCGTGGCTACAATATGCCGTCCCTTCGGGACTCACCGGCTTACACTCAGTCGCTACGTGGAAGTCGAAGATGTGTGGTACCGAGCGTTTCGGTACCGAGCGATCCCGGGTAGAAAGGGAACCAGACGCGTGAGCGAGGGATCTCGGCTGTGCAGATCCTTCGGGGGCTTCCAGAGGATTCATTCCTCGCCTACGCGTCGGGTTACCAGATCCTGGCTTTTTCAACGGGCTGCTACATAGCCACTTGCCACTTGCCACTTGCCACTTGCTACATGGCTACTGGCTACTTTGCCGTTCGATCGATCCATCTTTGCACGGTGGCACGTAGGCCGGTTGATGCTTCTCCTGCGTTCATACTTCCAACGGTTGCTTCCGCAAAGTGTTGTTTCTGAATGGCGTCAATGTCGGCTCGTAGTTCGGCTTGTTCCTTGGTTGGCCAAGCGGGCGCTTCAGATTGGTGAATACGTCGTAGCAACAAGGCGGCTCCTGTTGGAGTCAAGACTTCGGGAATGATGTTGCCACTTGAGCCTGTGCTGGTTTCGTGTGAGACGGATCGGACTTTGTAAGCCACCCATCCCGCAATCAGCACAATGGCCAATGAGCAAAGCGCCCACACGGACAGGGGAGTTCCAGTGGGTTGGAAGCTGACTGCTGGTCCTTCAACGGCGACCAAATCGAAATCGTCGTACGTGAATTTCTTGATGACCGAAGGCGTGGCTTGAGCCGGTTCACCCGCGTCTTCACCCGCGTTGTTGCTGGTGTGGTTGCTGGTGTCGTTGCTGACCGAAACCAGCTTCGCCGTGGCTGCTTCGTTTAACGTTGGAAAAGCGAACTCATCCGGATCCGCGGCTGTGACGGAATCTTCTGGAACGTAGGTGACGGTCCATTTACGCATCGTGCCCAGTCGGAAAACTCCATCCGAATCGGGGTCGAGATTCGGTAGGCTTTCTCCCGTTCTTGAGTAGGGGCTGAGCTTGGATTGCTGCTTGTCTTGATCTTCTTCAGGTTGAGCTCGATGCAACTGGCTGACGTCATAGGGGTCGGTGATCAGTTGAGTTTCGTCGAGCTGATAGCCGGGCAGAGAGATGGCCAAGTCTTGCATCAAGCGGCTAATTTCGGGCACAACTCCGGCAGCATTGGCTGTGATTTCTAGCGTCACTTTCTGCTCGTCTTTGTTTTCGAGGATGGATCGAGCGTCAAGTTTTTGTTCAATCACAAGATCGGCGACAGGTCGAGGTGCAGGGTCGGCTGATGCATCCACCAAAAGAGTGTTCGACATGACTGGCAACACAATGGGGCCAGATGCGTCGTTGAAATGCATGTCCATTTGAACGGGCGGAAGGCTGTCGACACTGGGGTCTGTGGCTTGCAGAACCAAGTAGGCCAGCGGTTTTTCTTGCCAGCCGGTTTTGCCTTTTAAGCGGAAAGGAACCGCAGGGTTCATCGGTTGAAAGAATCCAATACCCAACAACTGAACGGAATCTCCGAACGACGTTTCGATACTTTTCTGCAAACGCTCTTGATAGTTAATTGTCTGCCACTGACCGGCGTTGAACTGAGAAAAGCTGCTCATGAGGTAACGTGAAAAACCACCGGAAGAACGATCAATCGAAGCCGTGTGTTGCAAGGTTAAGACAGCACCAAAGGGTTCGGTTCCAACTCGATCGCTGCCATCGATGGCCAGGTTCAGATGGATTTCATCTTGCACCAGTTCGTTGTACAGCTTTAATGTTCTGAGAATAGGAGCTCCGGCTGGGTCGTCGCCAACTAAACGAGCGGCCGCTTGGACCAATCTGGGTTTGACTTCAGGCTTTGTTCCGGACAGGTTCGACATAATGCTGCGAGCGAATTCACCGAAGTGGTATGCCGATTGGTTCGCCGACATTTTCAGAATGTCTTCACGGATCAGATCAATTTGATCGGCGTTTTCCATGCCTTCGGTCATCAGGTCTTCTAAAGTGAGTGCTCCAAGATCGCTGGCACCCAAGGCGAGACTAAACCAAACGGTGTAGATTTGCAGATCCGGTCGTACTCGACCATCCGCGAGGGCCTTGCGATATCTTGACGCCGCATCTGCGAAAGCGCTAAAGACCAGTTTTCGAGCCGCGTTGTAGGCGACAGCATCTTGTTCTCGTTCGCCTCGAAACTGCATTCGATCGAAGCTCAGTGCGGCTCTTAAAATCGCATGTTCCCATGCTCCTTGTTCGTCTTCGCAGTTTGTGACGGCTGTTTCTGCGAGGGCTGTTGCGAAGTCGTAGCCGTCTTCAACAATTTTTCGAAGCTCGGAATCGCTGCGTTCAAAACCTGCGTCTTCTTGAGCCTTTCGACTCCGCCAGTCTCCGCTTAACCCAGTTCTCATCGTGGTGGCAAGTTGGGCGGCGACCGGCGAACGAATCTTTTCGACGGGTCCGAGAACCAGTTCCACGGTTTCTCGATCGTAGGCCTGAGTGGGGCCGTAACACGCACTGAGTGCATTGACGACTCCGGGCAAACTGCGGCCATCGATACCGATGCCATCCAGCACGTTGAGCAGCTCGGCCAAGCGGTCTAGGTTTCGTTGTTGCCATCCTCGAGTAATGGGGGCTGAAGGTCGAGATCTGCGGCTGAAAGAATAGAACCAACTGTTGCCAGATGCGGCCGGAGAATTGGTTTTGGCCTTCATGCGGCCCACCCAAAGGTTAAGAAAATTGCTTGCCAATTCAGAGCTCATTGCAGGCTGGCGTTCGATGCCTTGTTCCAGCAGTTCTAAGGCGAGGTCCGTTTCGTCGGCAATCAATGCCACTCCGATAAACCCGTTGTATGC
Source organism: Fuerstiella sp. (assembly GCA_039974975.1). Classification (GTDB taxonomy): domain Bacteria; phylum Planctomycetota; class Planctomycetia; order Planctomycetales; family Planctomycetaceae; genus Fuerstiella. Next base: position 34,313 of record JBDWHY010000023.1, on the reverse strand, counting down.
TCGACCCACTAAGCTGGGTTCGATTTGATTTCGCCATGCTTCGTTAGGCATAGATCGCAGCAACAACGCGGCGACTTTTGAAACTTGGTTCTTGCTGGCCTCTTTTTTGATCGCATCTTCGGCTCGAGCAAGCAATCCAATGGTCAACATGCGAAGAGGAACGGTGAGCTGTTCCATGCGCACGTTTTGCTGTGCCAATAAAGTATCGACTGCTTCTTTCATCGTCAAAATCGCTTGTGCTCGAACGGCTTCAGGCAATTTGTCGTCTTGCAGCTTCAATGCTTTCAGTGCGACAGCTTGAAGACCGGCGGGAGCCAAAGAGGGATGTTCGAAGACGCTACGAAGCCAGCTGACTCCGGGGCCTGGGGGAACTCGAGGTAGCAAGTCGACAGCTCGGCTAAGACATTCCGAACGAAGTGCCACGTCGGCATCATCCAGCAGTGCAATTTCGCCCAGTAAAGACCATGCGGATTCCACCATGCGGTCTGCGCTGATGTCTTTTGCTTCGGCCGCTCGAGCCATCAGGTATTCCGCATGGCCCTTCATCACGGCCGCGTCTTTTTCTTTGCGAGCGTCTTCAAGTGAGGGCATGAATTCGAAGGCTTCGATGGGCAAATCGGCGGCCAATAGAAGTCGGACGGTGCGATCGCGTTGTTCGTCGTCTTTTGTTCCGAACCAGGTGGTGCCCTTGCGAAACCGTTCGACTAATGGGCGAGTGCTTGTTTTTTGAGCGCTGGATTTTAAGAGTCCTGCCAGAGAATCCACTTGCCAATCGGTGAGCTTAGCGGGGGCAGCTTCTGACAGTCCCAAGACATCTTCTGGGATCAGTTCCGATTGGGCATTGTTGGTGCCCTGAATCAAGGCCGCGTACATGCCTTCCGCTTCTGTGCCGGCTCGCATGACGAGCACGGCTTTGACAGCCGCCCATTCGGCGGCCATGGCATGACGGTGAAACCAGTTGACGATGTCTTGATCGGAAGCGTCGTTTGCAGGCAACGATTCGGGATTTAAGCCGATCTGGCTGCGAGCTTGAAGAACGGCTTCAGGACGGCGGACAAATTTCAGCGATCGCATTAATCGAGTCAGTTGGCGACGTCGGCCGTCTGAGGCGACGATCGGGTTGCCATCGGGTTCCAACCAGGGACTCAAATCGACTCCAAGATCTTTGTAGTAAGCAAACATCGCTCGCTTTTCGCTGCTCGGCAAAGTCTTGATGGTGTCCAAGATGAGCTGAGTGTCTGCGTCTGGCTTTTCGGCTTTGGTTGCTGCCGTACTTGCTGCTGCCGTGTTTGTTGCTGCAGTGGCGGCGGGCTTCGCGGTCGTGGTTGAAGACGCCTCTTTGGCGGCCGCTTGTTCTGGCTTGATCAGTCGAATTTTTAGCTGTGATGCCGCTTGAGTGATGGCCTTGATTCGAGGCTTCACGGGCGCTTTTTGCCCCAACGTCGCTGCGTTGTTCAGCAAGAGCACGCACAGCGCGGTTGTTGAGAACACGGCTGCTGTGCGCAAAGCCCGACGATTGATCCGCTGTGGTTGTGGCTTAGCGTCGGCAAGGCGTTGGTCGGTCATGCGATGATTGGTGGCGGTGAAGCGAGTCATGGGAAGCAACTTTTTAGCGTCTTGTTGTTCTGAGTAGCTTGTGCGAATTTTGTCCAAGGCCAACACGTTCGGTGTTGAATGAGCGTTTTTCGGTGAATCAGCGTTTGAAAGATCAGCGAGTGATTCACCGAAGCAGCGTTTGATTTGCATTACCATCCGCCTCCCCAGGGTTGGGGAATTCCGGCTCCGTTCCCCGGTGGGCCGTCTTGAAGAGGTCCTTTTCCGGGCCCTTTTCCTGGCTGGTTGCCGGGTTGGCCGTCTCCGGGACGACGAGCGAGCGGAGCACTTTTCGGAAGGGGGATTCCTTCCAGCTGGTCAGAAGGTGTCTGTTCTAGGTTCAACACTTGTTCCAAATTGCGTTGCATACGCTGTTCACGATCAACGCGATCTGTTGACGATTGGGTGTTGGACTTTGCTTCTCGCACATTCGCGGATGCGGCAGCCGGTGTGGACTCAGCAGTTTTTGGGGATGCAGTTTTTGGGGATGCAGTTTTTGTGGGTGCAGTCGCCGGTGGGGATGCATCCGTTGGTGATTTCACGACGTCCGCTGATGCTGCAGAACCTGTTCCATCATCTGATCCAGAAAGATAGCGATAATGCTGTCGAGCGGCGGTGGAAATGGGGCGCCAAACTTCGGCCGGGCGACCTTCTTCTCGTAGCAAGCGAGCTCCGACATATTGAGCCGCAGCCAGTTCTTCTCGAATGGCATCCATTGGAAGTTCGTTCGAACGATCGAGAGCCAGTTTTTCGCCATTTTCCGGATGGCCGCCGCTTGACTTGCTTGCAGTCGACGTCAGTTGCATCACGGAAGCGGCCTGTTGATTGGCTTCGGCCGTCCGTAGATCCAACAGAGCTTGCAGCTGTTCAATGCCGTTGAAGACTTCTCCGGAACGCACCAAGGCTCGAGCTTCTGCCCAGCGTAGAGATTCCAGCAGGTTGCGATCGGCGTCCAGGATTTTGGCTTCGTCTGTGGAAATTTTGCCGATGGATTTCAGCAGTTTTTCGGCCGCTTCGCCATACATGGTGGCTGTTCCGTGCCAAATTTCGGCCGCTTGTTCGTAGGCTTCGTCTTGTTCAGCCTTGGCCTTGATCACCTTGATGGCCAACGGATGTTCGGGTTGAGCCTGCCAGTCGATGTGTTCGACAAACGCGGCTTGGCGAGCCGTCAATAAATTCAATTGTGATTGGTAGGCTGTTTCCTGAGCCGCCGTGGCGGTTGCAGATTCGGCTTCGGCCTTGCTGATTAACGAGGCTGCTTGGTCTCGAGCCAACCATACTTGGCCCGGGCCGTAGTGAAACGCCAAAACGAATACGGGCAACACCAGCCAGCACAGCCATAAAATTGAACTACGCATTAGACGGTGGCTCCGGATTCAGAAACACGGGGATAAGCATCTTGTTTGGGTACGCCCCATAAACTGAGGGCTGGCAGAAGGATGGCCAATAGCAGCGAGCCAATACCAATCGCCGCCACAGCCGCTTCTCGAAGCCCCACTCCGTCGGCGACTCGAGGTTGAATTACGGACAACCGATTCAACAATTCGCTGGGAAGGTGTCGAGTGTTGCCGTCGAAGTACGTGCCTCGAAGTTGACTGGCCAAAGATCTGAGCGAATCCGCATCCTGTCGGGAGGCATGGCCGGCGATCGAAGTGGCTTTTCCTGTCTGACCAAATCCAATCACTAAAGTGTCTGAAATCGCTTTAGGGACGGCTCGAATGGGAGTCAAGTCGGTGCTGTCCCCGTCGCTCACTACGACAAGCAACGCGGATTTGTCGGGCCAGCGGCGAGCGTATTCGATGGCGTCCGAGATGCTGGATGACAGCTGAGTCGCACCGGGTGGAAAGGCGCTATACACGGGCAATCCGTCGAACAGATTTTGGACCACATTTTTGTCGAAGGTTTCTTCCACAATTGGCACCGCTTTGGTGTAAACACCGAACACTGTGACTCGCGTGTTTTCGCCATCCAGACGATCTAAAATTGATTGCATGACTTCGCCCGCGCGAACCAGTCTTTGCTGATATTCGCCTCGGTTTACCTGCCGAGTTCCCGAGTCTTTGATGAACATACTGGGAGACGAATCTAAGCACACTAATACGTGTTTCGAAGCTTCCGGAGCAGGTTCGATTTGTGCAAAATCGGCGGGTTCACAAATCAAGATCGTGAGTCCCCAAGCGAGCATGCTCATGGAGACCATTCTGAGCAGAGGCGTGGTTCTTGCCCAAATGGCGGGCTTGCCAGTTGGTCCAAACGCCAGTTTGGCGACAGAATCCGTTCGGGTTTTCTGCCACCATTCTGCGATGGCCACGACGGCAAAGCAGACGATGGCCGCCGCGTTTGCTGTCATGAAGGAATTCGTGGTGATGAAAGAGCTACCTACCATGGCGTGTACCTCAACTTCATCAGACTGAATGCGTACAACACCAAGCAGACGGCACCAATCAGGGCGAAGGGTTCGAAATAGTCGACGGCGATCGACGCGCTGGCTTTAAAACGTGTTGGCTGCATCTGGTCGATGTGATTAAAGATCAGTCGAAGCCCATCGGAATTGGTTGCCAAAAATGCGTCACCGTCTGTGGCTCGAGCGATACGAGACACTTCCTGTGGAATTTTGTCGTTGCCAATGTGAACGTGGTACATCGTGATGCCCGCGTCATTGAGTTGTCCTGAAATGCGATCGATTTGTTCTTGGCCACTCAGGTCAGCACTGGCTCCATCTGAAACAAGAATCAGCAGCCGATCTGTGCCGGGCGTTTTGCCGGCTGACATGGTTCCGGGGCCGCTGAGCGAAACCGGACGAAACAATCGTTCGACGGCTCGATCTTTTTGCATTTGATCGACCGTCTTTGGTCCGGTGTCTGTTCCGTCAAGTCGAGCGGCTTCGCGTTGCATATTGTCGGCACAGTATGTCAATGCCGTGCCGATCATTGTGCCTCCCATGCCCGGAGGTTGATTGCGTGGATTGGCAAAGGCCAATGCATTGCGAAGAACCTGAAGGTCTTTCGTGAGGGGCACCCACCTTAACGGCCATGACCCAAACAACGTTAATCCGATGGCGTCGCCTTCTCGAGCTTTGGTAAACGATTCAATCGCTTCTACCGCACTTTCGTAGCGGCTTTGGTTGCCCATGCCGACTCCCATGCTTCCCGATACATCCATGCAAACGGTGATATGAGTCGCAACGCGGCCTTGCTCGGGAACTCGAAGAACCTGGGGGCGAGCGATCAAAGTCACGGCGACTGCTAATATCACGGCTGGCAACAATTCGACGGTTCGCAACATGGCGGCCAGCCAAGGTCGAGCCACATGGTTTTGATGATCGAACGGCATCGTCAAACCTGAATCTCGACGACGCACAGACCACAGCCCCAGAGCCAAAGGCAGAACCAGCAGTAGCAACAATTCGGGATGGACAAATGTCATGCTGTGCCTCCCACGACGCTGGGTTGCGAGCCAACTTCAGCATCGCTGCTTTCGCTGACATCTGACGATTGGTAGGGGGCCAACAGTTCTTCCATTTTGGCAGAATCAAGGCTTTGCGAAGACGTGGCTTCGTCGTGAATCCAAGCTTCCAGAGATCTCAACAAACCACCAGCTTCGTCATGACGTCGCATCACGGGCAACGCATCGACCATCGAATCGGGCAAGCTTAAACGGCGTTGCCAGAACACATAAATAAGCAGTTCGAGGCGGCTTTGTTCTTCAACTGAAAGTCGTCCTTCGCTGGCTTGCTGCACCAACGGACGCAAGCGATCTGACAACGTGGGTTCGGGAATCACTTCTGGTTCGGGTTCTGGTCGTGTGGCCTTCCAACGCAGATAACCAAGCACGATGGGCACGGCCGTCCACAATACGGCAAAAGCAATCAAGATGGCTCGATAGCCTCCCGGAGCTCTCAGGGATGGGTCTTTGATTTCGTATAAGTTTGTGCCTCGATCTGGAGGAAGGTCTGACACGATTTGAGCCATCATGGGCGGCAAAGCATGACTGTCTGTTAACGGCAAACCATCTCCCGTCACGATCAGTTTTGCTAGGTCATAGTTTCCGGCAACCGTTCCGAAGAACCACAACGTGTATTGGAAGGTGCCTTCTGCTTGGCCCGTTCGTTCTAACCGCACCAAGACTTCGGCGTCCATCGATTGATCGGGAGCTGCTTGCAGAGACGCTTCTGGGTGTGAAAACTGAAGCTGAGCCGTTAGCCCTCGCTTGATCGTCAGGGTAGTCGGTCCTGCTTGCGGATTGGCTAGCGGCAAATTGCCTGGCGACGAATTGACGGACGCTGGATTCAACAGCGAAGTGCTGAGCAGCGAGCTACTGACCAGAGTCGATTCGGCGTGTAAACGATGGGCCATCGCCGAGCCGCACAGGACGGTGAACGCAGCGATTGCGCACAGGCTTATTGGGGGCATTGTTCGGCAGTTGGTTTGCATCACCGCTGTCCTCGCATTCGAGTCGCGCGAGTTAACAGAAATTGCCGCAGTGGAGCCAACAGGGATCCGTCTGTCATCAACTTCAAATAGCTCACGTCTGCTCCGGCAAGATCTCGAGCGATGGTGCAGGTTTCTCGCCAACGAGCTTTTCCACTGGCAAGAAATGAACGACCAGATTCCGCTTCGGTGCCTCGAAAGAACCCGGCTTTCAGATTTCCGGTTTCCGCCGGGTCCTGCAGATGCAGAACAACCACGTCGTGTTGATGTCCCAGCGTTTTTAGCACGTTGAGTGCTTCGGGGTCGTGCAAGTCGCTGAGCACAAACAGCAGGCTGCGACGTTTCAGTTGAGCCGATAAGTTGTTCAGTCGTTCGCCCAGTTCTGTTTCTTCGTCGTTCGCATGGACACGCAAAGGTTCGATGTCTCGCCAAAGATCATCGGGTGATAGGCTTGGAGTCCGGTTTGGGCCAGCATCGGCGTGTCGAGTTCCAGCACTCATGACACTGACGGGGCTTAATCGGCGTACTCCGACCAGCCCGATGGCTGCGGCCGCCCAGACGGCAAGATCATGTTTGCTTAGGTCCGTTGACGAGACGCTCATTGACGCCGATGTATCGACAATCAGATACATGGCGACGCGTTTCAATGTTTCGTGCTGTTTCACGTAGGCCACTGGCATTCGAGCACTCAGTTTCCAGTCGATTTGCCTGACGGGGTCACCCGGTTCGTAGGGCCTTGACTGTGCGTATTCTAAGCCTGAACCGACAAATAAAGAATCGTCGGTTCCGAAGGCGATGTCGTCTGCGATGCGCCGCACCACGAGCTCAAAATTTGCCCGCGACAGAATATCGGGGCTCGGCAGAGCTTCACGAGAATGAGAATCAGTTGGCATGCTTGATGAATCTTTAAATCGCTCTTAAAGCATTTCGTTAAGCAGCTTGTCCAGCATCGTTCGAGGCGTGATGCCGTCGGCCAATGCTTCGTAACTTAAACGCACTCGATGCAAAATGACGTCTTCAGCCAAAGTGAAAAGATCTTCTGGCACAACGTAGTCTCGACCATAAATAAAGGCTCGAGCTCGAGATGCTTGTACGAGGCTGAGCACGGCTCGAGGACTACAGCCTAAAAGTAAATCTTTGTGACCTCGAGTCGCATTCACCAGCTTCACGCAGTCGTGAATAAACACTTCACTGACGTGGACAGCTTGCACTTCAGTCATCGCTTTGGTCAGGTCTGATACGCTCAGCTTTTGATTGTCACCGATGGCATCGAACATGGATTGAGGAACCGCGCCATCGCCCTGTCGTTGCAGCTTGAGTTTGAGTGAACGACGGACGACTTCTGTTTCTTCTTCTGGATTGGGATAGCGTAACCGGTGGCACATCATGAACCGGTCTAACTGAGCTTCTGGAAGCTCGAACGTTCCCGCTTGCTCGACAGGGTTTTGAGTGGCAATGACTAAGAAGGGAGCGGGGAGCGTATGAGTTGCATCGCCGATCGAAACTTTCCGTTCTTGCATTGCTTCCAAGAGCGCGGATTGCACCTTTGGTGACGCACGATTGATTTCGTCAGCCAGCAATAGGTTGGTGAAGACGGGCCCCTTGTGAATATGAAACTGGCCCGTTTTCTGGTCTAAAATTTCAGACCCTAAGATGTCCGAAGGCAACAGGTCGATCGTAAACTGAACTCGTTTAAACTGCAGGTCAATGGCTTTTCCGACCGATTGCACCAACAACGTTTTGGCGATGCCCGGAACACCTTCAAGCAGCAAATGGCCTCCGGTAAGCAGAGCAATCAAAACTCGTTCGACCACTTCTTTTTGGCCGACAACTGTTTCTCCAACTTGCTGGATCACCGAACTGGCGAAAGGAGCAATCGTGGGGATTTGATCGCTGGATGAGGGGTCTGGGCGAGACGATGGTTCAAGAGTCGTGTTGGACATATTGCAATCGAAAATCGTAAAGTCGTTATTGTAAAAATGAGGCCGTGGTCCGCCCGTGAAACAAAAATGGAATCAGCGAAACAAAAATGGAATCAGTGAAACTCGTTTAATTTTGTGACTCAGGCGGAGATCACTGGCTTGTTCATCCTGCTTGTTCTGACAGCAAAAGTTCCAAGGCCTTACTGAGCAGTTCCAGTTTTAAACCGGTCGCCCGAATACTGCCTCCTCGATCCACCACGACCGTGACCGGAGCGACTCGGACGTGATAGCTTTGAGCCGTTTGTCCGGCTTCACGAGCCTTGACAGCGGGCGTTTTTGTGTCGGTTGAAGTTTTGGCAGCGACATCAAGAGCCATCGGAATGATGAGCTGGTTGTCGGTCGCGAAAGCTTTGGTTGCCTTCCAGTCACTTTCTGAATCGCAGACGACCGTAAACACGACTCCTTGAGACGCATACTGGGCCGCCATTTTGTTCAGTTGTTTGAGTTGTTTTTTGGTGACCGTCATGCCCGGTCGAGTGAAATGAAGGACTCGTACGACACCTTCAATGTCGGCTTCGTCTTGCCCAATGGGTGGGATGACTTCTGTTTCGGTTGCTTGATCTGCGGCTGCCGCGATTTCAACTTTAGCAGCAACGCTCGGTTCGGTGCCCTGTGGTTCGGTGCCCTGTGGTTCGGCTGGTTCATCGGCTGTGTCTGCCACACTGGTTTCGGGGGCCGCGCTGTCTTCGGCCGCCACACTGCTGTCTGAAGCTTGGCTGTCTTCTGGATCGCCGGGGGCCCACCATGCTTTGGCTCGAACGGGCTGAGCCGTTTGGCCCAACTGTTCTTGCCATGTGGTCATTCGTGAAGCACCGCCATAAAACCAATCGCTGTTAAAGCCGGCCATCTGATTGCCGCGACTGCCTGATCCAGATTCGTTGATCAGTTTTTCCACGATCTTCTTAACGTGACTCGGCTGAACTCCGGCCGCTCGCACAATTCCAGCTCGATCAATCACAACATAAGTTGGAAACCCGGTGACTCCGTAAGCTTTGGCTGTGTCGCCTGTGTCCAAGACCACGGGGTAGTTGATGTTTCGATCGGCCACCATGGCGTCTGCTTCGTCCCATCCGGACGTGCTTGAGTGGACTCCGAGAAACACCAGGTCGTCTTCGAATTCATTCACCATGGCGATGTTCTTAGGAATCGAAGCGATACATGGTCCGCACCACGTCGCCCAAAAGTCTAAGACAACGACCTTGCCTTGGCATTGTTCTAATGAGGTTTCGTCGCCGATCCACGTGTCTGTCGAAAGTTCAACGGCTGGCCCGCCTTCAAGACTGGCTCGCATTTTTTCCATCGAGCTAAAGTACCACTCCTTGGGAAATTCCGATTCCGCCGCTTCAACAAACGTTGATGACGCCAGCACAAAGATGAGTGCGAGGCTGAATGGTGCGAACGCAATTTGTGAAAGATGAGCGGACAGACATTGAAAGAAAGACTTCTTTGATCCGTCGGTCACAGGGGAATCTTGCTGACAAACAGCATCACAAAACCGCAGCTCGGCACCTTCAGTTTGGAATGGAATGTTCATGCTTTAATCGCAGTCTGAAACGGAGGAGACAATCAAATTCGCAGTTGACGAACGATGACGAACGCTTTGGACGTGAGCTCGTGACAACTGAAACCTGCTGCAGCCTAAAACCTTACGAATCTGTGTGTAAGGCTAGGCCCGGTTCAATCTTGCTGTTAGACAAAACCCGCTGAGGATTTCATTTTCACGAAGAACGCCGCTGATGAGTCCTACAGCACGAGCCCATGGGTGGGAATGCGGCCACATGAACGCTGATCGTCCACTGAAGCTCGTGAACGCATCGCCACAGCGAGCTTGAATGATTTTGCCCGAAGACTTCGATCGGAAGTCTGTTGAATCACTGCTCATTGGCAAGTGGTGATTCGGTGAATTCTGAATTTTGGAGGCAGCTGTTCAGTTCTGTGGATCTGGAAGGACGGTTGCGAGGCCAACTGCAGCGACGGGGTGACAGGCAGAATCACAACTGCAGAAGAGGCTCGCTTTCAACTAACATGTTTCCGAGCCAATTTTTGATTTGACAACATGACGAAATTTCTGAGTGAAACGTTGATTTTTTCGAGATTCGGCGGTCAGGTTCCAGCAGTCAAATTGCCTCACAGCCCTCAAAGGTGGCAGTTTCATTGGGATTCCATGTGAACTTGCCAGTCTTCGTCTTCTGATGATCGTCCTGAAGTCGTAGACTGCAGCTGCAGAGGCTGTTGGCCTCGCGTACCAGTTGGTTGGAACCGAAAACGATTTTCGCTCATGACTTCACTCTCACAGCTGAAAAAAGGCAAAACCTTGCGAGCCGCTTCGTGGCTGGTGATGGTTGGGTTCGTTTTTCAGATGGGTTCGGTCAGCTGCGGTTGCTTTGAACACAATGGCTGGGTGCTGCTGTTTTTAGACGGCGATCACGATCAGGCTGGCACCAGAGTGGCTTCCCACCAAAGTGAGGGCGTTCAGCATGGCCATTCGCACAGTCATGCGGGCGATCACGCGCACAACGATTCCTTAGGCCAGCAACCACCGAATGCGACTCTTCGACCGCTGCATCAGTGCGAACCATCGGCTGTGGTTGAAGCAGTTCTGACGGAACAAATTGAGTTACCACAGGCCTTCGCTGTGGCTCAGCTGCACCATGGCAAAACAATTGCCAGCATGGTCTGCAGTCTTTCGACCGCTTCGAAGGGCTGGAACCACTCAAGGCGTTGCAGGCAATGGCCGTATGATGACTCGCCTGCGCGGCTTTTGACTCAGTCGTTCTTAATCTAGCGCCCCGCACTTCAAGCTTGCCGGTTTTTGCAGCAGTGAGTTGCCGCTGTGAATTGTGAACACCTCACCGTGTGCAATCTGTTCTCACTGTGAAAATTTCTTCCAGTGAAAACGTCGCATAGTGAAGACGTCGCACAGTGAAGACTTCTTTTGGGTGAAAAATCGGCCCACCGCCTGATCATTCCTCGCATCAAGTTGCATGGAATCATCTGCCGACTTTGCTTTTTGCGACGCCAGTTGTTCGTGAACTTTGAAGTCGCAGCTGTCGTTTGTTTTTCGAATCACATTGTGCCGGTCTTTGCTGTTTGGCGAATTCAACAGCGAGGCCAACCGAAAGCCGTCTGATTCGCACGGCGTCTTAAAATCGAAGCCATCAATTTGCTTCGGTCTTGGTCGATCATTTGTCGCCCGCTGAGTCGCTTACTGAGTCGCCCACTTTGATACTCAATCCAATGCTTTGTGTTCGGTTGTTCCAACAGTCGCACACTGCGAACAAGAATCCAGCTCATGTCTTTGCTCACAAAATTCCAATCTGCAGCTGCCGTGCTGGCGGGTTGTGTCGTCGTCACGGCCGTGTTCGCGTCGGGCATTGCGACGGGGTGTTATTTTTACCCCAAGCTGATGGGAGCCACCGCGGAAGTTGGCCATGGTGCTCATGATGATCATGCTCACGAAGAAGACGCTCATGATCACGGCGGTGGCGGTCATGAACGAGAAAACCATGTTAAGCTCACGAAGCAGGCCTTCGAAAATATCGGGCTGACCATGGGGTCGTTAGAGCGTTCTGATTATTGGAAGTCGTTGTTGGTTCCTGCCGAAGTTGTGGAAATCCCGGGCCGCAGCAACCTTTCGGTGTCGGCTCCGATTTCAGGTGTCGTTCAAACCGTGAAGGTTCTTCCCGGTGAAGCTGTGGGGGAAGGAACTTTAATCTGTGATCTCACGATTACCGACGAAGCGTTAGTGGAAGCTCAATCTTCGCTCTTGAACACTCTTTCGCAAATCGACGTCACTGAAACCGAAATTGCTCGGTTAGTCCCTTTGACAGAATCTGGAGCCGTCGCCAAAAAGTCGCTGATTGATGCTCGATACAAACTGCAGCAGTTGCAAGCCAATCAGGATACTGTTCAGCAGGAATTGAAGGGGCGAGGTCTGCCGGAACAGCAACTCGCCCAGTTGGTCACTGATCGGCAGTTAGTCACCGCTCTGCAAGTTTCTTCGCCCAAGTTTCAGCTGACGTCCAGCGATCCATCCGAAGTGACGTCAGATAATCGCCGAGGATATTCGATCGAAACATTGCACGTTCATCCGGGCCAGACCGTGCAGCGTGGACAAGATCTGTGCGACCTGTCGTATCACGAAGAACTGTATGTTCAGGGCACGGCGTTCGAATCAGATTTAGATTTGCTAAACCGCATCGCCGAAAACAATTGGTCCATGACGGTCGAATTTCATAGCCATCTTCACGACGAGGATTCTGATGAAGCTGATCATGGCCCGCTTAAGCTGAATCTGTTGCGAATCGACAATCATGTCGACCAAGTCAGTCGAACGGTTCGGTTTTACATCAGCTTGCCCAATGACGTTGAACGCACCATCACCGATGATTCGGGTCGAGTCTTTCAGCAGTGGAGACACCGGCCAGGTCAACGAGTTCATTTAAGCCTGCCTGAATCACTGTGGTCCAATCAGTTGGTGGTTCCGGCCGATGCTGTGGCTGTCGACGGGCCTAACGCCATGATTTTTGCGAAATACAAAGTTCCGTTTCACCTAAAAGGCCACGACGATTATGACATGTGGATGGAATTGGAACCCGTGCCGGTACGCTTGCTTCATCGAGACAACCAGCGAGCCGTGATTGCCACCGACCCTGGCTTCAAAATTTCTCGACCCATTGCCATGAACCATGCTCATAAGTTGCACCTTGCGATGAAGATGCAATCTGGTGCAGGAGGTGATCCACATGCCGGCCACACTCATTGATTGTGATTGGACTGCGAATTCCTGGCGACTCACTGAGATCTTGGTCGATCCTGCGATGAACACAATTCTGCAGTGAGCACTATCCCGCGATGAACACATTCCCGCAATGAGCACTATCCCGCGATGAGCACATTCCCGCGAGGGAACATTGATCTGACGGCGTTTTGTGCGTCGTTTGGTGAAGACAGAACGATCAAACCAATATGCTAAATTTCATTATTCGATTTTCTCTTCAGCATCGCCTGTTGATTCTTTGCGTGGCCATCGCCGTGATGGTGTTGGGAACCAGCGTCGCGACGTATTTGCCGATTGACGTGCTTCCCAGTTTGACTCGGCCTCGAGTCGTGCTCGTCACAGAATGCGAAGGTTTGGCTCCGGAAGAAGTGGAACAGCGAGTCACGTTTCCGCTGGAATCAGCTTTGAATGGATCGTCTGGCGTGATGGCCGTTCGCACGTCTTCTGATATCGGACTGTCTGTCGTAAATGTCGAATTCGATTGGGGGATGGATGTCTATACGGCTCGACAAATTGTCCAAGAACGCATTTCGACTGTCCAAGATCGGATGCCGGAATCGGTGAAACCCGTGATGGGCCCGGTGTCTTCTTTACTGGGGCAAATTGTTCTGGTGGGCATGTACAGCGAAGATGGGACGACGTCGGCGATGGACCTTCGCACAACCGCCGACTGGGTGGTCAGGCAACGCCTACTGACGATCCCCGGCGTGTCTCAGGTGATTACCATGGGCGGAGATCGCAAGCAATATCACGTGTTGGTGGACTACCATCGGTTGCATCAATTTGGAGTCAGTTTGGCGGACGTTGAAAGTGCCTTGCGAAGCAGCAACGAAAACGTGACCGGCGGGTTCATGAGCCAAGATGCGAAGGAATTTTTGATTCGAGGTTTAGGCCGGTATGCCAACGAAGAACAGATTGGCCAAACCGTGATTCAGAAGACGGGGCAGCGATCGTTGTTGTTAAGTCAGGTCGCCACGATTGCTCAGGTGGCTCAACAAAAACGTGGAGATTCATCGGTCAACGGTCGTCCGGCCGTCGTGCTCACCATTCAAAAACAACCGGATGCAGATACAAGAACGGTCACCGATGCCATCCATTTGGCTCTGGAAGATTTGGCACCTTCATTGCCGTCGGATGTCAAACTGCAGACGACGTATGAACAACGAGAATTCATCGACCACAGTGTTCGCAACGTGATGGAAGCATTGCGAGACGGAGCCATCTTGGTGGTCTTCGTGTTGTTTCTTTTTCTGCTCAATTTTCGCACCACGTTTATTACTCTCACAGCAATTCCACTGTCCGTGCTGGTGACAGCTTTGGTCTTCAAGTGGATGGGGCTGTCGATCAACGTGATGACGCTGGGAGGTCTCGCCGTTGCTTTGGGTGAACTGGTGGACGACGCGATTGTCGATGTGGAAAACATTTTTCGAAGGTTGAAACAGAACCGTCAGTCAGAAACACCTCGCCCCATCTTTAACGTCATTTTTGATGCCAGTGTGGAAGTTCGCAATGCGATTATCATCAGCACAGTCTTGGTTGTCGTTGTGTTTGCACCGTTGTTTGCTTTAAGTGGAATGGAAGGGCGTCTGTTTGCTCCGTTGGGGATTGCTTACATTGTTTCCATTTGTGCATCCACTTTGGTTTCGCTCACGGTGACTCCTGTGCTTTGCTGGTTGCTACTTCCGAATGCTCAGGTGACTTCCAGCAAACGCGACGGGATTTTTCTTCGAGCGATCAAGGTGTGTTTGCAGCCCATTATTCGCTTCAGCATGCATCCCGTGGGACTCACCAGCAGTCTTGGACTCTTGGGGATCGGCTGCGTCACCGCCGGCCTGTTCGCGTATACGATGGGTCGAGACTTCTTGCCTCCGTTTGACGAAGGGGCGGCTCAGGTTAATCTGTTTGCTCCACCGGGCACGTCTTTGAAAATTAGTCGAGACCTGAGCGCGATGGCTGATAAAAATCTGACAAAGTTGTTGAAGACCGAAGATAATCCGAAGGGCCCGTTGGTGTGGTTTACAGCTCGGACTGGTCGAGCAGAACTAGACGAGCACGTGATGGGAGTGAATACCACCGAATACGTGGTTTCGTTAAACACCGAAAGTGGGTTGTCTCGAGAAGAACTGATTGCCAAATTGGATCAGGCGGTTGAACATGTTCCCGGAGTTCAAACAGAAGTCGAGCAACCGATTGCTCATTTGATCAGCCACATGTTGTCCGGAGTCACGGCGCAGATTGCGATCAAGATTTTCGGAGATGACTTGGAAGAATTGAGAAAGCAGGCCGAGGAAATTAAGGCGGCGATTGCCGACGTTCCTGGCATTGCGGAACCCGTTGTCGAACAGCAACAACCGACTCCTCAATTAAGAATCGAGCTGAAGCATAACATGTTGGCTCATCATGGAATCACGGCGAACTTCGTCAATGATTTCGTGGAAACAGCGATGCACGGTCGAGAAGTTTCGACCATGGTTCAAGGGCAACGCACGTTCGATATTTTGTTGAGGCTTCAGGAGGATCAGAGAACGGATTTGGGCAATTTGGACCGTCTTCCGATGGAACTTCCCGACGGCAGCCGCATTCCCTTGGGAACAGTGGCCAAGGTTTATGAAGCCGCTGGTCCAAACACGATTAATCGAGAAGACGGGCGAAGAAGAATTGTGGTTCGAGTGAATACTCGAGGACGAGATGTGGGTGGAGCTGTTGCTGATATTAAGGCTCGAATCACAGAACGAATCACGTTACCCGAGGGCTACTTTGTGACCTATGCTGGACAATTTGAAGCTCAACAAGAAGCCAATCGCAGAATCCTGCTGCTCAGTTTGGTCGCATTGGTGGTGATCTTCGTGGTGCTGTATTCGACCTACCAATCAACCAGTCTGGTGCTGCAAATTCTGACGGCGCTGCCGGCCGCTTTTGTGGGGGGAATCATCGGATTGTATCTCACGGATCAGACGTTTTCTGTGGCGGCGATGGTGGGCTTTATTTCCTTAGGAGGCATTGCGGCTCGCAATGGCTTGTTGTTGATTTCAACTTACTTGGAACAGATTGCAGAAGACGGATTTCGCAGCGAAGTCATTGTTCAAGGAAGTTTGGACCGAGTTGCTCCTGTACTGATGACGGCCTTAACAACGGGTCTGGGATTGGTGCCACTGGTCATTGGGGGCCACCTGCCGGGGAAGGAAATCTTGTTTCCGGTGGCGACGGTGATCTTGGGCGGCTTAGTGACGGCGACGATGGCTGAGTTCTTTTTGAGACCCGGATTGTTCTGGATTTTTGCTCCGAAAACACTGCGTGAAGATCAAACCTTGATCTCGAAACAAGATGAGGTTTAAAGTTGCCTACCAGTCACGGCGATGCGGGTTCACGGCGATCCCGGTTCACGGCTGTCGGGTTGTAGCTGTATTCTCGTCTCGTCTCGTCTTGTCGTAGCCGTAGCCGTAGCCGTAGCCGTAGCTGCAGCGTTGGTGCTGAAAACGGCCGCTCGATCCGTGCGGCTCACCAGATTTCCCGTGAGTTTCGAATTGCGAAACAGCCTGCTCGCTGACGCGTCGGGTGACCACATCCTGGCATTTTCCACGGGCTGCTAGAAAGTCGATTTAGGGATCGGATTTGTCTGCTGAGTGAAATTCACCGAAGTGCCAGAGAATGCCGGATGGGTCGTGTAAGAAGCACTCTTTGCCCCAAGGCATGATTCTCACAGGAGTCAGACGGACGGTTGAGTATTTCGTTGTAAGATCCAAGGCCACCAAGTCGTTCCAAAAGCGATCCGTGTTGTCGACTTCCATAAACAGCATGGTGTTTTCGATCCAGTCTTTGACGTAGGCGTCCTGAAGGTAAAAACCGATTGCTTCGGAATGGAAATACGACATGTTGTTGTCGATCACGTGTTCCTGAAAACCCAGGTCGGCATAAAACCGCCGTGACAGTTCAAAATCTTGAGCTCCAATAAATGGTCGAAGTGAGGCGGCGTTGTGTTGCATCGATGATCTCGTTTTTTGTTCACAAAGTTACCAGTCGCGAAGCGGGCCAATCGCACGGCTGAAAGTGTGGCAACACATCTCGGGGAAATCAAACCGCAGGTCTACGATCTGCAAGTCCACGACCCTCCCCGCCTGCGAACTCCCGTCCACGAACTCCCGTCTACGAACTCAGTGGAGGCCGGTATCCGCTCCTTCCATTCGGGTTCAAACCACCAAACCACCAAACCGCCAACCAAATGTCGCCTTCCAGCATCCGTGGTGCTGAGTTGATTGAGTGCTTGTTGACGCTCCTATTCTGGCGGAGCATTCCACTCCGTGGAATCTGCAAACTTCACATGGGTCAAGGCAATTGTGGCGGTCGCTGTTTCTGCTGGTGGGGAATGACCAAAGAAGTTGGTTTCTTCGGATTCTGCGTAGTCCAACAGGATTGGGTTGCCGCCTTGGTCAATGTTCTGTTCTTTGATGAGCGAGCCCGCGGCGTCCCAAAACTTTAACTTCCCTGCGGCGTGGCGAACGTCCTTGTTCGAATGATTTGTCCAGCGAAAAATCGTGGACCGAAAGTTGTTTTCTTCCTTCAGGCGAACAAAGTCGAATGTCACGGGGGCGAGTCCTTCGATTTCCAAAGCTTCAAGTTGTTCGGGTTGATCAGCATGAAACGTCAACGGAATGGCAGGAAGTTGGTACGAAAATTCGACTCGTTTCACTTCATGGATGACCTGAATTCGGAGCTGCTGAATGGCTGCCTGCACGTGCACGCTTGCCGTAGATTTTCCGTTGTACTGGGAGCCCGAAATGAACGCTTGAGTATCCATCGGGTTGCCATCTGAATCCAAAGCGGTTGCCACTAAGTCTTTGTGAGTGACACCTTCGAGGTCGAATGATACGGACGTTTGAGCTCCCGTCTGGACGCCGCTGATCTTCAGCTTCGCAGATTCTGCGTCACGCGTTTCGCCTTCCTTGATTTGATCAAACGTGAAGGTGGAGATCTTCTGAGGGAACGTCGCTTCGAACTGGCCATCAAACGGAGCGATGCTAGTGACGCTGCTGAATGCTTTCGAAACTTCGACGCTGGCTTGAAATTGAATGGACTTCAAAGAAGCTTTGGCTGGAAAGCCAAGTGGGTCGATGCTTGTGTCCAGTGATTGTCCATTGGTTCCCTGCAGTTGAGGGATTGTGAGTCCAATCTTTTGCGGAAGCGGCTGTTCACTGATGTACATGCCGGCGAGCCGAGAACAAATGGACGCGGGTAACCCGGCAGCGAAATATTGCAGATCGATTTTTACGAAAGCGTTGGGGATTGATTCCTTCGTCTTTGTGATCTCAACCAAAAACGGACCAGCAAAGGCGATTGGTAACTTGCGACTGCCTTCCCACAAAGCCATGGCTCCTGCTTTGTAACGTGGCTGCAGGTCGACTTGGCGGCAAATTGCTTCGATCACCTGAACGGCCGAGACATTGTCGCGTTTGAGATCGATTTTCTTCTGTAACGCTTCAGCCATTTTGGGTTGATCGTAGATTTCAAGGCCGCATTTTTCAGTGATGTCCAACAAGGCGGCTTCGGCAGTTTGCTGTTGATAGTGAACGGAAAACTTCCAAGCATTCTGAACATCTGTTTCGGTGATCTCTGCGAGGGCTGGTAGAGCATATTTTGTTCTGCCCATCCCAAAGCGATCCATGTTGCCAGACCCACTCGTTGTTGCTCCGGAAGGTTTCGTTGAAAGCTGGCTGTCCGTGATTTCAACCAGCCAGCCGCCCGCTGCTTTACGAAATGCCACTGTGCTGCGACCACGGCGTTCTTTGAAAATGGCGCTCGCCGTGTTGCCATCGATCTGCACGTCCAGTAATTCACCTTTCGCCCATTGCTGATTGGGCTTCACAGTGCCCAGAGATTTCATGAAGTGATCAGCTTCAGTGACAAACGCGATTGGATCGTTCAGCTGTCCGCCAATTGCCCGGAAGCTTTCCAGTTTTGTTGAGTTTCGATCAATGCCCGGTGGTGGTTGCCTGTTGTTCGGATCGATTCCGTGTTTCTTCATCAGGGCCTGCACTTGTCCCTGTGATTCTTTGTTGAAGGCGGCGGCAAATCCCAGGGCGATCATGGTCTGGGCGGCAAGGACTTTTTGTGAATCGTTCGTGAGCGTGCCGATTGCCGTGACTGAGTCCTGTTGTTGTTCGGCGGCGGCATAGGTTTTCCAAGCTGCTTCGGGCGATTCGAAGCCACGGTTTGGGTCTTGAGCCTGAGCCTCGGATTCGGCCTCGGATGCCGCCGGACGATCCTTGCTTGACTGCTGACAGCCGCAAAGCATGACGACGGCTACCAGACAAATGCGCAGCGCGATTCGCGACAAAAACATGGCAAGAAATCCTTTCTCAGCGACAAAGTCAACGGCGATCCAAGCGGAAAGCTGGCAGTGGAAGCCGAGTACCGGCGATTTCAAAAGAGCCAACCAGCAGCTGGGCCTCCCGCATGTTATCGAAATCGTGAACGATTTTGCCACCGTTTCGATCGATCGTCGCCTGACATGCCGAGGCGGCAGTCGATTCGGCGGGCCGGGGCAGGCACGCAATTCTGCAATCGTCAACTCTGGCGGTTGTAGTCGTGACTCTTGCTGACTCCACTTTTGTGACCAACCGGCGTGTCCGGGCGATGCCTATTTGTTGGACGCTTTTGAGAATTTAAAGTAGTCGAAAATCGCGTAGTTTTCTTGTGAGGGTGAGTGGTCACCTAGGAAGGCCAAGTTTTCTAAACTGCAGTGAGCCGTAAAGTTTGTTTCATCAGAAAACTGAGTTTGAAGCGTCTTGACTCGGACGTTGTTCAGGAACCACTCGACAAGAAATTTGCCACCATCCTTCGCAGAGATTTTGATTGTGCATTTATACCAATCGTTGCGTCTGATCAGCACTTGAGAGCTGCTCGCAGGAAAGCCTTGCGAAGTCAGGTAACAGACGAGCTCATCTTCATTGGCACCAAGTTTCTTTCGCAGCTCACTTGTTCCGTAGCCGATTTCGAAATCAAGTTCATGCTTGTTGTCTTGAAAAAGAAACGCCCCAATACTGGCCTGATCGCCAATGCCCATTTCAGGCACGAAAACTCGCCAATGGTATTCACCGGCCGAAAAACGGCCCTTCGTTTTGACTTTGACTCGATCCTTGGTCTTGGCCCGCGTCGACATTTTCAGCCTGCCATTCTCCTTGTCGACGATCTCGTAGGATTTCAGGCTGCCCCCTGTTGAATCATCTTCCCAGCCTTGAAGTGATGTGAAGTCCGAAAAGAACTCGTCCCCTGCTGCGGTCGATCCGCTGAAGATCGCGAGAAGCAGGACAAGTTTGACTGATGTGTGTTGATCAAGCATTGGTTCTTATTCTTTCGAACGCGGCCGCTTGGGGGAGGGCCAAGAGTGGGTAGGGCCAGTACTGGGTGGCAATACTGGGTAGAGCCAATTGGTCGGATGATGTGAAGCAGTCGAATGGGATTTCCTTCCGACGCTCAGGCAACATTTGGCAGTGTGATGAACTGCTGGGGGAGGTTGTGCTTTGCAGGGACCAGGATGTTACGGTGATGAAGAGACTTCTTTGAAGCACTTAGATCTCAGAAACATGACAGCGACTCACAACTGGGCATGTCAAATGAACGTTTGGGTCTGTTGCGAGGCACACAGACTTCAGCGTCGGTCATTACAACGGTGTTAGCAGTGCGTTGAAAAGCTTGGATTGCGTTGAAAAAGCTTGGATGGGGTCACCTGACGCGTCAGCGAGGGATGAATCTCCTCGAACCCTCTCGAACCCCTGATGTGCTGCACAGCCGATATCCTTCGGTCACACGTCGGGTTGCCTTTGTTAATGTGCAGTTAAAGTGTCCGTCGTGTTTTTGACTGAATTCGTAGTCTCTGGTTGAGGCGAGAGTGCTTTGTATTGAAAACCCATAAGCAGCAAAGCCCCGCCGACTCACGGCTAACGCGCACTCTGGACAGGTATGGAGATTGAGGGAAGGTTGCGCTGTGAGGTGATTTTTGCCATGATTGCTGCCTGACAAAGTCCGGCCATTGTGAGTAGCAAGCGACCCTAAGTTAATGAGTCACACAGAAGAAAATTAGTTCCCTAAAATCGACGCGATTCTGACCTGTTTCAGCCAGCTAGAGGACCCGCGAAGTCCTATTAACCGAGTCCACTTGCTGGGCGATCTTCTCGTCATCTGCATCATGGCTGTGATCGCCGGAGCGGATGGCCCACAGGCGATCGGAATCTGGGCTCAGGCCAATCAAGAGTGGCTCAATAAACGACTCAAACTACCCGGCGGAATTCCTTCTCACGACACACTCGGCCGACTCCTGACGGCTCTGAAACCAGACGTCTTTCAAGACTGCTTCCAGTCGTGGTTACAGTCGCTTGCTCCGCTCGATGAAGACGACCCTTCGAACCAAATCGCGATCGATGGAAAAGTACTCAAGCGAAGCCACGACAAGCGAAACGGATTGGGGCCACTCTGGCTGGTCAGCGCGTGGGCTGTTGGTCGATCGCTGAGTCTCGGCCAGTTGGCGACGTTCGAAAAATCGAATGAAATCACAGCGATTCCTGAGCTTCTCGACAATATTGAACTGAAAGATTCGGTGGTAACCATCGACGCGGCGGGGTGTCAAACGGCGATTGCCAAGAAAATCATCGATGCCCGAGCGGACTTCGTTCTGGCATTAAAAGGCAACCAAAAAACGTTGCACGATGCTGTGACAGAATACTTTTTTAAGCAGATGGAAACGACTTTGCAAACGTGAAAGTTTGCACTCATACAGAGACGATCAGGGGGCACGGTCGAGTGGACCAGATCACGTACCATCAAGTGGAAATTCCAGAGGGCGTGGCTTGCTTTGAGCAGTGGCCCGGCTTGCGAACGATTGGAGTCGCAATTCGTGACAGTGAGGGTGAAACAAGGTGCGTGGTACAGATGAGCCCCAGTTCAGACCCGATTCAGCAAGTCCAGCTTAAGCGAAAACGGAATTCAGCAACCATTGTGCCGAACAGTATCGGACCTGACCCCTTTTCTTGTCGCATTCAACGGCAGCGATGACTGTTCCATTCGACACCTGGTATTAAGACAAGTTTCTGTCCATTCCGCGTCATACCAATGGGTGAGCGTTCTACCTGCCCCCAAAGCACAACCGTATGTACCGCTTGTCCATCAGGGGCCAGCTCAATGTCTCGAGGACGAGTCCATTCTCGACTCACTTTCGACTCCGCCAGCAGTAGAGCAGATGCCGAACCGGTCGTGGCCTCAAGTTGATTGCCTCCATTCCAGTTTCTGTCAACATGCACCGCACAACAATATGTCTTCCCTTCGCGGCGCTGATCTCCCAGTCGCGCGAAAATGTCCGGCATCTGAGACAGCAACGCGAGATTTGTTGGAGCGTCCCACGATTTTGTTAAGTCAAACTTTTCATACAGCGTTTTTCCATTCTCGCCGAGATGCGGAAGTATGAGGACACGCCAGCTTAAGCCCTCTCCAGAATCCTTGGGAACAGTCGATAACGGCGGTAATTCTCCATCAACGCTGGCATGCGCGTGGACAGCGGATATCAATTGGGACAGCTGAGCCCAGACTCTTGTGTCATCGTAAGCCGCTTTTTGTCGAAACAACTCTGACCTTATCCCGTAACAGATTAAAGCGGCAATGGCTACGAATGTGAACATCTCGGTCGCACACCCCCGGCGTAATATAATTCGCATTGCTTACTCTCACTAGATGGTGTCAGTCAATTGGGCTCCTCGTGAGGTGCATGGTACCAAACGGTTCCCCAAGGCGACGAGAGGCCAAGGATTTGCTGGTAAAGTTCTTTGTCTTGCATCCGGACTGTGCCATTCGTACCACGCACCTGACTTCACTCTTTCATTCATAACACGGAGGCACAGAGGACACAGAGGATTCATTCGTGCATGTTCTCTGTGTCCTCTGTGCCTCTGTGTTTCAAATTGTCCGCGCCGACGTCGCCGAACATGCTGTCAAAAAACGTGGTTGTCCCCGTGGTTTTTCCCTTCGGGACGGCTGGAACGATCCGGCGGCAATCTCTGTCGCCCCTTCGGGGCTTCATGCATGTTTTGATCTTCGAACCACGGGTTGGCACCCGTGGCTACAATATGCCGTCCCTTTGGGACTCACAAGCTTATACTCAGTCGCTACGTGGAAGTCGAAGATGTGGGTCACTTTGATATGTGTGGTACCCAGCGATTCCATTCCCCAGCCACGAAGTGGCGACATGATGTCGCCATGGGCGTCAGCCCATGGAATAGGGATTAATACCACACCGTGAGTCCCGAAGGGACGGCAGGAACGATCCGGCCGCAAGCTCTGCCGTCCCTTCGGGACTCACAAGCTTGCATCAGTCGCTACGTGGAAGTCGAAGATGTGGGTCACTTTGATATGTGTGGTACCAAGTGTTCATTCCGAGCAGCCGGATGGAACAACGATTACCTCGCAAAAGTACTGCGAATTCATTGAGCAAAGTACGCGTTGGCCGTGGCGTTTCTGCGCGCATCCTAACGCTGTGCTGTTAATGGCTACCTCAAATGTTCCGTCACCGCCATTGACAGTGCTACCCTCGAAAAACGACCCTAGGAACGTTTTTTTGTCCTAGGCAGTACTACAGCGAGGTCCTTGTAGGTGTTTTTTAAATTGCTTATATCGCTGGACGGAATCGTTCGAATACCGCCTGTACGCTTCTCTATTCTGTAGCATAACCTTGGCTGGGCCATCTCGTTTATGTCGCCCGTTAAAGTAATAGAGCCGGTGGGTTTTTCTTAAGACATTCGAGCTGTTCCAGCTGCTATAGGGAAAGGCTCCTTGCAGACTTGGATTGTTGAATGAACTGTTACTACGCTCATTCCTTGGAATCGC
The DNA here is from genome assembly GCA_039974975.1 of Fuerstiella sp. Classification (GTDB taxonomy): domain Bacteria; phylum Planctomycetota; class Planctomycetia; order Planctomycetales; family Planctomycetaceae; genus Fuerstiella. Next base: position 10,662 of record JBDWHY010000023.1, on the reverse strand, counting down.
GGCCAATAACAGACTGGGAGCTGCTCGAGGACCATTTGCGCGACGTTGCGGAGCTGGCCAGAGAATACGCGGCCGGGTTTAAGGCCTCCGATTGGGGAAGTCTGGTTGGTTGGTGGCATGACGTTGGGAAGTACTCGGCCGAATTTCAGGCTTACCTGAGATTCGAAAACGGTTTTGAAGCCCACTTGGAACAATATACCGGTCGAGTCGACCACTCCACCGCAGGTGCTCAGCACGCCGTTAAGACATTTCCACGTGAAGGACGAGTGCTCGCCTATTGCATTGCTGGCCATCACGCCGGGCTGGCTGATCAAATGAGCGATTCCGGCTGTTCCGGTTTATCGGACCGGCTTCTAAAGCAGATCCCCAATTTCTCGCGGGCTCCGTCGGAGGTTTTGGCGGTTCCCCAACTATCGAAACCAGCTTTGTCTTTTGAGCATGGTTGCGTACAGCGGGCTTCCTTTCAGCTCAGCTTCTTCACACGTATGCTGTTCTCGTGCCTTGTTGACGCCGACTTTCTTGCAACAGAATCGTTCATGTCCCCGGACCGTGGGGCGCAGCGGCTGGGAAACCTGCCGACCCTGAACGAAATGCAAACAACGCTGGATCAACACCTGAGCTCACTAAATACGTCTACAGACACGACTGTTGGGATAGCTCGGTCCGAAGTACTGTCTGCCTGCCGATGCAAGGCAATTGAAAAGCCGGGCCTGTTCTCACTGACGGTGCCCACTGGCGGAGGCAAAACGCTTTCATCGCTGGCATTTGCACTCAAACATGCAAATGAGAACAGCATGTCGCGAGTCATCTACGCCATTCCTTTCACCAGCATCATCGAACAAACGGCCAGCGTTTTCCGGAACGTCTTTCAGGGATTATCTGATGCAACCGTGCTTGAGCATCACAGCAGCCTCGACCCCGATCTTGAAACCGTCGCATCTCGAATGGCTTCAGAAAACTGGGATGCTCCACTGGTTGTCACGACGAACGTGCAATTTTTCGAATCGCTGTACGCTGCAAAAACCAGCCGCTGTCGTAAACTGCACAGAATCTGCAATAGCGTGATTATTCTGGATGAAGCGCAGAGCATCCCCGTGGAACTGCTGAAACCCACACTGGCAGTAATTCGAGAACTCGTGGCAGATTACGGTTGCACGGTTGTTTTATGCACCGCCACTCAACCCTCGATCCTGAAACGCGAAGGCTTCGAGATCGGGCTGGAAGAGGCCACTGAAATCTTGCCGCAACCAGAACGGCTTTACCAAACGATGAAGCGAGTTTCCATTCGCAGCATTGGCCCCCAGTCTAATGAACAAATCGTCAATTGCCTTGCCGAGCATTCACAGTTCCTGTGCATCGTCAACACTCGTCTCCATGCCTCGCGATTGTATCAATCCCTCCGTTTACATCGTGGTCGCAGATCAGAGGGTCTCGTCGATGATTCCACTAACAGCTTGGTCTCTGGCCACGGGGCCAAAGGTCTGTTTCACCTCAGCACGCTTATGTGTGGTCAACACCGGCATGATACATTGGAGGAAATTCGCCAGCGACTGCGTGACGATCAGCAATGTCAAGTGATCAGTACTCAGTTGATCGAAGCGGGTGTCGACGTTGATTTTCCGATAGTCTATCGAGCCCTCACGGGAGTTGATTCTATCGCTCAGGCCGCCGGACGGTGCAACCGAGAAGGCAAGCGACCGACAGGTGACGTGGTCGTCTTTGAACCAACGGAGATCAAACTGCGAGGTTACCTGAGAACCGTTGCAGAGTCAGCTGCAGAACTCATTGCTGGACAAGACAGCGATCGCCTCGACCTACTGGATCTTGACATCGTGCAGCAGTATTTCCAGCTGCATTACCGCAAGCATCGCGGTGGAAACACGTCCAAAGGTGACGGCTGGGACAAGCGGGATGTGATGGGCTGCTTTCCAGCGCCAATGAATAAGATGCACTTCAACTTCCGAACGGCCGCCGAACGCTTTCGCTGGATCGAAGACACAGCTGAGACGGTGTTTGTGCCGTACGGAGACGGTGCAAAGCTGATTGACCGTCTGCGAGAGATCGATGGCGACCCTCACCACGCGAGCGAGTTGCGCGAACTGCTTCGCCGTCTTCAACGCTATTCCGTTGGTCTATATACGAACGTCTTCAAGTCGCTGGTTGGCACCGACATCGAAGTCCTCGGTTCCGGCTACGCCGTCCTGATTAACCCAACTTGCTACGACAAGAATGTCGGCTTCCAGATCGATAACGTCGGCTTTTATGAACCAGAAACTCTGATCGTCTAACCCAAAGGAATACGATGAAACCACCCACGCAAATTACCATCAAAGTCTGGAGCGACTATGCCTGCTTCACTCGACCGGAAATGAAAGTCGAACGTGTCAGCTACGATGTGATTACTCCATCTGCAGCGCGAGGCATTTTAGAAGCGATCTACTGGAAACCGCAGATTCGCTGGCATATTGATCAGATCCACGTCCTGAACCCAATTCGATTCACCAACATTCGACGCAACGAAGTCGGTTCAAAGATTCCGGCGGGCAATGTTCGCAAAGCGATAAAGGGCGATACTTCTCCATTAGGAATGTACGTGGAAGACGTCCGTCAGCAGCGAGCCGCCATGCTTTTACAAGATGTTGCTTATGGGATCGAAGCGCATTTTGAGCTCTTGGACGAAAGTGAGCCACATCAAAAGCACTACGAAGTTTTTAAGCGAAGGGCAATCAAGGGGCAGTGCTTCCATCATCCGTATCTGGGATGTCGAGAATTCCCTGCCGACTTCGAATGGGTGGAAGGCAGACTGCCCGAGTCACAGATTCACGGAGAACGTGATCTTGGGTTCATGCTGCACGACATGGACTACGCCGACAAGATGACTCCCCGATTTTATCGAGCCGTGATGAATGACGGTGTGATTAAAGTTCCCGCCTTTAACGAAAGCGAGTTAGTCGGATGATCCTACAGGCCCTTAACACCTACTACCAACGACTCGAAAAAGACCCCTATGTGGAGATTGCCCCATTCGGTTTCAGTCGTCAGAAAATCTCGTTCTGTGTTGTGCTGAATGACGATGGCACGCTGCACGAAATTACTCCCGAAAACGATGGCGACGCGGCGAAACCCAAGTCAAAATTGCTTATCGTTTTAGGTGGAGCCAAGCCCTCAGGGTCCGGCCTTAACCCGTGCTTTTTATGGGACAACACCGGCTACATGCTGGGCTTCAAGCCTAACGACGACAAGCCCAAGCGCAGTCTGCAGGCATTTGAAGCCTTTCGGCAGAAGCATGTCGATTTGAAGACCGTGATCGATGACCCCGAATTTCACGCAGTCTGTGCTTTTCTCTCCAACTGGGATCCGAATACCGCCGCCGATCATGCCACCCTTGCAGAAACCTCGACAGGGTTCGGCGTGTTTCGTATCCGTGGACAAACCCACTACGTGCACGAACGCGAAACTATACGAGCTTGGTGGTCGGAACAGGCTGATAATTCGGGTGTGTCGCCGACGGTCAGTGGGCAATGCTTGTTAACTGGCCAGGTCAGTCCGATCGCACGCATCCATAAACCTCAGATCGCGAATGTACCCGGAGCTAAGTCCAACGCTCTTTTGGTCTCCTTCGATAAGCCAGCGTTTCAATCATTTGGAAAGGAACAGAGCTACAATGCTCCCGTCAGTGAAGCCGGTGCATTTCAGTACAGCACGGCGTTGAACTATCTGCTGCGTTCTGAAAACGGGCGGTGTATTAAGATCGGAGACGCCATCACGGTGTTCTGGACGGAATCGCCATCACCCGCTGAAGAACTATTTGGGTTCATCGCTGACCCTAGCAAGGTTGCGGCGGAAGACGACGCAAAGAAGGATGCGTTGCGAACTCTGTTGAAGCGTATCGCATCGGGCGAGAACGTTTCTGACCTTGGTCTCGGCGAAGACGACACACCATTCTATGTGCTCGGTTTATCGCCCAATGCCGCTCGGTTGTCAGTTCGCTTTTGGTATGTCAGTACTCTGCAGGAGCTGTTGTCCGCCATTCGCCAGCACTTTACGGATCTTCACATTGTTCATTCTGAGCGAGACACGGAGTTTCCGGCCGTCTGGCAGTTACTGCGTGAAACAGCTCGTGAATCAAAAGACATTCCGCCACTGCTAAGCGGTGCTGTCATGCGAGCCGTTCTGACGGGATCGGCTTACCCCCAGATGCTGTTCGCAGCCGTCATTCGCCGAATTCGAGCTGACAGAGAAATCGGTGCTATTCGTGCGGGTATTCTCAAAGCGATTTTGAATCGGAATTCACGACTCAATATTACCCCTCTCACAAAGGAAATTTCTATGGGCCTTGACCCTGATCGTTCCGAGCCTGCGTATCAGTTGGGCCGACTTTTTGCTGAATTGGAAAAGACGCAAGAGGATGCGCTCCCGGGCATCAATGACACGATTAAAGATCGTTACTTCAGTGCTGCGTCGGCAACTCCTGGCAGCGTGTTTCCCATTATTCTTCGCACCTCGCAGCATCATCTGAAAAAGTTGTCTGTGGGGACAAAGATCTTTCACGAACGAGCGATTCAGGAAATCTGCGGACGTTTCAACAACTTTCCATCGCACCTGAACCTGAACGGACAGGGGTTGTTTGCGCTCGGTTACTACCACCAGCGTCAAGCACTCTTCACCAAGAAAATTAAAGACCCCAAGTAGCCCTCGCTCAACCCGTGGTCGCAGACTTGTCCCTCACGGAATCTCAGGCGGTGTTGCCTGAGACCACACGAACAAAAATAAGATCAGTTCCATCAGAAAGCTAAACCATGCAAAATCGCTACGACTTTGTTTACTTGTTCGACGTCAAAGATGGCAATCCTAACGGAGACCCTGACGCTGGTAACCTGCCGCGAATCGATGCCGAAACCGGGCAAGGGCTTGTGACCGATGTGTGCATCAAGCGAAAGATTCGCAACTACGTTGGTTTGGTCAAAGAAGAAAAACCGCCGTTCGAAATTTACGTGAAGGAAAAGGCTGTGTTGAACAATCAGCATGGGCGAGCGTGGGAAACCGTTGCTCCTGATGTGGCGAAAAAGGACCGCAAGAAGATGCCAAAGGACGTCGCGAAAGCCAGAGAACTGACTGACTGGATGTGTACGAATTTCTTTGACATCCGGACCTTCGGAGCCGTGATGACGACTGGAGAGAACTGTGGCCAAGTGCGCGGCCCTGTTCAATTCGGTATGGCTCGGAGTATCGATCCCATCGTCGCTTCCGAGCACGCCGTGACTCGATGTGCGGTCACCACCGAACGCGAAGCCGAAAAGCAGGAGGGCGACAACCGGACAATGGGCAGAAAGTTCACCGTGCCGTATGGCCTGTACCGAATTCACGGCTATCTCAATCCCCATCTGGCATCTCAGACAAGCTTCGACAAAAACGAGGAAGATCTTACGCTGTTCTGGTCCGCCTTGACGCAGATGTTTGAAACCGATCGTTCGGCATCTCGAGGCGAAATGTCACCCCAGGCATTGATCGTCTTCAAGCACAAAGATGCTTTGGGCAATGCTCCCGCGAATAAACTGTTTGAACGAGTTACCATCTGCCGTAACACCACCGACGATGCTCCAGCTCGGCAGTTTGCCGACTACAAAGTTACCGTCGACGAATCCAAACTTCCCAAAGGGATCACCATCGAACGAAAAATTTAATCTGATGCCCTTCGTTTAACACGTCGTGGTAGACCACCCCGTCCGGCGAAACACTTCGTCACATCTTGATTTACCACGACGGGTTAACCATTTCAGGCGTGGAATCATGTACTCCGAAGACGATCTTCTTCCCATTTCCGCTTTGCAGCATTTGCTGTTCTGTGAACGGCAGACGGCGCTCATTCATATTGAACGTCAGTGGGAAGACAATCGTTTTACCGCCGAAGGAAACGTGCTGCATAAGAAAGCGGATGCGGCAAAATCGGAGACTCGAGATGGTGTTCGCATCACCCGTGGGTTGCCAGTGCACAGCTTTCAACTGGGCCTTTTCGGTGTCTGTGATGTTGTGCAGTTTCAGCCACCGGACTCTCAACAACAAAACCAACTCTCGCTTCCCAAACGGATCGAGAGTGAACTTCAGCTAGTTCTTCGTCGCAGACCAGATCACCATGGCACCGACGGGAACGAAGTCTGCGCTGAAGTCGGCTCGGGCAACGTCATGGCCCCCTTCGCCAAATGGACCATCACGCCGATTGAGTACAAACGGGGGAAGCCAAAGTCGAACGACTGTGATCGAGTACAACTGTGTGCGCAAGCGATGTCGTTGGAAGAGATGCTGAGCGTACAGATCGGACGGGGAGACCTGTTCTACGGAAAACAACAACGACGGACGGAAGTCATCTTTGATGAACAGCTGCGGACAACAACGATTGACACGACGAAACGGCTTCATCAGCTGATTCGCTCACGGCTGACACCAACAGCGGTTAAAGAAAACAAATGCGATACGTGCTCGTTGCTATCAGTTTGCATGCCGCCGTCACCCAAACGAAAATCAGCGTCTCAATATTTAAAGACGATGCTCTCTGAGTAGTATTGTATGAAACAACACCTCAACACCCTGTTCGTGACGACACAAGGGACTTACCTGCGGAAGGACGGTCAGGCGGTTGCGGTCCGCATTGAAAAAGAAACGCGTCTGCGTGTTCCGCTGCATAACCTTGATGGCATCGTCTGCTTTGGGCGAGTTTCCATGAGTCCCGCATTGATGGGAGCCTGTGCGGATGCCGGCGTATCCATAAGCTTCCTTAAAGAAGGCGGTCGCTTTCTGGCTGCTGTGAATGGATTCACCAACGGTAATGTGCTGCTCCGCCGAGAGCAATATCGGACGGCCGATGCCATCAACGAATGTCTGGCGGTGGGGCAAGCAGTCGTCACCGGTAAAGTGGCGAATTGCCGCACGGTGCTGCGCCGCGCCGCTCGAGACACCAGTGATCAATCTCGCATCGATGTCCTTGACAGAATCGCTAAGAAGTTGACCGCGTCGCTCAACGAAGTCAGCAACGCCACAGAACTGTCTGGACTACGAGGCATCGAAGGTGATGCGGCAACATTATATTTTTCGAGCTTCAATTCGATGATCAATGTGTCAGCCCCAGAATTTCGATACACAAAGCGAACTCGGCGGCCGCCGCTTGACCCTTTGAACGCTATGCTGTCCTTCGCCTACACGCTGCTGACTCACGATGTTCGCAGTGCATGTGAAGCGACAGGACTGGATTCTCAAGTTGGTTTTCTACATCGAGATCGCCCCGGTCGCCCAGGGATGGCTTTGGATTTGATGGAGGAATTCCGTCCGTTTCTCGCAGACCGACTGGTGCTGTCATTGATCAATCGTCAACAGATTCAAGCGAAGGATTTCACGCAACGGGAAAGTGGGGCTGTGTACCTAAGCGATTCTGGTCGCAAGACGTTGTTAACGTCTTGGCAGGAACGCAAACAAGACACGATCACTCATCCGTTCCTCAATGAAAAAACCACAGTTGGCCTGCTGATGCATCTGCAGGCGCGTCTGATGGCTCGGCATCTTCGAGGTGACTTGGATACCTATCCGCCGTTCATCTGGAAGTAGGGCTCACACTCAAATTGGAATGTGCCATGATCTACGTGATTGTTACCTATGATGTTTCGACGAAAACGCCGGAGGGGCAGAAACGCCTGCGAAAAGTTGCCTCGGTGTGTGAAGACTATGGTCAGCGGGTACAGAACTCGGTATTCGAGATGAAAGTCGACTGGGGCGACTGGCCACGGATCAAATCTGAATTACTGGATGAGATCTGCCTAGAAGAAGACAGTTTGCGGTTCTATCACCTAGGGAAGAATTGGAAACGCCGTGTCGAGCACCACGGGGCTAAGCCCGGCTATGATGTCGACGGTCCGCTGCTGATCTAATTCATGGCTTAGCAAATCTCTCTATCCATGACCGCGTTTAACACGGTGCGAATGTGAAGCGCACGTGGATTTCCCGGTAGGTTCGCGTTTTCCCTAAGTAGAGCCCCCAAAATGAGTTACAGAGCAGTTTCTCAAAACTCAAAGCCCGAAGATGGTGATCTTGATGTGGTTCGCGGAAAACACCTGCTAAGCTTCAGTTGTACTTGGACTTACGTCGAAGAACTTTCGCCTCGCTCGCGGGGCGCGGATTGAAACAACACACTGCCCGCCCACAGTTCGATACCAGCCGCTTTCGCCTCGCTCGCGGGGCGCGGATTGAAACTCGCAAGCACCTCGACCAACTTGCCACCCACTTTCTTTCGCCTCGCTCGCGGGGCGCGGATTGAAACCGCGAAGTACTTGGGCGGGTGCGACATCGAGGGTCTTTCGCCTCGCTCGCGGGGCGCGGATTGAAACCGAGGTGGTCGCCAAAGAATCTGCGACAGCGATCAACTTTCGCCTCGCTCGCGGGGCGCGGATTGAAACTCAAGGTGACAACAGACCACTGGTCGCTCATGTTCTTTCGCCTCGCTCGCGGGGCGCGGATTGAAACCTCGATCGCCGTCTGGATCTGATCAGCCAGTCGCCTTTCGCCTCGCTCGCTGGGCGCGGATTGAAACACAGAGATTGCACCTTTGCTTTGAGGGGAATCTCAGTCGGTGCCATGCATCTTTCTGTGCCCCGCCTGCTTCCACCCAACTCGTAGGCCGGACCAAGCGAAGCGCAGTTCCGGCATTTTGACAATATGCAAACCGAGCCCGAGTGCCGGAGCGGCGTCGCTTCGCTCCTGGATCCGGCCTACCTTACTTCACGTCGATTGAGCAGAACCGTCAGGCTCCCTTCACGCTGACAGCCGGCGCGACTGATGAGAACAAGGAATAAATTACAAGGAAATAAATTACAAGGACAGGCATTGTAATGAGCTCCGGGCGACAAAATCGATAGGTTTTTGGGCATCGTGCGGGGATCGAATAGCATGTCAGTCGCAGTTTAGAGACGAATTACAGCGAGAGCCGTAGATTACAATGCATGTCCTAGTTCTTTAAGGCCACTAAAATCTTCGTTTAGGACAAACCAGTACAACTTGTTCTCGCAGCTGTACCTTGCTTGAATTCGCCGCTGCGCTCAACTCGATTTTCAGCGATTTGAACACCACGAAACCACTGCTGCAGCCATCCTGTCGTCGTCTCGCACATGATCATCACCAAACCACGCTTGTCATAGATGTAGCAGGAGATGGGTGGTACGGATCATATTGCTCGGTTGATGTGCCCGAAGCCGAAACGCGGGATCGACTGCGTCCCCTTTTGTTCCTTCAAAAGACAGTCTGGAACCCTATCCACCTATTGTCCGTCGCGCTGTTGCTAGACACGGAAAAGAGTAGACTAAGGCTAGACCCTTTTTGCTACGCCACGGCCCACTTTGACGAATGAGGCTTCTCTGCAATGCGAACAGTTCGCCAAATTTCTGACAATCAACCCAACTGGGATCAAATTGCCGCCACATTTACGACGACCTCAGAACATCCCGGAAGGATTAGGTCGCATTGTTCTGCAGTTTTGTTTGCTGCCTGTGCCGCACTCGTACTGGCAATTTGGGTGTACGTTGAGGACCCTAACGATGCAAAGGTTAGAGCGGTCGCTGCACTCTTTGGCGGCTTTGGAGTCGTATCGCTGCTGTCTCTTTTCTTGTTACCCCGAAAGTGCATTGCCTATGTTTGCGATTTGCTTTTTTCCGAGCGGGCTCTGGAGGTGGTACTCAATGTTGAGAGCAGAACCGTAGGAGGCACGGCAGAATTCCTCAAAGAAATGGTAATCCTGTTGGCAAGTATGACGCTGTTCTATGTCGCGTTAGAATCTTTCAATTTAGGCAGAATCACAGTAGGGATTGTTGTCGGCGTGATGCTTTGCGTTTGGGTGTTAACTTTGGTTCACCGGCAGAAATTTAAAGGCCCGCAAAAACTAAAGGCATCTTTTGAACCAGAACTAAAGAAACTAGGATACTCAACACAAACCGTGTCACAGATAAAAAATGCAAGGCAGCTCTATGCCCAAACATTTCTGGCTCAGGATTTGATCTTTGAGCTCAAGGAGCTTTGGCGTAAGGAGTTGCAGGGGAAAAGCCTCTGTTGGGGCTACTACGTCTGCGGCGGCAAGACCGTTAGCAGCGGAGTTTTTGGTGGTGTACAGTTTGATCGAGCACCAAGCTTACTGAAACTGGGGAATTATCTTTCTAGTGTTTCATCAGTCTATTTTGATAAAGCCAGTAAGAGCATTTATGGCACCTTCGAAGGCAGCGAAAATTTGAGGGTCGAGATGCTCGCGGGGGTTCCATGGCAATACGCACCAGGTCGAGGAATGATCGTGCGATTTGATTCTTGGTTGTTGGACTACGTCGAGAATAACCCTGAGCTGAGTAGCATTAATGCGAGCGTGTTGATCGATGCAGTCACACTGCTGGCGGGCGCGGTTGAGGAAGACTGCCAATAGAAATCTCTTTGCTCCGGCAATCGGAAAGCAATGGCCTATCCCATTTACTGCCCGTCGCGCTACCGCAATGCCTGAGAGAACACTTGGTACCACACATACCAAAGTTGCCCACATCTTCGACTTCCGCGTAGCAACTGAGTGCAAGCTGGTGAGTCCCGAAGGGACGGCATATTGTAGCCACGGGTGCCAACCCGTGGTTCAAAAGATCAAAACAGGCG
>JBDWHY010000022.1:0-20774 GCA_039974975.1 Fuerstiella sp. | reverse complement strand
AGACAATCCCCACATCATCCCCTTCCCGACGGATCGCATTTCGAACGTGAACCAGATTGAACCAACTCGGATCGGACTTCTTGCTGGAGGCGGTCGATTCCCCATCGAATTTGCAGAAGCAGCTCAAGCAGCAGGCCATTCGGTCTACGCTTTAGGAGTGGCGGGCATGGTCTGGCCCGAATTAGAAGACGTCTGCGATGATTTTCGTACCTACCCTTTGGCTCGCATTGGCAAAGCCATCAGGATGTTTCGCAAAGCAGGAGCTCGCCGATTAGTAATGGCGGGCAAGATTGAAAAGACAGTTTTGTTTCACCCATTTCGATGGTTGAGACTGATGCCGGACTTCAGAACAATTCATATGTGGTTCCGTTACGCCAGCAAGAATAAAAAAGACGATACGATTTTGCTGGCCGTCATTCGAGAATTCGAACGAGACGGTTTTCACTTCGATTCAGCCCTCGATTACGCTCCGGAGTTACTTGTGAAACACGGTTTCTTGACCAATAAAAAGCCCAATCAGGCTCAATGGAAAGACATCGAATTCGGATTCGAAATGGCTCGAGAAATGGGGCGGCTCGATGTTGGGCAAACCGTCGTCGTCAACGATACGGCCGTCATCGCCGTTGAAGCAATCGAAGGCACTGACAAGTGCATTCGACGTTCGGGCGAACTTTGTCGACGAGGTGGATTTACAGTCGTGAAGGTGGCCAAACCGAATCAAGACATGAGATTCGATGTTCCCACAGTTGGAGCAGACACGATCCACAGCATGCACGCTGCTGGCGGACGAGTTCTTGCAATTGAAGCGGGGATGACCATCATCATCGATCCCGAAGAAGTCTCTAAACTTGCCGACAAACTGGGCATCACCATCGTGTCAGTCAACGCCGAAGAACTGGCCATGAGAGTCGCCGCCTAAAGTCGCCATCACTGTCCCTGTGATGAAAACCCTACAAAGCCGATCCGTCAATCCGTCAACTGATCAATTTTGGCGGCCAAAATAAAATCGTTAAGAGACAAGCCATCGATCGCATGAGTCCAAATGTCGATCATGACATTGCGATAGCTAACCAGATGCACGTCGGGATGATGAGCTTCAGATTCGGCAAGTTCAGTCACTCGATTCAAAAACTGCATCCCCGCGACGAAGTGATCCACCTGCCAAGACTTCGAAATCCGATCAGGGCCTTCAAGAACCGTCCACCCAGTCAATTCGCGGTTCTGCAGCTTGGCTTCAGCAACTGACAGTTTCGCAATGCCGCCTTCACACGGAACGCATTTTGCGCTGCACAGTTTTTCCTGAGATGACGGTTCCGACATGATGCATGCTTTCTTTTGGGAAAAAGATCAGTCGACCGCCTCACGATAAGGCATTTCGCTCGGCAGCCATTCTGTAGATTCTAAGCATTCCCCCGTGGGATTCTTGTCATGTCGCCAAATTTCATGCCACGACAACGGATTCTTGGACACACTGGAAAGGCAGGTCCAGTACTGCGAAAATCGGGGCTTCATGCTGCTGCTAAATTCCATGCCGAGTTGGCCGATTCGTCATCAAGCGGCTCTTGATCAATACGGATTGATACAACACGCATTAATCCCACACCGATTAATCCCACACGGACTGATGCAACACAACGGACGGAATTCCGGAAAGTAAACTGAGCTTTATGTTTGAACTGATTCGAGCGTCCGCTGGCAGCGGAAAGACATTCCAGCTTTCAGGCCACTTTCTCCAGCAGTTGTTTCTAGGGCATGCTCCGGAAACAATTCTAGCCACCACGTTTACGCGAAAAGCGGCCGGGGAAATTCTAGGTCGAGTACTCAGCCGACTTGCCGCCGCAGCGATTGACGCCGACGAATGTCAGCGTCTGGCCGAATTTCTCGCCCCCGCAGTGGTCGATCAACAAAGAGCTCAGCAGCTACTCACGGATGTCACCAAGCAACTTCATCGACTTCGAGTCAGCACACTCGATAGCTTCTTCCAGCAGGTTGCCCGTAGTCTCACCCTGGAACTTGGTCTGCCTCCAGGATGGTCGATCATCGACGAGCACGTCGCCTCAGATTTGCGTCAACAAGCGATCGACGCTGTCTTGGCTCAACAAGTATCAAAAGATTCACGTCGCCTGATGGAAATGTTGGCTCGAGGTCGCAGTCGACGAAGCGTGCGAGATTTAATTAATGACACTGTTGCTTCCTATCACGAATTGTATTTGCTGGCAGAACCTTCTGCATGGCAGCAAATACCAAGACCTCAACGCTTAACCCGTCAACAACTGACCGAAGGAATGTCAGACCTTCGAGCCGCATTGCCCACGGGCAAAAAGAGCATCGATAAAGCCATCAGTGCAGACCTTGATCGATTCCTGCGGGAAGACTGGGAAGGGGCCGTCAGCAAAGGAATCGCGGCAAAGGTGGCCGCCGGAGAATCAATCTTCAGTCGTCAAGAACTGTCGGAAGAATTATTGGCCACCTACCAGCCGCTGGTCGCTCACGCTCGAGCCGAATTATTGCATATTCTTGCCAATCAAACGTCCGCCACTTTTGATCTCATCCAGCGCTTTGATACCGAATATCGCCGCTTACTCCACGAACACGGCAGCCTGAATTTCAACGATGTCACTCGAGTTCTGTCAAAAGCTGAAGCTGAAGCCGACGGAAAGCGAATCGACTTTCGCTTAGACAGTCGATTGCATCACTTGCTGCTGGATGAATTTCAAGATACCAGCCCCCACCAATGGAACGTGTTGAAACGACTTGCCGTACGGCTCTCTGCAAATCCCGATGAATCCAGTTTCTTTTGCGTGGGCGATCCCAAGCAGGCCATTTATGGCTGGCGAGGTGGATTGGCTGAAATCTTAGACGTCGTCGAAAATTCTGTCCCTCATATTCAGCCTCGATCATTGAACGTCAGTCGCAGATCAGCAAAGGCTGTCATCGAAACGGTGAATCGTATTTTTCAACACTTGAAAAATCACAGCAACCTGAGTGACTACCAAGATGCGTGTTACGATTGGCAAGATCGCTTTCCTGAACACTCAACCGTTCACAATGATCAACCAGGGCATGTCGTTTTTCGCAGCTCGCCAGCGATGGAGGCGGAATCTTCGATCGAGCGAAAGGCCGAATACTATCGCTGGGTCGCTGAATACATCCGTGACTTGCACCAACAAACTCCCGGAGCAATCGTTGGCGTCCTGACTCGAAAAAACAGCGCCGTTGCACAGCTGGTACATCAGTTAACTTTGCTAGGAGTGCCGGCCAGCGAAGAAGGGGGGACAACTCCAACAGACAGTGCAGCCGCTCTTGCGGTGTTCGCACTGTTTCACTTTGTCTCTCATCCCGGATGTCAGATCTCTCGATTTCAAATTTCACAGTCGCCTTTCGGTCCAATCATCGGACTGACAGAATTTCACGATGACCTGCAAGCAAAATCCACAGCAGCCGCATTTCGAAAGCGGCTTATGGATGACGGGTTTGGACCAACGCTGCAATGGCTTTCAGATTCCGTCCGCCACGAATTCAATCAGCGAGACGAATTAAGGATGCAGCAAATCGTTGCCGAAGGCTGGCAGTACGATGCTTCTGCTTCGTTAAATCCTGCCGACTTTGTAGCGATGCTTGAATCACGACGTTTAAGTAAGTCTGAAGCCGCCGTTGTTCGAGTCATGACGATTCATCAAAGCAAAGGACTGGAATTTGACATCGTTGTTCTGCCTGAATTAGACCAGAAGCTGTTTCGCACTCCAGACGCCGCATCTGCAAGCCCGACTCCGGCGGCAGCTCCTGATCGAGTTTCGATTTGGAGAAACAAAAAGATCAGGCAACTGCTGCCACGAAATCTTCGAGAAGCTTTTGCTCAAACAACTCGCAAGGATGTTTCAGAGGCACTTTGTCTTTTGTACGTTGCTTTAACTCGAGCCGAAACCGCGTTGCATCTGCTGACTCAACCGGTATCCGCAACAAAACTGCCATCAACTTTCGCAGGTGTACTGATCGCGGGGCTGGTTCATATCGATGACGTAGTGGCCGATAAAATCATGTTTTCTGATGGAGACGAAAATTGGTTTCAAAACCGACCTGAATTGACTCAAGTGAAGACGGGGCAACAAGACGCCAACAAGCCAACAAAGCCTCGGACAATTCCTCTAAAACCAATGACCAGTCGGCAAAGAGGTTTACGCAAAGAGACTCCATCGCAGCATGAAGGAGGAAAAATTCGTTTTCCCGTTTCACAGCTTGCAAAAGTGAAACCATCAAGCGTCGGAAGGTCTGAAAAAGCACTGTCAAATGCAGCCTTGTCGATTTCACCAGCAGATCGTGGAACCATCATCCACGAGTGGTTTGAACAAGTGATTTGGCTGGAACAGGGAAGCCCGTCCGACGATACGCTATTAGCCGTGGCAGCCAAACACTTCTTAGCTGATGAAATCATTGCCAGCTTGCTGCAAGAATTTCGAGCAATGCTAGAAAGCAAGGTCGTCCAAGAAGCACTCTCTGTGGCTCAGTATTCCGAATCAGTCCCAGCCTTCACCAAAACAGGGCTATCTTTCACAGTGGACAACGTACAGGTCGTCAACGAACGTCCCTTTGTCTTACGAACTTCTGATTCGATCGTACAAGGAACAATCGACCGCTTAGTGATTGGCAGATGTGAATCTGTAGCAGTGTGTGCCGACGTCGTTGATTTCAAGACAGACCGTCTTCATGGCGACAAATCCCAGTGGGCCAAACTGAAGGCCGAAGAATATTGCGACCAACTGCAGTGCTATCAACAAGCGATTCACGAGTGCTTCGGTGTTCCTCTTCAACACATTTCGACTCGGCTACTGCTTTTGGAAACGAACACTCTGATTGACCCATTGGCTTGATCAGAAAGACATTTCTAGAACCGTAATTCGCACGCTAGGTTCTGTCATTTTCGCTCAATGGCCCATAGTTGATTCCTCCAGATTCACCGTACTGCTTCAGGACCTGCCGAGCAGCATCACGCGCTACGCCTTCTGTTACCATCACTGAATTAAGAGGTGACCGATCAGCCAGCGTTTGTTGCCAGTTTTCAACAAGCGGCCCTTCATCGAATGAAGCCAATTCTTGGATGTCGTCTGCAGAGGCTGCCGTCACAAGTCTGGAAATACCAGACCACCACAGCATTCCAAAACATTGAACGCAAGGTTGTCCCGAAGTGAACAGGGCAAGCTTTGGAAACTTGGCAAGTTGAAATGTGTTAAGTTGCTGTTGAGCCAATGCAATTGCCATGGCTTCTGCATGGGCCAAAGTGCAGCCATCCGGAACAACTCGATTCACACCGATTGATATCAAGTCATCAGTGGCTTCATCGAAGACAGCGGCCGCAAACGGACCACCTTTCTTTTGACTGCTGTTCCAGCCTGCCAGCTCAACCACGAAGGTCATTTTTTGATGATCAGTTTTCAGCTTCTGGCTTGGCAGCTGCTGCTCCCAATCATGGGGCAGCCTCAAAGTGAATTGGGATTTAAGCGTCATTTGCACAAGATCTTTTTAAGGACCAGCTTATCGGATCATCATCAACCATTGGTCAAAGTTGTACTTCGTTTGCTTATCAAGGGGAAACACTTTGGGATGGCATTCAGTTGCAGGGATTTCAGCAACATCTTCAATTTCGGAAAACAACTGCCCTCGTGATGACGTTGTTGAATCATCGATGTCTCATGCTATTGTGCAACTCATCGGCTGAAAATGTAGATCAGCCGAGAACGATTTAGGTGCCTGTAGCCTTGGGATGATCAAGGTTGGTACAGGTGAAAAGGGAAGACGGTGAAATTCCGTCACGGTCCCGCCGCTGTAACCGAAGACACTTTGCGAAACACCACTGCCGAAGGACGAAAGTTCCTAATTCGGTGGGAAGGCCGCATAGCTGAACGATTCGGAAGTCAGAAGACCTGCCTAAAACGTTGTTGAATCTCCTTCGTGGACAGAGGCGATCTCAACCGATCCCAAATACCTCAAGCTGTTTTCTTTTTGAATCCGAATCGTTCCGGTCATTGCGACTTCAAAGATTCGCCCTGATGAAAAGTCTCAGATCTTGCATGTGATCGTCCTGCGATTTGTGCAACAGAGTCTCACTGACGGCCGTTTATCTAGAAGCGTAAATGGGTGACTGTAAAATTTGTTTTCAAGGGACAGCAGTTGTCGGTCTGCCAAGTCGAACGCGATTTGGTGTGGGATCAGTTAGAAATCGCTATCCGATTTTAGAATGGATAGCAAAGTGAAGAACAAAACAGCCCTCTTGGGTACTCAAAAATCTCGGCGGCGCAAGCCCGGATTTACTCTCATCGAATTGTTGGTGGTGATTGCCATCATTGCAATTCTGGTCTCCTTGTTGTTGCCAGCCGTTCAAGCGGCTCGTGAAGCAGCAAGACGCACTCAATGCAAAAGTCGTCTGAAACAGATTACTCTTGCGTTACACAACTATGCCGACGTTTATGTCGAAACGATCGTTCCCTATGTGATCGAAAACCAAACTCGACTGAACTACCTGAAGACGTTTAGTGGTCAGCAGGGTTCTGCTCAGTTCTGGTTTGGCACACTGGACTACGACGAATTAGAAGCTTTGAGACAGCTCGACTTTCCGTCTGGTCCGCTCGCTCCGTTTATGGAATCAAACCAAGCTGCTTATCAGTGTCCGAATTTCGGACCGGCTCAAATGGACATCGTTCGATTCGGGCGGCCTGCTTCAGGATTTGGTTTTAACGCCTCGTATCTGTCGCGTACTTCGGGGATCGATTTTCCGCCTCCGACGTTCGCCGGTCAGGACAGCCAAGCTCCTGCGACTCGGAAGTTCCGTGATCTCGCCTCACTGTCTCAGACGGTGGCATTTGCAGATAGCGCTCAGGTTCGCACGGTCACCTTTAGCCCACCAACCTACAGTTTCGAAGAAACTTGGTTGCTGGACCCACCGTCGAACAACTTTCCTTCGGTCCATTTCCGTCACATGGATTCGGCAAACGTGGCTTTCATGGATGGCAGCGTCAGAAGCTTTGCGTTCGCGACCAACCTACAGGTCCCGGGAACCAATTTCATCGGCGTAGAGCAAGCCGAACGCATGCAGAAGGAACGTCTTGGTTCGATCACTCAGGGTGACCTATCAGACCCTGACACAGCTGACGAACTGTATGATCGTGAGTAATCCGAAACTTGAAGTGGGTCAGTTTTCAGCTGCGGGCAGACAAGCCTGCAGTAAATGAATTGACTGAGATCCCGTGGCATGCAAGCTCATCATCCGAGAATTTGCAGCCGTTTGGGTGATCAGAATTTCTAGGCGATCGGGGGGCAACAGCTCCTCGATTCGCTCTGCCCATTCAATCAAGCAAATATGATCATCGGACAGTAAGTAGTCTTCGCCTCCGACGGCAAGAAATTCATCTGGGTCCGCCAGGCGGTAAGTATCAAAATGGGCGACGCGTAAACTGCCCGATTGATACAACTGCATCAGCACAAACGTTGGACTGTTTACCGTATCGCCGTCGATTCCGAGTGCCTCACAAATTGATTTCGTGAGTGCCGTCTTTCCCGAACCAAGATCTCCGTTAAGAGCAATCACCTGTCCGGGTTGGATCGCCTTGGCAATACGAAGTCCGATCTGTGCGGTCTCGTGCGCGGAATGCGATTCGAATTCTGAGTTCATGGTGTTGGACAGTAGTCAGAGCGGATGAGATGGATCATGATTTGTGCCGACAGGCACAGGGTATCATCCTGATGATGTTTCCCGATTCAAATCCTGAACAACGTCATTCCGAAAGACTAGACAACTTATGTTGAGCGACGAATCGCACGTACCGAATGATGAATCGCAAGTTGGCGTCATTCCACCTCCCGTTGTTGACAAACTGAAAGCTCAGGCGAAGTCTGTTTCTCGAGGTATCCAAGCCGAAACAATTTCTGTCCGCATTCGCTGGTTCGGAATTGTTCTTGGGTTCCTGTTAGTAAATCTCGGCATTCACGCCTCACCCAATAGCGATACTCGCTCGCAGTTTGCGTTGAACGGTTTACTGGCGATCGGAGTCGTTTATGCAATCTTGGACACCTATCGCAGTATTCGTGGCAGAATTTTTCCACCTCGATACCGTCTCGTCGTCAGTGTGGTGGAATCACTTTTCATTGGCCTGCTTTGCTATTTCGATAGTGGCCCAGATAGCCCGTTCCGTTTCTATTATTTTCTATCGTTGCTTGTATGTGCAATTCGTCACCCACCCACAGTGACTTATGTCACGATGGCTTTGTACGGAGTCAGCTATGGGCTGCTTGGATTCTGGAACGGGTGGCCGTCGGCATCTGTCGGAATTCAAATCGCCTTGACGCTCGTGTTTCTGTGGTGGGCCACATGGGCCATCGTTTCTCTGACAGGACTCTTGAAGTCTGCTGGCGAAAAGCTGATTGTCCTCAATCAAACGTTGATGGAAAACCAATCCACATTAGAAGGCAGAATCAGACGCCGCACCAAAGCGTTGCAGGAATCTCAGGCCATGCTGGTTCAACAGGAAAAACAAGCTGCATTCGGTCTGTTGGCAGCGGGGATCGCCCATGAAGTGGGGAACCCTCTGGCTGCCATCAGCTCGATCGTCCAGATGTTGAACAAAAGGAACACTGACGAATACACGCGTGAACGGCTACAGATGGTCAGTGACCAACTGACTCGAATTCAAAGAACACTTCGAGAACTGGTGGGCTTCAGTCGCCCCGCCAGCCAACAGGCTCGAGTCGTCGACGTGCATCTGGCCATCAACGACGCTTTGAACATTGCAAAGTACTACAAACGTTGGAAGGGCAAGTCGCTTGAAACAGACTTCACCGAAAACCTAAAACCCGTCCGCACCGTTTACGATCAGTTGGTTCAAGTTGTGTTGAATCTGATTATGAATGGACTGGATGCGACAGAAGAAGGAGCCACCATCAGCGTGGCAACCAAAGAATTGCAGCCGAGTGGGTCTCAGCGAAAAATCGCCATTTTGATTTCTGACGAAGGCAGTGGTATTCCCAAAGAACAGCGAGAAGACATTTTCGAACCGTATGTGACGTCGAAAAAAACAGGCACCGGACTGGGGCTCTTTGTCTGCAGACAATTGGCCGAGCAACAACTGGGAGGCACGATCGAGCTGGTCCGCTCGGATTCTGCAGGAACAGAATTCCAAGTCACGATTGGCGACCTACCGAAGGAATAAAATCGCCTTTCCGCAACCAGGCGATGTCGCGTGGCGGCCAGCATCCTGACACGATGGCCTGTCGCAGAAGCACAAGATGAGCCATCGGCTGAATTGCCCGAGTGAAAGCTGGGAATCGCCGAACAAGCACTTTCCAGTGTCGATTCGTCAAAAAACGAGCCTTTCGACTGAAACTGGCCCTTAATCATCAAGAATTCCAAAGGTGATCGAGAGACGCTCTCAGACGGGAAGTAAGATCTGTGATAGCGACCGAATTTTTTGATCCCCCTTTTCATCATTGGAGCAGGGCTTGGCAACGCTCGACGACAATTCTGATTCACCAACGCGCGAAGAACTGATGAAGCGTTGTGAAGAAGCGATCCAGTATGAATTCAAGGATGCGTCCGTCTTGCGTCGTAGCCTGACTCATAGCTCTGCCGCAACGACACGCTTGGATTGCAACGAGCGTCTCGAATTTTTAGGGGACGCAATTCTTGGAGTCGTCATCTGCGAGTACTTGTTCGCACGCTTCCCCGATCGACGAGAAGGGCAGCTGACACAACAAAAGTCTCACCTTGTCAGTCGCGCAGTCTGCACTGATGTTGGCAACCGCCTTAAGCTTCATGAGTTTATTTTTGTTGGAAAAGGCCTGCCGTCTATCCCCGACTCACTGAAAGCAGCAGTTGTCGAATCTGTCATTGCCGCGATCTATATGGATGGTGGACTCGACGAAGCCAGAGAATTTATTCTACGAGCATTCGAACCAGAACTGGAAGATGGAGGCGATTCTGAAGCCGACAATTCGAAGAGTCTGCTTCAAGAAGAGACTCAAAAACATGGCAATCTTGTGCCTCGATACGAAATTCTAAATGAGCGAGGACCGGATCACGCTCGAGAATTTCAAGTATCTGTTTCCGTCGGAGAACAGCAGTTTGTTGGAGACTGGGCTCGCAGCAAAAAGCTAGCCGAACAAGACGCCGCCTTTTTAGCTTTAGGCGGCTTCCAATTAAGCATTGCAGCTCCAGAACTAAGCGATGCCGCAGAAAGCCCAATGGAAAACTCAACGACTGCCCCCCGTGATGTGTCAAACAGTGATATGCCAAGCATTAATGAGCCAAGCATTAATGAGCCAAACAGTGACGCCGCCGTCACGGACACGAACGAAGTAAAACGTTCGTAGCGGCATCATTTTGCTGCCAGCCTCCAGCGGATGACAGGTGAAGCCAGTATTGGGCGCCTCGCAGTGTGCCGCACTTGAATCGAATTTCAGAAAAGCACGACTGCGATTGATGTCAATAGAAATTCTCCGGGTGATACCGTTTTTTTTCAATTGAACGCATTTAGGCTCTGTCCGCATACCGATGTTTCCAACAGTCGTTCTGATTGTGCCCGCTTCGTGGACAAATCAGATCCAGCGACGAGCGTTTGGAAAGCCGATTGATGACTCGGGAAGTATTCCGACTTCAGCGACGTTCTGTGCACTGTTCAAGAGAACGTTCCACAAGACAGTCTGCCATCAATCGAAATAGTATTCGGGGGAATGCGAAGATGCGTCTAAAGAAATCAGCTTATGCCTTGCTACTGGGAGGCAGTCTTAGTGTTCTGAATATTGGCTGTGCGGCTGTCGATGCACTCGTCAGCAGTCCGGCTGGCCACTCCGCTGGCACCAACTCGCCTCAGCGTGTTGCGGCGATCGGACGGATTTTCGAAAATCAAGGTCGGTACACCCAAGCTCGAGCGATGTACCGCCAAGCGCTACGGTCTGACCCAAGCAACACGACCGCCCGTGATCGGCTTCAGTACCTCGCATCAACGCAACCGGCGGCAAACCGTCACTCGGCAGCGCCAGAAGCAATCGCTGTCGCCGATTTGGTTGCCCCTCGTGAAAAATTGATTCCGCAAACGCTAAGTCGACAAACTGCGTCCGACGTGGCTGTCCTGAAGCCAGAGCCTGAACAATCACCCATTCAGATGGTACGGGCGTTTGAACCAAAAGACGCTGTCGAATCAGCCGCGCTGTCCATTGGTGGACAACTGGAACAGGTAGACATCGATCTACCGTTTACTCCGATCGAAGTCACAAAGAGTGACCTTGTTTCAGACGCCAAGGCTGTAGATGCTGGCGATTCAGCCGGCATCGCTTCCTTCGACACGACGATCGAAGAAGAAGGAGGCCACTGGGCAGATTCTGTTTCAGAAGAATCTGTTACGGAAGACATCGCAGTCGTAAGTCGTCAACAAGCGTTTGACAATGCTGATAATAGCGGCATTGCTTTGATCGAAGTTGACGAAGGCGATTCGGCAGACACTGTCGCAACCGTCTCGTTCAATGATCAACCACAAAGCAGCGACGGCGGATTCTGGCGACCAGCCAGAAACAAGGTGTCGCTGTCAGAGGTTCTCGATTGGAGTGACACTCCCGGACTGCATTCGGCAGAATTAATCGCTGCGATCAATCAAGGCGAAGACCAGGGCGTTCAAGCTCTCTCTGTTGCTTTGCTCGGAGAAATTCAACAACCCGATGCCGCCACCATCACCGCGTTAAAACAAGCGGCCATGGCCGAAACACCTTTGGTACGAGCCTCCGCGTTGGATGCTCTCGTCCTTCAAGGTGAAAGCAATTCCGAATCATTGGATGGACTGCTGAGCCTACTGGCTGGAGACGACGCAAAAATCAGGACTCAAGCCGCAGCCACTTTGCTGCGAATGGCAGATACCGAATGGTGTAACGACGCAATCAACGGACTGCATCGTCTTCTTCAAGACCAAGATGATGAAGTTGTTGCAGTTGCCGCAACTTCACTCAGTGAATTCGGAGTGGCGGCTGTGCCGTGCCGAGATCGACTGACTGAAATCGCAGCCACGACGTCAAGTGAAATGGTTCTTGAGGCAGCATCAATGGCCTTAAGTCGGATTCCACGTTCAGAACAATAGAACGTTCTGCTTCGAGCAGAATATCGGGGATGACTTCCCGGGCCGAAAACCCAGAGGCAGGCGGGTGTTGATAACACGAATTGTGTCTCGCGAACCATATCCTTCTCCAATACAGAACTCATGCTGCCAAGACGCAGGTGGAGTCTCAAATGATGAAAAACAAATCGAAAATTTTGCTACCAGCATTGCTGCTCGTTGCGATCAGCGGCTGCTCTTCGATGTTCGATTCCGTCATCAATTGTGAAATGGCGATTCGGAATAAGGTGCTTTCTCAAAAAGCTTGGGGCCACTGGTCTTGGTGCTACGAGAATTTGGACTACCCGTACCATTTCGCCAAAGGCTTCAAGGCCGGATACACGGACGTCTTGGACGGTGGAAGCGGCTGTCAGCCGACTCTGCCACCGCAATGCTATTGGAAACCCGCCTATCAGTCTCCTGAAGGCCGCAGCAAAACAAACTCTTGGTTTGACGGTTTTTCACATGGAGCACTTGCCGCCGAACAAGACGGTTACGGCGATCTCGGTGAAATCCCCATTTCGCCAACAGCGAGAGCCAACATTCAATCCGCTCAACAGCGTCCAACCCCTCAGACCTACACCGATGGATTCGCAACCGGTCAGCCACTCGCACCGATTACTCTTCCACCATCAATGAATGATGAAACACTCGAGGCGGTCCCCATGCTTCCAGATGGCGACTTCGATCTTCCGGCACCTCCGATCGGCAATCCGACGCAGGCCCCGCCGGTCAGACCGTACGAATAAAACACTCCGACTGACGCGAAGCTGAAGACAGCCATTCGAAGTTCAATACATACATCTCACTTCACTCGATCTCGGTGGAGAAATCGACAATGACTCATCAACAAAATATTTTACTACGTTTAAGATCATCAAGCCGGCCGGTCCGCACCGCCGGAGTGACCTTCAGTCTGCTCATGGTGACGTTGGTCTCTGGGTGCACTTCGATGCTTGGGACATCAGGTATCCCAGCGTCACGTGTTCCTCGGGGACTGTTGAATATAGAACGAAAAGACGACTTCGAAGATATTTCGATGTTGCGTCTGCGACAAGATCCCCCCGAATTCTACGCGATCGGACCTGGCGATGTTGTTGGATTCTATGCCCGGAACCTGTTCCAAAATGAAAGCGAACTTCCTCCGGTGCACTACCCAGAAGATTCCAGCCAACCACCAGCGGTCGGAGTCCCCGTGCCAATTCGAGAAGACGGCACTCTGTCTTTGCCTTTCATCGAGCCCATTCGAGTCGAAGGTCTGTCTCTTGTTGAAGCGACTGAACTTGTACGACGTGCCTACACCGAATCTGACGCTGATCCAATCCTGAAGGAAGACAGCCAGGTTAGCTTAACCATGATTCGCCGCCGTACAGTCAAGGTGCTGGTCGTGCGAGAAGAATCTGGCGGAGCAGCAGACATCACCAAAAGAGGAACTGGCCACGTTGTTGATCTGCCAGCATACGAAAACGACGTACTGCATGCTCTGAGCGAAACCGGTGGATTGCCGGGACTCGACGCAAAGAACGAAGTTCTGATCTATCGTGGCCTTTTCGAAGACGGAATGAACTACGATCAACTGATCAACCAAGCAGCCATCGATGCCTGTGACTGCCAAGACGACTGCTTCTGTGATGAATCACCGAAACCAGATCCACCCAACTTGACTCGAATTCCACTCCGCTACAACCCTCTCAACCCGCCTCGATTTTCGCAGGAAGACATTCTGCTAAGTGAAGGCGACATCGTCATCATCAAAAGTCGAGATCGAGAAACATTCACAACCGGTGGTATTCTCGGAGGCGGTGAATTTCCACTCCCTCGTGACAAAGATCTTGATGTCCTGGGTGCCATTGCTTTGGCCGGTGGACCGCTCGGAAACGGCGGAACTGGAATTTCTGCTCTCGGAAACGGCGCAGGCGGCGGTGGTGGTGGACGTGGCGGCGGACAGGGACAAGGCTTTTGCCAACCCAGCGAAGTGCTCATCATTCGAAAGCTTCCTTGTGGCAACCAAATCACCATCAAGGTCGACTTGAATCGTGCTCTGCAAGACCCATCAGAACGAGTTCTTATTCAACCTGATGACTTTGTCATGCTTCGCTACAAAATCGGTGAAGAAATCGCAAACGTCGCACTGAGTCTTGTGCAGTTCAACTTCCTGTTCAGCGGCTTAAGTGGCGGAGGCTTCTAAGTAGAAAATACTGGAACGCCAAGAAATCTGACCTGCCATCTCATGAGAGATGGCGGGGCTTTTTTTTGCGCCCCGGAACAGTTGCTTGAATCAAAATCCGAAGTCCAGCCGCATCACCGGCAGTTGAAGATGCTACTCCCCGATCTTTCTGCAGATTCTGCCGTTCAAGCCGCACTCTAGATCACAACTTCCCGTTTGGAGCACATCTTCCTTGGGATCAATGTCCCGCAGATTTCAATCGCCTGATATTTTGCACAGAGAAGCTACGTCTTACACCAAGACGATCGGCCAGCTTGCTCCCTCATCAGATCAGAGTGCTTATGTCTTCCCGAAACCGAAATCTACTGTGCGTACTGCTCGTGGTGGCTGTTTCTAGAACCAGCTTCGCTCAGGGACAAAAATTTCCCTACAAAGCTCGAGTCATCTCGTCGGAAACCTATGTCCGCAGCGGTGGAGGAGAAAACTTCTATCCCACTCAGGTATTGGTGAAAGACGCAATCGTCACCGTGCGAAGGCATGATCCAGGTGGGTGGTACAAGATTGATCCACCTGAAGGCAGCTTTAGCTGGATTGCCACGACGTATGTTCAACAAACATCAGCTGACACCGGAGTCGTGTCAACGGGCGACGCCATCGTTTCTGTTGGCAGCCAGTTTGGAGACGAAACGACGGTCTGGCAGCGACGAATGCTTCAAGGCGAAAAGGTCAAACTGCTAGGTCAACAAATTGTCGAAACCGAAGCAGGGCCGCGCAAAATGTATAAAATCGCACCTCCGGTACGTGAATATCGGTGGGTGTCCGGTCCCGATATTTTGCCCATGGATCAGCAGGCTTTGACTTCTCGAGACAACGACCCCTATGCCGTTCCCTCCACAGTCATCGAACAGAATCAACAACTCGCAGATCAGCGCCCCGACACCAGCCCAGCAGCATCTGCACCACAACCAAAATACTCACCAAGTAAAAGCTTGCAACGGCTGCAAAACATCCGCAAAGAAAAGCTGGCTCTTAGAAAGCTAGACCAGAGCTTCCGAGCCATGTTGCTACAAATGCCCACCGAATGGCAACTTGATGAAATCGAACAGAAGTATCGAAAGCTGCAAGAAACCAGCAGCTACCCACCGTTGGCAGGACAGATTGATCTGCGATATCCAGCCATCAACCGGTACCGAATTCGCAAGGCCGAATACGATGATTTTAAACGACTAACGTCTGCAACAGAAAAAAGAGATGCTCAACTGTTAGCCACCCAATATGGGCTACCAACAGACGACACAACAACACAAGTTGGCAACGCTCAGACAGCAGGAATTCAAAGTCCCATCGCAGGCTCGCCTCAAATCACAACCGGACCGTCGCCATTCGGGGAACTTACCATCCCCGAAATGAACATCGCTCAAAACTGGCAGTCTGGCGTCATCGCAGCTCCAACCGTTGAATCCCCTGTCAGCAACTTGCCCCTGGTTGTGTCCACAGATCCCAATCCTAGCAGTGCACCAACGACCAACACAGCAAACACAGAACAAACTGCCTTCGTCGGAGCTGGGTTTGTTCAACGAGGAATCACGTCGGAAAGCGAATACGTTTTGATGTCGCCAGCAGGAAAGGTTTTGGCCCATCTGAGCCCCAGCCAATCCGTAGATCTCGAACCACACATCGGCCAATCGGTGGGCCTAAAAGGCAAACGATTCTTTGATTCTGAACTGTCAAAAGATCGCATTGATGTCAGTGGCCTCCAAAGAGTTCGCCTGCGTCGCTAATCAACGGAGACAATGACAAGCTGCATCCTTGCAGCCCTTTCATCAAGCGTTCTCTGAAGACTCAGCACCCGCGGCTACCAATTCTTGGTCTGCTTCGGGTGCTTTTGCTTTGTCCCAAAACGCAATCGCGAACACCACGAATACTCCTGCTGCCATGACGGCTGGCAACAACCAGAAATCGTGCCATTGAGTCATCGTGCTAGTTAGCAGCTCTTGATCGACTTCTTTGGGAATTTCTCGCACCACCATTTGAGACAGAGATTCGCCAAGTGTCACTGTGCCATCCCCTCGAGCTGCGCCCAGGTTGCTCACGTACTCGGCCGACTCAACCGGAGCTCCTAGCTGTTTGCCTCCGTAAGTAATCGGGAGACCAAAGAAGTCTCCAGCAGCCATGATTTTGTATCCAAAGTACATCCCGACACCCTGAGTCAAAAAGACGAGCAAACCTTGAGCTTGCCCACGAACTGCCTTCGGAGCTTTTTGATCCGTGTACATGAAACCGGTGACGAAGAAGAAGTCGTAGCAAATTCCGTGAAGGGCAACTGCGACCAGCAGCGCCGTTGTGTTCAGTTCCGAAGCCCCGTAAGCAAACAGCACGTACCGAATGACCCAGCATCCCATGCCGATCATGATCATCATTTTTAACCCCAGACGGCGGAAGAAAAATGGAATCAGCAACATAAAGATGATCTCAGACATCTGACCGATGGTCATCGTTGCGGCCGCCTGTTCAAACCCAGTTTGATTCAAGAAAGTGGCCGTCGATCCATAGTAATAGGCCAACGGAATGCAGATCAAAGTCGAGCAAACTGCAAAGATCAAAAAGTTGAAGTCTGCAAACAACTTGAACGCATCCACCATCAGCACCGAACGGACGTCCATCGGCTTGCCCTTCAAAGGTGGAGGAGTTGCCGGCAAGGTAAAACAAAACAGCCCCAGCAAAATGGAACTGCCTGCGCCCAACCAAAAGATGTTGAGTGAGTTCGACCACTCGAGGAAGCCGACACCAAGACCTGCGGCAATCCAGCCAATCGTTCCCCAAACACGGATCTTCGGGAAGTCTTCCTGAGTCGGCGTGTGAGTGAACGCAATCGTGTTGCTTAAACCCAGCGTCGGCATGTAACACAGCAAGTGAGCCAAAATCAGCCAAACCATGTAAGTGCCCGTTTGCTGACGAGACTCTTCCAATCGTGTGATCTCGGGATCTGCAACGACGACTTCAACACTCTTGGCAATCTCAGCATCGCTATTTTCGCTATCTTCGCTTATCTCATCCACCAACGCGGTCTTACTGACCGCGGCTTCTTTCAATGCATCGATTTGAGAATTGGTTTCGATTGCAGACGAGCCCAGCATGGCCGCACCGACAAGCAATAAGCCACCGACCAGCATCAGCACGCCCATCACACGTTCTGAATTAAACAGACGGTCGGCAACGAGACCTAGAAACAAGGGGGCGAAGATGGCTGCAATCGGAGCAGACGCATACGCATCACCTGTCAGACCACCAATCCCCGCCACGTCCAAAGCAGCCCCCATCGTGGCAAACCAAGCTCCCCACGCAAAGAACTGAAGAAACATCATAGTTGATAGGCGAGGCACGGCGGATGATTTCAAGACTCAGTCCTTCTTCGCGAGACAAATACGGCAGGGAGCGTCCGTAGAAATCTGTGATGTTCACGACTCCCAAACGACTCGGCCATGATGACGGCAGAAAATGAACGGGGCAACTCATCAAGGAAGGTTTTGAGAATCCTTCTAAGATCTAGACTCAGATACATGACCGAATACTCCCGTATCAGGCACAACGGCCCTGATACAGCAAAGGTGCCTTCTGCTCACAGGATTCCTGTTTCTACGTTTTTCAAACGCCTTCTTCTAGGAAACTGGGTACAATGCCCTTAGGAACCCATCAAAATCAGAATCAAACAGATGCGGTTCAGACTGCCCTGCCAAGTATTCCTGCCCCAAATTCAATTCTCTACGAACTGCAGCAAGTCAATGTCGCGAGACTTTTTCAACCTAAATGAACTGACTGTGTACTTAGGACGCAATCGACGAGAAGTCGAAAAGCAGGTCAGTCGAGGACAGATTCCCGGGCGGCGAGTGGCCGGAGAATGGAGATTTCACAAAACCGAAATAACGGCATGGCTTGAAAAAGAGATGCCCAATTTCAGCGATTCAGATCTCGCAACATTAGAACAATCACAAGACAAAACGGGAGATCAATCCTTGATCTCCAATCTGCTGCACCCAAACCTTGTGATGGTCCCTTTAGACGCCGGAACAAAACCATCCGTGCTGAAGAAGCTGGTCGACACAGCCATGCTAAGTTGGCAAGTTTTCGATTCTTCATCAGTGCTTCAGGCAGTTCGAGATCGTGAAGATGTGATGTCGACATCTTTCGACGGCGGAGTCGCAATTCCTCACCCGCAAAATAGAATGCCAGATGCACTCGGCGAATCGCTCTTGGTGTTCGGCCGAACGCTCAGTGGTATCCCCTTCGGCGGAAGCCGACGCTCATTGACAGATATCTTCTTCCTGTTGCTTTGTCGAGATGACCAGACGCATCTTCGAGCACTCGCGAGACTCGGGCGACTCTTCCAACAAGAAGGTTTTCTTGACTCGCTTCGCAGTCTCGAAGACAGTCAGGCGACCTATGAATTTCTCGTGGAATCAGACCGATCACTCGAAGCCTAACGCCACCAAAATGCCGCGTTTGATCAGCAGCAACACCCTTTGAATAAGACACGGCAGGGCTTGAATCTGTCGCCTGAATCAATCTTCACTGAGTCTCAAGACATCGTGAATCAATGAACGCTCGCCAACGGACAGCACAGTGTTTCGAACAGTGTTTTGCAAGACACTTTCCGACTGCTGACGCTCGGCTTCAAAACCGGCCGGTTGCCCACCTTGAAGAACTTGAAACACATCGCGTTCAGCATCATTCAGCTTAGCTTCGTTCACTTCCATTAAAGCCATCGCGGCCGGTTGTTGTTGCCCGCTTGCCAAGAAATCTTCTGCAAGCTGGATCAGGTGCAGGTTTCCACCGTCACTGTTCACCAGCACGGTCGCCAAAGCCGAAACGCATGAATCGTCTCTGATTTCAAGCTGTCTTCGAATTCGCTGGGCCAAATCACCGACCGTCGCTGGGCAAACCTCTTCAGCCGTTTTTTGAGCACGTGCCCAATTTTCGAGCCATCCAATTCGGCGCCGACCATTCTTAAAGTACGCCTCAGACTGTGCTGAAATTCTGCGTTCTGCCAGAGCGAACATCTGGGACTTCGTTGGCAACTTTGGCGACTTTGGCGACTCGACAACACCACATTCCACGATCACATCAGCCAGCTCGCGACCGATTGCCTGATGCCCGCGGATCGTAGGATGCACATGGTCCAGAAACAGTTCAAAACCAAAATCTCGGCTGTCATTTTCCAGCATCGGAGCAAGCAATTCGTCGCATCGAATCAGGCGAACGTTCTGTTCTTCGGCGATGTTGCGCAGGGCATTCGTTAAGTCAGACTTCATTCTTAATGGACAGACATCTTGATCAACGGCCAAGCTAAAGTGTCGTGACGCATCCTGAAATTGCTCTACCATCTGAAAGCATCGCGCCAAACGAAAATGAGTCAGAGCGTGTTCGGATGAGTGCGATACACAGTCTTGCAGCAAGGAAATGGCGGCCGCCCAGTCCATGATCTGAATCGCCGCTTCAGCTTGATCCATCGTGGACCGCCACGCCAATCGATTCGTCTCAGAAACAGAAGAAGCATGTTCAGATTTTAGCGGAGCACAGTCTCGAGAATTCGCGGCAAGTTCAATCAAACAAACGGGGACACTCTCGGCTTGGCATTGTTCCACCATTTGCACAATCGAGGTACGAAACTGATTCACCACATTTGTGTGCCACACGGGATCGTAGTGGTAGGTTTCGTATCCCGCTTTGTTGTCCAACTTGGCGGTCAGTTCGTGATTCGCCACAGGCACATTGTCTGTGGCCGATCGAACGGAATCTGTTTTCAGCATGCTCCGAAGTAACTCAACAGTTTTCGATTGAGTCACCAAGTGAGACAGCTCCCAGCCACCAGAATCAGCTCCAGATTGCTGATACGTGTGATCCTCAAGAAATTCGTTGTGCCCCGTTGCGATCACAATTAGATCCGGCTGATAACTTAACAACTCAGGAACAAGACGACTCAGGCGATTACTGGCAAACGACACGCCTCCGCAATTCACAATCCGAACCCGTTGCCCATCGTTCAGATGATTCAGGCGATCTTCGGCCCAAGCTGGAAAGGCTGTCTGAGGTGCAAACGGACGTCCCTGCACAGTCGATCCGCCCAGCACAAAAATCAATTTGTCGGGGCGATCACTTTTAACCTTAGAACTTTGTTCCGTCTTCTTGGGACCGAATGCCACTTCAGCAAAAAACTGCTGGTATGGCAAAGACGTTCGATACTGCTGAGAGTCTTCATCAAACGTGAACAATGAAATCGCGGGTTGCATTCCTTGGCTTAGCTTCGCTCGATCATCGGAACCTCCAAAGATCTGCAAGCCAACTTCAACAACCAAGAATGGCAAAGTGGCAACTGCCACCGCGGCGGCGCGGAAAACCCACTTGTTTCTTTTCGATCTGGAATTCATGCAGAGATTTTCACCAAATTCACCCTGAATTGCCAACCTCATTTCAACAGAATCGAT
>JBDWHY010000021.1:0-126609 GCA_039974975.1 Fuerstiella sp. | reverse complement strand
CGCGGCGTGCAAAGACAGGCGGTGGAATGCAGTCGCACCTGGTTGAACGCACCTTGTTGAACGCACCTTGTTGAACGCACCTTGCTAACAAGGCACTCATCGACGGCCAAAGGCAGAGTTCCAGTTTGCGTAACGGGAAATACAACGTCTGGCAACGGCCGTGGTTGACTAAGTTGATGACAACCGATCAACTGGATTCTGAAGGTCGAACCAAACACGTTGTCAGCTGAGCAAGAGCGTGTGAAGCCTCGTGCTTGTTGACTCGAGAGCACTGGACGAGAGTCGGTCGCTGAAACCTAGAGCGAACTTTCTTCTGCTGATGTGGCTGATATTTTTCGAGTCAAAGTATGCATGGCATCGAATCCCACCAGCCAGTTTAGGGTGCTGAAACTTTCCGTCGACGTCACCGTAAACTGGTGTCGTTCGTACAGTCGTTGAGCGGCCGAATTGGTGTCGACCACATCGAGGCGAACGGATAAGAATCCAGATTCTTTGGCAAACGAAACCACGGCATTCAAAAGCTTGGTTCCGATTCCTCGGCCTCGAGTACTCGACTTCACGGCGATTCCATCAATCATCAATTCGTCTGCTTCCAACGTCCGTTCGTACAAAGAAAAGATGGACGCTGCCCAGACACCTTGAGTCTCACCGACGCTCTCAAAGAGGACCTCAAACGTCATCCCGTCAGTAAACGATTCGGATTGTGTTTTGTACCCGGCAATTCCCACAAGCTGATTGTCGATGATGGCAGCGAATCCCGATGTCAGATTCAGTGAAGACAACAAGAGCTTGCGACGACTTTCAGGATCGGGCACCGCGACACTGAATTGCTTGCCAAACGCTTCTGCGTACAGGTCGACTGCCGTTTCACGCATCGACTCAGGAATACCTTGGATGATTGTGACTGACAAATCCTGAGTCATCTCGGCCTCCGAATCCACTTTGCCAAATAGTCAGTTGCTAAGAACGCTGTCCCCAGAATTCAAGTTCAGCGATCTGCCGATCGTGAATGTAGCAACTGTTCGCGCGGGTTAACACCTGTCTGTGCTTGCCAGTAATCCAGCAGCTGAGGAATGACGGATGTTGCCGCTGCCACGGGGAATTGTTGAACGTTCACAGATGCGATTGGAAGAATGCCAACCGGAGTCGACGATCCAAAACATTCACTCGCAGCCCGCAGGTCGTCGATTCGAAGATCACGGCATTGAAACGCAAAACCGGCTGCCGCAGCAGCCTCAGAAACCATTTGACGGCTTAAGCTTTCAAGCACGTTGGCACGTGGAGTCACAATGGTGTCGTCGATGACAGCATAAAACGCAGACGTGCTGGTTTCCGTGATGCGATCTTCAGAATCAAGCAGCAAGGCTTTGCTGCCAGGTTGGATTTCCTGAGCCTGTTGGTCTGCTAACCACCAGTGTAAGCGGTTGCGGATTTTGAGGTGCACAGGCAGGTTTTGTTGATCGTGTTGACGAATGGGTGTGGTGACAAGCCGAGTCCCGTGGGTTGCAGAATTCTTCCACAGATGAAACGGCAGTTCAAAAGTGTGGATGCCGACAGTGGCAGCAGGCAATGGCTGGTCGCCCAGATAGGTTGGATTCGCTCCTGCAGTCGCAAAGATCACGACGCCCAAATCGGATTCAGCCAGCAGGCTGGCCGAATTTCGAACCACTAATTCATTGGCCGCTGTCAGCAGTTCGCGTCCAGAATACGGGAGGTCAAACTTCAATTGTTCACAGGAAGAAACCAGCCGATCGACATGCAGTTCGAGACGGCACGGGCGATGCTGATAAGTTCGAGCCATCTCGGTCATGGATGCCCCAGCCACGACTCCAAGATCCCAAACGGGAACGGCCATTGTTTGATAATCGATGAACTCACCATTCATCCAAGCAGCTGCAGGCGTCATTGATAGATGTTACGTTTCAGGGTGTTAAGATCGTAAAAAGTTGTCCGCCATTGGACTCCGCCTTGTCGCCAGGTTTTCCACGCTGATCGGTAGAAAGCAAACGCCATCAGAATTGCGGCGAAAGGGAACAGTAGGCTGGTCAATATCGATTTCGCTAGTGACTGAGAACCTGCGTGGCAAAATTTTATCGTGACAGCTGCAAACATCGTCTGCCAAAGCACTACTGTGGCCGCATAGCCAGCTGCATCTGGCCATGGTAGGCAGACTGCAAGTGGATACGGTGCCATCATCGTGGTGATAAACAAAACGGTGACCAAAACAAGACGCAAGGCAGAATAGCACAAAGCCGCAAAGCCGTTTTTTTCTAATCCTGTGATCACCGCCCAGAGATTGTCGTACCATCGAAGGGACAGCAACTTGGGGGCGGCGAGCAGGTCTTGCTTTCCTGAATGCTGACGAACCAGTTTTCCCAACTTGATGTCATCAAGTACATCCATTGCAATTCGCGTGTGGCCATCGATGGATTCATACATTGGCAAGGTCACCATGTTGAATGCTCCGACTCCTGCATAGCTTAGCGGCCAACGTGTTGGCATCAGGTGGACCTGCTGTCCAATGGCGACTGTCAGGCCAAAAAAGGCAACGACGCTGTTTTCCATTGCACTGCCGGGCAGCATCTGAGGAAGCAAGCACAGATGCTGCAAGTTTCGTTTCCGCATTTCAGCAACAGCCGAAGCAACTGCCAATGGCTGATACACGACGTCTCCGTCAGTAAACAGAAGAAAGTGCTGCTCGCGAGAAATACGGGAATCGCAGACACTGGAAATCGCTTGCTGCGCGGCAATGTGCATGGCGTGATTTTTGCCTAGCCAGCCGTCGGGAAGTTTTTCGACGTGAACCACTTTGCACCGCTGATCTGCAGAAGCCACTTCGTCCATGAGCCGGCCGGTGTCATCAGTGCTGCGATCATTGACAGCAATCACTTGAAAGGAAATCCCTTCTGTCTTTAGCAACGAACGAAGAGCCGCTTGGATTCCCGATTGTTCATTGCAAGCCGGCACGATGATCGACACAAATTCAGCGGCGTCGAATGGTTCGACGCAGTCCGCAACGGGCGTCACGGGCTTCACGGGCTTCAGCTCTCGCAGCAAAAACCACAGTAATGCGGGCACAGACCAAACGGCAATGCTGCCAAAAAGAAGCCAACCCAAAGCTGCGACACCGATTGGCATAATGAGTCCCTGAAAATGCGAAGCAAAGAAAGTACTCAGCGATCCTACTTCACCGCAGTATTTGTTCCACAACAGACATCGGTGTCAGGCCCGTTCAGACACAGGCAGATTGCGACAAGCAAAGTGGCCAGCCGATGGTCCACTCTACAAGTAACCCCACTGTCCGGATGCAACCACGTAGGCGGCTAGGCAAGCATTCGCAACTGAGTGCATCGCGATCACTGCGACCAGACTTTTGGTTCTTACTGTCACCCAATACGCCAGCAAACCAAAGCAGGTTGCCCCAAAGTAATCGACCGGCTGATGCGCGGCAACAAACAAACTTGTGACAACCAAAAGTGCCACGCCAGAATGTTGTCCAAATTTTGCCTGGTCGAATTCCTGTTTCGAATCGGCCAGAAATCTCATCAGAAAGGATCTCCAAAACACTTCCTCCATGATGGGCACCACAACGATCAGTCTTAGCAATCGAGTCATCCAGAACCAGACGATCGCAGGCGGATGCTGAGCCAATTCAGAGCCCGGATCAAAGCCGTCCGACCGATCGACCATTCCCAAAACTTCACTCAACGGAAAAGCGATCTGAT
Source organism: Fuerstiella sp. (assembly GCA_039974975.1). Taxonomy (GTDB): domain Bacteria; phylum Planctomycetota; class Planctomycetia; order Planctomycetales; family Planctomycetaceae; genus Fuerstiella. The sequence continues at coordinate 122,884 of JBDWHY010000021.1, read as the reverse complement.
ACCGTTGAAACAGGAGACCCGGTAAGACCCACAAAGCAATTCCTACGACTCCAGCGATGACTCCAAGTGGAACCCCAGCCCAAGGTTTCAGACAGTAGTTGCGGCGATAGAAAATCAGCAGCGCGAAGCAAACAAAAGTTTGCAACGGGTATAGCCACAGTTCCCGATGCTTGAACACAGACCAACCCGAAGTCGCTCCGCTGTGGCTTGCTGCGTTGCTGTCAAGCCCGTCGCCTCCCAACCCGCATGTCTCCACCAAGTCTGGCACGGCAAGGATGCACATAAACACGGCGAACGGTGCGATATGAGCCCAATAGGGATCTCGTTGATGTGTGAGTTTCGTGGCCATCATTTTGTCATTGATTGCGACGGTGCCTGTTCAAATCGCCGCCGGAATTCTTCCATACGTGACCGGTTTGCTCCTAGGTCCGAGTGGCCAAGTCGTGACGCCGAGCGAAACTGAATCATGCGCATATCCTCTTCAACAAGAAATTCTACGTCATCAACAAACCGGAAAAATCCCGACTGAAATTCGGCTCTTAGGTAGTTGTCTTCAGCGACAATGATGTTGGTTCGAGGCATCGATTCCACCACGTCTTTGATCTTGCCGAAAGCCTGTTCGGGTGACCCAGAATAGGGGATCGGTTCCATCCGGTGTTCGGTTGATATCGCGAAGCTGGAAACAGCGTTGGGGCTGTCGGGAACGGGAGTGAGCTGACCGTCGACAACTCCAAGTTCGGCGTGAGGTCCCGTCAGAACGTTATATCCAACGATCAATAGCCAGAACGTAAATAAACCACCTAAGGTGATCAGAAAGGTGGCCATGCGTTTCTTCATTTCCAGCTCCAGCGAGAGTTGATCGCAGCCCGCAGACTAAAAACGAAGATTCAGAAACGGGCGGTCGGCTGCTGAATTTGAGATAAAAAATAGGCCCATTCAACACCATCGCGTCTCAGACCTGACCGAGAAAACACGTGTGCCGAGCCGCATCGAGCGACCAAGTAGATCGATCAGAGGCAATCGTCTCACCGAACTGTTGTACTCGAAATCAAACGATTCACCATATAAACATGGTAAAATCAGTCCACAGAACCTCGTTCGCATTGGTCCAGATGGTGAGCCGCCCAGCCAACCAGTCGCGCCATTCCGATTGCAACGCTAATCCGGTCTTCAGGGACTCCGAGAAGCGAGAGTAGCCGAGTCGCCGTCCAATCTGTGGTCGGAAATCGATCATCTTCGGCTCGAACCGCCTCTAAGCGTGAACAAGATGCTTCCATCACCATCGCGGGGACACTGCCCAGCAGCTCTTGGCATTGTTCCCGCAGCAGCATACTGCGGTCTTCTTCTGGGGCGGCAGCAAAGCCAAACGGCATCCCCTTTCCGCCGCGACTTGCCCACCATTGTTCGGCATACGAAGGGTTCACAAAACTACGCATCAATGTCGCCGTCCAAGAATACGGATCGTTGCGTAATTGAGAGACAAAGACGGCAGAGGACGCCTTCCATGCCGCAATGATGTCGGTCACAGCCGCTCCGACGGATCGAGCCGTACAGTCGGCGGCTCGTTCATCTGTCATGCATTCACAAGTCATCAGCACGTTCATCGCGTGCTCTTCTGTCGCCGACACAGGATGGTTATCGGTGCGAAGAATCTGCAACAATCTGCCGGCCCAAGAAGTGGCAGGTTCGTCGATGTCAGCAGAAATTTCTGGGTCGCTGCATCCTTCCGGAAAGACGGGGCGACCGTCTTCGATGTCGCCGCCCAACGCGACATGCATTAACACGGGAAGTTGAGCCATCAGTCTCCAAAACTGAGACCGAGTTGCGTGAGCCGATACGTCACTTGGAGTCGGATCAAAGCACGAGAGCAACGAAATCGACAGAGGAAAAAAGTCGAGCGGCCGAGTCTGTAAGGGAACAGTGGAAATGGTTTCAGCAAGAGGACGATCAATCACAGCCGCATCATTTAAGATGGCGACAGTGTCCGCAAGTTGCTCGTGATCAGGCCGACTGCGATTGATGAGCAGCCACATGACGTCTTCAAAACACCCCTCGTCGCAAAGAGCTTGCAAGTCGGTACCGCAATAAGACGAACGCCCCTCGTCGGTTTGAACCAACGGAGTTTGGTTTTGCGTGGGAGGTGGCTCTGGCTCGAGAACATTTGAAGCGGTTTCGAGACCGTTGCCTCGATTCTCCAAAGTTTCAACAAGGCTTTTCAGACCATTCACGAGATGAATCGTGGGCGTTGAATGTTCCATCACAGCTTCCTTTCTGGATTCCATTCCGAGAGAGAGGCGGCTTCAAAAGTGAAGGCACGCCAATCTGCGGACGACAACATCACTTCTTGTGAAAGTCGCACACATCATTTGCGGCAAACCTGAAAAGACAACACGAAACTCTTCTTGATCGTTGCCCGCCTCTCAGCTTCTGCCTGTGAGGATTACGTCTTGCTCAGTCCTCATCTACGAACGCTACACCAATCTTTGCATGATGCGAATGATCAGGGAACCTTCCCGAAAAAAAACACGAAATCAGTTCCAGGGATGTTCCTCAACTTCTGCCCCATAAAGCCTGGCTGCACGTTTCCATTCTGCACTACCTTGGCAGCTTGGGCTGTTTAAGTATCGTGGTGAAGACAGGTGCAAGCCGGGCGTTGAACGGGCCACCGAACGCCCCCCCCGCCTCACCCTGCGAGCGTTTCAGGTAACACCGCTTTGTGAAAACCGAGTCAATGAGAGCAGAAGCTTGGCTGTCGTTGCGATTGCAGCCGTAGCCACGGTTCGACTGGCACCGTTCGACTGGTACGGTGCGACACTGGCACACTGGCCCCTTGCAAGGTTCCAGTGGAAACACAACGATCCGAGATGACTTATTCGATAAACGCGTCTACACCGCGGATGGCTGAGGGGATCCTACGATGGCTTCTGCCAAAATTTCGGCAAAATGCATGACTCGAATGGGATGCTTTTTTCGTTTGATAATGCCTTCCAAGTGCATCAAACACGACATATCCCCGGCAGTCAGAACCTCGGTCCCCGCTTGCAGATGATCGGCGATTCGGTCGTCTCCCATCACGCACGACACGGCTTCTTCGTTGACAGCAAATGTGCCTCCGAAGCCACAGCATTCATCGGAGCGTTTCAGTTCCGAAAAACGAATTTCCTTAAGCGGTTTCAACAGGTCCAATAGAAGATCTGCATCGTTGTTCATGTTCTCGGAACACGAACCCAACCTCAGTTCTCGAAGACCATGGCAGCTTTTGTGGACTCCAACTTGATGAGGAAACGATCCTTGGATGTCGTCGACCTTCAAGACGTTGGTTAAAAATTCTGTCAGCTCATAAGTGTTGGAACGGACAGTTTTTGATTGTTGATCGTCTGGCTTGAAGAAGTCGGTGTAGTGATTCCGAACCATCGATACGCAGCTTCCCGAAGGAGCCACGATGTAATCGTAGCCAGCAAATTCCTTCACATACTTCTTGGCCAAAGGTTCGGCTTCTGGCATGCATCCAGAATTTGCCATGGGCTGCCCGCAGCAAGTCTGCCCTGCTGGAAATTCGTGATCGACTCCCAAGTGTTCCAGTAAGCGAACAGTTGCCATGCCGACTTGAGGGTAAAACTGGTCGACGTAGCAGGGAATAAACAGAGCGACCTTCATGGTTTGCTTTTCTTAAGCTGAACAGACCACCCGAACGACTTTTTGCAGTCAGGGAGGTCGAACAGACGACCGTTAGTGAAGAAACGAAATTGCAGATTCAAACTGATGGTTGTCGCCAAACAATCTGAGGTACTGCATGTCTTAGTTTTTAGGAAGGTAGTTGAGAGTGTAGTATGCTTCTGGATGAAGCAAGGGCTGTCCGCCCTTAGATTTCAGCCCCGCAGCAACCAACTCATGCACGTGACCGATTTGCATGTGATCCAAAGTCACATCGATCTGCATTCCGTCGTCGCTGACCTTGATTTCTGTCATTTTGGGTTGCTGGTGATCGACTTCCGGACTGCCATATGAAGACTGGAAGATATACGTGTACGACTGCCATGTCCACGAATCCATGTCCTTCGCCGATTCAGGATCGACAGGTTTTGTCAGTGTGAATCGAAACCCGTTGGGCTGGGCCTCCATCGTCTTGATTTCGAACGGAATTTTGCCGGACCACTGCAGGCGTTCAACGGCGAACGACTTTGTTCCTCGTGAACCCCATCCTCGATTGGTTCCTCCGGCGATCAAACTGCCGTCTGTGCCAAATTCCAATGCCAATGTGCCACTGCCCAAATCACTGCGAAATGGAAAACAGGCTCCCTGATAGTGGCCGTCGACTTCTTCCAAAAAACATCTCATCACTAAACTGTGTGTCACGTCGCCGACAAACAGCTGATCTTGGAAAGGTCCGAATTTTCCATTGGTTTGATCGCAAGCAAATCCGCTGGCCGATTGCCCCATCTTCTGATACGGAAACAAAATTGCGGGCGGTTCGTATTCCGGAATCAGAGCCGCCTCAGTCATCATGCGGCTGCCGCTGGTGGGTTCTGTTGGAGCATCGCCAATGACATCTTTGGCGATGTCATACCATTTGTTCCCTCCGGGATGCCCTTGAAACGAACCAGGTCGAAGCCACTTCAGGCTACAGGTACCGTTCCAAGGCCCTTGGTTGTCTGTGTAGAAGGCGTCGCCCTTTGCATTAAACCCAATCCCACCAGGCGATCGAATGCCTCCACAAGTTGGCATCACGTTGCCGTCTTCATCGATGCGTAAGCACCATCCACGATACTTGACGTTGCTATTGAATGAACCGGTCAGGCACAACGTCACCCACATGTTGCCCTGAGCATCGAAGTCTGAACCAAACGCGTATTCGTGGTAGTCCCCAGAAATTTCCCAGCCGTCGCTGAAAATTTCGAATGTGTCGGCGACGTCGTCGTTATCCGAATCCTTCAGTCGAGTCACATCGCAGCGTTGAGTCACATAGATCCAGCCTTCTTTTTCATGAAGCCCCAACACTTCATGCAGACCATGAGCAAACAGCTTAAACGTGACCTTAGATGGGTCGTCTTGGAAAGCTCCATCAACCAGAAAAATGTCGCCTCGTCGAGTCGCAACAGCGATTCGATCTGCAGATGACGTCGCACCGGGCAAGACGTCTACAGCCGATGCTTCCACGTTCAGTTCTTCCGGAATCTGAAACCGGACGATGGGATAATAGTCTTCCTCTGAAACCGTGTCCTGACCACAACACTGGCTCGCACTTTGCGACAGGGTGGAAAACAACAGAAGAAGACTTAAGCCAGTCAAATCACGTAAGATCATGGGGCAACCAATCGGAGGGCAAGCAAGGCGGGAAGCTTAAGCCAGTACCATATCTGCATCAAAGAAGTCACGCCATCGTCTGAACCCAGATCCAGCACCGCGTTTGCAAAATCAGCGAACTGCAAACTAAGTCACCTTCTTTAAAATTGCCTACGAAAAGAAGGCCGGCGCCACAAAAAACAGTGGGTGCCGCCGCCCTGCCAGCAAGCTCAGCACATGTTTGCTCGTCTTATGAGCCAATCCAGCGTGCAAAAATGGACCGAGCAACCGACGGATCTTCCGTGCCCTTTATGATCGCTCGGCCATCGGGAAACACGGTCAGCTGAATGTCGCCTTCGCTGAGCGTGGCTCGCACCAAAAACCGATTGGAACGGACCGTCGCGAAAGGTTCAAATCTTACGGCAAGCTCTTCAAGCGATAGCGACAGTGGTGTTGCCGGAGTCACCTGAACGGCGTTGCGGCCACAAAGCACGGTCGACTGCCCTGATTCTGAACCCTCCAGCCACTTCCGCTCTCCCCCACAACACGCGGGACAGCTTCCGTCTGGCAGGCGACTTGTATCAACCGTTCGATGCGATTGATCCCACACATCGATGATCGTCAACTTCCTAAGCTCCGCCAAATGTTCGGGTTCGTCGTCGTAACTGTGCTGTTCCACAAGCAGCCGAATGGCCATCGCTGCCTGCATCGATGCGATGGCCATGACGGCCGGCCCGAGAACTCCGGCCGTATCACAAGTTTCAGTGGCTCCGGGTGGAGGAGCATCCGGCATCAGACATCTCAGGCAACCCGTCTTCTGAGGCACCACGGGCATCATTTGCCCCGAACTTCCCGTGCATCCCGTGAAGATCCAAGCCGTGTCCGTTTCCAAGGCCGCATCATTGATCAAATAGCGGATTTCGAAGTTGTCGGTCCCGTCTAAAATCAGATCGACCTGTTCGGCGAATTCCAGAATGTTGGCTTCGGTGACGTCCGCCACGATCGCTTCAATCTGGATGGAACTGTTGATCGCTTGGAGACGAGATTTCGCGGCGACCACCTTCGGTAGATGTTCTTCGGCATCCTGTTCTGTAAACAAAATTTGCCGCTGCAAATTGCTTTCTTCGACAAAGTCTCGATCAACGATACGAAGTCTGCCAATTCCGGCTCGAGCCAAACTGTCGGCCAACACACACCCGAGTGCTCCACAACCAATCAGCAGAACGGATGATTCCGCAAGGCGTTGCTGCCCCGTTTCGCCAATGGGCGAAAACAAGATCTGCTTTGAATAGCGTTGAGAATGGTCCATTAAAGCAGCGGTCGAGGATGGTGGTTAGCCTCTCTGATTCCAGAAAGGTTCACTTGAAAATCAAACGGTGTTCGCATGTCGTCCCTTCGGGACTTGATGTGATTCGGGCGGTCACCCCGGACTGAAATCCGGGGCGATCGCATGTCGTCGTTCGGCAATTTAAGACAAGCACATTTGCGGACGCTAAACAACGGGCTGCCACGATCGCCTCGATTGACCAGGGCTCAGTGGCATCCGATGTCATTCACCGGCTGTAACCGATGAACCTGATGAACCGATGAACCTGATGCACTCAGAATTCATGCCTTGTCGCTAATGTCCGTTCGGTACCACGAACCTTCCCATCCAATTTTTGCAACCGCTTTGTAGGCAGCCGCCTTGGCGGATGGGATATCTTTGCCCATTGCGGTGACTCCGAGAACTCGGCCGCCATTGGATACAACCTTCGATTCCTTCGATGACGTTCCGGCATGAAACACCTTCGTGTTCATCAATTCGTCGGCTTGGTTGATTCCTTCAATCCAAAGCCCCTTGCGATAGCTGCCCGGATAGCCTTCCGCCGCCATCACGACGCAGACTGCGGGGTCGGGGTACCATTCCACAGATTCTAATTCAGACAGTCGTCCTGTCGCAGCCAACGAAAGAATCTGAGCAAGATCGCTCTTCAATCTCATCAGTACCGGTTGAGCTTCTGGATCTCCAAAGCGAACGTTGTATTCCAAAACCTTGGGCCCAGACGCTGTCAGCATTAAGCCAGCATAAAGCACACCAGAAAACGGATGGCCTTCCACCTTCATGGTGTGAATCGTGGGAATCAATACCTGACGGACAATGTCATCCATCATCGAATCAGACACTGAAGTCGCCGGACTGTAGGCCCCCATGCCGCCCGTGTTGGGACCTTGATCTCCGTCAAGAGCTCGTTTGTGATCCTGTGATGTTTCAAGAGGAATGATGGTGTCACCGTCAACGATGGCAAGAATGCTGACTTCTTGACCTTCAAGGCATTCTTCGATCACAACCTTTCTGCCCGCCGCCCCGAAACAATCGTTTCGAATCATTTCTCGAACAGCCTTCAGCGCTTCACGCTTGTTGTTGCAAACGTGGACTCCTTTGCCTGCCGCCAATCCATCGGCTTTTACAACCACCGGTTGATCTTCTTCGAAGGAATCAAGATAAGCTTCGGCTTCTTCCATTCGAGTAAATGCACGATAGGCGGCTGTGGGGACTCCAGCCTTCTTCATGATGTCTTTACAAAACGCTTTGCTACCTTCCAAACGAGCGGCAGCTTTTGAAGGGCCAAAGATGTTTAAGTTTTGCAGTCGGAATTCATCCACGATTCCTCCCACCAGTGGAACTTCTGGGCCAACGACCGTCAGATCGATGTCGTTGTGAAGGGCGAACGACATAAGACGACCAATGTCATCGCTGGGGATGTTTACGTTTTCGGCGTCGATGGCAGTGCCCGCGTTTCCCGGAGCACAATAGACTTTTTCGACGCTCGGGCTTTGAGCCAGTTTCCAAACCAAAGCATGTTCTCGACCGCCCTGGCCAACCACCAAAATCTTCATAGTTTCACGATGCAAAAAGTTGTTGACGAAAACTGTTCGCCATGGTTATCACAAAAAGAAGCGACTGGATTGTCACTGCACACTTTATTCGGTCAGGCATTGCCTCAATGCTGCCAACCCACCGGTCTTAGCAATGCCACAACGAAAAACGGTGATGTCAGAACGAAAAGCGTATCGGGGGCAACGCCCGCCGGTTTGATCTGATCGTTACGCTCATGCCCGATTTTGTTTCGACGGATTCTGTCCTGCCCGCCCCATGTGCTAAAAGCCGAGCCAAAAAAAAATGCTCACGACAAGGATAGCCGTGAGCATTTTTATTTTCGATTCCAAGACATCGTCTGTCGGTCAGGTTCTGAAAACTGGCGACAGCTTTTGCCGAGATCGTTTAGGGAGCGTTGGTTGGAGCCGGAGCTTCTGGCTTCAACGTGAACGGGAAGACTCGAACAGGAGTTCCCGGTTCATGCTCTTTTTTGTATGCCAGCTGAGCCGAACGGTCAGCAGCAAATTGCAGTCGAGTAAAATCGAGACCGCAGTAGCTGTCTGTGTCTGCTTCGGCGGCAACGTCCGCGAACATTTCACCCGCAGAAGCCGCGTGTCGACGAACTCCGTGGATACTTCGTTCTCGAACTTTGACTCCGGCAGCAGCCAGTTTAATTAAGCCCTTTAGGAAGCGACCGGCAGTCGTATCAGCACCTGATACTCGCCAAAGTCGTTCCCATTCTTCGTGAGCTTCCCAGTAGTAGCCCACGTTGAAGAAGTCGATCGCCAACAGGTAGTTGCGATTGTCTTGCCAAGTTTCCGAGCTTAAAGCTTTCGGACCTTGGCCAGGAGCATGCTTGCGGCCATAGCTGTGGCCTTTGGGATCTCTTATGGGGTGAGGGCAACCGGAGCCCGGGTAGTAAGTATATTCGGGGTAAGGGATAGACGGAATCAGTCTTGGACATTCCGCATCAGCCGTGATCATCTGCATGCGACTCCCGCAGTGTGTTAAGGGGTGAATGTGACATTGCATCATTCGCACTTCAAACGCCGGAGACCAGCACTCGTTTGCAAACTGATGATTTTTACGCCCGTTCCTCTGCCGACGAATGATGCATGCAAAAACCGTGCATCCACCATTTGGTATCGCCGAAAACAGAGCGGGGTTCTGGTTGCCGAAGCTGTCTTAAGTCACTTTGCTACTTAAAAACAGTCCCGCGGCAGGGGTCCGAATCTACCGCGTTTTTCGTGAACTTCGAGATCTTATTGGGCGAAAACGCTAAATTCCGGAGCTTGCGAGATGTGTTTGCCGTCCATTTCCACTGCATTTTCGTCAATCCAACGACGACCGTCTGAATTTTCATTCGATCGCAGAATAAATGGGGTTGCCGGTTGTAAATGGGTTTTTCTGGCCCCAGCCAGAGTTCCAGATTTCCACGTGGGTGACTCGGAGGCAAGTCCCTGTTTTGCCTAGAAATTGCTTGGCTTTCAGCGACACCCGCGGCCATCCGGACGAAGTCAGTCTGCAGTGTTCAACGTCTTGGGCAGACTCTTTTCCTTGTAGCACCTCGCTTGGGGAATTCGCGGCGGACCGGCTTTCGCAATCTCGGACTTCACAACGGCTTTCTGGGTTCTGCAAATTTTCGATCGATGTGAGGGGCTTGGATGAGTTTTTGGCAGACGACTGTTAGTTTGCGGCCAGCGTCTTTCGCTGTTACCCCTGAATGACTTCCATCGACGAGACCAACGGATGGCCACTGTTCGAGCCTGCATTTTGCGAGCCCCCGGAACTAACTGTGATATCGAAACTGCTCACGCATTCGAAATGGCAGGAGCGACTTCCGAAAGAATTCACCTGTACCGGCTGCTGGAAAATCCACAGCGACTACAGGACTTCCAAATTCTGTGCATCCCAGGTGGCTTCAGCTACGGAGATGACATCGGAGCCGGAGTGATCTTTAGTCGTCAGTTGCGAGGTCAACTGAACGACGCCATGCAGCAGTTTTTAACCGCCGACAAATTGGTGCTGGGCATCTGCAATGGCTTTCAAACCATTCTGAAGGCCGGCCTGTTGATGCGTCGAGGAATCGATGACGCGGGTCAAAGCCCTTTCGAAGACCAAGTCACGTTAACTTGGAATAACAGCGGCCGCTACACGGACCGATGGGTGAAGCTGAAAGTGCCCCCTTCCAATAGCGTGTTTTTGAAGGGGATGGATGAATTTGAAGTCCCGATCGCTCACGCCGAAGGCCGCATTGCTTTAAGCGATGACAGCGTGTTGCAGCAACTTCGCAGCAATCAACAAATCGGCCTTTGCTATTGGAATGACGACGCCACAAAAATGGCGGCTGAAACAGGTGACCCGACGACCATCGACGTCCTTCCAGAACCGTGTAATCCCAATGGTTCGATCGCCAATATCGCGGGGCTGTCAGATGAAACCGGTCGAGTTCTCGGATTAATGCCTCACCCCGAACGCTACCTCTTCGCAACTCAGCATCCTCAGTGGACTCGACGAGAACTTCGAGGCGACGGCGAAGGTCTGCAGCTCTTCAAAAATGCTGTCAACTACTTCGGATAGTCTCAGATGATTCTGTGGTTGTTGCATCTGTTTCCGGAATGGCTCAAGGCTCGTTCAACCGATCACCCTGAAGCCATTTTTCTGACCGCTCGAATCGCAGCATCTAGTTTAATTGCCTTCGTATCCGCTTTGATGCTGGGGCCAATCGCCATTCGTTGGTTGCAGAATCGTTTTACCGAACGAATCGCCAGCGCGTCGCCGACTCTCAATGAACTGCACGCGAACAAACAGAATACTCCGACGATGGGAGGTCTGTTTGTGATGGCAGCCGTCTTGCTGGCCGTCATCATGTGCGGAGACCTATCGGCTCCGCTGATTCAGATCGGAATTTTTGTAGTCATCAGCGGCGTGGCTTTGGGATTCTACGACGATCGAATCAAGCAAAGCACGGATCGACTTGGACTGTCGGCGAAGCAAAAATTGCTGATTCAGATTTTGATTTCCACCTGCATTGCCAGCCTGCTGTGGTTGACGACAGAACGTTCGATCGCGCTGGCCGACGTTCGTCTGCCTGTGTTTGAAACGGTTTTGTTTGCCAGTGCGTTCCCCGTGATTGCATGGATGACGCTGGTGATCGTGGGTTCAACCAATGCTGTGAATTTGACAGATGGTTTGGATGGACTCGCGGCCGGTCCGACCATCTTTTGTTCGGGATCTTTAGCCGTCGTGACCTATCTGTGTGGCCACGTTGAATTTGCAGAACACTTGCACGTGACGTTCGTATCTGGTTCAGGGGAATTGGCCGTGCTGTTGGCGGCGCTGGTAGGAGCCATGTTGGGCTTCCTGTGGTTTAATACTCATCCAGCCCTCGTGTTTCTCGGAGACACAGGATCCTTGCCGACAGGGGCACTCATTGGCTATTGCGCAGTCGCTTGTGGTCAGGAATGGCTACTGCTGGTCATCGGAGGCCTGTTTGTGGTTGAAACGGCAAGCGTGATTGTGCAAGTTGCAGGTTACAAGCTGACCGGCAAAAGATTGCTGCGGTGCAGCCCGCTCCACAATCACTTTGTGTTTCGAGGAGATCCGGAAGCTCGAATTGTGATTCGCTTTTGGATCGTATCCGCAGTGCTGGCCATCATCGGGCTTGGGCTGCTTAGAATTGCAGGCCGGTAAGGCTCAGGCGGTGACACTCAGCCGATTCACACTCAGGCCCGGTGACACTCAGGCCCGGTGACACTCAGCCCGGTGAACGGTCTCAAGTACAGCGTCTGCAGATATCGTTCTTTGTTGACACTCCGCTCTGGGGGCAGTCCAACGTTGTCTTCGGTTCCGCAAGATCAAGGTTTGCATGGTGTCGCAAAATGAATCTTCTCGGCGTTCGTTCAGTCGCAACGTTGCTTTGATTGAGGCTGGCTGATGAAAAGGGTCTAGGGAGCAATCTGAGCGCAAAGAAAAAGGCATGGTGAGGAACAACTGTCCACACCATGCCTTTGAGATACGACCGGCTGACATCGACGAATCGATCGATATCAGATCCGGTAATCACTGAGAATTAGATCGCTGATTCGTCAGATTCACCCGTTCGAATTCGGATGACCTTTTCGATTGTGCTGACGAAAATCTTACCGTCTCCAACCTGACCAGTTCGAGCCGAATTCACCAATGCTTCGACGACCTTGTCTTCGTCTGCATCGCCGATCACGATTTCGATTTTGACCTTGGGCATGAAATCCACGATGTATTCCGCACCACGGTAGGTTTCTTTGTGGCCTTTTTGCCGTCCAAAACCTCGAACTTCTGTGACTGTCATTCCTTGGACACCGGCATCAGTAATGGCCGACTTGACGTCTTCCAGTTTGAAGTGGCGAACAATCGCTTCAATTTTCTTCATCGTTCAAGAATTCCTGCTGACTTCACCACATGAACCTACTGTCTTCTCGACAGCACTATTTGTTCACTAGTGATCCAAACAAATGGGTTTGTTGAGGATCCTGTTGATCAACAGAATCCTCGATCTCTCGCCTGCGGCACAGTACCAGTATTTTCGGTTAATAGGAACCGGCAGTCTACTGGAAAATGTACCCTTCCTCACCGTGCTGTGTGATATCTAAACCTCGAACCTCTTCGTCTTCTGTAACCCGTAGGCCAACGGCTGCGTCTACGATTTTTAACAGAATCAAACTGCCAATCGCACTGAATGCGACTGCCGCTCCGACGCTGACAAATTGAGGCACCATTTGCCCCCAATTGCCCTGTAAGCCGCCTAAACGTTCCAGTTCTCCAGTGGCTTTAACTGTAGCTCCTGTGACCAAGCTTGTCGCAAAAACGCCTGTCAAAAGTGCTCCTAGAACTCCTCCCATGCCGTGGATTCCGAAGGCATCCAACGAATCGTCGTAACCAAACTTGTTTTTCATTGATGTGCAGCAGAAGTAGCAGAATAGACCGGCAACAAAGCCCATAATCATTCCGCTGACAGGTGTCACGCTTCCGCTGGCAGGAGTAATGCAGACCAAACCAGCAACAGCTCCGGAACATGCTCCCAAGATACTAGCTTTGCCGTGCTTGATGATTTCAGCCAACGACCAGCCAAGTACTCCTGCGGCCGCAGCCATATGAGTTGCCAAAACTGCGTTCACGGCGATTCCGTCGATGGCCAGTTGACTGCCTCCGTTAAAACCAAACCAGCCGACCCACAGCAGGCCCGTGCCAATGACCGTGAATGTGAGATTGTGGGGAGGCATTGGTTCTGAGGGAAAACCACGCCGTTTTCCGATGACCAACGCACACATCAGCGCGGCGACTCCGCTGCTAATATGAACCACAAGTCCTCCAGCAAAGTCGATCGCTGGAAACGCTGCGTCTTCATTCCAGTGGCACAACCAACCGTTGTCCGCCCAAACCCAGTGAGCGATCGGGCAGTAAATCAACAGACCCCAAAGCAAGCTAAATGCCACCATCGCACTAAACTTCATACGTTCAGCGTAGGCTCCACAGATCAGTGCCGGGGTAATAATGAAGAACATGCCTTGGAAGGCGACAAAAATCTGAGTCGACGCTACGAAGTTGGCCGTTCCGACTCCAATAGCCGGAGACACACCGTTTAATAGGATGTGCTGAAAGCCTCCGTAATACGGACTTTCGCCGCCAAAAGCCAAGCTGTAGCCAACCACAAGCCACGCGATGGACATGATCCCCATCAGGAAAACACACTGCATCATGACACTCAGAATGTTCTTTTTACGGACCAGTCCGCCGTAAAATAAAGCCAATCCCGGAGCTGTCATCATCAGCACCAAAGCGATTGCTACCAGCATCCAAGCCAAGTCTGCTTTGTCGTATTCTTCGTCCGTCTTCGTCAAAGTTCCATCGCCGCCTTCGACAGCGACTCCTTCAGACTCGGCAGCTGCGTCCGCTTCGCCACCTTCCACTTCTGTGGAAACAGGCTCCACGGCAGCTTCGGATTCCTCTTGAGCAAACGCCAACGACTGCCCGCTCGCCATTAAAACGGCCAACGGCAGAAGCAGTAGGGTCGTCCATTTCATTCGTCGTATCTTTCAGAATTGCTGTTTGTCGCCAAGGAACGACGATCGCCGTGCGTCCTTGAATCTCTTGCGGAGCCAAAAAACGTGCCCAAAACACGAACTTAGTGAGCCATCAGTGACCTGTCACTCCGTACACCAGAATTACTGAACAGTTTTTGGAATGTGAATTACCACATGATGTTCAGATGTACAGGTTTTTCAGTCTGTGGCCATCACGTTCACCTGAATCGAGCAAACCTTGCTCACCAAAAACAGCAGGCTGCATCCGTTCAGGCGGCGGAGATTCTGTTCCGGCAGACTCTGATCGCACCGAATTAAGTGTCAGGAAGCTTGTTGGAAAGCCGTCCTTTGTCCGGATATCCAATCGCAGCAGCCTTGAAAGCCTTCGCCGCGCAAAATCCATCCAACCGCTCGCCGTGTGAAACACCAGAATGAAAGTTCGGAAAGATGTCAGAAGACAGAACTGAAATCATCAAGGAATTGACCGTCGCCTATTGGATGGAAATCGAAACGGTGATGAGCTACATCAGTGCGTCCATCAATCTTGATGGGGTTCGAGCCGACCAAATCAAGGCGGCTTTGAATGCCGACATTGCCGAAGAACTGACTCACGCCCAGTCGCTTGCCAAACGAATCAAAACCATCGGAGGCATTGTCCCCGGAAGCATGGATTTTCAGGCCAGCCAATCTCAGTTGCAGCCTCCCGCCAAAATGACCGACGTCGTTGCCGTTATCAAGGGTGTCATCGATGCCGAAGACAGTGCCATCAAACAGTATTCCAAAATCATCAAACTGTGCGATGGCATCGACTATGTGACTCAAGACCTGTGCATCCAAGCACTCGGAGACGAAGAGGAACATCGTCGTGAGTTCATTGGCTATCTGGCGGAATACGAAGACTAGCTGCCCGCTGAAAAAGGCAACCCGTTGCGTGAGCGATGGAGATCGGCTGTGCAGAACCTGAGGGATTCGGAGGGATTCATCTCTCGTTGACACATCGGGTGACCTCAGCCTGGCTTTTTCAACGCGCTACTAACAGCAAGAGTCGACGAGGTCGCTGCTCCTTCTGCCTGCTCAACAAACGGTGGTTCGTCCACCTTGTTAGACTGCGTGCTTGAGATTGCTTTCGCTATCAGCACGGAAACCGATCAGCTTAGAAGACGAACTTATCGTTCACCGTCACGGCGTCGACAAACAATGTCCATCACAAAAAACTGATGGTGTTCAATGCCGGACGTCGATCGTTCTACCCGCCGCTCCAGAGACAGTGTGAATCCAGAGACAGCGTGAATCTGCAGACAGCGTGATACCGGGCCCAACACCTTAGCTTTGTGCTGACCAGCAGACTGCAGCAACGTCTGACTGGGCCAGTGACCTCACACACCTTCAATCGGGATAAACGGCTTCCACCGATGACTTCAATTCGGCGGCTGGAACTGAACCTGGAGCGCCAGAAGGAATTTGCAAAGAAGGACCTGTGTTGACCCCGTTGTTTAGTCCGTTGACGGCGTTCGCCGATGACACTGGATGAACGGGCGTCGATTGGTTTGAAAACTGCCCCTGGATGCTCGGAAATTGAATTCCCTCACTGCCGGGCAACGACGCTGATTGAACTGGCTGTGCAGGCAGAGCCAAACCATTCGCCCTTGGGTTGTAGGTCTGACTGGCAAGCGACGCCGAATGGTTTGCCGTCCCCGATTCGAGCCGATGCTGCTGCACCATGTTTTGAGCTGACGGGCTTTGAGACGTAAACATCGTTTCGATCTTCTTTGTGATTTCCACAGACCGTTGAGCCGTTTGCTGACCGGCGATTTTTAGGTAGCTGCTGCGTTGAGAATGCAACGGAAGTCCGGTCGTCAGGTTTACGAAACAAGTTCCCATTGTGCGACCGTCAGAAATTTTGAAGGCTGCTCCGGTGGCGGATTCGATCCTTCCGGTGAGTCCAATTTCAGCGGCGTTGTTGGAAGTCGAAACCAGGCGACAGGTTGTCTGCATTTGGATCGGAGATTGCTGCTGCAACTGCCGGTCTGTCACCCAAACATCGCCCGCTCTGGCTCGCGATGATCCATAAGGCAGCATGCCAATGCTTTCATCAATCAGCTCTGCAATGCCTCCGGATTGAAATCTTTGTTCCAGCGACGAGCGAATCGCCACTCGCTGTTCAAACGGAACGGCGGACACACACTGATCCAAGAACAAAGCGAAACCATCTGTACCAACGACTTTGTTATCATGCGTCACAGTAAATCGAAAACCAGCTCCCACCATTCCAGCATAAGCTTCGATGCCAGCTGGAACAGGGTTGGCCATTTGGCCGTTGGGAAGTCGGGCGGCCGAATCAAACGCCTGATACGTTCCGTTGACATCTTGAGAATACTGTACTCGATCGTACCTGACTTGCAGCAAATGGCCGCTGGCTGAAGAATCGAGAACGCTTAACAGCATCGTCAGTTGCATCAGTGTTTGAGCCGTCACTTGGTCTTCAGACTGCAGAGTGAGATCAGTCGTCTTTTGAACCACCGTTTGTCGCACGGTCTTCAGAAAAGGGAACTGGTCGCCCACACGTAACTGAACGGCGTTTGCATTTTGAGAACCAAAGTTTGCAGACGATCCGCTCACGTTGGAAGCAGTGTTTTGCTGAAATTGATTGACTTCGAAATTGCCAGCAATCGCCGCAGTGATGGGATCTTGAGCAGCGCTGCGGCTGCCCAGAATGTCATCGACAATACTATCGGACGTATCGTTTTCGGTGCTTGGAATTTCCAAGTCGGAATCAGCTGTCTGCACCAATGAATCTGATTCTTCGGCAGTGTCTGAATTGGCCGAGATCTCTGCTGTTTCTTCAGCAGAACCCAGTAACTCATTCAGCAAAGTGTCATTGTCTGACAACAAGGGATTCGCCGGCTCGGATTGCCCACAGCCAGAACCAACCAAAAGACAACACAGAATGGCAGTCAAACCTGAGTTTGCTGGTGTCATTGTTTCCATCCATGGAAAAGACGTAGCGAATATTACCGGGCCGGGCTTCCGACACTTGGGTTTTAGCAAAACTCGGCCAGTTTCGTAAACAGGAACTCCCGCAGCTTCAACGCTTTGCGGCGATTTTGTCACGGTGAACCAAGAAGCCGAATTTCAAGCGGCCCACCTCATACGCGAAATCCCAAAACACAAGCATCAATCGCAGGGGCTTGCCGATGGATCGACGCATTCTGTGCCTTCCCTCGTTGCTGAAATCAGCCGCATCGCCGCTGGGTGAATGGGAAAGCAGACCAGTGATGGGCATGGCCGCGGTGTTTACTGAGCACTGCTCATGTCGGGCCTCAGTCTGGCTGCGTCTTTTAAGTAGCAGTGCACGATTTCGCTGGGTTTTTTGTCTGAATTCACGTGCAGCAGAATGCGAATACACAGAGGCATCGCATGAGGAACGGGAATTTCTAGGGCACACAGTAAGGGGACCGTGTTCATTCCGATGTGCCGAGCAGCCTCAGCCGGAAAACAGCTGGTGAGATCATGAGTTGTCGTAAAGACGGCGGAAATCACTTCGTCGTAGTCTGTGATTTCGTTGCGATCCAAAATGTCCTGCATTAATTCTCGAGTCGCCTCGCGAATTTCGTCTGGATCGTCTTTCGTTACAGAGATGGCCCCTCGGATCCCACGTACCGCCATCACGAATTCCCTTACCAAGTCTCAAGAAAAGTGTTGTTTTTTAACAACCGACAACAGCAAAACGCTGCTCTCGTCGGTTCGACAGGTGAATCGATTGCTTCAGCGACCGAAATTCGGTGTCTGACACTGTCAGTCCGAGATCTCACTAAGTTGCCGCGATCACCTAAGCTTAGTGGTTCATCGGGTTTCAGGAACAGGGCGAAGCGGTGCAGCTTGCTCTGACTTCGAAAATCCCACTGAATGCCCAAAAATGCGTCTTCGACGTCTCGAATCTGGCGACGCGGCGAACAGCTTGAAGTTTGCCGACTGCGGTGGTACCGTTCGCGCGAGAAGGCAGAGTTTTTGCTCACGCTTTCTTTATGCGCTGACGACGTAGATGGTCAGCTGTAAAGCAGAACGGGCTCTTGGAAGGGTCCTGTTTATCCCAGATTCGCCATCGTTTCTATTTTGATGGCCGTGTTCGCCGCGACCTGCGGCTCTTCAATTCGAGGTCCTTACCACAATGGCAGACACTAAGTACGTTTACACTTTCGGCGACGGCAAAGCAGACGGCAATACCACTCAAAAGGCATTGTTGGGCGGCAAGGGCGCGAATCTCGCGGAAATGAGCCGCATTGGCCTGCCTGTGCCAGCCGGTTTCACCATTACTACCGAAGTTTGCACCTACTTTTATGACAACGGTAAAAGCTATCCCCCCGAATTGAAGGCTCAAGTAGAAGCTGCCATTGCAGACGCTGAAGCCTGCATGGGTAAGAAATACGGCGATCCAACGAACCCCCTTCTTTTGTCTTGCCGATCGGGTGCTCGAGAATCCATGCCCGGCATGATGGATACCGTTTTGAACATCGGTATCAACGAAGCTGTCGTACAGGCTCTGATCAAGCAGTCTGGTAACGAGCACTTTGCATGGGATAGCTACCGACGTCTGATCCAGATGTACGGCGACGTTGTTTTGGGTCTGAAGCCAGAAAACAAAAACGACGACGACCACTTCGAAGAAATCTTGGACGCAGCTCGCGAAAAAGAGAATGTCGAACACGAATCTGGTCTAAGCATCGCTGCCATCAAGCAGATCGTTGTTGACTTCAAAGCCGTGATCAAGACTCACGCTGGAATCGACTTCCCAGAAGATCCGATGGAACAGCTTTGGGGCTGCATCGGAGCTGTCTTTGGAAGCTGGGGCAACGACCGAGCTCAGGTTTACCGTCGTCAGTACGGCATTCCTCACTCATGGGGCACAGCGACCAACGTTCAAGCCATGGTCTTCGGTAACTTGGGCGACGAATGTGCCACGGGTGTTGGCCTGACTCGAAACTGTTCAGACGGAACACCAGGTTTCTGTGGCGACTACTTAATCAACGCTCAGGGCGAAGACGTTGTTGCCGGTACTCGAACTCCTAAGCGAGTTGAAGAAACGTTGCACATCGACAAGCCAGAAGCTTTCGAGCAGCTGACAAACATCGGCAAGACGTTGGAGCAACACTACAAAGACGTTCAAGACATTGAATTCACTGTCGAAAACGGCAAGGTCTGGATGCTTCAGACTCGAAACGCCAAGCGAACCGGTTTCGCTGCTGTTCGTATTGCCGTCGACTTGGTGAACGAAGGCCTCGTCGATGTGAAAACGGCTCTGGAAAAACGACGTATTCCAGCCGACGACTTGAACCAACTGCTGCAACCCATTTTCAACCCTGCTGCGAAGGCAACGGCTGAAAAGGAAAACCGACTGTTGGCCAAGGGCATCAACGCTGGCCCAGGTGCTGCGACCGGTCAGATCGTGTTCCACGCATCTGATGCCGAAGAACAATGGGTTGCTGACAACGACAAGCAGCTGGTTTTGGTACGAAAAGAAACCAGCCCAGAAGACCTTCGAGGAATGAAGGTTGCCAACGGCATCCTGACCGCCTTCGGTGGAGCATCTTCTCACGCGGCTTTGGTTTCTCGCCAGATGGGCAAGACGTGCGTCTGCGGTTGCGATGCATTGAACATCGATTACGAAGCCGGCACAGTGACTGTGAACGGTCAAGTGTTGAAGGGCGGAGACTGGATTTCTGTCGACGGTTTCACGGGCGAAGTCTTCGCTGGCAAAATCGAAACCAGCCCATCAGAAGTCATGGAAGTCATGACTGGCAACATGAAGCCGGAAGAATCAGAAGTGTATCAGCGATACGCTCAACTGATGGCATGGGCCGACGAACATCGCAAGTTGAACGTGCGAGCCAACACGGAATCTCACGACGCAGAAATCAGTCTGCAACTGGGTGCCGAAGGTGTGGGCCTGTGTCGAACAGAACACATGTTCTTCGATCACTTGGACGAAATGCGTGAAATGATCTTCTCAACAACTGTTGAAGATCGTCAGACAGCACTCGCCAAACTGATCACGTTCCAACGAGCCGACTTTACTCACTTGTTCAAGGTCATGGCCGGTAAAGCCGTCACCATTCGTCTGTTGGATCCACCATTGCATGAGTTCCTGAGCGAACATCACATGCACGAAGATCCGGCTCTGGCTGGCAAGTTGGCTTCAACATTCGGCGTCACCGAAGAAGATGTCAGTCGTCGAGTTGCCGAGTTGGTTGAATCCAACCCAATGCTTGGTCACCGTGGATGTCGATTGGGAATCGTGTATCCGGAAATCACCGCGATGCAGGCTCGAGCGATCCTTGAAGCGGCTTGTGCATGCAAGAAGGAAGGCATCGAAGTTCTTCCTGAAATCATGATTCCACTTGCGGGTTACAAAGCAGAAGTCGACAACCAGACTGCTGTCATTAAGGAAACCGCCGCCAAGGTCTTCGAAGAGCAAGGCGTTGAAGTGAACTTCATGACTGGCACGATGATCGAAATTCCACGAGCTGCTTTGACTGCTGGTGAAATTGCCGACACGGCTGAATTCTTTAGCTTCGGTACCAACGACCTGACTCAAACAGGCCTTGGAATTAGCCGAGACGACTACAAAGGCTTCATCGGTTACTACACCGAAAACGACATCATGCCAGCGGATCCATTCCAGACTGTTGACCAGACTGGTATTGGCCGCTTGATGAAGATTGCCGTCGCTGATGGTCGAGAAACTCGTCCAGAACTGAAGATCGGCATTTGTGGCGAACACGGCGGAGATCCAAAATCCGTTTACTTCTGCCACGACATCGGCCTGAACTACGTCAGTTGTTCACCACGCCGAATCCCAATCGCCCGCCTCGCAGCTGCTCAAGCCGCTGTTGAAGCTGGTTGATTGAACTGAACGGTTAAGTCATACCCGGCTGGATGTCACTGAGACGTCCAGCCGGGTATTTTTTTGCGCTGGTAGAACAGGTTTCATTAGAAAACCATCGATCAGAACGAACCCATGCAAAAAAATGAAACCTCAGAACGAATCTTTGGCTGTGCGATCGAAGCCCATCGTCAGCTCGGACCTAGGGCAGTCGGATCCGTCTTCGAAGAGAGCTAGTATTTTAACGCAGAGGGCGCAGAGGGCGCAGAGCCGCAGAGGACCGCAGAGAGTGCGCAGACAGCATGTTCTCTGCGAATCTTGTACTCCAAAGCAGGGTCTGCGATCGAACTTTTGCGAGGATGCCGTCAATGATTGGGCGAGTCGTTCGAGACCAGTTGAACAATCAACCGCACGGCCTGATGCACGCCATTGACGTAGGTTGTTTTATCTGACGATTTCACGCCGGCGACCAACAGCTCATTCAGCCGCTCGGCGACATCGGTCGCTTTGTTCAGGCCTCCCAGTTGCAACAACCGACGCTGCTGACGATCGTACAATCGCTCGCGAGCAATGCCGATGAAACGAGTTCCCGTTGCCTTGACCTCATTCACCGTATTGTAGCCCCCATTTCCAATCATGATGTCGATCCCTGGCATCACTTCTAGCAACGGCCAGATACTTAGCCTGTTGTTGGCAAGGCTGAGATTGGGGGCCGTGAAACGGATCTGACACCGGTGGCCAAATTTTCCATCAAGCTCGGCTGCGAGCCGCTCCATTTCACGAATCTCCGCTGCAGTGCCGCTTCCCATCACAACGACGACCGGCTTTGACTGATCTGTTGCACCAAGCACCGTGCGGGACTGAGCGACAGATCGCAGCTGGTCGCAATCTCGGATCAACCACGGTTCTGTGCGGACAGCTTGAAGCATCGTATCAAATGCTGCAGACTCACCCGGCACGACAATCAGATCATAGGCGCCCACAGCAGCTTCAACATCATGCTGCTCGACGTAGTTTGGATTCAGGTCGCGGTGAATGAGTACCTTTGGGCAGCTTAGCGTGGCAAGTACTTCAGGAAGTTCTCCGCCGAGGCCTCGAGGAAACGTGTCGACGACCAACACATCAAACGATTCAGCTGCTAACACTGTGCGAACTTCCGCCGTGACCGAAGCGTGCGAAAGGTGGTGATCCAGTTGAATCAGTCGATGCCTGTCGCCAAGTTCACGTGCCACCGGAACCACACGGGCGAAGGGGCTATTCGTGAGAATGCAGATATCCGGTGCAAGCGCAGATTGAGAAGACTGTTCAAATCGCCGCACGGCCGCTCGCGCCAGAGCCGTCACACGAGTCAAATGTCCAGCACCTCCGCCCAACGCATAGATCATCCAACGGGGTCGTACGTCTTCGCCACCGGGCATCAACTGGCACTCATGTCATTTTCAAAGCCGCCTTGGCCATCATCCATCAGGCTGCCGGCATCAGCGTCCGTAAAATCGAATGGATCGTGACTCCCAACATGTATTCCGAAACCGTTTCCGTAGCCATGATAGTAGCCTCCATAAAAATAGGGGTCGTAACTATCATGTCGTCGCCTGCCTGCGGAGCGGCCGGTGCCTTCCGACCGAGACCGTCGTTTTTTTGCGCAGGTGGTGCATGTCGTCGTCCCGCCTTCCTGATGAGAGTGTTCTAGACAGATCGGCTTTTGGCAGCGCTGACACGTTTCATGCGGCACCATGTAGCAGTCATGACTGAATAGGAATCCAGACTTTTCGTTACAAATGGATGCGTCCCACTCTTTGGCCATATTTCAATTCTCCCTTGAATTTGAAGATCACTACCGCGAATGAAGAATGACCATTGTCATGAGTCCGGCTTGCAAAGGCTGCGACTTCACTGAATCAAGGCCCATGCAGGCAAAGGCCAATGTGCTGATGTCGTCCTTCGTGTACAGCACCGTTTCTTCGGCCGAGTTCCGCAAAGACGTCTTACCGCTCTTTCGCTTTGCTTTACTCACGCTGTTGTCATTGCCGTCTTCAATTTCGAATCCGTAGTCACGTTTCTTGATTTTGTAGATCAAGTCTCCGCCACCGTTCTCGAGCTTCCAATCACCGTCCGCTTGGGACTGAAGCTTGAAAAGTTCCACAGTTTGTTTCGCGTTTTTGATCTTGAAATGACCATCAACAACGACCACAAATCCCAAGACCACGTCGGCAGCGTCTTTTACCTTAAGTTTGTTTCCATCGACTGTGAATCGGGCGATTTCCTGTTCGGTGGAGTCAACCAGCTTCGCTCCATCCCCTTCCGGCTTCACAGAAAACGAAACTTCACCATCCGCGCCCTTGAATTTTATTTTTGACGATATTCCTCGGACGGCAACCGCAGGCTCCTCTGCGGCATGGGGCTTTGACGTTGACGACGTCTGCGGAATCGATGTTTCTGCGACAGCCGCCTTAGCGCGAGTCGTCGGAGGCTCTGGCGTTTCCGAAGCAGCACAACCCAAAGGGGCTAGAACTGCGATCAACATCAGACAGATCGCGTTTCGTCTTTTTGGCATCGGTGTTCGCAACCGTGTTCGCATCGGTGTTCGCATCGGTGTCCGCATCGGCCGGTTGGTTCGAGCGGCTGTATCCTTGAGCTCGGCTCCACCTAGAAGCTGATCCTTGGCTGCAAAAACGCAGTTCAGTTGTCTTTTCATTGTGCTCCCTTTGCGGATTGTCGGGCGGAATTAAGAAGCCCGTACAAGGTCATCAGTTTTGTTGCCAGCCAAGTGACTCCGTCGTGCTTACCCGGACGGTCCTGCATGGGATACACGTCCCATTGCCGAGCCGATGTGGTTCTTAGCCGCAGAGTTTCATCGTCAGCAAAAAAAGCTTTCACTCCAACTGCGGGTGGCAGTTGAAACTCATGACTGTTCGTTGTGCCGGCCAATGCAGACAAGTTGGGATAGCGTCGTGGTTTCACTTTTAACTGCAAAATCGCTTCACTGGCGTCCTTCGTTTTGCTTTTCCACTTTGTCTTGCCGCTTCGACTGGTACTTGTGCGACTTCTGTCCTGATGTTTTTCGATCATCGAAATGTTGAACTTTGTGCCATCCATTAATCGGCCCGATAGCGTCAGCCACGAATCCACAAAGTACTTCACATTCCATTTGCCAGCTTTGCCCTTGCGGTCAAATTTGCTTTTGTGATTATGCGGCCTGAAGTCGATTGCTACGGTGACAGTTTCGTCAGGGCCAATGTCCTTGCCAAGGTAGCCAAGAACTTCAGCCACCAGTTCGTAACGTCGGTTTGGAACATCCAATCGATTGTTGTGTGCCTTCCGAGTCATCGAAACGCATAAACTGACCAAACCAGCAGCACCAAGAAGCATGGCAACCACGGGAAGCTCGGCCATCATCGCAGGAATTGCAGCCAGCATGGCCAGCACGCAACCGGCAATCACCAAATTCCAAAAGCGATTGTTGTGTTCAGCATTTTCGTCAAGATTGCGTATCGTGGCCAGATCCTGCAAAACTTCCGACGGCACGGCTGTTGACGAATACGTAAGCGATCGCCGAAAAGCGGCTTCGTCAAAATCTGTTGGCATCACAACTCCTGATAACATTTTATGCGTTCGTGCCCCATTTGCCGGGTCCGGAAGATCCGACAAACTGAAACCAGCGTACTGACTTGGCTGCCAGATCAATGGAAAGCAAATGACCAAAACATGTAAGACTTTCTGGCGTTTGCCAAGCAATTTGAGAGTCAACAGAGCAGTGAAACAAAAGAAAATCACGGCCAGTCGTGGCTAGAACGCAAGAACTCCGTTTCAGGATCATAGCGATTTCAAATTCTGATCAACAATCGTCTCACCGCATCATTTACGCAGCCTTCGATCGGTTTCCGTCTTCAAAAGGGGCCGCCACACATATCGATGCCTTTGTGTCTGCGCTTGGAAACAAATTCGGCAACGTGAACCTGCTGACCATCCAATCAGAGACGGAGGAACTTCAGCACAACCCCGCTGATCGCCGCCCCCGAGTCGACTGGACGCCCGAACCGAATTGGAATGCCAAAAGTGTCGCACACCACCCACTGGCGGCCTATGGCAATCACTTGTTTGAGCGGACGCTCAGCTTTCGACGCGAAATCGAGAGCTGGTGGCAAAATCACCTAAATTCAAATCCCGCCGACGTCTTTCACTTCCGTTCGATTTTTGAAGGCTACCCAATTGCGCTTAACAAAGATCGCTACTGCCGAAATCTGGTCTTCGAAGTCAACGGCCTTCCTTCTATTGAGCTCAAATACCGCTATCCAGCGACAGCGGACGATCGAGAATTGCTGCAGAAGTTGCGTCACCAAGAACAGGTCTGCCTTGATGCGGCTGACGTAGTGATCACCGTCAGCCAGGTGAATGCCGATCACTTGATGGAGCGTGGAGTCGCTGCGAATCGCATTCACGTGATTCGAAATGGTGTTGATCTCGACATTTTTCAGTGCCGATCCCAATGTCCCAACCTTGAAGACCGGCCATCCGGTGAACCGATCAAATTGTTGTACTGCGGCACAATGTCAGCATGGCAAGGAGTCTCTCATGCCATCGAGGCTGTCACGTTGTTGCGTCGAGACCACCCGGCGACCCTGACTCTGGTTGGCCCCGCACGTCCTCGGGAACGACGTGAAATTCAGGACCAGTGTTGGAAGGCCGGAGTCGCCGAATTTGTCACTCTGCGACAACCTGTGCCAAAGTTGGAACTCTTAAAACTGCATCATCAAGCCGACGTTGTGCTCGCTCCAATCACACGCAACGATCGCAATCTTGTGCAGGGATGCTGCCCCTTAAAAGTTTTGGAAGCGATGGCCAGTGGAACACCGCTCATCGCCAGTGACCTTCCCGTCGTGCGTGAGCTGGTCAGTCACGACGAAGAAGCCTTGCTGGTGCGGCCAGGTTCTGGCAAGGCGATCAAGGATGGTGTACTTAGGCTGCTGAATGAACCGAACTTAGCAAACAGCATCAGCACCGCCGCCGCAGGCAAAGCCACCGCCAAATTTCCCTGGTCGCGAGCTCAGGCACAACTGATCGCTGTTTACGAATCGTTGCTGAACGACCCGGAAAGCAACTCCTCCATCAAGGTGGTTAATCGAGCTGCCTCAGCGTCCTCTTGAAATTGTTCCAGAATGCGAGTTCGAGCGGACGCTTGAATTTCACGTCGCTTGGCTGCGTCCATATTCAGGACTTCCAGTACGGCTGTGCCGAGATTTCCCAACAGAGCAATCGGGATGGCAAAGCCGTTCTCTGCGTGATCAATCGCTTCTGGAATTCCTCCTGCATCGCTGGCGATCACGACCTGCTCGCAGGCCATGGATTCGAGAATGGAATTCGGCAGCCCGTCCCAGACTGACGGCTGCAGCATGACATCGCACAGATGAATTCGCGAAACAATCTCTGCCGGATTGTCCAGATGTCCGGTGACCAAAATACGCTCAGCCGCTTCCGGGTGCTCGGCAGCGAACGTGGCCAGATGAGCTCGTTCTCGTTGGCGAATCACGCCGATCACCAGCAAGCACGCTGGACGATCGGCGCGTACTTCGGCCAATGCTGAAAGCAAAAAAGGCAGCCCCTTTTTATGCCGCAGCTCGCCACAGAATCCCAGAACCGCTTCGTCCGGCTGAATTCCCAGTTGCCGTTTCAACGGAGATTCTGCTGAGGAATTCGGAGGTTGAAACACGTTGGCATCAACCACATTCAGCAGGACCTTTACATCGACTGCGGGAGCAAGCACGCGGATTTTGGACGCCAGATCTTTTGACACGGAACTCACAACGTCAGCTTGCTGCACGGTCCACAGCAAGCGTGCGAAGTCCCCCGGAGGGAACATCAATCGGTCCACATCATTTCCTCGAGCACTCACTGTTGACGGCAGGCCACATGATTTTGCAAACAGAACCGCCATGTAACCCGCGGGAAACAAGTAGTGTCCCCAGACCGCATTGAAGGAGAACTGATCGTGCAACCAATTGAGTACGTTTGTGGTGTGCTGCAGAGAATAGTCCCAGTTTGCAAATAGGCCGACACGATGCACTGTCAGGTCATCTGCTTCGTCGTTGGTTTCCAGACCGCCAGGCGGAAGAGATTTCGTCCATGCCACGACATGCACCCGCCATCCCAATTTCGCAATCGCTTCTGCGGTTCGAGTCGCGCTTCGAGCAACGCCCCCCAAATCTGGAGCGAACCGCTCGGAGAGCATCAGCAGGACGGGACGTTGGTTGTCATCAGCGATAGCAGCACCTCAAGGCTTCAGTGTTCGATATTCATTACTTCACAATTATTACTGACAACAGATCAAACTTGCCAGCTCATAGCAAAATGCCTCGATCGCGTGCGGATCACAGGACTGATGGTATGCTAAAGAAACATCCCGCCGTTTTCCCTTTCCGAGACTTCGAAATGAAACTGTTCACTCTGTGCGTGACCTTGCTGGTTCTTTCTGGGTCTGCAACCGCAGACGACAAGACCACGAAACAGAAGCAGGCGGCGAAGCCGAAGCCACCGGTTTTGGTTCCGACTTCGGCAAACGTGTCCTATGGGCCAGACAAGATGAATGTGATTGACTTTTGGCAGGCAGAAGGTGAGGGACCTCGACCACTTTTGGTTTACATTCACGGTGGTGGTTGGATTGGTGGAGACAAAAAGCGGTCTGCGAAAGATGTTCAGCCTTTCTTAGATCAGGGCATTTCCTATGCGGCTGTCAACTATCGATTAACGGGGCAAGCTGCGTTACCAGCACCCGTTCATGATGCGGCGAAAGCAATTCAGTTTTTGCGATCGAAGGCCGTCGAATGGAACATCCAGAAAGACAGAATTGCTTTGACAGGTGGGAGTGCGGGAGCCTGCACTTCAATGTGGTTGCTGACACATGATGACCTTGCTGATCCGGATTCTGCCGATCCTATTTTGCGAGAATCAACTCGAGTCACAGCGGCTGCGGTTGCAGGAGGCCAGACGTCGATCGACCCAAAGCAAATCGAACCGTGGCTGGGTCCGATGGTGCTGCAGCATAACATGATCAACATGGCTGTCGGCGAAAAGACGATCGAAGGCGCATTAAAAAACTACGAACAGCACAAGGCGCTGTACGTTGAGTTTTCAGCATTCAATCACGTCACATCAGATGATCCTCCGCTGCTGATGACCTATGGCAGCGACATGACGTTGCCATCAAAAAATGCAGGGCATGGGATTCATCATCCGGTTTACGGAGTGAAGATGAAAGAAAAGTGCGACCGTGTTGGGCAAGAATGCCACCTGCTGATTCGCGGAATTTCAAAATCTGAACAGTACAAAAATATCAATCAGTTTTTGATGGCGAAACTACTGGCCCCCTAGCTGCCCCTTGACCACATTCTGGCTTCTTAACGCGATACGAACAGCCCGTTGAAAAAGCCACGCTATGGTCACTCGTCGGGCTACCTTTTTAACGGGCGACTAGGCATCGTCGATACTGAACAAAAGCGAGCGGTTGAAAATGCCTTTTCTGAGGAAGGCAGTTCCGCCGCAATTTCCACCCGCTCTTGGGCCGAGTTAAGTTTTCGCTTTAATTCTGTTGTAACTGATTGATGAATTGCAACGTCACCTTGTTCCACAGTCGTTTGAGCTTCAGGACATCTTCAGGCAGTTGATCTGCCAGGTTCCGCTGTTCGCTGCGATCTGTTTTAACGTTGTACAGTTCCCAGGGCCCGTTCTTTTCGGCGACCAACTTTAAGTCTGCTGTTCTGACTGCCTTATGACCGTCGTGGAACCACCAAAGGTAGTCTCGATCAATCGCCGAATCGGCAGCGAATGTTGGCAACAAGCTCAGGCCAGGCTTGGTGGGCACAGGCCGGCCCTGCCATCGCTTGGGCGGCTGAATATTCGCCACGTCAAGAATGGTTGGCACAATATCGATGACGTGTCCTGCAGCCGTCCGGTTTCCTGCTTTGGCTTTGATGCCGTTGGGCCAGTGAGCGATCAGTGGAGTCGAAATGCCGCCTTCGTGAACCCATGTCTTATGACGACGGAACGGAGTATTACTTGTGGTGGACCAACCGGGGCCGAGACACAGGTAGCTTTCGGCACTGCCAGGAGAAGCTTCTGGATCGTGCCCGTCAGCTCGCACCATGATTTCGGCGCTGGCTCCGTTGTCTGACAGAAACAGAATCAACGTGTTTTCGTATTGTTGCATCGCCTTGATTTGATTGATGACTCGGCCAAGTTCTTGATCCAGACGATCAATCATCGCGGCATGAATGGCCATTTTGCTGATTTGAAAATTCTGCTGTTCTGTGGAAAGTTGATTCCACGGCGACGGGCGATTCACTTCGCCGTTTCCAAGCATCTTCAGTTGACTTGGAAAGTGGTAAGGAGGCCCTAAGTTCAGCTCCACTTCGGACAAAGCAATCTGTGGTGATCCAGCCGCAAACAGGCCGATCGCTTGTTGACGTTGGTAACGCGTCGTTCGAATTGCCTCCCAACCTGCCGAGTAGCGACCTTGATACTTGGCGATGTCTTCGGGCAACGCGTGCAGTGGAAAATGAGGAGCCGTGAAAGCCAAGTAATGGAAGAACGGAGCATCCGAATGCTGACTTTGATGTTCCTTCAAGCACTTAATTGCGTGCTCTGCAATGGCTGTCGTGCCGTAGTAGCCAGTGTCGTTGGCGACGGCGGGCAGCTTTTGGTCGTCTTCCCAGTGGATCGCGGGATTAAAAAACCGGCCCTGATCCTTCAGGTAGTAACTTCGGTCAAAGCCGCCAGCGATGGGCATTCCATCGAGGTGCCATTTGCCAGAATGATAGCTGCGATATCCGGCAGGCTTTAACAAAGCTGGCAACAATGGAGCCCACTTTGGCCGAGCATTCCGCATGCCTCCACCGCCACCCAATTTGGGCAAGGCATCTCGGCGAACCTGTTGAGCATAATAGCCGGTCATCAATACGGCTCGAGTCGGCCAGCAGCGAGCCGTGTTGTAGAATTGATTGTACCTGAGTCCGTTGGCGGCAAGACCATCGAGCACGGGAGTTTCGATTTCACCGCCGTAACAGCCCAGATCTGAAAATCCAAGATCGTCGGCGAGAACCAATAGCACGTTGGGACGTTCGGCCGCATCGCACAATAAGCTTTGAGACGCTGCGAAAACCAACGAAAGTATCACAGCCAAGCGGCTAGCCCGCAGTGAAATGTTGATCTCGAAGGGTAGGATAGCCATGGGAAGTTTCAATCTTCTGAAGGCAACAACAGATGGGGACAAACGCAGATTGTGAGCAGCGATATCGAAATGGCAACCGGGGCATCGCAGCTGGAACATCGCAACACGAGCATCGCAACCGAGGCATCGCAACAGGAACAGCGCGAATGAGCAAGTCGCGCCACCAATAAACTTGCTGCTACTTGCCGATGCAAAAGTTGCTGAAGATGTGGTCCAAGATGTCGTCCGTATAGACCTCACCTAAAATCGTGCTTAGCTGCTGCAACGCATCTCGAAGCTCCATCGAAACAATTTCGTCTCCCGCATCCATCGCAGCAGCTTCCTCTGCCGACTGCAAACGAGCGATCGTTCGTCGCAAGCTGTCTCGACATCGCACGGCGGTGGACCCCAACAGTTCGCTCTTCGAAGAAGAGTCTGCTTGCAACGCCGCGCTGATGGCATTCAGAGTTCGTTGAATGGACAACTGGGCGATGTCCGTTTCCGTGGATTGAACTTCATGCCCATCAGGAAAGGAAACTTGTAAAGCCGTTGACTGTTGCTTACTGGAATCAAGGAGATCGCAACGAGTGATCGCATCTAAGACGGGAACCGTGTTTGCTGTGAGTTCTAATCGAAGCTTGTCATTGTCCTGCTGATCGGCCGTGGATAAATCGGCGGCTCGGCACCAAACCACAAGATCGCATTCTTGCATGGTTGAGCCTCGCAGGTTTTGAGCTTGCTGCATAATCCCGTTCGCGGCAGCCTCCCACCCTGCAGTGTCGATGACATCTACTTCCTGAGTTCCAGCTTTCACGGTCGCTGATAAATAGTCTCGAGTTGTTCCGGCAATGTCAGAAACGATCGCCTTCGACTTTCCGGCCAGAGCATTAAACAGGGTGCTTTTGCCTGCGTTCGGCAGCCCCGCAAGAACGACTTTGGGTTTGCGTCCAGAAGGCAGTCTGTGTTCTGATTGATCATCAAGTTGAGTCAGTAAAGTCAGGCAGTGCTGCAGTCGATCTGAAAGAACGGCCTTGGAGACAAATTCGATATCCTCTTCAACAAAATCCAATCCGGCTTCGAGATCTCCGAGCAAGCTGAGAATCGAGTCGCGAACCGTTCTAAGTGACTTTGTGACGCTTCCTCCAAGCTGAGTCAGCGCGGTTTCAAGTTCTTCGTGATCCGCCGCATCGATGACTCCTAAAACGGCTTCCGCTTGAACCAAATCAATTCGGCCTGTCAGAAAAGCTCGCAACGTAAATTCGCCTCGATGGGCGGCTCGCACGTCAAGTTCAAAAATTCGCTCTAAGGCAGCGTCCATCAGCGGGGCAGAACCCAACATGTGAATTTCGGCCATCGGCTGCCCGGTGAAGCTTTTGTTGGTCGGCCACCACATGACCGTCGCTGGAAGCGGTGAATGCAAGACCGGCAAAGATAGCTTTGTGTCCAGCCGAACCGCATTCGTTGCGACCGCGATTGCATGGCGATTGACGTCGGATTCGGCCAGCAAATCCTGAATCACTTGACCCGTTTGTTGGCCCGTGATTCGAATAATGCCTCGTTCAGCCGGTGCTTGAGCCGATGCAATCGCAGCGATGGTGTCGTGTAACGTAACGTTCATTGGATTCGGGAACAGGAAACGAGCGAGTAGAACGGGCAGTGTAGCAGGGACGGTGTTCGACTTGGAAACGACGTAAGGCATCCCCGTGACAGTTCGCCAGTCGCAGTTTTCCAGCGAACACCACCAAGTGTCGTCACCACTCGACGATCACATTGACAGCAAAAAATCGCCGAAAGACGTCGGTCTTCGAGATTCGTTGATTCCCTCACTTCGTGCTGTTGGCGACTTGGCCTTCTGCCTTATAATGAGTCGCTTCGGTATCAACAACGAGCCATTTTATCAGACGACGGATCGCAGACAGGACTTTAACCGTGCCCATTCAACTTGTACGCCCCGATGTGGCCGACATGGTGTTGAGAACTCTAGAGCGCCCCGTCCATCCCGAGCTCTTTGAAGCGTCCGCTCAATCCACGGTGAATTTTTCTAGTCGTCGAGTCAAACTGTGCGTTGGTCGAACAGGACACCTTCTGGAATTCCATGATTCCAATTCCACGGTGACGGAAGTTGTTGCAACGAAACATGAAGAACTGCCGGAAAATGGTCGCGTTGTTGACCGGCGGTTAATCGGCTATCGAACTCACCAGCTGGACCTTCCTTATGTCCGGTATCACTGCAGCTACCAGTTGGAACACGTTCCTTTAGATGTGTATTTACATCTGCATCGTGAATTCGAAATGGACGCAACCCACGCAACGTTGGCACATTCATTTCCCGGAACCACAGCTCAAAGCCCCAGCTGTATCAGTTTCTTAAAGTGCGACATCCTAGAAGAAGGCCTGGTAGTTCACGCATTCCACACATTTCCGGAAAACGCGGCAGTTTTGAGAATCCAAACGCTGTTTGAAATTCTTGATCAAGACGACGAATGAAGGCCTGAAGACCATCGATTTACGGAAAGTTGGGGGCGACGTTCAGTGGTCGTGGTAGAGCAGTTTCTACCAAAGTTTCGCGTAAAGCCAGCAAATTGGGGCATCGATTCCATGGTGCGTGCAGGGCAAGAGTCTGCAAGCATTTCTGGACGGCTCACTCCACTCGATTCTGTTGGAAA
This sequence comes from Fuerstiella sp., assembly GCA_039974975.1. Lineage (GTDB taxonomy): Bacteria > Planctomycetota > Planctomycetia > Planctomycetales > Planctomycetaceae > Fuerstiella. Next base: position 89,934 of record JBDWHY010000021.1, on the reverse strand, counting down.
CCACGCCTCAGCGAACCTGAGAATGCAGGTATCAAAACCCGGAAAAAGCTAGCGTTTGGCAGGCAACCTTGAACCCGTTATCGCGCTCGTTACGATCATCAACAGACGCCGAAGCCTTCGGGTTTTGTCGTCTGTTGCCTACGATTCACTGAATGAAGAAAGTACGACGAGACTTGCAGTTATCTGCTTTTCGTCAGTCGGCCTAGGGTCGATGGTCAGCGGGTCAGAGCAAGTTCATGAGTATTAAGACAGTGGATTTTCTTTTACGAAGGTCCCGTCGCACACCAGTTGACGACATTGTTTGACGCGTTGTTTCCCTTGGGAACGCGGTCGAGTGAACTGGGGTTTCGAGTATCTTTCGTTTTGCGAAATAGCTGGAGTTTTGAATCATGGCAGTAAAAGTTGGTATCAACGGATTTGGTCGTATTGGACGAATTACTTTCCGAGCACTTGCCGCTCGACCAGAAGAATTCGACGTTGTCGGCATCAACGACTTGGGCGATCCTGGCGATCTTGCCAACCTGCTTAAGTACGACAGTGTTCACGGTCGATTCGACGGCACAGTTGAATCAGACGGCAAGAACTTGATCGTGAACGGCAAGACCATCAAGGTTTGTGCTGAACGAGATCCTAGCAATCTGCCTTGGTCAGAATGGGGCGTTGACGTTGCTTTGGAAGCAACCGGATTCTTCACCAGCCGAGCCAAAGATGGCAAGCCGGGGTTCGATTCTCACCTGGCTGCCGGTGCGAAGAAGGTTGTCATTTCTGCTCCAGCGAAAGAGCCAGATTTGACTGTTGTACTGGGCGTCAATGACGATCAGATCACTGCAGATCACAAGTGCATTTCAAACGCAAGTTGCACAACCAACTGCTTGGCTCCCATGGTCAAGGTCTTGAACGACAAGTTTGGTCTCGAGCACGGTCTGATGACGACGATCCACGCTTACACCAACGACCAAAAGGTTGCAGACCAGTTGCACAGCGATCCTCGCCGTGCTCGAGCTGCAGCGATCAACATCATTCCAACATCAACGGGTGCTGCAAAGGCCGTGGGTTTGGTTCTGCCAGAAGTTGCTGGCAAGCTGACTGGTTATGCTTTGCGAGTTCCAGTGCCAACAGGCAGTGCAACTGACCTGACTGCTGTGTTGAGCAAAGACGTCTCTGTTGAAGACATCAACAACGCCATGAAGGAAGCTTCAGAAGGCGAATTTAAGGGCGTGATGGAATACACAACAGACCCAATCGTGAGCAGCGACATTGTCGGCAACACTCACAGCAATATCTTTGACGGTTCATTCACCCACGTCGTGGGCGGAAACATGGTCAAGGTTCTGGGTTGGTATGACAACGAGTACGGTTATTCAAGCCGTACTTGCGACCTGATCAAGAAGTTGGCTTCTCTGTAAGTCTAAGAATTTCATCTCAGCCTTCATCAATCGAAGCCTGTGACAAGAATTTGCGAAGAGCTGGATGGTGAACCCATCCAGCTCTTTTGCGTTCAATGTGACGTTCCAATCAGTGTAACGTTCCAATTCAGTGTAACGTTCCAATCATTATTGAAGGTCCGGCGTCTTGCTTTCCGGAGTATTGCTTCTGCCGCTCAGCTTGGCCCGATGGCAGATGCTCACTGACAGATACTCGTCATCCTTTTTGCCAGACGCGCTTTGCTGTCAGCTTCGACGAACCGTGACTGTCGTTGTATCATTGGGCCGCGTCCGAACCCGGTCGCAGCTGATTTTGCTAACGGCAGTTCACAGGATGACACAGTGAATCAAACACCAATGCTGCCTCGAGAAGAATACATCGAGCAAGAATACTTCTTTCGGATCTACCGACAGCGCTTGCTTGAAAACACGCCGTCTCAGGAAATTCTGAAGACCATCCATGAGGAAATTCTGGCGACAACTCGGTTGCCAATGGCCATTGATATCATGCATGCAGAAATTCTGCACAGTGGCCGCATTGGCTTGGCCATGCATCGATTGGCTCACTACTTCACTCCGTTCCAAACCTTTGTGATTGACCGAGCCGAAGATGATGTGTCTCGGTTCGAACAAAGCGTCGGTCTTGAAATCATGGAACGAGAAGCCAAGTATCGGGCTGGCGAATGGTCGCCTCAGGGTTTATTCATCTACCAGTTTGAATGCTTGGCTCGAAATCGCTTGGGGTACCACGACGGGCTGACGGCCATCGCCAACGACACGGCTTATGATGAACACTGGAAGAAGTGGATTTTAAGCCTGCGCAGTCAGCTCGGAGCCTACGAGCTTGCAGAGTTGATCTTTCGAGCATCCGCACACTATCAAGCTTTAAGACGCTCCAGTGGAAGAACGGCTTCATCAGACTCCACTGGCTCAGCAGCCCCTCAAGGTTCATCTGCCAGCGATGCAACGGCTTTTGAATCGGCGTCAGAGACGGCGTTTTTTGCTGTCCAAGACGGGCGAATTGCTCGAGCGAATATTGGTCGAGATCCGCTGTACTTTTTCGCGGCGTTGCAACGGCAATTGAACTATCCCGAAGTTCCACTGTCGAAAAAAGTCTATGACGAATCGTTGCCCCCAATGTTGGAGGCTCGACTGGTGAAAATCGAGCAACGATTGAAGATTGTCGAGATGGAACAAAAGGGAGGAATCGATCTGACGAAGTTCTACAAGAAGGAAGATGGCACCGTGCCGGAAGACTTCCCGAAGTAGTCGATTGGTCGTTTCACCGCTTGGCAAGACTGGGCCGCTGAATTGGCGTTTCGTAGAGACGATTTCGGTCAAATTCCGAATTCCTGCAGCACTCAACAAAGCACTCTTTTTGCCTGAATTTACTGTTATACTCACGACATGTTGCCCATTATTCTGACATTGGGAGTCGTGGTGGCCGTGATTATCGGCATCATGTACTTCCGTTTGCCCGCTGACATCTGCCTGATGGGCGGGCTCACGATTTTGCTTGTGGCGGGAGCTTTTGATGCTCCGACCGGCCCAGACGATCTACGCCATGGGCTCACTGTCGCTCAGGGGCTTTCGGGGTTTGCCAATCCCGGAGTCCTGACTGTCGCCGTGCTGTTTATCGTGGCCGACGGCTTGCAACGTACGGGGGCTTTTGCATGGATGGCCATGCAGTTGCTAGGAGTCCCCACGGGAACTCGGTCGGCCCAGTTTCGCACGATGGCACCTGCCGCCTTACTAAGTGCATTTTTGAACAACACTCCGGTCGTTGCGTTGATGATGCCTGTGATCAGTGATTGGTCTCGCAAGCATCGGATTAGCGTCAGTCATTTGTTTATGCCGTTAAGCTATGCCGCCATTTTAGGAGGCATGTGTACTCTGATCGGCACCAGTACGACCATCGTGATCAATGGTAAACTGGAAGAAAAGCTGGGCATGTTTGAACAGGCGTGGGTTGGAGTCCCCGCGATGATCTTCGGGATTATGTTCTTGCTGTTGTTCACTCGACGCCTCCTTCCGTCTCGCAGCCCAGCGTTCACTGGCAGCGAAGATCCTCGAGAATACACGTTAGAAATGGAAGTTGCTTTTGATAGCCCTTTGGTTGGCAAGACCATCGAAGCGGCGGGTCTCAGACATCTGCCGGGCATGTATTTGATGGAAATTGATCGAGCCGGGCATGTGTTGCCGGCGGTAAGCTCGACCACCTTGCTTCAAGCCAGTGATCATCTAGTTTTCGTTGGCGTTGTCGAATCCGTGGTCGACCTGCAAAAGATCCCCGGACTGAAACCCGCGACAGACCAACTGTTTAAACTGAATAGTCCTCGATCGCAGCGATGCTTGACAGAAGCTGTGGTCAGCAGCAGCTATCCGTTTTTACGGCAGAGCATTCGTGAATCCAAATTTCGAACTCATTACAACGCGGCCATCATCGCAGTGAATCGAGATGGCGTTCGTTTGTCGGGGAAGATTGGAGACATGCAGCTTCAGTCTGGAGACACGTTGCTGCTAGAATCTAATTCCAATTTCGCTTCTCAACAGCGAAATTCTCGACACTTCTTTCTTGTTCGAGAAGTCGAGGGTTCGGCTCCCGTTCAACACGAGCGAGCATGGATTGCTCGAGCTGTCATGGCCGGGTTTATCGCAGCGGCTTCGACATTTGCGGCTCGAGGACTAGAAGATGCCGCTTTACTGGCTGCTCTACCGGCAGCTTTGCTGATGATTCTGTGTCGCTGTACGCGAGCCGATGATGCTCGGAAGTCCATCGACTGGTCAGTCATTGTGGTGATGGCGGCAGGTTTGGGAATCGGTGAGGCAATGGATGTCAGCGGCACAACCGATTTTCTTGTCACCAGCATGTTGGCTTTGATCAAGACTCTTGGCGGTGGCCACCTGCTGATGATGGCCATGATTTTCACAGTCTCCGTCTTTCTTACCAATATGATTACTGCGAAGGCAGCCGGAGTCTTAGTGCTACCGATCGCAATCGCGGCAAGCCAGATGATGAACGTCGATTCTCGGCCACTCATCATCGCCCTCATCATGGGAACAGCCGGCAGCTTTGCGACTCCGTTTGGGTATCAAACCAACATGATGGTTTACGGTCCGGGCGGATATCGTTCGTCAGACTACCTTCGCCTAGGAGTCCCACTCAGCATCATCGTGGGAATCACCACGATCGTGGTGGCTCCCATCGTCTGGCCATTTGTGAAATAGCCAAACCCAAAAGCCGTCTCTGAACTGGCGAAGTTTGCCTCACGGCGAGTACCTGACCGAGCGCGTGGGACGCTGACCAGCAGTGCCTTGAGCACGAATCACCAGCAGGCGGAAAATGAGGTCTCCCGGTGGGCGATTCGCCGCGATGATCCATCACAACTTGGAGTCAATGCTGTGGTGGAGATGAACGTTTCGCCAGTAAAAACGTTGATTTTTGCGCCGTGACATTGCTTTGACAAATGTTTGACGGCAACAAAACGCAGTGCTATTGAGCTAGGTCGATATAGCTCGTACTGTGCCAGCGTCGCAAAGGTGTGAAGAAGATTTCGGCCGGTGACACAGTTGAAACGACGGTTGTCTTTTAACGAACAGCATCGGGCTGACGTTTTTGATCGACAACGTGACTTCCAAACTTATGAGAGACGAATGAGCACTCCTTTAACGACTTTGGAATTGCTGAAGGCTCAGACGGGCGGCCCTAAGGCTGCTACTGACGCTGCAGACCGCAAGAAGCGGGCAGCCGAAGCCAACGCGACCCTGACAAAGGCCTTTTCGAAAAGCCAATTGCGATGGTCGAATATCGACTGGATCGTCACCGGCTTTTTGTTCTTCATTCACTTAGGTTGCTTCGCGGCGCTCGTTCCTGCCTTCTTTAGCTGGCAAGCCTTAGCCGTCTGCTTCGGCATGCACTGGCTGACCTGCAGCATTGGCATCTGTCTGGGGTATCACCGCTATTTGGCTCACAAGGCTCTTAAGCTGAAGCCTCCTGCGGAATTCGCTGTGTTGTTGGCCGGTAGTTTGTCTGGAGAAGGTTCGCCGATGACTTGGGCGGCCACTCACCGAATTCACCATCAAAAATCAGACCAAGAAGGCGATCCTCATTCTCCTCTTCAAGGAGCATGGTGGTCTCATATCTTTTGGCTATTCGTGCATCGCAAGCAAGAAGACCAAACGCTGATGTGGGAGAAATACATTCCCGAACTGACAAAGCGTCCGATGCTGCAGTTTTTCGAAAAGACGTTCGCCATGTGGCTGTGGGTTCAGGGCTTGGTGCTGATGGGGATCGGTTACGCCATTGGCGGTTGGACTCTGGCAGCTAGCTACGTTGTTTGGGGCATGTGCGTTCGCATGACCATGGCTTACCACAGCACTTGGTTTGTCAATTCGGCAACTCACCTTTGGGGCTACCGAAACTATGATACTCGAGATGAATCTCGAAACCTTTGGTGGGTGGCCATCTTGGCTTACGGCGAAGGCTGGCACAACAACCATCACGCTCACCCAAGCGTTGCTCCTGCCGGTCACAAGTGGTGGGAAGTCGATATTACTTGGTGGTCAATTCGCCTGTTGGAAATGACGGGATTGGCATACGACGTCAAGAAGAAAGTCCCACAAGGTCGTCAAGCGGCCGATGTTGAAGACTCAGAACGCCAAGCAAGAGCTGTCGAAGCCGTCGCTTAGGCTCACTGTGAAAACCGAATGAATCACAACAGCCCTCTTGCCGTACAATCTGCAAGAGGGCTTTTTTGTGCGCTCAATACCGTTGACCAACCCGCACTTCGATAAGACTTGTGGACCGCGACCAAGGGAACCAAACTGCTGGCCACATCGCACAGGCGAACTCTGTGCCTCAACATGCCTAGCTGTACGGGAAGTCAGTCGGCTTATTGAACACTCGAGCTGCCATCGGCAAAACCGCACGGTGTTCGCTGACGTTTTTTGGTACCAACGGCGGCCAGCGGATTGCCGCTCACCCATTCGCAACCGAACCTAGCCATCGATTCCATACAGTGATCCGCCTTTGGCGAACAGTCTGTCGACTCGTTTTGAAACTTCAGGATCCACTTCCAAAGCAGGAGCCATATGAGACTTCACTCGAGCATCAATGACCATACTGCCGCGACAACCCCAGTGCTTGTTATGAACAAAGCTACCGATGCCGTAAACGTCGGCGGCTGGGTTGGAACGAGTAAACGTGATCCACAGGAAATTGGCCAACGATCTACTGCAGAATTCTGAATCGTCACACAGCACGACCAGAGGAAATTGATTGATGGCAGATTCCACGTGAATGGCGTCGCAGAATGCAGCTGCAGCCGGATCAGTTTGGTGACCACCAACAGACCACTTCGGAGCCGTCACTGCGAGTACTCCGGGAAAACACATTTTGGCATCCGTGAAGCCATCTGGAAGACTGATCCCCGATGGCATTTCTGTGGGCAACGTCCGCTTCGGTTGACCGGCAGCAGCAATCACCAACTTCGAACCTTCGTTAAATCCGCTCCCCGTGTAGTCCAACGTGTCGATCGTGGTACACGTTTGGAAGTGAAGGTCTCGAGTCAAATCAATTCGCTCAAGAACGTGTTGGAACACCGCCTGAACATCGTTGACATCTAAGCTTGGGGCATCTTGATGAGCGGCAATGACCAAGTACTTGGCCAACGACAACTGCCCCTGCCCCAAAATCGCGTTGGCATTGGTCAATAGCTCCATCGGAGTTCGCTGACCAGCCATCGGTTCATAACGCTCGTTCGCAATTGCCAACAGCAGCGGATGAACTCCGCTTTCATCGACCGCATGAACTGCGTGGACCCCGGGCAGGACGGTGGAAATTGCGGGGGCCGTGAGTTCGTGAATGAGTTCTCCAAAGACTGTGTCTTCCTGAGGAGGACGGCCAACTACCGTGAATGGCCAGATGGCATCCTTGCGATGATACACCGTGCGAACATTCACAGCAGGAAAATCATGAGCCAAACTGTAGTAGCCAAGATGGTCTCCGAAGGGGCCTTCTGGCATCGGCTTATCAGCGATCGTTCCCGCGATACAAAAATCCGCTTCGGCGCAGATCATTGGTGCACCCGTTTGTCGGACCATGCGGATTGCTCGACGTGACAGTGCACCAGCAAACGCGAGTTCCGGGATACCATCCGGCAGCGGCATGACGGCAGCGACTGGGATGGAAGGCGGGCCGCCGATAAACACATTCACACCAAGGTCCTTGCCAGCAGCTAAGGCAGCAGCATGGTGAAAACCGATGCTGCGGTGAATCTGATAGTGTAGCCCGATCTGCTTGTTGACTTCGTAATCGTTTCCTGTCAGCTGAACTCGATACATCCCTAAGTTCGAATTGATGTAACCGGGGCGGTTCGGGTGTTCAGTGAAAACAGCGGGCAAAGTCACGAAGGCTCCACCGTCCATCGGCCAACTTTTCATTGCTGGCAACTGGTCGATCGTCGTTTGATACTTCATGACCGGACCGCTGCGGCGCTTCGCGGGTCTCATGGAAAGCAGAGCTCGCAGCACACTCGGAATCTTGCTGGGATTGCGAAAGATCTCAGTGGGATCCTTCTTCAACTTGATCAGCATCTCAACGCCAGCCAGAGCGTCTCGAAACATGAACCGAGCTCGATCCATTGTGCCGAATAGGTTGCTCACCATCCGAAATTGACAACCCTTCACGTTGTCAAACAGAACCGCCGGGCCTCCCGCCTGGTAGACTCGACGATGAATTTCGGCGGCTTCCAAATTGGCATCAACTTCTTCTGAAACAGTGACCACGTGGTCGTGCTTTTTAAGGTCAGTCACGCACTGTTGAAGGTTGCGATATCCCATCGATGCGGTCTTAAGTAAGGCTTGGGAGAAACGGAAAACACGGTCTATTATTACACGCCGGCGGGAATTTCAACTACCAGATCATTAGCCGCCACTTCGACGGCTGCCCGCTGGCGATTCAGCAAAAAGACAATCTCACCGATCATCAACACACCGCAGATGCCAGTTGATCTTGTCACACGCCTACTGAAAAAACGATCGTTCCCGGCTGTCCGTTGAACGATCGTTTTTCAGATGATTTTAGATTGAAACTGTGGCAGCAGCTTTCTACTTCGTCAGCTTCGGCACGTCTTTCAGCATCGGCAGTACCTCGCCGACCAACGCCGGAGCAATCGAAACTCCATCGCCGTTGAAAATTGATTCATTCCCTTGCCAGTCCGTGCAGCTGGCTCCCGATTCACGAACAATTGGCAACAAAGCGGCGATATCCCAAGGAGACATTCTCGGGTCAACGCTAATTTCGGCTCGCCCCGTCGCAACCATCATGTGTCCGTAGCAGTCTCCCCAACCTCGAGCCATGCGAACCTTGTTCATCATTTCTGGCACAACGTGATCTCGACCGCACTCGCGGTCAGAAGTTGGTTCAGTAAACATCAGTCGAGAATTCGAAAGGTCTGTTTCGGTGCTGGCTTTTGCTGGAACGGGGTCCAGTTTGCCAATTTTCCACCAAGCTCCTTGCCCTTCCGTTGCATACATGACTTCGTCCAACGCAGGAAACCGACAGACTCCAGCCACCATGCGACCTTCAAATTCAATGCCGATCAAAGTGCCGAACAAAGGGACTCCGTGAATAAAAGGCTTGGTTCCGTCGATCGGATCCAAAATCCAGCGGTAGCCATTCTTACCCTCGACGTCGTCGTATTCTTCACCGAGAATTCCGTCATCGGGAAAACGCTCGGCAAGGCCGTCACGAATTAAACGCTCGGCCCCTTTGTCCGCGACTGTGACAGGCGATGCATCGTCCTTCGATTCCACTCCCAAGGTATGAGATCGAAAGTGTTGTAGGATGAGTTCCTGGGCTTTTTCTGCAAGCTCGAGTGCGAAATCTGTGCGGCTTGTGTGTTCAGACATAGCAAGAATGGTCGGCAATTTCAGGAGCAATGGACGAAATAAAGTGTCACCCGCGGTATCTGGGCAACCACCACCGCAGACGGTAGCAACCCGCTGAGTGCCTTGCGACCATTTGGTGCGATTCCTTAAATTCAGGGAGCAGTGATCCAATATCCTGGGCGTTTCGTAACGGTTTCGTAATTTATAGGATTCTGGTTCCGCCTGCCGGTTCGCTTGTCATTTCGCTTATTCCAGCCCTGCACCCCACTGAATGACCTGGTTCCGCTACGCCTTGTTGTCGTTAGAATCAACCTGCTTAGGCAGCCGCCTCGAACTGCCCCAAGCTCACCTTAGAATATCAACGATCTGGTCAAGAGAGCCTGCAGATCCACCGTCCGAGTCAGACTGTTGCAAAAGCCTCGTCCATGACCACTGAAAAACAGAAGATGCTGGCGGGCCGTCCCTACGACGCCTTGGACCCGCAATTGGTTGCCGAAAGAACGGCCTGCCGTGATCTTCTGGCAAAGCTGAACGAGTCTTCGGAATCCGATATCGCAAGCCGTCAATCCATTTGCCAAGAACTATTTGGCCGCTGCGATCAGACATTGTGGCTGCAACCTCCGTTCTACTGCGACTATGGTTCAAATATCCGCCTTGGCCAGAATGTCTACTTCAACTTCAATTGCGTTGTGTTGGATGTGTGCGACGTTCACATTCAAGACAACACATTCTTGGGGCCAGCCGTGCAGATCTATACGGGAACTCATCCATTGGACCACATCAAACGCCGTTCGGAAGAATCTGGGAAGCCAGTCCGCATTGGAAGCGATGTGTGGATCGGTGGAGCCGCCGTGATTTTACCCGGTGTCACCATTGGTGATCGAGTCGTCATTGGGGCAGGTAGCGTTGTCACCAAAGACATTCCAGACGATGTTGTCGCGGTTGGAAACCCTTGCCGAATTCTACGGAAGAACGAACGACCGTAACACACTCCACCGTGAATCCAGTTTCCCCATGCATCGCAGTGGCGATTGAATGGGTTGCCGAAGATACCTTCCGTTGGTCAACACGCATCGCAGTGGCTGTCGCAGAAATGAATCTGCGACCAAGAAACGCCGGCTGAATGTTCCTTCCGTGTGCAGTGGACGATAGGCTTTGCTTTCCACCGAATCGGTACTGACGCATTTTCTTTGGCTGTGGAAGGTTCATCATGAAGCTCGCGATTCCCTTTCTGATCACCACCACTCTGTTTTGCAATGTCGCCGCCTTTGCAGAATCGATCGCCAACAAACCGAACATCGTGCTGCTGTTCATCGACGATTGGGCGTGGAATGGGTCTCCGGTACCCATGGATGACGAGCTGCAGAATTCGAAGATGCCAGTGTTGCAGATGCCGAACGTGGAACGATTGGCGCAACAGGGGATGAAGTTCAGAAACGCGTATGCGTCGCCTCAGTGTTCGCCAGCGCGTGCATGCATACAAACGGGCCAATCGTCACCACGAAATGGTTTCACGGTTTACATGAATAACAGGGGGCAAGACGACTACGATGCGAAAAGCTTCAAAGGCTTTCCGGTCGTTGCGTGCGTGTCCAACATGACGTTGAATAAGAACGCCGTGACCATTGCCGAAGCATTGAAACCTCTTGGCTACGTGAGTGCTCATCTTGGCAAGTGGCACTTGCGAGGTGACCCGGGCGACGAAGGATATGCCGTTCACGACGGAGACACGAACAACGGCCCTGGCAACACCTTGCCACCGGGTGCCAATCAACGTCTTCCAAATGATCTGGCGGATCCCAAGTTGATGTTCAGTGTCACAGAAAGGTCGATCGAATTTATGGAAGATCAGGTTGCCGCCAAACAACCCTTCTATCTGCAAGTTTCTCATTACGCCATGCATGAAGGACGAGAATGCCTTCCTGCGACTCGACGCAAATACGTGAACCACCCCGACGTGCAGGCGTACTACAAAGCCAACAACACGACCGCAGAAAAGGTAAGGCGTAAGTCAGACCCCGCCATCTGGTTGGGAATGGCGGAAGATCTGGACGGTTGCATCGGAACAGTTCTTGATCGCATTGATCAACTGAGAATTGCAGACAACACCTATGTTGTGATGGTGTCTGACAATGGCTATCGCCACGCCTTTCTTCCGGGCCTGAGTCAGCCTCACCACGCTACCAAGTGGTGGGTTTGGCAAGGAGGGATTCGAGTCCCCATGATTGTCAAAGGACCGGGAATCAAAGCGGGAACAAACTTCACTGGCAACGTCGTTAACTACGACTTTTTGCCGACCTTCGTTGATTGGGCGGGCGGAAACCCGAAGTCGCTCAAGGAAATCGATGGAGTCAGCTTGGCTCACTACATGGCAGGTGAAACGCCAGATGCTGAATTTCTAGAACGAAATTTATACTTCCACTACCCACACTATCGCTCTGGCATGCCTCATTCAGCCGTCGTCACGGCCGACCGAAAGCTGCTGCATTTCTACGGTGAACCCAACACCCCAATGCTGTTTGACCTATCGACCGACATGGGCGAAGTTCACAACATCGCCAAATCGGAAGTCAATTTGCATCAAAGGCTGTTTAAAGAAATGATGGCTTACTTTGAACAAGTGGGGGCTCGAATTCCGAAGCGGAATCCAGACTCCGATCCCGTCATCTACAAGCAAGCCAAGGAATACCAAGATCGTGTTCGCTGGGGAGCATTCCAAGGCAGCAGAAACTTAGAAACAGACGAACAATAACTATCGAGCCGCATCAGCTGGCCGAGAACAGCCAACTGAAACAACTGACTTTGAAGCTTCGGAATGTTGCTCCGCAATCCTTTGCCGCACCAGAATCCAAACTGGACTCACTGACAGATCACGTCATAGAAGGTGAACCGTTGCGTTAGCTGAAAGGTCAAGTCAACGTGAGGCCCTTCCGCCAATCACTTGGCTTGCTTCCCCAAGGAGGGCCCGCGTTCTGGCGATCAACTGGCGCTGCCCATCCAGAAACCAGAAACCAGAAACCCGATTACAGAGAACAGAGAACAGGGAACAGGGCCTTGCCGAATGGCGCAATTCGCTTGCACCGACAGATGCCAATCGGAAGTCGATGCAAGCGATCCATCTTTCTGAAGGCGATGCAGGTTAAGGACAAACGGCGTCGAGCCGATCGTTTGTCGACGTGGGCGTGATAGGCCTGTTCGATGAAAATGATGAAGTCGCGGCGATCTTGCAATGCCCCAATCATATGCCTGTTGAAGCATCCAAATTCCAAACTGATGCAGGATGACCTTGCGACTTCTCTTTTGAAACTTGGCAACAACAACCCAAAGCTTCTACGAGGCATCGTTCCCGTACGCTGATTCCGTGACCAGAATCAAGTGACGACATGGCACCCACAGATTCCGTGAAACCATCGTGGCTGCAAAATAGCGACTGCCTGGCCGCAGACGTCACGGAAGCAGACCAAACGGCCGCCGTGCTGGCAACTGCAACGATTGCCAATGTGGCCGGTCCAGCAAATCAGACGTGCACACAGATCTAGGCATTGCGGCCGATGTAGCCCAAAGCAAACAGAAGACCAAACACCATCACTGCCAAGCCCGAAACAATAAAGAAAGAGTGCACATGATCGCCCCACGCAGACTTTGCTCGACTGACGAAAAGTCGGTAGACGATGAATTCCGATTTCGTGAGTCCTCCCACGAACATCAACAGCCCGGAAAGAATCATCAGAGCACCCCACAACTTTTGCATCGCAGTCTCACAGTAAATCAAAAGGAATGAGCAGGGACGGCAATAGAAAAGCCGGTCGATAAATACCGACCGGCTTTTTTTAAATTTGTTCCACGTCTGTTCAATCTTCCTCACACCGACGAATGCCAGTTGCGTGGTCAGGCAAGCTATTCGTCTTTCGTTTCGTCTTCTGATGTGGCAGAATCAGAAGCAGACTCGTCTGAATCAGCAGATCCAGAACTTGAATCTTCCGAACCACTCACTTCGGTTGCAGAGCCTTCAGCTGCGTCGCTGCTCGTTTCAATGGCGGCAACATCAGCAGGTGCTTCTTCTTCAGGCGGAGCGATGATGTCTTCGCTGGCGATAACGGCACATGAAGAAACCGTGTCTCCATCGCTCAATTTCATAATTCGAACACCCTGCGTGTTTCGGCCAATCACGCTGATGTCGGCCGCTTTCAGGCGTTGAATTTTTCCCTTCGCAGTCACCATCAGCACATCGTCATCATCTTTCACAGACAACGCATCAACAACCAAGCCGTTGCGATCTGTCGTCTTGATGTCTCGCAGCCCCTTACCACCGCGTTTCTGACGACGATATTGAGCACTACTGTTTGTGTTTTCGCCTTCGTCGTCGTCTCCAACAGTCACGCCGGTACCGAACGTCGTTCTTTTTCCGTATCCCATTTGGCAAACGGTTAACAGGGTTCGTTGAGGATCAGCGACAACCATGCCGACGACTTCTTCGCCTTCGATCAGATTAATGCCTTTCACTCCGCGAGTCGCTCGGCCCATTGGTCGAGCATCGTCGTGGTTGAAGCGAATCGCCATTCCCCCAGAAGTGCTCATCACCACGTCCTGATCTGTTTCCAGAATTCGAACGTCGACCAAAGCATCGTCATCGTCCAAACGGATGGCAATAATGCCTCCCTTTTGTGGACGACCGTACGCAGATAATGCGGTTTTCTTGACGATGCCCTTTCGAGTGGCGATCATCAGAAACTGGTCATCTGGAAATTCTCGAACACTAAAACAGTTGCTCACATTTTCGCCCTCTTCGATAGCGATCATGTTCACGAGTGCTCGACCTTTGGCAGTTCGGTTTTGAAGCGGTAGGTCATAAACCTTCAACCAATGCACCTTACCTCGATCGGTAAAGAACAGCAGGAAGTTATGAGTACTGCTGACAAACAGGTGTTCGATTGGGTCTTCTTCGTCGGACGTCGCCCCTTTGATTCCCTTGCCACCTCGGCGTTGAGATTCGTACGTCGTCAGCGGAGTTCGTTTGATGTAACCTCGGCGAGACAGTGTCACCACCATGGTTTCTTCGGCGATCAACGCTTCTTTGTCGTAGTCTCCGAGTTCTTCATCTGAAATCGAGGTACGGCGTTTGTCGCTATAACGATTCTGAAGTTCTTCCATGTCGTCGCGAATGATCGCTCGAACGTGGATTTCGTCGCTCAGAATATGTACGTATTCTTTGATGTCATCCAGCAGGCTCCCATGTTCGCCCTGCAGTTTTTCGCGTTCCAAGTTCGCCAAAGAACCCAGCTGCATGCTGACGATCGCTTCAGACTGATTGGCAGACAGGAAGTATTCTTCCTGAATCCCTTGTTCCAGCTGGTACTCGCTGAAGCCGCCTTCGCCTAATGCTCGAGCCACCATTTCTGATGGAATGGGAATCGTCTGCAAGGCATCTCGAGCCGCCGCACGAGATGCGGAATCTCGGATCGTCTTGATGATGCGGTCAATGTCAATTTGAGCCAGCAATAGGCCTTCGACCGTGTGCTTACGCTTTCTGGCTTCACGAAGCAAATACTCGGTCCGCCGGCGAATCACTTCGACGCGATGACGAATAAAGGCATCCAACATGCCTCGAATAGTCATCAGCTTCGGTCGGTTGCCGTCCAACGCCAACAAGATCATGCTGACGGTGGTTTGCAACGGCGAGAACTTGTACAGCTGATTCAGAACGACTTCTTTGTCGGCGTCCTTTTTCAGCACAATGTGCAGTCGCACCTGCCACGCCGGAATGGTTCGGTCCGTCAGGTCAACGATTCGAGAAATGCCTTCGATCCGTTCGTCTCGAACAAGCAATTCCAGCTTTTCACGAATTCGGTCTCGAGTTTCAAGGTACGGAATTTCGGTCACGACGATCACGTCGCTTTTCTTTTCCATTTCGAAGTGAGTTTTCGCTCGCAACGTAATGGTAGAACGGCCCGTCATGTAGGCAGTCCGAGTTCCCATTCGTCCGCAAATAATGCCTCCGGTTGGAAAGTCCGGAGCGGGCATCACTTCCATCAATTCATCCAACGAAACATCTGGAGTTTCGATGATCAGTTTGACGGCTTCGCAAACTTCAGCCAAGTTATGAGGCGGAATACTGGTCGCCATTCCGACGGCGATACCGTTGGATCCGTTGACGATTAAATTGGGGAACCGAGACGGTAGAACCGTGGGTTCCATATTGGAATTGTCGTACGTCGCGACATAATCGACCGTGTCTCGATCAATATCACGCAGCATTTCCGACGCTGCGTTTGAAAGTCGAGCTTCCGTGTATCTCATCGCCGCCGGGGGAAGTCCGGCCAAAGAACCGAAATTGCCCTGCTTATCGATCAGAGTTTCTCGCATCACCCATTCTTGAGCCATGCGGACCAAAGTTGGATAAATACCGCCTTCGCCGTGAGGGTGATAGTTACCGCTGGTGTCGCCGGCGATTTTGGCGCACTTTTTCCGCCCTCCGCCAGGGCCCAAATTAAGGTCATTCATCGCGACCAAAATTCGACGTTGAGACGGCTTTAAACCATCTCGAACGTCCGGCAGGGCTCGACTAATAATGACGCTCATCGCGTACGTCAGGTAGCTGGTCTGCATCTCGTCCTGAATTTCCGTGCGTTTTACACGAGGGTCATCAGGGATTGAAATTTCACCGGAAGGATCGTCTGTAGACAACCTGTCTGCTCCTTAAAGCTCACTGGATCGCAAAATGCCGTTTTACGAAATCAAAACGGCTTCTGGGCCGTGGCGGAATGGTTTGATGGGAGACACTTAAATGGATGTCACGCAACGTTTTACGGCTCTCCGCCAGAACCACTGATTCTAGTCGATTCTGGCCGAATTCACAATTCCGCAAGCCCTTTGAACAAGGCTTATTTGGGTTTCAGCAGGGAAGGTTTCAGGTTTCTGGGCTGGAATGGCATTCTGGCCGGTCTGAGCCAGTTGAATGCCAGCGAAATCAGTCGAATCCACCTGAATAGAGCCGCCGAACACATCGAAGAATACAGCCGCCTGAATACATCGCAGATCGAGACTCACCAATCGAAAACACTCGTCCCCGAAGCTTTCTGCTTTGAAGACACAGACGGCGACTTTGATCTGAAATATTCTTCAAGCCAGAATCGATTCAATGACCTCGCCGTGCACATCCGTCAGACGGAAACGCCGCCCTTGATATCGATAGGTCAATTGTTCGTGATTGATGCCCAGAAGGTGTAGCAACGTGGCATGGAAGTCGTGAACAGACACGGGATTTTCTGTCACGTTGTAGCAAAATTCATCCGTCGCACCGTATGTGACGCCCGGCTTAATGCCTCCGCCCGTCATCCATGTCGTAAAGCATCGCGGATGGTGATCTCGACCAAAGTTCTTTGAAAGATGACCCTGGCAATAATTCGTGCGGCCAAATTCGCCACCCCAAATCACCAAAGTATCATCGAGCAGACCTCGTTGCTTCAAATCCATCACCAACGCGGCAGATGGCTGATCTGTTTCCGTACATTGACGGGCGATCCCACCGGGAAGGCCCCCGTGTTGATCCCAACCCGGATGGTACAGTTGAATAAACCGAACCCCTTGCTCGCAAAGCCGACGAGCCTGAAGGCAATTGGCCGCGAACGTACCGGGCTTCTTCGAATCGGGGCCATACATGTCGTAGACGTGTTCTGGTTCTGAAGACAAATTCGTCACTTCAGGGATCGACGACTGCATGCGAAAGGCCAGTTCGTGTTGAGCGATCTGAGTTTCCAAAACGGCGTCGGTTCGGTTTTGCAAACGGTGCTGATGCATTTCCTGTAAGGCGTCCAACATGCGACGCTTGCTGGCAGAATCAATCCCTTCTGGATTGTTCACATACAGCACAGGTTCCTTGCCAGCTCGAAAACGAACACCTTGGTGCTTCGAAGGCAAAAATCCGCTGCCCCACAAACGCGATACCAACGGCTGACCTCCTTTGTTCTTTGTCACCATGACCACGAACGATGGCAAATTTTCATTTTCTGTCCCCAAGCCATAGTCCAGCCAAGCCCCCATACTGGGACGACCCGGAAACTGGCTCCCGGTTTGCATAAAGGTGACTCCGGGACCATGGTTAATGGCCGGAGTGTGCATCGATTTCACAAAGCAAAGATCGTCGGCCAGACCGGCAATATGAGGCAGTCGGTCACTTAACCATGCTCCACTTTCCCCATGCTGAGCAAATTCAAATGGACTGCCAACCAACGGTAAGCTGGCCTGATTGCCGCTCATACCGGTCAGCCGCTGCCCCTTTCGAATTTCGTCCGGCAGTTCTTGGCCTTCCAGCTCCTTCAGCTTGGGCTTGTAGTCATACAGGTCCATCTGTGACGGACCGCCGCTTTGGAACAAATAAATGATCCGTTTGGCCTTGGCGCCTGGCGGTGAAATCGCCCCCGATTCAGAATGAGAATCCGCCGCGGCCGCCGTCTGATTCTGCATCAGGTCAGCCAAAGCCAACGACCCCATTCCCATCCCAAATGACTTCAAAATATCTCGGCGAGATTGGCTGGAATGATCATAGCCAGAACATCGAAAAGCGTGCATGCTAAGCTCTTTGGGGTGTGCAGGATCGGAAAGGACTTCCGGGGGGGTAGGGAGGCTGGCTTGGAATTCTACCAATATCATCCACCACGGTCACGGCAACAAAGCATTTCCAGCTGTTGAACCCGCAAGCCGCCGCATTCCGCACCACCTGAAACACGTCACAGGGCCAAACTGAGCCAACTGACAAAAATTTCGGAAAACGTGGCTCCGGCGGGCTACATTCTGACACACAGTTCTGTTCGCTTAAGTTGATGAACGACTGGGCCCATGGTCGTATTTACTCGAATCCATGCTTCATTCAACTTGGCGGCGACCTGACTGCTTCAAAGCGTACTGTCGGGCATGCATTTTTACTGCATTGCGTACGGATCCTTTGATTTCAGGCAGAGTCGTTTCGTGTCATTCATTCCAACTCAAATCCAGTCAAGAAAAAGGTAGCCATGGCCACTCTCGTTTTGAGTGAAATTTTTCCTCCTCGAGTCGGTGGAAGCGGACGATGGCTTCACGAAATCTATTCTCGACAGCAGAATGAAGATTACGTCATTGCCACAGGAGACCACGAAGCGGGCGCAGCGTTTGATGAATCGTCACCGCTTAACATCAAACGGCTTCCGTTGACGATGTCCGCCTGGGGGCTCAGATCTCTCACTGGACTCAAAGGCTACACAAGCAACTTTTTTAAGCTCAGACGCATTTGCCGCGACAACAACGTGGACATGATTCACTGCGGACGCAGCCTTCCTGAAGGCTGGATGGCTTACCTGCTACGACGATTCTGCGGTATCCCATACGTCTGCTTTATTCACGGCGAAGACGTCGAATGCGCGGCTGAAAGCCGTGAGCTAAAATGGATGACCAGTAAGGTGCTTCAGAATGCGGAACTGTTAATCGCCAATAGTAATTTTACCGGTGGGCGCCTGAAAGAATCATGGCAGGTTCCCGATCACCAACTAAAGATCCTGCACCCCGGATGCGACACAAAACGATTTCAGCCGTTGCCGCAGAATCACGACCAGTCTGCAGAAAAGACAGAAACCGTCCTTCTCACAGTCGGACGCCTGCAAAGACGAAAAGGACACGATGTGATGATTCAGGCTTTGCCGGAAATCCGAAAAGCCGTTCCGAACATCCGCTACAACATCGTCGGCGGAGGAGAAGAAAGAGACAGCTTGGCCACACTTGCCAAAGAAACGGGCGTAGAAGAGTGTGTCCACTTCTGTGATGAAATTACAGACGACGAACTGACTTTGCACTACCAAAACTGCGACCTGTTCGCTTTGCCCAATCGACAAATTGGTGGAGACGTCGAAGGCTTCGGCATGGTACTGGTCGAGGCTCAGGCATGCGGTCGCCCCGTGTTAGCTGGAGCATCCGGAGGCACAGCCGACACGCTGATTCCAAACGAAACGGGCCAGCGTGTCGATTGCCAAGATCCGAAAGTTCTTGCAGCCACGATCATTGAAATGCTGTCCGACCGACAACGCCTGAATCAGATGGGAATCAACGGACGCGAGTTCGTGACTTCCACTTTTGATTGGGACATCCTGGCGAAAAACGCGGAAGACGTGTTCGCTCACGTCAAGCAAAGTTAGCTGTTTGACGATGCCGCGCAGTCACAAACACGCATCCCCCGTCTGGAAGATGCGTGCTGTGATCAACACGTTGAATCATCCGCACTGAACCGCCCCAGCAGCCCTATTTTGTCTTCAGGTCGAAGTCATAGCGGTTGTCTTCGGACGGGATGGTGACCTGAAGTTCAGACTTGGTGTTGTACTTGGCGGGCAGTCCTTCGACACGCACTTCGTATTCTTCACCAGAGTCCGGATCTTTCGCGAACTTCCCGGTTCCCTTGTGCCAACTAATTTGAACTCGGTAGCTGCCACCGTTGGCTCCCATACCTTCACTGAATTCAAATTTTCCATCAATGACTTCGCCGCCAGCCGGCCGAGCCTTGCCGTTGGTGGCATCCGGAAGAAACGAAATCGTGCCCTTCTCGAACACGTCTTCTCCATCCACCGTGATGTTACCGGCCAACGAGTGTCGTAACTCGCCCTCATAATCTTTGCCGCTACAGCCAATCACTGCTGTCATTAAAAGCAGCGCCATTGAGGCAATCAATATTCGAGTCATGATAGGTTAGCTTAAAATCAAAAGGTTAAGGTGACCGGCCAAGGTTTAACGATGACCGATGAAACGGAACGGTCAGAAGAATGAGTCACAGCAGGCAGCAGCTAACAGTCCGTTGAAAAAGCTCGGATGTGGTCCCCCGATGCGTCAGCGAGAGATGAATCCCCCGAAACCCTGAGCTTCTGAAGTTCTGCACATCCGATCTGCCTCGCTCACGCGTCGGGTTCCCTTTTTCAACGGCCAGCTAAACATCATCTCGACCAAATAAAGGCATCTCGCTCGAAAGCTCGCGAGGCCTCGTAAACTTCAGTCAATGAAAAGCGAGCCGAACTTCTGGATGCAAGCCAACACCACAAAACGCCTTAACAGCGAATCAAACTGGGCAGGGTCCACAAACAGAAGCTGGATTCAACAACGATCGTCTTCTCTTAGAATTCACCAAGGACTTCACCGTCCTGCATTGTGAACAGATTCTGGTAGACAAAACCCGGACCGGCTAAGCCGTCCCCGGCAAGACACCCCGTAATCGGCGTGGCTGGATTGCGAGCAATGTTCTCGCTCAAAAATCGCACTGAGCCATCGCAAAGCAGAAACTGAGCTCCGCCAACGTGACGGCTACTTGTGTTGTGGCGTTTGCAGTTAGGATCGCCCGTTTGAGCGGCAGCATTGCCGTTGCCTGGGTTTGGCGTGTTCACAGGCCATGTACCATGGAACACTGTCGCACCATCTGTAAATCGGGTACGCCCCCAAACGATTGCTCCTGTTTGACGGATTGCTTGAGGACCTTCATTGGACGCACGCTCACCCACCATGATCGTATTGCTTGTACCATCGGTGACGTCGCGGATTCGAGTTGGGCTCGATCCAAAGACTTGGTGGCTACCAGGATAGTTGCTCTTGGTGTAGCCCTCATACGCCGGATTCGCAGCTGGGCCAGTATCTGACGGACACGCGAATGCAGCCATCGGATTCTGAAGGATCGTCTGACCGTCATAACTTGTGGTGGCCACTGGAAAAGAACAACCCTGACCTGGATTAAGTGCGTCATACACAGCCAGTTGATCAATGAATGGCAGGATCATGGTTGACCAACCAAACGCATAGTTTCGTCGTTCGTTGGCAGCTCCGCAGGCATTTTGCACGGGCTGATAGAACCGGTTCGAAAATGTCCGATGGACATCGTGATAGTTGTGCGACGCCAAACCGATCTGCTTCAGATTGTTTTTGCATTGAGTGCGTCGGGCAGCTTCTCGTGCCTGTTGGACTGCTGGCAACAGTAGAGAAACCAAGATGGCGATGATCGCGATGACCACCAATAACTCAATGAGCGTAAATGCCTTTCGGCGAGCCAAGCTGACCATGGTACTTTCCTTTGGAATGAGTAAATGAGCGCGGAAATGAATGAATCTTTCGCTGCTATTTAATTCCAAGTCCAAGTCATTCATGACGCCGACTTTCTAAACATTCCGAAGGAGTCTACGAAATATCCGTCTTCTTGCGTCCGGTCATGCACCACTCACACGCCATGCTCATACCCCAGGTGGGAATCCCCTCGTAAATAGGACTCGTTCGTCCGAGGCCAAGTTTCGCAGCGCCTTGGAAGGATCACCCAAGCTGCCGTCACGGCGCGAGCGCAACCACCTCCCTACAGTTTCCAAGACTCGGCCAGCGTGACTGTTCGGCCATCACTGTGCACCGCCATCACTGTGCGACGCCATCACTGTGCGACGCCATCCCATGCGGCGCCATCCCATTCGGCGCCATCACTGTGTTCCTCACCTGGCACAGCCTATGGTGATTTTTCAGACTGTCCGTTCAAGGAATCTTCACGCTGCTCTTCGACCACCAAGATACGCACCTGATCTAAACTCGGAGACGCGGCAGTCAAAAGTTCAAACTTAACTTCGCGACGATCAGCCTGAGAAACCCGCACGTAGTCGTTCGATTCATCAGACCCTCGACGAGTCGCCATGAAGTCGTCCAAGTCACGTTTGGTTTGTTTAAAACAGAAAATCGAATCTGTTTTCATGAGTTCGTCCGAAGACCGAATCAACGCAACCACTGGGGAACTGAATCTGATCGATCCCGAAACATCGCGAGGCTCTGATGGAACGGTCGCATGGCTGAAGTGCAACAGGTAGCTGCTTAAACGAGTGCCAGCAGGAAGGCGAATCTCTTGAGCTTCAAGAGGCGTGTCTTCATTCCCATAGGTCGACGTAATCAGCAGTTCCTGAGTCAGCACCACGCCTATTCGCTCTTTGCTTAGCCACATGGACTCTAAGCGTTCTAGTTCCACCAACGGCGCAACGCTGGTCATGGGCTGCGACCAAAACGTAAAGTTTCGAGGCAGGCGCTGCACACCCGCAAGAAAGGCCAAGGGTTTCGAAAACGTTTCAGGGCGGAACTCGGTCACGGCCAATGTTTCATTCGTTCGATCCACTTTTGCCGCTTGGCCAGCCGTAAGCTTCATTTGGTTTTCCGACTCCGTCCCTTCCACCCGTGCATTCACGGCTCCTTGCAGAACATGAACTTCACTCTGCCCTTGGCCAGAAACAACAACTCCGAAACTCGTTCCCAGATCCTCGAAAGCCCCATCAGGCGTCCGCACAGTGAACCCCGTTGACTTCTTTGGAACGTCAAATGTCCCGATCCCTTCGGTAACGAAACAGTTCAGGTCCTCGGTGACCTGAAATATCACCTTGCCAGTGATCGTGCATTCGACGTCGTTTTCTAACGTCAAAAGGGCCGTGCCTCGTTCTAACTGAATCCAGTCTCCGACACGCCATTTTGATCCATCCGGCAAAGCGCGGATATCAGAATCTTGGTTCCAAAACGCATCGGCGTTCCTAGTTAAAGTGGCAACGATGCGTCCTTTTTGGAGCGGATCTTGAAGAGCGTTGCTGTCTGCCTCACGGAAGAAAAGTGCGCCAAGGACGCTGACGGCCACCACACAAGCGGATGCCCAAACAAGCCAGAACGCACGAGTGCTTTTGCTCTTTTGGTCTTGAGGATGCACAACCGCGACCACTTCCTCGCCGTGATAGCACTGATGCAGAAAGTGATCGATCTCTGTCAGCCGCAGATAATCCTCGCGAACCTTGGGATTGGAAAGGAGGAGCTTCTCCAATCTGCGAACCTGAATCTCAGTCAAGTCTTGGTCTAAAACTGCTCGGAACAGTTCATCAACTTCAGGATCGTCGTGGAAGCTCTTCATGGATCAAACAGCCTTCCGGCCAACACAGTGTAGAAGAGCGAGGCGAATTCGATACAGAAACGCGGACGTCGTGTTCGGCGACTTTCCTTGATTCTTCGCGATCTCAGCCACAGACAAACCATCGACGTAACGTAAGCGAATGATGGCTCGTTGAGCGCGTGGCAATTTCACGAGACAGTCTTCAAGAAGACTCCTGCGGCTTTCCACCTCTTGGGCATGCTTGTCATGTTCGGCGGCCAACGTGTGAATCAATTCCTCGCCAAATGCGATCGGGCTCCGCTGCTTATCTCGCTGATCCGACAAGACACAGAAATTCGCGATGCGTCTTGCCCAAGCATCGAAATCTGTCCCCCATCGAAATTCTGATGCCTTGCGCCAAACCACCAGATTGGTTTCCTGCAACAAATCTTTGGCCCGATGATGCTGCCCTGCAACTAATGTCAGTACGTACCGGTACAACGAATCTTGTGCGGACGTCAATAGCGACACAAATTCTTCAGTACGCTCTTCGGATAAAGGCTGCGATGTCAGGAGTTTGCTTTCTCAAGCCCTATTGAAACTTCAAAGACTGAGGCAACGAAGCAGAAACGACCTCACTTTAAAACTCCAATGACCGTCGATTCATGACGCAGATAATCGGAAAAATGTCCAGAACACAGCAAATCTCGACTTACACCTCGCAGAAGAGTCACGCGATCATCGCATTTCATCGAAACCAAGCTCACCGACACCATCGAAGAGCCCCATGCTTGGTTCGCTCACTCGCTTGCGATGAGATCTACATCGAAACGGATACTATGCGACAAGCGATGATTGGCGGCAAGCTTCGGTACACTGCCCAAGGGGAATCCCCCCCCCCTCAAGTGTTTCGGCGTTGTTCTCTGGCCTCAGCGCGTAGCGCTGGGCCATTTCCTTGATCGAAGACTTAGCCCGAAACAGTTTGAGCCGATCAATCAGCTGCTGCTGCTGCTACTGCTGGCGTCCACTGGTTAAGCCACTTCAAAAGTCGCAGCGCTAAGACGACTTAGGCACTGCCTTTCACCGACCGCAGTTTGCGAAGCAGTCCGGCTGGCAAAATCGAGAGAGCCAAATAGATCGACGCCTTGACGAAATGCTTTGATGGCAACACGTGCAGCAGATGGGGTCGAGCGGCTTTCAGACGATAATCTGCGAAGTAGTGATATCCACAATCCATGCTGCGTTTGACGATTTGTGCCTGGACCAATGCTTGCTGGTCGGCCGTCAGTTCAACGAAGTCAGAAAGTGATTTCAGAATCTGCAGCTCACTGGCAGTTTGATCGGCGAAATCTCCGCTTAAGTTCGCGTCGTGCTTGCGGATTTTCACATAAGGTTCGCGAACGTAAACTCCGGGACACGAATGAGCACACCGAAGGAAAAAGTTCCATTCGCCTGATTCGCCTGACGCTTTAAATTCAGGCAAGCCCTTGCCGAACGTTCCAAATCGATCGTAAAGCGATCTCTGAAACACCAAAGCACTCGGAAAAATGGGTTGCTCTTGAAGCAAGTATTCAAAAAATCCCTCGGTGAATTTCTGATGAGTCGTCGAAGGATCTGCAGCTGGAAGATCGACAAGTGATTCCGACTTACGACTAATCACATTTAAGTCATTGTCGACTTCATTAAAGTCAGAAAAGACGAGCCCTTCGGTGCCAAGATCATCCACGGCCTGGACCATGACAGTTAGATAGTCAGGTTCCCACAAATCGTCGCTGTCCAACAAAGCGATGTAGTGCCCCTTGGCCACTTCCATCCCAGAATCTCGAGCTCGGTCTGGTCCTCGGTTCGTCACCGTGATGACCTGCCCTGCCAGTTGCAATGCCTTCAACGCATCTTCTGCAGCAGCAACAGAATTGTCCGATGACCCATCGTTAACGATGACCACTTCCAAGTTGGCGTAAGTCTGGGCGGACACACATTCCAATGTCTGCCGAATCAGATGCTCACGATTATAAAGCGGCATCACGATGGATACCAATTGACTATTAGACATGCGTCGTGCCAAGTTGATGATGAAACAATTTCACGCCGAATTGGCGTCTGCAAATTTCTGTTCAGATTCAGACGGTGATGATTTCACAGCAAAACTGCCTGACCGTGGGCTCTACGCGCCACACACGTGAAGTTCATCGAACAGAATTCTTTGGCCTGCTCACTTACTGTCGAACACCTCTGAGGCGATCGCATGTTCTGGAAGTCGTGCTAAGTATCTGAACAAGCCAGTCAATTCATGATCACTGGGCCAGGTTCAGCCAACATGGGTTGCTGATCGACTTGTGATCGCCAGTCAGACGAATCGTTGCTGACTGAAATCATCTCTTGTTCGCGATCGTCATCATGTGCCTGTTCGTCTTTGGATCGGTTATACAACAGCACCGTTCCGGCTCCCAACAGCACCACGTAATAAGGGTGTTCGAGAGCCTCAATGGTGACGAACTGCGAAGCGACTCCAAATCCGCACAAGGCGGCAATCGTCATCCTGCATGAATCTCCGTACCACGGAGGGGCATCATCTGGCAATTCCTTCAGCAACCTCCAGCACCGCCAAATACAGCTCAGATAGAACAACAAAAACAACGTAATTCCCGGAGTTCCAGTTTCCACAGCCGTTTGCACCCACAGATTATGAGCTTCCCCCACTTCAACCCATCCCATTCTTTTGGCGTAGAGCGGCCAGTGGTCAGGACCACACCCGAAGATGGGTTTTTCAACGAACACGGTGTAGCAGTCGGCCCATAAATCCAGACGACTCTGAGCCGAAGCTTCGCGCTGTCCACTTTTGGTCGTTTCAAAGATCCGGCCAAATCGAGCTCGAACTTCCGGACCAGCCAACACCGCCGCGGCCGATACTCCGAGCGCGAACAGCAGATAATGAGACGGCTTCTTCTTGATTAAGAAGAACGAGATCGTCACACCAATGATTGTGGACAGCATGGCTCCACGAGAAAACGAAAACAGAATCGAGTGAAGCATGAATGCTCCGCAGCCTGCGATGATGGCCTTATGCCAGTATTTCTCTGTATTTAAAAACAGGAAAAAGGCGACACCTAAGATCGTCACGATTCCAATGGCAGCCGCATTGTTGTCCATTCCTCCGTACCCAATGAAGTACAGAAAGTTGTAGCCGCTAAAATAGTAGACGTTCAATTCGAAGCAAATGTACCCTTGAGTCAACACCAATACCCAAGCCAATGCCTTCAGGTCTTTGATGTCACGACAACTCGTGATTCCCACAATGAACGGCAACAAAATTTTGGCCATCGCTTCTACGAAGGTCCACGCATGAGGCGGACTTTCAGCCACCAGTGACAACAGCACGGTCCATAGCCAGAACAAAACAAAACACATCACAATGATGCGAGACTTGCCCAGATTCCAGTTGCCGCAACCTCGCAATCCCCAGCTGGCCAGCATTGCTGCAGCAACCATCAGGCTTTGTCGACCTTCTCCTACAGAATATTTCCACAGGAAACCGGGCTTTAAAATGGCGAGGGCCACGTAAGCAAGAAAACCGTAGTACGGCCGGAACAATGATCCGCTGACTCCGAAGAATGTCAGCAACCAAGTGAAGATAAGTCCCTTCACGATTCCACCTCGATCTCACTCGAATGTTGATCGTGATCAGCAAGAGTCAGTTCACCCAAAGGTTCCAGACACGCTTTCCAGCGATGATTAATCTGCACCCATGCACTTGCCGCCATGCCCAGTTCTTCGGCTCGCAAAGAATCATCAAACACAGTCGTCAATGCGTCCACCCATTCTTGGATCGTATCGGCTTGCAATAGGTGTAGGCCCGGTTCAACAGCCAGCCCCTTCAGTGGAGACGACGAACAAATTAAAGCCCGCCCACACGCCATCGCTTCCAGCACTTTATTCTGAACTCCACGAGCGATCCTCAACGGAACCACAACACAAGCCGACTTGTGCAGCCATGGTCTGACATCAGGCACCGGACCAACCACTTCGATTCCCGGAAGATCATTCAACGCCAAGACTTCTGCAGTCGGACTTTTGCCGACGATCCGAAACACAGCGTCGGGGTGCTTTTTCAGCACTTCCGACCAAACGTTGTGACTAAACCATTTCACTGCGTCAGAATTGGGTAGGTAGTCGAGGACTCCTACAAACACGCATGACTTAGGAGTCACGCTTTGCTTCGACGGAACAAAGTAGTCTGTATCGACTCCATTCCCAATCGCTTGAATCGGGCCGGTTGGGCAAAAGTCGTTGAACAGCTGGCGTTCCGCTTCGCTCACGACCAACAACCGATCACATTTTTCGGCGAGATTCTGTTCCAACTTTCGCAGACGTCGGCCTTCAATCCCATACAGAATCGACATTGGCAAACTGGCAGACGAAGAATAGTCCAGCCACTTTTGGCTATCGACATCGATGAGATCGATCCAGATTTTCTCCACATCTTCCAACATCGGTGGCAACACGTATTGAGCAATTCCCGATGACGAAGCCATGGCTCCTACGTAATTGGATTCTTGAGCCCATTGGCGAACGGTCAATGACAGATTACGACTTTCAAACAACCCTTCAGTGACTGTGTGGCCAAGTGCCAATGACAGTGCTCCGCGAACAAATCGTTTCTTGCCCGAATGCGGAATGACGGCCAGCTTACGAGTTACCTTAGCCAACGCGTCGCGTGTTTCCTGAGTCACCGGTTCGTCGGCAAGGCAAATAAGATCAACAGTGGCCGTCTTGGCCAAATGCTTCAGGATATTCCATGTGCGAATTCGATCGCCGCGATCAGGCGGCCATGGAACTCGATGAGTGACGTATAGGATTTCGGATTTCATAGAAGGCATTTTCTGTGCGGAAAATTGGCAGTCGAACTACGCGAGCTGCAAAGGGGCATCGGATTCGGCCATGCCTTCGACATTGTGATTGGAACGGTTGTTGGAACTCTGGTTGGGAAGATATTGCTGGACCACTTCAGTCATCGTGGTCAGATCAAACGTTCGCAACATCCGACTGATTTTCGGTGCCGTCGTCTTCAGGTTCTGATAGTGACGGAACTTAGATTTCCAGGACGCTTGAATGCGAGGTTGCTCAGGATCAAATTCCCAAGGATGAATGTAAACATTCAATGGTCGATCCGCTTTTCGAACACGTCGCAGCAGGCGTTCGGTTACGGCCCACGGCAACAGCCTGAGATACCCACCGCCTCCGACAGGAATATTTGTCTTGCCGATCTTGCAAACCATGCCGGGCACCTGAGTGATCGGGCCGGCGGCAGTTTTGATTGTGTACGGAGCAGTGGGGGAATCGGGAATTCCGTACCGATCGTGCCTCACAGGATAAATGCTGCTATCGATGGAAAAGCCTTCTTCAACCAAAATATCCAAGGCCCAAAGAGACTTTTCCGTGATCGAAAAGCTGGGGCTGCGATACATCGTGATCGGCTGACCTGTGATCTGCTGCAAGATGTCCTTGGATTCTCGCAAGTCAAAACGAAAACGGTTTGGGCCTAATTCATAAACCAATTGATGCCAATGACTGTGACAACCAATTTCGTGCCCCGCGTTTTGAATTTCGCGAACCAAGTCGGGATAGCGTTCCGCCACCCAACCCAAAATGAAGAAGGTGCCGGTCGTGCTTTCCTTGGCCGCAATTTCCAGTACTCGACGAGTATTCGCTTCAACGCGGCACTCGTAGTGATCCCAATCATCAGTCGAAATGATCGACGCGAATGCAGACACTTGAAAGTAGTCTTCTACATCAACCGTAAATGTTCCGTCTGATTTTGATTCGGTATGCAACATCGAAAACTGCTATCGGAAAAGCGAATCGGCCAGTTCACTTGCGGGTGGGTGAGAAGAAATCGGAAACACGTCTCGAAGACTTGATGAAACAGAAATACACCAGCCGAATGCCCGTACTTTTATGTGTCCATCACTTGCACGCATCTGCGACATGCAGTTGCATCGTTCAACAACGATGCAGCCGCACATCAGGTGACGCAACGTTCTATGTAGCTGGATTATCTTTGATGTAGTCATCAGCGACGTCATCCAGCTTGTCTTTGACCGAATCCTTCGCTTGGTCCAACGCAGAAGCGACCGTTGATTCAGGTTGCGGGTTTGGCTGCAAGTTGTTCTTCGGAAAGACGTTCGGACTGACAGGGGGCGACTGACTGGACTTGGTCAGCGGTACGCTTGGATTGTCTAACGGTCGAGTCGCCACAGGTTGCAGTCGTTGACGGTATCCGTAACTTTGACGTTGGAAGTCACTGTCGCTTCCAACCATCACGGCTCCCATTAACGGAACCTGAAGGCTGCGAAGTGAATCGCGACTTTGAGCAACATACGGGATGCGACTGTAGTCTTTGCGAGTCGACAACAGCACAATGTCTGCGTTTTGAGCCAACATCGATGGCTCTGCAACAAACAGAAGAGGGGATGTGTCGATGATGACAAAGTCAAAGCGGCTTTTCAGCTCGTTGATCAAGCTGCGACCACCGTCGGTAGACAGGCTTTGCAACACCACTTGATCCACTTTTCCGGCTGGGATAAAGGTCAATCCTGGTGCCTGAGTTTCTTGGTAAATGCTTTCCATCGAGCAATCACCTCGAAGGTATTCGCTGATCCCCGGGCCTTCTTCTCCGTCCATCATGATATGAGCAGACGGGCGACGGAAATCGCAATCAACAATGGCCACTCGTTTACCGGCACGAGCAAGGCTGGCCGCCAACTGGCAGCTGACAGTCGTCTTGCCTTCGTTTGCCGAAGAACTGGTCACTAAAATTGAAGCAGGTCGAGACGGATCAATGTGCCTCATTAAGTAGGTGCGAACCACGTCCATCGATTCAATGACGGCACGGTTCCATTCATCGTAGTCGACCTTGCCAGCAAACACGCCAAGGCCAAGCAGACCGCCCTTATCTGGTGACGGGATCGTGCCCACCAATCTCAGATTAACCGCGTTGGCAATATCCGATGTCGAACCCACTCGGTGTGAGAACCATTCAAACATGGTAAACCCGGCGACGATCGCAAAGAACGTTCCGAATCCACCAAGGAACGAAGCCTGAGCTCGAGCCTTAATGTTTCGTTTTTCGGGAAGGTTCGCATCCTGAACCACGGTGACTCGAGGAGGAACTTCCAGTTCGGTGTTACGGCTGTAAACTTGCTTTTGAAGAACGTCGCGATGTTCAACAAGATAAGCGATGGCTTTGGTTTCAGTGGTGAGATCAACAAGACGCTGGTTCATGATCGCAAGTTCAGATTCCGCTTCCGCGATCGTCTTCATCAGCTCGCCCTTTTGCTTGATCAGAATGTCGTAAGACGACAGTCCTGCCGAGCCGCCGGTCAAAGAACCAGCCGAGGCTGCCTTCAACTGCTGTTCAAGCTGAGTCTTACTGTTCTGCAGGCGGAGCAATTCGGGATGATTGGGGTCTCGAACGTTCTGCTTGTAGGCTGCAATTTTTTGATCAGTAATCAAAATTGCTCGACGCATAATCGCAATTTGGCTGGTGGCTTGAGATGGCACAGTCGAAGACGGAGCCGATCCGCCGATTTGATTGCCGGGGATGGTATCCAAAGGCAACCCAGCTTCGCGTGCAATTTTTCGCATCGCGTCTGCTTCTCGAACTCGCTGATTCAACGTATCCAACTGTTGATAAAGCAGGCCGACTTTATTCTGCTTCAGTTCCATTTGCTTGGCAGCCATCTTGGGATCGGAAGGCGTACCCAGTTCTTTGGCCAAACGGTCGATGCGTGATTGGTTTGCCTTGACCGTAGAATCTTCTTCAGCAAGAAGAGTTTTCACCTTTTCAAGTTCATCAACCTTCGTCTGCTTTTCGTTGTAGACAACTTTTCGCATGTAAACGTCTTTGACTGCATTTACGACTCGTTGAAGATCTTCTGGGAATTCCCCGGCCAAAGTGATTCGAATGAATTCATCACTCAAATCGGCTTCCACATCCAGTTGTTCCTGCAAGAAGACATTGGGATACGGATTGCCCTTCAGCAACTGAGTATCCATGATGCCGTTTTCATTCAGAGCCGCGTCCAAAACGGGAAGGCTCTTAATGAAGTTAATCTGAGAATCACGAAACGTCTTCAGATCCGTTTGCTGCTTGCCATTGTTGTCAACCAAACGTCCTTCAAACTGATTCACTCGAATCAACGCAGACGATTCGAACTCGGCAGGAATTGATTGCCACAGTAATCCGGCAACGAGCAAAGCGGCAGGAATCGCAACGGCCAGAGCTGGAATCCAGCGACGGCGAAATGCATCCAACACGCCCCACAAAGTCACAGGTCGCTCGACGCCACCGCCGGTGGCCGGGCTACCGCTAGGGCGACTACTGATATTTCGAATGGGTTCCATCACTTTACCCCCGTCACCACCATTCCCACTTGGGTCAGGTTGAGCGGTTTTCGGATCGGGCCAGCTGGTTTGAATTGTTTTCATGAGCAGAAGCAACGTGCGTTAATGATTGTCCTGTCTCTGACAAAAAGTCATCGCACCACCGTAAAGATGAGCAGAATTCTTGATGGAAAGAGACGTTCAAATTGAATCAAATGGGAAATAGACTTCCACAACGTGTTCATAGCCCACGGTTTGAACGTAAGACTAAAAAACACATCAGATGATTCGCATCCCGTTAAGAAAAGGCAACGTGAGGTGGAATGGAATCGCTTCTCGACGTTAAAACATCAAGCATCTTGAGACTCTGCAGGGTCTTCGTCGTCCGCAGGCCGCATGGGTTGATCCAAACCGTCCATGGGGGATCTTGGCAACATTTTGAAAGTGGTCACTGACCTGCGGCCCGCAGTCGATCGTCTCACATGGATGAAATGCACAGGCACCTCGGTGATGATCACGCTTCATAATACGGTTGAATCGAAGAGATCACCAAGGCTTTAACAATCGAAACGGAAATACTGACGATATGTCCTCGTTCGGTTGTAGGAATTTACTGGATGGGGAATCAAATCTTGAACAGCTACGGTCTCATTGAAGTTACGAAATCTCACACCAATTGCTGACTCAAGCCAAAGGGATTCCCCGCCAATGAATATTTTCCCATGGCTTAGGTGCCCTAGCACACAACCACAGATGGTTGCACGCCCGGAATCTATCACTCTGGCAAGACAAGGGACCCAGTCTCTGTAAAGCCTCAATACGAATCACCAAGAATGGTGGCTGAGCAATCCTGTTGTGCCAGATGATTGGCTCGCAAGACAAGAATCCGGAGCAACTCACCCGACAACTCACCCGGCCCAGACTGCTTCACTGAACTGTGCTTCACTGAACACCGCTGAAAGTCGACAAAAGCTGCCTAGCCGAATCTCGCAGACACTATCCAGACCATGGTTACCCATCACAGCCAAACGCAAAGCAGACGCCAAACCCAAACTTTCCTCACACCCAACAACCAGGATTTGACAAGGCTAACATCGGAGTAGGCAAACATCCGACCAAGCCAAGCCCCGTACAAGCCGACATCCGTACAAGCCGACAGTGAGTTCCCGACGGTCCGCGGGCAAAAACACGAGCAGTGCCGAACTTAACTAAGCGACACGCGAATTGCCTCGGCCATGTCGGCCACATGACAAGGCTTCCTAAATACCTTTTCAACGGACAAACTTTGCAGTTCAACGCTGCCGTTTTTGTCCATTGGAGTCGAGCCGGTCAGCATGAATCGCTTCATCTGAGGATACTTCCCAGAAATCCTTTCCAGAAACGCGGTACCAGACATTGAAGGCATGTTGTTATCGCAAATCAACACGTCAAACGAATCGTCTTCCAGCGCGCTGATCGCTGCCTCAGGTTGCTCAAATGTCGAAACGTCAAAGCCAAAACGCTCCAATTGCAATTGCAGCGCTCGCAGCACGAGCGGTTCATCATCGAGAACAAGGATTGTGTTTTCGTCGTCGCACATCGGTAGTTCGATTCTGAATAATCATCTGGAGACCATCCGCCATATCGATTTAGGTGAAACCGTAACGCAGTCCTACTTGACGCGATACTGAAATCGTCCAACCGTCAGGTTTTTGGCAATAGCAAGTAACTTTCTTCGCTTTTTGTTCTTGGAACAGGTCCTCGTGGCGTATTTTGCCCATTCGTAATCATCTTAGGGTGGCTTTCGAACCACCGGTCCATACCAGAAATTCTGTGACGCTGGGAGCGTGTCCTCTGCATCACCTAGGTTAACCCTGTTTCATTCATATTAAATATCGACCTGACCCAATTGGGCAAATAGTAAACTCTGATGCAACGATCCATCTGATCTTTACGCCTGTGACGGTGGCCTATCTCACATTAACCCATCATCTCGATCGCCGTTCTCCAAGTCTTGATCGCGGCGCGAGGTCGGTCAATGGGCACACAGGTCAACACCTCTTCGTCTTCTGCACCGTTGCAAATCATGTTCGCCGCGCTCACGCAGTTGATGGCTCGAAAGAACGATGGCCTTTGAACCAACGGCAAATCGTGAAGAGCCACAATTTCAACGGTTGCTTGCGGCAATCCCCACACGCTTAACAGGTAGGCGCCCACTGCTCCGTGATCCGCTCCAAAGATTCTCTTTTCACGTTCAATCAACGTTGAATCTTCATCCGCCGACACTGACAACACCTGCTCGTATTTATTTGGATCCGCTGCAGCCAGCACCAGCTTTCCAACATCGTGTAAAATTCCGCCAGTAAAGGCCAGACTCGCTTGTTCGTTACCAAGCTTTTCGCGGAACGCGATTTCCTGACTGGCTCGAGCCACTTTCAAAGCATGATCGCTTTCAGCGCGCTGTGAAAAACCGGCAGGCAGCTTAGCTCCGCTGTATGTGTCAAAAATTGCTGTCGACAGCACAAGGCTTTGAATGACCGACAGTCCCAGAATCCCCACCGCTTGCTTTGGCGAAGCGACTGAATTGGCAAGACCAAAGTTGGCCGAATTCACGAGCTGCAATGTTTTGGCAGTCATGGCCAAGTCTTGCTCGAGCAGCTCACCGACATCTTCTAGCAAGCAGTTGTCGTCACGAATCAGTTCGGTCAACTTCGCATAGGCTTCCGGGATTGAAGGCAGTCTGGGAAGTCGACTCACAGCCTTACGCAAAGCGGGGCTATTCAACGTGTTCCTCATCGTGAACGCTTGATGCAAAGTTGATTTTAACAACTTCGGATCGCACGGCTTTGATAGATACTGATGCATTGGCCCGACGGCCTTCAACACAGACGATTGATCTGCTTCACCAGATAACACGATTCGAATGATGTTGGGATACTTATCACTGACTCGCTCCAGTAACTCGGCACCGTCCATTCCCGGCATTCTCATGTCCGTGACGATGACTTCAAACTGGCCTTCAGAAAGCATTTCTAAAGCTTCCAGCCCGCTTTCAGCAAATTCGCAGTCCCATTCCCATTCGATGTCGGCGACATCCATCATTCGCTCAATGCCGCGCAAGACCTGAGGTTCGTCGTCAACAAACAATACGCTCATCCTTGATCTCCTTCGGGCAAACAAGGCTGATCAATCGGCAAGCGAATTGTAAATCGAGTTCCACGGTCAGCCGACGAATGAAAGTCGATGCTTCCCTGATGCTTGGTGACAATGACTGAATGAGCAATCGCCAGTCCTTGCCCGGTCCCTTTTCCGACTTCCTTTGTCGTAAAGAATGGATCAAAAACGTGGTCAGTGATCTCAGTTGGAATACCGCAACCGTCGTCCTGAATTTCGATCACCATGTCTCGCGCTTCAACTCGCGAGAAAATATCGATTTGCCCTCGAGCTCGTCCTAACTTCTCATTCGCGTCGGCG
Organism: Fuerstiella sp.; assembly: GCA_039974975.1. Taxonomy (GTDB): domain Bacteria; phylum Planctomycetota; class Planctomycetia; order Planctomycetales; family Planctomycetaceae; genus Fuerstiella. The sequence goes on along the minus strand of JBDWHY010000021.1, from coordinate 54,918 downwards.
ACCGCATGAGCTGCGTTGACAATCAAATTCAGGAAGACCTGAGCCAGTTCGCCAGAATAACCAGGCACGTCCACGGCTTGGTCGGTCAGATGTCGTTGAATGTCGGCGACATATTTCCACTCGTTCGTCGAAACAGTGATCGCCGTATCCAGTAAATGGTTGACGTTCACTGCCGTTCTTTCAGCACCGCCAGGATGCGAAAGTTCTTTCATGGCTCGAACAATTCGCGTGACGTGCTGCAGGCCCTGCTGAGAATCAGCAAAAGCATCTGGAATCTGACTGGCCATTCGAGTCAGCTTCTGTTTCTTTGAAATCTGCAGCAGTTGTTTTTTAAGTACTTCCTGTTCTTCACTTGATAGATCACCTTCATCCTGAAGGTATTTCAATGTGCCTTCCACGTACGGCAACAGGTTCATGAACTTGCTGGACAAGTAATCGATATTGTCTCCGATATATTGCATCGGAGTATTGATTTCGTGAGCGACTCCGGCGGCAAGCTGCCCCACAGATTCTAAACGCTGAGCCTGCTGTAGGTGCTGTTGCAGGCGGCGTTGTTCGGTCAAATCGGCTCCAAGAACCAGCACACTACTGGGTTCGTCTGGCTCATGAATAATGTGCTTGGTCAGACTCAAAATGACGGGCTGATGATCGACTTGCTGGAACGATACTTCCAGAGTACGTTCTGTCGCAGCGTCAGCCATCAGGAAGTTATCAACCACAGCCCGCTCGTCCCACGGAATGCTCAACGTCCTGACATCACAACCAACAGCCGTGCTTTCAGACAACCCCAATAATCGCTCTGCTTCGTGATTCCAACGTCGCACCACGTGGCGAGAATCAAGTTCAATCAGCACCAAATCGATGGCAGAAAGAAGTCGCCGAGACTCAGCAAGAGCACGATTAAGATGTCGAGTGCGAGACGTCACATGTTGTTCGCGTTCTTGACAAACTCGCCCCAGATGATTTCGTTGCTGCCGTTTCCGTAACAACAACAAAGTGAGCTGGCGAATTTCGGCCATTTCCAACGGCGTTCTTGCGATCAGCAGATTCTCTTCACTTTCCAAGCATTGCCCCACTTCCAACCACCGATCGTCTGTTGAATCAACGCAGACAATAATGTCCAACGATGGAGCAGTTGTGATCAGAGACTGAAGTTCCCACAGCCCTGCTCGATGATCTTCGAGATCGAAGTGGTAGAACAGAACATCAATGGCACTGTTTGATTGGTAGCGACTCAGTACCTGATTGATAACGGTGCTTGATTGATTCGCGAAATGTAAATCAACTTGATGCCGCAGCAGAGTGCTAGATGGAAGGTTTCGCTGGGCCTGAGTGGATTCCGTGGCTCGATTCGCTCCCACGGCGACGGCGTGAGAATTGGCCATCAATCTGACACCAAAACTTTCGCATACAGATTCTTGAATGCACTCGTCGGGGTCCACAATAAGAATTTGAAATTTGCGTGTGGTATCCATCACGAATTCTGGTTCTCTATCGGATGCTGGGATGAAGATTTCAACAATCTCTGAGGCAAAACCGAATCACCAGCCCGTATGAGGTGGATTCGCCTTACGAATCGGATGACGCCAAACTGACGTGAGGAACTCCAATTCGGCTTCCTTGCGCTTCCTAAGATTTCCAATCGAAGAACGTTTCGCCGGCTTGCTCAATCCGTACGGTTTTCCTGCAGAGAAACTTTTGGCTTTTCCAGTTGGCACCTACATCCGTTACGACCTGCACATGGCGACCTGCACACGACGCGACTCGAAACAGCTCAGTTTGGCCGCCGATCCGCAATCAGGCCGCAAATGTGGTTCGGCTTGGGGAACGAACGGAACCGTTTCCTGCGATTCGTGTCACTTCTGTTCCTGCTGATCTCGTCCTAGCATTTTCACAGTGATAGACTGTCGGCATATTCGGTGAACGGCGAAATACGTCTGCGTTAAAACAGATCGCCCCATTATTGTTGGAGAATCAATCCATGAGCTCAGTGGCTCCCCTTACCAGTCAATCTACGATCGATCTGTTTAGCGACTACGTGATTCCCAACTATCGCCGCTACCCCGTTTCGCTTGTTCGAGGCGAAGGGTCGAAAGTTTGGGACGCTGAAGGCCGTGAATACTTAGATCTGTTTCCCGGCTGGGGCTGCAATCTGTTGGGATACAGCCCGCCTGCCGTCGTCGAAGCCATTCAAAAGCAAGCCGCCGAACTGATCCACGTTCCGAACACGTGGTACATCGAACAACAGGGCCGCTTCGCTGAATTTCTGTGCAGCCGCAGCTTCGGAAAAGCGTTCTTTTGCAATTCCGGCGCAGAAGCCAACGAATCAGCCATCAAGCTTGCTCGACTGCACGGCAGCGAACAAAAGAAGTTTCGCATCATTACGTTTGAACGAGGATTTCACGGACGGACTTTCGGAGCGCTCACCGCGACCGCTCAACCCAAATACCACGAGGGTCTGGGTCCGTTGATGGCCGGATTTCGATACGCTCCGCTCAACGATCTCGAAGCTGTTGCCGAACTGGTCGACGACGAAACCTGCGGAATTTTGGTCGAACCCATCCAAGGCGAAGGTGGAGTCAGAATTCCTGAACCCGGCTTTTTGCAAGGCCTTCGAGATCTGTGTGACCAAAACGAGATGCTGTTGATGTTCGACGAAGTGCAAACCGGCATGGGGCGAACGGGCGAGTGGTTCGCGTATCAACACACCGGAGTGCAGCCGGACGTGATCACCATGGCCAAGGGACTTGCCGGTGGAGTTGCCTGTGGAGCAATGTTGACTCGAGATGAATTTGCCGGTGATCTGAGACCGGGAATGCACGCCAGTACCTTCGGAGGAAACAGTTTAGCAATGGCTGCTGGCCTAGCGACAGGACAAACGATTGAACAAGAAGGCTTGTTAGACGTCGTGAAAGACAACGCCGACTACATTCAACAATGCATTGCAGAAGCCGCAGAATCCTTGCCCATCATCAAAGAGATCCGAGTTTGCGGAATGATGATCGGCATCGATTTAAGCATTCCAAGCACACCGGCAGTCGGCAAGTGCATGGAACGAGGCGTGTTATTAAACGCAACTCAAGATACCGTGGTGCGACTGCTGCCCGCCATGAATATCAACAAAGCCGAAATCGACATGGGGCTTGAAGTTCTACTGGAAGTCCTGCACGAAATGGCAGAGGAAACCGAGTAGCCCAGTTGCGCTTGAAAGGGCTGTGCTTGAAAAGAAATCCTCCACTGACGGTGCCAACCGTCGGTGGAGCGATTACCTAGAACTGCTATCAAGCCAAGCTATACGACACATCGGTTTTCTTCAATGGAACGCTGAAACGCAGACGGCACCGCAGCGGCATCGCACCAGCACCGCCGGAGTTCCCATCACGTTTCGAATCGACACCCTTCACTGGCCGAATTGCCCGCAGCGGCCACTCCGCCAGTGAGCAACATGATTCGTGGCAACATCACGAAGCGTGTTTTGCCAACAGTTCTGCAATCTGAACAGCGTTGGTCGCTGCCCCTTTTCTGAGGTTGTCGGACACACACCAGAAGGCCAATCCATTTTCCGACGACAGGTCTTTGCGAATACGACCGACAAAGACATCGTCTTGGCCCGAACTGTTGGATGGCATCGGATACTGCCCATTCGCTAGGTCATCCACCACCGTGATTCCCTCTGTGTATCGAAACAGCTGAATCGCCTCGTCAACGCTCACAGGGCGTTTGGTTTCAATCAAGATGCTTTCGCTGTGACAATTTTCCACCGGAATTCTCACGCAAGTAGGACACACTTTGATCGATTGGTCACCGAGAATCTTTCGAGTCTCGTAGACCATCTTCATTTCTTCACTCGTGTAGCCCGCCTCTTTATGGCTGCCAATCTGAGGAATCGCATTGAAGGCGATCGGGTGAGCAAACGCTTCGTATTTGTACGGCGTGCCCTCCAAGGCAGCTTTTGTCCCATCCTTCAAATCAACATTCCCCTGCAACCCGGCTCCACTGGTTGCTTGGTAGGTGCTCACGATGACTCGAGTAATTCCGGCCGCGTCGTGCAGTGGCTTCATCGCCAACACCATCTGCGTGGTTGAGCAATTGGGACTGGCGATAATGCCCTTGGCATCGATGGCCGCCTGAGGATTAATTTCAGGGACAACCAAAGCCACATCGTCTGACATTCGAAAGAAGCCAGATTCGTCGATCACTTTTGCTCCAGCCGCAATCGCAGCTGGCAAAAATTCGGCCGCCGTTTCATCCGGAGTACTCGCGATTACCAAGTCGACTCCGGCAAAACTGTCCTTCGTCAGTTCTTCAACAACGACGTCTTGACCGCAGACACTGATCGTGCGTCCGGCGCTGCGAGCAGAAGCCAGCAGTCGAAACTTTTTCGCTGGAAACTTTCGTGCCGTCAATAGGTCCAGAATAATGGTTCCGACAGCCCCAGTAGCTCCGATGACAGCGACAGTATCAAACACGGCGATTCTCTTTGATTGAACAGAGGGACAAACACAACTTGAAAACAACTCGGCCCATCAGCTCGTCAAAAAACGGCTGAACACCCTTCGAAGATTCATTCCATAAAAGATCACGGCCTTGCCCGTGACAACAAGCACTCTGCCACGCCGACACGAAACTTCAAGAGTGGTGACATGCTAACGGTGTGGCCCTCCTATTTCTCGAAGACTTCGCATGGCAAAGAATGATTCCGACGACTTTCTGGCCCGCAGTCCCGAATTCCAGACGCGACCGGCCATTAGATTCAGATGCTGCCCGCCATCCACTTTCGCCTCATTCAGGTCTCACAACACAGTCCTTCGTGCCGCGCTCACGTCAGTCTTCAAAGAGCCGCTGAAATTTGAGTGGATTTCAGCGTCTGGTTCCCAGTTTAAAAAGCGTCTGCTGGCAACAGCGCAAGAAAAAAGGCCGGTTGTTCAGATGAACAACCAGCCTCTTTTTGTTTGAAGCGAAAGCTTCCCATTCAAATGATCAGGCTGCCCTGACTTTGAACCAGATTACTTCTTCTGAGCTTCTTTTTCCTTACGACGCTTTTCAAGAATGTCTTCCTGAATGTTTCTCGGAGCTTGGCGATAGCATTTGAATTCCATGCTGAACGCTCCCTTACCCTGAGTCATCGAACGAATTTCGTTGGCGTAGTCGAACATTTCAGCCAAAGGAACTTCAGCCAAAATGATACAGTTGCCATCGGTCACTTCTGATGAATTGACAACGCCACGCTTACTGGACAAATGCCCAACAACGGCTCCTTGGAATTCGTCAGGAGTTTCAATTTCAAGCTGCATGATGGGTTCTAGCAAAGCCATGCCAGCTTTGTTAAGAATGGCTTCACGCATGGCTTCACGAGCAGTCAGTTTGAACGCCATGTCCGAACTGTCGACATCATGGTAGCTACCATCTTGAAGGATGATCTTAACGCCAACGACTTCGTATTCGCCCAGAGGTCCCTTGACCATCTGGTCTTGGAAACCCTGATCGCAAGGCTTGATGAATTCACGAGGAATTCGACCGCCGGTGACTTCGTCTACAAATTCGTAGGCGTTTTCAGCGTCCTCATCCATCGGCTCCATCACGCCAACGACATGACCGTACTGACCTGAACCACCAGATTGCTTCTTACGCTTGTGGTTAAATTCAACTCGCTTGGTCGGTCGTTCTTTGTATGAAACTCGAGGTTCACCGATCACGCATTCGCACTTGTATTCTCGCTTAATTCGCTCGATATACACGTCCAGATGCAACTGACCCATTCCGGCGATCAAAGTCTCGCCAGTTTCATCATCGCTCAAAACATGGAACGTTGGATCTTCACGTCGGAATCGCTCGAGAGCTTTTCCCAGCTTGTCTGCATCGTCTCGCTTTGCCGGTTCGACCGACAAACGAATCACAGGTTCAGCAACGTAAATGTTTTCCAAAGACAGTTCTAAACCGGATTCCAGAAATGTGTCTCCGGAAGCACAGTCCACACCAACAACAGCGACAATGTCACCCGCGTCACCGGCATCAATATCTTCGCGATCGTTTGAGTGCATTCGCACGATTCGACCCACTCGGACCGACTGACCAGTACGAGCATTCACATAGCTACTGCCCTTGACCATCTGCCCCTGATAAAGACGCATGTAGGTCAACTGGCCGAACGATTCAACAACCGTCTTAAAGGCCATGGCGACCATCGGGTCTTTTTCATTGTTCGACAGAAGAACCTGTGGCGGGTTGCCATCAGCATCCAGTTCGGCCGCTTTGCTGTTGTCGTTTGCGTAAACTTCAACATCAGTTGGACACGGCAGGTATTCCGTGACCGCATCCAAAGCCAGCTGCACGCCTCGGTTTTTGTAAGCTGATCCCATCAGGACAGGAGTCATCTGGTGAGCCAAAGTGGCCGAACGGATGATTCGTCGGACGTCAGCGACTTCTGGTTCGCCTTCTTCCAACAAGGTTTCCATCAGACCATCGTCGAACTGAGACAACGCTTCCAGCATTTCCTGACGAGCAACTGCTGCTTCATCTTTCAGGTCGTCTGGAATTTCGCTGCGGATGATGATTTCGCCTTCGTCACCTTCGTGAGTCACAGCTTTCATCAGCACCAAGTCAACAACGCCTTCAAAGTTGGCTTCTGAGCCAATTGGAATCTGCAAAGGCACAGGATTCGCGTGCAGCTTATCCTTCATCGCCTTCATGACCTTGTCCGGATTCGCACCCGTTCGGTCCATTTTGTTGATGAACGCAATGCGAGGCACTTTGTAGCGCTTCATCTGGCGGTCCACAGTCAATGACTGAGACTGAACACCACCGACTGAACACAGAACCAAAATTGCTCCGTCAAGGACACGCAGTGATCGTTCCACTTCAACGGTAAAGTCGACGTGACCAGGAGTATCAATGATGTTGACGACGTGCTCTGGAATCTTCAGGTCGTCGTTCTTCCAAGTGACTCGAGTGGCCGCCGAGGTGATGGTAATTCCTCGTTCGCGTTCCAAGTCCATATGGTCCATGGTCGCACCGCCATCGCCGCCACGCACATCCCGAATCTTGTGAATACGACCGCTGTAGTACAGCATACGCTCGGTCAGAGTCGTCTTTCCAGAATCGATGTGGGCGGAAATTCCAATGTTGCGAACACGACTTAGGTCAGCCATCTCTCCAACCATCCTCAGGGCGGAGCGTCGAACCACGATGTGGACCGAAACTCATCTAAAACAATACGAACTTGTTGTGCGGAACATCCGCACTCAGAAAACCGATTCGTCGGGCTCGTAAGAGACACCAATCAACAGAAAAAGCTCGTGTGATCACGAGCGTTTCCAGTCGGTTTCTGAATGTTGGCGGATACTATCGGCACCCATTTTGCTGGGAAAGAGGGAACCCAAATGATTTCCCAAAAGTCAAGACGTTTTCCGGGCCACGGGACTGCCTCGCACCCATATTTCCCGCATATTGCTGGCCAAAACCCACTTTGAAACAGCGACGGAACCACAACAGGCCACCCCCTACGTGGCAACAACCGCACCCTTCACCATCAGCCGTCCAACATGCTGGAAATCAAACGAGCACCAGGGATGCCTTCACATGGCCCGAAACTTAGCAAACAACAGCCGAAACGCAGGTGAAAACTGTTCCGGGTGCTGCACAAGCCGACTCCCAACTTCCTCAATCGTCAACCATTGCACATCAGCAATCTCGACAGGATCAGGATGGATGACGGCCTCCGATTCCGTCTGATACAAACGAGTAAATTCCATGCAAGTATCGGGACAAGCGTCGACTTCGAAGCAAAACTGAAGCTGTGCCTCGACCCCCAGTTCTTCCTGAAGTTCTCGAACCGCACACTCATCCGAGTCCTCGCCAGATGCGACATGCCCCGATGCCGATGACGTCCAGACAGACGGAAATTCCACCTTAGATGCCGTTCTTAGGTGAATTAAAATGCGGCCATCCGGTCGAAACACGAAGATATGGACGGCCCGATGACGCAGCCCCAAACGATGAACTTCGCTTCGAGGCTTCACGTCGATGACATTGTTGTCTTCATCAACGACGTCGAAAAGTTCTTCCGAATCAGACATTCTGCGTCTTTAAAAAAGAACGGCCTGCAGCGGCCCGGTTATTGCCAGCCCGCTCACTTACCACACAACGCTTCCAGATGCTCGCACAAGCAACATCAACACGACTGCCGGTCATCGCTCCGCAACCTACCGATCGAATTGCACTTCGGCACCTCGAAGGTCTTCGCGATAAACGCCTCGATCGTATACGACATCGCCCTGCACGATCGTCATTTGGTTTTGCCCCGTCAACGTCACTCCGTCCCAAGGGCTCCAACCACACTTTGTCACTTGTTCAGAATTTCTCACCGTGTGTTCTGCATCTAAGTCGATGATTGCGATGTCAGCATCGTAATCCACTTCAATGCGGCCTTTTCGAGCCAAGTTCCAAACTGCAGCAGGAGCCTCACACATCCAACTGACCACCTGCTGCAAAGTACATCGACCGTTGCTGACTTCGTTCAGCATCAACGCCAACACGTTTTCGACCGCCGGCAGACCCGATGGAGACGCAGGATAGGATTGATTTTTTTCTTCTGATGTATGAGGAGCATGGTCCGTCGCAATCACTTGAATCGTGCCGTCCAACAGCCCCGTCCATATCCGAGCATTGTCGTCGGCGGTCTTGATCGACGGATTCATCTGCACCAAAGAACCCAAACGATCATAATCGTCGAGATGAAAGAGCAGATGATGAGGACACGCTTCTGCGGTAATTAATTCACTGGTGGTCCGCAGAAAATCGACTTCGTCGCCCGTGGAAACATGCAGCACGTGAAAGCGATGCTGATGACGTTCGGCCAGATCGACCGCCCGCTTCGTCGCAATCAATGCAGCCTTGTGGTCGCGAATTTTACTGTGGTCGCGGAACGTTGAACCCCCACCAATGGCATCTCGATTCGCGCGAACAGTCGCTTCGTCTTCGCAATGAGCACAAATGGGCAAATCCGTTTCAGCAAAGATCGCCTCCAATGCAGACTGCTCATCCACAAGTAGATCACCCGTGCTGGATCCGATAAAAATTTTGATCCCAGGAGTGCGTTCTGCGCTGGCTAGTTCTTTCACATTTTCCGGAGTCGCTCCGATGTAAAATCCGTAGTTCACCATGCTCTTAGACGCTGCCAAATCTAGTTTGTCGTGCAACGCCTGAACGGAAGTCGTAGTGGGATTGGTGTTGGGCATCTCAAGAAACGTGGTGATGCCTCCCTTAGCACACCCCTTGCTGCCGGTGAACAGGTCTTCCTTATGAGTCAAACCGGGGTCACGAAAATGCACCTGATCATCGATCGCTCCGGGCATCACATGCAGACCCGATGCGTCGATGATGCGATCGGCAACAGCATCGGAAGCGGCGTCGATTTCGACGATCTTTGTCCCGTCAAGCAACAGATTGGCCTGACGAATGCCTTCTGGAAAGACGACTTGGCCAGAATGAATTAAGGTTTTCATAGCGTTCGACGGATTCAATGTGTGAGCAAGATGGGTTTGGCCACGATCGTAGTTGACAGAATTCGTTTTTCCATCATGTCGTGATTTCCATCATGAATTCCCCAATTGCGAACTCGTTTTATGATCGTTGGAATCACTTGCGAAGTGCCGCGTTTGACGCGTTCAAACTTGCAAGCGCCGACATACGGCAATCACAGAATTCACAGCAATCAATGGGAACCCGCTTTCTGCCACGCGTCAAAGTTAATCTCGCGTCAAAATCAATCGGCAGACAATGATTCCGGGTCGGCATCGAACACTTGCTCATTCACCACGTCTTCGGTGACTGCCTCCATCTCGGGTGGAGTATCAGCGTTTGCAGCCAAGGGGCCTAAAAGACGAGCCGAGGAAATATCGCCCGAAGACAGCTGAGGATCTGGTCCCAGATGAACTCGATAAGCGGCTCCGGAAAAGCTGATGCGGTCGTCAGGCAGCAATGCTCCACGAAGCACCTTCTGGCCGTTGACTCGAGTTCCGTTGGTGCTTCCCAGATCTCGAATGTAAATCAAGCCGTCTGTCTTCACCAACACGCAGTGTACCTTGGACACATTACGATGATTCAAAGCCAAGTCACAGGTTCGAGGACTTCTGCCCACAACCGTGATCGGCTTTGTTAACGTAATGGGAGCTCCTCCCTTAACTGGTACAAGTTGAGCAAGCATACAGGCGGCAACGGCCCCAAAAAATGGGTGGTCACAAATCACGACAAGACAGTAAAGCAATGGCTTCCAAAACCAATTCGCCGGCAAGGCCGGTTTCTTGGAAGTCACCTCGCACAAATGACATCAATGAACGGCACCAACACGTCCACTCCCTTGGGTAAGGGCAAATGTGCATTCCTAGTGTCACGACTTTAGCTCGCGAAAGTCAAGACTCGCCCAGTTTCAACCACTTTTTGACAGTCTTTCAGGCTTTCCGCGACCGATTCGCCGGAAAATAGGACAACGACGACGCTTCACGCCCTTCAATCCAGCCCTTGGGAACTCGCCATTCGCGAGCAGCGACATCTGTTCATCACAAACAACAGCGTCAAATCCACCGTTCTTGACTTCTTGAACGGCAAGTGGAAATCACTGCCTTCGTAAGATCTCGGTTGGAACTTTGTGAGCACAATCAAGGTTGCCGCGTTCGCACGTTACTCGATGATCAACACCATCGCCGTGATGTTGTCTCGAGAACCACCGTCCAACGCTGCTTTCACCAACGTTTCCGCGATCGCCTGAGGATCGTCGCCATCAGAAAGGTGCTCGGTAATCAGCGGATCTTCAATGCCATCGGTGACTCCGTCAGAACAAAGGAAGTAGCGATCGCCCGACTTCGGCATAATTTCCAAAGCATCCGTTCCAGTTGCCCCGTCCTTCGTGCCCAAATAACGATACAGCACGTTGCGATAGCGATGAGTCTTCGCTTCCTCAGCGGTGATTGTGCCTGCCTTCAGCAATGCATGAGTCAGAGAATGGTCTTCGGTCAGCTGAGTCAGCTCGCCATTTCGCAACTGGTAAACTCGACTGTCCCCCACACCACCCACGTAAAGGTGGTGGCCCGTATTGACCAGCAGAACAACCGTCGTGCCCATGTTTCGAGCGGCAGCATCTGACTCGCTCAACGACATGATTTCTGAATTCGCAGTTTCGACAGCTTTGTCGATTGCGGCAACAGTTTGAGTCTTGCTGCCGGACGAAAAGTCCAAGTGCTTCAACAAAGTCTTCGGAATGGCGTCGACTGCAATCGCACTGGCGCGCTCACCCGCATTTTGGCCCCCCATGCCGTCGGCAACGATGAAGAATCGATTTTGATCATCGACGTAGAAGTTGTCTTCATTGTTTTCACGGAAGTTGCCCGTGATGCTGAGATAGCCGGTCTTGATGGAGATCATTGGAACGTCGCTGACCCGATTCACTGTTGAACTGTTAGACAAGGCTGGGCGACCATGTGCTGCCTTCCGCAGCTCACGACCATTCGATTGTTAACGCGAAACGCAACAATCTATCCGCCAAGATGAGGTTATATTTTTGTACCGCTTGCTTGATCAATCATCGGATCCTCGGCACAAAATGTCTCGTAAACATCCCGAATGCCCAAGGTAGTCGATGCAATAAGCATTTCTCCGGCCTGAAAACCGGCTGTGTGCCCCAACAACTTATTTTGACTTTCAACCAAATCAAACACTCGACGCTTACCGGGGGGAAACTGAGTTTTGTAAGCATCGATTGCTTTCAGCTTCTGTTGAAGAGTGCCTGATATATCAGAAACGAAACGCCCGCCTCCTTCCGGAACCGCCAAGTTCTGCAGCCCGAGAGGATACCAAATTTGTTTCTGAATTCGATGGACGGGCAGGTTTTCGAAAACTTCGTCCCATTTCGTCAGCCGAGAATAGAAAATGGCAGCGTCCGTAATCTGCATCGCCTGCCAGTGATCTGGAGACGCCATCGGAGTTTTGTCGGCGATTCCCATCACCAAAGTGGGCCGATACCTGCGAAACACCTTGGCAAGAGCCACTCGAGACTCAAAGTTGTCGAACAGCCGTCGATTGGGCAAATCAAGAATGATTCGCTTGTGCACACCAAGGATTGAAGCCGCTTCATGAGCTTCCGCGATGCGAACTTCTGGCCCGGGACTGGCAGGAGTCGGTTCTCCGTCCGTTAAATCCACGATCCCAACACGACGACCTTGCTGAACCATTCGAGCCAAAGTGCCCCCGCACGCGACCTCAACATCATCCGGATGTGCTCCGACAGCAATCACATCCAACCGCTCAGGAAGATCAGATTCTGGGATCAGCGAAGAATTCGCCGTGGCTTGTCCGTCTTGCACGTGATGAAAACCCATGGGTGGCGTCGTTAGCAGGAATAGGATGGATTTTCACCAGCCGAGCAGCATTGTGCAATCCCGACGGCTCAAATGCCTGATGAAAGTTCGACTCTTTGGCTGCGAATTGCCGGTCAGTGGCCGAAAACCGGATTCGTTCACCCCGCCCCGGTGCCGCCCCAGCCCCACAAAGGACAACAAAATCCGCTCGCAAGCCCCGTTAGCTCGGCCCACTTTTCACCTATCACGACGGCAACAGCGTGGCGGCAACAGCCTCGCCATCATGCGCCGCAGTGGTCAGCAGCACTGTTCTCAGGTGCGATCTTTCTAACCAGTTCGCGTAAATCTGCCACGAAAGGAACGTCGGCACAAAATTCGGACGACAGATTCTGGCAGCAATCCCTGGTTCCTCAAGCCCTAGTTCGCCAAGCACCTAGCTCTTGGTTCCTCGCGCACCTTCCCGACTCTTCAGCAACATTCCAACATTCCAACATACTCACACTACTTCGCGACACTCGAAGTCGTCTGCTGTGTCGCGGCCGCACCGCTGATGCCGCTTACGAATTCTTCATGCCGAGTCGGTCGAAACACGGTCTCAAATGAATTCGCTTTCACCGTCGACAATGTCGACGTGCGAAAAGGAACCTGAATGTTCAACCCTGATTGATCCACAATTTCACAGCACAGGGTTTCTAGCTGAGCCAAATTGGACGCGAATCTCTTGAAGAACGTTCCGTTGTTCATTTCCTCCAACAGTCGAGTATTCATTTCGCGGATCAGCGTGATCTGAGAAATATCTACGACTCCGCTCAGGTCTTTCCCCTCTGTTGCCGCATGCCATTGCCGGAAGAAGTCCTGCATGAAATGGTTCAGCTTGCCCAACTTCGATAGCCGGTTGATGTTTCTGATGTACATCGTTTGATGGCAGATGCGATCCTGCATAAAGATGAACGCTGTGATCGACCAATACACCAAGTAGTCCCACAAAATTTTCACGGGCATCACTGTCGGATTGCCAAACATCACATATTGATCTTGGTAAGCCGTTTTTGTGCCGTAGTAGAACCGTTTAAAAATGCGGTCATACGAAAACGCTCGAATACGAAATCCTGATCCCGACAGATCTCGTTTGATCAAGTCCGTCAAAAACGTGTTGGAAAAAGCGATAAAGTCGCTGCCCGGTGAATAAAACGGATCATGAAAGAAGCCCGCTTCGCCCGTGATGCCCCAACGGTTGGCTGAAAACACCTGCTTGCATTCCGTCGCATAATGCTTGATGGCTCGAAAATCTTGCACATGTTCTAAGTTGGCTTTGACCACGTCGGCGCACTGAGGTTCATGTTGTTCTAACCACTTGACCGCCTTGTCCATCGAATTAAACGTGTTCAATGGATGAAATTCTTCCGCCGCCACAATCCCCATACTGGTCGAACCAGAGGCCAGAGGAATCATCCAAACCCAGTAACCTTTGCCCATCAAGTGATTGGTGCTGTACCAGCGGCCCGTCTTTCCGGAATGACCAGTCTGCCAGTTTTCATCATCCGTCCAGTCGTCAATTTTGATGTGCTTGCTAAAACGAAACCACGAAGCGTTGGCGACGTGCGCAGACGGCATTTGCATGCCAAGCTTACGCTTCAAGAATGCTCGACGACCACTGGCGTCCACCACCCAGCGACTGTCCACCGTTTCTGACTGGCCGTCGGCCTCATAGGTCACCTGATGAGAAGCACCTCGCCCCGCCATCTCGATCTCCTTAATCGTCGCTTGATCAAGAAACTGGATGTCTCGTTTTAAGCACTCATCCGCTAAGTGGTTTTCAAAGCGGCCTCGATCTAACTGATAGCTGGGGCAAGGAGCGTACCGTTTGCCTCCAAGTTCAAGACGGTCTTCGATCTTCGAATTATCTCCTGACGGGAAAAAGAAACGAAGGCCCAGTTTGGGCAATTGGCTATCGGCAATGTGTTGCCTCAGACCCAACGTCTTGCCAAAGTAGTGAGCCGCCACTTCTACCGTGGATTCGCCCACTTTATGAGCCGCTTCAGGAACAGGATGCTGCCGCTTTTCTAAAACGGTGATCGAAGCGTTGGGCAGTTGTTCGCGACACTGCAAAGCTAAAGAAAGCCCCGCAAGGCCACCGCCAAGGATCGTGAGATCAGATTTCTTTGTCATGTGAATTTCGTTTCTTCTTACGCCGCGGTTGTTGTCGCTGTCTTGTTGGTGCTCTGTTGTGTGGCCGCTGTTTGATGGCCGCTGTTTGACGCCCGCCAGAGAAGACGAAAACCGATGTTCCGCCGCCTCAATGGCCGTGTCTACAAATTCAAGGCATCAAACACTTGGCACAAACGATTTGTGGTCGCCGCTTGATTAGGGATATCTGTTTTCACTGTTGGCTGGCTTTGCTTGACTCGTTGAGTAATTTCGAACATCAAGTCTCGAATCAATTCGACGTTGGTCGCGAATCGTTTTCGCAATTCTGGGTCCCCAATTTTCTCTCGCAGTTCCGCGTTCAATCGAGTCATAATTTCGATTTCGCTTTGGTCCACAAACGCCGCATCGGCGTTCACTTCTGGGTCGGATTCATACCAATCTCGGAAGAACTGCTGCATCTTCAAGTTCATGTCTCGAATATCTTCAATCCCTTTCGACAGCTGCTGAATGAAACCAACGTCGGTCAGCTTTTCATTGAAGTACAACAACGCAGGAAAGCCCCAATACACGGCGTAGTCCCAAACGAACTTCAACGCCATGATTCGAGGATTGCCAAACAGCGGATATTGATCTCGATAGGTAATCAGGTTGTTCTGGAACAAGGTCAAGAACACACTTTGCAAGGTCGGAGCCAAGTGCTGCAACGGTCGCTCGGCAAAGTCATCTTCGATCAACTTGCACACCATCGTGTTGCCGATCGCGATAAAGTCGCTGCCCGGCGAATAAAACGGATCAAGGAAGACTCCCGCTTCACCCACCAACGCCCAGCGGTCGGCTGAAAAGACTTGCTTGGATCCCTTGGCCATGTTCTTCATCGCCAAGAAGTCTTGCACCTTTTCAAGATGAGGAGTCAAAGCATCCGCACATTCCGGTTCGTGCTCATCCAACCATTCCATCGCTTTATCCAAGCTGTTAATGGTATTCAGAGGATGGATTCGAGGATCTGCCACAATTCCGATGCTGGTCGAACCAGATGCCAACGGAATCAACCACACCCAGTAACCCTCACCCATCAAATGATTGGTACTCAGCCATCGACGAGGAACTTTTCCAGTCAGTGACTGCCAATGCTGATCATCGCACCACTGATCAACCTGGATCGCTTCGTCGATGCGAAACCAAACCGCGTTGATGTTATGTTGAAGGTCTTCACTTAACCCCAACTTCCGTTTCAAAAAACAAGCTCGACCGCTCGCGTCGACCACCCAACGACTGCGAATTGTCTTTTCTTGATCTCCATTCGCGAAACGGATTTCATGGTTTTCAACGGGACCATCGTCCGCAGAATGCAATTCAACGTGCCGAACCTTCGACGAAGCAAACAAAGTTGCCCCCATTTCTTCCGCAGTCGATGCCAAGTAATTTTCTAAACGCCCTCGATCCACCTGATAACTCGGAGACGAAAAGAAGTCGCTGCCTCCCACTTCAGTGCCTTCAGCCAATGATTGGCAGGCATCTTTAAAGAAGAATCTCAGCCCAAATTTTGGCAACTGCTGGTCAGTCAGATGTTTTTTTAGTTGCAGTTCTTCGCCGAAATAATGAGCACCAATTTCAACGGTGGATTCCCCCACTTTGCACGTGGTTTCACAAACCGGAAATTGACGCTTATCCAGAATGGCAATTCGAGTTTCCGGGCGCTTCATCAGCAGTTGACGAGCCAAAGTGAGCCCCGCAAGGCCTCCGCCAAGAATCGTGACGTCGTAGGATGTTTCTGCAATCATCGGTTTTTGATTCGACCTGAAAAGATGAAGTCAAATAAAGTGTTCGATTAAGTCGCCAGACTCGACCCGAATCCAGCGGCCCAGATGGGATTTCAACGGCCATCAACGACCGGCCTAAATCTTGACGACTTCGGCGCCGCGACTTATCACTCGGTGGTTCGAGCAACATGCTCAGACAGTTCTGTAATCCAATACCGCTTTTTGTGAAATGGGTAATGAGGCAATGAAATTCGTTTCCGCACTTGATGCCCGTTCATTGTTTTGAAGTCTGGATTCAGCCCAGCAACGTAAAGCTGCCCCAAGGCGTGCTTCATTGCCGTCAGTATGTTCATCTTCTGCGAAGTGGTCGGCAACAAGGCAGGCCGCTTTTCGTCCCATGTCACATCTTCAGAAGGATGGTCGGCTAAGTCAGCACCAAGCTGCTGAATGACGTCACAATTTAAAGACGCAACGCAATTCCAAATGTCCGAAGACGGCGAATCGGTCAAATGCTGTCTCCAGTAACTGCCGCCTAACGTGCGATGCACGGCAACCACTTCCGCATTCAGGCTGCAAATCAGAGGCATGTTGGGTGGATAGAAATTCAAGGTGTCAGCAAAGGCTTCAAATTCTGCCACCGCCGCCTCACCACTTACCACTTCGGAATCTGACGCTGTGTTGTCTGACGCTGTGTTGTCTGACGCTGTGTTGTCTGACGCGGTGTTGTCTGACGCGGTGTTGTCTGACGCGGTGTTGCCAGACGCGGTGTTGCCAGACGCGGTCCCTTCGACCGATTCAGCCAGCGCCGCAAAAGCTTCTTGTCTTCGCAAAATTAAAGCAGCCGAATCGAAAAAGCAAAGCCCCCCGGCAACGCAGGCCGCCGTGTACTGGCCCACTCCAGTTCCCAAAACAACGTCCGGTTCAATACCCCAAGATCGCCAAACATGCACCAGCCCCGCTTGCAATACGAACAAGTGCAGTTCTTCAATGTTGCCTGAAGCCGATTCGTCTTCAATCCATGCCGCGAATTCAACGACCGGCCGCCGGGTGAGTTCAGCATCACCGGCAAGTCGCTGATCCAAGTCAGAGACAAACTGCCGAAACACGGGCTCCGCAGCATAAACTTGCTGGATCGACTGTCGAATTTCAGGCGCAGACTCAGCAGCAAAGCTCGTAAAGTTCCACGCCAGTTTGGGCTGAGACTTCGAGCTGTTGATTTCTGCGGACGATTTTCCTTCTGCCACCATGCTGAGCCCATCCGCTAACTGGTTAAGTCGATTAACAGGAAAAGCAGCTCGATATTCATAATGCCTGCGACCAATGGCCGCCGAATGACAAAAATCGGCGAAGTCCACGTCATTCGCAGAATTCACCACATCTAAATACGACTTCGCCACTTCCTTCAGCCGCTCTGGATCTCGAGCACTCAAGACCAGCAACTGAACGGCCTGATCAGATCCAACTTCAGAATCTGCCTTGTCTGCAAGCTCACCGCCAATAGCTGGCGGATCACTCGCTGCTGAGTCACTCGCTGCTGAGTCACTCGCTGGTAGGTCACTCGCTGGCAGGTCACTCGCTGGCAGGTCACTCGCTGCTGCTAAATCCGAAACAGTGAGATTCGAAACAGTGGCCTGAACTGAATTTCCTCCGCTCAGCACCACATGAGCATTCGTGCCCACCAGCCCCAACGCGGTGACTCCCGCGAACCGTTCGTCTGCTTCTGGCCACTGCGTTGTTTCAGTCACCATTTTGACGGGGATTCGTTTCCACGGAATATGAGTGCTCGGAGAATCAAAGTTTGCCTGAGGCGGAATGATTCCGTGATGCAACGACAACACCGTCTTGATCAACCCGGACACTCCCCCTGCTGCCTCCAAGTGACTGATATTGCCCTTCACTGAACCAACCAGTAACGGCTGATTTTTCTTCCGCCCTTTTCCATACACGGCGGCCGCTGCTCCAAGTTCCATCGGGTCGCCTAATTCGGTACCCGTCCCATGAGCTTCCAAGTACTGGACCTGCGATGCCGCAATGCCGGCGTCTTGAAGAGCTTCCGTGATGACTCGAGCCTGAGACTTTCCGCTCGGAGTCGTGATGCCAGAAGTGAATCCGTTGTGCACCACCGCAGCACCTCGCACCACCGCCAAGACATTGTCGCCGTCTCGTTCTGCATCGCTCAGCCGTTTTAACACGACGACTCCACACCCTTCTCCTCGACCAAATCCATCTGCTTCCGCAGAAAACGATTTGCAGCGACCATCAGCCGACAGCAAGCCGGCCTTCGACATCAGTAAAGAATTGACCGGAGCCAAAATCGCGTTGACTCCGCCCGCCAATGCCATATTGCAGTTGCGATCTTGAAGGCTTCGAACAGCCTGAAACAAGGCCACCAATGAACTGCTACTGGCAGTATCGACAGCCACACTCGGACCCTCAAAGCCGAACACATAACTGATGCGCCCCACCCCCGCGCTATGAGACAACCCGGCTCCTTGAAAACCCTGTATCACTTCTTCGTCGTCAAGCTTCGGAAGAAACGCATAATCTTGCCCCATGATTCCCATGAAGACTCCGACGTTGGGATCGGCCAATGGAGCAGACGAAATTCCCGCGTGCTCTAAGGCCCGATAGCTATTTTCCAATAGCATGCGGTGTTGTGGATCAATCCAACACGCTTCTTGATCTGAAATGTTGAAGAAGCCCGGTTCAAAGTCGCCGATGTCGTCTAAAAATCCTCCCTGCTTGGTATACATCTTTCCGGGGGCGCGATTTTCGTCATAGAAACGATCGATGTCCCACCGATCCGAAGGGATCTCGCAAACACTGTCGACTCCATTTAAAATGTTGTCCCAGAATTCACCCAAATCGGCAGCCCCCGGAAACCGACAACTCATGCCAACAATCGCAATCGATTCACGTTCGGCCATCTTCGCATCAGCAGCCGATTCCACCGGACTAGCAGCCGATGTTGATTCTTTGACATCGTCTTCGGCGGCCACCATTTCCAGCACATGAGCGGCGATGGCATCGATCGTCGGATGATCAAACAGCATCGTCGGGCCGATGGGAATTTGTTCTCCCAAAATCATCTGCAGTTCGGTACTGAATTCTACGGCCATCAACGAATCCAACCCCATTTCGATCAACGGCCGGTCGGTGTCCGGAGCATCAGTGGTTGCCAACGTGGTCTGCAGTAAATCTTGAACCGTTTTCACTAACAGTTCTGTCTGAGCACTGCCGCGCAGTCGTTTTAGCTGCACCACAAACGCCGAATCCGCCATCTGAGACGCCGACCGAGCGGGCGCCAATTCAGATAACAACGGAGGAGCTTCACCGCCAAGCCCCATTTGCATGCGTCGCCAATCGGCATCAATCACAGTGGCTTGAACCAAATCCTGTTCCAGAATCTGTTCCATGGCTGCATGAGCTTCATCGATGGCAAGCGGCCGAATGCCTTGCAACGCCAATCGCTTGCGAAGCTGATCACTGGCCGCCATGCCGGTATCCCACGGACCCCAGTTAATACTGGTTCCCACTTGACCATTCAGATTCCGCTGGTAGGCCAGGCCATCCAAAAATGCGTTGCCCGTGGCGTAGTTACTTTGTCCCGGAGTCCCAAAGACAGAAGACGCAGACGAATACAAAACAAAGAACCTGAGCGGCAGTGCGGCAGTCAGTTCATCCAGGATTTTTGCCCCCTGAATCTTCGTCGCGATCACAGCCGCAAAGCGATCCCATGTTTGATCCACAATCCGACCATCATCTAAAACTCCGGCCGCATGAATGACTCCGCCGAGTTCCGGGTAGCGGTTACCAAATTCACGAACCAGCCCTTCCATCTGTTCTTGGGAAGTCACGTCCGCCGAATGCACGACCACTTGGCAGCCCAGCGTTTCCATTTGCTTAAGCTGTTCTGCCGTTTCTTCATCCGGTTGGCGACGAGAAACCAACACCACATGGCTCACGCCTTTTGAAGCCAACCACCGAGCAGCCGCTTGGCCTAAGCTTCCGAGTCCTCCGGTGATCAAAACACTGCGGCCGCCCCAATCGTCAAACACATCGACAGCTTGCTTGCTGCGAACCCGTGCCAAGCGAGCCACCACGACGTCATCGCTGCCAACCACGAATTCGTTTTCTTCAGCTTCAACCTGAAGCAAATCTGCAACACGCTGAACGCCCGTGTCGTCCGCTGTCGAAAAGTCGATTAAGCGGCAACGGTATTCCGGATGTTCCGCTCCGAGTACTCGAGCAAATCCGTGGTACTGAGTCTGCAATGGATTCGGAGACTGCAGATTCGCGTGAGATCCATTTTTTGTAACAATCGCAATGCCACACGGAACGGTGGCGACCTCTTTTTGCTTCAAGGTCTGGATCAACTTCAACAAGCCAGTACAGTTTGGTTGAGTCTCGTCGCTTGGCAACCACGCGATTCCGTCGAATGACTGATCGTTTGCCAACGCCTTCGTCATGCAGTCGCTCGCATCGTCGATCGTGCAACAGACCACCTGCTGACCACCATCCATCAACAGTTGCTGCATCTGGTCCGCCGCTGGGTCACCCGCATCAGAAACAAGCAGCCAATTAGTATTGCTGACAGGCTGGCCGGGCAACGAATACTGCTCATGCTTCAGGCCGTAGATTAATCTTTGAGTTCCGCCGCCGCTCATGCGTCTCATGGCAGCTCGATCAAGCTTCTTGACTTTCAACTGACTGATCGACAGCAGCACTGAACCTGCATTGTCTAACAATTCCAAGTCGGCGTACCGGATATCGCCCGAACTCGCCGCGTTCGACCGTTCGTCTGCGCCTTGCCCTTCTTCCGACTGCCCCCAACTGGCGTGACACCAAATGCCATCGGCCATCATTTCAGCAGAAATGTCCCCATGCAAAACCAGTCGTTCGATTCCAACTGGCAAAAATAGATCTTGCTGACTGTCCTTCAATAACATGGCCGCCAAAGAATGCAACGCTCCGTCGAGCAACGGAGGAGCCACCAGGTAGCCTCGAACATCACCCTGCACAACCAACTTCGACAGCACCGAATCATCCGACAGGTGCATTGACTGAATCACCTGAAACGCGGGCCCATACTGCAGCCCCAAATCAACCATCGACGAATAGAAATCAGCTGCCGAAATTTCTCGAACACAGCTCTGCCGAATCGCAGACAGGTCTCGATCATCCGGTCGATCAACGACCGATGATAACTTGGCGCTAAAATGAGATGTCCAAGTCTTCTGATCGGCTGCCAAAGAAAAGCTTTCGATCGTCGAATCTTCCCCAGACGGTCGGTTCACGATCGTTTGCAACGACGTGCGATCGGATAGCTGAAGAGGTTGAGCAAACAGAATGTCGTGGACCGAATTTTCTTTCCCTGCAGCCAGAGCTAATTCCAAATACCCTGCTCCCGGCATCACCACCTGATCCATCACTTGGTGGTCCACAACCCACGACGGACTATCCGCATCCACAAACGTTTCGTAACGTTTGGTTGTGGCGGCATCCGGAGTCTTCAGTTCAGATCCCAACAGCGGATGAGCCGTATGGTGTTCCGCATGGGCGGCTCGAGGTTTATCAGGGCCCCAAAATCGGCGTCGCTGAAATGGGTAGGTGGGCAGCAAAATTTGTTCGCAGTGTTCACCTTCATGCAACGCGCCAAAGTTGGGGGTTGCTCCGAAGGCATACAACTGCCCGACCGCTTTTAAGAATGACCGACCATCGTCTGCATCTTTGTGAATGCAAGACAGCAATCGATCGCCGGGTTTTGTCCAATTGGCGGCCGCCATCCGAGTCAGTACGCCTTGTGGCCCCAATTCCAGAACGACTTCACAGCCAATTTCGACGGCCGTGTCGATGCAATCAGAAAACCGCACGGCTTCTCGAATGTGGCTCGCCCAATAGTCGGCATCCAAGATGGCGTCCGCGGCCAAAACTTTCCCCGTGACATTGCAAATCAACGGAAGCTGGCCCGCTTGGAAGTTGATCTTACTGGCAAACGCCGCGAAGGGCTGCAACGCAGGATCCATCAATGACGAATGGAACGCATGAGACGTTGTTAACACCTTGCAGCGAAGACTGCGATCCACAAAAGCTTGTTCCAGCTTGGCGATGCTGGCGGAATCACCACTCAGAACCAAATGAGTTCCATTCAGAGCGGCGATCGACACTGCATCGCCGACTTCACTTTCTTTAAGCACCCCTTCAACATCTGGCAACGCAGCAAACACGGCCAACATCAAACCGCCTTCCGGAAGTTCTCCAATCAACCGACCTCGTTCCGCAATCAGCTTGAGACCATCTTGCCATGACATCATTCCGGCCACACAAGCGGCCGCATATTGCCCCACGCTGTGCCCCCAAACGACGTCCGGCTGCAGACCCAAACTTGCTAACAGTTTTGCCAGTCCCATTTGCACGGCGAAGATGGCCGGTTGAGTCCAACTTGTATGATGAATCTTCGCATCTTCGCCAAGACCTTCATCATCAAACAAGACACTCATCAATGATTCGCTGCGCCATTCGCTTAACCATGCTTCACAGCGATCGATGGCCGCTGCGAACACGGGTTCGGTGTCGTAAAGCCCTTTGGCCATGCCGACATACTGAGAACCCTGGCCCGTAAATTGCCACGCCGTCTTGGGTGAACGACGCCCCTGGCCGTTCACTACGAAGTCTGACGAAGCACCTTTCGAGATGGCTCGAAGCCCGTCGATCGCAGACAACGAATCAGCAGCCACAACGGCGGATCGGTGTTCGAAATGGCTGCGTCTGCAATTCGTGGTAAACGAAAAGTCTTGTAAACGAGTCGCACTGTTGTTCTTCAAATACTGCTGATAGCGATCCGCAAGTTCGGCAACCGCTTGTTCTGTTTTTCCGCTCAGCGTAATCAGCTGGCTCGGCCCTTCCACAGCAGGCTTAGCATCCGGTTCAGACTTTGCTTTCGTGTGTTCAGAAATCACGACATGAGCATTCGTGCCGCTCATTCCAAACGCGCTGACACCGGCAATTTTGTGACCGGCATTCGGCCACGCTGTTGCTTCCGTCAGCACCTTGACCGGTGACGTATCCCATGGGATGTGAGGATTCGGAGTTTCAAAATTGAGCTGCCCAGGAAGGCAATCATTTTGAATCGACAACAACACCTTGATCAGACCCGCCATACCGGCGGCCGCTTCAAGGTGTCCGATGTTTGTCTTTACGGATCCAACCAGCAAGGGTTGGTCTGTGTCTCGATCGCTCGCCAGCGCGCTTGCGGCAGCTCGCATTTCAATGGGATCACCCAATTCCGTGCCTGTTCCATGAGCTTCCAAGTACGACACATCACTTGGTGTCAGTTGAGCTCTTTCGACAGCTTGGCGAATCACCTTTTCTTGAGCCTTCGGGTTCGGAGCCGTCAAGCCGCTGCTGAAACCGTTGTGCCCAATCGCTGAACCACTGATGACCGCCAAGACAGGATCGCCATCGCGTTCCGCATCGGCCAATCGGCGCAACGTGACGACTCCGCAACCTTCGCCTCGCAAGTACCCATCAGCGGCAGCGTCGAAGGCTCGAGACTGGCCGGTCACAGACAAAGCCTTCAGCTTGCATGTCAGGATGTTTGTCGTCGGAGAACAAATCGCGTTGACTCCGCCCACGAGTGCTCGATCGCAATCGCGTTGCTGCAAGCTTTGACACGCCAGATGCAATGCCACAAGCGAAGAAGAACAGGCCGTATCAACGGCCACACTTGGACCTTGCAGTCCAAGATAATAAGCCAATCGACCACACAAAAAGCTACCCGCAGCACCGGTGGCGATGTAGGGATTTAGGTTTAAGAACGAATCGCTTGCTTCGTTCTGGTAGTCGTTGTGCATCCAACCAACAAAGATCCCCGTGTGTTCTCCGATCGCTTCCGGAGTCCAACCGGCTCGTTCTAACGCCTCCCAACCGACTTCCATTAACAGACGTTGCTGAGGATCAACCCACGTGGCTTCTCGTGGAGAGATGCCGAAGAATTCTGGATCCATCTGATCGATTTGATCCAAGAAAACTCCGTGCCGAGCATACATCTTTCCGGGCACTTCAGGATCGTCATCGTGAAACGCAGGCAAGTCCCAGCGGTCGTCGGGAATTTCAGACACTTCGTCCGCTTGGTCCATCAAAGATTGCCAGAAGGCTTCCGGAGTGTTCGACGTTTTCGGAAACCGACACGCCATCGACACAATTGCAATCGGTTCAGAAACCGCCGTTTGCTGTTGCTGAAGGTCGGCAATCTGCTGCTTCAGTTCTCGAATTTTTAGCAGAGCCTGCTTGTTGGCGGCGAGTTGGCTTTGAGTATCGTTGGTCATGGGTTTCGGTATATTTTCCGTGAACCTGTGTTGAAAGGAAGCGACAACCGTTTCGCTCGCCGTTCCAAACCAAACGATCTTTCTGTTCGAAAAACCGGCCTGCTCGAAAACGACGGGGCAACGAAGACGCGACGAGCTAGCTGTCTTCCAATTCCTTCATCAGAGCAATTAACGCTTCGGCATCCGACATCTGATCCACTTCCTGCTGCAGATTCACGGCCGGTGTTTGGTTTGAATTCGAATCAGATGGCTGAGCTGAATTTTCGGAGGACCCCGTCCCGCGCGACCCCGCATCTGGTGATACGGCTTCTGGTGATAGAGTGGCCAAAAGGAATTCCCCGAGATCACAGATTCGAGGATGATCGAAAACCAGAGTTGCCGGCACTTCGTGGGCGTCCCCCAGTTCCACCTGAATCTGGTTACTCATTTCCACGATCATCAACGAATCCATGCCCGCATCTAAAAAGCCGGAGTCTGCTTCGGGAATAGATTCTCGGTCTGCAATCACCTGCACCAGATGCTGCACAAATTCCACGGCGACTCGACCACGTCCGGCTTGATGAGTTTTCTGAAGCTGCTTATCCAAAGTGGCAGGTCGCAATTGACTCGTGGTCACGACATCAGCACCGTCTGCTTGGTCTGAAGCCGTAGCCGCTACCTGCCCCGCAATGTCTCGATCACGAAGCTCTCTTTTCAGCACCTTCCCCGAAGGGTTTCTAGGCAATTCGGTGATCGGCACGATAATCCGAGGCACCTTGTAGTTCGCCAGTTTTTGCTTCGCATACTGCCGGATGGATTCTAGCACGGATGACGCTGAATCAGCGTTCGCCGAATCAGCGTTCAGCACCAAGTACGCGACAACTTGTTCTCCGAAAACGTCGTCCGCAATTCCCACCACGGCCACTTCGCGAATGGCCGAGTGATCAAGTAGCACTCGTTCCACTTCCGCAGGAAACACTTTCAAGCCTCCCACGGCAATCATATCTTTGACTCGATCAACGATATAAAAGAACGCTTGTTCGTCCATCTTGCCGATGTCGCCTGAATGGAACCAGCCGTCGCGAATCGCAAGATCTGTATCTTCTTGGCGATTCCAATATCCCAACATCACATTGGGACCTCGAACAACAATTTCCCCCAGCTTCCCCGGCGGACAGTCTTCGCCTGTTTCCGTATCAACAATCTTCATCTCGCAATTGTCGATCGGGGTACCAATCGAACCGGGAACAAATTTTAGCCGATGATTATAGCTGGCAAACGGACTGGTTTCCGTTAGCCCATATCCTTCATGAATGGGCATCTTAAATTTGTCTGCCCATTGATTGGCCACTTGAAGAGGCATCGTTGCGGCGGCTGAAAAACAGAAAGTCACGCTTTGCAAGTCGGCCGCGCTGCAGCTCTCTAAAAACAGCTGGAACATCATCGGCACCCCGTACAGCTGAGTCACTTTTTCATCGGCAATCAGGCGTTTCGATTCATTCAAATCAAAACGCCGCTGTAGCACCAAGGTGGCTCCAGCTTGCAACGCTGAATTCAACAGCGCGTTTTGACCGAAGCAGTGAAACAGGGGAACCGCCAACAAAATACGATCTGTAGACTGCATGTTGCACAGATGATTCACCGCATGCACATTAGAACGCAGGTTGCCATGAGACAAAGTGGCTCCTTTGGCGAAGCCCGTTGTTCCCGACGTGTACAAGATCACGGCCGGATCGTCGACGTCGCTATCAACCGTTGGAACATCTTGAACACTGGTCCATTCTTGCCCGTTGCACAGAGTGCCAGCATCGTTGGCTTCCGCTGTCGCTTGAACACACTTCGGCAGTTCAGATTTGACTTTCTGTAACGTCTGGACATCGGAAACAAACAAGCTGGCTTCACAGTCGGCCATCAAGAATGAAACTTCAGCAGCAGCCGCTCGAGTACTGACTGAAACCGCAATCGCGCCGATTCTGACTGCGGCAAAATACCATACGGCAAATGCGGGAACGTTGGCCAGCATCAAGGCGACTCGATCACCCGGCTTGATGCCCGCATCCAGCAAGTGCTGACTGGCGGACATCGACAACTGGTTTAACTTAGCATACGTCGTATCTGCCCCTTCAAATCGAATGGCGACAGCGTCGGGCACGATGGCAGCCGTGCAGGAAAGATGTTCGCTAATGTTCATTTTGCTGATACCTCCGCGCAGCAATCCTGCGTGCCAAACCGATCATCGAATGACTTCAAAATCGGTGACACCGCGTCGATCAAAGTTCCGTGTTCACCAAGATTTTTGGCAATTTTCGCCAAGCAAACTTCCAGTTGCCCTTCAGAATCATTGAACACAAACGGACGCTCAGACGTCGGCTTAACATCGCAGGTTTTACAGATGGCTTCGTAGACCGGTCGCAATAAAGACCCCAACAAAGCAGACCCATCATCATGGCCAAGTAACTTGCGTGCTCGAAGATCCAACGCTTGAACAGACATAATCAATGCCACGCTGATGTAGTGCCCAAACGTTTCGACAGACTTCCAAGCCAAGTTCGCTGAACTAAAACTAAGTCCGTTGATGTTTTGATTGAACTGTTCGGCATGAGTCGGAAAGTGACTGACGATCGGATTGCCGTACCACGTCAGCAGCGGCATGATGGAATTGCCCGTAATCTGCAATCCCTTCAAGCCCATATTGTACGGCACCGCCTCGTTGCCGCGTAAAGACGCGGGTAGGCCTTCGTTGAATTCCGGAGCCACCAAGGTTGCGATTTGCACATCCAGATGCTTCGCCATCAATCCGATCTCTCGTCGAAGGTCGTCCATGGCGACTGCGACGTACTGGCCCAAAAAATTTCCGCTTTGATAAAATCGCTCTGTCTGAACATCGATCAAGGGATTGTCCGAAACAGAATTCATTTCTGTTTGAACCACCTCAGAAATTCGAGCCATTCCTTCCACGATTGATCCCATGTATTGAGGCAAACATCGCAAAGAGTAGCGGTCTTGAACTTGATCCGAATTTTGCAACTGAGTCGTCTGCCCTTCCTTCAGCAAACGATTCATCATGGACGCAGACCATTGCTGGCCGGGGTGAGGCTTCATTTGATGGACAAAATCTTCAAACGGTTCGCTATGAACCATCAACGCCTGCATCATCATGGCATGAGCGGCCATCGATAAGGCCATCAGTGACTTCGCTTCGTCAACACAATTCGCAGCGATCGCAGATGAAAACGAAGTTCCATTCACCAAAGCCAAACCCTCCTTGGGCTGCAACGAAATCGGTTCCAAATTTAGTTCTGCCAGAGCATCAGTATGACTTAATCGACGGTCGCCGATATCGACTTCCGCGACCCCCGATGTGCCGGTGATCGCTCGAGCAATCACAGACAAAGGCACTAAGTCGCCGCTGGCTCCAATCGATCCGTGTTCTCGCACCACAGGCGTCGCACCTGCATTGAAGAATTGAATCAGCCGCTGCACCAATTCAAAGCGAATTCCCGAACATCCTCGAGCCAAAACATTGGCTCGCAGCAACATGGCTGCCCGAGTATGCCGGCGATCAATCGCCTGACCTGCTCCGGTAGATAAAAATGCTAGCAAATTGGTTTGAGAAGCGGCCGCTTGTTCGGGACCAACGGAGACCTCAGACATGCCTCCAAAACCGGTGGTCACTCCGTAAATCAACTGATTTTGCTGAACCGCTTTGGAAACCAGATCGACCGAAACCTGCATCTTCGCAGCGAGATCTGGGCCGAAGTGAACTTGGCAGGCACCCGCTTGCCGGCACAATTGGGCCACAGGATGAATGGAAAGCGGCTGGCCATTCACAGAAAACGGCGGACTTTGAGAATCAATTTTGGACACAAATCACACGATCGTCGATGGAGCGGGCCGGCCCAAATCCTCATGATTCAGGCTGATGCGGCTTCAAGTACAACAGGCATTTCCAAAGCGTTTTAGGGAATTCCATGAGAATTCAAACGCGAATGAAAATCCGACAGCATCTTAGTTGATTGCCTCCACTGCTTCCGCCTTATCAGCCCGTTTGTTTCCGCACATCACCAAATACACAGATGGGGTGAAATACAAAGCTAAGAAAGTGGCGCCTGAAACTCCCCCAGCAATCGTGATAGCGAGCGGAGGCCAGAAACCGCCCCCACCCACAATCAGCGGTAAAAACCCAACGATTGTCGTCAAAGTCGTCGCGATGATGTGACGAGTGCAATGAGAAACCTCTTGAACGATTTCAATTCGGTCCCCCTGACGAGCCTTCTGGTTAGAACGAATTGCGGCCAACACCACGATCGAGTCATTAATGGCGATTCCAACCAGCCCCATGGTGCCCACGATCGCCATAAAACCCAATGGATATCCAAACCAAGAAAGCGACAAAGGCCCCAGCCCAGCAGAAAGGCCACCCACTGCCGCGATCACGAACGCACACCGAAACGACTGGAACGAAGCGACCAACGTCAACAACATCAGAGCAAACAGAATGACTCCGTTGGCGACCAGTTTTTCAACTGCCGCAGACCTTTGCTCTGTCTCGCCGCCGTCTTCCAGATAATAGCCTTCCGGCATCTCAAATCCCGATGACTGAAGCTGCTGCCGAAAGTCATTGACCACAGAAGACGGCAAGATTCCTGCAGCCACATACGCCTTGATTTCATTGGTCCTCCGCCCATCGATTCTTACGATCGCTCCGACGTCTGAATCCAATTCCCAACTCGCTACACTCGCCAATGTCGCGGAACTCAGCCCCACATTGCCGCCATTCGAAGACCCTGCAGTCTGAGCACCGCTTGCAGTCTGAGCACCTGAAGATTGAGCAGCACCTGCAGGCCGAGCACCGCTTGTTTTTACATTCGACATTTGAGGCAACGGCAAGGCGGCCAACCGATCAAACTGATGGCTACCATCCACCCGCGCTTTGACTCGAACAGGAAGTTCCTTCCCGTCGATAAACACATTGCCAGCGGATGCTCCTTCCAAAGTCGTGTACAACAATCCCACCACGTCAGACTGATTCATGCCTGCTTCCCGAGCCGCCTCGTCATCGATAGAAAGCTTAAGCCGTGGAATGGTTTCTTCGAAATCCGATCGAGTATGAATCACATTCTCAGTTCGGCTTAGCAAGCCACGAATTTCAGCCCCCAACTTCCTTAAAGTCGCAGAATCGTCTCCGACAATTCTCAGTTCCACCGGAGCATCAAACGGAGGTCCTTGTTCAAGCTGCCTGACGGTAATTCGAGCCTCCGGAAAGGTGACATCCACGGTCGACTGCAAGCCTCGAACAAGTTTTTCGATGTCACATTCTTCTTGGACGTCAACGAATGCTTGAGCATAAAACGGAGTTCCTCGCCGCCGAGGCACCACGTTGTAAAAGAACGTTGGAGCACTGCCTCCTGTAAACCAATACTGCTGCCGAACTTGTTCGAAGCTGGACACGACCGTGCTCAAATCTTCCACAACTCGACCCGTCGCCTTAATGCCATCTCGAGCCGGCAATTCAACTTCGATCTGAATCTGATTTCGATCCGATGGCGGAAAGAACTGTTCCGGCAAACGACCAGCGGCCGCAAAACCTGTCAGCGGTAAAAGTGTTCCCAAAAGGACGCCCAACATGGGCCGCTTCATCACAAACCCCAACGTCGCTTCATAGCTCTTGCGAATCGTCTCGTTCGCCAAACCACTCGACAGCACGCCCGGCGCAGATGTGCCAGCGTTCAATAACCCAACTAAAGCAGGGATGACGGTCATCGCCAAAAGAAAGGATGCTGAAATTGCCAAGATGACACTGACTGCAATCGTGCCGACAAATTCCCCAGGAGGTCCCGGTAAAGTGGCGATCGGAAGAAAGGCCATCGCCGTTGTCAGTGTCGAACCCAGTAACGGAGTCGCCAAGTGCTTGACTCCAGCAACGATTGCGTCCGTTCGACTTGCTCCGGCCATCATTCTGGAACGCACGTCATCGACGATCACAATGGCGTTGTCGATCAGTAAGCCCAAAGCGACAATCAGGCCGGTCACCGACATCTGATGCACGGGAATCTGCATGATTCTCATGGCCCACAACACCAAACACGCAGACAACGGCAAGGCGATTCCTACCGTAATCATACTGCGCCAACCCATCAGCAACAGGACCACTAGCATGACTGCGGCCGTCCCAAACCCCAGATTCATCAGCAACGTATCCATCCGCCGATCAATATGCTGCCGTTGCGAAAACAACACATCAATGGACACATCAGCACCAGCTTTCGTTGCAGCGACCACCGACTCACTGCTGTGCACAGTTTCTTCATTCGTAGCCGCTTCGCGACTCGCAGCGGCCACTGCCGATTTCGCCAGCTCGCCCCTGACATCAGCCAACGCTAACTGCATTTGATCGGCCCACCGATCCACTCGAATTTCGTCGTTCACCATGACTCCCAACACGATTGCCTGGTCACCATCAATGATGGCCTGCGTGGCAATGGGAGTCACCAGTTGTCGAGTGACTGCAGCGATGCTGGAAAGAGACTTATGTTCGCCCGCGCCAAAATGGATTTGCGAACGACGTACTCGTTGCAGGGCTGTTTCTTGTTCGGCAACATCCAGCAACATATGACCATCGTTTGTTTCCAAACGGCCTGCGGGAAGGTTTTCCAAATTGGAAGTCAACTGCCCCGCGATGGCGGCGACCGATAATCCTGTGGCCGCAAGTTCAGTAGGACTGACTTCCACCAAGACTTCTTCACCCGGATCACCGAATACTCGAACTTCTTCCGTGCCGCTGATTGCCGAAAGTCTCATTTTAAGACGAGACGCTATTTGGCGAGCTTCAGAAAAGTCTCTGCCACCTGCGGTGTTCACAGAAAGAATGGCCGCGAATGCTTTTAAAGGCACCACTTCCAGTTCTGGCTTAAAACACGATTTCGGCAGGCCGGGCGAAGCATCAACAATCTGATTTCGAATGGTGCTCCAAACAGGCTCCACGTCATAAGTATCGTCACTCAGTTCAATGACCACATTGGAAATGCCGGCCTGGCTGTTGCTGCGAATCTGTTTGACTTCGGCAACACCCGACAAAGCAGATTCAATAGGAATCGTAACCGACGATTCAACTCGTTCCGCACTGGCTCCCGGAAACACTGTGCTGACCACGCCCACTCGACGACCAAGAACGGGGTCTTCCAGTCGAGGCATCACGACAAACGATGATGCCCCGGCTACAACAATCACAACGACAACCAACAGCAAGATGCGAGGATTGCGGTACAGAAAATTTGCAATCATCGTTCGCCATTCGGTCGAAAGGCGCCCGATGCATCAGGCAGTAACTCAACAGTCACCACCGCTTGCCCTTCAACGACTCGATGACTTCCGTCGACCACAATCCAGACATCATCCAGATTCTCTCCGGCGATCAAAGCCTCATCGTTTTGCTGACGAAGAACGTCGCATGGCTGGTTTAACAGCAGCGACACGTCCGGTTCGTTCAAAGTTTGTTTGGCAACCAAAACATGCCATCCCGTATCCGTAGATCGATGCAAGGCCGTCAGTGGAATCCAATACCCCGTCTCGTTGGAAGGTTGGCGATACCTGACTTCAACTGCGGAATCGTAGTCCCAACGATCGGCTGCCAAAGGCTTGCGAAACTTCAATGTCACTCTTTCAGCGCCCGCTTCGGAATCAATGGGCGTTCGGTCTTGAATTGATGTCATCAAAGCCGTGTCGTTGTGCCCCACCCACACCGACTGACTGTCTTTCAATGTCGATGCCAGTCCGTCTGACAAGCTAATATCGACAACCGGATCTTCTTTGTCGGCGACGGTCAGAAAATGCCTGCCGGGGACCGCCAAATGACCAGCCATAAAATTGCTCTTCACAACAACACCCGACATATTTGCCGTGACACGACCGACGGCAGCTTGGCCCTTAAGTTGCTTGAGTTCACCTTGCAGCTTGCCAATTTTCGCCGTCAGTTGGGCGACTTCATCTGGCGGCAAAACGCTAAGACTGTCCTGAGTCGTCTTGATGGAATCTTCGAGATCTGCAATTTTGGTATCCAGATCGTCCTGTTCCAATTCAGCAATCAAATCGCCTTCTGAAACTTGGTCTCCCACTTTCTTTAGCAGCTGCGAAACGACACCCGGTCGGCCAAATTCCAGCCGGCTTTCTGTCGAGGGACGAAACTTGCCGTAGCACACGACAATTTTTGCCGCTGATTCAGTCAGTTGAGGCTGAATGACGTGGACACGTAGCTTGTCGGGATCTGTGAGCTCAATCAACGACGCTTCAGCAGACGAACTCGCTTTACGACCGCACCCCAAACAGCTGAAGCCGAAAAACAACACGACCGAGTACCAGCCAAGTCGAAGCAAAGATTTGTGAAGCCGCATGGAAGCTCTGCGAAGTGAAAGGAAAATACCACCGAGCAATGATAGCGATCACAACCGACTGAACTAGGCTTTCCAATGGCGAACGGGCAACTGATTCATAATTGCAACTTCATCGCCAGTAAAGTCGCCCAAGCAAACATGAACATTACCGTTGGCGGCAACCGCCTGCCGCCTGCCGTCCTTCGAACTTCACAGGAAAACTGATAGTCCGCACGGTACTCACCGAAATGTTTCAGCACCAACGGCGGCGGCGAGCGTCTTACCGCTCACCAATTGCCGCACAGAGCCTAGTTGTTTTCGACCAGATTCTTCACGATTGTTCGAGGAATAATATAGCTGCGAACTCGACTGTTTCTGGCGATGTTCAGGCCCACAAAGTTGCCCTGCAGATCAAACACGGGACCTCCACAGTCATCCGGTTCCAGATCTGCGTCATGAGGAATCACTTTGCTAAACCCGTCTCGCCGGCCGCTCTTATCCATTTTGTCTGCCGCGTGTCCAGATCCAGAAGGATAGGCTCCTAAGCGGATTGTCTTTTTCAGCCGTTCTTCCGCTCGAATAATCATGGCAACAACGGTGTCGTTGGGATCGACAGTTCCCAAGAAACGTCTCAGTTGTTGATGAGTCGAAATCTTGGTCTCGTTCAATTTTGTGACGATGTCCCCAACCTGCAATCCGGCTCGATCAGCCGCTCCACCTTCTGTCACTTCTCGCAAAATTGCTCCGCCAGACTCTTCATGGTCGGCCGGCATGACTCCTAAAAACCCGCGGCTTTGTTGCTTTCTCGAAGTAAACGTTTCACTACTCACAACGCTGATCAGCCCCTTGCCATTCCATTCCGGAGTAATCAAGAAGCTTCCGATGTCTGGTGCGACAACATCCTGCTGACCAATCTCAATTCCAACCACGTTTTCAGCAGTTGACTTCAACAGAATCAAATCGTTTTTGCTGTCTCGAGCAACAACCTCAAGCTTCAATTCAGCATCACCCAGCTTGGCAACGGGGTTGTCTCCAACCATCGAATTCTTGCTCACGATCAAAGATGTCGCTTTGATGAGCGTGCCGACAATCGACAATTGTTCGCCGTCCGCCAGCTGGCTCGAAATTCCAACACACACATCGTCCAAGTCAGATTCCAAATCTGTAAACTGCCCCGGAAGGTCGGCCAACTGCGCAATGGCTCTCGGCTTCGTCAGCTTACGATCACCGTAGTCAGGAAGAGCGACCTCTGGAGCGGAATCTCGTTCCACGTCAAAAGGCACCTTCAGTTCAACAGACTCTTCGCCTCGCAAAACCTTCACCACGATTTCTTCTGCGCCGTCGTCTCGAGCAGCAATCAAAGCCGTTTTGAGTTCAGAAATTTTTGCTGTGTTGTCGCCGTAAACAGTTTGAATCACATCATTGGGCTGAAGACCGTGTTCTGCGGCCAAAGTGTCGTCCAAAACGTCGTTGACCTGAATCCCAGATCCATCACGCAAATCTCGGCCTCGAAAACCAAGCCGAGGAACAGGAGGGCCCGATTGAGTAAACGACTTTTGCCGATTCAATTCATTCCAAAATGCCGCGAAGGTATCGATGGGCACATCGTAGTTACGAGACATATCAAGACCGATGCGGGAATGGATTCCGATCACTTTCCCTTGAAGGTCAAACAATGGACCTCCAGAATCACCAGGTTCCATCAATGCCGTCGATTGCAACATCCGAGATCCTCGAGCTGATCGAACAATGCGACCAAAACGCACAACGGGTACTCCTTGAAGTCCCTGACCTCCGGGAAAGCTAATACTTAAACACGGTTGGTTTCGGACCAAGGAACCAGATTCCCCCATTTCAACAAAGGGCAAGTCGGTTTCGTCAGATGTGATCTTCAGCAAAGCACAGTCTGCCTGAGGATTCGACCCCTTGCCAACGGCCGTCAAGCGACGACCATCCGGCAAGATGACTCGATATTGCTCACCCGGTTCAACGGCATGCCCCGCCGAAAGAATGTGACCCTCTTTGCTCACAATCACACCGCTAAACGCAGAACCTCGTCTTCCCAACGAAACGACGGCCGGCTTGACCGACTGAATCGTAGAGTAGATTTGCTGCTGCAGCGGTTCGATTTCAATCTCGGCTCCATGAACCGAAGTCGAACCGACAAGCAGGATGCAAAAAAAACGGAACCGGCAAGCTTCAAACATGGCAGGTTTCACTCGATAAAAGTTGAAATGCGACAGGCTCTATCTTGGTTATAGCAGCACCGGTTTTCACGTCGACACTTAAATCACACGGAATTTGGCCCAAGTTGGCCTCAAATCAACCCAAAACGGGCTTTCCAACACACCACACGGTGACCTGGCTCACATTTCAGCGGCAGCTTGAATCCATCGACGCCGTTTCGGACCTGCTGTCACCGCGACCGCAATCTCAAGATCTCCCAGAAACACTCAGCAGATTTACCGACTGACATGTTGGACCACAGCGAACGCAGACGCCTTAATGAACAGATGGGCGATTCGTGTTGTGAGAATCCACCGCCCCGAGTTCGTCGGCCACTCTTCAGAAAAGAACACTGGCCCGCAAGATCAAGGCTTCAACCATCGAATCTGAAAAACGGAGTCAGCGGCTGACCGATTTTGGAAATCGATTCATCAACTCGATTCAACTGATCGCCACCAACACCGACAAGAGTCGCCGAAACAACTGTGCTGACGATCATCAAAGCTGAGTGTTGCTGGTGTCGCGGAACGGCCACTTCTATTTTTTCAACACCTCAATTGCCAAATTCTCGAGATGGGTTCCCGTCCTTGCCTGACCCCACGGCGTATCAAGAAACTGAGTTTGTTCAGTAATGATATCGCACTTTGTTTTGGTTTCTGGTTCGACGAGTGCTATGAACAGACAAGAAAAGCGGACACCCCACGCCGGTAGGCGAATCCCTTGCTGTTTGTCCGCGATATTGCGCCGCCTGTTGGGCCGTCGGAGCGATTTGCAGCCACTAGGAGTCATCGCGTGTCGACTATTGAATCTCGTAAAATTGACTGGGCTGCTGTGTGTGTCGTGGGAGGAATCCACGTCGTCGCACTGGCCGCCTTTTCCCCGTGGCTGTTCAGCTGGACGGGCGTTGTCCTAGCGATCGGCGGCTGCTACGTCTTCGGAACATTGGGCATCAACATGGGCTATCATCGCCTGCTGTCCCATCGCAGCTTCAAATGCCCGCTCTGGGTTGAACACACACTCGCCATCTTAGGTGTGTGCTGCCTCGAAAAAACACCCGGGCAATTCGTCGCCACTCATCGAGCTCATCACCAGTTTTCCGATGACGAAGGAGATCCTCATTCCCCCATCGTCACGATGTTCTGGGGACACATGGGCTGGATCTTTCGCGAAAACCCTGACTTCTACAACACCAAAAACTACGAACGCTACGCCAAAGACATCTTCAAAGACCCGTTCTATTTTAAGCTAGAACGCAATTTGCTTTGGCTACAAGTTTACTTCATGCACGCCATTGCGTTTAACGTCGTGGGCTTTCTTGTGGGCTGGTTGATGCCCGGTGGATCATTGCTGGGCGGAGTTCAGTTTGGACTCAGCGTGATGATCTGGGGAGTCTTCTTAAGAACCGTCTTGGTCTGGCACATCACGTGGAGCGTGAATTCCATCGGCCATGTTTGGGGCTACCGAAACTACAACACCAAAGAAAATTCTCGCAACAGTCTGCTCATTGGACTCATTAGCAACGGCGACGGCTGGCACAACAATCACCACGCCGACCAACGAGCCGCCGCTCAT
Source organism: Fuerstiella sp. (assembly GCA_039974975.1). Lineage (GTDB taxonomy): Bacteria > Planctomycetota > Planctomycetia > Planctomycetales > Planctomycetaceae > Fuerstiella. The sequence continues at coordinate 18,187 of JBDWHY010000021.1, read as the reverse complement.
GGACACAAGTGGTGGGAAGTCGATGTCACGTACCTCACGCTGGTTGTTATGAGAACCTTTGGCTTGGCATGGGACTTGGTCCCCGTCGGAAAACACATCGCCGTGTCTGACACCGTCGACGTGATGAAAAAGGCTCAACCAAAAGCGAAGCAAAAACCAGATCCTGTCGAGGCCGTTTGATCGGCTTCAATCTGCCGCACGGAATGTTGACCGTGCGGGCTATAAACCGTGCGGGCCATGAACCGGGCAGCGGAAGGCCGGGCGAGCAACAAGCACTGAGTCGGCAAATCGGCCGACGGCCAAAGCCGGCACAAGAACGCCGGCCGTTTTCTAGCCTTGTTCCGCGACGACCGACAGCTTCAACAACTCCTTCAATCGACTTGGATCTGTTGCCGCCACCTTGGCGACAAAGCCCTGCTTGTGAGCAAATCGAACATCGTCTTCAGTTTCGATTTGAGAAAAATTCAGCCGTGGGCAGTCGTCGTGGCGAGTCAAGCCGTAGCCCTCGCCTCGCCGATCCGGATAAATCAACGCCTGAATGTCGTTCTTCTTGCCTTGGCTATCGATAAACGCGTAAATCCCGAATGATGGATCTCCCGCGATGGTTTCACTCTTTTCCAAGTACAACGCCTGCAAAGGTGCTCCGCTGGTTTCAATCGTCCAATATTTCGCGTGCTGCTTCAGATAATCTAATCGCTCTCGCAACGTACGCAGATAATTCACGATGTCTTCTCCCACCATGCACATCACCTGATACACGGCGAGATCCGGATTCAACTCACTGTGGCTCGCAAACCGCTTCAGCAAAGTCATGTCGACGGGCGAATTGAGAGCTCCAAGCGCTGCTCTTGGAATGCCCATCAGTTTCGCAGCCTTGTTCGGTCCCAGAGTATCCAGCCATTCTGCAGGACGCAGCCACGCACAAAACGACAAAGCATCTTCGTAAAGCCCCAAGTCTTGCAGCACCAAAGACAAGGCACAAAGCGGCGGAGAGTCTCGAGGAAACTGGTGGTGATCGAAGTTGCTCAAAGCAGGATCGTGCATCCCGCCGATGTCGACCACACAGATGGCAGGATCGCTTAAATCTTGTTCGGTGGGATCCCGCCGATGAATGGGAACCCCATGCAAATGTGCGAGCAGACAGCAGGCAAGAAAATCGTCTTTATGGGCTCCGCCCGGATGAGTCACGATGAGCTGCATGGTCATGTCGTCGAATGCTTCGATATTGAATAGGAATTCAGTACGTAAAAATTGGCTTTCGACACAGTCACTCCAAACCAGCAGCAATCATTTGAAAGATATGCTGGTCAGCTGCCCAATCTGCCAACGACCGCAACGTCGAATCTGGCAGCATCAATTGGCTTTATCAGATTTCATCATCCGATGTGTCATCAGTGCCGCCCCACACGATCAAAGACACCACCGTCCACTTGATCACATGGGAAGAACGGGCAGGCTACGAAACTTTTCAGCAAAACAAAGCGGGCAGCCATGTTGTTTGCGAACCTAGCCGCCGAATTCTCAGGAAAGACGAACCGATCGACGACAACAGCCCCCAGGCTGCCAACGATGTCCGGCGAAGACTGTAGTAACAAGGTGCAGGTCATTCAGAAACAAGGTACGATGCCAAAAAAATCGATCACAATCCTGCTCCAATGAATTCACTGTTCGCCTGTCACCGCCTTTAAAAACCACGGTCCTTCATCCGAGTGGTTCTTTATCAAGCACCAAAATGAGCGAGCGGCCAGAAGTCACCCTGTCCATTTCAGCCATGACTCAATCACAGCCAAACAATCCTCTGCACGGAATCACCCTGAAGAAGATTCTCGAATACCTTGTCGCAGAATATGGCTGGGAAAAGCTCAGCGAACGAATCCGCATCAACTGTTTCTATGAAAACCCCAGCATCAATAGCAGCCTGAAGTTTCTGCGCAAAACACCGTGGGCTCGAGAAAAAGTGGAACTGCTCTACGTGTATTCCGTCAGCTACGATCAAAGGCACGGCAAAACGAAAGCCAACGCTGCTGAACCCGGCGATCAAGCAAGCACGGGCGATCAAGCCCCTGAGACCAACTAGCGGCTGGCCACAGTTTTACGATTCGACCGACCGCATCATCAGACCGAAAATTTCGGATGCCAAACCGAACGTGCCTTCAACAGCCTTACTGCCTTCGATTCACTTTGCCGTGATTCGGCTTTCGGGAACCACCATTCGATTCCCATTCGCCTGATCGTACACAGCGTAGTCAAAGCCAGGCTGAATGCAGTAGCCACCCGTTCGCCCCTGCTTGTCGACAGCAATGAAACCAACTTGAAAGTTCTTCCAGTTGGCATTCTTTTCGATCACGCGTTCTGTCGCCAACCGACACGCATCGGCGGGTGAGTTCCCTTGTCTCATCAGTTCCACCACCAGAAAGCTGCCGACAGCTCGAATCACGGCTTCGCCTTCCCCTGTCGCACAAGCGGCTCCCACATCATTGTCAACGTACAAACCCGCTCCAATGATCGGAGAATCACCAACTCGCCCCGGCAACTTCCACGCCATGCCACTGGTCGTGCAGGCACCAGACAGATTGCCTTTTTCATCGATCGCCACCAAACCAATGGTGTCGTGATTTTCGATATTGATTTTGCCACGTTGAATCGCGTCAGGATGGTTTGCTTTCCACTTTTCCCACGCCCGTTTTGCCTGCTCAGTCAGCAGCCGCTTCGGTTTCATTCCGTTCGCCAATGCAAATTGCTTTGCTCCTTCCCCCACCATCATCACGTGAGGCGTTTTTTCCATCACCATTCGAGCCACCGAAATCGGATGTTCAATATCCCGAAGGTAGGCCACTGAACCACAGTCACCATTTTCATCCATGATGCATGCGTCTAACGTGACCACTCCAGAAGCATCTGGAAAGCCACCCACTCCGACACTGGAAACACGCGGGTCCGATTCACTGACTCGCACACCGGCTTCCACCGCATCCAAAGCTCGGCCGCCACTCGAAAGCACCTTCCACGCCGCCTGATTTGCAGCAAGACCATGTTGCCAAGTTGATATCACAACCGGGCGGTTGAGCTGTGATGACTGTTCTGCCGAAGCCATTAACGATCCGGCTGCCAACAGTCCGCTCGTGCCCACAAATTCACGTCGACTCAGCATGAAAACTCTTTCACAACCAATAGATGCCTTCTGGATCGGTATCGGACAGCCACGCCTGTCGCTCACCTCAGTGAATCACCTTACCACTTGGCTGCACGGTCATCTACCGATCAGACAAAGCGGTCCACCGCGCAAGCCTAGGCGTTGTGTTCAAGCATGGAAACCTGCCAGCAGCACATAAATTCCGTCAATCAAACGATGCCATCAACACCATCGCTGTAACGAAACTCAAACAACGAAACTCAAACAACGAAACTTAAGCAAAGATGCGTCAAGCAGATGGACTCGCCGAATCTTCGCTCAACGCTTCTTCAGAGTCCGCTTCTTCACTGACGGCCTCTTCACTGACGGCCTCTTGATTCTGCTCTGCTGTTTGCACAACGTGCATTGGAACTGGCATTAAGACGTCGCACGCCTGCAGAAGAGTCATATTACTGCACTGGGTCAGATGAAATTGACGAGTTTCCTCGCGGCAAAGACACAGAGCCAACATGCGATCTTTGCCCACAATTCGAATCGGGCTGACAACACGGCGAGTCGTGATTCCCTTTTTATCAAGGTAATCGATCTGCAGAACCCAATCGTCCGGACTCTCGATGGCTTTTCGGATGATGTTTCTCATGGGGCTGCCTTCTCACATTCGTTCTGCGAACGATTCGCAGGTTCTTTCGTCTTGTCTTGTCTTCATGCATGAATATGAAGTCGTACGATCGGTCTATCGATTCAGCTCGGTGACAAATCTTAGCGGCAGTTACGATTTTGGTCGATTCAAGCTCACTGTTGTCTGTCTGCAAGCCACTCGCCCCAACGCCAGTGGACTTCCATAGCAAAGTTCGGAACACGGGTCGACAGTATTTTGCCAAAGATTGATTGGCTTGATTTTGGTACCCTGAAATTCTGAAACTCACATCCGCCCACTCTTCAACCCTAACACGCCCCATCACTTCAGTTGTTTCTGGTGACGTGCTGCGCACCGCCAGAATTCAGCAACCTTTCGATTGACACACATTCTCGCTTCCAGCCAAGCTGTCTTGTGGCAGACCAAGATCACCAGCCCCATCCCCAGCTTACTGGCTTCACCATTCACCATTCGCCACCGGATGGCAGATACAAAGTCCAGCCAGCACGTGCGAGAATTCTGAAAGAGCCGGTCTCTGCAATCAAGCAACCGTGATCGAAGCTTCGCAACACCAAGACAGCAACATATCACTTTGACTGCCCCGACCGTCATTCCACAGTCCTCACTTCCACTTCTGGAAACAGTGTCTCATGTCTGATCTTAACGTTGAATCACCTGTTGAGATTGCTCAAGCGACGATTGGCCTACGGCATACGATCATCCTTGGAACATTCATCGTTGTTGCCGCCGTCTTGCACGCACGACTTCATTCTCAGCCTGATCCTGATTCTCAGCCGCGATATGAAGGAATTGTAGTGGGCCAGATCTTAGTTAAAGAGCAAAGCAGCGTTGCTCATCACAAGTGCAACGGTTTCAAAATTGAATGCTACGACGCGTTTGTGATTGTACATGTCGACAAAACCAAGGAACCAAGCTGGACGGGTGACTACGTGCTTACCTTTCCGTGGTCCAAAATCGAACATCTGGTCATGTCGAACCCCGAACCTCAGTCATGATTCGACAGTGTGACCGCAGACAGTGTGACCGCAGACACGATATCGCTCACGCACTTTAGCTCCCACACCGGGTATAACCGTGATTCACGCAGACCTGACTCACGTGACGCCGATAGACCGTCACAAAAACTCAAAGCTCCTCAAAGCCAGCCACCGCAGGGCTTGTTGGCAGCTGCAGCGGTCGCCATCCCTCAGCGACTTTGCGGCTCGACAACTTCAACTGTCACTGGCCGAAAGCCGTACCAATTTGGGACAGCGGCAGTGCCTTGAAATCCTTTCCAGAGCAGGCTTGCGGCAAACGACCTCCGGAATCAATCCGGAGACCATCTGCCGCAGGTTAAGAGATGAATGCCTGCTCAGCGAACCGAGCCACTTTCAAGCGAACACTTCCGCTTCGAGCAGGCTGTAACACAGCCTGACACAGTTCGCCCCAATCTCCACATCACTGAAATTGAGGCCACTGTTTGGCAATCAAAATTTCACCAGCTATTCCGCTGGTTGATGGCTCGTCCTGCATTGCCTTCGTCGCCGAACAGCTTGGCAATCAAAAACAGAGGATGGAATTTCTGCAGAAGGACTACCGGCTATCAAAAGCACAACTTAATACGCACGACCTTCGATCACTCGCCGACTTCGTCTCCATCACGACTCCGCGTTTAGCCGAAGCACTCGATGATGCGGGAAACACCCAAGCAGCCAACAAAATGTATCTGGACAGCCTGCAACTGCTCGAAAACGCTGGACAGCAACCGTCAAGAAAGCTGTTCGTTTCAGTTCAAAGCCTGCTGGCTTCTTGGTCACGAGCATCCGAGAAAGTCAAACGATCGACACACTACATCAAAGCCAACGAGCTAATGGTGAAGATGGCGAAATCTCAGATCACTTCGCTGCCCGGCAACCTTCGCAATTACGAAGCTTTGGCACTCGGACGATACAACCAAATCATGCAACACGAAGGTGCGTCCACTCCTGAATTTGTTTTGCAATGTGCCGAATTTCGAAACGCGATCACTAATCTGCAACGCCGATACAAAGATGGAACATTCGATGAATCAACGTCAATGCCTTTGTCGTTCATTCTCGAAAAGTCGTCGGAAGTGGATCAAATGGAACGCAGTGTCCAGGTGAGTCGCTAGAACAATCGACCGGGCAAAACTCTTCTGCTCTGCTTAGCTTTGAACTTTGCTTCATTGGCCTCATTCAAGCCGCTCAATGCTGGAAAAGGTTCGCAGGTAAAGGTTCGCGACCAAGCCGCAGAACATCGCATTCGCCCGGCCGCTCGCTTCCATTCACAGATGCAGACCTGACTGGTCAGTCGTTTCTGAAAGTGTCCGACGAATCAGCGTGACCAGAGTGCCATGGACGGATCCGCACGATGCCAATCGCACACGTTGACTGCACACGAATACTGCACACGAATACTGCACACGGATACACGCCGCAGAGCACGGTCGTGCTGCGAGAAGTGGTGAAAATCTGACTCGCCCATGCATCGCGGTGTTCAGCCAAGATGATCTCTCGTAGCCCGTTCTCAGAACTCGCCCGGTTCATCAACTTGCAACAGTTCAGACAGATGCCGTTGCACGCAAACCGAGCAACCTCATGCATGGAATTGCGGCAGAGTGAATAGGTTATGCTTCATAGAGCTAACATTTCCGCTCTTACAAAAGCCTGGCACAAGAGTTGCCATTGTCCATGTGAAGAAGAACTCACACTCAACATGGAGAATATGAAATGAAGACCGGCTTGCTGATCGATATGGATGGCGTGATTTACCGCGGCAATGAGCTGATCCCCGGTGCTGAACGCTTTATTCAGGAACTTAAGAAACAGCATGTTCCATTTGTCTTTCTCACGAACAACAGCCAGCGTACCAGACGAGATGTTCGGACCAAGCTTGCGCGAATGGGCATTCAAGTCGAAGAACAAAACATCTTCACTTGCGCAATGGCCACCGCACGGTTCCTCGCAGCAAAGAAACCTGCTGGAACAGCCTACGTGATTGGTGAGGGAGGTTTGCTTCAGGCATTGCATCGAAACGGATATTCCATCGTCGACCATTCACCAGACTTCGTCGTTGTTGGAGAGGGACGAACTGTAACATTGGATGCATTGGAACGGGCAGTGAATATGATTTTTGACGGAGCAAAGTTGATCGCAACGAACCTTGACCCAAGTTGCCCCACGCAAGCTGGAACACGTCCGGGCTGCGGCGCTACGGTGGCCTACCTAGAGGCCGTCACAGGAATCAAGGCGTTCAGCGTCGGAAAGCCCAGCCCGGTGATGATGAGGGCTGCTCGAAAAGAACTTGGATTGGCGACGTCTGAAACAGTTATGCTTGGAGACACCATGGAAACCGACATTCTTGGTGGCGTTCAAATGGGATACAGAACGGTACTGACACTGTCCGGAGGAACGGCCAGAAGCGATCTGGAAGAGTACGCTTATGGACCAGACATGGTTGTGGACTCTGTGGCAGATCTCTGTGACCTGCCGAGCTTCCTTGGTGAGCGACTCCAAAAAGCAAACACCGACGATGACACGGCCATCGACAGCGAAGCACTGCAGGCCATGAACTGTTGAGACCGAAATCATCTAAGGGTAACCGCTTGGCACGGTAACCGCTTGGCACGGTAACCGCCCGTTTCCGGTAACCGCCCGTTTCCGGTAACCGCTCGGTACCACTCACCGCCCGTTTCCAACACCGTCCGTTTCCCCAGCCACGAAGTGGCGACATAATGTAGCCATGGGCGTCAGCCCATGGATTCAAACCACGCGAAACCATCAGCCCCGAAGGGGCGGCACAAAACGCCATGCCGAGAACCACCTGCCGCCCCTTCCCGGCTTCCCGCGGCTTTTGATCTTCCGATCTGCGGCTGGGTAACCGCTCGGTACCACACATCGTCCGTTTCCCCAGCCACGAAGTGGCGACATAATGTAGCCATGGGCGTCAGCCCATGGATTCAAATTATGCGACACCATCAGCCCCGAAGGGGCGGCACAAAACGCCATGCCGAGAACCACCTGCCGCCCCTTCGCGGCTTCCCGCGTCTTTTGATCTTCCGATCCGCGGCACGGTAACCGCTCGGTACCACACACCGCCCGTTTCCCCAGCCACGAAGTGGCGACATAATGTAGCCATGGGCGTCAGCCCATGGATTCAAACCATACGAAACCATCAGCCCCGAAGGGGCGGCACAAAACGCGGCAACAGTCAGATACCACACACCTCTGGTTTCGCCTGCTTCGACTCCAATCTGGGAACAACCTCACTTGAGACATTGCGGTCACAGCAGGAGTGCCTTGAGAACTGTCGAGCACCTCAGCAATTAAACCGCTTTCATTGCCGCAGAAGATTGACCTCACTCAGGTCCGCTACTACCCTTTGGGTGGCACTGGCAGTCGCACCTGGCTGGATTCACAAAACAATCGGGGCTTCACCACCGAAGGGAACGAAGTCCAGATCGACTGAAGGCGTCAATCCACCCAACATAGGCTCGCACTTTTTCGAGAGCTTTTCCCTGAACGCGTTTGCTGGATGATGACAGGTTCCGAACCATCAATTTGTCCGAACAAAAGGATCTGATCTCGTTGGTCTGGCGAAGCTCCCGACCCGGAACGCATTTTCCTGACTGGCAACTCTGGCCAAAGTTTGGATCACTTCGCTGAGTTCAGGATCCTGTGTCTGGAGAATTAAATCTCGATAGGCACCCAAAGTTTGAACGGCCTGAAGTCGTCGCCAAGCAGCGACTCCATCATCCTTCAACTGCCAAGATAACTTGATGACTGACTCCCGTGACAGGCTGAGTTTTTCCTCGAGCCCGACGAGTGAAAATTCGGCGTAGCGTTTTACCCATGCCGGGGACCATTCCCTGTCCTTTTTTCCCAGTCCAGTCCGATGAATGGCACGTTTAAAATTGCTCACACTCATTTGAAATATCTCCTGGTAAAAGTTCAGGAGTGAGATCTATCACCCGCTATCCCAACCCGCTTGACACACCGCTAAGGGGTGATAGAAAAACCACAAGTGGTGATAAAGCTCTGGTATTGCCTAATACCCCGCCAATTTGCCAAGTACATAAACGTTATGAGTCAATCCCGGAGAGCTTCCCAACATGGCCGACAGTGAAAGACCGCGACTCGAAGATCCAGTCGTAGTTTGCGTATCCGGCAGCAACCACGAAGCCCAAATCACGGTCGCGAAATTGCAGGCATCCGGTATCCCCGCAGTCACCGTGGAAGACATGTCACCTGCTGGCATGATTTCTATTGGGACTCTGCCAGAGATTCACCGCCCGCAGGTCTTTGTCAGCAGGGCTGTTCTGGAAGATGCAATTGCGATCATTGCAGATGACTCCCAAACAGTCGGGGGAGACGACGAAACACCGTCATATTGCTACCATTGTGGTTCTCCGAACTCAGACGACAAGACAACCTGCTTAGATTGCGGTGCAGTCATTGACGCAGATGAAACACCAAGCGATAGGCAAAACAGTGGTACAACTCTCAACGATTCGCTACGCAGTTCCAAGCGTATCTTCGCACTCATTTTCCTTGCCCCAGTCATTGCAGTTCCGCTATTCCTCCTCTGGCTGTTTCTGTCGATCCTCTTTTGACGTGCACGGTTCACTAGCTGAAGAACGCAACCCATAACAAAACGATGCACGAGAATTGCGTGTCCCCCTGAATTTCCAAGTCAAAGTCGCTCGTCACAATCCCGTGATCGCGGACGTGATGGGGTAATAGGTGCTGGCGAATTGACAAATCACACTCCAATGTCACTTGCCGATGCGGTCGCCGACGCCGTCAACTATTACCGTTACCGTGGTGCCTCGCTGTCGTCGATCGACTCGTATGCAGGCGGTCGGTGCAATGGCTTTCACGCCGGAAAACGGAATGCAGCACTGTCGGGCCTTTCCTCAGCCGGATTTGCAGAAAAACGTGGCACGCTCTGGTACCTCCAACCCGATGCATTCAAATCTGCACGCGGGCCCGCATGCTCACCAAGCTTTCAGGACATGGATTTCGCCGTTGCATTCGCCGTGCTTGGCACCGGCGATGATTGCGACCTCAGGACACTGATCGGAACGTTTGACTTCGTGATCCGAACTCTTCCTTCATTCGATGAACTGTATGGTGGCCTCAATCGACTTGTCGCCGCCCGTCTTGTCAAAACCAAACGAGGTCATTTCCGTTCGACTGAACTTTCGTCACACCTTTTCCTCACAGCAAAGCGATCCGCAAAGAAGTCAATATACGACCAACTTCAGGCATTCACTCGGCTGGTGCTCTGTCCGTGTTGTGGTGCAACACTCAAACGCGTCACGTGGCGCGTGCAGTTGGCAGAAGAAGAGTTCTCCATCGCCATGAAGGCCTACCAGGCGTCATGAAGATAACCGCATAACAATCAAATGCACGCGGAGTTGCGGGCGTCGCCGGGGCTGAATCCAACGTCGCTGGCCGCAAACCGGTGACCTTAACGTTATCTGTCACACCCACGGAGGATCAGATGAATCTATCTTTCATTATCGCACTGACCATTCTTCAACATAGCCAACCTCATCCTGTGGCTATCGTCTCCATCGATCGTTGTCTATCTGCAATCGATTCATACGACGAACGGTTAGTAACGCGAAGAGACGTCGAAAACACGGAAGCTGAAGGCCGAGTTCGACTCAAAGCGGCAAACGCCGCGGAAGAAGCTATCAAGGACGATAGCACAGAAGCTCAAAGAATGAAGGCAAAGCTTCTCCGCGTAGAATTCGACTTGTTCCGACTTCGCCAGCAAAACCGTCTTCGGAAAGCGGAGATGAAGAGGCTCAACGACCACTTGAAACGAATTGAAGCTGCGGTAACAACTGTCGCGATGCAGAAAGAATGCTCAGTCGTGGTGTACCAACGTCAACAAGCTACTTCGGTTGCCCCAGACTTTACGGCCCGTCAGATTTTGATGTCGGCCCCTCGATCACTTATCCTCGGCCACCCGGACGGCATTGACATCACAGACGACGTGCTCGAGAAACTTTCTGCAACAGATGAATGATCAGATAACAATACCATGCAACCGAGTTGCCGTCAGTCCGCAAGCACATGGATCATCAACCGCCACAACCGGCTGATGGTCGTCGTTAGCCAGCAAAAGGGAGACGCCTTGTGAATCGATTCGAGCAAAAGTCGACCGCAAGAAAGCTTGTGCTAATCGTCGTGGCCCTGCTGCTTGCGGGTTCCGTTACCGCAGGTGTCAGAGCCGCTGTCCATGCGTCTGGGCCATCGTGGAGTGATCGGGTCTACGCCTTCTTGATTGCCGGCGACATCCCAGTCGTCGTCTTTGCAGGCCTCGCAGTCTGCCTTGGCGCGTCTTGGCTATACTGGAAAACGCGGTCAGCGTGCGTCCAGTCAGTGCGCAATTATTTCATTCAGCATCACCCTGACCGGACGATAAGACGGATTCGAATTCACTCATCAAGTTCCACTGCATCGACGGTGGCCGTCATCCACGGATACCAACCTCCGATTTATCAATACTACAAAGTAGACACAGAGTCTGGCCAAATTTGTGAGCTCGCTTCGTCGACACTAATACCGATGCCCGAGGGTGATTTGGCTGGCTAACAACAACATGCAGCCGAGTTGCGATCGGCGCGTTTTCACATTGAGTCGCAACCGGCTGATGCTAAACGTTAGCCGCTGATGAACCCACAAATTTCAGACTGAGTGATACTTCCCATCGTGGATCTTTCCACAACGTCTCAGTAAGTCGAGATAGTGTTTCGACCATTGCAGCGTTTTCTTATCGTCTTCGTATACTTCCTGTGCGGCATGTTGTTTTCCGCGATGGCGGTCACAGTGGCGATGTGGCTGATCACATTGGGGCTTTGCAAAGCTGTATTGTGGATCGCCCCCAACAGTCCCTTGCCCTCAAAAGTGTTTATGCTCCACATATGCCTTGTCCTTCCCTGCTCACTCATCGCAGCATTTGTTGGCGGCATCACCATGGGAAGCCGAGCGGCTCAGGCTTCGAGAAACATTGACCGCGGCATCAAGCAAGGAGCCACTCGTAACGGACGATCGGGCGGATAACAACCCGGTGCACCGGAACCGTGGGCCGTGCGTATTCTTCATTTCACAATTGCACGCCACGGTCCGGTGACCGCGGGCGTTATGCGGTTAATTTATGTTCGAGACAGCGACCGACATCGTCGAGCCTGATCGGCTGACGCGATACCGTATCTCAAGCGACGGAGCGATTCTGCCGTATTCGACCGTTCTCAACTTGTGGCAATCCGACCAAACGTTCCGCGAGCATTTCACAGCGTTACTCAATGAGTCTCCCTTCTCTGGTTACCGATGGGAGACACCCGCGATTACAGCTGCAACTGTTGATCGCCCGTTCGAATTCGTGCTCATCAACACGCCCGGATTTAGCGATCGAAAGACCGATGGTAACACCTATGGCAAATACTTTTCTCACGATGACACTGATGCCGGAATTGTGGCATTTCGAAACCTTGGTGGCGACGCAACACTAATCGTTCCATCACCGCGAGTTTATGAAACGGCATACGGCCATCTTGCCGCGTTCGTGCGTAACGCTCCTCAAACTCAGGTTCACTCGATCTGGTGTGTTATCGCCAAACAGGTACAATCACAGATTGGTACGAAACCGCTGTGGGTAAGCACGGCGGGTGGTGGTGTGGCGTGGTTGCACGTCCGACTTGATGCGCGGCCAAAATACTACGGCCACGCGCCATACAAAACCGGATAACCAAAAATGCACCGGAGTTGCCGACCGGGCCGAATCTAAAATCTACGTCGCTGGCCGCAACCCGATGATTTTAGGCGTTATCTGGCTAGAAAGTATATGGAAGCGGAATCCGAATTCGAGAACTTCCAGGCCGCACTGGCGACCATGCCATTGTCGCTTCTCTGGCGGGGATATGGTTCCGCGATCTTTCTTGAATTTGGGCGGCTCAAGCCTGCTGGACAACGCCGTGACGGTTCCGAGCGAAACGCTACCGGCGAATTCAGTGTCGGAATTGAATGGAGCTGGCGGATCGAAGACAATTCGTCAATTGTGTGCGGCAGCTGGAGCGACGGAGAAAAGTGGGAAGCGGCATTTGATTTGGTTCGGAATCAAAAGCTGCAGCAGATAACTACGTACGCGCGGCTGCCTGAACTCGATCTCCAATTCGCAAACAACCACCACGTACTATCATTTAACACAACAGACGAACAACCAGATTGGTTCATCATCGACCGCCGCCACGACGCTGCTATCACACTGATGGTCGATCAGGGTAAACTCGCGATTGAACCGCCAAAATGAAACATGACGCCGCAATCGCCAGATAACAATGAGTTGCACACGGAGCTGCGACTCGCGCGGGTTTTGAAATCAATGCTGTTCGCCGCGGCCCGGTGAACCCTGCCGTCATCCGACTAGAATCTCCAACCGTAAGCCGTAAATCATGAAAGCAATGCGAGTCGAAATGCTGTTCTTCGACGGTGACAAACCGTTGGCTCGCACGAAGGTTCTTGTGCACGTGACCGAAGAAGAATGCGAAATCGAATGTCCGCGAGGTGACCGATTCGCTATTACTCGAAAGTTCGAGGAACCGGCCTGCCCGGTCCTCATTAATTCCTTTGATCCCAATGGTGCATTTGTCGGGCGATCTGCGCTGCGAATGGGCGTCCACAACTCGGATGAATTGGAAGCCATCGATCTCGCCGCGCCTTATGTACTTTGTTTCCGGTCCGCGATCGTTGACTGCGACGACCCTGAGTGGGCCAACTGCGATTCCAATCCCAAATAAGATTCTGTGCAATACGACGGATAACCAAGCGATGAACGCGGAGTGGCCGACAGCGCGTTTTCAAATCGAAGCTCAACCGCGGCCACCCGGTTTTCGCAGTCGTTATACCGCAAGCATTGGCACCGGAAGCCACTCCATGACCACCTACACCCGTTGGGCCTTCTTCGCGTTCATCGCACTGCTGCTGATCGCGGCTACTGCGAGCCTTCGTCTGGCAGCTAATCCATCCGCTGAGGCCGCAGCAATTCTACATGTGGAGTTAAACGGTTTTTGCACCGGCGGCGATTCGCTCTCAGCGATTTCTAGCGTGGCCGATCAGATCACAGGCGCTCCCGTCACCGTCCGCCCGAAAACTGTCGGTTTCCCTCGCGATCGTATGGACGATGAAATGGTAGGACGCCTGCTGAGCATTCACGGGCTTGGTGCAATTATGCTTTTCCCTCCCGACACAGACAATCGCGGTTATGACACTCTGGCGACTTCCATCTCAACCTTGGATACCCTCCGTGATCTCGATTTGCCAGCGTCAGCGAAATCTCTGACAAAACTCGAACAGCAGCACCCCAAGCTGATCTTCCTGGCTGCCGATCGTCCCGGAACCAATGTTGCAACAGATCAGCAGATGGGCTTGCCCAAATGATTACGAATTCCACCTCTGTGCTTCCCACACGTGTCCTCGGGGCGGTATAACAAAGCCGTGAACCGGAGCACTCATTCACGCGGCAACTGAAATCAAAGCCTTCCGTTCGTGCTCGGTTACGGCGGGCGTTATCCGACTGAACATATATGCGTCAAATCTTTCTAACAATTTGCCTGCTCATCGCCGCGTTGACGCCGGTTGCGTCTCTTGGCGAAGACAATGTGCCTGAACGATGGGACCGCGCCGTTTGCTTGCATTCACCCGGAGCCAATCCCGAGTCTGACAATTTTGCATCTGGCTTCGTCGTTGACCATTCAGGCTCGCTCTTCCTTGTAACCGCCGGTCACGCCGCACAACAAAGTCAGCGAACATCTCGTCTACGATTTCGCTGCCTTGATGGTACATCACAATGGGCTTCACTCGCGATTCTGTTTCCCAGTAACGGCAATCCTTGGGTGCGCAACCAATCGTCCGATATTGCAATCGCATTAATTGCTGACTCTGGTGCTTCCAAGCCATATCACACGATGCTCGCTGGTATCGCAATTCCCATCGAGAACCTTGTTTCCGATGTGCCGCGGCGTACCACTCAGGTTGAAGTCGCCGGTTTTCCATTCGGCTTTGGAATCAAGCCAGATGTCAAACCACTTGTTGCGATGACGCGAATCGCATCCAGTGAACTTGAGGCTAAGAATCAATGGGGGACTGAACCGATTGTCTATGCATTCCCAGCGATTGCGCAGGGAACAAGCGGTGGGCCTGCCTTCTTGAACATTGACGACCCCAGAAACTGCGTTGTGATTGGAATGTACGTCGGCGTATGCTTTGATGCTTCCGGCGGCAAACTGTCTAAACTGGTGCCTTCGTCGGTCATACGCGACGCTATCAAAGCACAATCTAAGCCAGAGAGCGGCGGATAACCCCATAATGCACCCGAGCGGTGAACGGCCCGCTTTCTGTTTTTGTAAGCCTATCGCTACCGCCCGGTGATTTTAGGCGTTATGCGGTAACAACTGGTCGCCGAACCACACGCGGTGCCTTGTCCTTTGGTGCGTCACTTCGCATCCCGGAATGCAACGATGCCTACCCTAACCACCATCACCGACGAGATTTTCACAGTTGCGGAATTTTTCAGTCCCGATGAGTGTGTTTCACTAATCCGACTCGCGGAGTCGGCAGGGTTCTCCGACGCTCCGATCAACACGAGCGTCGGCCCCGCGGTTCGTGGCGCCGCCCGAAACAATACCCGAGTGATTGTGGATGACCCATCTCGTGCTAATGCACTTTGGCAGCGACTCGCGGATTTGCTACCTCATCCTATCGAAAACTGGGTTGCAACTGGCATTAACGAGCGATTCCGCTACTACCGGTACGAAGTTGGCCAGCAGTTTAACTGGCACCGTGACGGGCAGTTCAGGCGTGCAAACGGAGAACTGAGCCTCCTGACGTTTATCGTTTATCTGAACGATGATTTCGGCGGCGGGCATACTTCGTTTGACGAGAGTGACATCCTTCCTCACACTGGCATGGCGTTGCTCTTCCATAACGAACTACGCCACAAAGGACAACCAGTCACATCTGGACGCAAGTACGTAATGCGAACAGACATCATGTATCGATTCCAATCTTGAACACGCATAACATTCGCGTGCACCGGAAAAACGGTTGCTCGCCGAATTTACAATTGAGAATCGCACGTCCGCATCCGGTGATGCAAGTCGCTATGCTGACAAGGACTTACCAATGACAGCTTGGCAACGAGTCATAGTCGCCTGCTTCGCGGTCGTATCTTTAGCATCTTTCCTTCCGCATTTCTCCGCGTGGGCCGCCGCATCTCATGCCAGATTCTACTTTTTCATGATCTCGTCGCTCCTCGGGGTTGTCAGCGCGCTGGCCTCATTGGCATTCATTGTGCTGCGATTGTTGCCCACCACTGTGGACGCTCAGGATCTCACGCTAAAATGGTCGCGAGTGTCCTGGGCCTGCTTCCTGATGGTCGTCGCGCTCCCGTGTCTCAGCTCTATGGCATGCGGGCCGCTACCTTTTGGCTCGCGCCTCCGTAGCTTCAATTCTGACTTGTGGCGAGCCCCAGCTTCTCGAGATTCCTCCCCTTCGGCCATCTCTCTTCGCCAGCAAATGCTCGGTGCAGCTGTTTCCCAATTGCTATCCACCGCCGATCAGTCACGGGTTCTTGCGATCTTTGGGCGCAACGAACTTCGTGACGAGGAACTGCCATTCGACACTGACGCAGATGTTGGGTACGTTAGTGGTTCATGTCGCCACGGACCTTTCGTTCACGGCCCGGAATGGCTACTCATTTGGTTTAGCAGCGATGGCTCCGTTCTGCGGTGGCGGATCGTAAATGCACGGTCAGCGTAGGTACGTAGGTACCACGCACATACATTTTGTTCTAAGCGGAAGCAAATCCTGTCCAGTGACGGCCAGCGGTCTCGCGGAACCGTCCGACGCTCAAACCATTGCAGACAGCAGTCGCTGCTTGATCGATTCTCCAGTTCCGCACAGCACGACCTTTGACGAGAAGTTAATCAGCTTTCGAAATGCAGTGACAGTCAAGGCGAATGTCTGATCCGTTTCAGGGGAGTGTGCACCTTGAATTCCTTAAATGCGCCGTCTTCCATCATGTCAACGCGGTCGTTTCATGCTTTGTTGAGGGGGCCAGCTCAGCAGATTGACAGTTGATCGCGGGTTCTGTTTCAGAACTTTTTATCAGTGCGGGAATGCCCTGACGCTAGATGTTGAGGGGCGGTTGAAGCACGACACTTGAGCAGGCTTTTCAGGGCGTGTTTTGCGGACTCAGGAATTTCTAAACTGGAGTTAGAATACCGACTCTGGGCATCTGTAATCATTAGTCCGCATAAGACCGTATTATGTGGACGTTCGTATAATTCGGAGAACACTCACCACAAGAAGTGATGCAAACTCCAGCTCTGAATTGACTTCCGACAGTCCCACCCTTAATCTTGGACTTTGTTTATGCCGACCTTTTACACGGCAGTCCGTATAATTCTAGTTATGCCTCAAGAGACGGCTCATTAGCATATGGCACTCCCGAATCCAAAATACCCGAACTCCGCTGGTCGACTCCTCTCACTACTCAGCAACATTCCTGCCGGGCAGCAGCTACTTGAGGTGATCCCGCGTCTATTTGACGCAAAACCCACCACTCCACAAAGCAAACAACAAGCCTGTCTCGCTGGGATGATGGAAATGCATCGTCTCTACTTAGAGTTCAGGCAAGACATGATGGATGCTGACATCAGCGAAGAGCAACGCGATGTCTTGCTGAACGGTTTGACGAGCATTCAGGATTCGATTTACCCAACACAACTCACTGGCGGGTTTCGCGCACCAACTGACGCAGAGAAATCATTGCTCGAAGTTTGCGCAACGATTCTGCCTGTTGACGGACAGATCAAAGGAGACGACATAGATGCCATCCGCGAATCGATTTCGTCTCTGCGGACCATAATTGAATCTGGCGACATATCCCCAACACTCCGAAAGGCATTACTGGAATTGGTCCGCCTTTCTGAAGACGCCATTTCTCGATTTAGCATACGTGGTGCTCGCGGGCTCAAAAAGGCGTTCAAGGAAATGCTCGGCGAGGCGGCAGAGCTCTACGGCCTCTCTCGTGGAGATGATGCCGCAGAGGAGCTTCAGTCGTCTCCGGCGTGGGCAACCATTGTAAATCACTTGCGTCTCGTTGACTCCGTTGCCTCTCGCTTGCTCAAATACAAGCCACTCATTGAAAATGCCACACAACTACTGCTGGGCGGACCAACGGCATAACAATTGCGTGAACCGGAGACTTCTGAGGCATTGGTTCAAGCCTTTGTTTTGATTTATCTTTGAATAATCAAGAGTTTGTTCACTAGGCCTCGAGTTCGTGAGCAGGCCTGTTTCTGGTGACAGGTCTCGGTCTGGACC